>NZ_JBHVQN010000005.1:449918-486385 GCF_042886615.1 Gottfriedia sp. NPDC057991
GGATTGTCATGAGCACAAGAAATGTGATTGCTGTATTAAGGTGAATATTAATATTGATTGTTTTTGCAAAACAGATAAGAAAAATCGAAAACATTCCGACGGGCACAAATGTGATTGCTGTGAAGACCATGAATGTGACTGTTGTGAAGACCATGAATGCGATTGCTGTGAAGATCATGAATGTGATTGCTATGAAGACCATGAATGTGACTGCTGCGAAGACCATGAATGTGACTGCTGTGAAGAACATGAGTGTGACAGCTGTGAACACAGGAAATGTGATTGCTGCACAGATGTAATTGCTAAAATATTACGTGCTATACAAACTGGTCAATCATCATCTCATTGTGATAAACAAATTATTATTAATATCAACATTAACAATAAATAAGTAATTTCCCACAATGAATCCACCTCAAACATTGTCAAAAAAAAATAGAGTGAAGAAACCTAGTGTTTCTCACTCTTTTTTATTTATTGAAATCGTTTTTCCTTGTTGAATTGCCTTTTATTTCATCTAATGAATTAAAATAAAGCTCAATTTCATTCATTTTTAATTGAATATCTTTAATTGCATCTTCCAATATTTTTGTTAAATCATTTTGTACTTGTTTAATAACTTCATCATTTTCTAGACCATCAAATCGGATAATACGTTTAACTTTTAGTTCTTCAAGTGCCATCTTCATTTCGATCTTTGTAACAATTTCTTGCGTTAAACGATTGATGTTTTTTTCAAAGTATTTTTCTTTAGCTTGTCTTATTTCAGTAGTAGTATTTGATTGTTCGAAATTCAATCCATACACACCCCCTCATTAAATTATCACATTTCAATATATGCAAAATTTTAGGAAGTGGTACAAGCAAAACTAAAAACTCATGATTATTTCTGCAGTAAGTAATCAAGCGAATGAAAATATTGTCATTATTGCTTTTTATTGTGGTTATTATAAAAATATTCTTATATTACTAAATTAATGATTTACATTGTTTCCTATTTTAACTACTATCAAATTAGTAAATAAAAGAAAGGTAGATTCGATGATATTCCATATTGATCCGTCATTATTATTAACTTTAATTGTATTTGGATTTTTAGCTGCTTTTATAGATTCTGTAGTTGGAGGCGGTGGGCTAATCACTTTACCAGTATTATTATTTACTGGTCTATCTCCAGCAGCTGCTGTCGCAACGAACAAATTAGCTGGGTCAATCGGCTCTTTAACGAGCACAATCATGTTCTATCGTTCTGGAAAGCTTGATTTGAAATCTGTCTATAAGTTATTCCCACTCACCTTTATTGGTTCGATTTTGGGAGCTTGGACAGTTCATTTAATTGACCCTACTATTCTTAAGCCTCTTATGCTCGTGATGCTTGCTGCTGTTGCAGTTTATACAATTTTTAAGAAAAACTGGGGAGATACTACTTCTAATAAAAAGCTGTCAGCCACTCGTATTATTCTATTTATGCTTTTAATTTTTGGAATTGGTTTTTACGATGGATTTATTGGTCCTGGAACAGGTTCATTCTTAATATTCGCTTTTTTAATGATGGGATTTGATTTTTTAAAGGCGGCAGGGAATGCAAAGTTTTTAAATTTTGGAAGTAATATAGCTGCATTATTAATGTTTATGTATTTAGGACAAATTCATTATGCATATGGATTAGCTATGGGATTTGCACAAATAGCTGGTGCCATTTGTGGATCAAAATTTGCGATTAAGAAAGGTAGCGGCTACGTTCGCGTCCTTTTTATTACAGTAACCTTCTTATTATTAGCAAAAAATACATTTGATTATCTTCATTAAGATAATTAAAAAACGAATCTTGATTATAAACTAAAATGGTAAGCAATTCGTCGTTGAATTTGCTTACCATTTCTTTTAAATAGATTATACAGCTTCTACGAATTGAAAATCCCTGTTCGACTTAACATAGTATTGCTAAACCAATCAACCATGCTGCACTTACAATGTTATTATCATCAAGATTCAATATAACCCACCCACCTTCACTTCTTTCAAAATAAAAAAACAAAGTCCATACTTAAAAAAGCTCTGTTCAATTTATATCCTTTTCTTCTAACTATCGTATTTACTTATCATAACTATAATAATAATTTATTTTCCTTATGATAAATGATTCGATACGATAATAATATAGAACGCCACGAGGAGATGGACAAGATGGAACAAAAGGCAATAATTAATTCAAAACCAGAGCAACAAAAAAAGCCAACTAAACTGTTAAATGTATCGATGATCTACGGATTAGCTTTTACATTCATCATAGCTGTTTTAGGTTTTCTGATGGCAAAGTTACCAGGGTTCGATCACGTTGGACCACTTGCATGTGCCATTTTACTTGCTTTAGTGTATAGACAATTTTTTGGTTATCCTGAAAAATTGCGCGCAGGAATTCAATTTTCTTCAAAAAGACTTTTAAGATTTGCCATCATACTGTACGGATTAAAACTAAATATCATTGTCATTTTTAATGATGGTTTGCCTTTATTACTAAAAGGGGCTGGAACCATTATATTTTCGATTGTTGTTCTTTTGCTTATAGCAAAATGGCTTAAAGCAGACTTTAATCTGTCCTTATTATTAAGTATTGGAACAGGCATTTGTGGCGCCGCTGCAATCGCTGCAGTATCTCCAATCATTAAATCTAAAGATGAAGACACAGCTATGGCCGTCGGTATCATTGCATTAGTTGGCACAATTTTTTCCATCATTTATACTCTAATCTATCCTTTATTACCGATTAGTCCAACTGAATATGGAGCTTGGGCTGGAATAAGTCTTCACGAGATTGCTCATGTTGCTTTAGCAGCTGCACCTGCAGGTCAAGATGCTCTCGCTCATGCATTGCTTGCCAAACTTTCTCGTGTTTTTCTACTAATTCCGGTTTGTTTTATCCTTTTATTCTGGATGAAAAAGAAAGGAAAATTAGATGGAGAAGCAAAATTGGAGTTTCCATGGTTTTTAATTGGATTTGTAATTATGAGTTTTGTAGGGAGTTATGTCCTTGGAAAAGAAGTTCCAGTATCTAAAAATTTCATGTCAGACATTGCTGCTTTTACATCATTTATCTTAACAATGTCTATGACTGGCTTAGGATTAAATATTAACCTAAAAGAATTACGTACAAAATCATTACGCCCTCTAATCGCCATAATCATTACATCCATTCTTCTATCTTTCGTAACATTTATTTTAGTTTAAATAGATAACATTCTTAATTGACAGCCAATTCATCCTTTAAATCATTAAATAAAAAAATCAGAGAAACTATACACCAGTTTCTCTGATTTTTTTTATTACTATTTAGTGTCTAAAATACGTTCGATTTCTTATGTTTTGCTTTCTTCATTGCGTTTAATAAAAATCCACCTTTAAATCTTCTCGCTTCATATGAAATAATAAAGGCACTTGGTTCATACTGCTCAATAAGATCCATTAGTTCAGGTTCTCTATTACGTTTTGTCAATATATCTAAATGATATCGCTCGCTGTCCCTTCCTTCGCCTTGGAACACTGTCACTCCGAATCCTTCCTCGCGAAGTCGATTAATTAGTAGTTTATTTTTGTTCGTCAAATTAACTACTAGTGTCGTGTAGCCAATTGCTAAGCGGTTTTCTACGTAACTGCCAATTAGAATACCTATCCCAAATCCGACAGCATAAACAACCATTGATACAGTACTTTGATCTCCGGAAAAAACAAGCGATAATCCAAATACGTAAATAATTGCTTCTACAAAGCCGAAAAACGCAGCAGCCATACTCAGCCCTTTAACTAGAAAAATAGTTCTTAATGTTAAAATAGGTACATAAATCAATTGCAATAATAAGATTAGTAAAATATCCTTCAATGTTGACACCTCAAAGTTTAAATTTTTGGACAGCAGATTTAGGTATATAATTCGTTTCATCCTAAGCCTTGCTTTTAAACTTTTTTTAAGGAATCAAAGTGAAAGCCTAGTAGAAAATTATTTTAAAAATAAAGCTGAATTTATACGTACACAATGTGTTTTTTTTGTATTATTTACCAGTTGTAGTACTTAATTCAACTTGTTCTGTTAAATTCCTGCTTATCTTTAAGGACATTAAAAGATTACTGTAAAAATACACCGAACTTCCTATTCTAAAACATTTCCTCATGAACCTTTTATGAGGAAAATTTTTCATTCCCTTGCTCTTTTACTTACTCATGAACACGTTATGAGTAAGGTTTTTTCTTCTTCTTCCTTTTGAACTTACTCATGAAACTTTATGAGTAAGTCTAAGTTATTTTTCATCATCTTAAATGTTTCATGTTTTATTTAACACGCAAAAAAGAAGATCTACTCAAAAAGTAAATCTTCTTTTATTTTTTACCCATTATTCCATTCCAAAAGAAATCTATGATTTGTGCTGCCATTTCATCTATTGTAGAAAAAATTGAATTTTGATCTGTATCCTTATAATTTCCAATCGATAGAATTGCAAAGAACAATTGGGTATAGAATTTTGAATTACCTTTAGGTATTTCTCCATTCTCTATTGCCGTTGTCATTGCTTTTTCGATCACGTTATACATCATTTCTTCCGCGTTATTCATCTGTTGTAATTGCTCATCAGATAAAGAGACTTTCGCTTCTTTCGTAAAAGCTTTTAAATCAATTTCAAAAGTTGCTCTTAAATGGATTTTAACCATTTCGTTGAGATTTTCTTTTAATGATCTATCCGTAGATAATATCTCAGCAATACGATCACTTATTCGAAGCATCATTTGAACCATTGCATCCGTAAAGAGATCTGCTTTTGTTGGATAATAATAATAAACCGTTGCTTTGGTCACACCACACTTCTTAGCTACGTCATCCATTGAAACTAATTGATATCCGTTTTGAAGAAACAATTGGATAGCATTTTCAACGATTGTTGTTTTTGTAGGCTTTTTTTTTGAATCCTGCGGTGGTCTTCCAAGAGGCCGTTTAATTTGTTCCAATATGCATCTCTCCTAACCTTTTAATTCCCCTTCATTATAGCATAATAAAAGTTCTTGAATAATTAACTGACCAGTATATATAATTAAGATAATAAATTTTACGTGAGGTGAATTCCATATGAAACATCACCCCTTTCATTCTTGGGGCAAATTTGTGAGTAGTAAACGGTCAAGATGGATAACATTGTTGGTGTGGGTTTTATTAACGGTTGTATTATCGTTTACTTTTCCATCTGTAAACGAAGTAGAAAACAATACTGCAGATAACTTACCTAAGCAATCCATGTCACAAAAAGCGGATCAGTTAATAAAAAAAGAATTTCCAACTGATTCTGGAAACCCTTTATTAATTGTTTGGAACCGTAAAGACGGACTAAATGAAGACGACTACAAAGTCATTCAAACTGTTTATAAAGAACTTCGAAACAATCCATTAAAAAATCAACTAACATCACCGTCATATGATTTAATGCCTATCCAGGCAATTAAACGAAGTTCTTCAGAGGATGGTACAACAATTATTACGGCTGTTCTTTTTGACAAAAAAGCAGATGATAAAGTACTACAAAAAAATATCAACATACTAGAAAAACAAATTAAAAATAATACTGGTGATGACCCAGTAAAACGAAAATTAACAGAATCTGGTCTAAAAGTCCGCTTTTCTGGCCCGGTTGGTATTCAAACAGACGCTGTAAGTTTATTTTCACAAGCCGATGTTAAACTTTTATTATCAACTGTATCACTTGTATTAGTTTTCTTAATCCTTCTATATCGTTCGCCAATTATGGCAATTGTCCCGTTAATAGTCGTTGGTTTCGCGTATGGAATCGTAAACCCATTATTAGGTTTCTTAGGCGATAAAGGTATTATTACGGTAGATTCTCAAGCTGTTTCGATTATGACCGTTTTATTATTTGGTGCAGGTACTGATTATTGTTTATTTTTAATATCTAGATATCGTGAATATCTACTTTTTGAAGAAAACAAATATAAAGCACTTCAGCTCGCGATCAAAGAATCTAGTGGGGCCATTTCGATGAGTGCTTTAACGGTCGTTATTGGATTAGGTACACTCTTATTAGCTCAATATGGTGCTTTCCATCGGTTCGCAGTACCATTTAGTTTGGCAGTTCTTATTATGGGTATTGCTGCGATCACAATCCTACCTGCCTTACTTTCTATTTTTGGTAGAGTTTCATTTTTTCCTTTTATCCCAAGAACAGAAGAAATGGAAGCATTAAGAGCTAAGAAAAAAGGAAAATCAATTAAGAAAACAAAAATCAAAGTAACATTTAATCAAAAAATAGGAAAACTAGTTACTCATAAACCTTGGACGATTATTTTTGTCTCTATCATACTCTTAGGAGGTCTAGCTCTATTTGTACCTCGAGTACAATACACATACGATTTACTTCAATCATTTCCTAAAGATATGCCTTCAAGAGAAGGTTTTGATTTAATATCTGACCATTATTCATCAGGTTTATTAGCTCCTGTTAAAGTAATAATCGATACAGAAAATAAAAATATTCCTGTAAAAAAAGAATTAGAATCACTTTCCTTCGTAAAAGATGTGTCTGATCCTATTACAGGTAAGGATAATAAAAAATTACAATTATATGAAGTTTCTTTACTCGATAATCCATATTCTATTAAAGGATTAGAGCGAATACCTCAACTAGAAAAGAAAATAAAGAAACTATTAAACGAATATGATATTCAAAAAATAAATAAGCATTACTGGATTGGTGGAGAAACAGTTACGAATTTAGATACAAAAAATATAACTGAGCGTGATGAATCCATTATCATTCCGGTAATGATTGGCTTAATTGCATTATTACTGTTATCTTATTTACGTTCATTTACAGCTATGATTTACTTAATTCTAACCGTCATATTATCTTATCTTTCAGCATTAGGTGCTGGCTGGCTAATTCTTCACTACGGATTTGGGGCTAGCGCGATACAAGGTTCGATTCCTTTATATTCCTTTGTATTTTTAGTAGCATTGGGTGAAGATTATAATATATTCATGGTTTCCGAAATATGGAAAAATAAAAAGAAACAAACTCATCGCGAAGCAATTTCAAATGGAGTCGCAAAAACTGGGGCTGTTATTTCATCTGCTGGATTAATCTTGGCCGGTACATTCCTAGTGTTAGCAACACTACCAATTCAAGTATTAGTACAATTTGGTATTGTTACTTGTGTTGGAGTATTAATTGATACATTCATCGTTCGTCCACTTTTAGTTCCAGCAATTACTTCAGTATTAGGTAGATTTGCATATTGGCCAGGTGAACTTTCAAAAAAACAGTATGATTCAAAACAAGAAATGCAAATAGAAAAATAAACATAATAAAAGCACCACAATGCATGAAATACCGGAAAAGATGCGTTGTGGTGTTTTTCATTGGACCAATCTTTGTAAATTACTTATTAGTTTGATTAAGCTGTTTCAACATCAGATTAATCAATAGATATAGGCCGTATATCCCTAAGTAAGAGCCAGAAATTAAAAAATAAATATTAAGAAATACAGCATGAATACTTGTCATAAAAACAACATCATGTTTTATAATCTCATAAATTGATATTGCTGAAATACCCCCAAAAACTACATAAGAAATGATGGCGATCAAATTAAAGATTGTGTTAAATATTCGATTAAATCTAGTTAATCCATTCATAATAATAGGAAAAAAAATAATTGAACAAAATATTAAAGTTTTCAAGTGGTTTACTTACTCCATTTTATTATTGAATTATGATAATTTTATTCTTTACAAATTTAGATTAACTATCCAAATTGAACGCTCTTTTCATTCCCCCTTAAAGGACACCAAATATATACCAAAAAAAGCTTGGTGACTAATCAAGCTTTTTTCTGGATAAAAAGGGGTGGGGAATTATACATAAGGTTTTATGACACTATTTATCAATACCGGGGTTATTTGTATTGAAAGTTATCATACAATAAATGATAATGATTATCAGTATCATTGTCAACTTTTTTACAAATATTAGACTTATCTACTATAAATATTTCTCATAATAACGTAGTCTTTACCATCTTTTATAAAACTGGTATTGGTTTCTTCCAAACCAAATTTTTTATAAAAATTCACTTTATTCTTCCTAGCATTACACCAAATTTTCTTCACGCCATTATTCTGAACTTCCTTTATAACGTAATCTAAAAGCATACTCCCATACCCTTTACCTTGTTCTTGTTGAAGAGTTGCAAATTTACGGAACTGACATTCTCCGTTCGTTATAAAAATAGAAATGACTGAAATTAAAGTAAATCCTTTAAAAAGGCCATAATGAACCCCTAAATCATCATCTTTCAATTTTATATAATCAAAAGGCTGATCTGCCCACATAACTTTATGTCTTAGTTCCCAAACATCTTCCTTATTTACTTGTCTAATCGGAATTTCCATCGTTCTCTCCTTTGTGTCTTTACCTTTAATCTTTAGATGAGAGATTATTTTAATGTGAACAATAACAAATAAACATATTATACAAGTGTTTTAGTCATGATAAAGTCTATTTGTTCTTCATCACCCATATAAAATGAGTGTGACCCAGTGTGATCAAATCCCATTTTTTTATAAAATGCGATTGCATTTTCGTTTTTTTCCCATACGCCTAGCCAGATTTTCTTTTTATTAAGTTCCTCCGCAATTTCTATGGCTTTATTAAACAGAACTTTACCAAGCCCGTGTTTTTGAAATTCTTTCTTTATATAAATCCTCTCAATTTCAAGTGATTCATCACCCATTTCTTCAGATTGGGCATCATCTGTATTAATCTTTAAATATCCAGCGACGGTTTGATTAAAATAAATGAAAAAGAATTGCGAAGACTGATTTAACAATTCTTCTTCTATTTGATTTAAATTAAACGCTCTTTCTAAATAGGCATTCATATTTTCTAGTGTATTTTGATGCTTAAATGTCTCATTAAACGTTTCATAACCGATTTGTTGAAGTTTGTGCGAATCCTTAGAGCTGCATTTTGTTATATTGATCGTCATATAAATACGTCTCTCCTCTTATCTAATCAATAATTTCTCTTGTTTCCCTTTTTTACATATTCCCAGTCTATTTCTACATTTTTTCTTACCTTTTGAAGGAGATTAAAAATGGTTTCAACTTCTATTTCGGACAACCCCTCTAGTGCAACGATATTAGAATAATCGTTTTCTCTTTTTATAAATGGATAAACATTTTCCCCTTTTTCAGTTGCAAAGAGTTTTTTTATTTTTTTGTTCTCTTTATCCTCTTTCTTTTCAATAAATCCATTCATTTCAAGTTTTTTTATAGCACGTGCTGCTGTAGTTCGATCTACTTTTATCATCTCAGCCAATTTTTCTTGAATGATTCCTGGATTTTCAACTATTCGCACTAGATATAAATACTGCCCTTTTGTGAGGTCATGCTCTTTAAATTCAATATTACTGATTGAATCTAGAGCCCTTGCGATCATTCCAATTTCACGAAGAATTTCCTTCATAATGAACTCCTTAGTTTTAATTTTGTTGTAAATGCAATAAAAATGATATATATTGAATTTAACTTATTTATGTTGCATTTGCAATAAAACAACAAAAAATTTTAATGAAAAGGGACTGATAAAAATGATGAATACAAAAAAAGTAATGAATGAAGACGAGCTAAAAATAGCATTTGCAATAAGGAAAGATATATTTGTGAAAGAACAAGGTGTACCTCTAGAAGATGAATTTGATCAATACGATAAATTAAATGGAGATTGCAAACACATATTAATTCATTACAATGAACAACCAGTCGGAACGGGAAGAATTAGGTTTGTTGATGGAGTAGGTAAATTGGAAAGAATCTGTATCCTGGAGTCTTTCCGAAAATTCGGTCTTGGCAAAAACATTATTAAAGCTTTAGAAGAAATCGCGGAAGAACAAGGAGCTTCGAAAGTAAAATTGCATGGTCAAACACATGCAGAAGGTTTTTATAAAAAACTTGGTTATCGAACTTCCTCTGATGTCTTTATAGAAGACGGGATCCCTCATATTCTAATGCTAAAAGAAATAACTAATGATAAAGCGATTAATTAAAGTGAAATATGTTTTTTACGTATTAGGAATTTTAATATTAACCTTGGGTATTTCAATCAATATACAATCTAACCTTGGAACTTCACCTTTTGATGCGCTTCTAGTAGGGTTATCCAAAAATGTGGGGCTGACTGTAGGTAGTTGGGAAATAATCATTGCTTTACTACTAATATGTATAAATTCTTTTATAAAAAGACAAAGACCAGAATTTTTAGGATTAGTAACTGCCTTTATTACGGGTATCGGTATTGATATGTGGCTTTATTTATTACACAATTTCGTAACACCTGAAATTTGGTATAGCAAAGTAGCTTGTTATAGCATCGGATTAGTTATTTCGGGACTCGGAACTGCAACCTATTTACACACCAACTTTGCACCAATTCCAGTGGACCGATTAACTTTAATCCTACAGGAATTAACTAGAACAAATATCTTTTTTTCGAAAACAGTCATTTATCTCATTTTCTTAATAGCTGCATTAATTTCAAATGGACCAATCGGCATTGGAACGATACTAACCGTTTGTTTTGGTGGGTTAATACTTAATTACTTTATGCCACTTACAAAAAAGTTTTTAGACCCCATATTATCTCAAAATAGAACATCATCTAACTTAGAAAAAGAGAAAAATCTTTCTATATAGAATGTACTAGCTCATAAATCTACTGTCTTCGGAAACACTATCCTTGGAGGTGAAGCACATGAGTAAAAAATCATCTGGAAGAGGACAAAAAGCTCCAAGTGTTAATCCACAAGGATACGGAAAAGACGTTGAATTTTCAACTGAGCCTCAAAGTGAACTACAGAATTTAGCAAAAAAGTCGAACAAAAAATAAATTTGGCTACTAAAAACAACCAGAGTAACCCATAACGGGGCTTCACTGGTTGTTTTTTTTAAAATTAATTCTATAATGGCGGTTTTGTACCAATTACGACTGTAGCGTCTAATTCATTATTGTGTGCTAGCTCAGCTATTAGTCCACATTGAGTAAAGATTTCAACTGTTTGAGAAGCCTGAATTTTGCTCGTCTCTATTAATAAACGCCCGCCTGAAGCTAACCAAAAATAAGCATTCTCTGCCACTTTCCGATGAATATCATTTCCATCCTTACCACCATCAAGTGCCACTTTTGGCTCATAAAGACGTGCCTCCTGAGGGAGAGACTTTATTGCCTCAGTTGGAACATATGGTGCGTTCGCCACTATAATATCAACATTCCCGAGTAATTGAGTTGGCAATGGATTATAAAGATCACCTTCATATACAAGGCCCCCAAGTCTAGAAACATTGCACTTGGCACACTGGACTGCAGTAGGATCAATATCGACGGCATACAACGTAACCAACCCCACTGCCTTGGAAATCGCTACACCTACTGCACCAGAACCACAACATAGATCGACCACTTTGACACCAGGTATAGCTAAGTCAATCGCCTTTTGAGCAAGAAACTCTGTTCGACGGCGAGGAACAAAGACACCTGGGACTACTGCAATCCTATTACCATAAAACTCTGCCCAACCTAGGATATATTCTAATGGTGAGCCAGTTACTCGAAGCTTTACCATTGT
The DNA here is from genome assembly GCF_042886615.1 of Gottfriedia sp. NPDC057991. NCBI lineage: Bacteria > Bacillati > Bacillota > Bacilli > Caryophanales > Bacillaceae > Gottfriedia > Gottfriedia sp. NPDC057991. The sequence continues at coordinate 461,596 of NZ_JBHVQN010000005.1, forward strand.
TAAAAGTTCTTCCAAAGTATCCGCTTCAGAAATAAGAATCTGCGCCTCTTCTTCTGCAAAAACGCAACCGGCTTTCTGAAGTTGCTCGATTATACAACTTTTAATTTGGTCGCTACTAGAAATTTCATTTTGCTTTATTATGATTACCACCCAATCTTTATAAAGGTTATTATTGGGAGTTCGTTATATATGGTAAAAAACCTTCTTCAATTTGGATAACAGTAGTTGGATATGGTCCTTGCTACGCGATCTGTAAACATTTATTAAAAAACAGAATAACTCTCTATAGAGATCAATTCGTTTTTTAAACACTTATTAGCGATTTTACTATTGTTAATGGTATTAATGATAAACACAAAAAAAGCGACAGTTTATGGTCGCCTCCTATTACTTTTTATTCTTCATTTAGGTCATTTTCTAACAAAGTAAATATCAAAACAATCAATCGTTCACAGGTAATATTAAGACATACTTACCAGATGCTTCTCAAGGCATTCCATTGTCTGTTCAGCACCTGGAATGGCATATGTTTTTACCTTATCAAATACAGTAACATTTTCTTCAAAATGTGAACTATATGTGAGTTTCGTCTTACCATCAAGCTCCTCAAAGATTGCTGTCGCTAGAAAATGTGGAAATACATCATGTTTGAAGACGATTCTCTCCAGTTGAACGACTTCCACAATAAGATTAGTGTTTGGAAAATCAACGCCATCAGGGCCGTGCATGATAAACTCCCAAGTACCTCAGGGTTTCATCTCAAACGTTTGAAAAGTCGATGTAAATCCATTAGGTCTCCACTACTTTGATAAGTGCTCCTCTTTCGTCCAATCTTCAAACATAAGCTCACGTGGAGCATCTAGTACCGAGGCCAATTAAAGAGATTACTAATTTAACTTAAAACTCGAATATATTTTTCTTCTAATTCTTCACTCAAAAAATCTCGATAATGCCAGATTGCTAATAAACATTTTTGGAATCTCTCATGACTCTCCGAATTTTTGACTTTTAACGCCACGTTTAATATTTCATCAAGACCTTCGTTTATTTTATCTTCTTCACATTTTAACAATCCTAGTGAATAACAGTAATCTAAATAAAGATGCTGTTTAAATAGATCAGTTGAGTTGCCCATTTCAACGATTTGCTCTTCATACTTTTCAATAAAGTTTTCAGCATCTTCTAGTCTACCTAATTTTACATAGCTTTCAATAACTCTTGGGATTCCTACATAAAAATCATCGCGTTTTAAAAGCCAATCAAAATATGAATCAATAACATGTAGATTTCCAAAATCTATGTGCGCGACAAACCGATTTCCAACAGCAATATCCGCATAATACGCATTAATCTTTTCATATTTTTCAATCAAGTTTAAAACATCTTCCAATTTGCCACCTAATCTTGTTAGTGCGAATGCCTGATACATTAATGCACGTCCTACATGGTCTTTCGTTTTAGCCATTCTTTCTAATCGTTTAGCGTAATGTAAAACCTCATTCCAATCTTTTAACATATAGTAAGTAGCTGTAATCCATAAGATTGTTAATTCCTGAAATTTGGATGGCATATAGGAAATATACTCGATAATACGAACTAATACTAAACTTCCTTCACTCGTTAGACGGGTCATATAAAATTTTCGGAAATAACTAATTGCTACTTCTTCAGTTCCTGAATTGGGCATGTGCTCAATAATTATTTCGTACAGAGGTAATGACTCTTTTTCTTTTCCTTCTAAAAACAACTGCTCTGCAATTTGGAATAAATTTTGAAAGTATCTAGAACGGATTGCTTTTAATTTTTCCTCAATCATGACTGATAAAATAAAGTTTAATTCAGTCCTAAAACCATTTTTGGCACATTCATAAATAAAGGCATCACTTCTCCTTTTATCTAATAAATTTCTCTCATTAAAACATAGTTTCACATATCCTTTGTAAAAGAATCCTTTAGGGAGTTGAAAAGCCTCAGTTATTGCATCCAAGTAATGCAATGATAGTGGTTTTTTATTATTAAAGATTCTACTCATATCGCTATAATGGATATCTGCTTTTCTTGCTAGCTCTTTAAGATTCCATTTATTTACCTTCATCAGCTTGTTAAACTCGTAAAGTAGAAAATCATTCATGTTGCACCCCCACCTAATTTTTAAAATTTTATCTCTATATGAAAAGCAAAAACGCCATAAACCACTTTATCTATGGCTTACAGCATCTAATGATTGTTAACTGGAATGAAGTATATTGAAGTACTAAGATGCTGTCTAACTACACGAGGTTATGATTTTGTAGTTTATACTTAAAATTGACCTTAATTAAGTGGATTGGACACAGTTATTATTACACTGCAATTTTGAATACCAATAATAACGCAAAAATATTATTATAGAATATAAATTAAGCGCATTTCTCTTATTGATTTGACTATAGAACTATCACTTTCAAATTATATATCATTATTCAAAAATTTCAGAAAATAACAACCAATCTCTTTCTTATATTGTATACACTATATTTTAGTTATTTATTTTTATCTTGTAAAACGCGTTTTTATTTATTACCTATTAAGGAATACTTAATTACACACTTCTTAAGAAAATATATCAAAATAACAAATTCCCTTTTAGGCCAATGGTCAATATTTCCAGTACTAAAATACTATTTAATAATTTAATATATTTAAAAACATACAGTATTAAAGGAGGTACAAAATGAATATCGAGCATTTAAAATATATAGTAGAAATATCGAAAGAGGAATCTATTACAAAAGCAGCTAAAAACTTACATATATCTGCCTCAGCTGTAAGCCAGGCTCTGAAGGAATTAGAAAAGAAATTAGATTTAAAACTATTCTTCCGCTTAAAGATGAAAACAGTACCTACTGAAGCTGGAAAAGAAGTCATTAAACAGGCACAAAAAGTCTTAAATGAATTTGAAGTTTTAGAGGATAAGATTTCAATTCAAAAGAATGCTCTTCAAACTCAAATAAAAATTGCAACTGTTCCCGGATTAATATACATGATTAATGACTCAATCATAAACTTCAAAAAAGATTTTCCAATAATTGATGTGCAAGTTTATGAATATGATCCTGCACAGATTCTAGACCTAATTCCAACTGTTCAACCTGATATTGCTTTTTTATTTTCAAATGAAAAAAGACTAAATGAAAACAAAGATTTACGATACGAACTGATGACTACAACAAAATACTGCGTACTCGTCGGCGACAAATCTCCCTTAAATAAGCTTCAAGAAGTTACGCCAGAAGACTTGATTCATGAAAATTTTGTTCTATATAACAGTAATTCTTTAATAGAACACAGTCGCAATATTTTTGACAATATGAAAATCTTATTCGTTACAAATAATACCGATAGTATTAGAGATGCCGTAAAAAATAATTTAGGGATTACTCTGGTCCGTGATCTAACGTTTAAAAACCATCCTGATACTTTATCAGGAAAAATTAGGACCATCCCTTTAAAAACTCCAACTTTTATAAGTGATGAATTTTGGTCTGTTTCTCTTGCAAGCAAGCCCCTTACTCAAGTTTCAAAAAACTTTATCAAATATATGCAAGCTAATATAGAGTGAAAACTAACTAGACCAAATCTTTGAGGGATTTGGTTTTTTACTATCTAAATAGACCTCTTTCTGTCGATATTTACATTATATTGAAGGTTGATTTGATTTGAAGTTTGAAAGAAACTATAAATTTTAAATTTTCCTAAACTGAAGGGTTCCTCCCGAAAAAGCTAACCTAAACATAATTTGCCTTACCGCCATGGAATAAGGCACCATTCCTTTTCCAATCAAATATACTTATTTGAAAGGAGTGATCAAAATGCCTTGGAGTCAATAAATAAGATATTTAGTAGGTCAACCAGTAGGAGTTTCTTTAGCAAATGGGCAAGGTACATCAGGAGTATTGTGTGGTGTATCTGGTTCAAAGGTTCTAATTATTGAATATATGTATCAATCACAATTTGCTCTAAAACAGTACGATTTCAATATGATTCAAGATATTAATGGATTTCCACCTTGTCAAAGCCAGCATCCGGTTTATTAAATAGTTCTCTAACCTTACTTCCATGTACCATATTATGAATAGTAATCAAAACTATTAAAACCTGCATAAGTGTGTAGGTTTTTCATATTTAAATTGGAATGGAAATTTAATTGTTCCTTACAAAAGAATCTACTTTTACGTATTATCTATTTCTTTTAAGAAAAAATAAAATAAGAAAAAAGTTAAAGGTGAAGGTAATGATTGGAACAATTGACGTCATAGTTCGAACTTTTTCAGCATTTATTTTACTTATTTGTATTACCCACATACTAGGAAAACAAACCATTTCAAAGATGACTTATCATGATTATATTACTTCTATTACAATAGGTTCTATTGCAGGTAATTTAACGTTTAATACTTCAATAAGATTCAGTAACTATCTAACTGCATTAATCATTCTTTGCACGTTTTTATTCCTTGCTACTTTGGTTTCATTAAAGAATAAAAAAGCTAGAGCAATATTCAATGGAGAGCCTACTGTTGTTATACAAGATGGTAAGATCCTTGAAAAAAACATAGAAAAATTAAGAATTTCAATGGATTCATTCAATCAAGCACTGAGAAGGAGAGATATATTTGATATAGATGAGGTAGAATTCGCTATTTTTGAACCTGATGGACATTTATCTATATTAAAGAAACCATTATATCGTTTTGTAACTAGAGAAGATTTGGGAATTTCTAGTCCTTCGCAATCAAATTTCCCTATTGAACTCATTATGGATGGTCAAATGGTTGATAAAAACATCACTCAAAACCACTTAACAAAAGATTGGATCGTTACTGAAATTGAGCGACGAGGTTTGAAATTAGCTGATGTTTCATATTGTGTTCGTGGAACGAATGGTCAATTGTATTTTGATTTGTACAAAGATCAGATTAAATTGCCTGTTGATATAGAGGAATGAATAAAAAGAATCGGTAACCTCACTTGAGATTACCGATTTTCTGTTATTTTATAGATTAATTTAGACCAAGTGCTTCTAACACATCATCTAATGTTTTACCTTTATATTTCTTAACTGGTTTTGGCGAATTATCATTCCAAGGATTTTGCATCATATAGTTATTGATAACATATTGCATATCTTTTGCGTCAACTACACCATCATAGTTAATGTCCGCATCACGCTTATTTGTACCCCAATACGTTTGGATGTATAACGCGTCATTTACGTCAATGACATTATCTTTATTCATATCTCCACCAGGAATATATTCATAATTAACTGGTTTCGATCCAGCTGTCACTTTTCCATCTTCTTTATAGCCTATTGTAAAATCTTTCGTAAATGTAAAGTGTCCAGGCACATCAATTTTTTGTGTAAATGTGTCATCAGTTAATGGTAATCTCGTTCTGAACGCGAATGGTGATGTACCAGAGTATCCTAGCTGATCCGTTACACCATATTCTTTACCTTTTGAATCTTTGACGCTAATTTTTGTACCCGCTTTATTGTAGTCAAGTTGTTTCATTTCAGGCTCTAAACCATTAAATTTCATTAATCCTTCTGCCTGAACTCCGCCTCTCATAAGTGAGTATGTCGGTGTAACATAGAAATATGGTTGAATACCTTGTGTCGTTACTGTACTATTGTCCACATTTGTGTAAACAGCACTGAAGAACCTATTAGCACCATTTGGACTGTAAAAGGCCATTGGGGCTTTGTTGTAAAGATCTTTTGCTTTAAACGTTACGTCTACTAATGAGGCATCTCCAGCAATACCAGTATTCGCAAGATCTCCAGTAGCTGAAGCAGTAATCGTCATTAACGTTCTTCCGCCACCTTTATCAACACTCGTATATTGAACATCTAGCTTACCTTTATATGCCGCATTCGGTTGAACATTTATTGCATCAATGTATTGATTTGGATAAGTAAAGCTGAACGTTGCTTTCTTTACATTTGTTTTCACATTTTTTGATGAGAACGTTACAGTCGTAGAATCACCCATGTTTACACGTTGTTTATCAGCAATTGCCGTTGTATAAGCCGTTCCTTGTCTTACAAAATAAGCATCTATCACACTATCATAATTTCGAACAGTTGATTTGCTATAATCTGTGAAATCATACTCAGTAATAGCATTCACAATTGGACCTGATGTACTTAAAGGAATTTCCGCGTTGAGATTTCCTTGTGCATCAAGTGGGATGCTTTTTTCTGCTGAATTAGTAGGATTATAATACGTAAAAGTATTATCGCCTTGAGAAGCAGTGATACCCGCTGCCTTCATCTCATCGATGTCTTTATCAAATACATTTCCTGATACAGTCACTTTTGTGTCAGTTGGATTAGCTGTTTCGTAAATACCTCCAGCTTTCACGTTATTCATCGTAACTTTAGGCTCTTTGACACCATAATATACTGGTGCATCTGCTGTGAAATTCTCGCCTTTATCATTCGTTCCTACCATTCGAATTGTATATAATCCTGGATCCGTTTCTTTATAATCAAACGCAATAGGATTGTCTGGATCTCCAGTTAATGGATAATATTGGCCTTGGTTTAATACACCTCGGTAATAATAATCCTTATTCTCATCTGCTCCTATTCCATCGGCTGAGCCTAAGAATCCGATTTCTTTGTCAGTTTTTGGATCCACAAGGAAGAATTCAAAATAACGCATATGTGAATTTAATTTAAAGTCTACGCCTAGTGACCATCTAGTGTAATTACTTCCTGATTCATATGGTATTGTATAAGCTGGTGAAGGATTAGTTGTTAAATACTCAATACCCTCTTTTACTGTATGAATCGCAAATGGAACTTTATATGTTTCATTATGATTGTTTTGATTTGTATAGACAATATATCCTTCATACGTTCCTAGTTTTGCAGATTTAGGTACGTTGATTGTTGCATCCATATTTGCACTGCTGTATTTTTTGATTTTTACAGATGATTTCACATCTAATGAAACCCCATTAGCTGCTGCATCTTGGCTTACCCTAGAATCATCTGTAGAACGTGCATCTAACGTCTGGAACTGAACCTTTACGTCATATGTTTTATCGACAGAAGATTTATTAAATAAAGTCATTGAACGTGAATCTGTCAGATCTTTCCCTTCAACAGCTTGTTCTCCAAAGCTAACTGCACCGGTAATGTTTTTAATTTGTTTAATTCCCTTACTTGCTAGAGTTGTCCCACCATAATTCGTTGAATTATCTTTAATGGTTGAAGTTTTATCTTTTACTTGAATCTCCGTTTGTGCATGAACAGCATTGTATGGGTCTACACGTCCTGCCCCAACTTCATATACACTATATTTATCAGATAGTGGATCTGCTGTGTTCATCAGTGTTGCTTTAACATCTGCAGGCGTCATATCAGGATGCGCTTGCTTAATTAGAGCTGCTACCCCTGCAACGTTAGGCGTTGCCATTGATGTTCCAGATAAGCGGTCATAAGCATAATTATAGTTACCGACTTGATCCGCCCCATGCATGTAAGATGGCACAGTAGAGAATACAGATACACCTGGTGCTGTTACTTCAGGCTTAATATCATATAACACTCGAGATGGACCACGTGAACTGAATGACGCTAATTTATCACCAGTTGTGACTACTTGCTTCATATTACTAAAAGTAAAGTCCATAGAACCACCAGCAGTAGCCAATCCTCCTATTTGAGCAGCTAAAGCTTTTCCTTGAGCGTTACTAATTAAAAATGACGGAATATATCCGAAACCTTCTCCAAGGTACACATCACCGTTAGGAACTGGTGTGTCATATAATACAGCACCGATTGCTCCATGTGCTTTAGCTGTACTGATAAGTTGGCTTAAAGAAGCACTACCTCGTTGAGCTAATACAACTTTCCCCTTTGCATCAACTCCCTCATACGAAGCTTCAGTGCCATATAATACATTGACTAATTTCACAGTTTTCCCTTCAAAATCTGCTACGTTATCAGTTAAACCTTGAGCTGTTAGTTTTAAATCTACTGTAACATCACCCGTAGGAGCTTTTAATGTTCCTGTATAAGTCGGAATATTCACAGACGTATCGCTTGCCCCAACTGTAATCGCTAAAGGCGAGTTACCTGGCGCACCTAACGTATACATACTACTTCCTGAATTTCCTGCAGCAACAACTGCTGTCACACCTGCTAGAACAGCATTGTTAACGGCAATCGTTGTAGGATACAATGGATCATTGTAATCTGCACCAAGAGACATATTGATAACGTCCATTCCATCAGATACTGCTTTATCAAGTCCCGCCAAGATCGCAGACATTGAGCCAGACCCATATGCTCCTAGAACACGATAAGAATAAATATCAGCATCCGGTGCAACGCCTGTTACTGAAAGATCTCCTTTATTTTTCCCTTGTCCAGCAATGATACCCGCAACATGTGTTCCGTGCTCAGTATAGTATGCTTCACCACTTGAAGCTAATTCGGGCTTACCGGACTTCTGCCAATCTGCGTATGTCGTTTCCATTGGATCATTGTCATTATCAACGAAATCGTAACCACCTTTAAACGCATCTTTTAAATCTGGGTGGTTATAATCAATTCCAGTATCTAGAATACCAACTTTTACGCCTTTTCCTGTATAGCCTTCTTCATGAAGTTTTTCGATACCTGGGAAAGTAACAGATGTATGAGTTGCAGCCTGCGTTCCTGATGTTGAAGATTCACTAATCGACGGTGGCTCTACATGAACTTGTAAATCACTATAAACAGATTGTACTGCTCCCGATTTAAGAAGTGATTTTATTTTGTTAGCTGGAATCGTCATTGCAACCCCATTAAATGCTTTCTTATATGAGCGTTTAATGGTATATGGATTTTTATTTGCCTTTAATTCACTACTGAAAATAGTTTTTAGATCTTTTTGGAATGTTTCATGTGAATCGTCAACTTTTGCCTGTGCATCCGCTGCTGAAAGCGTATCACCATTTGATGCCGCTTCTATCACAGCTGTCTGCTGAGGCTTATCCTTAAACTCGACAATGACAGATGTAGACTTGTCACTTGTTTGATCAATTTCAGAAGATAATTGAAGACCCTCTTTGTCAGTTAATTTCAATTGCTTAATTGCCTGTAGCTGCTGTGGCGTAAGGTTTGCTAGTACTTGATCAATCTTAGAAGTCGACTGAGCATGAACATTGTGTGAAAATGAAACCGGTGAAAGCGCAGTGCTAATAAGACCTGTTGTTAATGCTAGAGTAGTAACATTTCTTACCATTTTCTTTTTCATTTAATAACCCTCTTTCTATCTTTCTATCTATCTTTCCTTTGATAGATTCATTATACGGAGAGTTGGCACAATCGACATTTTGCAAAATTCATTCAATTCTACTTTTTTTTACAAAAATCTTCTGTTTATTCGTTAAGTATTGATTTTTTTGTCATAATTTAGAAATAAATTCTATTATATCCCTCATATTTTAGTATTTCTTTTTAACAAATTGTTGGGATTAGTACTCTTATATAGATTCTGATCTCGTATTAACACAATGAATTAAAATAAACGGTAACCTCTTTAGAGATTACCGCTTTCTAGTCATATTTAAATTACTCTAAACCAAGTGCTTGTAACACATCATCTAATGTTTTACCTTTGTATTTCTTAACTGCTTTTGGAGAATTTTCATTCCATGGATTTTGCATCATGTAGTTATTGATAACGTATTGCATATCTTTTGCATCAACAACGCCATCAAAGTTAATATCCGCATCGCGCTTATTTGTTCCCCAATACGTTTGAATGAATAACGCATCATTTACGTCAATGACATTATCTTTATTCACATCTCCACCAGGAGTATAGTCATAATCAACTGGTTTCGATCCTGCTGTCACTTTTCCATCCTCTTTTAATCCGATTGTAAAGTCTTTCGTTACTGTAAAGTGACCTGGCACGTCAATTTTCAGTTTAAAATTATCATCTGTAATCGGTAATCTTGTTCTAGATAATTGAGTGTTTGTAGAAGTATAACCTAATGGATCAGTTACACCATATTCTTTCCCTTTACTATCTGTTACGCTAATTTTTGCACCCGCTTTGTTATAGTCAATTTGTTTCGGTTCAGGTTCTAAACCACCAAACTTCGTTAATCCTTCTGCTGAAACACCTGCTCTCAATAATGAATAGGTTGGAGTAACATAGAAATATGGTTGAATACCTTGTGTCGTTACTGTACTATTATCCACATTTGTATAAACAGCGCTAAAGAATCTACCGCCAGATGGACTATAGAAGTTCATTGGCCCTTTATAGTAGACATCTTTTGCTTTGAATGTTACGTCTACTAATGATGCATCTCCAGCTATGCCAGTATTCGCAAGGTCTCCAGTCGCAGTTACAGTTATGGTCATTAACGTTTTACCGAGATCGTCAGAACCTTTCGTGTATTGAACATCTAGTTTGCCTTTAAATGCCGCATTCGGTTGAACATTCACCACATCAAGGAAAGCGCTTGGGTATTTGAAAGAAAACACAGCTTTCTTCACATTTGTATTCACATTTTTTGTAGAGAACGTTACTGTCGTAGAATCACCCATATTGATACGTTGTTTATCTGCGATTGCCGTTGTATATGCAGTTCCTTTTCTTACAAAATACGCATCTATCATACTACCATAATTTCTAACAGATGCTTTGCTATAATCTGTAAAGTCGTACTCAGTAATTGCATTAACAATTGGACCAGATGTACTTAAAGGTATTTCCCCGTTGAAATTTCCTTGTGCATCTAGTGGGATACTTTTTTCTGATGAATTAGTAGGATTATAATACGTAAAATTATTATCACCTTGAGAAGCAGTAATACCTGCTGCCTTCATCTCATCAATGTCTTTATCAAATACATTTCCGGATACAGTCACTTTTGTGTCGGTTGGATTAGCTATTTCGTAAATGCCTCCAGCCTTCATATTGTTCATGGTTACCTTTGGCTCTCTTTCTCCATAGTATACCGGTGCATCTGATGTGAAAATTTCCCCTCTATCGTTTGTGCCAACCATTCTAATTTTATACAATCCAGGATCCGTGCGTTTAAAGTCATAAGTAATTGGATTGTCTGGGTTACCCGTTAATGGGTAATATTTCCCTTCGTTCAGCACGCCTCTGAAATAATATTCAGTATTCTCGTCTGCACCCATTCCATCAGCTGAGCCTAAGAATCCGATTTCTTCGTTTGTTTTTGGATCCACTAGGAAGAAATCAAAATATCGCATATGTGAATTCAGTTTAAAGTTTGCTCCAATTGACCATCTAGTCGCATTACTACCTGCTTCATACGCTATTGTATAAGCTGATGGGTTACCTGTCACATAGTCAATTCCTTCTTTAACTGTATGAATCGCAAATGGAATTTTATATGTTTCATCAGGGTTCTTTTGATTTGTATACACTACATACCCTTCATATGTTCCTAGTTTTGCAGTTTTAGGAACGTTAATCGTAGCTTCCATATTTGTACTGCTGTATTTTTTTACTTTTACAGATGATTTTACATCTAATGACACACCATTTGCGGCAGCATCTTGGTCTGCTCTAGAGTCGTCAGTAAAACGAGCATCCAACGTTTGGAACTGAACTTTTACGTCATATGTCTTATCAATAGAACTTTTGTTAAATAAAGTGATTGAACGTTGATCCGAAAGATCTTTACCCTCAACAGCTTGTTCACCAAAACTTAACGCACCTGTAATGTTTTTTATCTGTTTAATTCCCTTATCTGCTAAAGTTGTTATACTATTTGTTACATTTTTAACAGTTGAAGTCTTGTCTTTAACTTGGATTTCAGTTTGTGCATGAACCGCATTGTATGGGTTTACACGCCCTGCACCAACTTCATATACACTATATTTATCAGATAAAGGATCTGCTGTATTCATCAACGTCGCTTTAATATCTGAAGTATCCATGTCAGGATGTGCTTGCTTAATTAGAGCTGCTACCCCAACAACGTTTGGTGTTGCCATCGATGTACCAGATAATCGCTCATAAGCATAATTATAGTGTCCGATTTGATCTGCCCCGTGCATATAAGAAGGAACAGTCGAGAATACAGATACACCCGGTGCTGTTACTTCAGGTTTAATATCGTATAATACGCGAGATGGACCACGTGAACTGAATGGAGCTAATTTATCGCCTGTTGTGACTAATTTTGTCATATTACTAAATGTAAAATCAAGCGAAGCACCAGCAGTACTCAATCCTCCTATTTTAGCAGCTAAAGCTTTTCCTTGTGCGTTACTAATTAAAAATGTCGGTATATATCCGTAACCTTCTCCAAGGTATACATCTCCATTTGGTACCGGTGAATCATATAATACAGCACCGATTGCACCATGCGCTTTCGCATTCGCTATGATTTGAGTTAAACCAATGCTACCTCGTTGGGCTAATATAACTTTTCCTTTTACATCGATTGGTGTAGAAGTACCAACAGCTCCCGTCAAATACGAAGCTTCTGTGCCATATAATACATTGACTAATTGTACAGTTTTCCCTTCAAAATCCGCTACGTTATCCGTATAACCTTGAGCTGCTAATTTTAAATCAGCCGGAACATTTCCTGTAGACGATTTTAATGTTCCAGTATAATTCGGAATCGTTATAGATGTGTCGCTAGCCCCAACTGTAATAGCCAGTGGTGAAGTACCAGGGGCACCTAATGAATACATTGTATTCCCAGAGTTTCCTGCTGCGACAATCGCAGTTACACCAGCAAGAACGGCATTATTAACAGCAATCGTTGTAGGATATAATGGATCATTGTAATTTGCACCAAGTGACATATTAATTATGTCCATTCCATCTGAAACTGCTTTATCAAGTCCTGCTAAAATAGCTGAAGTATAACCGGATCCATATGGTCCTAGAACACGATAAGAATAAATATCCGCATCCGGTGCGACACCTGTCACCGAAAGGTCTCCAGTATTTTTCCCTTGTCCTGCAATAATACCAGCAACATGTGTTCCATGCTCAGTATAATACGCTTCACCATTTGTAGCTAACTCAGCCTGCCCTGACTTCTTCCAATCTGCATATGTCGTTTCCATCGGATCATTATCATTATCAACGAAATCGTATCCACCTTTAAAAGCACCTTTTAAATCTGGGTGGTTATAATCAATTCCAGTATCAAGAATACCAACTTTTACACCTTTACCTGTATAGCCTTCTTCATGAAGTTTTTCAACTCCTGGGAATGTAACCATTGTATGTGTCGCGGCTTGTGACCCTGTAGTTGCTGATTCACTGATTGATGGTGGCTCTACTTGAACTTGTAAATCACTATAAACAGCTTTTACTGAGCTTGATTTAAGTAGATTTTTTATTTTGTTTGCAGGTATGGTCATTGAAACACCATTAAATGCTTTTTTATATGAACGTTTAATTGAATATGGATTTTTCTTTTCTTTTAATTCACTACTAAACATTGTTTTTAAATCTTTTTGGAATGTCTCGTGTGAAGCGTTTACATTTTCTTGTGCATCTTTTACTGATAACGTTTCACCATTTGAGGCAGCTTCTAAAACAGCCGTCTGCTCGGGCTTGTCCTTAAACTCGACAATGACAGATGTAAGCTTGTCACTTGTTTGATCGACATCAGAAGATAATTGCAGACCCTCTTTGTCACTTAATTTCAATTGCTTAATTGCCTCACGTTGCTGAGGAGTCAAATTTGCTAATACTTGATCAATCTTTGAAGTAGCTTGTGCATGAACCTGATGTGAAAATGAAACCGGTGTTAATGTAGTGCTAATAAGTCCTGTTGTTAATGCTAATGTAGTAACATTTTTAAACATTTTCTTTTTCATCTACTAACCTTCTTCCTTTTCTTAAGATAGATTCATTATATTGAGAGTTGGCATGATTGATATTTTGCAAAATTCATTCAATTCAAACTTTTTTACATTTTTTTCACTTTTATATACATTAAATTAATAGTTTGTAAAAAAAGTAAGAAAAAATCTGGACTGCAAATAAAATCTGAAAATCGCAAATAAAATTGGCAAAACAGCAATTAAATTTAGAGAATCGCAAATAAAACTAGCAAAACTGCAATTAAATATCCAAGAATCGCAAATAAAATTAATAGTTACCCCTACCGGTTAAGGTAATATGCCCTAAAACATGTACAATGGTAGATACTTTCAAAGGGAGAACTTGCAAATATGCTCTATATTGAACAAATCTGCCAATTATCTATGAAAAGATCGAAAATATACCTCCAACTAGCGCTAGTCCACACTATTTTATTATTACAATCAAAAATAGGGCTCTCACATGTCAGTTATTCTGACCCATGAGATAGCCCTTTTCTTTATTTATAATCATTCAATTACTTAATCTGACCAATGAATATGTTTTTCTATTTTACAAACAATACACGATAGGAGGTGGAATATTATTGAAAACGGAACAAACAATTACAATTTCTAAAGACATTAATAGTAATTTAGAAAAATTAAAAGAAGAGTTTTCAAATGTTTTTGATTTTAAAACAAGAAAGATTACTTTCAATAATAGACCACTATGTATTGCTTTTATCGATACAATCTCAAATAAAGATATTATTAATGAAAAAATTATAAAGGTACTTTTAAATATCAAACATGGAAATATTATGACTGATCTTCCGGTTTCAAATATTTCTACAACTGATTGTTTTAACGAAATTAATGTATCTCTTATTAATGGAAATACAATCATATTAGAGGATGGATCCAAGGAAGCCTATATAATAGATACTATTTTATTTGAAGTAAGATCAACTAGTGAACCTGTAAATGAAAAAGTCGTTTCAGGTGCTCATGACGGTTTTGTTGAGAGCCTAAGTAAAAATGTAAATTATATAAGAAATAGAATTAGAAGTTCACATTTTAAAACGGAAATTGTAAAAATTGGTGATCCTGCTACAAATGTTGGAATTTTATATTTAGATAATATAGTAAATAAAGATATTCTACAAAATGTTAAAAATCGTATTCATTCAATTCAACTTGAAAATAATTTAACATCAGGTAAACTGGAAGAATTTATCGAGGATAGTTCTTTTTCTCCTTTCCCACAATTATTAAAAACAGAGCGTCCTGATCGAGTTATTTCAAATTTGTTTGACGGTAAAATTGCCGTAATCGTTGAAGGTAGTCCTACCGTTTCAATTATGCCAGCTACTTTTTTTATGTTTTTTCAAACTCCTGATGACTATAATGGGAGAGTTTTAGTTGGGTCCTTTTTAAGAATCATACGGCTATTTAGTTTTTTTCTTTGTATAACTTTACCTGCAGTATACATATCAGTTGTTTCATTTGGTTATGAAATTCTCCCATATGAATTAGTTACTACAATTCAAAACAGCATCGAATTTGTACCATTTTCACCATTTGTCGAAGCGGTCATTATGCAATTGATTTTGGAATTATTAAGAGAAGCATCCATTCGACTCCCAAGCCCAATTGCTCAAACGATCGGCATTGTAGGAGGGCTCGTTATCGGAACAGCTATTGTAGAGGCTAATTTAGTTTCAAATCCCATGACAGTAGTACTCGCCATCACAGCAGTTGCATCATTTGTTGTTCCTGTTCATGAAATGAGTTTTACGCTTCGATTATTAAGCTTTCCAATGATTATTTTGGCATCAATCTATGGATTTGTTGGTATTATATTCGGTTTAACGATTATTTTTATTCATATTGTTAAACTAGAATCTTTTGGTTCTCCATACTTTTCACCTCTTGCACCGATTCGAATAAAGGATTTAAAGGATACCTTGATAAGAGTGCCAAATTGGAAAATGAAGACTCGACCGACAAATGCACAGCCTACTGATACGATTCAGTCCCAAGATACGAAAGGGTGGAAAAAATGATAATTAAGCAAAATGAGACTATTTCATCCTTTCAATTATTTTTTTATATGGTAATCGTTCAATTAAATGTTGCAACATTAACGTTACCAATGTATTTATATAAAGAAAGTTCTTACGATGGATGGATTTCTTTATTAATTTCTTGTCTATTTTCTGTATGTACTATATTCCTATATTCATTTCTACTTAAGCGGTTCCCTAATTTAACAATTTTTGAAATTTGTACGTTTTTTTTCGGAAAATGGATCGGTGGAATATTAAAAATCAGTTATATTTTATATTTTATTTTTATAGCTTATTTTATTAATCAATCATACTTATTTGTTTTTAGCAAATGGGTTTTTCCAAACTCACCAGCTTGGAGTATTTTACTCCTTTTATTGATAATTGGAATCTATTTAGGGAAAGAAAATATTCGAACGATGACTCGATTTTTCCAATTATCTTTTTGGACATTTTTAATCATTTTTATTTTTAGTATCGAAGCGTTTCAAAAGGTGGAATGGAAGTTTTTACTACCAGTTGCTCAAGTTAATTTTACCCATATATTGAAAGGAAGTTATACGTCTTATTATTTCTTACATGGTTTTGAGTGTCTCTTAGTTGTCTACCCATATGTTAAAGGTCCTCATATAAAAACAATAAAAAGCTCTATTTTTTCTATACTATTTATTACACTGATTAATCTATTTATTGTTGTTTTATGTTTCGTATTTTTCAGTAAAAAAGAACTACAGTTAATTCCGGAACCGACAATTTATCTCTTTAAAACTTTAACTTTTTTCAAAGAGCTAGAGCGACTTGATTTACTATTTCTTTCAGTTTGGTTTGTCATCATTGCCTCTTCTTATGTGTCTTATATAAATTTGGCGAATACTGGTATTTCAAATTTAATAAAAAGGAATAGAACTAGTACATTTTCTACTCTTACTATTTGCATAATTGTATTTCTAATTGGTAATTTAGTACCTTCTTCAATAGAATTTCTCGATATACTAATAAAAACTATATCTATTTTGAGTATAATTTTTATCCTATTGATACCAACGTTGATCTTATGTATATCCCTACTCTTTAAGATTAAAAGTAAGGAAATGAAACTGTCATGAAAAAATATCATTATATTACTTATTTATTAATCTTCTTTTTAACAGGTTGCTGGGATCAACACTCCTTGAAGGACTCTGCATTAGTACTAAGTATTGCATTTGACCAACTTCCTAATGACAATATTAAGGGAACTGCAAGCGTCAGTGCTAATATCGCAAAAGGTGACCAAACCGAGGCCACTAATTATATTGTTAATGATCAAGGCGCAAGTATAAGAGATGTACGTAACAATATTGATTACCAAATTCCTGGTAGTTTTTCACCCAACAAATTGCTAGTGATGCTATTAGGTGAAAACCTGGCAAAAAACAATTTGTATCCTTATTTTGATACCTTTTTCCGATTTATTAGAAACCCACTAACTTCACGAGTAGCAATCGTAAAAGGACAGGCCTCTAGTATTATTGAAATGCAAACTTATAAAGATATTTCTATCAGTGAGTCACTTTCAGAAATGCTTGAGGCAGCTGAAAATATTTCTGTTATTCCAAAAGAGACACAAGAAACTATTTACAAAAAAATGGACGATCCAGGTACGGATTTAGTGGTCCCTTATTTAGAAAAACTAGATGATGAAACAATAAAAATTAAAGGTGTGGCACTTTTAGAAAACAATCGATTTACCGGTAAGACCCTAAATAATAAACAGTCAAAATTATTGCTATTACTGCAAGACAAAAAAAGTAGTACGATGAGTTTGTCAGAACCAATGGGGAGCAATAATGAGATTATCTCTTTTAAAGTAAAAAGTATAAAAAGAAACCTACAAATTAAAAATGAAAAGCATCCTAAAGTAAAGATCGATTTAAAAATAAAGATTGATTTAATCGAGTATACTGGCGAAGATTTAGCTAGCAATATCAAGAAAAGGGAAATAGAAAACAAAATTGCTAAAAATATCGAAAAGGAGCTAAAAGAAGTAATTAGCATTCTTCAAGAAACAAATTGTGATGCATTAGGGATTGGTAGATATTTAATGGCCTATCATCCTGATACATGGAAGAAGATAAATTGGGAAAAGGACTATTCAAAAGTTCCTTTTGAGATCAATACAAAAGTGACTATGTATACAAGTGGGATTATTTTATAACCGTTAAAGCTAGTAAAGTTTAGCAATTATTTATTTACATTACAAAACTAGAAAAGCCCTTTATCGGGCTTTTTTTGGTTTGGCTTGTCTCTATTCGTAATTTGTGTCAGTTTACAAATGTGATTATCTTTATTTTAACTTTCCTATTGATAGGTTAACACGATAATTCCCGTACTCTAATAGTTTTTCTAGAAATGTATCCAACTCTTCATTTGAAGCAAAATGCGTTTTTAATAAATAGCATCCTTCACCACTTGTACGATGTACTTCAGAAACTGCTTCTTCTTCTTGAAAGAAAGTCTTAAAAGCTTGATGATTAGCTGTTTTTACGAACACAGTAACAAATGCAGTCACTATTTGTCCTAATTTGATTCGGTTTATTGCGATTGTATATTGTTCAATAATCCCTAAATCCTCTAGTCTTCGAATTCGATTTCCTACAGCCTGCCCTGTCATATGTATTTTTTGACCAAGTTCTTTCCATTGAATTCTTGAGTGTTCTCCTAATAATTTAAGTATCTCAAAATCTGTTTGATCAATGATATAAATCAATCCTTTCATCATGAAAGTAGAAAGTCAGATAGTTTTTCGTCAACTTATTCTGCTGATCGATACAATTCACTATACTTAGTCTATCCTCTTACATCACATTACTAAAATCTTAGAGGACACACCAAAGATATACATCTAAATTTAAAGGTGGTTATAAATATGTTATTACATGAAATTTTAGCGTACAATGAACAATTTGTACAAAACAAGGAATACCTACCTTATGAAGCAACAAAAATGCCTCAAAAACGTATGGTTGTTGTCTCTTGCATGGACGCTCGTTTAATTGAGCTACTTCCAAAAGCTTTAGATTTACACAATGGTGATGCAAAAATCATCAAAAATGCAGGTGGTACGATTACGGATGCCTTCGGTAGTATCATGCGAAGTGTTGTAACAGCTGTTTATGAATTAAATGCAGAAGAAATTTATATTATTGGACATCATGCATGTGGAATGAGTCACAGTAATCCAAAAGGAACACTTCAAAAAATATTGGATCGTGGAGTATCTTCACCAGAAATTTTCTCAGCTATTGAATATGCTGGAATTGACCTTGAAAAGTGGTTATTTGGATTTGATCATGTCAACGATTCAATTCAAACTAACACTGATTTAGTAAGAAATCATCCATTTATACCAAAAGATATTCCTGTACATGGTTTAGCTATTGACCCCCACACAGGTAAATTAGATTTACTAGTTGATGGATATAAAACATTAAATGAAGTCAAAAATTAATTATTATTACTTAATGGAAGGAAGTTAATAAACATGAATAGAAAAGAAGCTACTCAAAAAATTATGGAAGCAAAAATTGCAAAAGGTTTAACATGGTAAGAAATTTCAAAAGTAAGTGAGAACTCTGAGTCTTGGGTTGTAACAGCATTATTAGGACAAGCTACAATGACTCGTCCAGAAGCAGAAAAAATGGCTGAACTGTTAGAGTTAGATGAAGAAGTAGTTCAAGCTTTAACGATCATTCCACATAGAGGTGGTGCAATGCAAATGCCTCCTACTGCCCCAATCTTATATCGTTTATATGAAATGTTATTAGTGTACGGACCAACTATTAAAGAATTAATTCAAGAAAAAGTTGGTGAAGGTATCATGAGTGCAATTGATTTCGAACTAGGTGTGGAGAAAAAAGAAGATCCAAATGGTGACCGTGTAATCCTAACACTTAATGGTAAATTCTTACCTTATCGTAAATGGTAAATTTTTAAAAAATATTTCTATTAAATTAAAATAAACTTACACTATATAAACCTTAGAAATCCATCTTTTTTAATCTACCACTATAGAAAAGATGGATTTTTTCTATAAGGTTCTTTTTTAAGCAAGGGAGATTAATATGAATAATAAATATGTTGATACTAGCTTTAGTATCTTATAGTGGTTTGTGTTTCTATTAGCAAATGCAATTGCATTGCTAATCATTATTGGAGGCATATTCCATTTATCAATTGATGACATTTCAACTTTAATGCAGCGAACTTTTTAAGTTGTGGGAGTGAGTTCTTTTTTACAAGCATGGTTAGGGCATCGCTATCCCATTGCGGATGGTCCTGCCGGTTCATGGGTAAGTATATTTGTCATATTAGGTCAAGTAGCTATGCATCAAGGACAAAGTGCAAAAGATGTACTCCAACTTTTAGAAGGTGGATTAATTATTGCGGGTCTATTACTTTTCGTCCTTGGGATAACAGGACTTGTGCATCGAATTCTACGTTTATTTACCCCTTTGGTTACAGGAACATTTCTTTTAATCTTAGCTCTTCAGCTTAGTGGTGTGTTACTAAAAGGAATGATGGGATTACAAGGAACAGTAACTCATCCTAATTATGCATTAGCTACTATTGCACTCTTTGTTTTTGCCCTTATTACTTTCTTATCAATTAAGGGGAAAGGATGGATGAAAAGTTACGCTGTGTTACTTGGAATTTCAAGTGGTTGGCTTTTGTATGCTGTATTTGGAAAACCGTCCCATCTTCCTTCTGATACACCTTTAGTTAAGTTTCCTGAGGTCTTTGCTTGGGGCATGCCTAAGTTAGATATTGGGATAACCCTAACTGTCACTTTATTTACATTCCTATTAGTTGCAAACACAATTGCTGCTATTTCGGCTGTAAAACAAGTCGCTCCGCTATCTAAAGAAAATGAAAGACAAACATTGAACCGTGGTATATGGGTCGGAGGTATATCACATGTTTTCACGTCGTTGTTCTCTACAATTGGCGTTGTACCATTACCTGCATCAGCAGGATTTATTCAACTAACAGGACAAAAAAAAGTAAAGCCATTCCTTATAGCAAATCTTATATTAGCTGGAATTTCTTTTATTCCCTCTTTTGTAAGATTTATATCCTTGTTACCAGGTCCTATTGCAAATGCCGCACTTTTAGCAACATTTGTCCAAATGATCGGAATTTCATTTCAATCGATTTTACGTGAAGAATTAAATCAACGTCGATTAACGATATTAGGAGTTTCATTATTAATTAGTTTGGGAATAATGTTTCTTCCAGAAAGTGCATTTAGCGGAGTACCATCTACCTTTAAATATGTTTTAAGTAATGGATTACTCGTAGGTACCATGATTGTTATTCTAATGGAACAAGTTTGGAAAGAATGAATCTTGATAACAAAAAACAGAAAAATCCTATAAGGGGCTTTTCTGTTTTTCACTTGCTATTCAATTCATTTTATTCTATTGTCTAGCGATTATTTCGCTGCCTTCTCTTGTTCTTTTAGCATTATTTATTTTACTATCATGTTATATTTTGAACCATGAATTATATAGCAATCGAATAGCCTCTTCAATCTCAGACTCTGATAAAATTGCAAATCCAAGTAATACTGTATTTTTTGGATTGTGCCCTTCACTATAATACATTGAAACTGGATATACTTTAATACTATTTTCAGCCGCTCTATTTATTAGCTCTTCTTCTAACATTCCATTGTGAACCTTTAATAAAATATGTAAGCCAGAATCTTCTCCTATCACTTCCACTTTATTAGAAAAGTACCTTTCGATCGCCGAAACAAGTACATCTCTCTTTTTTCTGTATACAACTCGCATTTTATGAATATGTTTTTCCCAATGACCCTCGTTTAAAAATCTTCTAATGATTTCTTGATCAATTCTCGAAACACTTTGTGTGTAAAATAAATATTGTGAATGATACAATTTAATCAGCTGTTTTGGCAACACCATATAACTCATTCGTAATGATGGAAGTAACGCTTTTGAAAATGTTCCCATGTATATTACGTTTCCCTCTGTGTCAAGCCCCTGCAATGCTGGAATCGGTTTTCCAGAGTAACGAAATTCACTGTCATAATCATCTTCAATAATATAACGTCCATACTCCTCTTGTGCCCATTGTAATAGTTGTCCTCTTCTTTTAATTGGCATAATCATTCCACAAGGAAATTGGTGAGACGGTGTAACGAAAATAACTTTCGCATTGCTAGCTTCTAAAGCTGCAATACAGATCCCATCCTCATCAAGTGGGATCATTTGAACATTTTCTTCTCCCTTCTCAAAAACAACCAACTTTCGATGATACCCTGGATTTTCAACTGCAAAATGCCTTCCCTTTAGTAACTGAAACAAGATTCTTATTAAAAATTGGGTTCCGGCTCCTATTACAATTTGACTCGATGAGCATCTAACACCTCTTGATTCATATAAATATTTTGCAATCTCTTCACGCAAGTTGGATTCACCTTGAGGATGACCAAGAAATAGCAGGTCCTTATTTTCTTGTTGCCATACTTCATTTGAAATTTTCCGATAGACAGCGAATGGAAATGACTTTGGATCTACACCGGTTTGTGTAAAATCATATTTATATATCTGTTCTCCGTATAATACTTCCTTAACGGATTCTCTTTTTTTCTCTGTACGCATCATTTGCTCAATTTCACATACAAAATACCCCTTACGTGAAACTGATTCAATATAGCCTTCTGCCAAAAGTTGTTCATATGCCGATTCAACTGTATTTTTACTCACTTCTAAATACATTGCTAACTTTCTTTTTGCTGGAAGCTTCGTCATAGGAGGGATTTTTCCACTTCTTATTTCTTCTTTTATATATCCATATAACTGTACATACAACGGCATTTTTGACTCAATATTCAAATTTGGTGTTAACTCTAACATAAAATCTGACCCCTTAATGAAATGCATTATTGATACTTTATACAGTACCAGAGATTATATATAATACTTTTTATCATGTAAATCGAATAAAATCAATTTTTGAAAGGAGCATCATGATCATGCAAAACAGCAGACGTCTTGGACTATTTATGATTCTTACAGGAGCTACTTTATGGGGATTATCAGGTCCATTAATTCAATGGTTTTTTCAACGTACGACACTATCATCTATCGACTATTTAGTAATTCGCCTCTTACTTGCGGGAGTCTTTATTTTATGTTTCTTACTTACAAAAAAACAAAATATATTTCGTATTTGGCAACAACCACGTCATCTATTACACCTTATCATTTTCTCAATTCTCGGGATGCTTGGCGCACAATATGCTTTTATTGAAACTGTGCATATTAGCAACGCTGTGACCGCTACTCTATTCCAATTTTTAGGACCAGTTCTCATTACTATTTTTGTTGCAATACAGAATAAAAAACTGCCTTCTATTATGCAAGTACTAGCAATTTTCTCTGCACTGATCGGCACATACTTTATTATTACAAATGGATCAGCCCATAATATTGTCATGTCTAAGGAAACTATTTTATTCGGACTGTTAACAGCTATTGGTTTTACCTTCTATACACTTCACCCTGCTTCACTTATTCAAAAATGGGGGACGACTCTTATTATTGGCTGGGGTATGCTAATCGGAGGTATTGCATTATTTATTTACAATCATTCTTTTGAATGGAAGCAATACTCACAAACTTTTACGTTGTCAACATTCTCTATGCTAATTTTAATTATTATAATAGGTACACTTTCTTTTCTTCTCTACATCGGTAGCCTAAAATATTTATCAGCAACAGAGACTAGTATTTTATCGAGTATTGAACCACTTGTAGCAACTATAGTTTCTATTACTTGGCTAAAGGAATCTTTCGGAGTATACCAATTACTAGGTGGTATATGTATCGTCATCGCAGTTATTTTCTTAACAATGCCAGAAAAAGTAGCAAAATCCAAATTCACAGCTGAACAAATATAATGCCAAATGTAAAAAGGAGGTCTCTTTTTACGATTACTACTTTCCATTATGTTGAATAAGAACCCTGTCTTCGCTATTGATTAAACATTTGTCCCAACCAGCCCAAAGCATGTTTCTAAAAGTAGGGGGTGAACTGTTTAGTTGACGGGGGCTAAGCCCACGCAAGCTTCGTTCTGCCCCGCCTACTTTAATGATTAGACCATATAAAAAATGGTCAACCAGAAATTACTGGTTGACCTTATAATACAAACGCTAAATTAGTTGCATAACAATCCTATTGGCCAAGAAAAATAAGGAAAAAAAGCATTCTTCCCGAATTTTCATTGGTATGCTTACTTCATTGTAAAATTATATTTATTAGTGCTTTAACATATATCCCCAAAGTAATAATGGTGTAATAAGAAAAGTGTAAAGTACTATTTGCAAAATAATTATTGGTTTTATTTCTTTAAAATCACTTACCCAAAACCTAGAAACTATTGCATATAATACTAATTCTATTACTGGTCCAAATACAATCAACCATTTCATTTTAAAAATTTTACTCCTTTTAGAAATTCTAAGATGCCCATTTTACAATCTCACTCTAAAATTATAACACAAAAAAGAAGAAATTATTTTACAAAAACAAAAAATCTGAAGTATTAAATAAATTTAAAACACCCTACAATATTAAAGGTGATATACCAGTTAATATTCCATGATTAGCTGACGTTTTCATTTTTTTGAAGACACCCTAGTAGTTTCATTTACCTTAAACTGTCAATTTGTCATTAATCATTTCCATTTCTTATTGATACAGATAGGTAAGGGTTTGAAGTTATCGCTCCCTTTTCCCCCTGTTCACACCGTACGTGCGACTTTCACCGCATACGGCGTTCCAAC
>NZ_JBHVQN010000006.1:0-398109 GCF_042886615.1 Gottfriedia sp. NPDC057991
GGAACGCCGTATGCGGTGAAAGTCGCACGTACGGTGTGAACAGGGGGAAAAGGGAGCGATAACTTCAAACCCTTACCTATCTGTATCAATAAGAAGTGTTAAAATACATATAAAATAACCTGTGTATTGAGGTGAATAAATGGATATTACAAACGAGGTTTTGGATAAAGTATTTTTCAAAGATGGGAGTTTCAGGGATATTTATGTTCTAAACGTTAATTTAACTGAATGGCAAAAATGTCTTGATTGGATTCGCACTTCTACTATGGATATTGTTTTTTACAAGGATGGAGAAGTAACAGTGTATGAAGAAACCGATGTTGCTTATTTTTTAAAAGACTACGGTAAATTGATGGCTATTCACATTAATGGTGTTCAGATAAATTGCCATTTCTGGTCAGAAGATCAAATAGAATTTGATGTTGAACCAAAAGAAGTTAAAAGTATAACTCAGGCTATTGGGGTATTTGATTTTATGAGAAACCTTTCAAAGATTCTAGGTAAAGAAAGTATCCTTACTTGGGAAAACATGCCTGATTGGCGATTAGTTACTGTTAAAAAAGATGGAACTTTCCTGTTTAATATATAAAAAAGGAGCTTGTTCAACTAACGCATGCGTGTGCGGCCGAGCCTAGGTCGTATCATATAGCGGGTGGGATTCCCGTCGAGAAAGAACTAGCCATTCACTTGTAGCGAGTCTTGAAGGATTAAAGGTAACTTTAATCTTTAAGCGTAGACAGCTAGGTTGCGGGCCGAAAGCCAAATGGTTGAAGGGATTGAGCTTCGAAATGTTAGTAAATCGAGAGGGCTGATGCCTTACGCATAGCAGAAAGCAACATTTTACCTTTCGTTAAGGCAAGAAGGGTAAAGCCTCTCCGGAGTCAGAGACCTTGGCACGTAACACATTGATATGATACGGCAACTCGGGAGACCCTACCGGTCTTTTCATTTAATAGAAGAGTATGGTGTACAAGCGATAATAAGTAAGGAAACCAAATGCCGATGTAGGGAGTAGGATAGCAGCGTAGTACCTATGAAGTTGGGTAATGCCGATGGAGGAAAGGCTGCTACCAAAGTATCACCCTTAATAGGGACACATTTACTACACACAGAGGTAGAATAAATGGAAACAAAACTACTAAGGATAGCAGAATAAAGTCTGATAGAAATTAGTTAAGTTCTGTGAATGATAAGTTGGAGGAGCCGTGTGCGTTAATAGCGCAAGCACGGTTCTGGGAGGGGATGGAGTTCGATTTACCGTAAGGTAAAAAGACTCCTTTCTACTCGACTCAATTTGGATCGGCTACTTCGGCGACGTAGTGCTCCGTTACACGCCTGTTCGTTAACTGCTTGGCTAATTACCGAGGCTTTTACGCTACATGAAAAACAAGGAGGATTTTCATGGATAACAATCTGAATCAATCGTTCGAAATAGCAATTACGCGTGTATTCGATGCCCCTCGCGAACTCGTATTTAAAGCATGGACAGAGATCGGGCATTTCGCGAAATGGTGGGGACCAAAGGGGGTCACCCTCGAAATCGTTAAAATGGACGCTCGATCAGGTGGTGAGTTTTTAGGTATTCAGACGTCTCCTGACGGAAATCAGGTTCTGTGGGGAAAATTTACATACCAAGAGGTTGTCGAACCTGAGAAAGTGGTTTATATCCGATCCTTTTCTAATGAGCAAGGCAATACAGTCAGAGCGCCTTTTAGCGTGAGCTGGCCTCTTGAAATTATGAATATCATAACGCTAGAAGATGACGAAGGTAAAACTGTTTTAAAACTGATAGGTTGCACTGTGAACGCTTCAGCTGAGGAACAAGAAACCTACAAAAGTATGGCACCAAAGCTTCAACAAGATCTTGAGGGTACTTTCGATAAACTTGCCGACTATCTTGTCTCCCTAAATTAGAATGTTTATGGGGTTATGGTGGTGAAAATTCTGAAGGTATTTGGGAAAATGATCCTTACCAATCTAAGTGATTCTTTTCGTTTTTTGAGATGATGCAATTAAAGAATTATTAATCCTTATTGAACTAACGCAGTGCATTAGTTACTTAATCTTTGTACCATTTGAGGTGTGGAAATATGAATATGAATATTGATCTTATAAAAAGAACGTTAGGCGATTTTTCTTTCATGGATGTTAGATTAATTACTGACTTTCATTTTAAAATATTTGAGGAAAATTTTGAAAAGAAAGCTGTACTTGATATTGAATTTGTAATAGAAAGCACTGATTTAAGATATAAAATTATGGTTAGATTTCATGATCCACAAAAAATCAATTTTGAATCTTCTGGAACCTATCACCAAATATCATTGGATATAAGAGATATTAGCGAATGGAGATGGGAGAACGTTAAGCTTGAAGTGATTGACTATGAAGACAATGGATTTCATTTTTATTGTTCGAAAGCTGAAATTTTGGATATAAGAAAAACTTCATATAGTATTTAACCTGTTCAACTAACGCATGCTCATGTTGAATAAGTTCACGAGTAGCATATGGCTTTTCTTATTCAACAAAATGGCAGTTTAGTTGAATAAGGAATAACACATAATTTGCTCATATGTTAGAATGAATTTTTATTGACTTTCACATAATTTAGGAGATTATGATGGGGAATCCGTTTAGTGAAAGAGTAAGAATGTTATGCAATATTTCAACTATTCAATGAATGGTGGGGCGGAAGGTAAATGATTTAACTATTAGGAGGAAGTAAAAATGTTAGTAGACAAGATAATGAATTTCGAAAATAATTTTGCAGAAATACAATCTATTGTAATTGAAAAACCTTATGGTAAAATCTTTTATGATAAAAATAATCCTCTATCACATGATAGTAATCATGCATTAATTAATGAGGACAATGACTACGATTTAGCTATTATTGATATTGTGAATTTTTATAAATCAATTGCTATAACTCCACGAGTGTATACATTCACAAGAAATAAAAGTACAGTTGGTCAATATTTAGAAAGTAAAGGATTTAATAAATCAATTGAGGAGATTTGTTTCTTTGTCCAAAAAAATAAAATAATAATAGATATTCCTAGAACAATTGATATTAAAAGGTTAAAACAAATAGATGAAACAATATATGAATTACTCAACTCTGATGATGAAGAAGGCGAGTGGGGTTACAAATCTTTGATTAAGTCAATAGATAAAGAAAATTTTTATTTGTTTGGTGGATATGATGATCATAAATTAGTTTGTATAGCTTCATTGTACAAACAGAATGATATTTCTAGGATAAATAATGTATTTACTAAAAAAGATAAAAGAGGAAATGGTTTTGGCAGCCAATTAATTAATTTTATAACTGATTTTAATGATAAGACATTAAAAACAATAAGTTATTTATATGCTCACAATTCAATTGCAATAAAAATATATAAAAAAGCTGGATATGAGGAAATGAATGCAATTACGCGCGGATGTTACTGGTTAGACTAAATTGAAGTTTAAAGAATAATTATTTTTAATCAACATACGAGTGGCAAGAATTGAGCAAAAGAGATAAAATTAGCCACTCCATGCCTGTAAAAGAAAATATCAACGTTCTTATACTATTGATTCTTATACAAACGCATGCGTTAGTTGAAGATCACGAGTCACAAAAGTGGCTCGTTTTTTATTGAACAAACTGGCAGAATAGTAGAATAAGTAGGGAAATGATTTTATAAATAGAACTTATATATATAAAATAAAGATATAAGATAGGAGGAGTTTTATGGCACGTTGTACGTATTGTAAAACAAAGTGGAGTGCAAAAGATGTATGGTCTCTTTTTATGCAAATAAATGGAAATGGAAAAGATTGCCCGTATTGCTTACGAACACAGTATATGTCTGATAACACATTTCATTTTGCATCGTATGCGTTTCCGATTTTGTTCTTATTTCCTTTCTTCGTTGATTTAAGCGATACAAGTCCATTATTAAAGTTTAGAAAAAAATAGTACTGGCATAAACCAAGGGAAGTATCTTTAAGGTACCTCCCTAAATTTTATATTTAACATCAAAAAAAGCCAAAGTTTAAAAAAAGAAATTACTATTTCTTATTCAGCTAAAGCAATGCGATAGTTATATAAGACGTAGGAGTTGATGATAGAAATACATCCAACTGGTATTGCAAAATCACATTTTTCATCCCATCACCAACCGTTCCATTTGTACAAAATTCATTCTATTTTTTCTTTCTTATGACACGCCATGTAACTATATCATATTTTTGATCCATTTTATCAGTAAAAAATGTTATCAATTAGCATTATGAAACTAACTTTACTTAGAAATTAACTTTTAGATTTAAAGTTATGTATTTACAGCTTCTACCTGTTCGTATAACATGAGTCGTGAAATAGTGAAATAAAGGAGTTACGTAATGGCGAATAAAGATGGGATAGGAAAATCGAAAAAATATGCAAATAATAGCATTCATGAAAATGCTTCAGGTACATTTATAATTCTTGATCGATATAAAAAAGATGATGATATCATGTTAAAATTCGAATGGTTATCGGGGGAAAACACTGGTCAAGTTGATGAAAATAAAGAAGTGAATATCAATTCATCCATCCATAAATTTCAAGTCAGTAGAGGTAACGTAACGATTCAAGATACACCAAAAGCTGAACCAATTTTTGATAAAATCGGTCAAATTCTTGATGTTGTAAAGGGAATTCCTGATGATCGTATGAAACTAGAAACTTTACTTACCTTGCTGGACAAACAACAAAATACACTCGAAGCATTAGCGGAACAAGTCGCAAGACTACAACAGGATCGAGATGCATTGTTCGTAAAACAACAACAACTGATCGAAAAATTAATTGATAAAATCGGTTAGTTTAAGAATGAAAAAGGCATTAGATATAAAAATATCAATGTCTTTTTTTATTTGTTTAACAATATATAACTTATAAAATTATGGTAAATAGGTAAGTGACTTTTATGACCACATTTACTACTACAACAGCTGATTTTTGCAACAACATTTATCACAACATTTTTTACTCCATAAAAACCATAATTAAAAAGCAAATTGGATTTTTCTACTTAAAAATCGTAAATTAAAATAAAAAGACCGACGAAATGTCGATCATGTTATTCAATTAACACATGCATTAGTTGAACAACCTAAAGCTGCTTCGGTAGCTTTTTTCTTATTTAAGTAAATTGCAGAATAGTTGAACAAGAACCACTTCAATTTCGCTTGAGTATTGTATGTAAAGCTAGTTTACATAAATACGCTTATCGGCAATAAAAAAAGGACCTTCCAGGAAAATCCTTTTTTTTTGCTGCTTCTTCAACTAACGCACCCTAAATGAGAAATTAGGTTTTTTCATTAATAGAAAAAGACTTATAAGTATTTATCACTAATCACTTTCATATGGTGTAACTCGTGCCCGGCAATGCCATATGCAATGGTACCTATCGAAACTGGACTGTTCATTACAGTTCCATTACGATCCCACGCTGCATCATCAATGGTTGAAATAAGGCTTAACGTGTTGGAGCGTACCGTGTCTAAACCAGCTAGTAGCTGCTCCCAGGATAATTTGTTGAAGTTTGCCGCAGAAACGTATTGATCCTGATCCATTGCTGGGAGTGGTGCACTTTCATTTCGTGCAATGGCAAGCATTCGAAACGACATCACACGTTCCGAGTCGGTCATATGCCCAATCACTTCTTTTAAAGTCCATTTCCCTGGTGCGTACGCCTTCCTTGCTGACTCCTCTGATACGCTGCTTAAGAGGGTAATGGTCTTAGTTCGTTGCTTACTAAGTATTTCTATAATATCTCCATCTGGCACAAGACTAACATACCTATCATTCTCTGGATTTTCAATAGATAATGGTCGTGGACGCACAAGAATCCTCCTCATCGGAATAGTTAATTATGGTTCTAGGCAAATATTCGACTGTCAAGAAGATATTTCCTTTATTTTTGATATTTAATTTCATTACTGCAAAATAATTGCAAATTAAACAACTTTTTCGATACATATATTTTGAATTTCTTATGTAACTAACGCAGTGCATTAGTTACATAAGAAAAAATTCATTCGAAGTGTTTAATTAGTTAATGTTTAATTGAATATATAATAAGATAAATATTCAATGCATAAGGAGGAAAAGTCTTGTATAATCCTAAAGTTTTCTTCTTTTAGTTGCGGTTGGCACCAATGGCAATTGCCATAATCTAAATCCCCGCAGCAGGGAAGGTAATGTTAGATTTAGTAACAGTTTCAAACTGGAAAAATGAACAGTATAATAACCACAAGAAAATTTATAAAGATCCTCGAAGAGAAAAACTTCTTGAATATCGCAAAGGCTTTAAATCTGTTCATTATGATAAAGAAGTAAAGGAAGTTCGAAAAGACGATTATCGAAAATATCGGAATCGAATGAACCATTTAATCAGAATTGAAAAATACGAACTAATTCACAAATATAAAAAAACTAGTGGTTGGTTAACATGGTAGTAATAAAAGCGCAGATTAACTTCTGTGCTTTTTAACTTTTTCATTAAGTATAAGTGAAAACTTACATTAAAAATACTATAAAATAAGGGAATAACTAAATGAAAAACTTTGGGATAATATTTGTATTTATGGGAGTTATTATGATGGTATTAGGTGGGTTAGAAAAGATACTTATTTCCTAATCTTTTAATGGGAATGGTATCGGTATTGATATGACCTCTATTAAAAATTTAACACCTTCATATTTATGGAATATTACAAACTTTACCTTCTGGTTTGGATTATTATTTTTCATTATTGGTTTAAGTGTATTTTTCGAAGTCTCAAGATATTTTAAAGTGGAAAATTGATTTTAATACAATTCCTTAATGAACTAACCCAGGCATTTAAGCATCTAGAAGTATTGAAAACTAAATCGATTTAAAAAAGAAAAGAGGTAAATGAGTATGCTAACTCATTTACCTCTTTCTTTAAAAATTAATGACACATGTACTTATTTTGATTCAATTGAATTAGCTGGTAATTTATCAAGTTCAAGATGATTTCTCAAGCTACTTGTTATA
Organism: Gottfriedia sp. NPDC057991; assembly: GCF_042886615.1. Classification (NCBI taxonomy): domain Bacteria; kingdom Bacillati; phylum Bacillota; class Bacilli; order Caryophanales; family Bacillaceae; genus Gottfriedia; species Gottfriedia sp. NPDC057991. Next base: position 7,065 of record NZ_JBHVQN010000006.1, read on the forward strand.
TTATTTACGCTAGTTTGATCAGGCATATAATAGTAAATCCTGTTAATATAATCGTCTTTTCCGTCCAATTTTAATGTCGTGATGTTTTTAGGATTTGCTCCTTTCATATCATTAAATAAGTATAATCCTTCAGACAAGCTCATATTTGTTTTGACATTTTTACTAAATACACTTGCATATTTATCTATTTTAAATAATGTTTCGGGAGACTTTAATTTATCGATAATTGCCAGCATAGCTTGTTGTTGACGTTCTTCACGTCCAAAATCACCACGTGGATCGCGCTTTCTCATTCGAGCATAGGCTAAAGCTTCTGTACCATTTAGATGTTGATTTCCTTTTTTGAAGTAAACCTTATAACGTGGTTTAGTATCAGTATATTGCCAAAAATCAAATGGAACATTAACATCAATTCCACCAATCTCATCAACAATATTTTTAAAACCACCAAAGTCTACTGTAACATAATAGTCGATTGGGACATGTAAAAAGTTTTCTACTGTATTTACAGTTGATTGAAGACCACTGTTATATGCACCATTAATTTTAGATTTTCTTTTTTGATCTGGAATTTCCACGTACGTATCACGAGGAATACTCATTTTTTGTATTGTTTTATCTTTGGGATTAACAGTTGCTAAAATGATGGTATCAGTTCTACCACCTTCACCCTTTGTTGCGTAGTTTTCAATTCCAAGAAATAAAATGGAAAACGGTTGGGTTTCTTTTATTTCTTGTTTACGCATACTTGAGTGAATCGCTTCACCCTGTGTAGCATTCTGTAATTTATAGTATGTTTTTATTCCCTTATATCCAATAAATGCTATAAGAATTAGAACGATCACAAGCAATATTTTAAGAGACTTTCTTTTTGTTTTTCTGATTTTTTTACGCTTTTCTTCCATTTGCTTAGTAAGGGCTCCTTTTAAAATTTTTGTATGGCCTTTAATTTGAATAAGAATATTTAAGATAAAAATGACTAGTATAATTTAAACATTTATGTCGCTATACTACAATACAGATTTTGTTAAATTTTTTTAATGAATAAACCAAAAAGAACAATTTCTAATGTTATTTAAGTAACTTTATTTGAAATCTAAACCTGATAATTTAAACCAAGAAAACCTTTGAAGAAAGGAGTATTAAAATGGCTTTACTTCTTATTACATTAATAGGTCAACATAGCTATCTGTTGATATTTTTAGTAAATCTTCTTGAATTATTAGCATTGCCTATATCTGGAGAACTGACAATGAGTTATTCAGGATATTTAATATATCAAGGAAGAATGAATTATTTTTTATCCATATTGTTAGCGGCATTAGGGGCAATAATAGGTATTAGCTTATCTTATTTAATAGGATACAAATTTGGTTATCGTCTTATTCAAAAGTATGGAAAGTATATTCATTTTGGACCTGAAAAATATCAAAAGACTGCAAAATGGTTTGATCAACATGGCAATAAATTATTGATACTCTCTTTTTTTATTCCAGGTGTTAGGCATTTTACTGGATATTTTTCTGGTATTTCCAAGTTGCCTTTTTTAACCTTTGCTGGTAATGCGTATATTGGTGCATTTTTATGGGGATCGACATTCGTTACACTCGGGAAAATTTTAGGTCCAGAATGGGACAAGTTTCATCATTCCGCTAGTAAGTATTTAGGAATAGGAATAACGTGTCTCATAATATTTATTTTGATTATATTTTTAATTAGAAGATACAAATTATTCATTAAATCATTTATTTATCGTTATATTTCATCCCTGTCTAGATTTTTTACTTCATTTAGAAAAATGGGAATTTTTATATGCTGTCTCTCTGCTGTTTTTTTGTTAATGTTAATTTTTACACTTGGATTAGGTGAGGAATATTTAAATAATGAATTTAATGTGTTAAATGAGTTAAATGAGGTTAGTAGATATTTAATACTAACATTATTTAATGATGATTGGAAAACGGTTATGAACATGTTACTCTTCCTTCAAACACCACTGTTTTTATTAGTCATTTCATTTGTAGCTTTCAGTGTACTTTTTTTAAATAGACGAGATTTATTGTTAGAAAGTTTAATTTTTTTATCAACAATTATTGGAGGAGTATTATTTAAAGAGATATTGACTAGTATTTTTCATTATTTAAAGCCAAATTTAGGATTATTGTCGAATCTTGGATTTCCGAAAGAGCAGTCATTTATGTCAGTTGCGGTTTACGGATTTTTAGTTTTCATTTTAGTTCGTCATTTGACGAAAACTACTCTTCAAAGCATCCGTATTTTTCTGCCCTTCATTTTTTTATTACTATTACTTTTGATGGGTATAGCTAACGTATATTATTCAGTTCGTCTTCCGAGTGATGTATTGGCAGGGTATACATTTGGAGCAACATGGTTATTTTTTAATTTAGTGTTACTCGAACTTTTTAGTCTAATTCAAAATAAAGTTGATCAATATATCGGTTGAATATGATAAGTATTTTTGTATAAAACCTACTTACTAAAAAGAAGTAAACAATATTTTAGCTGGTGGATTATTAGGGCTGTTATTTGTTTAATGTTTGGGCATTGGATTATTGATTAGTGAGGTAATACTTATTATTAATTGGCTCCTTAAAAAGGACATAACCTAATGTTGTCTAATTAAACAACATTTTATTAGTTCAAAAATCAACATTTAAATTTAAACAGAGTCAAAAAAAAGAACACTACTTTAGTTATACAAAACTGTGGTGTTCTTTTTTTTTATAATTTTTAAGGCATATTTTATTTTTTGAAGGTAATGTTTATTCTTTGATAACTAGGGTTTCCCATCCATCATAATTACCGCCGAAATGCTCTTTTATATTTCTCCTAAATAAAATTTGACTTTTATCGCTTCACACGAATTTCTAATTCCTCAAGCTTAAGTGATAATTTATCTTCATCAATATTAATTTTTAAATCTTCAAATGTATATTCAGCAAATTGAGGTATATCAATTGTTATTGCAGAAAGCTCTTTACTAATAAAAGTAGAGTCCTTCCCAGCTTCTAATTTCTTTTTGTAACGATTAAATTTAGAATCAAGATTTTCCATATTTTCGTACAATTCTTCAACTGAGTTATAAAGTTGAATTAATGGAATAGCCGATTTTTCTCCTACACCAGGGCAACCAGGTATATTATCACTAGAATCACCTAATAACGCTTTTACATCTACCCATTGTTTCGGATGGATCCCGTAATCATTACTGAAGTGCTCTAGAGAGTATACAATTTCACCAGTTTTTTGAGCAATGATTTGAGATGTATGCTCGTTTATTAATTGTAATAAGTCTCGATCATTACTATAAATATAGCATTTATTTTTAACGGCAATAGACCAATTATTTGATAAAGTACCCATTAAATCATCTGCTTCATATGGTGCCATTTCTAGTTGAGCAATACCGATTTCTTCTAATGCTGTTTTTAAAGTGAAATATTGTTCGATCAGTGGTGTTGGTAATTCTCCACGAGTTGCTTTATAAAAATCATATTTATTTCGACGATCAGTTTCTTCACGTTTAACATCCCAAGTAATTGCAAGATGAGTTATGTCATGCTCTTTAATTAAGTTAAAAAGCTTTGGAATAAATACTCTTAATGCATTTATATAAACGCCATCTTTCGTCTTTGAAAGTTGTTCATCACTTCTACCATAAGAAGTTGCAAAGTAACCTCTACTTAATAAGTTAAAGCCATCAATTAATAATAAAGATTGATTTTCCATTTTATAAATCACCTAATATCTATTTATTTAATATGAAAATGATAGCATATCCTACTGAAAATGATAACTAGTGTATTACTGGCAATTAGAATGTTAGAGGCAATTTTAGGCATATTTTATTTCAATCAAGTAAAATGACATAAAACTTTCATTATAAAATTGAATTTTCTGTTTATTTATTAATTAACTTTTACTATAATGGAATTTATATAAAAAAATGCAAAGGGTAGGTAGTTATATGGAGAAAGTAAAAAGTACTGTTAAGATTGAGGATATTTTAGTTGCCTATAATACGTTAAAAGAAGTTACGAATAAAACACCTTTGCAGATTAGTACAATGCTTAGTGAAAAATATGATTGTAACGTATTTTTAAAGCGAGAGGATTTACAAATAATCCGCTCATTTAAGCTTAGAGGAGCATATTACAAAATTAGCAACTTGTCTTATGAAGAAAGACAAAAAGGGGTTGTATGTGCAAGTGCAGGCAATCATGCTCAAGGCGTAGCGTATACATGTAATCAATTGCAGGTGTATGCGAAAATATTTATGCCAACAACAACGCCGAATCAAAAAGTATCTCAAGTGAAATTTTTTGGTGGACCATTTGTTGAAGTTATATTAATTGGTGACACCTTCGATATTGCTCATCAAAATGCGCAAGCTTATTGCAATGAAAATCAAATGACATTTATTCATCCATTTGATGATCCAGATGTAATTGCAGGGCAAGGTACCGTAGCAGTTGAAATATTAAATGAAATTGACCGTCCAGTAGATTATCTTTTCGTAGCAATCGGCGGAGGTGGATTAAGTTCTGGAGTTGGAACATACATAAAAGGAATTAGTCCATCAACTAAGGTAATTGGAGTAGAGCCGATGGGTGCGGCCTCGATGGCCGAATCGATTGCAAATGGAAGAGTTGTACCTTTACCATTTATTGAGAAATTTGTTGATGGAGCAGCGGTTGGCCAAGTGGGTTATTTAACATATGAAATCTGTAGAGATGTACTTGACCAAGTTGTCGCTATTCCAGAAGGAGAGATTTGTACAACTATTTTAGAGCTTTATAATAAAAATGCAATAATTGCAGAGCCCGCAGGAGCGTTGTCTGTATCAGCATTAGAATTATTTAAAGATGAAATAAAAGGAAAGAATGTCGTTTGTATTGTATCTGGTGGAAATAATGATATTGACCGACTTCAAGAAATAAAAGAAAGGTCTTTAATTCATGAAGGTCTAAAACATTATTTCATCATCAACTTCCCACAACGATCTGGCGCATTACGTGAATTTCTTGATAAAGTATTAGGACCAAATGATGACATAACGAGATTTGAATACACTAAGAAAAACAATAAGGACAATGGGCCAGCACTAGTCGGAATTGAATTGGCCAATAAATCCGATTACAACGCATTGATTGAGCGTATGAATTGTCATGAAATTCAATTTATGGAAATAAACAATAACCCAACATTGTTCAATCTACTTATTTAGATTTTATGGGTCGATCTCATCAAGTATTTTAGTGAAAAAACCTACAAGGTATTAATTTCCTTGTGGGTTTTTGTTTTTTTGCAAAAAGTGTTTATGAATAAAGTTTAAAATATGTTCGTATCTCACAAAAGATTATCTTTTGTCCAAATTTCTTCGATTTGTATATCCTCGAAAAAATTCAACACGCTAAATGAAGTGAACAATTTCTTAATTACAAGATCAATTTTGCTCTTCAATTAGCCAAATTCTTTTTTATATTTTTGAAATCATGTCTCTTGACAACACTAATTAGTTAAAATACAATATTTCTAGAAATACTGAAATAAGCGCTGGTCTTGGAGAGGAGGTTAAAGTGGTGAACGATGATATTGCAGTAAAGGTTTATAAGGCATTAGGGGAATCCACCCGTTTACAAATTGTTAAAGTACTTGCTAAGCAATCTGAATTAGCTTGTTTAGAAATGAAAAATCAAATAAAAGTATCGGCCAATTCTACATTGACACATCATTTAAAACCATTACTTGATTGCGGCTTGCTAACTGTCCGCAAAGAGGGAACCTTCAGATACTATAGTTTACAACGAGAAGTTTTGGAAAAATATGCACCCGCTTTACTTTAAAAATAAAGCGGTATAATTTTAGTTTATATTTCAGTATTTATAGAAATACCGAATAATTAAAGGGGGAACTGAATATGAGTATAGTAAGCAAAGATGATACTAGTTGGGGAAAATTAGAAAATGGTCTAGAAAGTAAACTTTTTGAACCAGTAAAAATAGGTGCTTGGAATTTACGTAGTCGTACTGCAATGGCTCCATTAACAAGAAGTTTTGCAGATGATCAAACAGGTGTAGTTGGAGAAGATATAGTCGAATATTATCGTAAACGAGCTGCAGATGGCGTAGGCTTGATTATTTCTGAAGGAACAGTTATTAGTCCACGTGGAAAAGGTTACCCAGGTATTCCAGGGATTTATTCTGAGGATCAAATTAAAGCTTGGAAAAAAGTAACTGATGCTGTTCATAAAGAGGGTGGCACAATGATTTCTCAAATCTGGCATGTAGGACGTTTATCTCATCATGAGCTTGCTGGAAATATGCCACCACAAGCACCTTCAGCAATTCCAGCAGAAGGATTAGTTTCTCGTTTTCGTAAGCCATATGATATACCTGAAGAAATGACTACTCAAGATATTAAAGAAGTAATCAATCAATATGCTCAAGCTGCTAAAAATGCGATTGATGCTGGTTTTGATGGAGTCGAAATTCACGCTGCACATGGATACTTAATCGATCAATTTAATTCAGATGTTACAAATCATCGTACAGATAAATACGGTGGTGATCTTCCACAAAGATTAACTTTCATGAAGGAAGTAATAAAAGCAGTTATCGAAGCTATTGGTACGGAAAGAACGATGATTCGATTTTCTGCTCATAAAGCTGATATTCCGGGCTATATGTGGGAAGATCCAGATTACGCAATTCGTACATTTATTGAAGCATTCAAAGAAGTTGGCGCAACTTTATTGCACCCTTCAATTATGCAATTTGATCGTATACTTGCAGATGGTAAAACGATGCATCAACTTGTAAGAAAATATTGGGATGGGATTATTGTTGGAGTAGGAACGTTAAATCCTGAAATGGCAGAAAAAGCAATCGTTGAAGGAACAATTGATGTTGCTGCGTTCGGGCGTCCTCTAATTTCGAATCCAGATCTTATACATCGTTTGAAAAATGGTGAAGCAATAGAAGAATATGATGTTAAAAAACATTTAAACGTTCTAATCTAAGCCTAGATTTTGAACAAATAGTATGAAGGAAGCTAATCAAGTGGCTTCCTTTTCTAAAGATTAGTATTTCGGTATTTATAGAAATATGAAATTATGTTGAAAGGAATTAATTTATGACGAATAAAGGGAAAATTTATATTTTAGCAATGATTAGTTTTTTAGTTGGAACTTCACAATATGTTATTTCTGGAATCTTAGACAAAATGGCCGATGAATTAGGGATTTCTATTGAAGCTGCAGGGCAACTAATTACGGTGTATTCATTGATTTACGCGATCGGTACACCTATTCTAATGGCCGTATTAGCTAAAATGGAACGTCGAAAATTACTTCTATTTTCTTTAAGCGTATTTATTTTAGGTAATTTATTAGCAGTAATTGCACCTGGTTACGGTTTATTTATGATTGCGCGTATTATAATGGCTTTAAGTGCAGGCGTTACTGTTGTTACAGTGCTTAGCTTGGCTGCAAAGATTGCTCCAGCAGATAAAAAGGCAAGTTCAATTGCCACTGTTGTCATGGGATTTACAGCTTCATTGATTATAGGGGTCCCAATTGGCAGATTTATAGCAGCTGCCTACGATTGGAGATTCGTTTTTCTTGGAGTTGCCATATTGGTGTTAATCTCTTTAGCAATTATCGTTAAAACAATTCCACAAACACATGGTGATCAACCGATTCCATTATTGCAGCAAATCGCATTAATTAAACAGCCAAAAATTGCATTAGCTTTATCAATTACTTTTTTCTTAATGAGCGGATATGGAATCATATTTACTTATTTATCACCATATCTTATTCAAACTACAAAGATGAGCGATCACGTTTTAAGTTTTGCTTTATTAATACTTGGTATTGCTAGTTTAATTGGATCTAAATTCGGAGGATTCAGTGCAGACAAGTGGGGAATTTCGCTTACTTTAAAACGAGGATTAGTACTTAACATTTTATCGATTTTATTATTATCTCTCATCTCTAGTTCAATCAATACAGTGATTATTATCCTTACATTATGGTCATTTTCTGGTTGGTCATCTGGTGCGACACAACAATTTAATTTAGCAACAATTTCTCCAAAATCTTCCGATGTGTTACTAGGTTTAAATCAGTCAATGATGCAATTAGGCTTCGCATTTGGTGCTGCAATTGGAGGGCTTGCAGTCAGTCAATTGTCCATCCGCTCTATTACATGGATGGGTTCAATTCCTGTTATGGTTTCTTTAATCGTAACATTTGGATTATCACGTTATTTAATGATTGAAAAGAAAGTCAGACAAGGCGTTGGCACGCAAATAAGAGCCTAAATGGACAAATTTATAATTAGAAATAAATTGTATAACTTAGTTTTTGTGAAAAAATAATTTATACTTTATGGGGCTGTCATATATGTCGGTTTAATTGACATATATGGGCCCTCTTTTAATGTGTAAAATAACATGTACGAGTGATTTTGCAGCATATTATCATTTAATTGCATACTTCACTGTTTAATTGCACCATTGCATTATTTACTTTCACCACTAAATTACAGCATTTCAAATATTTATTTCCAGCCCAGGCTTAAATCGACATGCTACTTCTTTCACACCTTTTTAACCACTAGATGTTTTTCTAAAAAAACAAATTGAATAATATTCGAATTATATGAATTTTTATAATAATTTAAATTCAACCTTTTTCGAATAAATTTTGAATAAAAGTATTCCTAATGCAATGTAACCGATTTATAATTGAATTCGGAAAGCCTCAAATAAGTATATTGTAATCAATACATAAAATATTTTCTCTTACAAAAATGGAAAATAATAAAACGATAATTTTTTATATTTATTTAATAATAAATAATAGATATAAAATGGGGGCTTACTCCTTTTAGATAAATAAACTTAATTAAGGAGCTGGTATTTATGTCAAGCAAGACATTAGAAGCATTTTTAACTCCACAATTAGCTGAGTTAAAAGAGAAAGGGCTCTATAATGAGATTAACTCTTTAGAAGGTTCTAACGAAGCTACTATTCAAATTAGTGGTAAACAATTTATAAATTTATCTTCAAATAACTATCTTGGTTTTGCGACTCATCCTCGTTTAAAACAAGCTGCTATTGAAGCGACTGAAAAATATGGAGTTGGCGCAGGAGCGGTACGTACGATTAATGGTACGATGGATATCCACGATCAACTTGAAAAAGCGATTGCTGAATTTAAACATACAGAGGCTGCTATTGCATTCCAATCTGGTTTTAACTGTAATATGGGTGCTATTTCAGCAGTAATGACAAAAAAAGATGCAATTCTATCTGATGAATTAAACCATGCTTCAATTATCGATGGTTGCAGACTTTCTGGGGCAAAAATTATTCGTGTAAAACACCAAGATATGGATGATTTACGTGAAAAAGCAAAAGAAGCTACAACTTGTGGATTATATGAGAAAGTTATGTACATTGCAGATGGTGTTTTCTCAATGGATGGAGATGTAGCAAATATTCCTGATATCGTAAAAATTGCTGAAGAATTTGGCTTAATAACATATATCGATGATGCTCATGGTTCTGGCGTTATGGGTAAAGGGGCTGGAACAGTTAAGCATTTCGGATTATCAGATAAAATTGATTTCCAAATTGGTACACTTTCTAAAGCAGTTGGAGTTGTAGGTGGATACGTAGCTGGATCACAACAATTAATCGATTGGTTAAAAGTTCGTGCACGTCCTTTCTTATTCTCAACTTCTTTAACACCAGCAAATGCTGCTGCATGTATTGAAGCAATTCGTATTATGTCTGAAGAACCAGAAAAAATCGAAAAGCTTTGGGAAAATGGTGATTACTTAAAAGCTGGTTTATCAAAACTTGGATTTAATATTGGTGAGTCTGAAACACCAATTACACCATGTATTATCGGTGACGAAAATCTTACACAAGAATTTTCAAAACGTCTATACGAAGAGGGAGTTTATGCGAAGTCAATCGTATTCCCAACAGTACCACTTGGAACTGGTCGTATTCGTAATATGCCAACAGCTGCGCATACTAAAGAAATGCTAGATGAAGTTTTAGCTATTTATGAAAAAGTTGGTCGCGAATTAAACGTTATTCAATAATTTTAAAAATTAATTTTGATATTTTATTACTATAAGGTGGACTAAGGAATGAAGAAAATATTAATTACTGGTTGTTTTGGACAAATCGGTTCAGAATTAACAACTCGTCTTAGAAATGAATACGGTAATGAAAATGTTGTTGCGACAGATATTCGCCGTCTTGAAGGAAGTCAAATTTTAGAAACTGGTCATTTTGAAATTCTAGATGTAATGGATAAAGAAAAAATGTTAGAAATTGCTAAAAAGTATGAAGTTGATACTTTCATTCACTTAGCTGCTCTATTATCAGCAGTTGCCGAAGCAAAACCTACTTTAGCTTGGGACTTAAATATGGGTGGATTAGTGAATGCTCTTGAAGTAGCGAGAGAATTAAGCTTAAAATTCTTTACTCCTAGCTCAATTGGTGCATTTGGACCAGCAACACCAAAGGATAACACACCACAAGATACAATCCAACGTCCAACTACAATGTATGGTGTTACAAAAGTAGCTGGTGAATTATTATGTGATTATTACTTTGAAAAATTTGGCGTAGATACTCGTGGCGTACGATTCCCAGGCTTAATCTCTTATGATACTGTGCCAGGTGGAGGAACAACTGATTATGCTGTTGATATTTATTACGAAGCATTAAAAAATAAGAAATATACTTCATTTATAGGTGAAGGAACTTACATGGATATGATGTATATGCCTGATGCGATTGATGCAATTATTAAGTTAATGGAAGCAGATCCATCAAAACTTAAACATCGTAATGCATTTAATATCTCAGCGATGTCATTTGAACCAACTCAAATAGCTGAATCAATTCGTAAATTCATCCCTGAATTTACATTAGATTTCGACATTGACCCTGTTCGTCAAGGAATTGCAAATTCATGGCCAAATTCAATTGACAGCTCTGCTGCAAAAGAAGAGTGGGGCTTCGATCCAAAATTTGATTTAGATCGTATGTCTGAAGATATGTTAAATAAATTAGCTGCAAAGTTAAACGTAACTCAAGCTTAAATAAAAAAGAAGGAGACAGATGTCTCCTTCTTTTTATTTTCCCTTCTGTTTCCTAATCCCTGTTTTTAGTATTTTGTTTAGTACTTTGACACAAACTTATCATGTATCAAGTATGTAAATAAAAATGCTGATAAAAAAGGAAGTTAGAAGATGAATAATTTAGATCAAAAGGGATTACCATTAACGATTAAGGATATTAAAACTGCATATGAACTTTTGGAGGGGAAAGTTCGGAAAACACCATTAGTAAAATCATTTTATTTAACTTCAAAGTCGGACGGAGAAATTTATTTAAAACTTGAAAATATGCAATTAACGGGCTCTTTTAAATTTCGAGGAGCATTTAATAAAATTTCTCATTTAACTGAGGAAGAAAGAAGTAAAGGAATTATCGCATGTTCAGCTGGTAATCATGCACAAGGTGTTGCGTTATCATCAAAGCTATTACATATTAAGAGTAAAATCATCATGCCTTCAACTGCACCAAAAGCAAAGGTTGAAGCAACTGAAGGGTACGGATCAAATATTATTTTATACGGTGATACATTTGATGATGCGAAAGACTATTGTGCTAAAGTACGAGACGAAACTGGTGAAACCTTCATTCATCCTTACGATGATATCTACATTATGGCTGGTCAAGGAACCATTGGGATTGAAATTTTAGATGATCTCTGGGATGTTGATACAATAATTGCTCCAATTGGTGGTGGTGGCCTCATTTCTGGAATTGCAGTCGCTTTGAAATCATTTAACCCCTCAATAGACATTATTGGCGTTCAAGCAGAGAATGTACATGGCATGAAAGCATCAATAGACGCTGGAGAAATAGTGAGTAACTATATTGCTCCTACAATAGCCGATGGTTGTTCTGTTAAGGTGCCAGGGAAATTAACATATGAAATTGTAAAAGAATTAGTAACCGAAATCATTCTAGTAAGTGAGGATGAAATAGAAGTCGCAATGAAGGATTTATTACAGCGCGGTAAAGCAGTTGTAGAAGGTTCAGGTGCCCTAGCGACAGCTGTAATTTTATCAGGTAAAGCTTCAAAATATATTAAAGATAAAAACGTAGTCGCAATCATATCGGGTGGTAATGTTGACCTAGAAAGAATCTCCAGTGTTTGTGAACATTTCTTTGGAAATGAAGTAAAGTGATTTTTTTTAAGAATGGGTGATCCTATTGTCGGAAAATAAACTAAAAAGAGAAATGGGATTTATTGCAGCTTTAACTACCGTAATTGGTACTGTAATTGGTGGTGGAGTTTTCTTTAAAGCCACTGCGGTATATGGCGCAACTGGATCTGCAAGCTTAGGTTTATTAGCATGGATTATTGGAGGCATCATTACAATTTGTGCTGGTTTATCAGGTGCTGAGCTTGCCGCAGCAATACCAAAAACAGGAGGGATGGTTGCCTATTTAAAGCACACATATGGTGATCTGACTGCCTATTTGCTTGGATGGGCACAAACAATCATCTATTTTCCAGCTAATATTGCTGCTCTTTCTATTATATTTGGTACACAAGCAGTTTCAATTTTTGGGGTCCCTGCCAATTCTAATCAATTCACTGTAACGATGATTGCTGTAGTTACTGCAATTTTTATCACATTAATGAATTTCTTAGGAGCAAAAACTGCTGGTAGTATTCAATCACTTTTTACCTTTTGTAAACTTATACCACTAGTGATTTTGATCATTTTTGGATTATTACATGAAGGAAATGTGACTTTTCAGCTTTTTCCCGTTGAGGTCGGAAGTGATCGAAGTTTTTTGCCAGCACTTGGTTCAGCTTTACTTGCTACGATGTTTGCATATGATGGTTGGATACTCGTAGGAAATATAGCCGGAGAAATGAAAAATCCTAAAAATGATTTGCCAAAAGCAATCGTATTTGGTTTAGCAATTGTAATGGCAGTGTATCTTTTGATTAACATTTCCTTTTTATTTGTATTAACCGCAGTGCAATTAGCTGGTACAACTACACCTGCTACTGAAGTTTCGAAAGTTTTATTCGGTAATTTTGGAGGGAAACTTGTCTCAATTGGAATTTTAATTTCTGTATTTGGTACAATTAATGGCTATACAATGACAGGCATGAGGGTTCCATACGTAATGGCTAGAGAACAAAAACTTCCTTTTAGTAGTTGGTTTGGTAAATTATCTAAAACTGGAATTCCATATAATGCTGGTCTATTTATCCTAATAGTTGCCATATTTATGATGTTTATAGGTGGATTTGACTTATTAACGGACATGTTAGTATTTGTCATTTGGATTTTCTATACATTAACATTTTTTGCGGTTTATATTTTACGAAAACGGGAACCGGATCTAAAAAGGCCATATAGAGTACCTTTTTTACCTTTAGTTCTCTCAATCGCAATAATTGGAGGAATCTTTATCGTCGTTAATACATTAATGACGCAAACTATTTTAGCGTTTTGGGGAATTGGTTTAACGTTAATTGGACTTCCTGTTTATTACATGTTTCAGAAAAAGCATGTTGTAGTAGATGATGAATGAAAAAGGTAGGAAATTTTCCTACCTTTTTGATTGCCTTCTAATGTAACTAAAGCACCCTCATCTTGATTCCAAAAGGATCGAAATTGCACTAAACATCAATAAAAAAGCCATAACTATATTAAACTGAGTATTATACTTTGATAAGAACTTTCGGAAAATTGAACCAAATACACCCCAAGAGTAAGTACCTAAAAAACCTACAAAAGCTAGAAAGAATGAATAGAATATTAGGCTAATATTGGAAGTGTGATATGGGAGGACAAAGGTTGATATTGTCGTTAGGCCATATAAAATACCTTTAGGATTTATGAATTGTAAAAGCATACCTGTTAAAAAACTGTTATTCTTGTCTCCATCATTGTGATGATCAACTTTCTTACTCGTAATAATTTTTACAGCCAGATACAACATATAGATTACCCCTAAAATAGTCATGATCAATTCAACTTTTGGAATGAAGCTTTTAAGCAAAAGACTAAAATAAGCACACAATAAAATTAGTACAAAGAAACCTGAACCAACCCCTAACGAAAACCTAACTGACCTTTTTAATCCGAATTTGTTAGCAACTAACATTGCCATAATATTATTTGGTCCTGGGGTAAAAGCTGTAACAAACACATATAACAAAAATGATATTAAAGCCAAAATAGAACCCTCCTTTGGTTGTATGTTATAATGATTAAAATAGACAATATAACGTTTTCCATTATATTGTATGATATGTGCGTTATATTGTAAATACTTTGTTTTAGGAGTGTTTTTATGGAAGAAATAAATCAAATCATTGCAAAAAACTTAAAAGCATATAGAGAAAGTAAAAAATTAAGTCTTGAAAAGGTAGCAGAATTTACAGGTGTAAGTAAAACAATGATTGGTCAAATTGAAAGAGGTGAATCTAGTCCTACTATTACAACAATCTGGAAAATAGCAAATGGATTAAAAGTTTCTTTTACTTCATTAATCAATAATCCGCAGCCAGATACAAAAGTTATTTCTATGAGCGAGGTTCAAACTCTTGTGGAGGATAAAGGGAAATATCGGCTTTATCCATATTTTCCCTTTGAAGATGAAAGACGTTTTGAAGTATATTCTGTTGAGATTGAAAAAGGTGGTTTCCTAAGTGCTGATGCGCACAAGGAAGGAACTGAGGAATTTTTAACAATTTATGATGGTGAATTATCTGTCCGAGTAAATAATGTTGAACATACAGTGAAAAAAGGCGATTCAATTAGATTCAAGGCAGATCGACCTCATACTTATCATAATTCTGGAGAAACTTTAACTCGATTAAGTATGCTATTATACTATCCAAAGTAAAACCCCGTTTATTTAAAACGGGGTTTTACCATTTTATTATTTACTAAATGTGCCAATTTTTAAGATTTACTTATTTCAAGAAATATGTTTTCAGAAGAATCTTCCAATGTAAAGTTCAAAAATCTATAAGATGTAATAACGCCAATCAATAAAAACAAACTTGCAATGATTGGTGGTAATAGATGATAAAAATCTGTATACCCAATCATAAAATGGACTGCAAACGCAGTTATAAACGCAGGTAAGCTCCCAAACAATAATGTCCACCAAATCCATTTTTGATTTTGTCTGAACCCCCATAATGAAATCATGAGCACTAGTAAGCCAACACTTACTAACCCACCTCCAAAACCGGCGCGATCATGCGAGATAACTGGTATTAGATGTTGATTAAACGCATTCAATTGAGAAGGTGTTATACATAAATAATTTAAATCTGTTTTAACAAAGGTAGTAGTGACGCCTACAAAGGAAATAATACATCCTCCGATTATAATCGAAAATCCTAGTATAATAAAAAAAAATTGTCCTATTAAACTAATCTTCCAAACGCTATTATTTGTTAAATTTTCTGATTCTGGACTTCTATTGATACCTCTTGTTTTAAAAAAACCAATTAAGAATGATATTATTAGAACTACCCAAAATAAAGCGTGTAACCAGTCAAAGTATCCATATCCTATAAATAAGAATATCGCTAAAAACCCTACGAACGCACTAGTGTCAGTTGCTTTCTTTGCCCAATGATAATGATGTTTAATGCCATTTCTGGCTAATGACATGAACAATATTCCACCAGACATAATTGTCCCAGAAAGTGTCATCCGATCATGTGACATAAAGGGGAGAATTCGATCATTAAACTGAGAAATTAAATGACGATTAATCGTTAAAAAGTGCTCATCATATGGAAGGAGAATGGAAGTTAAACTAATAAATAAAGCAAGTAATCCACCAATAAACATGAAAAGTCCAAATAAAAAGTACCAAATCCATCCGTCACATAAACTAGTTATCGCTTTTTTTCTTCTATGCATTACCGCTTCATTGATCCGTTTTGGTAGACCAGGACCACTAAGTACATACCCATGAGTCAAAAATACTAATGATGCTCCGGTATCGATTAATTCAATTGCATCAATCGGTTCAACCACTCCGCCTTTTGTAAAAATTGGTTTCTCAAACTGAATTGATTTTAATTTATGTATTGTATTTATTAAGCTATTTTTTTGCTCTAAATCAGTAGTAATTGGTAGTTCTTCAATCAATATTGAATCGAATGGATAATTTTTTTGTATTAGAAAAACATCTATTTCATCTGAATAAATTGATAGACAAATAGGTTTAGTAGAAACCCAATTGTTTTTTACTAAGTCACTGGCCAATTCAAGATCCAAGATGAATAGATCAACAAAATCTGAAAGCCTTGATTCAATCATTTTAAATTCATCAAAACTCCCAACTATTCTAGCAAAAATGGGAAGCTTTTTATGTATTTTTGAAAGTTTATTAACTGTTTGTTCTACGGTTAATACTTTATTTTCTTCTGTTCCGATTAATTGATTAGATTTCAAGTCAATGAGCGGACAATTGCTTGTAGTAGAGTCGTGTATAGAGATCGGTCCAATTTCAATCACACCAAAACCTAAATTCATAAAAGCATTTGTGCCAGATAGATATGGGTCAATCTTAGAGGCTAATCCAATTTGATTTTTAATTTTTATATTATGAATCTCGTTTTCAAGTGAACTGTCAGAATTTAAATGACCAAGAAATTCGATTAGATTCGGACCAAATGGCATAGTTGAAATTTTATTCATGCTACTATGAATGAATTCTCTTGAAACTTTTGAAGGAAGCTTTGAGAGCATTGGTTTAAAAATTGTATGATAAGACCAATCAGGCATAGTATAACCTCGTTTTTCTTCAGATTACTTATAGTTTACTTTGACAAATATAAAATGAAAACACTTTCTTTCAAATTTGTGAATTGATTCACATCGCATTGGAATTTTTGTATAAATATGGTATAAATAAAAAGAGTTAACTACTTTCAAAATTAGTAAGACAAGTAAGGAAAAGGTTGTATAGAAAGGCGTATATGTGATTACAATGGTAAATATGCAAAAAGTGATAGTCATCGTTGGTCCTACAGCAGTAGGGAAAACAAAACTAAGTATTGAACTTGCAAAAGCTGTTGATGGAGAAATCATTAATGGCGATGCAACTCAGGTTTATAAAGAATTAAATATTGGAGCAGCTAAAGTTACAGAAGAAGAAAAAGAAGGGATTCCTCATCATTTAATTGATTTCCTTGATCCAAAAGATTCTTTTACAGTTGCTGATTTTCAAACTTTAGCTAGAGAAAAAATTAAAGAAATAGCTAATCGAGGTAAAATACCAATTATTGTTGGTGGTACTGGATTATATATCCAAAGTGTATTAACTAAATATGAATTTGCTGAGCAAGAAGGTGATGAGGTTTTAAGAAACCAATTAGAGGGCTTTGCGATGGCCTTTGGGAATAAAGCATTACATGATCAATTAAAAGAAATTGATCCAGAAAGTGCAAAGCAAATACATATGAATAATGTCAGAAGAGTAATCCGTGCAATAGAAGTTTTCAAACTGACAGGACAAAAGTTTTCAGAGACCGCATTTAAAAAAGAGCCAGAGTATTTATATGATGCAGAAATAATCGGATTAACGATGGATCGAGAGCTACTATACAATCGAATTAATTTACGAGTTGATCTAATGTTGGAAGAAGGACTAGTAGATGAAGCAAAAATGCTCTACGACAAAGGTATTCGAAATTGTCAATCTGTACAAGCGATTGGCTATAAAGAGCTTTACGATTATTTTGATGGAATCTTAACGAAAGAGGAAGCAATCGATTTAATTAAACAAAGCTCAAGAAGATATGCAAAAAGGCAAATGACGTGGTTTAGAAATAAAATGAGCATCCATTGGTTTGATATGGATGGACACAATTTTGATATAAAAAAACTGGAAATTTTAGCTCTACTTGAAGGAAAGGGCTATTTCATCTCGAATAAATATATGTAGAGGTAGAAGAGGAGGAAAAGGACATGAAAACATCAATCAACATTCAAGACCAGTTCTTAAACCAATTACGTAAAGACAATCTAGCGGTTACAGTATTTTTACTAAATGGATTTCAAATCAAAGGTAAAGTAAAAAGCTTTGATAACTTTACGGTATTGTTAGATGTTGAAGGTAAACAACAATTAATATATAAACATGCAATTTCAACGTTTGTACCATCTAAAAATGTACAAATTGAAATGTAAAATAAATTGAAAAAAGAGCATTGATCTTATGGTCAATGTTCTTTTTTAATTATGCTAGATAATTTAATATAGATAATTATATTATGTAAACTAAGGAGGGGTATTTAATGTATGTTCCAAAAGAATTTAAAGAATCAAATTTTAATCAATTAATAGCCGAAATGAAGAAAAATAGCTTCGGGATATTATTATCAAATAATGATGAGACAAAAATAGAAGCAACTCATTTACCATTTATCATTCAAGAAGCAAAAGAGAATTTAATGATGATTACACATTTAGCTAAGCCAAATCCTCAATGGAAAACGATGAATGGAAAGGAATGTTTAATAATCTTTCCAGGTCCCCATGCATATGTATCTGCTTCATGGTATGAAGAAAAAAATACAGTTTCAACTTGGAACTATACAGCAATCCATGCTTATGGAAAAGTAACAACAATTGAAAATAAGGATGAAATGAGACAAATCGTTTTAAAAACAACCGATTATTTTGAAAAAGGACAATCAAAACCATGGAAATACGAGGATCACACAGAGTATGTTGAAAAATTACTTTCAGGAATTGTTTGTTTAAAAATTGAAGTAACAGAGTTAATAGGTAAAAAGAAATTAAGTCAAAATCATTCGATTGAGAGAAGAGAAAAAGTGATTGCAGCTTTGCAAAATGAAGAAAAATATTCCTCGAAAGAAATCGCAGAACTGATGAAAGCAAAACTAGATACAAGTTCCTAATAAGAAGGAGTTATGATGATCGAAATCATAACTCCTTTTTATTTGGGCGTTCATTTTCTTGAAAATATTGAAAGTATCTTTTTAAAGAAACTGAGGTCTTCAATCCAACTAATTGCTGAATATCTTCCACTAATAGTCCCTCTTTTATTTTCCGTAAAATAAAAGTGTTTCTTAAATGTTGGGAGCAAAGTCCTTTTCTAAGCCCGGCTCTTTTAACTTCCAACCTAAGCATTTTTTGAAATGCAATTTCTGTTAGTGCTTTTGGTGAATCGGTATCGTAAACCCAATGGAATGTCATGCGGTTAAAATCAAATGCAACAAAGAGCGGATGAGTTGAATGATAGTGAGGTCTTACGGGCTCGGGTATTGTGACAAAATAATTATATAAAAGTATTCGATCTTCTTTTGTGAGAATAATTGTTCTTTTAATACCTTCCTTACTATGGACAACAAGTTCATTTAAAGCGAAGTTAATGTCTCTCATTTGTAAATCAATTAATTCCTTTAAAGTCAGTCCATAAAACAGCATAAAACGAATCATAATTTCGTTACGATCCATTAAAAATGATCTAGCTTTTAATTGTTTTTCTGACAAATCGGTCGTGGATTGAACAATTGATAGTAATTTTTTTTCTTCTTCTTCTGAGATAAAATCGTCCGTTGAAAGAGCGCGTGAAGGTCCTGCTAAATAGTTAGTGAAAGGAATGATATTTTCGATAGCAGAATTATTAGAATGTAAAAATTTATAAAATTGATTTAGAACGACATAAATTCGATGCATCGTTTTCTCATTATATCCACGTTCAGAAGTTAAATAATAGAAATAATCATTAAAATTTTGAACTTGTAATGTACTAAAACTGTCATTAACTTTTTTAAAGTAACGGAAGCATTCTTCTAAATCATAGCAATAGCGCTTAATAGTCGATTCTTTTCTTCCCTTACTATTTAAATGAGAGGCAAATTGCAAGATGACATCAGGTAAAGTAGCAGTTGTTAAGTTTGGGATCGTCATTTTTATCAACTCTTCTCTTTTTCTCTCATTATATCAAATAAGTTAATAGAATTTAGTAAAATTTAGCAATCTTATCCATTTTAAAGTTAGTCTATAGAATAAATGTTTTGAAATTAATTGTTCGTACATATAATAGTAAAAACTTAATTTAGTAAAATACTTTCAAAAGCGCCTAATACGAACAGTAACGAGGTTTCTCGTGGAGTGCTTTCTATAGATATTAAAAAAATGTTTGACAGAATAAAGAGAGGTGTCATGTTTGGAGCAACCAATTCGTTTAAAAGATAACGGCCAAATAAATGTTGTACTTAATACCGTGAAAAGGGGAGAGGTTTCTCCAAATCCAAGTATCGAAACAGTGAAACAGCCTAAACATGAGTTATTAATTGAAATAGAGGATCAATTAAGGCATTTAATTGGTATGGAAGAAATAAAAAAAATGATTCATGAAATTTATGCTTGGATTTTTATTAATAAAAAAAGAGAAGAATTAAACTTAAAAGCCGAAAAACAAGTATTGCATATGTTGTTTAAAGGGAATCCAGGAACTGGAAAAACGACTGTTGCAAGGATTATTGGTCAATTATTTTTAAAAATGGGAGTATTGTCAAAGGGCCACCTAATCGAAGCAGAAAGAGCTGATTTAGTCGGAGAATACATTGGTCACACTGCTCAAAAAACTAGAGATTTAGTAAAAAAAGCAAATGGAGGCATTCTTTTTATTGATGAGGCTTACTCACTAGGGCGTGGTGGGGAAAAAGATTTCGGAAAAGAAGCGATTGATACACTTGTTAAACATATGGAAGATAAACATGGCGACTTTGTACTGATATTAGCCGGATATTCTTCGGAAATGGATTATTTCTTAAGTTTGAATCCGGGACTAAAATCAAGATTTCCATTTATTTTAGAATTTCAGGATTATTCTGTAAAGGAGCTTCTAGATATAGCAAAAAAAATGTTTGTTGACCGAGAATATATTCTATCTCGGGAAGCGGAATACCGATTAAGGGACTTTATCCAAAAGGCAAAACTTGAAAATCGTGCTCATTTTAGCAATGGGCGATTTGTTCGAAATATTGTGGAAAAATCGATTAGGACACAAGCTACAAGATTAGTATCTGAGATCGAATTTAATCGAGAAATATTAATGAGAATCGAAGAAAAAGACTTATTTACTTCAGATAAAACCGACGCCATTAATTGATTGATTAGCTATTTTATTTGGTGTTTTCTACCCCACCAACCTTTAATGTTAAAATAAATTGAAATAATAACCCCAATTAAAATATTGAGGACAATACAATATAAATAACCATATTTCCAATTTAACTCAGGCATATTAGCAAAATTCATGCCATAAAAACCTGCGATAAAAGACATCGGTAAAAAAATAGCACTTATGAGTGTTAAGATTTTCATAATATCATTTGTACGATCAGATTTTAAAGACATTTGCAGTTCTATAATGCCTGCCATACTTTCTTTAAAATTATCAAGGGCATTAATAATACGTTCATAATTCTCTTTCAATTCATTAAAATAAAAACCTGCATCCTGACTTAAGAAAGGAAAATCTGCTTCTACAATTTGGTTAATGACATTTACTTGCGGCTCTACTAGCTGTCTTAAATCTTGAAGTTGAACCTTCCAATTGAAAATTTTCTGATCTAAATCCTTTCGAAATGGGTCATTAAATAAGTCTCGTTCAATTTCTTCAATCTCATTTGCAAACCGATCAATTGAGATAAGGAACTTCTCAATAACTTCATGGAAAATTTGATATAAAACATGACCAGCATGATCTACTTTTATATAATTTTGACAGAATTCCTGGGTTACATATTTGAATAAATCTATTTCATGATCTTCTATAAATGAAATAATTAAATTACTGCAAACAAGAATATTTATTTTTGTAGGTTTAAATAACTTAGTTAAAGCATATAAGGAAAGAATTGCCTCGTTTTTAAAAATATTTATTCTTGGCTTATGTTCACTATGTAGAAGTTTCTTTTTTGCTAAAGGATGAATATTTAATCTATCAATAATCGTAGTTAACTCATCAATGGATTTATTATTGAAGTGATACCAAAGAATTTCACCATTAGTTGGAGGCAAAAATTCATCAATTGTTTCGACTGAATGGTTTGTTATATTATATCTCTTCAATTGAAATTCCTCCTTTAAATAAATTTCTAAAATAGTGTTGGCAAGTATAGGTAAATTATGTGAAGAAATCAAACGCTTTTTTGGGGTTTGTTTTTTCATGGTAATGAAAAACGAGATTAACAAGTTTGATTGTTGCAAAGAAACGCAGAAAAAATAAGGTATTTAGGCCAAGGCGGGAATATGTCACCTATTTTACTAAGATATTAAATTGGAGAGGATTTATAGTTAATTGGAAGATTTGTATCATTTAAATGATTTTAATTGCAGTAAACCGGATATTTGCACCAGCAAATTAGCTTCTTATTTTTATCCAATAATAAGTGTGTTAAGACACACTCTATTTGTACTTACAATTTAAAAAAATAAAAAAACAAACCGTCATTTTAAAAGGTTTGTTTTTATTGGACTTATTTATTTAATTTAATTTAATTTTTGAGTGTTTGATTCGTTTAAACTAACTGTAGAGCCTTTAAATGATCTTTTTGGTAGACTCCAATTATAATGTACAGATAATAGTCTAAGAAGAACAATAACAATGAATAATAATAAAAGTTCAAAATTTGTATCAACAAATTTATTACCAATTAAAACGCCTACAAGTATTGCCCAAAAAGCATATACTTCTGAATGCAATACCATCGGTTTTCTTTTTGCTAGTAAATCTCGTACGATTCCGCCACCAATTCCAGTTAAGACAGATGCAACAATAACAGCGCTAACAGGTAATTTTAATTCCATGGCATAATTTGCACCGAGAATTGCAAATGCGGATAAACCGATTGAATCGAATAAAATATCTAACTTTTTAAATGGTTTATTTGATATTTGCGGAAAGAAAAAAATAATTGTCATTGCAACTAACGCAATTGTAAAATTTGTTGTTTGATTCCATAAATAGTTAATTGGATAACCTATTAATAAATTACGTAATGCACCGCCACCAAAGGCTGTAGCAAAGCCTAGAATATAGACACCAAATAAATCATAGTCTTCTTCCATAGCGACTACCGCACCACTTAATGCAAAGGAAATAGTACCAATAATGCTAAATAACTCCCATGTTTCCAAAAAGCAATTCCCCTGCCCTCCAATAAAAAGATGAAAAATAGTCCAGATATCATTATAATAAAGAGACAGTTAAGAGTAAAGAATATTTAATTGCTTAGAATTGGTTAAAGAAAAGGTGGAATTTTGTGTCGAATGAAATGAGAGAAAAAGCCATTTTAGTTGGATGTCAGCTTCAGAATGTAGATGATGATCGTTTTAATTATTCAATGGACGAGTTAGAATCACTTACGAAAACGGCAAATGGAGAGGTAGTTTTAATTACTACACAAAAAAGAACTAAATATCATCCAGCGTTATACATAGGGACAGGTAAATTAGAAGAGTTAGAGGCAGCAATTGCAGAGTTAGAACCTGATGTTGTTATTTTTAATAATGAACTGACTCCATCTCAAATACGTAACTTATCTGCAAGATTAGAAAAAAGAGTCATTGACCGTACACAATTAATTTTAGACATATTTGCACAGCGAGCAAAAACAAAAGAAGGTAAATTGCAGGTTGAATTAGCTCAATTACAATATTTAATGCCAAGATTAGTTGGTCAAGGTACAGAGTTATCAAGACTTGGTGGAGGTATTGGTACAAGAGGACCTGGTGAAACAAAACTAGAATCTGATCGTCGTCATATTCGAAAACGAATTGATGATATTAAACAGCAATTGAACATTGTCGTTGAGCATCGTAAGCGTTATCGTGAGCGACGTAAGAAAAATGAAATGTTTCATATATCGTTAGTAGGTTATACAAATGCAGGAAAATCAACATTATTTAATCGTCTAACTAAATCTGATGTGTATGAACAAGACTTACTGTTTGCGACATTAGATCCTACAACAAGAAAATTTGTATTATCAAATGGTATGACAACTTTACTAACAGATACAGTTGGTTTTATTCAAGATTTACCAACTTCACTTATTGCAGCATTCCGTTCAACACTAGAAGAAGCAACGGAAGCAGATTTCATTCTTCATGTTGTCGATGCATCTCATGAAAATTATAAAAGCCATGAAGTTACAGTTTCTAAATTATTGAATGATTTAGATGTTGAAAATATTCCAATTTTAACTGTCTATAATAAAATAGATCAAGTTCATGAGGACTTTGTACCGTCCCCATCTGAAGGTTTTATTGAAATGAGTGCTTTAAATGAAGATGACTTAAGTAAATTACGCCATAGAATTGAATTTGAATGTAAGCAGTATATGGAACATTTTGAGGCGTTTGTACCAGCATACGAGGGCAAATTGATTCATGAAATTAAAAAATTAACGATGATTGAATCAATCGACTTTAATGAAGAGGCAGAAATCTATCAAATTACTGGGTATGTTTTCAAGGAACATTCAATTTATGATACAGTTAGAAGATATAGAATATATAAGGAGCAATAATCAATGCTAGAATTTTTATCAAACGGGGAAAAAATTGCACCATTAGTGGAAGATGTTGAAAAATTAATTTCAGAAGCCCATAAAGAAATTGACGAAGTAATTGAATATAATCAATTCAAAGTTTTACAAAGCTTTCGAAAGCATAAAGTGAGTGATAGTCATTTTATCCCAACAACTGGTTATGGTTATGATGATATCGGAAGAGATACATTAGAGGAAATTTTTGCTGATGTTTTAGGTGGAGAAGCTGGTTTAGTAAGACCGCAAATTATTTCTGGAACACATGCAATTTCAACAGCTTTATTTGGCGTACTAAGACCAGGTGATGAGCTTTTATATATTACTGGGAAGCCATACGATACTTTAGAGGAAATCGTAGGGATTCGTGGTGAAAGTGGAAATGGCTCATTAAAAGATTTTGGAATCGGATACGAATCAATCGAATTAGTAAATGACGAGCGGATCAATTATGAAAAAGTAGCAAATAAAATGACAAGTAATACGAAAGTAATCGGTATACAGCGTTCAAAAGGTTACGGAACAAGACCTTCGTATACAATTGAACAAATTAAAGAGATGATTGATTTTGTAAAAGAAATTGATCCAAATGTTATTGTTTTTGTTGATAATTGTTATGGTGAGTTTGTTGAAAAACTAGAGCCATGCCATGTTGGAGCAGATTTAATGGCTGGTTCATTAATCAAAAATCCTGGTGGTGGACTTGCAAAAACAGGTGGTTATATTGTAGGACGTAAAGATTTAGTCGAAAAATGTGGCTATCGTTTAACATCTCCAGGGATTGGACGTGAAGCGGGTGCTTCTCTTTATGCATTACAAGATATGTATCATGGATTTTTTATGGCGCCACATATCACTGGTCAAGCATTAAAAGGTGCATTATTTACTGCAGCGTTTTTAGAAAAGCTTGGAATGAACACAAACCCTTCATGGGATGCAGTAAGGACAGATCTAATACAATCTGTTCAATTTGATGATAAAGAAAAAATGATAGCATTTTGTCAGGCAATTCAAGCGGCTTCACCAATCAATGCTCATTTTACGCCAACAGCAAACTATATGCCTGGATACGAAGACGATGTCATTATGGCAGCGGGGACATTTATCCAAGGTGCAAGTATTGAATTAACAGCAGACGGTCCAATAAGAGCTCCATATGTTGCATACGTTCAAGGTGGTTTAACTTATGCCCATGTGAAAATCGCAATTTGTTCGGCAGTTAATTCTTTAATTGAAAAAAATCTATTAGAAATTTAAAACAAAATAGCTCATGACCTCAAGTCATGAGCTATTTTATATATGAAAATAATTGGGGACTTACTTTCATAATGAAGAAGGTTCTATCTATATTTATATCTTACAGGTCAATTCTTAAATTAACCTTAACACTTTCATTAAAATTTAATAATGATAATCTAATCTTGTATTAAAGAAAGGAGTATGCGAGTATATAGAAGTTGAGTAAACAGTATAGATTCGGTAATGAGCGGAGGAAAAGCAATGGAAAATCTACCTAATTGTCCTAAATGTAATTCAGCATATACTTATGAAGATGGAAATCTTTTAATTTGTCCAGAATGTGGTTATGAATGGACAATGGAAACAGAAAATACGAATGACGAAACAAAAGTAGTGAAAGATGCAAACGGAAATATTTTAAACGATGGAGATTCAGTTACTGTTATAAAAGATTTAAAAGTAAAGGGCACATCACTTGTCGTTAAAATTGGTACAAAAGTGAAAAGTATTCGATTAGTTGAAGGTGATCACGATATCGATTGTAAAATTGAAGGTTTTGGTGCCATGAAGTTGAAGTCTGAATTTGTTAAAAAAGCGTAGTATCGTTATTAATTAATTCTATTATAAGAACAAATGCATCAAGTCAAAAGGCTCGATGCATTTGTTTTATAAATAATCAGTTTTTAAATTTACGAAAGAACATAAAAATAATAGTTTGATATAAATTGATTTTTGTTAAAATAGAAGAGAACGTTTACATTCATTAGCAATCATATTTAAATAATCGCACGATATAGAAGAAGGTGTATAAATGAATAATCGAGCCCATAATTTTGCAATGGATTATGTGAATTCAGAGGAAAAACAAAAAATGCTATATAAACGGACACTCTTGATGGTTAGCATTTCGCAAATTTTCGGTGGAGCAGGATTAGCAGCCGGAGTTACAGTCGGTGCACTACTAGCTCAACAAATGCTTGGGACAGATGCTTTTACTGGTCTTCCAGCATCCCTTTTTACACTAGGTTCAGCAGGAGCGGCATTAATTGTCGGTAGGCTTTCTCAAAGATTTGGTCGACGAATAGGGCTTGCTGCAGGATTTTTTACAGGTGGACTTGGTGCAATCGGTGTAGTAATTGCAGCAATGACAAACAGTATTATCCTTTTATTTGCCTCACTTTTGATTTACGGTGCAGGAACAGCAACCAATTTGCAAGCTAGATATGCAGGAACTGATTTAGCAAATAATAAACAACGTGCAAAAGCGATTAGTATTGCAATGGTTTCTACAACATTTGGTGCTGTTGCTGGTCCTAACTTAATCGGACCAATGGGGAAATTTGCAACTTCCATTGGCGTACCAGCACTTGCAGGTCCGTTCATCTTATCTGCAACTGCTTTCATTTTGGCTGGTCTGTTTCTTTTCGTTATGCTTAATCCAGACCCATTAATTATGGCAAAAATGATCGAGTCAAATAAAACAAAACAAGTTAATGTGGAAAATTCATCACCTATTGAAAGTATTAAAAACAAGAGGGGAATAGCTGTTGGAGCCGCAACTATGGTACTGACACAAATTGTAATGGTTGCTATTATGACAATGACACCTATCCATATGGAACATCACGGTCATGGACTAAATGAAGTAGGAATCGTGATTGCGTTTCATATTGGCTCGATGTATCTTCCTTCATTGATTACAGGAATTCTTGTTGATAAAGTCGGTCGAACTGCCATGTCGATTGCGTCTGGGGCGACTTTACTCTTAGCAGGATTGACCGCTGCATTAGCACCTAGTGATTCAATGATTCTCCTAGTAGTTGCGCTTTCATTACTAGGATTAGGTTGGAACTTTGGACTAATAAGTGGGACTGCTCAAATTGTTGATTCAACAGATTCATCTACACGTGCCAAAACTCAAGGGACTGTTGATGTACTTATTGCACTAGCAGGAGCATCTGGTGGTGCTTTGTCTGGAATGATTGTAGCTAATTCAAGCTATGCAACATTATCATTAGCTGGAGGAGCTTTGTCTTTAATCCTTATTCCAGTCGTGATCTGGTCACGTGGAGGAAAGAAAGAACGCGAACAAGGTCTTCATATGTAAAAATCAAATTTAATTTATAATAAAGATGAAAATAGGAGCTGATTAATCAGCTCCTATTTCACAATTTGCATGCTTGATAAAAAGTTTAATTAATTTTTTAGTAAAATCGTATATGTAATTGTGCCCACGAATTGAATTCGTGCTCAATTACAAAGGGGGAAATATGAAAAAATTTTTAGCTTATTTCATACTAATAATGTTATTGATCAGTTTAACCAGCTGTTCTTTAAGCAAAAACACAAGTAAGGATATTTTTCATTATAAAAATTCTTATGTCGGTAATAACAGTGCTGTAGGAAGTATTATAAATCAATTACCAAATCATAAAGAATTTACCCAAATGTCACTCCAAACAAAAAAGAAGCCTTATGGTATGACGATTGAATATAAGAATTTACCCGCAAATACTAAAAATATCGTAATAAATAATGCAACTTACTTATTTGCATTAATCAAAAATGTAGAATGGATTGTTTTTGATTTTGCTGATCAAAAATATACTTTGAAAAGACAACAACTGGATGAATGGTATGGAAAAGATTTAAGTTCTTACACAAATGAAAAGGAACTAGAGGAACTAATCCACACTAATTTAAATGATAAAAACAAGGTAAATCAGTTATTTACGAAATAAAGTCTTTTATAATTATAGATTTGATAACTTAAACCTTGAAATGATCCTAATCAAGGAGTACCTAAAATTGAAAAATAGCATTTGGCTAGAGGAGAACGACTTATATCAATTAGTGCCAATAACGGACGAGATGATAAAAAAGGCAGAAAAAAAGTTTAACATTAAATTACCTAATAAATACATAGAAATCCTTAAACAACAAAACGGGGGAATGATTAAATTTGATTCATTTCCTACTGAAATTCCAACTTCATGGGCTGATGACCACATTAATGTAGATCATATTTTAGGAATTGGAGAAGAAACTGGGATTTTAGAAAGTGAGTATCTAATAAAAGAATGGGGTTTGCCACTTAATATTGTTCTAATTTCAGGTGACGGACATTCTAGGATTGCTCTTGATTATCGGAAGACAAAAGAAGAACCACCAGTTATATATATTGACGTGGATGAAGATCAAATAATCAATATAGCACCTAATTTTGAAGCGTTTTTAACTGGTTTAACGAATTGGTAAATTTTTTAATAGGGTAATAGATTGATAAATAATAGTAAACAGATATAAAGGGGTAAACGAATGTCTATTTTAACAAATCAATCTGAATTTAAGATTCTAATTGAGAATGAATTAATTACGAATGTAAGCCTCAAGAGTGAACATCCAAATGACCCAATAGTAGTTAAGAATATACCTGAAGGTTGGAAATGCATCGGATTAGGTAATTATGCTGCTGTTTTTATTCACTATTCTGAACCAAATGTGGTTGTTAAAGTGTATGGAAAAGATCTAGATGGTTTAGAAAAAGAAGTTCAAGTTTATAAACAATTGGGAGAGCATCCGGCTTATTCGAAATTGATACAATTCGGTGAAAAATATTTAGTCTTAAAAAGATTAGAAGGAATTACCCTATACAACGCCCTTGCGAATGGTGATCGAATACCTGAGAGTGTGATTAAAGATGTAAATATCGCGCTTAAGTATGCGATTAATCGTGGGTTAAATCCATACGACGTTCACGGAAAAAATGTGATGATGAAAGATGGGAGAGGATACGTCGTAGATATATCTGACTTTTACAAAAAAGGCAAGGATGAAAAGTGGGATGATCTAGTCAAAGCTTACTATAAACTATATAAAAAAACTTTGTATAAAGTACCTATTAAAATCCCGTTAAAATTCCTAGATTTTACTAGACACTCGTACAGATTTTACAAAAAATTGAAGAGAAAGATTTAAGATAGATTACGTTAGGAAATGTTAGTTTAATAGGTTATATAATTGAACATTTCATATGACTGCAATTGATACTGAACAAGAGATAGCGGTTTACATTTCAAGAAGACTAGCATACGGGCTAGTCTTCTTGAGTTTGCAGTTATACAGTTAGTTTATTGATGTTGAGTATAAATTCGCTCTTCATTTTTTTTCCTTTTTTTCACTAAGACCTAATTAAAATTATGTCTGTTTTCATTTATTCGTAGTATATACCTATATAGAAATATCATGGTGATCTTCATAATTTAACAATTGTTTATGATTATAAAACTTCTCAAATATGATTCCCATTAAATAGTAAAATACTAAGCCAAAACATATATGAATAAGTGTAAATTTAAGACCAAATGAAGCTAATTCATAGATAACCACAGGTAGTTTAGCTGTTGTCCAAACTCCTAAAAAGAAAACAACATAGCGAATGCTTGCTCCTTTTTTCAATAAAAGTACCGCGATCGGAAAAGCTAGATATAGAGGACCTGCTGCAATACCTCCCAGTAAGAGAGCAAACAAAACACCGTAAATACCGGATTTATCTCCCATATATTTAATAAGAGTTTCTTTTTTTACCCATTTGTCAAGTAAGCCAACAAAAATTAAAACAGGTGGGAGGAGAAATAACATATTTAATATACTATTTCCAGTTAACTGAAATGCTTTCATTCCAAGTGAGTGGTTTATTAATGTTAGAATGATGAACGATCCGAATAAAATAAAGAAGAAACGATATTTTCTTAATTGACTCATACCATCACCAACCAAATAATATATGCAAATAAAAGAGACATTAAAAGTCCACTTGCATTACGTGCATATGCAAAACTTCTTCCAAATAATTTTTGTTCCATA
Organism: Gottfriedia sp. NPDC057991; assembly: GCF_042886615.1. NCBI lineage: Bacteria > Bacillati > Bacillota > Bacilli > Caryophanales > Bacillaceae > Gottfriedia > Gottfriedia sp. NPDC057991. Next base: position 37,886 of record NZ_JBHVQN010000006.1, read on the forward strand.
GGTAAAGTAATCATTCCTACTGACATTAATGTTGACATTAACACTGCTACTTGTGGAAGGCCAGCACCATTTTGGACTAATGTTTCTCCAAGAGGAAAAACGATAAAACTAGGAATTAGTCCTACTGACCCAATTAATGTAGATATTATCATTCCTTTTATTCCAGATTGTTCCCCAATAATTGAAGAAACGAGTGAGGGCGTTAATAAGGATAAAGATAGTCCTACAAAAAACATAATAGTTAAAATTTCAGGAAAAATATTACAAAACATTTTCCATGATTTTAATAGAGCTTCTTTCGTTTTATTTCGATCTTTTATAAAAGAAATAATAGTAAGAATTATTGCCAAACTGTATAGGATCGAAGCATTAATCATGATTATTCTCCTTCCATACATTGTATCTGCTCAGGAAAAATGTTAAATTCTTAAGTTTTTCTTCAATATTTATTTGAAATTCTTCTAATTTTTCTTTTCCAACTTCAGTAATTTTGTACATCTTGATCGGTTTATCTTGATCAGATGTACCTAAATAAGACTCAACAGCACCTTCAGTCTCTAATTGCTTTAGAGTTCGATATAATATGGAACTGTCAATTGGATTGATTGGAAGTTCTTCCTCACACTTCTGTAAAAGTTTCCCTCCATAACGATCACCTTCTGTTAAAAACAATAAAAGAAATGCACCAGTATGTCGGCCTGTATGTTTCATAAATATTGAACCTCCTAAATTCGTAAATTTCCTCACAAAAAATAATTTCATACTGTTAATAACAATATACTGTTAAAAACAGTAATATGTTACTAACAGCAAAAATTAATCTGTTAATTTATTTCAACTCTAAAATTTTCTTTCTGTAGAGGGATTGGATGTAAGTTTTTCATGAGCATTTCTTTTGTGAGAAATGCTTTTTTACTATTCATAAAATGTAAGGATATTTTTATAGCAATAATAATATAATAAAAAACAACAATAATTTATTGTAAAACGATAAATAGTGTGTTAAATTCAAATTGGAAATAATTTAGTGAGGTGCTTTTATGAAACGAGGCTCAACTCTCTTTTTAAAAATAGTGGTGATTCTTATTGGGCTACCAGTTCTTGCATTGTGTATATTTGTGGTTCCTAAGATTGCAGAATTTGCAGCTGAGCTGTATCCGAATATTGTATTAATGAAATATTTCATTTTTATAGATCTTTATGCAGCAGCGATTCCTTTCTATTTTACTCTTTATCAAGCATTTAGACTCTTAAGCTATATTGATAAAAACAGAGCTTTCTCGGAATTATCGGTTAATGCTTTAAAGAAAATAAAATTTAGTGCAATAGCAATTAGTGTTTTGTATGTACTAGGTTTGCCACTTTTTTATTTAATTGCAGATATGGATGACGCTCCAGGAATTATTATTATTGGCATGGTCTTGATTTTTGCTTCATTGATAATTGCAGTCTTTGCAGCCGTTCTCGAAAGGCTTTTGAAAGAGGCGATTGATATAAAATCAGAAAATGATTTAACGGTCTGAGGTGAAGAACATGGCAATTATTATCAATATTGACGTGATGTTGGCAAAAAGGAAAATGAGTGTAACCGAGCTTTCGGAAAAGGTTGGGATCACGATGCCGAATCTTTCTATATTGAAAAACGGTAAGGCAAAAGCGATTCGTTTTGCAACTTTAGAAGCGATTTGTAAGGCCTTAGAGTGTCAACCTGGAGATATATTAGAGTACCAAAATGATGAAGACAACAAGTAGATCGTTAAGATTGATATAAATTTATGAAGGAGAGCTAATTGTGAATTTAATACTTCAAAAGACTGAGTCACATTTTATAAGAGCGGTCAAACAACTTGTTCGATTTGGTTTGGAGCAGGCTTTATCATGTATTTTTCCTGTTGTGATTTTTGCCTCTTTAGCTTTTACTAAAATTGTGCCACTTCCATTTCTGCCACGATATGATTGGTTACTTTTGATCTGTATTTTGATGCAGTGGTTAATGGTGCGTACTGGGCTTGAAACAATGGATGAATTAAAAGTCATCACACTGTTTCACCTAATTGGACTGGCACTTGAACTTTTTAAGGTACATATGGGCTCTTGGGCATATCCGGGAGAAGGATACTCAAAACTATTTGGAGTACCACTATATAGTGGATTTATGTACGCAAGTGTTGCAAGTTATTTATGTCAGGCCTGGAGGAGGTTGAAAGTTGAACTAATTAATTGGCCACCATTTTTTGTAGTTGCTTCACTTGCAACAGCAATTTATTTAAATTTCTTTACTCACCATTTTTGGATGGACGTTCGTTGGTGGTTATCAGGACTTGTCATAATTGTTTTTTGGAAATCTTGGGTCACTTATGAAGTTAATGGGATTAGGTACCGTATGCCAATTGCACTTTCTTTCGTCCTAATCGGATTTTTTATATGGATTGCTGAAAATATTGCAACGTTTTTTGGAGCATGGCAATATCCTAATCAGTCGGTTGCTTGGAGTTTAGTTCATTTAGGAAAAGTAAGTTCATGGCTCTTATTAGTAATTGTAAGCTTTCTGATCGTAGCTACTTTAAAGCGAGTTAAAGGAAATAATTCAATTAAAAGGAAAGAACACTAAAAAATATATTTGGCATTATAAAAAATAACCTGTATCTTAGATTAACTAGTAATCAGATACAGGTTTATTTAATGATTTGTATCGTTAGTATATTTCAATAAGATTCCTAAACCTAATATTCTACCTACTTACCAATAAGATTCATAAACCCTTTGTATATTAGGAAAAGGGAGAAAATTAAAATAGCTAAAATACCAATTAAATCTGTTAATGGCTCTACACTTGATAAGAATGTGCCTGCTAAAGGCATTTTGATTAAAGCAAAACCAGCAATAATACTAGCTAACATTAAAAAAATTCTTTCCATTCACTCATCCCTCCATTCAATATATTTTATGTTCAATTAAAATGTAAGTGCTTTCAAAGATAACCTTTTATAAAAAATGTGCGTTTGTCACGTAAAATTAGAGGGCGTAAAACACAATAAATTCACTATATTATTTCTTGTGAATTTGGAGCATCTATTGAAATTAGGAGGAGTATGACTTTTTAATATGTGTTAGTCGACAAGATTTCTTTCCTATCACTTAAGCACTTTTTTAATATAATCGTTGTTTCACATACTATTCTATTTCATTTACTAGTAGAGATTAAAAATAATAGGAGTGAAGAATCATTGAGTTCAAGGCTTAAACATGATGGGGGCATTTCATTAAAGAAATTGAATACTATGTTAAAAAGACTATTTTTAAGGAGGTTTTAATGAAAAGGGTTAATCTGTTCAAGCTTTCGTTTATAATATTGCCTTTACTACTTGTCGCATGTCGTTTTACCACTACAGAAAGTCAATCATCAATCGATTGGGTAGACTTTGTTAGATGGAATGGGGTTGAGTACTATGGCATACAATCAGGCATTTTAGCTAATGAAAAATTTATTGATGAAAAAGTAGGGGAAGTAAAATTCAAGGTAGCAGATCGTGTTACAAATCCAAGTTATAAAATAAAAGATGGAGATGCAGCATTCCATGAGAAAGGAACGGAAATTTATTCAATCAAGGGTAATCCTGAATTAATAGCCTTAAAAGACAGAACTGCAATAAATGGATATAGCGTCTATTATGCAAAAGGAACAACTGATTATAAGTGGTATTTTAAAGATGTACCAATCGAAAAAGTAAATAAGATTGAAATCTATCAATCTTATTCCCCTAACGCGAAAAAGATATCAGAGATTAAAAACAAAGAAAAAATAGATAGAGTTCTGGATATTTTAAAGACTAGTAAAGAAGATTCAAATTTCCAGCCAAATAATGATAATACAGATTCTACTCATTATGAAATTGTATTGTATATAGATGAACCAATCGCCTATAAATATAATATTGAATTTGATGGTGCAAACTACTATTGGTATCCGTGGGATACTTCAATTTTGTCAAATGAGATTGGAAAATTTTTACCAAAGCAATGATTTATTTACATATACACCTCTATTTAAATACAAAAATTAACTCGCTAATTATTTTTAGCGAGTTTTTTACTTTACATAATAATCCCCTATCTATCTAAATTCAGCAAATGGACTCAAATCGATAATCTGCACTCCAACTGAAAGATAGTAATCGAAAAACAACTAGTAAAATATGTGTAAGATATATGAAATTAGAACATTTCTTATATTAAACTACTATAAAAAATGGTAAAATATGGTTATGCGGAGATAGGAAACGGATATTTTTTACGGAGGGTCTATATTTGAGAAAGCCATATATATTTTTGATATTTGTTGCAATCATAGTATTATGCTTAGGCGGACTTTATTTTGAAAATATGAAGTTTACTAAGGCAAAAAATGAAATATGGATTGGTTATAACTATACAAAGTTCGGGAAAAATGTAATCAAATTTAAACAAATAAATGTAGAAAAACAAGCAAAATTAAATCAATTGGAAGAAATATTTTTATTTAGTAAAAAAATAGAAAAACCAATAGTTGATTTAGCAAAATACGATGTTCAGTTAACATTCAGAAGTCCAATAGATGTTACAGTTGAATATAGTTCATTACTTTGGTTCTCAAAAAGTGGTGCAATCATAAAAATCAATGGTTTTAACGGATATAGAAGTGTAAATATAGAGAATGCCAAATCAATAAAAAATATAATAAATTATATAGAGCTGTAATGATTAAATAATTTTTAGTAAATGAGTTGTCATGGCAACTTATTTTTTTTGATTTTAAAAGGAAGAATTGATTGGATATTTAGTTGCGGCAGTTTAGTAATAGAAGTAATGATATAATAATGTAGTGCAAACTTATTAATTAATTTATAAGTTGGTGATTGAATGTTTCGTTTCTTTAAATCTAAAAAGAAGGTAAGTTTCCATGAACAATTATTTGAATTGCAAAAGATTGGTATAGAATTAAATCCAATTTTAAATAAAGAATTAATTCTTGCTGAGTATAGTAATGAGGAATTTGAGAAAGAACCTTACCTGCTATTGCTAATCGCATTAGGAAGTGAATTGGAGTTAAACGGAAATTATATTAACTGTTCAAATGAAATATGGTATTTGGATACGGAATGTATTGAGGACACAGGAGATTATGTTCTAATTGCAGAAAGAATTAAAGACTTATCAAAAAATTATTTAGATCTTAAAAATATTAAAGATTTTGTAGATATTGAAAATCAAGTAGCATCAATTTCATTTACTTTAGATGAAAGAGATTATTGTTGGAAGCTAGAAGTAAATGATGACTGGATCGATGAGAAAATTATTGTTATGTTTAATGATTTATTAGAAATAAAAAATACGGATAAGAGAGTTTATATTCTAGATTTAGGAGGACAAGATTGCTTAGTTGGTATTTTTTCCAGGGCACAAGTAAAGCAGTTAAATAACTTACTTAATAAATATAAATTTGTATCATTATAAAACAGCAAAATCTTTCTATGTAACTGCTAACTTGATTTTGAACGATGTGGTACATCTATATGTGCTAATTTAGTATTGCTTGAAAAAATTTTGTAGTGGGAATGTAAAGAAAGGAAGTGTAAAACAGTGGAATTAGAAACGGTTATGCAGGAGCTAGAAGTACTTGGTAAAGAACGGACAAAAAAGACATACATAAGTAATGGTGCACATGAGCCACTATTTGGAGTGGCAACTGGAGCAATGAAACCGATCGCTAAGAAAATTAAAATAGATCAGCAATTAGCGAATCAATTATATGCAACAGGTAATTACGATGCGATGTATTTTGCGGGGATTATAGCAGATCCTTTGAAAATGACTGAAGAAGACTTTGAGAGTTGGATTGATGGAGCTTATTTCTATATGCTTTCAGACTATGTAGTTGCAGTTACTTTAGCTGAAGCCGATATTGCGCAAGAGGTAGCCGACAAATGGATTGCAAGCGGAGATGAACTCAAAATGTCAGCTGGTTGGAGCTGTTACTGTTGGCTTTTGGGTAATCGCTCAGATACTGAATTTAATGCGGACAAGATTTCAGATTTGCTTGTTCAGGTGAAAGATACAATCCATGAATCTCCTGAACGAACAAAATCTGCAATGAATAATTTTATTTATACAGTAGCAATTTCATATTTACCTCAACATGATAAAGCAGTTGAAACTGCTAAAGTAATTGGACCAGTCGAAATGAAAAAGGACAAGAAAAAAAGCACTATTTTACTTTGCTCTGAAAAAATTCAAAAAGATTTAGATAAAGGTCTATTAGGATTTAAGCGTAAACATGTAAGGTGTTAAAATCGTCAAAAGAAAAAGCTGAATCAATATTTCGATTCAGCTTTTTCTTTAATTTTGATATGACTTTTTTCTGTTTTTGAAGATGAAAAAGTAGCTTAAGAAGATAATGAGAATTAAACCTAAACTAATAAAGACTCCCATTCTTTGAGTTGCGTGAACTAATCCGCCTGAGACCCCCACTAGTATTAATAGAATGCCTAAATAAGAAGTGAAAGGATAACCAAACATTTTAAAATGATCATTATTATCTTTATCTTTTCTTAGTTTAATTTGTGATGATAAGATTGTTGTCCAATTCAAAATCATCATAACGCCTGCTGCAGTTGTGATATATTCATATATTTTTCCCGGTAGAATAAAAGATAATATTAAAGAAATAGCTACTGCAAACCCCGTTAGAAATAATGCCTTTAAAGCGGTTCCTCTCTTGTCCCTGTTTGCTATTCTCCTAGGTGCCTCACCATCTTCCGCTAATGAAACCATAATGTTAGTAACTGAGAAAAGAGATCCCACCATAGTTGATAAGGCAGCACTAATAATAATTAAGTTGAAAAAGGAATCGATATAAGGAAAATGAAAAACCGATAGAGCTGAAACGAAAGGACTTTTCGATGCGTTAATCTTTGACCAAGGTACCATCGTTAATACAAAGAAAATAGATGAAATATACACAGCAACTAGTGCAATGAGCATGCCGATTCCCGCTTTTGGAATTTCTTCACTATTTTTCAATTCAGATGAAGCGATTCCAATTATTTCTATGCCTCCAAAAGAAAAAAATACAAATATTAAAGCTGACCACATTCCTTTCATTCCGGTTGCTAAAATTGGGTGAATGCTGTTTAATCCTTTTACTGAATTAGTTTCTGGGGTAATAATTTGGGTTATTAATAATACCCCAAATAAAATAAAGATAACTAAAGTAGATAATTTTATTATGGCGAAAATCGATTCTATTTTCCCAAAATTTTTTACTCCTAAAAGATTAATAGCGAATGCAATAATTACAAAGAAAACTGTAAAAATCCAAAGAGGAACATTCGGGAACCAAAATTTAGCAAAGGTTCCAAGTGCTACAGCTTCACTAGAGATGATAAATACACCAGATAACCAATACATCCAACCAGATACAAATCCCATCGAGTTACCAAAAGCTTTTTTCGCGTATGTTCTAAAAGAGCCTGGCTCTGGATCGGCTACTGTCATTTCCGCAAGTGCACTAAATACAAAAAAGGAGGTGATTCCTCCAATAATGTAATTGAGTAATATTGCTGGACCTGCTATTTGGATCGATAAACCAGTACCTAAAAAGAAACCTGCCCCTATGATCGATCCAATTCCAATCAAAGAAAGCTGCCACCAAGAAAGTTTAGATGTTTTTCCTTTTTCAAGATTAGCTCTTTTTTTGTCAAGTACTTCCTGCTTTATCGAATGTTTATTATCCATTTAAGGTCTCCTTAATTTTGATCAATTCTAGTTAAACATTCCCCATTTGTATAAAATTAAATCGGTTATTTTAGAATTATTTCTAAAAATTAGAATGTCAGTGTCAGTCTATTGTTGGTTAGAATTTCGTTTCTATTTATATAGTTGAATAAAAATGAGAGCCGAACATCGGCTCTCATTTAACTCTTTAGAAGGCTAGTTAAGAAAGGATTAGGAAGATGAAAAGGTATTACTTAGCATTTTTATTAAATTGGAAAATCTCATTAACAGCTTGGTGATAGCCACCCGCTTCTCGAAAAGATTTCTTTATACTGTCGATTGCTTTATTGTAAGACGGGTTATTATTTAACACATCTTCTGCCGCTTCACGCAGTTGAATTGGTGTCAAATTTTGAGTTTGTAATTGCAAACCTGCACCAATCTTGGCTATTTGCTCTGCAATCATTGGCTGATCAGCGTTCTGTGGGATTACGATTAATGGAACTCCGTAATAGAGACCCTCACATGTGCTATTCATTCCACCATGCGTTATAAATAATTTTGTATATTTTAGCACTTCTGTCTGTGGAACATATTGTTTTACAATAAAGTTTGGAGGAATAATTCCTAAATCATCTAGACTGGTTTGTTTACCAATCGACATTACGACTGAGTGTTCACTATTACCAAATGCTTCAAAACATAGCTTATAAAAATCAATAGAGCGGTTAAAAACAGTTCCCAGAGAAATATATATAGGACTTTTACTTTTAATGGTAGAAAGGTCAAATGTATCCTGTTGTAATCGGGAACCGATAGATGGACCGACAAATTTGTATGAATTATTAAAGGCTTCCCCACCAGGTTGAAAGGCTCTAGTAGTGTATACGATTGTTAATGGAGCAGGATTACAAAATACTTCATAATATGAATTGATCTCTACAGCATATTTTTTCTTAATATTTAAGGACAGTCTATTAAATTCATCATTAATCGGTTTAATTATTTCTTCAGGAATATTCTTTAATTGCTTTTCCATCATTTTATCGAATGTTTCTTCTGTCTGTGCAAAAGTAGTACAGGAACTGATTGCGGGAAGATTAAGAATTTGGGCAATTAAACGTCCACAACCAAACATAGAATCATGTATGATGTAATCAAAATGCTCTCCTTGAATCTGTTCAAGAACACTAGGTATAACGATTTCTGCTGTATGTAATAGACCATTAATTCTTTCTAGTAAATGAGTTCGACCACCTGAGAGAAAGGCTTTAATAAATTTTTGTTCATCAATTGTTCGCATTGTAACTCCAGTCTTTTCAATTCGATCTCGAAAAGACTCTATCGAAAAGTAGACAACCTCTTCACCGCGTGAAACTAGCTCTTTTACAACTCCTATAGTGGGATTGATATGCCCTTCTGAGCCTCCATTAATAAATAAAACACGTGCCATTAAAAACACTCCTTGGTTCAATTTATTCTTTTTAAAAGCAAAATGATTTAGCTTAACTATTAAATAACATTGTATAATGCTAAACTAAAAAATAAAAATAATAGAGGTGATTATACGATGTAGAATCAATAATGAAGATAGAAGATACCATCTCAATTCATTTAGATGATGAAGAAAAAATTGTCTAAAAGTACTAGATTTTGATAATCGGAAATAAATTTAGAATATCTATTAATTTTTGTGTGTCTAGTTCCTACCTTATATCAAATAATTGATTTTTTAATTTTAAACGGTAGGAGTATTTGAAAAAGGAGTCCCAAAATAATAGATAGGTAGTAGTTTATTTTTATAGGAAGTGAAAAGGTGTTTACATATTATTCTATGCTCATAGTTGGAGTATTTTTTATAATAGGAGCAGTTTTTATATTTATTACAATGTATATTGAACGAGTATATTCTTTAGTAAATATAGGAAAAAGCTTTGGATGCTTATTACTTGGTGTTTTACTTTTAGCGGTTACTCTCCCAAGTTTTAAATACGTTGTGTTTAAACAATATGATGTTGTCAGCGGAAGATGTGTTATAGAAATTGATAATTCAAGTCGTACTTCTGAAGCAGATTTTGATATGCAAGATACAGATGAAATATTTACTTTCAGAGATATTCCTAAACTGGATGCTTATGGGAAAGCAATTTCTTATTATTGTAGGGTGACAGTTACAAAAGATCATAATTTTGAGGTTAGTTACAAAATATATGATATCAAAACAAGAAAATTAATTTTGACAAGTGAATAGTTTATTAAAATAACTTCTAAATTTGTCAAAAAAACTGAATTGGTGTATTTATTAATTTTTATTTTATTAATTATACTAATCTAGTTAAATACTCTATTAAATTTAAAAACTTAAGGGAGCGACCTATGAGTTAAACTACCCTTGTTTAGGCTTAAGTGTAATTTCTAAATAAAGAATTTTCTGATATAGCTTTCTGACTTCAGAGATCTGGTACTACATAAAAAAGTTAGTTCAAAAAGGTTAAAGGTAATTGTGAGTTCATTTTTGAATTTAATATAAATAATAAAAATGTAAAAGGAGATTATGATGAAACAATTAATTTCTGCTTTGTATATTTTGTTTGGACTATTAATTGTAACGTTAACCTACTTTTCTAATTTTTCTGGTCCAAGTTATCTCACAAATATAGGTTGGTTTCTTATTGTAATTGGGATTATATATCCATTTTATAGTCGTGTTGTTAATTATTTTAAGCTTGAATTTGAAGATGAAAAAAATAGTGTATGACTACAACAAAAAGGCTGCTTAGGTAGTCTTTTTTATATGGAAACGATTATTTACACCCAAAGAATTTTTAATAAATTTTTTACATTTAGAGAATTATTAAAATCTTATATTAGACGTTTGGACTGATGAACTAACCAAAAAATGAAAATATACATATCTTAATTTGTAAGTAATTAGGAATATATCATCCAAGGACTAGCCCAAAAGAATTGAAAAAGGTGATTTTTTGGGGAAAGAAGATAAAAAAAAATGTGATTGCCATTGTAAAGTTTGTCACAGATGCAAAAAGTGTTGCTGTTGCAATGGTTCAAAAGATCATTTTAGAAAAGAAGAGAAAGAGAAAAAGAAAAGATGTGATTGTAAGAAGTGTAAAAATGATTGTGATTGTTGTGAAAAATGTTGTTGCTGTTGTTGTCGAGGTCCAAGAGGCCCTAGGGGCGAGGAAGGAAAAAGAGGAAAAAAAGGTAATACAGGAGCAACGGGATTTACAGGAGTAACAGGCCCAACCGGAGCGACCGGAGAAAGAGGAGTAACGGGTCCAACCGGAGCGACCGGAGCAACGGGAATAACAGGAACAACCGGAGCAACGGGAACAACCGGAGTAACAGGTTCAACTGGCCCAACAGGAGCAACTGGAACGACTGGTGTAACGGGTTCAACCGGGGCGACCGGAGAAAGAGGAGCAACAGGAACGACGGGAGTAACGGGAATAACCGGGAGAACAGGAGCAACTGGTCCAACCGGAGTAACGGGAGCAACAGGAGCAACTGGAATAACAGGAGCAACAGGAGCAACCGGAATAACGGGAGCAACGGGAATAACCGGGATAACAGGCCCAACGGGAGCAACAGGAGCGACGGGAATAACCGGAACAACCGGAGTAACGGGTTCAACTGGTCCAACGGGAGCAACTGGAACGACGGGAATAACAGGAGAAATTGGGGCAACTGGAGTAACGGGAGCAACGGGAATAACCGGGACAACAGGAGAAACAGGAGCAACTGGAGTAACGGGAATAACCGGGAGAACAGGAGAAACTGGCCCAACTGGAGTAACGGGAGCGACGGGAATAACAGGAACAACCGGAGTAACTGGAGCGACGGGAATAACAGGAGAAATTGGGGCAACTGGAGTAACGGGAATAACCGGGAGAACAGGAGAAACAGGAGCAACTGGAGTAACGGGAGAAACAGGAGCAACGGGAATAACCGGGAGAACAGGAGAAACTGGCCCTACTGGAGTAACGGGAGCGACGGGAATAACAGGAGAAATTGGGGCAACTGGAGTTACGGGAATAACCGGGACAACAGGAGAAACAGGAGCAACTGGAGTAACGGGAATAACCGGGACAACAGGAGCAACGGGAATAACTGGGAAAACAGGAGAAACTGGCCCAACTGGAGTAACGGGATCAACTGGCCCAACCGGATCAACTGGGGTAACCGGAGTAACGGGAACGACGGGAATAACAGGAGTAACCGGGACAACAGGAGAAACAGGAGCAACTGGAATAACGGGAGAAACAGGAGCAACGGGAATAACCGGGAAAACAGGAGAAACAGGTCCAATCGGGGTAACAGGATCAACTGGGGCAACAGGAGCAACCGGATCAACTGGGGCAACAGGAGTAACCGGAGAAACTGGCCCAACAGGAACAACTGGGGCAACTGGAATAACAGGAACAACCGGAGTAACGGGAGCAACTGGCCCAACGGGAGCAACTGGAGCGACGGGAATAACAGGAATAACAGGAACAACCGGAGTAACGGGTTCAACTGGAGCAACTGGAGTAACGGGAGAAACAGGAACAACTGGGGCAACTGGAGTAACGGGAATAACTGGGAAAACAGGAGAAACTGGCCCAACTGGAGTAACGGGAGCGACGGGAATAACTGGGAAAACAGGAGAAACAGGTCCAATCGGGGTAACAGGAACAACTGGGGCAACAGGAGCAACCGGATCAACTGGGGCAACAGGAGTAACAGGAACAACCGGAGTAACAGGAGTAACGGGAGAAACTGGCCCAACGGGAGCAACGGGAGCGACGGGAATAACTGGAGCAACTGGAATAACAGGAACAACAGGAGTAACGGGAGCGACGGGAATAACTGGGAAAACAGGAGAAACTGGCCCAACCGGAGTAACGGGATCAACTGGCCCAACGGGAGCAACTGGAGCGACGGGAATAACAGGAATAACCGGAACAACCGGAACAACCGGAGTAACGGGTTCAACAGGCCCAACTGGAGTAACAGGAGAAACGGGAATAACTGGGACAACAGGAGAAACTGGCCCAACTGGAGTAACGGGAGCGACGGGAATAACCGGGAGAACAGGAGAAACTGGCCCAACCGGAGTAACGGGATCAACTGGCCCAACAGGAACAACTGGGGCAACAGGAGCAACAGGAGAAACGGGAGCAACTGGCCTAACGGGAGCAACTGGAGCGACGGGAATAACCGGAATAACCGGAATAACCGGAATAACCGGAACAACAGGAACAACCGGAGTAACGGGATCAACTGGCCCAACGGGAGCAACTGGAGCGACGGGAATAACAGGAATAACCGGAACAACCGGAGTAACGGGTTCAACTGGAGCAACTGGAGCAACTGGAGCAACTGGCCCAACTGGCCCAACTGGCCCAACTGGAGCAACTGGAGCAACGGGAATAACAGGAACAACCGGAGTAACAGGAGCGACGGGAATAACTGGGACAACAGGAGAAACTGGCCCAACGGGAGTAACAGGAGCGACGGGAATAACCGGAACAACCGGAACAACCGGAGTAACGGGTTCAACTGGCCCAACGGGAGCAACGGGAATAACCGGAACAACCGGAGTAACGGGAATAACTGGCCCAACGGGAGCAACGGGAATAACAGGAACAACCGGAGTAACAGGAGCAACTGGAGTAACGGGATCAACAGGAGCAACAGGAACAACTGGAGCAACGGGAATAACTGGCCCAACTGGAGCAACGGGAATAACCGGAACAACCGGAGTAACGGGAATAACTGGCCCAACTGGAGTAACGGGAATAACCGGAACAACCGGAGTAACAGGAGCAACTGGAGTAACGGGAATAACCGGAACAACCGGAGTAACGGGAATAACTGGCCCAACGGGAGTAACGGGAATAACCGGAACAACCGGAGTAACAGGAGCAACAGGAGTAACGGGAGCAACAGGAGTAACGGGAGCAACAGGAGTAACGGGAGCAACAGGAGTAACGGGAGTAACGGGAGTAACGGGATCAACTGGCCCAACCGGAGTAACAGGCTCAACAGGCCGAACAGGGGTAACAGGAGTAACGGGTCAAACTGGAGTAACAGGAACAACCGGGGTAACAGGGGCAACTGGAGCCATCGGAGAAAGAGGAATAACAGGAACAACAGGGGCAACCGGAGTAACAGGAACAACAGGGGCAACAGGGGCAACCGGAGTAACCGGCCCAACAGGTCGAACCGGAGCAACCGGCTCAACCGGAGCAACAGGAATTTCAGGATCTAATACTAAAGCAATTATATTTGGTGGTACTAACGCAGGATTTCAACGAATTGCTGGATCTCCCGGTGCAGATTCAAATATTATTCCATATGTAACTGCAGGCTCAGGTAGTATTATTGGTCTTTCAAGCTCTATAAATGTAAATAATCTCTCAGCAGGAACTTATAATATTCAGGTTTGTAATAATGTTCCTATTAATCTTGCAGCACCAGCAGCAGGTCAAATAGTATCTACTATTACTTTAGATGTCATAGCTACCTTAACTGGAACAATAATATTTTCTATTACACCAAATGATGTAGGTGCACAGCCTGTAACCATATTCAATCCTAATCCAGTTGTAGCAGCAGCCACTGTCACTTGGACTAGTACCATTCCTGGAAATCCCGTTACAAGAACTAACGCTATTTCATTATATATAACACCTCAAATTACACAAAGTGCAATCTATACAATCTTTATTGCAACTACAATTTGATATTGGTGATTTAATTACAATTAGATATTTTATTAAGGTTCTTCTTTCAGTTGAAGACCTTTTTTTTATCCTAATGTACTCCTAAATACAATTGTAAATTTAGAACTTTTATTTATACTAATTTTATACGTGGTAGTTTATTTTACAAATGTAAATATATTATTTTAGTAGTAGCATGATTTTGTTAGTTTTAAGGAGGGAAAATATGATAATTTGCTTAGAAGGTGCAAGTGCAGTAGGAAAAACATCAACTTCCTTGGAAATTGTCAAAAGTACGAATACATATGTAGTTCCAGAAGTGAATCTATTTTTTGCACGACCAACAGGAGTATCAAACACCTGGTATTTGGAACGGCAAGTTGTGTTAAGCCACATCAACAGTTTTATGAATCTCTTAATCAAATTGTACCTAGTTTTATTCAAGTGAATGAAGCTATTAATATTGAGGAGAATATAGCAAATAATATCTAAAAGTTTAGCTTCTTCTACATTAAAGGTGAATCAACGATATTCACTGGAGCTAATAGACTATATTGTAAATTGGTTAATAATAAATAAAGCTAAGATTTAGTGTTTAGGTATTAGATCAAAAAGATTACTAGAAATATAAAAAAAATAGAGGAATATCCTCTATTAAAAGTCGAACTTATAAACCGCCAAGTGCTTTAATCGTAGCAGGTCCTACAATTCCGTCTACTTTTAAATGCCGGTCTTTTTGAAATTTACGCACGGCTTGGTATGTGTTGTTCCCAAAGACACCATCGATCCCTTTTGTACTATAGCCGAGAGATGTTAGTTTTTGTTGAAGTTTTTTAACTGTAGTACCGCGACTTCCCTTTTTTAATACAGTTCCACTTGGGATAACAGCATTTGAACCACCATTACTACTTGTTACCTTATACCCGTTTGCAATTGCAATTGAGTTAAATGATTTACTTGAAGTTGTAATGACAACAGGTGTGCTCAATTTTACTCGATCAAAAAGCCATTCTACTTCGTTATCATACATTCTAACACAGCCATGACTAACGTATTTTCCAATCGAACTTGGGTTATTGTTACCGTGGATGGCATATGTAGTTCCCCATGTACCACGAGCATTTAATCCAAGCCAACGGTTTCCAAGTGGATTTCTTGGATCCCCACCAGGAATGTGACCTGTATAGTAAGGTCTATTCACAATCTTATTTACAATTTTAAACTTACCCTCTGGCGTGAGAGTTGGACTTTTACCAGTGGCTACTTTAAAAACTTTGTAGAGTTTACCATTTTCATAATAAGCTAGTTGATTTGTTGATTTATTAATTATAATGAATTGAGATGTAGCTGCCTGGCTAGGTTTAATACCAATACCTACAAACATAAGACAAGTTAAAATTAGAACAGCAAGCCATTTTCTTAACAATACCTTCCCTCCCGAATCATTTTTTCAAAATCTTAATCAATTAATCCTATGATTGCAGAAGTTGTCCATTTGTCATTTTTTTCAAATATGCTTAAAATAAATAAAGAAGATGATATTTGTAATGAATTTTCATAGTTCTTTTAGTTTGTATGATTGGACGGAATATTTTCTATGTAGTGCTAATGGCTTGTAAAAGGGAAATAGTAAATTTAAAGTAATGGAGGTGAATAGATGAAAATTAATAATTATTTGCTCCAACTATCCTTACTAATCATCATTATTTTTGGTGGGACCTTTATCATTCATTTAATTAAAACGGGTGAGCTTTTATTAGATCAAATTATTGGATTTTCAGTAGGAATCTTAATCCTATTCGTTAATTTAATTTGGAAGAAATCTAGCAAACTTTCATAATTCATAAAATTTGAGAAATCTAGGATAACAAAATTAGCATTATATAGTAGAATGAATATAAGTTTAAGAAATTAATTGTGTTCTAGGATTGTATAAGAAATTAGACACGATATTTAAGAATAAAAGTTAAATATAATGGTCTTTTAAATTATTTTGTTGGGGAGGAACGATTTTGTTTAAACGTATTTCTTTCTTTATTTTTGTTAATATTTTAGTGTTAATTACAATTACTACGATTACAACATTATTAGGTGTACCTCGCTATATTGGTAATGGTGGATACTGGGCACTGCTTACATTTAGTGTAATAGCTGGATTTAGTGGAGCGATTATTTCATTGTTATTCTCTCGTATAATGGCTAAATGGGTTATGGGTGTAAAATTAATTGATTCTCGTTCTCCACAAAATGAACGATTTAATTTTGTACTAGAGGAGACATATCGTTTAGCAAAACTTGCTGGTTTAAAAAAGATGCCACAAGTAGGAGTTTATAATTCAGTTGAAGTAAATGCTTTTGCTACAGGACCTAGTAAAAGACGATCTTTAGTAGCTGTTTCTAGTGGAATGATTGAGACAATGGATCGTCCAGCAATTAGTGGTGTTTTAGCACACGAAATTGCCCATATAAAAAATGGAGATATGGTTACTACAACATTATTACAAGGTGTAATTAATACTTTTGTCATTTTCTTCTCCCGTTTAGTTGCAAAAATTGTTTCTAATTTTGTAAGAGAAGAGTTATCTTATGTCGTTTATTTTCTTTGTTCAGTAGTATTTGAGATCGTATTCAGTATTTTAAGTAGTCCAATTATTTTCTGGCATTCAAGAAAAAGGGAATTTAAGGCTGACAGGTATGCGGCAGAACTTGGTGGAAAAGATAACATGATTTATGCTTTAGAATCATTAAGTCGAAATATTAGATTAGTTGATGATCGTCAAAAATCGATTGCAGCTTTTAAAATAAGCGGTAAAGAGAAATTCGCAAGATTATTCTCAACGCATCCACCATTAGAAAAACGAATCGAACGTTTAAAATCATTATAAAAGTTAAAGGCTTTTTACATTTAACGATGTAAAAGGCCTTTATTTTTATTTTTCTAAAGTAGATTAAGGTAATAGGAAGAAGGATTTCATTTTAATTTAGGGAATATAGATAATAAAAAGATGAGGTGTAGTTTATTGGAGAAAGAAAAAATCGAAAAATTGAAAACTTCAGGAATTATCATAGCTACGTTTATCTTTACCCTCGGAATAATCATATCTATTTCTATTATTAATTTTAATCACGCTAAAGCACATCCCAATATTATCAAAATTCCTAAATCAAAAAGTATAATTACACTAGTTAATAAACAAGAATTAATGAATGTAGATTCAAATTTAAAAACTCGTGTTTGCGAAGTTGTCGACCTTGCAAAAACAAGTAATAAAAGTCAGTATCAAATAGTTTGTGATGATTCTGAGAAATACGGATTTACTGATAAAGAAATAATAGACAAAAAATCTAACCCTATATTGAAACTTGGTGACACTGTTTACTTAACTATTTATGAAGATGGTAAATTAATGGTAAAAATTGAAAATGAATAAGTAGATTTTAGTCTAACTAAAAAGAGTCACACCTAACATATAGATTAAAGAAAGGAACTTCAAATTTTGATGAAGTTCCTTTTTAAAAATTATAGTTCTTCTCCATTTGAAGCAATCACATCTTTGTACCAGAAGAATGATTTTTTCTTTTTTCGTTCTAATGTTCCACTACCGTTTTCATGTTTATCGACATAAATGAAACCATAACGTTTTGAGAACTCACCTGATGATGCACTAACAAGATCTATGCAACCCCAGCTAGTATAACCCATCAATTTAACGCCATCTTGAATTGCTTCTCCCATCGCATTAATGTGCTCACGTAAATAATCAATTCGATAATAATCATTAATTGTTCCATCATCTTCTACTTTGTCATATGCACCTAGGCCGTTTTCTACAACAAATAACGGTACTTGGTAACGGTCATACAATTGATTTAAACTAATTCGTAAACCTACCGGATCGATTTCCCAGCCCCAGTCACTTGCTTTTAGGAAAGGATTTTTAACTCCACCAATAAGATTTCCTTGTGAGCTTTCTAAGTCAGATTTTTCTTTTTTCTCGGTTCTAGACATATAATAACTGAACCCAATATAGTCAACAGTGCCTTCTTTAATTAATTCTAAATCCCCATCATGCATTTCAATATTAATATTGTTTTCTTTAAAGAAGCGATTTATAAATGACGGATATTCGCCACGAACCTGAACGTCTGCACAGAAGTAATTAAAAAAGCGTTCTTCTTCAAGGGCATACATTACGTTGTTAGGATTCGAATCAAATGAATAAACTGGAGCATATAAAATCATACATCCAATTTGAGAATCTGGAATTATCTCATGACAAGCTTTGACTGCAATACTACTTGCAACAAATTGATGATGAAACGCCTGAAATGTTGGTTGGTATTTATCTTTTTCTTCTTTTATAGAAAAACCAAGACCCATAATTGGCATAATTAATCCACTATTAATTTCATTAAAAGTCATCCAATATTTTACTTTGTTTTTATAACGGTTGAAAATTGCGTTTACATATCTTTCAAAGAAGGTTACTACTTCTCGATTTCTCCAACCACCATATTGTTTTACAAGATTTACTGGCATTTCATAGTGTGAAATTGTCACAACTGGTTCAATGCTATATTTGTGTAGTTCGTCAAAAACACGGTCATAGAAAGCCAATCCATCTTCATTTGCTACTAATTCATTTCCATTTGGAAAGATTCTTGTCCAAGCAATTGACATTCGGAAAACTTTAAAACCCATTTCCGCAAATAAAGCAATATCTTCTTTATATCGGTGATAGAAGTCTATTCCTTCGTGGTTTGGATAATTATACTTAGAACGATCAATCTCGAAATTAAATCCAGATGACTGTAAAATATTCAGTCTTTCCTTCCCACCAGGAAGAACATCGGCTATATTTAAACCTTTATTCCCTTCATAAAATCCGCCTTCCATTTGATTAGCAGCCGTAGCGCCACCCCATAGAAAATCTTTAGGAAATTTATATTGTTTCATTTTTTTACCTCCTAATTTCTTTTTAGTTGTTTACATAAATCCATATTTTTAATTAATGAGAATATAAACGAATCATAACGTTAACGGAGATGTTAGTAAATAAGTGAATGGAATCTAGTTTCTATTCACAAAAGTAAATAATTGTTTCATATATGTAACGCTGTGTTTTTTATTTTGTATGTTAAGATATTTAAATAGATTAAATATATTAAGTACCTTGTTATAAAAGGAGAACGAACTAAAATGTTTTCAAATGATCAAATCGCGTCATTTAATGAGTTAGAGTTATCTTTATATAATTACATTTCACAAAATATGGGAAAAGTCGCTTATATGCGTATACGTGAAATTGCAGATGAGACCCATGTTTCAACTTCAACAATTTTACGTTTTTGTAGGAAACTAAATTGCGACGGTTTTTCTGAATTTAAAGTAAAGTTAAAAATGTATTTAGAAGAGGAGAAACGGACCTTCGTAAAAAGTGCACAACATACGCTAGTAGAATTTTTTGAGAGATCTTTAAAAGTGGATTTAGAAGATAAAGTGAAAGAGGCTGCTATTGAAATAAATAAAGCTGAAAATGTAATTTTTATTGGAATAGGCAGCTCAGGTATTCTTGCTGAATATGGTTCGAGGTACTTTTCAAGTTTAGGAAAATTTTCACTTTATATAAAAGACCCACATTTCCCGATTCACTCTAAATTAACAAAAAATAGTATAGCAATCGCATTGTCAGTCTCTGGAGAAACTATTTTCACAGTAAACCATCTGAATTTACTCAAACAAGAAGGTTGTAAAATTATAAGTATTACGAACAACAAATTATCAACAATAGCCAAAATTTCTGATCTAAATATTCCCTATTATGTAACAGAAGAGTATTTTGAAGAGGCAAATATAACTACTCAAGTTCCAGTGGTCTATATAATTGAATCGATCGCTCGCGAAATATATAGAATTAATCAATAAGTGTATGGTTAAAGATTATTTTTACTCATTATTAAAAGGGTTTTTCTTATTATGTAAGGAATGTTATTTATTCTGATAAAGAGTAAAGGAGTATTAATATTTATGAAATTAATCGATCCTACATTACATAAAGATTGGGTAAAACCACATTCAACAAAATGGTACGAACAAATAGGTAAATTATATGGGGAATACACATATCCTTGGAATTCAACAATTACAGAGCCAAATGGGGAGTTAATTTTTAATAATGAAGTAGTTGAAATGATTAATAACAAAACTGTATTAGATGTAGGGTGTGGTCATGGAGAATTCACTATTAAATGTAGTGAAAAAGCAAAAGAAATTGTAGGATTTGATCTTACAAATGATTTTATAAAAAGTGGAAATGAAACGAAAAAACAAAATGTATCTTTTATTGTTGGCAGCACAAAAAATGGATTACCTTTTGAATCGGAACAGTTTGATTGTGCATATAACCGAAAAGGACCCACATCAGCCTATCAAGAACTTAAAAGAGTAGTAAAAAAAGGAGGGAAAGTCCTTGGACTTCATCCTGGTGATGATTTAGGAATTGAATTACCTAAATTTTTTCCTAATCTATTTCAATCAATTAATAGTGAGAAACCAATTTTAAGAAAGATAAAGCAAAGACTTGATCAATGTAGCTTTGAAAGTGTAGAAATACAAGGTGTTAATAGTATTGAATTTTTACATACGCCACTTGATGTTTTAAAACTAAGATGCTTCGGCCAAAGACAATCCCTATTAATGGAGGTAATTGAAGATCATTTACCGGAAGTTATACGAATATTTGAACAAAATGCCCAAAAGGATGGTTTGCCTATAACTTATTCACGTTACATTGTTAAAACACAAGTATAAATTATTGAGAGGATAAAAATATCCTCTTTATTTATTGAGTATTAAATTATAAATCAAAAATTTCTATACTTCGTCACTGTAAAAAAACCATTTATTACTTAGACGTCTATCATAATCAAATTTTAATGTTGTTACATAAGATTATAATGGTATGAAAAATGGACAAGAATTTATTACTAAATCAGTTCTCTAGTTAGAAAAGGTGATAATTAACCGGAGTAACGGGACCTACAGGGCAAAGACCAACTCTAACATTTGCAGAAAATGCTGGATCGATTGCTGTATTCCCACCACTTAATACAGAAGTAACAATTGTAAGTATCACACAGGCTGTACTCGCAAATCAGCAGCAAAAAATTGACTATGCATCAGCCATCGAGTTAGTGGTTACTGCAAACTGGTCAGTTACTTTTCAATTCCGACTATATAGGGATGCAACTTTAATAGACACTAGAACTTATAATACTAACCAATCTTCAGCTGGGACACATAGGTTTCAATTTGCAAGTACTCAAGTGGATATAGCACCCGCTAATGCAACTTCAACCTATAGTCTAAGAGTGATATTTACCCTTGCCTCAAATGTTACCTCAGTATCGGCAATTAATAGAGATATGAATATAATCACATTTACACCTTAAGTTAGAATTAAAATAATAGATTAATATTTCCCCTAATAATGGACAATTTATAAAGTTAACCCTGTTTATTTTAAGGGGTTTCTTTAATCTTCAAGCAAAAAACATTTTATTTTTTTCACATACTTTAATAAAAACAGAAAAATAAGGATGTGAAAAATTTGAATCGCTTTAATAGCCGAAAAATTGATCAATTACAATTCGATATTGAATACAGAACCCAATTTACTTTTATAGTAAATGATGAAACTTTAAAGTGTGTTTTAAAAGAAATTGCTAACGATTCATATGATTTAGCTAACTTATATAAAAACGAGTAAGTTTAAGAAAAAATATCAAGGTGTAATAGGTGAGTTGAATTATAAAGTAGCAGCTCAAATAATTGAATATTAGCAGCTGTTAAAGTATTTCAAGAAAAAAATGGTTTAATTCTAGATAGAATTGTTGGAGAGAAGACTTTGGCTAATTGTTATAAACATAAGAAAAGAGTTTCATAAAGTATTAGAAACTCTTTTTTTGCTTTATATTCTTATGTTTAATTTTAAAATTTTGAACGTATATAATCAAAAAATTTAAATACAATAAAAAGTATAAAAATAATAAATACTAAACTAAGAATAAAAAACTTTAGATTTTTTTCCATATCAGCCGTAAAATAATTAAAACTAATCGATAATATTACTAAAATAACTATTTCAAAAAAACGACTTTTTAATAGTTTTTTTATCATCATTCAAAATCAATGTAACCATTATTGGGTTTAGTGTCATATTTATCGATAAGTTTTGCAATATTTGTACCAATGTCAGCGTAATTTAACGCAGTAATCACTACCAAACCCACAGTTGTAGCTAATTTTTTAGCACCCCATGCATTTAACTTAGAAGTTATTGTTTTAGTAAATAACTTTGCTGCAGATGGTTTACCTTTTTTGATTATGTAAGCTTGAACGGCTCCACCTCCAACAGCAAGTCCAATGGTTACCGCTCTTACTTGTATTATGGATGGTGCTGGTAAACTAGTTTGCGTGTTTATTTGATTAATTGTGTTCTGACTAGTTGGTTTAGTAATTTCTTCTGCATGTGACTTCATTGGAATAATTGAATCTAAAATTGCTACTGTTATTACAGAAATAGTAGCATGTTTAAATAATTTTTTCATGTACTACCTCCAATTTGTCATATTTTTGGATATATTATCTAATGAAAACAATACAATATTAATATAGGATAGATGATTCCTTATTTGAAATGACTTGTTTCAATTAAAAAAAAAGAATTTTGGTTATTACAAGTTATTATTAAAGTGTTGTTGCAGAGCATTTTTTTATATGATTCATTAAAACTCCAAGAAAAAAGGACCTTTCCAGTAAATTGCTAGGATGGTCCTTTTTTCATTTGTTTAGAATTGGAATATATCGTTTTAAAAAGCGTCTGTCCATTGAATATAAATAAT
Organism: Gottfriedia sp. NPDC057991; assembly: GCF_042886615.1. Classification (NCBI taxonomy): domain Bacteria; kingdom Bacillati; phylum Bacillota; class Bacilli; order Caryophanales; family Bacillaceae; genus Gottfriedia; species Gottfriedia sp. NPDC057991. The sequence goes on from NZ_JBHVQN010000006.1 coordinate 61,267, forward strand.
ATCACCCAAAACCTCCTCTAATTTGTGGTGGTATGTTGTCTTTTCTTGACAAAACTTAAAATTATTAAAACCTCTAGAAACCCTATTGTATAAGTGTTTTTAGAGGTTTTTTGTAAAAATTACATCAGTATAAATATTCACAATTACAAGGTTTACTATTATTTCAAATTAATAAAAAAATTTGTACACATAAAGCGAAAAAGTAATTAGTCATTTAATCATTTATAATAGTCATTCGATCTCTATGACCACAAACGGGACATGTAACTAGCCGCTCATTTACTTTACCGGTTTTAAATGATAAAGCAAAATTTAATTTAGATAATTTAAAGCAACTGCTGCAACGAGGACAAACAAAATGAGTAGTTCTTGTGCGAATTTCTGAATATTTATAGACAAACACGAATGCTAAAATTAATATAAGAATCGATTGAAAAAGACCTGTAATAAATTGATTCATATAGTTATCCAACTTTCTTTTTAATTGATAAGACGAAAAAAAGGGCTTTATAATATTATTTTTTATGTTTGCTATAATAGAATGATACCTTTGTAGTAATTGATTTGAAATTTACATTCCAAAATAAAAAGTTAAAAAAGAGAAATAAAAATGAGGAAAATACCAAAAATAGGAAACAATAGAAACTAAGTACTAAAATACATAAATAAAGATTGAACTACATACGATAGGAGTATTTTATGAAGATAAAATTCTTGTTTATATTAAATGATTTTATACCTACAGAACCCGCTTATGTTGCCAATACTGGAAAGTATATAGATGGCTCATTAAATATCTATTTAAATGAATCGTTATTTTTTCATGATCCGAATTTAAACCTTACTGAGTTTGCGAGTCAATTAAATGAATGGGTTCAAAAAGTACAAAATGGATCAAGAGATAACATGAATTATGAATCGATTAATCGAAATGAAGATCTTATGAATTTCCTATATAAAGGAGATGACAGGTGGGGAATTTATTCGGTGTGGCAAATGTTTGAACCCACGGAATACATTAATACAGAAACATTAGTTGAGTCTGTAAATAAGTTTCTTACTGCTTTAAATGATGGACTTATTGAAATTAATTATGATTATACGCTTGATAAATTTAATCAGTAATTTTTATTATAAAAAAAAGTTTTTTTACTAAAAGAGTTGCAAGAGTAACTCTTTTTTAGTGTATTTTAATCGGGCAATTTTACTAAAAAAATTACATTTCATATACTTATTAATCTTTTTAATTATTATCTAATTGTTTAAAAGGAATAATGGGTAAGACGTTGAATATTATTGGAAAATCGTAAAAAAATTGGAGGATTAATGCGAAAACTTCTAATCGTTTTAAGTGGTATATTCCTTTTATTTGGCTGTTCTACGAAATCAAGTACAGAGAGTAAAACTAGTAAAGTTGTTGGTATCATTGGTGTTACTTCAGTAGATACAATTATTTATTCGGCGGATGTGGATCATGATTTAATAAATAAAATCGAAAAAGGTTTTAAATTAAAAAACATTGAGGATAAACAAATGGAATCCACTGATTTAAAGCTAGCTTTTATTAAGAAAGACGGTAAAAAAGAGGAATTTGAAGTGAATTACAAGCAAAGTATGTATTGGCAAAATGGAAACGGATATAAACTTGATTCAAAGTTAACAAAACTATTACAGGAGCAGTTTAGGAATTAAATGAGTTCAAAAATTAATCTAGAAATTAATAGTATTCAAATTTTCATTACTAACACTTCTATTTTCTATCTGAGATGGTCAGAATAATTGTTATGAACTAATTACTAATTATTTTAAGGAGAGAATGAAATGATTAATATGCTTGGTCAAGTAATGGTATATGTAAACAATCAAGAGGAAGCAGTGAACTTTTGGACTGAGAAAGTAGGCTTTACTGTGATTTCTGATAATAATAATGGTCAAGGAATGAGATGGATTGAAGTTGCCCCTTCAAAAAATGCTGAAACAAGTATTGTACTTCATAATAAAGAATTAATTTCTAAAATGCAGCCATCTCTTAATCTAGGTACACCTTCTTTAATGTTTTTTACAAATAAACTTGATGAATTGTATAGTGATTTAACGAACAAAAAGGTTACTGTTGGTGAAATTGTTGAAATGCCAAATGGAAGAGTGTTTAACTTTGCTGATGATGAACAAAATTATTTTGCTGTAATGGAAAAAAAGTAAAAGAATTAAGTAATCAAATAAGTCGATGAAGTTTAAAAGCACAGGGTAAAATTTTACCTTGTGTTTTTTTATAAATTTTAAATAAAAATCACTTTTACCATGAAGATAAAAGTGAAGTGTACCTGTTTGCCAATGCCACCAAGAAAACAAGGTTTATATAAGGTATGTTAGGGAATAGGAATAGTTCTTTTTTCGCTTGTGGTAATAATTTCCAAGTCAATTAATTATTAAACCGGAAAATACTTTTTAGGTTGAAGATTGATCGTGGGTTGTAATTGAGATCATTTTTTATCAAGTAAGTATCAAATTTTCAAAGTAATCTGTTAAAATAATTCGTAAGATTGATCATAAAGGAGAAATCAACTTATGATGAAAGTATTTTCTAAAAAAATCGTACTTTTAGTCACTTCATTGATGATATTACTAATGATAAGTGGAGCGTTAATTTCATTAACTTATATCCCTTTAAAAGTTAATGAAAATCAAGAGAAAATAAAATTAACAGAAAGTCATTGATATTTCTTAAAAGAAGAGAATTTTTTTAAAATTAAAAAGCTCTGAATAAGGGCTTTTTGTACTGTGAAAATTAAAATCACTTAATTAAATGCTACTACACTTTTTGAATAGGAAGCTGGAGGGAAATTATAATGAGTCAAAAAAGAATAAGAGATTATGGAGTTAATATTGGTTACCTAGAAACAGGGGAACTAAATTCTATTGCAGATGTTGAAGGAGTTACAGTAGGTCATGTAACGATCAGCGATCAAGACATTCAAACTGGCGTTACAGCTATATTTCCTCATCAAGGAAATCTATTTAAAGATAAGTTAATCGCGTCATCTCATGTCATTAATGGGTTTGGTAAGTCGATGGGAACGATTCAGATTAATGAGTTAGGAACGATCGAAACGCCAATTATTTTAACAAATACACTAAGTATTGGGACAGCCGCAGACGCTTTAATAGAATATATGTTAGATCATAATCCTGAAATAGGTCGTACGACAGGAACTGTTAACCCAGTAATATGCGAATGCAATGACATGCTTTTAAATGATGTGCGAGCAAGATTTATTTCGAAAGACCATGTTTTTCAAGCATTAAGTAACGCTTCTTCAGATGTGAAAGAAGGAACTGTTGGAGCAGGAACGGGAATGCTTTGTTATTCATTAAAAGGTGGGATTGGTACAGCTTCGCGAGTTATGAAAATGGAACATGGTACTTATACAATGGGTGTTTTAGTCTTATCTAACTTTGGGATATTAAGCGATTTAAAAGTAAATGGAAGGCATGTTGGAGCAGAATTGCGTGATTTTATTTTAAAGGAACGAGATGAACAAGATAAGGGGTCAATCATTATGATTGTTGCAACGGACCTTCCCGTATCTGAAAGACAGCTAAATCGTATAATCAAAAGAACAGTTACGGGTTTATCAAGAACAGGCTCAATTATTACAACGGGAAGTGGTGAAGTCGTCATTGGCTTTTCAACTGCAACAAAAATACCTCATGAAAAAACATCACATTGCATTTCAGTTCCGACTATTCATGAAGAAGATATAGATCTCGCATTTAGAGCAATAGGAGAAGCAACAGAAGAAGCAGTTTTAAACTCTTTAGTAACAGCAACACATATTGTTGGTAGAGACGGGAATGAAAGACCAGCTTTTAAAGATTTAATAGAAAAATACAATATTAATTTAATATAGACAACGGAATTCAAAAATCTAAATAGAAAGAATAGACTTCTAGAAAGTTCTAATAACGTAACCACTTACATAATCTACTCTTAAACTTACAGTTGGACAAGCACTAAGTTGGGAGGACATTATGAAAAAAATTGTATTTTTTCTTTGTACTTTTGTTATTTGTTTAGGTGTTAGTTTTATGACTTTTAATCAAATTGGTTTAAAAAAGACTAATGTAAAAGAACGCATTCAGATTAAAACTCAAAATGAAGAAATTGCCGATAAAAATATAAATTTATTGAAACTACCTTTGCCAAATGCAGATCAAAGAAAATATAGTGTAAAAAAATTACCGATCAATGGCGGTCAAATAGAAATAAAAAAATTAAACATTAAATAACTTCGAAAATTCATAAAAAATGACAGACCTAATCGTATATTAAAGGGCTGTCTTTTTTTAGTTCCGGCTGAAAAAGAATACGATTATATAAAAGATCTAAAACTGTCTATAGGGAAAACAAAATTAAGTGGAACATTATTGATGTTATATTCATTTTTTTATATTTAACGATTTTAAATGTTAAAGTGTTTCAAAAATTTTAATTTACCATGGAACTAGAGTAATTGTTTTTTCCTAAATTAAAAATATTAAGATCAAATTTTAGATAGTTAGTTTTATATGATTAGTTTAGAATTTGATTTACAATCTGATGGATAAAACTGTTATGTTACACTAAGTAAAGGATATTTAGGGGTTTATCGTAAACTTTTTTTTGTGAATTAGTTGATTGGAATGGAGGGATGCTTGACTCCTATTGGATAAGCGGGAAGGCTGAGACCCCGCAGGCTCGCCGAGGAGGCTAAAGAATCTCGCCCGATGGAAAGCGAGCATCCTGTAATGGAAATCAACATCACTCTACTCCTTTTACGTAAGTTTGATAATTAATTGACAAGATTGTTTATTAACAGCGTAGGTATTGATAACTATATCTATGCTTTTTTCTATTTTCAAAATCTATAAGAACTGTTTTGAGTGCCTCTTTTATTTTTTAAAAAAAGTAGGACAATAAGAAAACAAATAGAATAATTATTTAAAAGAAATATAAAGTGTCATGGAGGGTAAATAATGAAAATTGCTTTTCTTATTATTGATATGCAAAAAATATTTTTAGAGGGTAAAAAAGAAACATTGAATGTCGAAGGTGCTTGTGAATATATAAATTATGTTGCTGACCGTATCCGATCTAAAAATCACTTAGTTATACATGTTCAAGATATTGAAGGAGCAGATGAAATAAACTCTGAATTACTTTCTTTCATCCCTGAAATTAAAGTAGAAGAAAAAGATATTTGTGTTTCAAAAGAACATTCAAATGCATTTTGGAATACTGAATTAGAGCAGATTTTGAAAAAAAATGACGTTGAGTTAGTTATAATAGCTGGGTTTGCAGCAGAACATTGTGTTCTATTTACTTATAATGGAGCTAGCGAAAGAGGATTTAAACCAGTCTTATTGCAAAATGGACTATTAAGCACAAAAAGTGATGTAATTACTCAAACGTATCGTGATCGAAACATTATATCATACAATGTTGTCCCATACCTTATTTAGTATAAATATAGATATATAGATTGAAAACATACACAGGCTCTTCTAGTCATGGTAATTTGAGCTCTTTTTGAAAAAGCAAAGAAACCACAAGTTAAAGATCTTGTGGTTCTCTTCTTATCTATTGGAAATTTAAAAAACGTTCTTCATATTCTTCTAATGGATACGGATTAGTTCATGAATATCAGAGTCAAATCGAACTCTTGTATGTTTGGATTCAATTCGTTCTATTTCTTCTATTTCTTCTCGTAACTCTCCAAACCACCAAAATTTGATTTCAGATAATAAATTAGTAAGCATTGTATTCCCCCTAGTTTGAATAATGCCTTTACACTATTAGATTATATATCCCTTTTTTTAAGCCAAGATGAATCTGATGTAAAAGTTAAAAAAGTTTTTATGTAGTGATAGGAGATTTATTAAATTTGCTCAATTAAATAAGTGAATCTACTAATTTCCAACAGTGTAAGAATTAATTTTAAATAAAGTTGAATTAGTTTAAAGGGAAATTATGGATGGATATAGAATATTAATCTATACCTCAAAGATTTATCCTTTATGAATAAATCCCAAAAAGGAGTTGGTAGGCATGTCTAAATTTAGATTAATTCCTTACAAGCTGGAAGAAGTTAAAGGTAGTACAAACGAAGTACCACCTGGTGTTAGTTTAATTGAAGCTAAATCTATTTGGGAAAAAGGGTGTCAAGGGGAAGACGTGGTCGTAGCAGTTATCGATACAGGCTGTCAGACAGACCACCCTGATTTACAAGAGCGAATTATTGGTGGATATAATTTTACTGAAGATTACGGTGGGGACCCTAACGTATTCTTAGATAATAACGGTCACGGTACACATGTTTGTGGGACGATTGCAGCTTCTGAAAATGGAGAAGGGGTAGTTGGAGTAGCTCCAAAAGCAAAACTTCTCGTTTTAAAAGTACTAACTGGTGCTGGTGAAGGAAGCATTGAATCAATTGTACAGGCTATTGATTATGCGACGAATTGGAAAGGCTCTAATGGAGAAACTGTTCGAGTGATTTCAATGTCTTTAGGTGGTCCAGGGGATGATTCTTCGTTACATGAAGCGATTCAAAGAGCGGTTGAACAAAATATAGCCGTTGTATGCGCAGCAGGTAACGAAGGTGATGGGGATGGCTCAACCAATGAATATAGCTATCCAGGTGCTTACGATGAAGTTATAGAAGTAGGTTCCGTAAGTCTTCAAAAACGATTATCCGAATTTAGTAATACAAATGATGAAATTGATTTAGTTGCTCCAGGAGAAAAGATTCTTTCGACGTATCCGACAAATCAATATGCTGTTCTTTCTGGTACATCAATGGCAACGCCACATGTATCAGGGGCAATTGCATTGTTAATTCAACTGTTTGAGTCTGAGAATAATGAGAAAATTACTGAACCAGATTTGTTCGAACTTCTAATAAGTCATACAGTACCAATCGGATACAGTACGTTTGAGGAAGGGCATGGACTATTAAATCTAGGCGTAAATGTACCCTCAAAATCTACGAATGTAATAAAATAATAGGTAAAGTCCCGGGTAGTGTTGATAGACTATTCGGGACTTTTTTGGTGAATAGAAAAAAGTTAAAATTAATAGAGGTGAAATGAATGTTGAAAAATCAAATAACCGAACTTTTAAATATAGAATATCCAATTATTCAAGCTCCGATGGCTGGGGGAATCACAACTTCAAATTTTGTAGCTGAAGTATCAAATTGTGGAGCTTTAGGTACAATTGGAGCAGGCTATATGACTCCATCACAAATACGTGAACAAATTAGAGAAATCAAAAAGTTAACTAATAATAGCTTCGGAATTAATTTATTTGTCCCAAATGATTTTATAGTTAACGAGAATGAAATGTCTAAATCTATGGATTTATTACAATCTTTCAATGAAGAATTAAATATAAAACAAAATGATCGCATACAAGTTCAAAATTTTAATCGTTTTAATGATACATTTCACGAACAAATAAAAGTGATTATTGAAGAAGGTGTTCCTATTTGTTCATTTACATTCGGTATACCTACAAAGGAAATGATAAACGAGTTAAAGCTGCATAATATTATTTTGATTGGAACAGCAACTACTGTAAATGAAGCGATTGAAATTGAGAAATCAGGAATGGATCTTGTTGTCGTTCAAGGTAGTGAAGCAGGTGGACATCGAGGTAATTTCTTAAACGAGAATGAGGAAAGTTTAATTGGATTAATGTCGCTAATTCCACAAGTAGTTGATCATGTTCGTATTCCTGTAATTGCAGCAGGAGGAATTATGGACGGAAGAGGTTTAATGGCGTCACTTTGTTTAGGGGCGAAAGCTGTTCAAATGGGTACGGCTTTTTTAACCAGCATTGAAAGTGGGGCTCATGAGATACATAAAGATGCTATTCTAAATTCTACCGAAGACCAGTTAGTTTTGACTCGTGCATTTTCAGGAAAATGGGCAAGAGGAATCGAAAATAAATTTATTACCGAAATGAAAAAATACGAAGCTGATTTACCACAGTTTCCCGTTCAAAATACGATTACCCAAACGATGAGAAAAGCATCCTCGGTACAAAGTAATAAAGAGTTTATGTCACTTTGGTCGGGACAAAGTCCTAGATTATCTAAAAAGGAAACGGTAGAAAACTTAATAAATGAAATAATGGATGAAGCTAAAAAAATTATTCGAGATTTTTAGTGAAAAATAAAGTTAAATTCTATGTAAATTGATACGTACTAAGATTTCAGATTAGGAGGCTATATGAATTATTGTGAAGGTATGAGAGAAAAGATTGGAAGTGCACCTTTAATTATTGTTCGTCCGAGCGTTGCCATCTTAAATTCTGAAGGTGAAATCTTACTTCAATATGGAGGAGGTAATTGGGGTATACCAGGTGGGATATTACAATTAAATGAATCTGTTGAAGAATGTATTAAGCGATCTGTTCTCGAAGATATTGGTCTTAAGTTAAATTCTTTATCATTAATTGGAGTATATTCTGGAGCAGAATTCATAAATAAAGTTGAGGGAAGCGGAGATGAATATCATACAGTAGCAATTGGTTATATTTGTACAGATTTCGAAAATGAAATTTGTCGAGATCAAAATCAATCAATTGAAGTGCAATTCTTTCATTTAAGTCAATTGCCTGATGATCTAGATCCGTTTATTAAAAGTCAGTTGAAAAAATTAAAATTTTAGACAAGTAAAAAAGGTTCTAATAGGTTTTTTTGAAGAACCTATATTTAGAACCTTTTTTGTATTTTTTATCTATTACTTTAGAAGCATACGATCAATATAAGACTTTATAGCTTCAATATTCCCAGATACTTGTTCTTCTCTTTGTTCATCTTTTTTTATTTTATCTAAAGATTTTTCCAAAATCGTTTTTGCTTCCGATTGAGGGATTACAACTACTCCATCTGCATCACCAACAATGAGATCACCTGGGTTAACTGATGTACCTCCACAGGAAATTGGAATATTAATATCGCCTACTCCAATCTTTCCACTTGCAGCTACAGTTGTTCCTTTACAAAATACAGGGAAATTTAATTTTTTAATACCGCTGATATCTCGGATTACCCCATCAACAACTATGGCACTAACACCCATTGTTTGTGCCATCCCAACAACAAAGTCTCCTGCAATTGCTCGGTATCGATCCCCTTTTGCATCGATTACGATAACATCGCCTGGATTTGCTTCACGAATTGCCTTCAATACAGCTAAATTATCGCCAACAGGGATTTTAACAGTCAGTGCTCTTCCAGCAAATCTATATTCTTCTTTTAAAGGCTTTATTGACGGATCCATATTATTTAGTCCATCCATTACATCTGAAATACAAGTTGTTGGTATGTTTTTAAATTGATTAATAATAGAAATCACTCCCTTATAAATCATTTATTTAATAAAATTATATAAATAATTTGTTCTCGTGAGAATTTCGAAAAAATTATTAAGCTTGATAAAAAATAATTATTGAATTAAGAAAGGGTGCAATAGATTAATATCGAATAAAATAAGTTGGTAATAAAAAATAAAATCGTTAATCAGTTAATAAATATAGAAATGTTTGATGTTGAATTCAAATACTTAAATAGTTCCTGTAAACAATGAATACGATTGATTATCAATACATTATTAATAATATTTTATATTAAACTATATATAGAACATTCTTGTTTCATTTAATTGAGGTTATTGAGAATGTAATGTAACATGTTTGACTTCATTATTTAATAGTTAGATTTACCCTTGTATAGTAACATTTAATTAAGGAGTTGAGGTGCTTGAGAAACAAAAATAAATACGTCTATTTAACACACAAGGTTAAAATAGAATCCACTGAAAAACTGGAAAAGCTATCCCAACTTACAGGGAAAACTAGTGCAGAATTAATCGAAAAAATGATAGAAGAAATGTATGACCTTCATATAAATTTAAAAGAAAATGAAGAAGATCTTAATGAAGTACTTGATGACGAAAATCTATTTGATGAAATTACAGATCAAGAAATAAGAGATGCCGAGCTAAGATGGCAAAACTCAAAACAAGGGATTAAAGATTTTAGTCAAAGAATGGAAGATTGGAAGAAAGAAGAAAAAAGGAAAAATGCCGAGAAAGCAAAAGAATATAAAAAGAAAATAGTTGATTGGGCTAGAGTCTGGGAAGAGTATTTAAGAAATTACTCTACTTCAATCAAGAAAAATAAAAAACACAATTTCAAGTATTTCAATCCGAATGATAGTGCTGAAGTTTGGAAGAAACAAATGAGGGAATATACTAAGCTTTGGCACCCTGATTATGCACCGGACCATGGAAATCCTCAAAAGTTTGGTGAAATGAAAGCTGAATATGATATTTTAAAAGGCAAAATTCCAACTGAAGAATATAGCTTGTAAATTTATCGGTAATACATAAAAAGGTTCAATGTAGTTTCGATTTGTAAAAATAGTAATAAGTAGTGGAACGAATATCGTTCCACTACTCATTTAACCTACTGTATTTTAATCTTCTTTTGCACTATCCTCAGCAATTACTCTTAGTTCTTGATAAAAAAGATCATGATTACATTCTGGATTTTCAGCTTGTTTATATTTGTCTACAATTTCAAGTAATTCACCAGTATCACCTTTTGCATTGATGATTTCTAATATTTGATTCATATCATCAGTATATTCATCTTCTTTTTTCATTACAGAGCCTCCATTCACAATTAGATGTTAATTATTATTTGCTAACTTTATGAAAAAAATAGATCAATTTTTTTGAATATATATAGTCATCTAATAAAAGATTGAAATAAACCCCACCATTAAAAAAAGTGTTGGTCCTGGCCAGACATTTCATACTTCACCTTTTAAATAAATATTAAAATTTGAATTTTCTAGCGGAATAGTATAATTTGGATAGTAATTATGATTACGAAAATACTATTGATAAACTATATACTGGATAAAAGTAGTAAAATCTTAATCAAAAATGATCGAAAAATGGTGGAGGATTAAAATGAACTTTAACTTTAATGAAGAACATAATAGAAAAAATACAAATAGTACAAAGTGGGATTCAGTTGATCGAGTATTTGGATGTACGGAAGTACTACCTTTATGGGTTGCCGATATGGATTTTGCTTGTGCACCAGGGATTGTAGAGGCTATAACGAAACGAGCTCAACATCCTATTTATGGTTATGGACACATACCAGAAGAATTTTTTGAATCAGCAATGAATTGGGCAAGTAAACGTTATAATACATCGTTAAAAAGAGAATGGTTAACTAATATACCAGGTGTTGTTCCAGCGTTAAATTTAGCCATTAATGCTTTCACAAAACCTGGTGATGAAATCATCATTCAGCCTCCAGTTTACTTTCCATTTTTCAGTACTATTAAAAATAATGGAAGAAACATAGTCGAAAATTCTTTAATTGAAGAAGATGGTTATTATTATATGGATTTAGAAGATCTAGAAAATAAAATTACGTCTAAAACTAAAATGATTATTTTATGTAGTCCTGCAAATCCTGTTGGAAGAGTCTGGACAAAAGAGGAATTAACAGGTTTGTTTGAAATATGTAAAAAGAATAAAATTGTTGTAATAGCAGATGAAATTCATTCTGACTTAGTCTATCAGAAAGGTAGTCACACACCTTTTTATTCATTAAGTGAAGATGCGGCAAATATGAGTATTACATTTATGTCGCCAAGCAAAACATTCAATATTGCAGGCTTATTTTCGTCACTTGCTGTTATTCCAAATCAAGAATTATTTACAGAATTTTCTCATGCAATTGCTCGTTCGAGTTTAGAAAACTTAAATATTTTTGGAATTGAGGCAGTTATAGCAGCTTATAACGAAGGTGAAAAATGGCTCGATGAATTATTGATGTATTTAAAAGGAAATGCGGAGTTTATACATAATTACTTAAAAACAAATATTCCAGGTGTAAAAATGAGAGTTACAGAAGCGACGTACTTAGGATGGCTTGATTTTAGAGGTTTAGGTCTAAGAGGTGACCAATTGAACTCATTTATGATTAATGATGCTAAATTAGGTTTAAATGAAGGTCGCGGTTTCGGAATAAATGGAGATGGTTTTATGAGATTGAATTACGCTTGCACACGTAAAACATTAGAAGAAGCCATGACACGATTAGAGAAAGCTGTAAAAGCTAAGATGAAATAGAGAGGGAGATGGCATTTATGACGTTAAAAATTACACCATGTATTGTAATGAGTGGTAACGCTAAAGAAGCAGTTCATTTTTATGAAAGAGAACTTGAAGCAGAGATTCTTAATATGCAAACGTACGGAGAACTGCCAATTCCTTGTTCAGAAGCATTAAAAAATAGTATTGCAAATGCAATTTTAAAAATCGGGGAAAGTGACCTTATGTTATTCGATGCCCCGATTCAATCGAATCCAGATATGTACAAAGATTCTCAACAAAATACACCTAATTATGAAAATAAAAAAGTAGAAGTCACGATTAATCTTTCGATCGATAGCGTAGAAAAAACAAAGCGAATTTTTAATTCATTACAACAAGATGGGCATGTCATTGCCCCGTTAGAAGCAGTACCATTTAGTCCCGCATTCGGAACAGTAACAGACAAGTTCGGCGTTACATTTATATTGATCACTCAAAAATAAATTACAAATAATTTATTAGTTTGATAGCAAAAGAGGGGAGATTAGATGGATAAAATAAATGTTGAATTAGTAAAACAATTAATTAAAGAACAATTTCCAATTTGGTCTCTCTTAGAAATAAAGCCTGTAGAATTAAGTGGCAACGATAACAGAACGTTCCATTTAGGGGATCATATGAGTGTAAGATTACCAAGCGCAGAATGCTACGTTCCCCAAGTTGAAAAAGAGCATAAGTGGTTACCTATTTTAGCGAATAAATTAAGTTTACCAGTTTCTAAACCGTTAGCAAAAGGAAGTCCAAGTAAATACTATCCTTGGCCATGGACGATCAATGAATGGATTGATGGAGAAACTTCGAGTAAAGAAAATATAAGTGATTTAAATCATTTTGCAAAAGATTTAGGGCAATTTTTAAATGAGTTTCAGTCAATTGATGCCCATGGAGGGCCGATTGCAGGAAAGCATAATTTCTTTAGAGGTGGAAACTTGGCTGTTTACGACCAAGAAACTAGTGATTCAATAAATCAAACAAAAGAGATTTTTAACAAAGATTTACTAACAGAAATTTGGGAAACAGCTCTCAGATCCAAATGGGAGGGAGAACAAGTATGGGTACATGGCGACATTGCGCCTGGAAACTTACTTGTTAAAAATGGCAAGCTATGTGCAGTCATTGATTTTGGAATACTAGGAGTAGGTGATCCATCATGTGATGCCGCAATGGCATGGACATTTTTCGATACTCATAGTAGAAAAGTTTTTAAAAACGTTTTAAACTTTGATGATAATACTTGGAATAGAGCAAGGGGCTGGGCTCTCTGGAAGGCTTTAATTACATTTAATGCGAATAAAGAGAGTACTACATCAATAAGAGAAGAATCATTTAATACGATTAATGTCATCATGAACGATTTCAAATCTTGATGAAAAATTTACGAGTTGCCTAATAGTAACTCGTTTTTTTTGTATTTTGTATTACATCTTGTTCATACTAATGTTGGGAGGTTTTCCGACTATGTTACAAAAATTACTAGCTAGTTTTTTATTAATGACGCAATCAGTTGAACTACCCGACAGCTTAACTGTTATTCAACAGGGTCATCCGATTGCCGTAGTTAATCGTGAAGATTTTACAATGTCACTTCCAGGTACACCAATGATAAACGATAAAAAGTTTACTCAATTTATGGGGAAACTTGATCAACAAATTTACCGTAATCCTATAAATGCGACAATCAATGAACAAGGTAGGATCGTACCAGGTCAGGTAGGATACAGGCTTTATAAAAAAGAGTTCAAGGATAAATTTATTACATATTTTTATAGTAAAGGACCATCTGAAATTGAAGTACCAGAGTTAGATATTTACCCTAAAGTTGATAGTGAATTATTAGCTCATATTAGAATTCAACAAATTGGACAATATGTAACCTACTTTAATTCGAATAATAAAAGTCGAGTACATAATATTTCACTTGCAGCAAAAGCAATTGATAATTACGTAGTTTTTCCAAATGAAGTTTTTTCTTTTAATAAGGTAGTAGGAGAGAGAAGTGGAGCAAAGGGATACAAACGTGCACCAGTCATTGTAAAGGGTGAATTGTCTGAAGGAGTTGGAGGAGGAATATGTCAAGTGTCTTCTACCCTGTTTAATGCAGTAGATCGTGCTGGTCTAAAAATTATTGAAAGATATTCCCATAGTAGACGAGTACATTATGTACCAGCAGGACGTGATGCTACAGTTAGTTGGTATGGTCCAGACTTCCGTTTTCAAAATAAATATAATCAGCCTATTCTAATTCGGGCAAAACAATATGGTGGAAGTATGATTGTTACGCTTCATTCTTCCGATGTTATCAATTATGAAATAAAAAATGTACCTATAGCTCCAACGCGTTTACCAGAAGAAATAAATACAGAAGAGGACAAAAATTTTTCAAATCCTTCTAGAAAAGGAAAAATAATTCCACCTCATAAGTCTGTAGGGGATTAAAAATTAATACATACAAAGTAAATCCACAAGTGAAAAATTATCCTTGTGGTTTTTTTTGTGTTTTTTAGGTCTTCACAATTTTTATGAAGCTCAATTAATCGAACTTAATAAAAATAATGAAAGTCTAATCCTTTCAATACTAGACTTATAGAAACTAAGGATTTAGAATTATAAGAAAGATTGGAAAACAAAGGAGAATTGCATGACAAAAATAAATGTTTTATTTGATTCGAAGGATATGGAACGAAATACTTTACCTTATTACTACGATTACGGAAAGATCATTTCAACTATTCAAAGTCAGCTATTTGATACATTTGGGGTAGATTTCCATATGTATTCAGATGAGGATACAACAAATGAAATCTGGGAAATTCTAGAAGAAGATCTTAAAGAGGAATCGAGTGAGGTTCAATTAATCAGCCATATTTATAATGAGCTTGAAACAAAAACTATTTCTTCGAATCACACTGATAAAAAGATGGAACTCATCATTAAGCCAAGGGTTGAAAATGGATTATTTTATTATCCGAATTACGGAGTAGCTTTATCTAAAGCGATGATCTTTGAAGCGGATAATCAATATAATAGAGACCTGATTTTTGCTAAAAATGATTCATGTCTTGCATCCTTTTTTCAATACGTCCTTAAAAGAAAACGAGATTATATTAAAAATTATGTAACAGTCTATACAGATACAGATGATGGTGTTGAAACGTCAATTGAAAATATAACAAAAATGGTAAGAAGAGAAGATGTATTTTTAGAAGAATCATTAAAAAGAGAAATTTATCGATCAATTGACCATTTCTTTAATGAAGGTCGAGATTTCTTTAAATCATATGATATCCCATATAAACGAGGATTTTTATTATATGGAAATCCTGGAAATGGAAAAACAACATTAGTAAAATCAATTGCAAGTAGTATTAACGCGCCGGTTGCATATTGGCAAATTACTGAATATACATCAAGTTACACAATTAAAGAAGTCTTTAATTCGGTGTTAAAATTAACACCAATGGTACTAGTAATCGAGGATATTGACAGTATGCCTGCTTCGGTTCGCTCGGTATTCTTAAACACAATCGATGGTGCAACTTCTAAAGAAGGTTTATTTTTAATTGGAACGACTAATTATCCTGAAAGAATCGATCCAGCTTTAATGAATCGCTCTGGAAGATTTGATCGTGCATATGAAATTAAACAACCATCAAAAGAAATGCGTTCTGACTATTTACAAAAGAAAAAATTAAATCGCATTTTAAATAATGAAGAATTACAGCAACTAATCGATTTAACGAATGACTTTTCTTATGCTCAATTAAATGAATTATATATTTCAATCATAATTGAATGGGACTGTGAACAAAAAGTAGATATCAATCGACTATGCGACGAAATGAGATTAATTTTACGTAAACAAAAAAAGCAAAATTGGGAAAAGAATCAAACTGTGGGATTTTCTTTTGAATAAGTGAGCAAAAAATAAATTAGGGGCAGTCATGACCGCCCCTAATTATTAAATGGAAAGAATCCTACTCGATGCTTTTATTGACTATAAAGTTAGCCCGCCATCTACAAGAACAATTGAACCGGTCATATAGCTTGCTTTGTCTGATGCTAAGTAAGCAACCATTTCAGCGAGTTCTTTTGGATCAGCATAACGACCCATTCTCATATTTGGAAGGTCTTCTGGAATGTAACCACCTGTTGCAAACTGAGCTTCAACACTTGTTGTTAGTGCTGTTTTCACACCTCCTGGACAAAGTGCATTAATGCGAATTCCTTTTTTCGCATATTCTAATGCAGCGCCCTTCGTTAAGCCTACAACCGCATGTTTGCTTGCAGAATATACTGCTACACTGTGTTCAGGACGAACCCCTGCAGTAGAAGCAGTATTAATAATAGACCCACTTCCTTGCTCCTCCATCACTTTTAACACATATTTCATTCCAAGGAAAACCCCTTTTACATTGATCGACATAATGCGGTCAAATTCGGATTCTTCTACTGAAATGAAAGGTGCGAACTTTTGGATAATACCTGCATTGTTGAAAAATATATCAATACGTCCAAATGTTTCGACTGCTTTATTTACATAATTTTGCACATCCTCAGTTTTCGAGACATCTGCCTGGACGAAGATGCCTTCGCCACCTTGTTCTTTCACAAGTTTTAACGTTTCTTCTCCTGTTTCCTGATTGAAATCGACTAATACAACTGTTGCACCGTTACTAGCAAGTTTCAAACTGCTTGCTCTACCGATTCCACTTCCTGCACCAGTTATGACAGCAATTTTATTTGATAATTCCATGTTTAATTCCTCCCTGCTTATTCTTCTTACAAGAATCATTTTATTGCTTGTTTAAAAATGTTTATTGTATTATCTTACGATTAATAGTATTTATTAAATATAGTTTTTAAAAATGGACAGAATTAAAAAATATTGAATGGAGTTTATAGAATAAATGGAAATAGCAATACAAGATTTACAATATATATGTGAGCTAATTTATAAAGTTCATAAAATACCTGTTTATTATGTCAATCAATTTGGTGAGATTGAATACGATTTTTCAAGTAGAGAATTACGGGGTCAACCATATTACAGTCCGTTCAAAGAGCAGATAAGTGTGTATACTTATGAAGATAATCCAAAGGATTTTCCTATATTCTTCTCTAATTCAAATTTGAACTTTTTCTTTGTTAATCTTAAAAAAACGAATCTATTTTTAGGTACCATTGTTTTAGGTCCTACTCTTGAGTCAGAAATATCAGGTGAAATGATTAACAAGATCATAGATGCTTTTAATGGAAATCTTAATAAAAGGAAACTCATTGAATACTATCATTCAATCCCCATTATTGATAGTCAACAATTCCTAACGATTAGTCTATTGGTTTATTATTTGATGTATCATAAAAAGCTTGATAAAACGATGGTCATCCAAAACAATGAATCATTGAACCTTGATATGATTGTATTAGAGAATCCGGAACTTGAGCTTTCAAAAGGGAGAAGGAATTTTATTTTTCATTCCAATCTTTCATATGAACGGGTTTTGCTTGATTATGTCAAAAACGGAAGGATCGATAAATTAAAGGATATTTTCGATTACTCTATAATCGGTGAGGCGGAGTTAGGGTTATTGTCGAAACGAAATCGCCTAAGAAGTGAAAAGAATTTAATGATAACTGGGATTGCCCTTGTTTGCAGAGCGGCCATTGAAGGTGGTTTAAATGATGAAACTGCCTTTACCTTAAGTGATTTCTATATTCAACAACTCGAGGAATTAGGAAGCTTAAAAGCAATATTAACATTAACGGAAGAAGCGATAATGGATTTTACCAAACGTGTGCACCAATTAAATGATGAAAGATTTTCTCCATCAATTACAGCTTGTCAACATTATATTTATGACCATCTTTATGACGATATCACACTTGATCAACTTGCACATATGTGTCGTTTAAGCCCAAATTATTTATCATCAGTTTTTAAAAAAGAAGTTGGTATACTAATAAGTGAATACATTCAACGGCAACGAATTGACGAAGCAAAAAAGCTATTACTATTAACAAATTATTCGATTTCAGACATCGGCACATCGCTAAATTTCAACGACCAAAGTTATTTTATAAAAATCTTTAAGAAATACACAGGTTTAACCCCCAAGCAGTTTAGAAATAATCATTTTTCCGATCATACATCGTCATAATTATCTATCAATGAAAATTTGAGCAACAGATCAAATAGGTATACCAGCATTCACAACATATACTTATTTAATTTCTAGTGATAATGATGGATCTTTTGCTCATTCATTCATTGAACCGGCATAGACAGCTACATTTTTAAAGCTATGTGGATATATTTTTCTTTTAACCTTCTGATTTCAATGTAAAGAAAACACGGGATGATATTGGTATCTACAACAATATTACCAATAAGTCCTGGAAGTATATCGTCGTTCTCTCTTTCACCAATTTTCCGCATTTTCATCCCCAATGTTACTAGAGTTTGTTACTTCCGCATAAGTCATTTAGGTGCTTTTGCTCTTATTTACTGAGCCCTTTTTATTCAAAACGAACTTTCTTATAAAATTCTCTTACATGGTATAGATTTTATATATAAAAATGAAGCGAATCGGTTTAAATTATATAACCATGTAGAACTAATACAATTCATTAGTTGAAGATTACATACTGAGCTAAAATTATTTGAGGAGGATAAAGTTGGTGAAAAACAATACATATATTGTTTCCTTAGGCATATCTCTTGTAGTCATTTTAATAGTAACAATATTGAATTTTTGTGACCAACGCTATATTTATGGTAAGGTCGGAGCGTTAATTTTTGTTTCTGTTCTTTGGGAGCTTATAACAAAATTCAAAAGGATTAATCGAATAACCTATTAAAAACATTAAGCAACTATCGCATGAATTTGTTATACAACATGTTCGGCTGTATAGTAGATTTTTTATATGTTTCACCCAAATAAAAATAAAGATAGAAGGGATTTAAACGGTTTAAATGGTATACAAACACTAAATAAAAGTAAATAGGGAGGGGAATTATGGCAAGATGCCAAAATTGCAATTATAAATGGGAGAAGAAAACATTGTGGAAGCTTTCTTACTCGAGGGAAGGTGTGAATTGTTCCAATTGTGATCAAAAACAATTTATCTCTTTTGATACACAGGTTTTTATAACTTTGTGTTCGCTATCTTTTATATTTGGTTTTTTTATTATTCTTCTATTTCCTTCGTATGTAAAGCTGAGTAGTAAAAACACAGGGAATTGGTGGTTCTAAAAAACTCTTCTAATTATAAATAGAGCTTTGTTAAACATTATTGCTGATTTTGATTAGGTTACGGGTATTTTACTTCCAATATATGTTAACCTATAATTGTGTAAAAAGTGAGAATAAGAGAGCAAATGGAATCTGAGTTTGTATCGGAGGTTAAAAATGATAGAACAAATTAAAGTTGTTGCAAACGCCGACTATCCGTTAGAAGGGATATTGACGTTACCAGATTCTCATACAGAAAAAGTCCCTGCAGTTGTATTTGTACACGGTTCCGGTGCCTTAGATAAAGATGAAACAATTGGTGCAAACAAGCTTTTTCGAGACCTTGCGGATGGACTTGCAAATCAAGGGATTGCATCGCTTCGGTATAACAAGCGAACCTTCGCTCATGGTAAGCAGATGGTTCAAGAACTCGGCGGTAAACTTTCCGTCAAAGAAGAGGTCATAGAGGACGCGATTGTGGCTGTCGAAATGCTAAAAAAAGATCCCCGTGTGGATGAAAATCGCATTTTCATAATTGGTCATAGTTTAGGCGGGACACTTGCTCCCAGAATCGATTGCGAAGGCGGAGATGTGGCAGGATTAATAATCTTAGCTGGCACTCCTCGAAAGCTTGAAGAAGTTATCCTAAACCAAAATGAAGATTCCATAAAGCAGCTTAATGCATCTCAACAAGAAATAGCCTTAAAGCAAGTAAAAGAACTGCAAGACAAGTTTGATGCCATATCCGAAATGACGGTTGAGATGGCGCAGCAGACCATTTTGTTCGGTTCTGTTTACGCTTGGTATTTTAAAGAAATGAATCAACATTCTACAAAGGATTATCTATCACAAAGTAAAAAAGCGATTTTCGTCGTACAGGGTGATAAAGATGTACAGGTTTCCGTTGAAAAAGATTTCGATCGATACCGTGAAATGTTAAAAGACCACCCCGATGTCACATTCAAGCTCTATCCCGGTTTGAACCACATGTTTATGAAAGCAGTATTTGGTACGTTGAAAGACATATGGGATGAATATAATATTCCACAATCCGTGGATAGGAATGTTTTAGAAGATATGGCAAAATGGATATTGTCGAAATAAGCCAAATTAGTTTGTGTGATTACACCTGCAGGCGATGTACACGGTACCATTTCTTATGATTGAACTAGCGGCTACATAGTTCCATTGACCACCTCATAACGGGTGGTTTTCTTTTGCTCGAAAATCGACATTCAATGATGACATAGCCATAAATAAAAAAATCGAATATACAGTCGATCTAGTTGTACAAGATGGATTGCTTCGGTAGCTCTTTTTTTCATTCTATAATATGGAAGTATAGTTACATAAGGATTATATTATGAAGTTTAAAAAAAGGAAAATAATGGGCTTATATAGAAACTCCTATATATGGATACATATGAGGAATTATTATGTCTGAATTCAAAAGCATTAATGTTGAAAATATAAATATTGTTGATAAAGATGGAACTGTAATAATGAGAACATTCCACCTGCTATTGTGGATGGAAAAGATTTTCTTCCAGGTCACAGGCAAAAAGATCCTATTGCTGGATTAATGTTTTATAACGGAGAAGGTGATGAGTGTGGAGGACTTATATATTTGGAAGTAAAAAAGATGATATAGGAAACTATGAATCATACGCATCATTAACCTTTGATCAGTATAAACAAGATCAAGTCGTACAAATGCATTATATTGATGAGAATGAGCAAAAAAATTATGGTATTTCAATTTACGATAGACCTAATACACCTTTACCAGATCTTGTAGAAAAAACACATAAAATACAAAACTCTGAATTAACTGATGAGGAAATTGATAGAGCGTTAGAAAATATTTGGGAAGGAAATACGCCTCGCGCCTTTATGGGGAAGAATTCTAAAGGAGAAATAATAGTTCAACTATCAGATAGCAAAGGAAAACCTCGAATCAGAATGGTAGTAGACCAAAATGATATTCCTCGTATGGAATTTTTAGACGGAGAAGGAGAAGTTACATATAAAGTTCCACCTGAAATGTAATTTTCATCTTTTATTATCTATTACCCCTTTTCTTATGCTGTCAGTCATTTTATTGAACAAAATGGTAGGTTAGTTGAACAAGGGATAAACTACTTTTCAAGGAATATATTAATAAGATAATAAACTCAATAGGGGATTAAAATGGATCTAAAATTAAATGCAGAAGTAAATAGATTAGGGCTAACAATAGGACTTTTAACAATCGAGGATGTAATAAACTGGGCAGATAATGTAATTGAACATCATGATTTCCCACCTTATGAAATAATTGAATTATCTTTATCATCAAAAGAGAGTTTAGAGAAGGTTATTTTAAAGCTAATGATGTTCCAGGGTGAGGTTGATAACGATTTGCCTCCAAAAAAATAATACTTGGGTTACTAAATGAATACTTAAATACTACACAAGATATGTTTAATGCCATAAAAATAATGGATAAGTTAATCAACTATCTACCTGATAGTTGTGAGTTGATAGAGTTAGAAATTCATTCTATATCAGATGGATTTTATTTAGCTGAGCAACAAATATATGGAGAGTTGAAAGATGTGCATAATACTCTAAGATTATTTCTGGATAACTTCATAGATTATACAAAATATCTTTCTTGAGTTATTGTACTAAAGCATGTGATAGTTGAACAACTAGGGGGCTGCTTCGGTAGCCAATTATTTTGTAGCAACTGGCAGTTTAGTTTTTAATATGGGAAAAGGGATCTCTAGGATTCTTTTGGGTGAAAGTTTTTTATTATATAAGTTTTATTAGGTCAAAATTTAAAGTTTTCGAGAGGGGAAATTATATGAATCCTATTTTATTAGATGTTCCGTTACAAATAGAAACAGACAGACTAATTCTTCGAGCACCACTTCAAGCTGGTGACGGGAATGTAGTATACGAAGCTATAAATGATTCATTTAATGAGTTAAAGCAATGGTTGCATTTATTTCAGTCAATTCCTACTATTGAAGAAACGGAAATTCTCCTTAGAAATGCCCATATAGATTTTTTGAAAAGAGAAAGTTTTCGCTATCTTATCTATCATAAGGATACTAATGATTTTATTGGAACTGCTAGCCTTCACAGAATTAATTGGGAGATTTCTAAATGTGAAATTGGATACTGGATTAACACACAATTTAGTGGCAATGGATATATGACAGAAACAGTAAGTGAGTTAACAAACCTTGGCTTTCAGCTATTCAAATTTAGAAGGATTGAAATACGCTGTGAATCTAATAACACTAAAAGTCGTTCGATCCCTGAAAAACTAGGTTTTGAGCTTGAAGGGATATTACGTAATGAAGATCTTACAGCTGACGGTAAAAAACTAACTGATACTTGCATCTATGCAAAGGTAAATTAGAATAAAATATTAAAATCCCTAGTACAACTAACGCATACATTAGTGAATAAAAAAAGACTAGCGCCTCTATTAAAAAGTACCCTATAGAATAGACAAATTAAAAAGTCTACTCTATAGGGTACTTTTGTTTATTATTAGAAAAACCGGAATCGTGGAAATTTGAGACGAGTAAATAAAAAGTTAGTTCAAAAGTTATCATTTACATTGAATTTAAGCGTATTTGTAGTCTATTTCTATAGCTCAAAAATCAAGTTTTAAATTTAACTAAGACTTTATTTAAAATAAAACTTTTTCTTTTCCCAATAATTTACTAGATTAGTATGCATTTCCCTTGGTTTTTCAATTTCAAACCATTCAATACTCCCGCTATATCTCCAAAAAATATTTTTTAAGGGAAGTTTATGTCTTAAACGAACTTGCTCTTCTTTCGAATAATGAACACGAATAAAGGTAGTTCTGGAAGATTTTGTTTTAATAAATTCAATTTTTTCAATTTCATCCCAAAATATTTTATTACCAACAAAGTCTACAACTACACCTTCCTCGTCCGAGTATATCCCGATCCCTTTTTTACGATAATTCCAAAATTTTATTGAATCCCCAAAAAGTAAAAAGATAAATAACAAGAAGCCAATGAATACAAATATTTTTGAAATTGAGAAATGTTTGGTACCTGTTATTACCATCAAAAGTATAAAAAGAAATAGTGCACCAAATATGGCAAAAAGGAATATTGTTAAAATCTTTGGTGTGTATACTTTCACTTTTCTATACACGTCTCCTTATCTACATCTATCCTTATTTTACTAAAGAATATTTTGAATATGTGTAGGAAAAAAAGTGATTTTTGCGTTTTTGTTACTAAAGAAATTTATTTAACAGTCCAATTTGGCATACGGAAAATGGGGTATAGAAAATTAGCAATCTAAAAAAATAATACTTTTAATTCCATTTTTGAATAAAGTTAAACGAGGAATTTAGCAAATCTTCAGAAAAAGTAATTGAAAAACGACATTAGTGTCGTTATAATTAAATGAAAACGACATGAATGTCGGTTTCAAGGGGGCTAAGCAAGATGGAGGGTTTAAGGAATAATAAAGGTTTCTTAACATTGATGGTTGCTCAAGCGATTTCAAATATTGGTGATTGGTTAAGTATTGTCGCGATCATTACGCTTGTAGGGTTAAAATGGAATGCTTCACCAATTGAAGTATCATTTATTATTTTATGTCTCGCTGTTCCGATGGCGTTATTAGGACCTGTTGCGGGAACGATAGCAGATCGTTTTAGTAGAAAGCAATTGATGGTTCTATCTGACATTGTACGTGCTGGTTTATTTGTTTTACTGGCATTAGCAAATACTTTGTGGATGGTCTATATTTGTTTGTTTATAATCGGATTGTTTTCAGCTGTCTTTAATCCTGCAAAAAATGGTAAGTTAAAAGAACTAGTTCCTAATGATGAAATAAAGAGCGCAATGTCAATTACAACTATGATTGACTCGGCTACAAAAATTTTTGGACCGATTTTGAGTGGAATACTCGTATCGGCAGCTGGAACAACACCAGTATTTTATATTAATTCAGTATCATTTATTATTTCTGCGATCTTAATTTTCATGCTTCCAAAAGTTGCCCAGCAGAATAAAGAAGAAAAAGTGAAAGATAAAGCTACATCTTCCTATAAAACTGAATTTATGGAAGGCGTTACATTTATTAAATCAAATACTCAGATTTTAGTAGGTATGCTATTTTTAGGTTTTAGTCTCTTAATCTTGCAGTTATCTGATTCGCAAATTATAGTTTTAATTAGGGAACTTAAACATGCGTCGCCAGGTTTATTTGGCTATTTAGTAACAGGATCTGGAGTAGGAATGTTTTTTTCAAGTTTAATTTTAGCGAAAAAAACAAATTATCGTGCTTATAATTTAATGTTAATTGGAGTTTTTGGAATCGGACTTGGTTTTGGTATGATGGCTTTATTCACACATTTTAATCTCGATTTATCAATTGTTTGGGCACCATTATTAGGATTGTTTGCAGGATTTGCAGCTGGCTTAGTATTTGTTCCATTCCAGGCATCTGTTCAAGTCGATACACCAGTTGAGTTAACTGGTAGAGTATTTGGTGTAATAGGAAGTGTTACCACAACAGCAACAATTATCGGACCTTTATTAGGTGGATGGCTATCAACAGTAATAGGTGTCATTCCTACCTTTATTATAACTGCATCACTTTTAGTCTTTGTCTCACTAATAGGATTCTTAACGAAAAATAGAGTAGAGCGGGGGAAGAAAGATGTCTCCGAAAGTCAGCAAGGAGCACCAACAGCAACGTCGAACTAAAATTTTAGAAGCAGCAAAACAAGTGTTTATTGATAATGGATATGAAAGAACGACTATGAAACATGTGATGGACGCATCAAATGTTAGTAGAGGTGGGTTATACCAATATTTTGCTAATAAAGAAGAAGTGTTTGAATCACTTTTATATGAGTCACTATTGAGAGTGTCTGAAGAAACAAGTGAATTATTGAATCAAAATGTTGATTCATATTGGGAATTACTTTTATTAAGAATGTTCGGTAAAAGCAGAGTGCCAAATGATCGAATGGATCCTTTGGCACCAATTACTTTAGAGTTTTTCATAACTGGTCGAAATGATGAAAGAAGAAAAAGGTATGGGAAAGAACGATACTTTTATGGTATTAAAATCTTTTCTGATGTTTTAAAAGGAGGTCAAAAAAACAAAGAATTTAGTAAAAAGTATGATAGTGAAGTTTTAGCAAGAATGATTGTTTCATTTATTGATGGACTTGCACTCGACTATGCAATACTCTCAGCGGATGAAATAATGATGGAAGAACAATCGATTTTGTTCGTTCAATTTTTAAAATTTGCTCTCGAAATAGAATGAAATTTCGGATTGATATTGAATGAACATCACGAATAATTAAGATTATTTATTTAACATGTTCCAAGTCTTTTCTCCAACAATTCCGTCAGGTGTTAGTCCAATATGCTGTTGAAATAGCTTTATGGCATTGCAGTCTGAGTTCCGAAATGACCGTCTGGCGTAATGCCTAAAAGCTGTTGAATGGTAATGACATAAATATTTGAAGCTCCCATTTTAATTACATGCCCGGGATATTTTAATGAGTGATTTAATAAATGCCCTACATTTATTTTGAAATGATTAAAAATATCATTATATTTTACGAACGGGTATGGACACGGTTTTCTAGTAACATCAAAATGACGGACGATATCTTTTTGAGTTAAATGAAACATTGAACATAAATCATTCACAACCATAACAGTTCGATTGATCGTCGTATTTGAAATACGATTATTCTTTTCTACACACATTTCAACTGAAATTGATAATAAATTGGCATTTGGCTTTAATGCTTCAACACCTCGAAAGGGTACACCATTCACATAAGTATATTTTTCATTTGCATGGAATGTAGCCTCATTTAAAGGAATAATACAAATTGCCTCTTTAGGATCCACAAAAATATGTGCTGAAGTATATGTTGGATCTAATTGCCTCCGCATTTTGCCCAGGCAAAACCTCACCAAAATATTTATAATGTCCGTTAGCAGTCGCACCAGGATTTGAAGTCCAATGAATGGCGATTTTTCTAACTGCATTTAATTTTTGACCTGATCTTGTATATTGATTAATTGGTAAGAATTTATTTTTCCAACTTGGCATGAAACAACCTCCTTATGAAATTTTTAAGGATTTTTAGTAAAAAAGCTGTTTAATTCCATTTGTCTAGTATTAGACTATGAAAACGAAATATTTATCATGTTGAAAATGGCCTGAATTCAAGTTTAAAAGAAGGTATACAATTAAATTGATTGAATTCATATAAGAGAAGCAAATGTTTACTAAAAATGGTGAAAGATTTTAGGAGGTACCAAATGAAAGAGGTAAAAAAAGCTAAAATCGAAAGTTCATTGACCGTTTTATTAGTATCTGATTTTGAAAAATCGAAAAAATATTACGAAGAATGTTTAGGTTGTGAAGTTAATGAATATTGGGCGATAAGGGATGATTTTGGATTAGGATTTAAGTTAATCCAGGCGAATAATAAGGAAGATGTTAAACCTAACAAAGGTACTTGGAATACTTATGCTTATGTGAATAATTTTGATGAATTAAATTTGATATTTGATGAATTAAAAACAAATGGAGCTATAATCGTTACCGAGCCTGAAATAAGCGAATTTGATTGGGGAGATTGGAAGGAGTTCTCGGTACGAGACTTGGACGGTTATGTAATTGGATTCGGAACAGGGCATAAAATTGAAAACTAAGAAAATGGCTATACTAATCGTGACCAAAGGAGTGATTAGATGAATTTTCGATCAAAGGATCAAATTTTAACAGAACAACCTTCAATTGAAAGAAAAATAGAATTTAGAGGTAATAAATACAAATTAGTTGATACAGTTCATGATGTTTCCCACGGTGGGTTTGAAGATCTTACATGTTATACATACCGAAATGAAACGGATAACGCAGAAATATTACTATATGTGCAAAAAGGAAAAATCGTAATTGTTGAACCTTAAGAATAGGTTTTAAGACTGCCTCTTATACTTCAGGCAGTTTTTATTTATTTTAAGACTAATATGAAGATATTTAGAGATATTAAGTAGAAAAATGAAACGATAGATTTGGAAAAATAGGGGGCATTTGGATTGAAAAAAATTATTTTTTTATTCTCAATTTTTTTGTTAACTGCTTGTTCGAATGGAAACGGTGCAGTTGAATCATTAAAAAAAGAATATCCTAAAACGATAAAGCAAGTAGTAGATCAATTGCCTAAAGATGTACAAAATGAACTAGTTGTACCAGAAAGGATACCGTTTAGAGCAAAGGATGTCACAATGGATGTACAAAAAAATCAAAAAAATGGAGCTATTAATGCTACCTCTTTTAATTACTCAAATGAAGAAGTAGAGGTCACAATGTTTGTCATCACTTATCATAATAAACAACCTTCTTTCCCAGATGAACAACAGCAATTAAAAACAACAAAATTAAAAGATGGAACAAAAGTTTTGATTGTTGCGGATGATGATAATACAAAAACAATTCGTTGGAAGAAAGATGGGCTTTATCATTCAATTTCACTTCTTTTTTCAGAGGAAACTGGTAAGCAATACGCTATTAGAGATTTAGTAAAAACTGCGAATTCGATGAGTAAATAATGAAAAGAGACCGCCAAAAAAATGACGGTCATTTTTTTTACACATTAAGAAAGTATAAATTAGCAAACAGAGAAGAAAAATCGACGTAGATGCCAATTTTAGGTATAAGTATAAGTGCAAATACGCATCTGCCTTCTCCTAATGGCTCGCCAATCGACGAGTTTTCTTTATGATTTTTTAACTTCATTAAGTCCTTCAGTATTTGATTTACTCGGAGCAAAATAGCCTTCTGAATTAACTGCAGCTGGTATAGGTTGCCCTTTATTTATGTTTTTCTTTTTTACATGTGGATTTTGATTGTGACCCATGAATATCACCTCCAAATTTAGTATGTGCTATATTTCTAACTTACTTTCGGAATTGTTATTAACAATAAGTGGGAAGTAATTTGCTAAACAATTTTCTTCTTTTCTTGGCTATGTTTTCTTGAACGATTAAGTATTAATAAAGCTAATATTGAAAAGAAAATTGGTCCTGCAATCATCCAAATTGTTGAGTTGAGATCACCTTCAATAGCCGGTTGAATGATCGTAAAAAAGTTTGCAAATCCAACGACTAAAATAACAAGAATGCTCGCAAATAAAGAAGATGAATTTGATTTTAAAATTTGGAATGGTTTTTCAATTTGATCATTCCTTTTAAACATTGGATACGCAATACCTAAAAATATATAAGGTAATGTCATTGAAACATTTGTCATTAAAGTTATTTTATTAAAAAAGGCAGATGCTCCTTGACCGCCAAAGGAAGTTAGGACAATAATGATTGAAACGATCGAAAATTGCACCCACATTGCATTGACTGGCATTCCTTTTTCATTCGTATCTGAAAATTTAGTCGGCCATAAATATTTTGGTGTTCCCTTAATGATTGTTTTTAATGGAGCATAAATTAATGTGAAAAATGCTCCGGTATATGCAAGAAACATTGATAAACCAGTAATTCTTGCAAACCAAATCCCAATTTGATCGGCAGTATGTGATGATAAAGTAAATGCTTTTCCAAGTTCTAATCCTAAATTGTACATAAGTACATATGTTATGTTCCCTAAGTTCGTTGTACTAGCACTTAAATCATTTGACCAGTTAATAAAGATACCTACTAAAAAAATGCCTAACGAATATCCTACTGAAATAATAATTGCTGAAATTGTTATCCCCTTCGGAAAGTTACGTTCAGCGTTTTCCGTTTGATCAACTAAACTGCCGATAGCTTCTAACCCACCATATGCAAAGATTGCAAATACAACAAATGATAAGATTGCGAGTGTAGATAGATAATTTGGATTTGGTGAGTGAGCAAATGCTGATGAAAAACTTTTAATTGGTTGAGCAAATTTGCCGCCATTTAATACAAAAATAATGATACTTGTAATTAACAACACTATATTTAAAGAGAAAACTGTGATACCACCAATTGTTGTGACTTTACTAATACTTTCAATTCCTTTCGAAGCGAAAAATGTCACAACTAACATCCAAAGTAATGCTAATAAGCCAATTGATTGAGTAGAAGAAAGTCCAAATAATGAAAGTGATTGCGTTTTGTCACTACCAAAAATGAACGTTGATAGTGGAATCCAAACCTTTGAGGAGACACTTACCATATAAATTACATAGGAAGAGAACCACATAAAGGTTCCAATAAAAGCGAACCTAGGCCCAACCGAATCAGCCATCCATGTATAAATTCCACCTTCTGAATGCTTATATGCAGCTCCGAACTCAGCCATCATAAAAGCAAAAGGAATAAAAAACGTAATAGCTGAGAGTAAATACCAGGGAATTGCACTATATCCCATTAAATAAAATGCAGTAGGAATATTTCCAAAACCATATACAGTTGTAAATACCATTAAAATTAAGCCAACAAGTGAAAGTTTTTTACTCAAGATCTCACCTCAGGTAATTAGTCGATTATAAATGAATAATAATAGTTTCTTCAATAATCGGTAAATTATGAGGACATAACAAATGGTCTGGTTTTACTAATTTTTTAGAAATAATAAAGAATAGTTTCGTTCTATTTTTCAAACGCTAAGTTGATTAATAAATACTTAAATTGGTTTTTTTGAAAGAGAAAGGATGAACTAAATGAGCTTTAATGAAGTAGTATTAAGAGTCATATGCTCATTTTTTGTTTTATTTATTTTAACTAGATTAATGGGGAAGAAGGAGATTAGTCAATTAGATGTTTTTCCATTTATAACAGCGATTACAATTGGGAATATAGCGGCATCAATTACGACTTCTAAAACATTAGATATTGAGGATGGAATCATTGGATTAGTTGGATGGGCAGTTTTGACGATCATCATGGGGTATTTAAGTTTAAAATCTAAAAATTTACGGCGGCTGATCCTTGGAGAGCCAATTATTTTAATTAGACAAGGAAAAATAATGGAAAATGCATTAAAAAAAGCTAGAATAGATACAGAGCAATTTCAAGGAATGCTACGTAATGAGAATATCTATTCGTTGAAAGATGTAGAGTACGCAATATTTGAAATTGATGGCAGTCTATCTATTATGAAAACAAAAGATGTTAAAACGAAAAAAAATAAAAAATGGAAAAAAACTTTATTATTTCCAACTTCAACAGCAGTGGTATCTGACGGGGAAGTAAATGAAGATGCATTATCAAATTTAAACTTGGATAAAAAATGGTTAATGGCGCAACTTGAAAGGGTAGGCATAAAATCAATTTCAGATGTGTTTTTTGTTGAAGTACAAACTGATGGGTCCTTATATATCGACTACCGAGATGATCATTTCAATGAAGGAGAAACTTAATTGACTCACATCCTACAGTGGATATGAGTCAATTAAGTTTTTATCAAATTATTCGTAAATCGGCACCCAGCCTTCAGTAGATACAAACAAGCGAACAGCAACTACTTTACGATCCTCTGCTAACGTGAAATAGTGGCGTACATTTGGAGGTACAGAAATTAAATCTCCAGGATTCAAATTAACATGGAAAAAGCCTTCATTTCCTTCGATAATAAACGCACCGTGACCGCTAACAATGAAGCGAACTTCGTCATCCGTATGATGATGCTCACGGTTGAAGTTTTTAAGTAATTCATCAAGATTTGGAGTTGCTTCTGAAAGAGTAATAATATCACTCGCTAAATAGCCACGTCTTGATGAAATACTGTCGATTTCAGCTTTAAATGTTTCAAGAATTGCTGCTTTTTCATCATCTGATAAAATAAATTTTTCTTGTAACGAACTATGTAATTGTTCGATATTCCAATTTTCATAAATTACACCTTGTTCTTCTAAATATGCTTTTACTTCAACATCACTTGTAATATGATAATCTTTTTTTTCTACCCAAATTGTTGCCATTCTTCATTCCTCCAAATTAATTCTTTATAAATGTATTTTTTTGTATACCTTGTAATGCGTATTGGAATAGAAACTCATAAGCTTCTAAATGCTTTTTAGCCTCAAATGCTGACTCGGCCCAAACTGTTATACCATGATTATGAATTAATACAGCACCATGATCATTCTTTATATGTGGAAGAAATTCATTTGCAAGAGTAGGGATATGCGCATGATTTTTTATGATTGGTATTGTAATTTCTGCATCTTCTTCCCATAGTCCTAATGCTTTAATAATTTCGATACCAGAAAAAGATAACTCATCTTGATATGGAAAATCCTTTGTTATAAAGTTATTTGCTAAAGTGTGTACATGAAGAACGCACTTTGCATTTGTGTGTTGATAAATTAGACGATGTAAAATGGCTTCAGCTGATGGTTTTTTTGATTCATCCCAAACAGATTGGTCAAATTCATTAACGAGTAAAAAATCGTCATAAGTATGTTTCGTTTTATCTTTACCACTAGTTGTAACTAAAAAGTTTAAAGGTTCTTCATTTACTTTAATTGATAAATTACCGCTAGTTCCTAAAAACCAATCTCGATCAGCAAGTACTTTTTTTACTTCGCGGATTTCATCATAATGCTTGAAAAAGTCCTTCATACTAACACCTCCTTCTCTAATGAAGCTCGGATATCATAGAAATTTTCAAAAGGAATGAAAGGTAATGATAGTTCTTCACATTTATCTTTTAAGAAATCTCGAGCAAAAATTAAATTGGCTTCTTTTGCAATTTGTAAGTCGGTAATTGAATCGCCAATGACAATGATAAAATCATTTGATTCACTAAATTTTCTTTTAACAGATGGTTTACACATTCCACAATCATTCGTACAGTTTTCATCACAAGAATGATCCCAATGAATTTTTACAGTTTGACCTGTAAAGTCTGTACGATTACATAAAATATCCGAAAGTGGAAGGTAATCCTCTAATATAGGACGAACGAAAAAATCTAGTCCGCCACTTACAACTTTTAACTCATATTGTTGAACGCTTACAAATTGAATAAAATCGCTAAAACCATCTCGAATGACAGTACGATCGATTACAAAATCGGTCATTTCTTGTTTTTTCGTTGAAGGAATTGTAGCAAACATTTTCTCTACGCCTTCTCGAATTGATAGATTGCCATTTAATACTTCACCTGTTAATTCACTTACTGACGGTGGAGCAAATTCTTTAATTAAATTAACGATATTGTCTCCCTCAGTAATTGTTCCATCAAAATCACAAAAAATCTTTATTGCCATTGTTGTTTACCCCCAAAGTTGTAATGCTTTTTGCAGTGATGTATTTGGAAGTGCGTAGTCTTTTAGTTCAACTCCAGACAATGTTGCTGAAATTGCTTCTCTAAATGCATTACCTCCACCAATTGGTCCATCCGGATGACCATGAACACCGCCGCCAGCGTTGATGACTTGCTCAATTCCAAAATCTTGAATTAATTGAGGCACAAGTGCAGGGTGAATTCCAGCAGAAGGTACTGGGAATGACTCTTTTAATCCATTTGATATTGTTAAATTTTCAGCAATTTTTAAAGCTGTCTCTTTTTGTAATGCAACTGAACCATATGGCGAAGGGAATAAACTAAAATCTGCACCCGCAATTCGTAAAAGTTTCCCTAGCAATAATCCTGTGTCAATTCCATAAATTGGTGATGCTGTAAACGCACCCGATACAGCAGGATGGGCCATAATTGGAACATTAATTGATGGATCCTCTGCCAAACCTTGAAGAACATCGATTCCATACGAGAACACATTTAATAAAAATACATCAGCACCAGCTTCAGCAGCACGTAATGCTTTTTCTTTTAACTCATATGTACGGCCAGTTAAATTCACCGCGTATAATGTTTTGTGTCCTGTTTTTTCATAAACTTGGTTCAAAATATTTTTACCATTAGTCACGCGATCCGTTATAGATGTATTCGTGTCAAAAAGTATCTCGTCGTCTTTAATTAAATCAACGCCGCCTAAAGCTTGCTTTTTTAATTCCTCTGAAATGTATTGAATATCTCTGCCGATAATTGATTTGAAAATGCTCATTAATAAAGGTCGATCATATACATCCAATTTCTCCCGAATGCCTTTAATACCAAACTTTGGACCCGGAAAAAGAGTTAAAATGTCATTAGTAAAATTTAAATCAATTAGTTTAATTTCACCATCAAGGGATAGCTTACCGAAAACGGTTGTTAAAATAGCTGGAAGATCAGCTGAAAAATTTAAGCT
The DNA here is from genome assembly GCF_042886615.1 of Gottfriedia sp. NPDC057991. Lineage (NCBI taxonomy): Bacteria > Bacillati > Bacillota > Bacilli > Caryophanales > Bacillaceae > Gottfriedia > Gottfriedia sp. NPDC057991. Next base: position 94,999 of record NZ_JBHVQN010000006.1, read on the forward strand.
AGGATAATAGATTTCAATAATCCCTTTTGTCGGTTTATATCCTAAAAAGTTAACGATATTTTCTTCGCATTCTATTTCACGAACTGAAAGAACTTTACCTTTATGTTTTTGTAATTGAATTTGATCATTTTGAGGTAAAGACGTCCAAGAACCAACCGTTAAACCTAAAGCGATTGACTCTGCCTTTTTTTCTAAATGATGATTTTTATCATAAACTTGGTAAGTTGCTATTACTCCACTCATTTCAAAACCTCCAAAAAGTTTTAATCAAACAAAAAACCTCTCCACTAAGGAGAGGTTTACCTACACCTTATCTGTCAGCAAATGCTGCGAGAATTAGCACCGTACTAGTTAACTAGCCGGTTGCCGGGTTTCATCGGGCTCGGTCCCTCCACCTACTCTGAATAAAGTAATATTTAATTTTGAATTCTTAATCTAATCGAATTATTTCATGAACAATCACAATTGTCAAACATTAAATTTTGAAAATATTTCAATCTCTTTTAATCTAGCAACTGCTTCCTTCAGTCTGTCAGTATCGGATAGTAGGCCGACTCTTACATAACCTTCACCATATTCTCCAAATCCATTTCCTGGAGCGACTGCAATATGAGCTTTTTCAAGTAATAGATCAGCAAATTCCTGTGATGTAAAACCAGATGGAATTTTTAACCATGCAAAAAAGGATCCTGCTGGTGCAGTTACTTCCCATCCAATTTCGTGGCAACCACTAATAAATACATTTCTACGCTCTTCATAAAGTGCTAATAGTTGTTTTACACTTTCTTGAGATTCAGTTAGCGCAACAGCGGCAGCTTCTTGAACAGCAGGGAAGATGCTAACGTAAAGATGATCTTGTAATAGATTAATTGCTGAAATAACTTCTTTATTTCCAACTGCAAAACCGATTCTCCAACCAGCCATATTATAAGTTTTAGAAAGGGTATAAATTTCAATCCCGCATTCCTTTGCTCCTGGTGTTTGAAGATAACTTAAAGGTTTTTTTCCGTCAAAACCAAATGCTCCGTAAGCAAAATCATGACAAACTGTAATCTGATTATTTCTTGCAAGCTCAACTGTTTCTTTAAAAAATTCTTCTGTTGCTATAGCACCTGTGGGATTATTTGGATAATTGATAAATAATATTTTACTAGCATCCAAAACATCCTGAGGGATTAATTTATAATCTGGTAAAAATTGATTTTGTTCAAGTAATGGAAGCATGTATGGTACTGTTTTTGAAAGAGATATACCAGATAAATAGTCTGGATAGCCTGGGTCTGGAACTAAAATTGTATCTCCCGCGTCACATAAACAAAGTGGTAGCTCAACTAATCCAGCTTTTCCACCGAATAATATGGCTACTTCTTCCTCTGGGTCTAAATCAACATCATACTCTCGTTTATAAAATTCTACAACAGCATTTTTTAATGAGCTCATTCCTCTAAACGGAGAATAACGATGGGTTAAAGGGTTTTCAACTGACTTTTGTAAAGCTTTTATAATATGGTCGGGTGTAGGTTGGTCTGGATTTCCTTGACCAAGATTAATGACATCATGACCATTACCTATTGACTGATTTACTTTTTGGACTAGTGAAGCAAAAAATTGTTTTGGTAAATTGTTTAATAGTTTACTATGATTCAAGTTAATCACTCCAAAAATATAATAAAATTAATTTGATTAGATCGTTTCTTAACCGAATGATTTTCATGAACGACTGTTGCAATAACTTTCACCATCATATATGCTCGATTTAAAAATGTCTATAAAATTTAGAATAGGGTGAATAAATTGTGATTAAAATTGCGTGTATTCAATCTGACGTTATTTTAGGTGAATCAAAGTCTAATTTAGAGAAAATGAAAACTCAAATAAACGAAGCTGTTAAAGAAAATGTACGTGTAATTGTATTACCAGAGTTATGGACAACAGGCTATTGTCTGGAAGAAATTGGCTTGCACACAGGTGAACAAGAAGCGGTTATTTCTGAACTTCAGTCCATCGCAAAATCAAATAACGTAATATTGATTGCTGGGTCGTTCCCGATTGCAAGAAAAAATGGTGTTACGAATACGTTAATTGTTATTAGCAGCACTGGCGAATTAGTAAAAACTTATGATAAAGTTCATTTGTTCCAGTTAATGAACGAGCATCACTATCTTCAATCAGGGGAATCAGATGGACTGTTTGAAATCGATGGATTAACGGCTGCAGGTTTTGTTTGCTATGATTTGCGTTTCCCTGAATGGATTGGAGCTCATTCTCAAAAGGGTGCAAAAGTTTTATTTTTTGTCGCTGAATGGCCAATTCAAAGAATGAATCATTGGGAAATCTTATTAAAAGCAAGAGCAATCGAAAATCAGTGTTATGTTGTTGCTTGTAATCGAGTAGGAAAAGATTTAGCGAATACATTTGGTGGAGGATCAGTGATCATTGACCCTTGGGGAGAAATAGTTTCCAAAGGCAGCACGAATGAAGAAATCGTATTTGGCGAAATTGATCCGAAAAAAGTCGATGAAATACGCGGTACAATCCCTATTTTTGAAGACAGAAAAGAAGAAATTTACAAAAAGTTTCAAAAAAGTAATTGACAAATTAAAAATCTATAAACTAAAATACGATTATAAAATCAAATATGCGAACTCTTATTTCGAGTAGGCGGAGGGATTTGGCCCGACGATGCCCAGCAACCGACCATAATACCATTGTGAAATGGGGCGTATTGTTTACGCCTGAGCTTAAATGCTCAGTAAGGCACGGTGCTAATTCCAACAGAAAAGAAATTTTCTGGTAGATAAGAGACGAAAGCCAATTAGTATTGCCTCTTTTCGTCTCGGAAAAGAGGCTTTTTATTTTGCAAAATTCAAGGGGGATGAATTTAGTGACTGTCATTGAACGAAAAGAATATAGACCGTTAACAGAAGCAACTGCAATTACTTATATACAAAAACTTGGATATTTTAAAAATGAACTATGTGAATGTATCGAAATCGGGGATGGGAATTTAAATTTAGTATTTAAAGTTAATCCAGTAGGAAGCGAGAAGGGGTTAATTATAAAACAAGCTCTGCCATATGCAAAAGTTGTTGGTGAAAGCTGGCCACTTACATTAAAGCGAGCTACGATCGAGAGTAATGCGACAAAAATATACAATGAGTTAATCCCATTACATGCACCGAAAATTTTAGAGCATGATGAAGAACAAGCCGTAACTGTAATGGAGGATCTTTCTCACTTACAAATTTTACGAAAAGGTATCATTGAGAAAAAAAGCTATCCGTTTTTAGCTGAACATATCGGAGAATTCTTAGCAAAGTCATTATTTTTCACTTCAGACTTCGGAACATCACCAGCCAAGAAAAAAGAGTTAGAGTATTTTTTTAATAATCCCGACTTATGTGATATAACAGAAAATCTTGTTTATACAGATCCATTTTTTAACAGTGAAACAAATAGTTTTGAAGAAGAATTATCAGATGAAATTCAAGAACTATGGAATGATGCAGATCTACAAATTGAGGTTGCGAAACTAAAATTAGATTTCTTATCGAAAAAAGAAGCTTTATTACATGGTGATTTACATACGGGAAGCATTTTCGTATCTGAAACAGAAACAAAAATAATTGACCCGGAATTTGCTTTTGTAGGACCAATCGGTTTTGATTTAGGGCAAATTCAGGCAAATTTACTTTTTCAACTTTTCAGCCGTACTGAACGAAAAGACGAAATCATTGAACATATTTTAAACATTGAAAAAGTTTTTAATGAAACATTTATTCGACTATGGGAAGAGCATAGTGTTAGACCATTTAACCAAAAAGCTCTAATTAAAGAAAAACTAGAAGGATATTGGGTGGATGCAATTGGGGTTATTGGATGTGAATTAATCCGAAGAAGTATCGGTCTTGCTCACGTTGAAGATATAGATGCACTGGAACATAATCAAAAAATTGAAGCAAAGAAAAAAGTCTTAAAATTCGGAGTTTATTGTATAAAAAATAGATTTACTATTAGAAATATTGGAAATTTAATTAATGGATTGGAGTAATAATCGATGACTACATTACAGCAAATACCTGAATCATTACAATGGAACGGTGAAAGTTTAAAAATTTTAGACCAAACAAAATTACCAACTGAAATACACTATTTTGATGCAACGACATTATTAGATGTACGTGAAGCAATCGTAAAATTACAAGTAAGAGGAGCACCAGCTATTGGTTTAGCAGCTGCATATGGACTTTATTTAGGTGTTCGAGAACTTGAAACTGAACAAATTGATGAATTTCATCAACAAGCACGATTATTAGCAGATAAACTAATTAGTGCTAGACCAACTGCAGTAAATTTAGCATGGGCTGTTGAGAAACTAATTGGATCTAGTAAAGAAGCAGTGACTGTATCCGAAGCTAAATTAATTATAATGGAAGAAGCGATTAAATTACATTTAGCAGATGAGGCAACTTGCAAGGAAATCGGTGAAAATGCTTTAACATTATTACATGACGGTGCTGCAGTATTAACACATTGCAACGCAGGGAGTATTGCGACAAGTCGATATGGAACAGCTTTAGCGCCACTTCACTTAGCAAAAGAAAAAGGCTGGGAAATTTCAGCTTATGCAACAGAAACAAGACCAGTATTTCAAGGTGCAAGACTGACATCATGGGAATTAAACCAAAGTGGAATCCCAGTTACATTGTTAACGGATAATATGGTCGGCTACTTATTACAAAATAAAAAAGTTGATGCAGTAATAGTTGGAGCTGATCGCATTACTGCTAATGGGGACACTGCAAATAAAATTGGAACATTACAATTAGCGATTTTAGCTAACTTTTACCAAATCCCATTTTATGTAGCCGCTCCATTATCAACAATCGATTTATCAATCGAATCAGGCAGCGAAATTGTAATTGAACAACGCGATCGCACTGAAGTAACACATATCGGAAATGTTCAAATTGCCCCTGAAGGAATCGATGTACTAAACCCAGCGTTTGACGTGACACCGAATGAATTAATAACAGCGATTATTACAGAAAAAGGAATTGTTTCTAGCGATTATAAAGAAACGTTTAAAAGTTGGGAGCAAGAGTCATGAAAAAAATTATTGCAACACTATCAATCGCATCAGTATTATTAACAGCTTGTGCAAATGAACAAAATGCAGTTTCAACAAAAAATCTGAAAATGCTAGTACTGAAGTAAGGAAAGTATCCGCAAGTAGCAATGCTGAAATTCCTGAAGCAATAAAAAAGAAAACAAAAATTGCTTTAATTATGGAGTTTTCAATTGGAACTTTTTCTTCACAATATATCGATGGCGTGAAAAAACAAGTTGGGAAATTTGGCGGAGAAGTACAAGTATATAATGCTGATAATGATTTAGCAAAGATGGCCTCCAATTTAGATACAGCCGTCAATTCAAAGGTTGATGGAATTTTAATCGATCATGGACGAAAAGAAACATTAGAAAAAGGTGTGAAAAAAGCATTAGCTGCAGGCATTCCAGTTGTTTCTTTTGATAGTGATCTAAATATTCCTGGTGTTACAGTAATTGACCAAGATGACTATAGTTTAGCATGGAAAAGTTTAAAGAGTTTAGCAGAAGGATTAAACGGAAAAGGGAATATCGCAACAATTTGGGTAGGCGGTTTTACACCGATGGAACGCAGAAAAGTTATTCTTGATGCATTTTATAAACGTTACCCGAATATAAAAGAGGTTGCTAGATTCGGAAAAGCAAGTAGTAATACGATGCTTGATACACAAGCACAGGTAGAAGCATTATTAAAGAAATATCCTAAAGGTCAGCTTGATGCTATTTTTGCAACTTGGGATGAGTTTGCAAAGGGTGCTACAAAAGCAATTCAACAAGCTGGACGTAATGAAGTAAAAGTTTACGGAATTGATTTAAGTGATGAAGATCTTCAATTAATTCAAGAGAAAAATTCACCTTGGGTTACTTCAGCTGCAAGTGATCCGGGAGAGATTGGCGAAGTTCAATCTAGATTCCTATATCAAAAAATAGCTGGAGAAGAAACGCCAGATATTTATTCTTTAGAACCTAAATTAATAGAGAAAGATGAGCTTCCAAATACTTCAATTAAAGTTAGTGATCTAAGAAAATATAGTAAAAACTGGATACCTTCACAAGCTGCAACTTCACCATGGATGGAGAAATTAGATAAGGGGAACTAAAGATGACTATTCAACTAGAATCTGTATTTTTTAGTTATGGAGAATCAGAGGTACTGAAAGATATTAATTTTACAGTCAAATCTGGAAAAATAGACGGTTTGGCTGGTTTAAATGGTGCAGGTAAAAGTACGTTAATGAAGATTCTAGCTAATAGAATTCAGCCAACAAATGGTAAGTGTAAAGTAAGTGAAAAATCAACAATCGCATATGTCCCACAAGAAGTTGATGAGGGACTTGTGCAAGGATTAACAGTAATTGAAAATTTAACGATTGCATTGAATCGAGAAAATAAGAATTTCTTCTTCTCAAAAAAGAAAAGTGTTGAATTTGTTCAAAATCGACTTTCAAAATGGAATTTGAATCTACCATATTACAAACAAGTAAGTGATTGTTCAATTTATGAAAAACAATTTATTTTAATTGCAAAAGCACTACTAAATGATGCATCCTACTTCCTATTTGATGAGCCTACTTCTTCCCTAGGAAATACTGAAAAAGAGCAATTTTTCTCATTCTTACATGATTTGAAAAGAATGGGGAAAGGTATTGTCGTCATTTTACACTCAATTGGTGAACTTGTTAAATTTACAGATGAATTAACGGTATTAAGAAGTGGAGAAATCGTGTATCAAGGTAGCTCATCGACATTAACTGTGGAAGAAATAATCGGACAAATGTCTTTCGGTAAATTTTCATTTAAAAAAACCATAAAAGAGGCTAATGAACCAGCTTTTCAGTTTCGTAATATCCGATTAAGTGAAACGAAACCTTCTATTAATATAGAAATAAATAAAAATGAAGTAATTGCCATTTATGGTGCAAATGGAAATAAGAAAACGAGTTTAGCAAAAACAATATGGGGCAATCGAAGCCAATATGAATTAATAATAGGAAGAAACTCATTTTTGATCAAGTCTCCTCAGCATGCATATAAACAAGGAATTGCATTTGTACCAGAGGATCGAAGAAAAGAAGGTTTATTTCTAAATCACTCGATTAGAGAGAATATCTCGTTCAACAAAAGAGGTTGGATAAATAAAAATCTCGAAATTAAGAGTTCTCAATCCTTAATCAATACTTTAAGTATTTATCCAAAGGACACTGAAAAAGAAATTTTACACCTTAGTGGAGGAAATCAGCAAAAAGTAAGTATAGCAAAATGGATCTCACCGAATTTGAAGTGTCTTATTTTAGATGAACCACTAAAAGGTGTTGATATTTATGCTAAACTACATATTTTCCAATACATAGATGAATTTTGTTCTAACGGTGGTTGTGTTATTTATTTCACGAATGATATTGAAGAAGCTAATGTGATAGGTGACAAAATTTATACAATTATTCAAGGTGAGTTATTGGAGGGGATACAATGACGCAATGGGCACAAACACAAGGTAGAAGATTATTTTTGGATTTTGGAGCGGTACTGCTACTTCTAGTCGTTATTGCATTTTTTTCAATGACATCGAATTCCTTCTTATCTTATAGTAATATTTCTGATATTTTAAGATCGATTTCAATCGTAACATTACTGGCGATTGGAGTTACGTTTAGTTTAATCATTGATGGTTTAGACTTATCAGTTGGATCAACCGCGAGTTTAAGTACGGTTACAGCAGCTTATTGTTTAATTGTTTTTAGACAAGAGCTATTAATTACACTATTAATTCCAATTGTTTTTGGTTTAATAGTTGGATTATTAAACGGTCTGTTTATAACGAAAGGGAAATTACCGGACTTATTAGTTACTCTTGCTATGATGTTTGTTGTAAATGGTTTACATTTAACCTTAACAAAGGGTTCCTCGATCTATGAAGGAATGACAATTAATAATGAAGCAACTACAGGTCATTTTATTCCTTCGTTTTTATATCTTGGGCAAGGGTCATTTTTTAATATCCCAGTTGCAGTCATAATAATGATAATTTGTATTTTAATTACACACTTATTTTTAGAAAAGACTACTTGGGGAAGAGTATTCTTCTTTATTGGAGGAAATAAAACTGCTGCATACTTATCAGCAATACCCGTAAACAAGTATCGTGTTTATGCTTATATTATTAGTGGGCTTTTTGCATCACTTGGTGGGATTTTACTTGCTAGTCGAGTTGGTACAGGGCAAGTTTCAGCAGGTACACCATTATTAATGGATAGTATTACAGCGGCATATATAGGAATCGCTATGTTTGGAAAAGGGAAACCAAATATAATCGGAACATTTTTAGGTGCGTGCTTAATGGGGATCCTTTTAAACGGATTCACGATGTTGAACGTACCATACTATGCGCAAGATATTATTAAAGGTATTTTATTATTAATTGCAATTTTGTTAGCAAAAAAAATTAAGAATTAGCATTCATACTGACCCAATTCGGATTAGCGATGATTGATAAATTGTCAATTCGAAGGACTAGTCAAATAGCCTAATATTTGAATACAAACTGTAATAATCTCCAAACTAATGGAGATTATTTTTTTTTAATAAAATAGTAGAATTTTAACTAATATTGCATAGAATAAAAAACAAATATTTTCATGTTAGATTTTCTAACATCGTATTGACAGATTATCTAACATGAAATAAAATACTTATAGATGAACGAAAGGAGCATTGCTATGAATGATCAAGTAAGACGCTCAACGCCACTTTTCCCAATCGGAATAGTCATTTCGTTAACTGAATTATCCGCAAGACAAATTCGATATTATGAAGAGCATGATTTAATTCGTCCAGCTCGTTCTGAAGGTAATCGTAGATTATTTTCTTTCAATGATGTCGATCGATTATTAGAGATAAAAACTTTTATAGAACAAGGCTTAAATTTAGCAGGAATTAAAGAAGTACTCAATTTAAAATCGTCAGAAAAATCCAAAGAAACAGTGGTTCAACAAGTCATTGTTGAAAAATCAATATCAGATGAACAGCTTCGAAAAATGCTTCGTCAAGAGTTATATCAAAATGGTAAATTAGGTAGAACTTCTTTACGACAAGGAGATATGTCTCGATTCTTTCATTAAGTTATTGATTAAGTCCGGATTATTCTAGCTTTTATATTTATATGGGGGGAAATATAAATGAAAAAGGAAACGATTTTAAATAGTGTTGAAGAACACAGTCTTGAGTTTGTACAGTTATTTTTTACAGATGTAGAAGGGGTATTCAAACATTTAGAACTACCAATCACACAAATTGAAAAAATACTTAATAATGAAACTATGTTTGATGGCTCTAGTATTAACGGATTCACAAAAATTGAAGCAAGTGATATGATGCTTTTCCCAGATTTGAATACTTGGAAAGTCGACACTAACGAAAAAGTTGGACTCTTCATTTGCGATGTTTATTATCCGAATGGTACACCTTTTGAAGGTGACCCAAGAAATGTGCTTAAACGAGCAATTGACAAAGCGACTGACAAGGGATTTACTTCTTTTAATGTAGGACCTGAACCTGAATTCTTCCTATTTACTAAGGAAGGAAATCAGTTAGTTCCAAATGATAATGGTGGATATTTTGATGTAGCCCCCCTAGATAAAACAGTTACAATACGACGTGATATTACCAAAGCCCTTCAGGCGTTAGGTTTAGAAGTTGAAGCTTTACATCACGAAGTTGCAATCGGTCAACATGAGATTGATTGGAAATACGCACCAGGATTACAAACAGCTGATAATATTCAATTATTTAAAAATACAGTTAAAACAATTGCTGAAAAAAATGGTTTAGTTGCTACATTCATGCCAAAACCAATTTTTGGAGAAAATGGCTCAGGTATGCATTGTCATATGAGTCTAGGAAATGATAATGGTAATGCCTTTTATGATCAGCATGATTCAATTGGATTATCTGAAACAGCGCGACAATTTATTGCAGGTGTATTAACACATGCTCGTGCAAATGCTTCAGTTACAAATCCAACAGTTAATTCTTATAAACGTTTAGTTCCAGGCTATGAAGCACCAGTTTATGTAGCTTGGTCACAAAGTAATCGTACATGTACAATTCGTATACCAGCTGCAAGAGGTGCAGGTACTAGAATCGAAGTACGAAATCCAGACCCATCTGCAAATCCTTATTTAGCTTTAGCTGTTTTATTATCAGCAGGCTTGGATGGTATTGAAAGAAAATTAACACCTCCAGTCGAACGTAGTGAAAACCTGTACTTGATGGATGATGTAACTAGAAAAGCAGAAGGCATTGAAACATTGCCTGGAAGCTTACTTGAAGCAGTTACAGAACTTGAAAACAGTGAATTCCTGCAGCAAGTTTTAGGGAAACACGTATTTTATTCATTCCTTCAAAACAAAAAAGAAGAATGGGATGCATATCGATTACGTGTATCAGAATGGGAAAAAGAAACATATTTAAACTGCTAATCACTAAACTTAAAATAAAAAAAATAGAAAAGTGGAAGTAGTATATCTCTACTTTTCTATTTTAAAGTGTGTTAGACTAATTTTGTTTGTTGCATACGAAAGGGGAACTTTTATAATGGCTAAGTTTACAAAAGAAGATATTTTCCGTATTTCAAAAGAACAAAACGTAAAGTACATACGTCTACAATTTACGGATTTACTAGGGATTATCAAAAACGTTGAAATTCCAGTAAGTCAGCTTGAAAAAGCTTTAGACAATAAAATGATGTTTGACGGTTCTTCAATCGAAGGATTCGTTCGTATCGAAGAATCAGATATGTATTTATTCCCTGATTTAGACACTTGGGTAGTATTCCCTTGGACTGCTGAAAAAGGAAAAGTAGCTCGTTTAATCTGTGATATTTACAATGCAGATGGCACTCCATTTGAAGGAGATCCTCGTAATAACTTAAAACGTATGTTAAAAGAAATGGAAGCTTTAGGCTTCACAGATTTCAACTTAGGGCCTGAGCCAGAATTCTTCTTATTTAAATTAGATGAAAAAGGTGAACCAACTCTTGAGTTAAATGATAAAGGCGGATACTTCGACTTAGCACCAACTGATTTAGGTGAAAACTGCCGTCGTGATATCGTTCTTGAACTTGAAGAAATGGGCTTTGAAATCGAAGCATCTCACCACGAAGTAGCTCCAGGACAACATGAAATTGATTTCAAATATGCTGGTGCAATCAAAGCTTGTGATGACATTCAAACATTTAAATTAGTTGTAAAAACAATCGCTCGTAAACACGGTTTACACGCTACATTTATGCCAAAACCATTATTTGGTGTAAACGGTTCAGGTATGCACTGTAACTTATCATTATTTACAAATGGTAAAAACGCATTCTACGATGAGACTGGTGAATTAGGTTTAAGTGAAACTGCACGTCACTTCATTGCAGGGATCTTAAAACATGCTCCAAACTTTACAGCTGTTACAAACCCAACTGTAAACTCATACAAACGTTTAGTACCAGGCTATGAAGCTCCATGTTACGTTGCTTGGTCTGCAAGAAACCGTAGTCCACTAATTCGTATTCCTGCATCTCGTGGCTTAAGCACACGTGTTGAAGTACGTTCAGTTGACCCAGCTGCAAACCCATACTTAGCATTATCAGTATTATTAGCAGCAGGTTTAGACGGAATCAAAAATAAATTAGAAGCTCCAGCTCCAGTAGACCGTAACATCTACGTTATGTCTAAAGAAGAGCGCGAAGAAGTTGGAATCATCGATTTACCAGCAACTTTAGCAGCTGCACTTGATCTATTAAAAACTGACGAAGTAATCGTTGGTGCTCTAGGATCACACTTATTCGAACACTTTGTAGAAGCAAAAGAAATCGAATGGGATATCTTCCGTACTCAAGTTCACCCTTGGGAAAGAGATCAATACATGTCAGTATATTAATCAAATCAACCCTTGACGCTATTGGCGTTGAGGGTTTTTTATTTATGGGCAGTTTGTTTGTTTCAAATTAATAATTTTTATTGCCCATAAATTGCCCATAAAATATTTTTTACTATTTAAGGACATCTTCCATATTTTACTTGAATTTACTCTTTGAAGTTAGTATCAAGTTTTTTACATCATCCTTAAAATTTTTACCAGTATCAAAATTTTATTTTTCTGGGTATCTAGATTATTAAAAGCATAGTTTAAGTTATTGTTATGAACAGTGGAAGTATATGAAATTCATTGAAAATAAAAAAAGCACCTCAATTTTAGAGAAATTGCGGTGCTTTTATTGTTGGATTTGTTTTTTATTGACTAAATTGAATTATAATGTTCACAATTATTTCGTAAATAATTAACTTTTAAGTATATATACATATGATAAAATATTAGAAAATATTAAGAGATTTTTTAATATGTAGGATTTGGAAGATAGAACAAAATGAAAATAATTATAAGGTGAACACAATAAGACTTGGGACGTGGAATGAATTAAAGAAGTGAGCCTACTCGATATCTAATGCGAATGATCTTTTAAACTAAATTAAATTATGATATTTGGACTAGTATAATTAAAGTGCTGAGATAAAACCAAATTTTAGATGTGATTGTGGACATAATAATCATTGAACTGTATGACTGGTAAAAATGTTATTGCAAGCTCTGGAGTAGTAGTAACAAAAGATGTTCAAGTAAGTATGAGTGGTCGTAATATTCAAAGGACTATTAAAGCAATTTACATATGATACTACGATAAAAGAAAGTAATAGAAAGAAGTGAACAATTTGATTTTAGTCACAGGTGGAAAAGGTACTGTTGGTAAAGAAGTTGTAAGAGAACTGCAAAAGGTAAATGCTAATTTTAAAATATCCACAAGTAAAAAAAATACTAGTGATGTTTATTTAAACTTTGAAGATTTCGAATCGATTAGACCTGCTTTTCAAGGAATTACAAAGCTTTTTTTATTACGTCCTCCACATCTTGCGGATAAGAAATATTTTGAACCAGTTATTGAAATTGCAAAAGAAGTAGGAATTGAACAAATTGTATTTTTGTCTTTATTAGGTGCTGATAAAAATAAGGTAGTTCCACATTCCAAGATTGAGGAATTAATTATCAATTCAGGGATACCATATACATTTTTACGACCAAGTTTTTTCATGCAGAATTTATTAACTCAACATGGTAAAGAACTGATAAAGGAAAATATTATTTTTGTACCAGCGGGTAAAGGGAAAACGAGTTTTATCGATACAAGAGATATCGGAGTAGTGGCCGCAAAAGCACTAACCGAAAATGGACATAGGTTCAAATCTTATTCATTAACTGGAAATGAAGCTATTAGCTATTTTGAGGTAGCTGAGATCTTATCAAAACACCTACAAAAAGACATAACATATACAAATCCAAGTATTTTAACATTTTGGAGAAAAATGAGAAAAAAAGGGGTAGCTCGCGACTTTATTATAGTTATGATAGGTATATACACAACCGCAAAATTAGGATTTGCAAAAAAAATAACAACAGATTTAGAGGATTTATTAGGGAGAGAACCAATTAAGTTTGAACAATTTGTCATTGACTATTCAAACTCGCTTAGGTGATTGAGGGGTATTCAAACTAGTACATTTTTTTAATTTGTTAGAAGTTAAAAATAAAGTCGAAATATTAAATCTACCAGTTTTATTTATACTTAATCTAGTAATTTCTCTATATTGCTTGTATAGTGGTAACTCTCAAATTTACCTTTTCCTGTTATTGTGTAAAAAATGTCTTGAGACTTAAGATGAATCAATACAAAAAGAAAAATATCCTTCCACAATAAAAAGCTCTGTTCGAGGACAGAATTTTTATTGTATTATGACAATGCCAATTATGTAGTTCAAAATTTAACTTATAATTTGAAACTACTTAACTGAAGAACTCTCTTTATGCATGATATGTATTTATTCCAACGACGAGATCAGTAGTAAAAAGTTACTGATAAAGCGTGGGGGAATGTAGGAGACCAAGTTGTAGTAGTTGGGTAAATGGGGGATTCCCATAGAGATATTTAATTTAATAAAGAAAATAATAAAATGACCTTTAAAATCATGTTGTTTTTATGGTTTTTTTGAATCCTAATTTTATCATTTTTTGTACTTACTTAGGTATATATAGTCTTGATTAATTGAATAATATGATCATAAAACAATTCAATCTATTTAAAGAGTAAAATAGAAGTTTGCTTGTGCAGAATAATTGTTAGCATAGGGAGAATTTGATGAACACTATACCTAGAATTAAGTATTCAAATTGGAGATATGTTAGATTGTGTCTGCAATTAATTGTAAGTTTTATACCAATTATAATCTTAGTTAGTTCTTTAGAAACTTTACTTTATGAATATAGAATGGTCGGCATTATTCTATCATCTATCATTGTGATATTTTCAGTAACCGCATTTTTTAACAAAAGTGAAGAATTTCTAAAGTTAACTCGAATTCTAGTTGATTCATATAAAAACGAAGTTAACTCATAATTTAAATGCAAACTTCTTTCATCTAAGTTAGCAGTACCAACTGAAGTAATTTCATTATCAATTAAAATAACCTTTGGGTGAAGGAAATTGTTTTTATATGTGTAAATTTTCACGCCACTTTCTAATAGAGGAGCGAAATATGACTTAGACGCTGAATCACTCAAAATACTATCACTTTTTCCCGGATAAATGATCCGTACGTCTAATCCAGACATTGCTTTAAGTTTTAAAATCGTGAAAATTTCTTGGTCTGTAACGAAATATGGAGTGGCAATCCAGATACTGTTTTCAGCGATTGTAAGCAGAGTATGAAAAGCATTCCTCATGGCTGTTTCCTTCGTATCAGGTCTACTTCCGAAAATTTGAATAGCGCCTTTTACCTTATTACTTTCATCTTGAAGAAATTGATCATAACTTTTTTCATGATTATAATTTAATCTGTTAATTTGAATTTTTTCACTTGAATGATCAGATGTAGAATAATGCCAGTCTTGCAAAAATATGTTTTGAAGCTCTTCAACGGCACTTCCTTCTATGAATAAATGAGTATCTCTCCAAAATCCAATTTTTGATCTACCTAAATATTCATCACCTACATTTAGACCTCCTGTGAAACCTTTAATCCCATCTACCACAACAATTTTCCTATGGTTTCGATAATTTATTGTACCGATTGACCAAGTAGAAATAGGATCAAATATTGATACTTTAACACCAGCAGACCTTAAATTTTTTAACAATTTCTTCTTTAAACTTTTACTTCCTAAGCCATCGACTAATAAGCGAACTACAACACCTTCATTAACTTTCATTCTTAAAATGTCAAGTAATTAGCTACCAATTGTATCTGCTCGAAAGATGTAGTATTGAATATAAATGTAGTTTTTTGCATCTAGGAGAGCTTCTTTGAGTTTTGAAAACATTTCGTCACCATTAATTAATAATGTAGCACTTGAATTTCTGTTAATTGAAACCCCTGTAAACTTTTCTATAATGGTACTTAATTTTTGCGATTTTATTGAGAGAGTATTCCATTTAATATCATTCTTTTCACTCAAAATTTGAGGTGTTTTAAACTTTGAATGAAGGATTAAATTTTTTCGCCTCATCTTTAATCGTCCAAATAGAACGTATAATATAACGCCGAAAGTAGGTGCTATGGGGAGTAATAATAACCAGGAAATAGTACTTTGAGGATTCCGATTTTCTAAAAATAATTTACATGAAATTCCAATTACACTTATGATGATCATCCAATGCATTGTTTGATAGAATCCTTGTGACTGACTCATTAAAAGTTCCCAAAAAATCAGTAAGAATAAAGCAAATAAGGTCTTTGGATATTTGTGCTAATAATAAAACACCTACAATCTTCTTATTACTAAATGTACCAATTTTAATTTTTCCAATCTTAAATTTGATATACATAATCAAAACACACAAAAAAATTTTTAAAGTTCTTTATGATTTCTTAAGAATTACTAATAAAAACGTAGTGGAAAATTTAATAAGTATAGTCGAAAATATGAATGCTTAATTATTAAACTATGAAATGAGGAAAGAAAGTGAAATATCGTGTAATCACTTTATTGACTAGTTGGAGTATTCTTTTAGTTGGTATGTATGAATTTGGGATAATACCATTTTCTAAGAATGAATTAATTCAATTTATAACACATAGACAGGACTATGCTCTTTTATTATACTTTGTTATTTTTTCATTAAGATTTGTATTAATGATACCAAGTTCATTATTTTTACTGACTGGGATTTTTCTTTTTAATCCGTGGATTGTCTTATTATTTTCACTGGGATCTATGTTCATAACTGAAAGTATCATTTTCATCATTGGTAAAAAAATAAATAAGTCACTATGGTATAAAAACTTCCTAAACAAACATCCCAAAATAGGACAAAGAATAAAGAAAAACCAATATTGGATGCTCTTCGTTTTAGGTGCAGTTCCAACATGCCCAACTGATACTGCCTGTTTAATTTCATCTGCATCGGGAATGGGGTATAGACCATACATTATGATCGTTTTGCTAAGTAACACTTTTTATGCTTTATGGTATGTATTATTGGGAACATATGTCCACTTATAATCATTAATTTTGAACTTATACCTCTTTAAAATTCTTAAGAAATTTAGTGACTTTTTCTTCAGATATTTATTTTATTATGATTTCAGCATAATAAGTTAAATATTTGGAGGTTAAAATTATGAAAAAGTTATTATTTCTATTTCAATATTTATTAAGACCTAGAACTGTTGGCGCATTAATGCCAAGTTCATCGTTTTTGGCTGAAAAAATGATAGATGATATTAATTTTAAGACAGCTAATACAATTATTGAATACGGTCCAGGTACAGGAGTTTTTACTGAAAAATTACTTGAGCTTAAAATGCCAACTACAAAAATTATTTTAGTAGAAAAAAATTATGAGTTTTATAACCATTTAATTAGAAAGTTTGGAGATAATCATAATGTAACGATTATTAATGATAGTGCGGAAAGTATTTTGAAGTATTTAGAAGAGTTTGGAATAGACAATGTCGACTATGTCATTTCTGGTCTGCCATTTACTAGTTTACCCTTAAATGTATCAAAAACTATTTTATTAAACACCAAAAAGATACTTGCAGATCAAGGAAGATTTGTTACATTCCAATATACTCAAAGAAAAATGAAATTTATTAATAGCTACTTTAAAAATATAAATATTAAAAGGGAATATAGAAATTTGCCACCAGCATATGTATTAAGTTGCAATAATTAGCTTAGAGAGCTGTTTAGAAAGGAGTAGCGAAACTTGATAAGTAAAATATTAGTTGTAGATGATGATGAAAAAATAAAAAAATTAATTTCAATTTATCTCGAAAATGAAGGGTTTTCGACTACTTTAGCAGACGATGCAGAGGAAGCTCTTGAACTTTTAAAAGTTGAAGATTTTGATTTGATTATATTAGATATTATGCTGCCAAAAATTGATGGAATAGAAGCATGCATAATGATTCGAGAGGAAAAGACACTACCGATTATTATGCTTTCTGCAAAATCTGAAGATCTAGACAAAATACAAGGATTAAGCTCAGGTGCAGATGATTATCTTACTAAACCATTTAATCCACTTGAGTTGATCGCTAGAGTAAAATCTCAGCTAAGAAGATATAAAAAATATAACAATATACAAAAGTTTGATGAAGTAGTATTAGATTTTGGTGACTTGCAATTAAATACAGAGACAAGGCAAGTTTGGATACGAAAGAACGAAAAGAGACTAACACCAAAAGAGTTTGAGATTTTAGAATTACTAGTACGCAATAAAGGAATCGTACTAAGTGTTAGTAAGATTTATGAAGCAATTTGGAAAGAAGACTTTTTAAAATCAGATAATACCGTAATGGTGCATATAACAAATATTAGAGAAAAAATTGAAGAAGATCCTAAACATCCCATTTATATTAAAACGGTTTGGGGAATTGGATATAAAGTATGAAGAATTTAATTCATAATTGGCAACGAATTAGTGTTAAGTTACTAGTAGCAATCACAATTAGTTTCGGTGTTTCTTTAATAGTTACAATTATGATCTCACAAATTTTTATAGGGCCTTATTTTCTTACTCATCAAAATAATGTAAATACATTACAATATAATCTCATTATTATTCCAACTTTTGTGATTATCATATTAAGTTTCATTATTAGTTTTCTGTTACTAATTAGAAAAAAGATACTTTATTTAAAAAAAATTTCAAGTACTGTTCAAATAATTTCTCAAGGTAAACTTGGAGTTGTGATTGAGTTAAAAGGGCGAGACGAATTGACTCAGTTGAGTATGAATATTAATACAATGTCCAAGGAGTTAGAGCGGAAATTTAAAAATGAACGTCATATTGAAAAAGTTAAAAATGAATTGATAACTAGTGTTTCGCATGATCTAAGAACGCCGCTAACTTCTATATTAGGATATAGTAATTTGTTGAAGAATAGAGAATACAAGAATGAAAATGAATTAAACGAATACTTGAATACGATCTATACAAAATCGAATGAGCTAAAGAATTTAATTAATGAACTTTTTGAATTTACGAGGTTATCTAGTCCAGATATTATTCTATCAAGACAAGAGGTTGATTTAAGTCAGTTAGTTGAACAAATAATTGGTGAGAATATACCTATTTTTGAAAAAGAAGGATTAAAAATTACAAAGGAGTCGATAGAAGAGGATATTGAAATTAATATTGATGTCGAAAAAATGGTTAGAGTTTTTGATAACCTATTTATGAATGCAATGAAATATAGTGTTAAACCTTCAACTATAAAAGTAAGTCTAACTCAAAAATCCAATGAAATATTACTTTCGATCTCGAATCACGGAATTAATGTAAAACGAGAGAATCTTGAACGGTTTTTTGAAAAATTTTATCGTGAAGATTCATCAAGAAAAAGTGAAGGTAGTGCTGGATTAGGACTTGCTATATCTAAACGAATAGTTGAACTACATAAAGGAAGTATCTGGGTGGAACTAAAAGATGATTGGATAACTTTTTTTGTGAAGCTAAATAAAAAAGTATTATAACTTTTGAGAAGGTGGTCCCAAGTTCTATCCAGAAGGCCAAAAAATTAATTCATTTCTTTTTGTTACTCTAAAGTTAGTAACTTACATTAAATACAACATTACTAACAGTATATTTACTATTTCTATAGTATCCTTTTGTGTTTGAGTCTTTTATAAACTTTAATGTAAATTTGGGACTTAATTCATAACTATCACCATACAAATAAGAAACATTTGAATATACCAGTCTTGTAATTGTCGTAGTTGTTTTATACGCTGAAAATATATCCGAAGAATCTCGAATCGTTGTATAGTATGGTGTTGTAATTAATGTTTTAGATGATGTAATTGATTTCGAGCTCGAATTATAAGTATCACCGGTTGTTAAAAAATTTCTTAAAATATAATTTAGTTGATAACGATAAAACAAAAGAAGTACATAGTTATAGTTTTTAATGATGATAAGGGATTTGAACTGAAATTTAGAAAAACAGCTGAAACGAATAGGTACTGGACGTATAAGAATGGTCAAAAAGATGAATATAGTCTTGTAAAAGTTTCGTTAGATGTTAAACCTATAATGTAGTAATACAATAAGACATTATGGTCGCATTTTTAAGTTGAAAATAAAGTAGTTAAATCCTTAAAAGATTATTTAATAAAAAGTACTCTTTTTTGTTAGATGCGAAAAAAATTTAAACATTTTTATAAGTAAAGTATACAATTATTGGGGGGCGAAAGTGAGCTCAATTCTTATATTTATTTTCACGTTGATATTATTTGCATTGTCTGGATTATTATTTCCAATAGATCACTCCCCCAAGTAAATTATTTGGAATCGTGTGGGGAGTACTCTATATATTAATTGGACTGTCACTCGCTATTGTAGATTACAATGTTGGCCTAATAAATACATCTTTCACTTTTTTGCTTATCTGGTTAATAAATTATATAAGTAACCAGGCATTTAGTTATTTTCAATTTAAAATAAATAGATATGATTTAGCAGCCGTTGATTGTTTAATTGTAGCATTTACTTTACCCTATTCCATAGTAGATTCAGTACTATTGATTCCTTATACTATATGGATTATTTTTGCTACATTTTTAGCATTTTCTATTTACAGTCTAAATCATTAAAAATTTTTGTCTCATATAAAATGATTAAATCTTATATTCTTCTACTAATAAATCTTAAATAACCAATTAATTCTAAAGAATTATGAAGAAGGAAACAATTAACTAAGTGTGATGAATTTATTAGTTTTCTTCTAAGCAAGGTAGGGGAGGAAAACCTTCACCATGTTTTATCATACAAATTTACCCTCAGTAGCATCCCCATAATATAATTATATGCTTAGTTGGACTCTTCTTGAAACCTCTGCCTACGGGATGGATGTAAAGAGTGTAATCCCAATGAAATTGAATCATCTGAAATTTATAACAACATTAAATTTTGATTTTGTACTTGATTCATGTAGGACTAAGGTGTATATTAATTGACATATCAATGGTTGACCCGTCAATTATTGATAGGTCAATAATTAGTAACTGTTAATAAAATTTCATCAAATTTTTTTGGAGGTAGCGCGTGCCTAATACAAAAGAAACAAAAGTACTATCACTATTAAAAGAATTAAAAGTTCAAATTGAAACAACATTTGAAAAATGTATGGGTATTAGTCAATCACGATTAGAAATTTTGAATCAATTGTTTGAGTACGGTGAAATTAGTCAATCTCAGCTTCAAAAAACTTTAAAGATTGATAGTGCTGCAATTACTAGACATTTAAAACAACTTGAGTTAAATGGAAAGATCACTAGAAGAAAGTGTGAGACTGATAACAGAATAACCTTAGTTAGATTAACACAAATTGGACAAGATCAAATGTCTAGCTTATGGAAGGAAAAAGTAGAGTTTGTAGAGAACATGCTTATTGGCTTTTCAGAAGAAGAAATTGACTTAACCCTTGAATATTTAAACCGTATACAAATAAATATGAACCAAATTAATTCAGGTCGCGATAATCTAAATAATACTTAAAAGTTAGTAAAGAGGAGAATACAACAATGACTACGACAACATTAACTAATAATTTTAACGAAATTATAAAAGGAAGACGCTCAATCCGCAAATATGATCCAAATGTAAAAATCTCAGTGGAGGAAATGCATGAAATAATAGAAACAGCTACTTTAGCTCCTTCTTCAGTAAACATGCAACCGTGGAGATTCTTAGTAATTGAAAGTGATGAAGCAAAAGCTACATTAGCTCCATTAGCTCGATTCAATCAATCACAAGTTGAAACTTCTTCTGCGATGATTGCACTATTTGGGGACTTAAATAATTTTGACTATGCTGAAGAAATATATGGTCGTGCAGTTGAATTAGGTTATATGCCAAAAGATGTTAAAGAAAAGCAACTGGAAACACTTAGTGGTTTCTTTGCAAACAGTACTGCAGAGCAAATGAATGATACTGTTTTAATTGATGGTGGATTGGTAGCAATGCAATTTATGCTAACTGCTCGTGCTTATGGTTATGACACTTGTCCAATCGGTGGCTTCGAAAAAGAAAAAATTGCAGAAGCATTCGGTATGGATAAAGACCGATATGTTCCTGTTATGTTGATATCAATAGGTAAAGCTGTTGATGCAGGATATCAATCTGTGCGTTTACCAGTTGAACGTGTTGCAGAGTGGAAATAATAAATAAAAAATAATAAATAAAAAAAACACAATGAAAAGAAGGTAAATATTATGATTATTATTCATGCGAAAATGACAATTGATTCAGCAAAAGAAACGCTATTTTTAGAAGAAATGACTTCACTATTAGAATTATCAAGAGCAGAAGAAGGTAATATTTCATACGATTTGACAAAACAAACGGATAGCGAAAATGAATATATCATGATTGAAACTTGGCAAGATTTAAATGCTGTAGCTGCACATAATACAAGTGCTCATTTTACATCGTTTGCTGAAAAAGCCAAAGATTACCTTACAGCGCCTATTCAAATAAATCTTTATGAAGCAAATAAAATAAAGTAATTTATTAAAAATGGAATAGTCTTAAGAGCCAGTAATGAATTAGGATCTTAATGTAAATTAAACCTATCTTAATCCTTGTGGTGAGATAGGTTTTTTCTTCTCAAAATTAAAAAATTTTAAGATTCTTCATTAGTGACTTCAATTTCATGAGATTACCTAGTTGGACTTAGATTCATGTTGCTTTTTGAATTCTTACATACATAGAATTATTATTGCCGATACTAAAATTATGGTGTAAATTACATCATAAACTTCGATGTGGGGGTAAACTTATATGAATATTCGTGAAGGTTTAATTCCAACAGTTTTAGGTTCTGCTGTAACAGCTACTGGTTATGCATTAAAACAAAAACGAGGAAAGAATAAAATGATCGCAAATACAGTTTTTGGTTTTGGTTTAGCCCATATTGTATTAGGTGCCATTGACTTAGTTGAACATCGAAGTTAGATTGAAAGAAGAGAGTGTTAATTAGTAAACACTCTCTTTTTTAAATTTTCCTTTAATTTAACAGCTTGTTCAACTAGACCAATGTTTTAGTTGAATAAGGAAGGAAACTTCGCTAACGTGGCTTTTTTTCTTGAATTATGAGCAGTTTTATTGAATTTGCAAATGTAGGGAAGTTTGACTATTTTCCAGGGAAACTTCAAAGAGTTTCCTTTATATATTATTTAATTATCAACATAAAAATTTAACACAGCCAAAAAAATAAAGAGAGTGCCGCTAAAAGTTATACTTTCGGACACCCTCCAATCTATTTTTAGTAAGTTGTAGTTTTCGCTACTTCTGTATTTTCAGGTTCAGATACACGAGTTAAAAAGAAAATACCAATAACAAAAAGAATAATTAGACTAAATACCCCCATATTAGAATGACCTGTCATTTGAGCTGTTAAGCCGACTATTAATGGTCCCATGATCGATGCGAATTTACCAAATATATTATAGAAGCCAAAAAACTCATTTGATTTTTCTTTAGGGACAAGTTTTGCGTAATATGAACGGCTTAATGCTTGGATTCCACCTTGTGATGTTGCAACAAGCATAGCCAAAATCCAAAAGTCTAAAGTAGAATTTAAAAAGTAAGCATATATACAAACAATCATATAAACAATGATTCCAACATAAAGCATAATTTTACCTGAAAACTTATCTGCAAGTTTTCCGTAAATAATTGCAAATGGAGCAGCAACAACCTGTGTGACAAACAAAATAATTAATAGATTTGTTGAACTGATTCCAAGGTCAGTTCCGTAAGCGGTTGACATCGTAATGATCGTTCCAACGCCATCGATATAGAAGAAGTATGCAAGTAAAAATAAAAATAAAGCACGATATTGTCGGATATTTTTAAAGGTTTTTCCTAGCCTTTTAAAACTATTTAATACAGGATTTTGTTCACGTTCAATGAAATAATTTTGACGAACATTTCGTAACAAAGGAATTGCAAAAATGCCCCACCAGAAAGCAGTGATGAGAAAGGCAATTTGACTTGCAAGAGTTGTTGAAATTGAAAGGATCTCCTTTTGAGCTAATACGATCAAAGCAATACTAATGATAAATGGAATTGTACTACCTATATATCCTAAACCAAAGCCTCGAGCGGATACTTTGTTCATTCGTTCTTCTGAAGTTACATCTACTAAAAAAGCGTCATAAAATACATTCGCGCCAGCAAAGCCAATAGCTGTAACCGTATAACAAGTCAATAGTAAAAGCCAGTTATCATTAGGAATAATAGTAAGTAGTGCAGTAAAAGAAACTCCTAGAATTAAAAAGAAAGAAAAGAACTTCTTTTTATATCCTTTGTAGTCGGCAATTGTTCCAAGAATTGGACCTAACATAGCTAATATGAATGTCGAAATCGCAATTGTATAACCTAAATAAGCAGTAGAATCAGAAGCACTTATTCCAGCTTTTGAAGCAGAGGCTTTATAAAAAAGTGGGAAAACGGCAGTGCTAATAATAATAGAATAAGCTGAATTGGCCCAATCATAGAAAATCCAACTATTTTCTTGCTTCGTAAAACTCTTCATGAGTTTTTTCCTCCCAATGATTAGTAACTGCTTTTTTTCATAATAGGCTTATAGATTAGATACTACTATTATTTTATTTATCCTCTAAATTTAACAGAATATTCTCTAAAAATTTCCTGTATAAGCAGTGGAAAAGAGTAGAAGCCTCAGAATCTGTAAATCTGGACTTTTGATTATAAAAAAAGCAAAACAACGTAAAAAAGACCTAGATTCTAATACATAAATTCACACTTCTATGTTATCTTAGTTATATACACAATTCTTGGAGGTTACGAGTTATGAAATCTACTTTAAACGATACTACAAATGAGCAACTCCCATATTCAAGGACCAATCCATTTCAAGCGAAGGTTCTCAAAAATATTAATTTAAATGGAACAGACTCAAACAAGGAAACAAGGCATATTGAATTATCATTGAAAGGGTCAGGATTTACTTATGTCCCAGGTGCTGCACTTGGCGTGGTTCCTTCAAATGATCCAGAGTTAGTTGCTGCTCTTATAAATGAAATGAAATGGGATGAAGAAGCAGTAGTAACTGTTGGTAAGCAGGGTGAAACACTATCTTTAAAAGAAGCGCTTACATCCTACTTTGAAATTACACTAATAACGAAGAAGATATTACAACAGGCAGCTACATTCACAGAAAATGAAGAGCTGAAAAACCTTGTGATGGTTGAAAATGCAACTCAACTAAAGGAATATTGCTATGGGCGAGATTTGCTTGATATGTTACGTGATTTTGGTCCATGGAGTGCTTCTGCTCAAGAGATCGTTTCATTATTAAGAAAAATGACTCCTCGTCTATATTCAATCGCAAGCAGTATTGCTGCAAATCCAGATGAAGTTCATCTAACAATCGGTGCAGTACGCTACACTGCACACGGACGAGAACGAAAAGGTGTTTGTTCTGTTTTATGTTCAGAACGTATTAAAGAAGGAGATACTCTTCCGGTCTATGTTCAAGTAAATAAACACTTCTATTTGCCAGAGTCTGGGGACGTAGATATTATTATGGTTGGACCTGGTACGGGTATTGCACCATTCCGTTCGTTTATCCAGGAACGAGCAGTCAATAAAGTCGCTGGCCGTTCATGGCTATTTTTTGGAGATCAGCATGAAGCGTCAGATTTCCTTTATAAAAGCGAGTTAGAAAAATATCAACAAGATGGAGTATTAACAAAAATTGATACTGCATTCTCTCGTGATACAGATCAAAAAGTTTATGTACAGCATAAAATGCTTGAAAATAGCAAAGAAATGTTTGAATGGATCGAAAAAGGAGCTTATTTCTACGTTTGTGGAGATAAGGAATATATGGCTAAAGACGTCAACGAAGCGCTTATTACGATTCTTGAAAATGAAGGTGCGATGGATCGCGAGGCAGCTGAAGCACATCTTAAAGATATGCAGAAGCAAGGGCGTTATCAACGTGATGTGTATTAATATAAAAAGTTATTAAGAATACAGGTATTTTGTAAAAAAAGTAACCCTTCGTTCCGTTTGGTACGAAGGGTTACTTTTTTTGTTGTCATTAAGGCCAATTTTTTTGCTCTACCGCCTACATTGAATGCGACTTTTCTTTTCGTGAGATACTTTATTCTAATTAAATTGTTATTCAAACGTGCCTTTTAGAATTGGAGTACCATTTTCAACCATCTTTCTCCCAAGTGCAAATACTGTTTCAATTTTTAAAGTTTCTTGATTTAACAAAACAATATCAGCGTCGTTATCAGGTTTTATGTTACCTTTGCGTGATAGTTTTAGCACTTGTGCAGGATTTGAAGTAATTACTTGTAATGCGATTTCTAATGGAAGCCCTTCATTAATTACTGCATCTCTTACTTCTTGATATAAAGATGAAATTTTGCCAATTTGAAGTCCTAAATAGTCACCGTATGTATCAAAAAAGGGAAGACTTGCCTGTGCATCAGATGAAAAAGTTATGTTCTCAATCTGAACCCCTTCTTCCAGCATTAATCGTAGTGCTTTGCTACACTTTACTTCGCCTTCTTCTAAAAACTGAGGAATTGTACTTGTAGTAAAATCTACAAATCCACCTTTAAGTGCAAAATCAATACCGGCTTTAAACAACTCTTCATTCCGATTAATATGAGTCGGATGTAACTGACGTATTGGAATATTTGTTTGATCGACTAGTTGATGAAGAAGGGAAAGTTTATCTTTGCCATCACCGACATGAATTTCTAATATGCCAGCCTTTCCAGATAAAATTCCTCCATTCCGTGCAGCAGATGCAATCTTTGAAAGCTCTTCAATCGTTGGTTCCGAGGAACGGTGGTCTGCTATAGCGATTTCACCAACACCAATAATCTTATCAATCAGAATAATATCTCTTTGGATCGATTCTGTTAGTGTCTTTACAGGGATTTGATAAGAACCAGTATGAATATAACAAGTAATGCCTTCTTCTTCTAAACCACGTGCTTTTGCAAGTAAATTCTCTGTAGTTCTTGTTGTACCGTCTGTACCAAGTACGCCAACTACTGTAGTAACTCCAGCAGTTGTAACATTCGTAAGCATTAGTTCAGGAGTACGTGTTTTAAATCCACCTTCTCCACCGCCTCCAATGATATGTACATGTGAATCGATAAAACCTGGTACAACTATTGAGTTGGTTGCATCTATAACATCGCATGAGACAAAGTCGGGCGGAATCGTGATATGTTCAGCTATTAGTTCAATTTTCCCTCCTGCTAAAAGTATATCTTTTCTGCCAATGGAGTGTGGTGTGTATACTTGACCGTTTTTTATTAAGGTTAACAACTTTTTTCTCCTCCTAATTCCTTTGTTAATTGTTTAAAAAGGACCATAATTTATTAAATGTGCGATTACAACAGCAATTAAACCGATTAAATATTGAATGAAAACTAATGGGAAAATCCATCTAGCCCATTTTGTCCAAGGTATTCCTGCAATTGCTAATCCTGCCATTAAAGTCCCAGCCGTTGGGAAAATAATGTTACCAATTCCATCAGCAAATGAAAATGATAGGACAGCAGTTTGTCGAGTAATTCCTAGTAGGTCGGCAAGGGGTGCCATTATAGGCATTGTTAACATGGCATGACCGCTACCTGATGCTAAAATAAAGTGTATAATTGCTTGGAAATTATACATTCCAATTACACTTAAAGAAGCAGGGATATGTATAATGCCTTCTGATATTCCATGAAGCATTGGATCAACAATATGTCCTTGATTCAAAACGACTAAAATTGCACGGGAAACACCAATAATAAGGGCACCACTTATTAAACTAGCAGATCCTTGAGTAAATGATTTAACAACTTCATCGATTGATAATTTTCCAATTATCCCAATAACAATCGTTAAGATAATAAACAAAGAAGCAATTTCACTAATATACCATTGATATTTAATAACACCATAAGCTAAAACAATATAGTTTATAAGAAAAGCAAAGAATATCCATTTATGTCTAGAGGATAACTTAGCTTTAGAAGATAATAGATCATTAGATTGCTCTGCTGAATATTTACCATAAAAACCCATATCTGGGTTTTTCTTTACTTTCATAGCATATCGATAAATAAAAATAACTGATATTAAATAAACAATTACAAACAACACAAGTCGAAATCCCATCCCAGAAAAGGTAGGTAGTTCTGCAATTCCCTGAGCGATCCCAACTGTGAATGGATTCATGATTGCTGTTGTAAAACCTGCTGATGCTCCAACTAATACGATTGCAGTTCCTGTCATTGTGTCGAAACCTAAAGCAAGGGCTAATGGAATCAGAAGAGGGATATAAGCTAAAGATTCTTCAGCCATTCCCATTAAAGAGCCTGCAATTGCAAAGAAAAGCATCATAATTGGAATTAATAACTTTTCTCTAGAAGCTAGTTTTCTAGCTAAAGTAGAGATTAATACTTCAATAGTGCCAGTTGCACTTAATACACCGAAAAAACCTCCGATTATCAGAACAAAGAAAATAATATTTGCTGCATCTACCATGCCTGAATGAATGGCTTTTATCATTTCAAAGAATCCAACTGGTGTTGCTGCGATTGATTTAAATGAATTCGGATCAACTGTTGAATGTCCTTTGATGTCTATATGTGCGTATTCACCTGTTGGTAAAACATAAGTAAGAATAGTTGCAATAAGCAAAATTACTAATAGAAGTGCAAAGATATTAATTTTACGTTCTTTGATCACATTACTCTGTTGTGCTATTTTATTAGCCTGAACTTGTGACATAATTTCATCTCCTTTGAAATTAAAGTGCAGAAAATTATTAAAACGCTTTCAGATATTCCCTCCTATCATATTGGAATCATACTAACTATTAAAATTACTACAATCTACTATAAGCAAATAGCGTGCCAAGTTTTAAAAACGAATTTTAAAGAAAATTTAATGTGTTTTCCGGATTTATTGGTTCTTTTTGGGTGGTATAATAGAACCAAAAAGAACTGGTTGGAGGGGATTATATGAAGAAAAACTCACTTACTTTGATTACAGGGAGTAAAAAAACAAGACAAGCTCTGTCTAATCAACTAATTCTATTACTAGAAGATTATATAAATATTAATTCCTATTCAATTGCTGAATGTGAGTGTATAGAGTTTAAAGACGATATTATTCTTTTTTCTTCTGAAGAAGCAAAAAGTGAAACTGAAAAAATAGCGACCGTGACTGGTAAACATGTCATGGTAGGAAAGAGAACACTTAATCATGAGAATGTTGAAAAACTATTAAAGATTGAGGAGGGGACAAATGTATTAGTTGTTAATGATGATTTTAATTCTACCGTTGAATTAATACAGTCTCTGTATCAATTAGGAATTGACCATGTAGAATATTTCCCATTTAAAAATGATCAATTGTATTATCCAAATATAAGCATTGCAGTATCTCCTGGTGAAACTCATTTAAGTCCTTCCTATATTAAAGAAGTAATTGATATTGGAGTTCGTCTTTTTGATATCTCCGCTATACTTCAAATTGTTGAAATCTGTAACCTTAATAAAAACATTTCATCATTAATTTCGGAAAAATATATTAGAAATATTATTGAATTACAAAGAGAACTTTTACATGCAGAGAAAAATGAGAAAAAAGTAAATAAGCATTTACAAAATGTTGTAGATACGGTTGATGATGGTATTTTAGCGTTAGATCGTAATGGAAACATTACTGTATTTAATGAAAAACTTTCTTTGCTTTTTCAAGTACCTATTGAGAATGTGTTAGGGAAACACTTAAACAATGTTATTGAACTGCAAAATGTTAAGGAGTTTATATTAAGTGGATTTGAAGAATTTAAATTTTTTTCCATCAATAACATTGATTTAGTCATCTATCGATTCTATATAAAAGATGATGAAAGAGTAGTAGCTACTTTTAAAAGTGTAAATAGAGCTTCTGAAATAGAAAAAACTGCTCAAAGAGAGCTTAGAAATCAAGGTTTTTTTGCTAGATACAATTTTAAAGATATTATTGGTGAGCATCAATCCATTACAGAGTGTAAGAATATTGCCAAAAAACTTGCGATCACAGAGCACCCGATATTAATCCAAGGTGAGACGGGTACAGGTAAAGAACTCTTTGCTCATTCTATACATCAACAATCTAATCGGAAAAATGGCCCTTTTTTAGCAGTTAATTGTAGTGCTTTTACGGAGAGTTTATTAGAGAGTGAGCTATTTGGTTATGACGAAGGTACCTTTACAGGAGCTAAAAAAGGTGGGAAAAAGGGGCTGTTTGAAATTGCAAATGGAGGGACAATATTTTTAGATGAAATTGGTGATATTAGTTTAAACGTACAGTCACATTTATTGCGTGTACTTCAGGAACAAGAGATTCGCAGAATTGGTGGAAGGAAAATTATTTCAATTAATGTACGGATAATTGCTGCAACTAATAAAGATCTTCATCTGAAAATTGCTGACAGTTCATTTCGGTCAGATTTGTTTTACAGATTAAATGTTTTAAATCTATTTATTCCACCGTTACGATCTCGGAAATTGGATATACCTTTGTTAGTAAATCATTTTGTTACAAAAAGTGGTAAAAAAGTGATGATTGATAAAGACGTTTTAGAAAAATTATATCACCATGAATGGAACGGAAATATTAGGGAACTAAAAGGAGTACTTGATTACATGCTCACTGTCTATGAAGGTGGGATTATTACTCTAAAAGATTTTCCTAATCATATTCAAACAAAAACAAATCGATTAAAGACTATCGAAAAAACTGACTATGAATTACCAGGTAGTGTCATTGAGGTACAAGAATCCATCACAATACTAGAATCAATAAAAAATTTAAATGACATAGGTAAGATCGCAAGTAGAGAGGCCATTTCAACTAGAAGTGGGGATATTGGTAGATACTTAACCACACAACAAATTAGACTTCGTTTAAATACAATGGAAAAAAAAGGATTTATTATGAAAGGTAAAGGAAGAGCAGGCACAAAAATTACTTCTTTAGGTACTGATTATTTATATTTCTTAAAGGATAAATCAAAATTTTTATTAAGTGAACATTGATAGCATTATTTTTTCAAATTACTATGAATTTACTAATATATATGTATCGACTGATTTGGAGGCTATAGAGTATGGTTTAAGTAGTAACAATTTGCATGATTTTAATAGTTTATTATTGTTGAATACCACGAGTACCTTTTTGGTGCTCTTTTTTAATGGAGTAAATGGCAGGTTAGTCATATTGTAAAGAATGTAGTTTAGTAATAATAGCGGGGAACCGTATCATAAGAAAATGATATTTTAAATCTGGGGTGGACAAGTAACTTACTATCATATTTCCAGATATGTGGTTAAAATTAGATAATCCAAAGTTGTATAACAGAAAGGACTGCAGTTCATTTATGCAGTCCTTTTAATATGAAAAAAATTATACTTTTGGAACATATTGATCACTATGCCGCAGTCCACGATCGTCCTGCCTACCGTTTGGGACCAAATCGAGAAACTGGTATGTGTTATTCATCATGTCAATGCCACGAGCGTAAGTGGAGTATGTGTGAAATAGATTCCCTTCATCATCTTTATAAAAAACACTCACGCCTTCTCTGTCGGAACTCATTGGATTTTGCATAGTATAGTTATAATATGCTAGTTTATTCTCTACTTCGTCTTCTATAAAAGATGCTTGGAAATCATAATTAAAGTCCGTGTGCCCTGATGAATACCATGGAAATGTCCAACCCATGCGTTTTTTAAATTCCTCCAACTTTCCTAATGGTCCACGGGAAATACAGACAAAGCTGACATCTCGGTGATTTAAGTGCGGAATCATTCCGCTGTAGTGGTCAGCCCAAAAAGAACAATGTTTGCAGCCTTGATCCCAATTTGGACTAAACATGAAATGGTATACAATCAACTGACTTTTTCCATTAAATAAGTCTGCTAATGATAACGTACCGTTCGGACCGTCAAATAGATAAGATTTGCTAACGGCTTCCCACGGCAAATCTCGTCTCTGCCTTGTAAGTTCATCCCTTAACTTGGTGAAATCTTTTTCTTTCTGTAAAAGTTCTTTCCTCGCTTCAAGCCATTCTTTTCTTGGTAGAATTTTGTGATCCATAACAACACCTCGTCATATCGTTTTACTCATATATTCTAGTACAATATCGGATCTTGTATTCATTTTAGTCGGGATTAGAGTTAATCAAAAAAATCTAACTAGTTCCCTAGAAGAGTTATAAAAATTTGTTCCTTATTATTATTAGTCACAATAAGACTTAACTCAAACCTCCCAACAGTAACATCGGGTGTTAGTGTAACAATGTATAAGTTACATATTCCTCACCTTTATGCTTTTCGGATGTATGACTAAAGATTGAAGGCATTATTCTTTCTTATTACTATCTAAATAATTTTTTCACATATCCAATGAACTAAAGACATCTTTTAGATGCATATCTTAAGTAGTAAAAGAATAAAAGTAAAACTGTAGAAATAAATAAATGTACGATTTATAGGTAGCACATTATTTACTTTTTAAATGAGTAGAACGTTTTTACTTAAAATTAAAAAGGGGGGGGAAGAGTGAGTTATATAGATTCATTACTAGATCGACAAGTATTTGTACTTCTATCTGGAGATATAGCTTTTGAAGGTATTTTAACTGATGCAGGACAAGACATACTTGTATTATATAATGGTCAAAAATATTATTATATACCTTGGATTCATGTTCATCGAGTACATTTATGTCAGTATATTAAAGATAAGATAGATACTCCTAACGAGCCTTCAATTGCAAATGATATTGAATCAATTTCTTACAGAAAAGTATTAACCAATGCGAGAGGGATCTTTTCGGAAATATATGTTACGGGGAATTTGACGTTTCATGGCTATATTACAAGTGTTTTAAGTGACTATATCGTTTTTTATTCACCCGTATTTAAAGTGATGTATATTTCATTATCTCATCTAAAGTGGCTCTCTCCTTACCATCAAAATGTAACACCTTATTCAATTGATAATGCAAACTTTCCAATTAATCCATCGAATATCTCCCCTGTGCGCTCATTTGAATCTCAATTAAAAAAAGAAGAAGGAAAACTAGTTATTTTTGATGGTGGGAATGATCCAATGAAAATTGGTTTGCTGAATACGATTGAAAATAGTGTAATTGAAATATCCGTCGCAAGTGGGGAAGTAGTTTATTTAAGACTTAACCATATTAAGTCAGTTCATTTGCCTTAAATAAGTTTGTGTTTTTTGGTTTAATATTAAACCGAATGTTAAACAATTTCGGTGTGCTTTTGTAAAGTTCTTCATTAATTGGGAAGCTCTATTTTAAGAGCTTTCCTTTTTTTATCAGTTTCTCATAATATAAAATATTTTAATATAACTAATCAGAATAAAAGATAATTTCTAGTCTATATGATTAGAAAAATATAAATAGGAATAGCTCATCCATAAAATGTGAGTTTCATAGTACTCTTTCTAAAGGCTCTATTGGACAATTGTTACTATAGTTATTTATCTTTAGGGGACATTTGCATTATTTAGGTAAAACAACCATCTTCCATAAAATAATGAAATCATCTAAAGCATCATTGTTATATTTGAATAATAATATAACAGATGGACAAGTTTCATTGGAAAATATTTTATAAGAAGGTGAGTTTTATGAATTTCGAAATTCTAATGAGTGCTTCTGTATTTCTATTAACGATGGCAGTCATATTTTGGAGACCAAAAGGAATAAATGAAGCGTGGCCTGCTGCAATTGGGGCAGTAATTATTTTAGTGACTGGGATCGTAACGAAAAGTAATTTAATCGATATTGTACACAAAATTGGTGAAGCTTCTATTACAATTATCGCAACGATTGTAATGGCGATTATTTTAGAAAGTTTTGGGTTTTTCCATTGGTCTGCTGCTAGACTTGCAAGCTTAGCAAAAGGGTCAGGACGCAGATTATACTGGTATATCCAGCTTTTATGCTTTTTAATGACATTACTCTTTAATAATGATGGCAGTATCTTAATTACAACTCCGATTTTAATTCTCCTATTAAAAAATCTGCGTTTAAAACCACATCAACAAATTCCATATCTTCTTAGCGGAGCATTAATTGCCACAGCTTCAAGTGCACCAATCGGTGTAAGTAATATCGTAAACTTAATCGCATTAAAAATTGTTCATATGACGCTTTATATGCACACAGCTATGATGTTTGTCCCTGCAAGTACAGGGTTACTATTTATGTCATGGCTAATGTACATGGTATTAAGAAATAAATTACCAAAACAATTGCCGGTGTCTACCGATGATATTGAAGAGTCATTTTTTATGAAAAATTTTCATCCTTTAAAAGGGAAAATGTCAGTAGAAACAAAACAAAAAAGAACAAAATTTATGTTAAAGGTATTGGGATTTGTTTTCATAATGCGCTGCTTATTATTCGTCGCTTCATTTCTTGGAATACCGATTCAATATGTAGCAGTTTTAGGTTCACTCGTCTTATTAACATGGAGATGGTATCACTTACGGACAAGCCCTGTTGATATTTTAAAAAAGACACCTTGGCATATATTAGTCTTTGCTTTTTCGATGTATGTGATTATTTATGGTCTCCATAATGCTGGTTTAACTGCAGCTTTAGTAAAATTCTGTGAACCAATCGTAAATCAAGGTTTATTTCAAGCAAGCTTTATTATGGGAGGATTAGTTTCAATCCTATCAAATCTGTTTAATAATCATCCAGCTTTAATGGTTGGAACCATTACACTAACGGAAATGGGGCTTGATCCAATTACATTAAAGACGATTTATCTAGCTAATATTATCGGCAGTGACATTGGATCGTTATTACTTCCAGTAGGTACTTTAGCATCCTTAATTTGGATGCACATCTTAAAACAAAATAAAATTAAGGTGAAATGGAAGGATTATCTAAATGTATCATTAATTGTCATTCCATTAACAACAATCGTAACGCTGTTTCTACTATATTATTGGGTGCAATTAGTTTTTGCCTAATATACAATTTCAATCTACTAGAAAGAGGAGATGCAAGTGAGTGATGTACAATCATTAGTTGGAGAAAAAATTTATGTACAATTATCAGGTGGTAATTATTTTGAAGGAATTCTAACAGATTATGGTAGAGATGTCCTTGTATTGTACAATGGACAAAAATACTATTATATTCCATGGCTTCACGTTCACAGGGTAAGTCTTAGTGACAACTTTAAAGACAAAATAGATAAACCTACTGGACCTTCAATAGCAGAAGATATTGGAATGATCTCTTATCGTAAAATATTATCTAATGCAAAAGGAATCTTTGCAGAGATTTATGTCACAGGTAATATCACATTTCATGGAAATATTATAAACGTTTTAAGTGACTATATCGTGTTTTATTCACCAGTATTTAAAATGTTGTATATCCCTTTATCACATTTAAAATGGCTAACACCATACAATTATAATGCCAATCCCTATAACTCAAAAATCAATCTATTACCTGCAAATGCAAATATGTCATTTTCACGCTTGTTTGATACACAATTAAAAAAAGAAGAAGGAAAATTTGTCGTATTTGATGGGGCAATTGACCCAATGAAAATTGGAATACTCAAGAGTGTAGAGGAGGGTGTCATTGAATTAATTGTAGCAAGTGGAGAGGTCACTTTATTGAGGCTTAATCATATTAAATCGTATCATTTACCATAGCTAACAATGTGTTCTTAGAAAGATTTTTTGAGATCGGGTTCACCCTTGGGAGCGTGAGCAATTCATTTCGGTATATTTATTAAATCGACCCTTGACGTTGTATGCGTTGAGGTTTTTTCTATTATTTGGCATGATTGTTTCGGGAAGATATGGTCTATTTTAAATTAAATCTTTAAACGAAAAGTATGAATGATGGCCGAGCAAGCTATTGGCACATAAAAATTATGCGAGAATTAAATGTTGATTCAAATGAAGCTATTTAACACACAAAGCTAAATCGAAGTAGTTGTTATCTGAAATATTTATTAACGGTTTATTTGTAATTTTAATCATTATTTTCAGAATTTTTCCTCACTACCAAAATATAAATTAAAAGTATCTTAAATCCGCCTAATAAATTAATAGGGTAAAGGAGGAATAGTTATGTTTTGTAAAATATGTGGCAATTCATTAGTAGAAAATGACCGTTTTTGTGGAAATTGCGGAATGAAAGTTATTTCTTTGAAAAATGAAGAGGTAATTTCAACAAATCAAGATCAGATTAATGAAGATATTTCCTTAGGGGAATCGGTTTCAAAAGTAGTTACACCTAGGACTGAACTATCGAACTAAAATTCTTCTACAATCGTACATAACGGGCTATTAACACAAACAGTAACTGAACCAGGTGCAAAAAGCCAAGTTATGAATCATGTGAATTCAGAGCAACTTAATCAATTTAAATCATCAATGTTAGACTTTTGGTGTTTTTTTAAATTAGCTATTAAAAACCCTTATGGTGTTGCACAAGGAGTTACTGAAAAATATTTTTTAAAAGGGATTATTATTTTAATTTTATATTCGCTATTAATTCCAGCAACTTTCTATAATGTATTAAAGATTGGTATTAAATCAATAGAGAGTGTTCTAGGAGATTATACTAACTTCAGTAGCCAATTAAGCTTTAGTGCCTTGGTTATAAGCCCATTTGTTATGATATTAATTGTTCATTTTGTAACAGTCATTACATCTTACATTTTTTTAAAAGGTAAAAAAACAAATCTTCAATTAAAAGAAGTTATTGCGAGATATGGAACTTTATATTCTGTTAGTTTAGCTTTAGTTTGCTTTGCATTTATTTTAAGTTATGTCTCGTTAACACTTTGTTTAATATTCGTCTTAGTATCGGTATTTATGAGTATTAGTGTTGTACCATTAGTGATAAGTTCGTTTCAAAATACTAAAACAAAAGGAATCGATAGTTTATATATCATTTCAATCGTTTATATTGTAATGGCAATCACACAAATGATTTTATTACGAAGCATGATCATTAATACGATTTATAGAATTAGTGATTTACTATTAGGAAATCTATTTTAATAGAGATGGAATAAAGTTTAATAGTAGATTATTTTTAGCCAAAACTTAAGATTTATAATATTATCCCTTTTAAGTAAAAAGTGAAAACGCAACATATGTAATTTGTGGATGTTACTCTTTTACTTGGAGGGAACCTTTTTCTGAATATAAAAGGACAAGCATTGCAATCTTTGTTCAGAGAGGAATATTAATAAAAGATAATTCATGCTTTTAAAAATGGAGCATTAAGGTGTAACATTCTTTCTTAAGATTATGAATTCATATTTATCTCTGTAAAAATCTAACTATATAAATATCAGAAATAGACCTATCAATAAAAAAAGAAACGTGCAAGGCATCCAAGGATTCCAATACACGTTTCAAAATACAAAAAATAAGAAGTGCGGGAAATTAGCAGTAAATATGTTATTTACCTACATCGGAATTATATCGATCGATCCCATCTGCTATCTTCATCAACAAACTTGTTAAATATTGTGGATCCGATAGTTTTCGATCTTCTTCGGGATTTGTCATAAATCCAAGTTCAATTAAAGTAACAGGAACCTTTGACCAATTAAATCCTGAGAGATCGTCACGATAGGAAATCCCTTTTACTATTGTAGATTGATCATTGGTTACTTCCTCAACAATATTCTGCGAAATTAGTAAACTATCCTTATAAAGTGAAGGGATATATGGATTTTCTTTAGACGGAGTTAATACAGAAAATCCTTTTGTAGAATGATCATTTGACCCGTCGGCATGGATTCTTATAAATAAATCAGCATTGCTTTTGTTCGCTATTTCTGCTCTTTCTTTATTGCTTAAATTTACATTATTTGTTGTACGAGTGAATACGACATTGTAACCTCTTTTTTTAAGGATTTCACCTAATCTAAGTGATGCCTCTAAACTTAAAATATACTCGGGCTTCTTTGTCACTACTCCAGTTGTACCACCAGCCACCTTTATCTTCATTTCACTAGAGCCCGGTCCTAATGGTTCAAGCGCTGTATTTGCTTTGCTTTGGTGACCAGGATCAATACAAATTAAAAGTGGTTTTTTGGAGTTCTTCTTTTCATATGTTTGAATGACTTTATTAGAATTTTCTTTAACGCTTGCTATAGTTGGCTGCTGACTTAGTGATGTTTTGTTCGGTTTAATATCGGAATGATCTTTTGGATAAAATAAAAAACTTAAAATACAGATTGTAAAGAGCATAAAAAAAATAATGATCTTTTTATTTACTACCAACTTCAATTAAGGAACTCCTCCCTAGCTTTGATTAGGTTTACATTATAAGTTTCAATCTCACTTAAAGTACCATTATAATTCACATTTGGACTATACCATGGTTTAGCTAAAAAATAGTTGCGCATTTTAACCGTTTTAAAAATGTATCCATGACGTGCATAAATTTCGTTTCTAGCTTTGCGCAACTCATCTTTTGTCAAATAATCTATATCATCTTGAGTTAGTTTTCTTATATTACTCATTGGCAATATAAACTCATTTGCAGTAGACACTTCACCATATACCATTGTATGGATTACGATGGCTAAATCATTTTTCGAATTTCCTTCCAATACAGGTATAGAAACACCGCAAGAGCCTGAATAATACATTAAATCATCGTTAGATAACGTATGTGGATACTGTGCAACACATTGATCCCCTACATAAATATACCATGATGTATTTTTAGACATTGCTACTTCATCTGCAATATTTGCTACTTTAATAGCCCAGTCTCTTATTGGAGAAAGATCTCCACTATCATATAAATTAAATATTAATTGAAGATTTTGAGGAGAAATATTATTAGCTGTTAAATTAATGACACCATTACTTTGTGTTATGTCCCAACTACCAACAGATAGACTTCTACTCCCATCGTAAATTTTTAATTGTTCTAATCGATTTATATAAGAAGGAATCGTTTGGGGATTAGTTGGATTTGTTTCAGAAACTTTATCTTTCTCGTCTACTTTATCTCCCTCTTTCACTTTATCTTTTTTATCTACCTGATTTGATACATGTTGTGAGTGATGATTTTTATTTGTAAGTTTTGGATAAATTAAATAAATTGCGACAGCCAATATAATTAATACGGCAATTGAAATCAATATACCTTTCATTCTATTATATTTATTTTTATAATTACTTTCCTGCAAACTCCGATTTTCCGAACGAGTTTCGATCTGATTAGTCACTTCTGGATTACTAGTTTTTTCTCCGCAATTTGTACAAAATATTGCCCCTTGTTCTAAGTTTCCACCACATTTAGTACAATAAGCCAAATTGTCTCACTCCCTTTTTAATAGCTAAAATTATTCTAATGTTGACTTTAAGAAAAAATACATTTTATTTTTTGTAGGAAAGAATGCGAAAGGTGGCTGAGTTGCAATGTAGGAAAGCCTGTTGCAAAGAAGTGGCCTGTAGAATTAATAAAATATAAAAAAAGACGATTGATCCACAAGAAAAGGATTTTGATTAAAAAAACGACTAAGAGGATTCTCTTTAGTCGCTTTATAATTATTTGCTTAATTTCAAATAACCGTTTTTAAAAATAAATGAAATTTACACAATAATAAATATATGATTGATTCCTATTTCAAAGCACAAAAATTTAATTTACTTCCTATATTGCATACTAAAAATTTATAAAAATATCCTAAAAAAGGTGAATTCCCCCAAATATAAAATTCAACTAATTAAATATAATTATTAGAGTGATTTTCTATCTATAAAAAATAAGTGGGGCAGGGGGGAGAAATCAATTTTAAACAAAGGTTTTTTCTTTTAAATACCAACACGAATATACTCTCGAAATAATCCAACCTAATAATATACCACTAACGTTTAAGATTACATCATCGATATCCATCACTTTATTAGGGTATCCTGTTATAAAATTGATACCAAGCTGAATTATTTCAATTGACAGCGACAGAAAAAGCCCAAATAAAAAAAATTTATGAAACCGCAGAATTTTTCTTTTTAGTACTACATAGAGAACTGGTATTGGAAGCAACAAAAGAATATTACCAATTACTTGTATCCATAGATCATGTTCAATCGACTTAAGAATTGTATTAAAAGGTGAAAATTGATAATAGAGCTTACTAGTTATTTCAGGATTTTTTTTATAAAAATACGTAATTGGAAAGAAAACAACTTTTACTAAAGATAAGTAGTAAAAAAACCATAATGTAAAATGAACGAATTTTTGTTTTGTAATTGATTTACTAATCCATTTTATCTTAATGAAATATGCTATTAATCCTAGCAAAAATACAAATAAAAATTCAATAGGATCTAATGATATTGAATAGCCGAACATGTTAGTATTTCCAAGATATAGATGTTTTTCCTTCCATTTGAAGGCCTGTGTAGTTACGGTAATAAATATAATATTTACCCTTTGTCTTATTTGTAAATATTTTGTTTCCACCAGTAACTGATGGTACATTTGTTACATCTATTATCGGATCTAAGCCAAAAGCATCCATTTTAAATTGTAGTTCTATATTAGCTTGTTTTGTTTTCTTAGTATCTACCCAAATACCCTTGGTAGGATTAACTGCAACGGTAAAGCTAGGATTACTACCTACATCCAGTCTTTTGCTTTCGACTCCACCAGTCATGCTATATGTAGTAGAGTATTTACCATTTGCTGCAAAAGCTGTTCCACATATTAGTAACATTGAAGATACTGTAGAAATAGCTAAAGCTTTTTTTATTCTAATCATTTGTATATCCTCCTTAAATTTAGTAATGGGAAATTCCCTCTACTATTAAATCGGAGGAATGTAAAAGTAAATAAAGTATTCTATGTGAACAATACTTGAACTCAACATCTAGTGGAAATTCTTACAAAAAAAGGTAATGGATACCATTATCACGAAATAATATAAAACACTACATGAAAGGCTGGTCTAAAATGCTTAATATCGTTTTTCCTGGTTTAGTCTTAATTATTTTATTTGCAGTATTTGTACTATTTAATAGAATCATTAAGAAATCTAAAAGATCATAGTTTGAGAGGGAAAAGAATCTACAAATTGATTCTTTTTTTATTTGGTTCTGTTAAAGAATGTTTTTTTACTTTAAAGTAAAAAACGTTAACTCAGTTTTTTAATTACTTCTTCAACGATTTTATTCGTTATTCCGTTAAAGGGAAGACATCGAATAAAGTGATCA
The DNA here is from genome assembly GCF_042886615.1 of Gottfriedia sp. NPDC057991. Classification (NCBI taxonomy): domain Bacteria; kingdom Bacillati; phylum Bacillota; class Bacilli; order Caryophanales; family Bacillaceae; genus Gottfriedia; species Gottfriedia sp. NPDC057991. Next base: position 136,015 of record NZ_JBHVQN010000006.1, read on the forward strand.
TTTAAGTTCCCCATATGCCATTGGTCATCTAAGATTACAAACTTTTCAACGTCTTTTGTACTTAACCATTTTGATATTTCCAATTTTCTTATTTCAGGTTTCATTTTCAGATCAATTATAGGTGTAATATCAATTATTAGAGCGGGGTTTATATCACAATCTTGAAAATTTCTAATAAGTTCTCTACAAAGGTAACCATTTTTACTTTGATGGATTCGCCAAGTCGAGGTGATTACAATTCCAGCTTGCGTCTTTCCGGTAATCTTTTTCAAATTTTCCATTGCCTTTTGATCAAACTTAATATAATTAATTTGCTTTAAATTATTTATTCTAATTTGACGATCAGTATCTAAAACTCCGTCAATATCTAAAAAAATAATCTTCATACCGTTCACCTTCCTAACTCAAAATATATAAATATTTGATAATTAATTCCTATCAAGAGTTAGTTTTATTTAACTAAATAAATAAATAGGTCATTTAATATAAGAATTAATTTAGATGAACCAATTTGACGGAAATCACAAAATTTTCATACAAATTTATACCATATTTACAGTATCTATACAGTTCCTAAATACTCTTCCTTTATATTGAAAGTAAGAAAATATTCAGGTAGGGAGTGTTATTCATGGGGAAAAAGAAAACGATTATCAGTGCTGCTTTAACAATTGCAACTGCAACAACATTTGGATTTAATCATTTTGTGGATGCTAAAGAATCCGATAATGGGCACAAACAAGGAAAGGCAAAAAATGTGATTGTTTTTGTTGGAGATGGTATGGGGGCTGCACACCGTGAAGCGATCCGACTTGCTACTGTTGGACAAACTGGTAAACTAGCAATGGATGATATGCCTTATGCTGGATTGGTACATACTAGCTCAACAACTGCTATAACAGATTCGGCAGCTGCGGCTACTGCTATGGCGTCAGGGGTAAAAACGTATAATGGAGCAATTGGTGTTGATGCAAATAAGAAGTCAGTAAAAACAGTCATGGAAATGGCGAAAGAAGCTGGGAAATCGACTGGCTTAGTTACAACTAGCCAGATTACGGATGCAACTCCAGCAGCATTCGGCGCGCATGTGACAGATCGTTCAAAACAAAGTGATATTGCTAAGCAGTATCTTGAAAACAGCAAAGTCGATGTACTATTAGGTGGAGGAGAGGACTTCTGGTATCCTGCAGGAAATGCTGGAAGCTACGAAGACCATCCAGCAAAGGACTCTTCTGAACAAAGTAAAGGAACACAAGGAAATCTTGTTGAAGAAGCGAAAAAGCTTGGCTACAATTACGTAACGAATGCAAATGAGCTTCAAAAAGCGAAAAACGGTAAGTTGTTAGGTCTTTTTGCAAATGAAGAAATGTTCGAACAAAGAGAAGAGGGAAAAGGCGATCTATATGATCCAGTAGTTTCTCTTCCTGACATGACAAAAAAAGCAATCGATACGCTATCGGATAATAAAAAAGGTTTCTTCTTAATGGTTGAAGAAGAAGGCACGGACGAAATGTCTCATGAGAACAATGCTGAAAAAATGATCAAGGCTGGTCAAGAATTAGATAAATCAGTTTCTGTAGCTAAGGAATACACAAAGAAACACCCTGACACTCTTGTTCTAGTAGTAGCAGACCATGAATGTGGCGGCTTATCAATTGAAGATGTGGACTCAAAAGATGAGTCAGGCGATGGGATTTCTAAAGAAGACGGTCCATTTAACGTGGCAAACAGTAGCAATCAATTCATGATTGACTGGACAACAAGTGGCCACGGTGGTGTATCTGTTCCTTTAACGGCAATGGGTGCAGGAGCAGAACTATTATCGGGAACATATGAAAACACTTATATCTATGAGGCTATTAAACAAGCAATGGGCTTGGAAAAATAATTTTTATGAAAAAACATTCCATTAATATGTAATATTGAATTTACAATAATTAAAGAATTACGAGTATTTACCTAAGACGACGTATGTTGTTTAACAATGTAGTTTTAAGGCGTATCAACACTTTGGTTGATACGCCTATTTTTTATAGATTTTTCTTTATTTTATCACTACATTTTTCATAATTATTGAGACTTTATCGCTACATTCAAACTTTTTATTACTACTTTTATCACCGTATAGTAACTCATTAATAGTTACTTATTAATTATTGACCTTTCATTATTACACAATCTAAAATAGAACGTATATTCTATTCACCATCATCTACTTTCGTTATCAAGGAGGTTTCAATTGGAGAAGTATTTTTCAGTTAAAGAAGTAACAGCCCTTCTGGGCTACAAGAATGATGAAACTATTAAAAGAAAGATAAAGGATGGGATGTTTCCAGGTGCAATTCAAAAAAGTCGTAAAGAGGGATGGAAGATTCCAGCAAGTGATTTGGCAATGTTATCTAGTCCTTCCCTAACAAAAATTCAGGATAAAAATAAAGGTCCATCTCTCGATTACAAGCAAACATATATAGTCAAATTAGCATATCAAGTGGCAACGCTTACATCCCCTACCGAAGATGTGCAAAAGTTGCTCAGTTCTTTATCTTTGGAGCGCGCACTTGAAATTTGTCTCATTATTAGGCAACAAAATAGATACATTGATGACCCTTATAAGTTTATCAAAGCAGCTAAAACAAAGAATTGGATGCCTGACCCAATTACGTTAGAAAAGAAAAAGAGATTAGTAGATACCGTACAACGAGAAGTTAAATTAGATGAAAAACAACAAGAGAAACTACCTTTGTACAATTGGTTGGAAAAGAAATAAAGGTGGATAGATTAAATGGAAAGTTTATATCATCATAAGAAATGCCCCGAAGGGGTAAAAGCAAAAAAATTTAAATTAATTGTAATGGACAGGTATCATAAGCCATTTCTGCCACTCACAGTTTTTTATAAAGAATCATTAGGAAGAATAACTGAAAGTAGCGCAGAATCTTATTTGAAAACACTCTATACCTTTTTCACCTGGATACATACTAACAGTAATTATCAAGGAAGAACTGTAAAGTGGGATGATGAACCATACATAGTACGGGATGCTATAGAGGATTTTTTGATGAATGAAGCCCATTGTAAGATTACTACAAGTGATAGCAAAACATATTACAATGTACAGTTAACAAATAAAAGTCCCAATACTATCAACCGAATGTTAAGCGCTTTAAAGTCATTTTACAAAACTATGATTCATGTAAAGCTATACCAATATCCTAACCCGTTAATTGATGCTCACGCCATTTTAGAAGAACATTTGACACCAAAGACTGGAGTTAGGGAAGGAAAACCAAGAATGCCTAAAGAAGCAGGTACAGAAGAACCTTTACATAAAAGAGCTAGAAGACTGACAGACTCATTTTTTAAGGTAATTAATGGTGAATGGAAACCCCAGATTATTGATGACCCTCTCCTCCCTTTTATGATTTATAAGGCTGGAAAGGACAGTAAATGGAAACTTAGAGATGAAATTATTACTACAATGTTATTCCAGACTGGAGCAAGAGCAACAGAAGTTATAGAGCTTACATTTGGTGACTATCGTGCTAGAAGTGACAAAGGAGAGTTTGCCACCTTTAATAAGGGAAGTCATGGTAAAAGAACAAAATTTTTAAAGGTGGATAATGACACGCTAAAGTTATTAGACCGTTATATACATCACGAGAGAAAGAAAGTCGATAAAAGCAAATTAAAAATGAATGATATCCCTGATAAAACTCCTATTTTTCTTAATCAATATGGAAATGCCTACACATATGATGCATTTCACAAAAACTGGTCAAGTATCATGAAAAAATCAGAAATAAAAATCAACATTCATAAAACCCGTCATTGGTTTGTGACCCGTAGTATTCGGATGATTCGCGAAGAATACAAGGATAAAACTGAACAGGATAAGGCAATTGAAAGATTACGAATCTATATGAATTGGAGTCCAAATGCAGACACAATGAAAATCTATGAGCACCACGTTGATGAAAAAGATTATGTGGCAGAGCAGCATGATAGATTGCTAGAAAATATGAAAAAGGAACAGGAGGAATATAATAAACAACTAAAACCTCGTAAGAGGGCTAAACAACCTTCGGTTGAACCTATTAACAAAATCATTCAATTACCTGAAAAACAACATGAATTGATGGATATTATAAATAACTTGAATAGTTAACCAATAAATGAACCGAGGAATGATGGAAAGTGATTATGATTGATGAATTGGGACATAAAGAATGGTATCAAGAATTAAAGGGCGATGTTGATGAGGTTATCCTCACTTATCAGGATAAAAGAGGCTACTTGTGGGATAGGGTTAATCCTGTACATATTCGTTATTTCAAAAACAATAGTTGTGATTTTATTTTTACAAACCACTTAGCACTTGGGTTAATGCTAATGTCCAATACAACATTAGACTCAAAGTCTATTTACTTAAGTTTGACAACTATAAATGTTAATCTTAAGAAACTCTGCTATGAACTCAAATTAGCAAGTGTTAATGATTTTGAAGTAGATGTGCACTTTTCTGAATATTTGCGAGGGGAAATTTTACCCTCGCAGTCAGATTACACAAAGTCGTATTTTTTTGTTAAATATAAGGATTTAGCAAAAAAAGTATATAAGTGGTTTGAAACCAAGTTAGATAAGGAAAAAAAAGAAATATTTTCTCCCTACTTATTCCGAATGACACATCTAGATGTTAGGGATTTTAAAATTATGAAATCAGCTAGAGAATCAGGGGAAAATAAACGGAAGGCTGAAACAGACGCAATTTCTAATGACTTTTTAAAAATCCGTGCCGAAGGTGGATTCCGATTGAATCAGGTTAGGCATTTGAGGCAGAAATACCTTGAGGTTATAGAATTCGTTAAGGCTAATAATTCACATCTCCCTTTTAACTTTTCATACATTGAAAACGAAGTACGTGGAGATTTATCTAAACAACTCCTTAGTTTTCGTTTATGGGATAAACCCTCTTTCGTACTTTTTCATAGTGATAAATTCTCTGCATCTACAATTAAAAATGCGAAGGCACGAAGAAGTACTTTTTCAGAGGAAAGAAACGAATACTTTGTCGAGTTTTTAAAAGCAGAAATATTAGATGATGAAACAGGTGAACCAATAGAAGAATCAGAAGGTTTTTGGTTTGCTCCAATATTGGAACATCAACTTATTGGAGTTTGGTATGAAGCTCTTTCAATCGAAGAACAAATTAGTGAGAAACGAAAAGTTTTAGAGAAGTATGGATACACAAAACAAAATTCAGAAAAAAATAGTTGTCCATTCAAATCTAATCACAAAGGTCTTATTGCACAAGGACGGTTCATTACTAAATCACAAAAGTATGCCAATGGTATTTTAATGAATGTTGAGATTTTATACATTACGACTCTCTTTGGTGCGACTATGCTAGATGTATTTACAACTTCTGGCGCAAGAATAGGTGAAGTGGCTCAAATCCATCTGGGAAATGGTTGCTTAAGTCAAGGAAGTATTATCGACAAGGAAACAAAAGTAGTAAAAACATCGTATATGTTTAGAGCTATTCCGAAAGGAAGAGATGAATCCGAGGTTTTTTATATCGTTAAAGACACTTTTGATTTAATAAAGGAAATTACACTTTACCTTTTGAATGTACACTATAAAGATTCGATTCCAAGCGTGAAATTTAGGTATCAAAACAAGACGGGAAAATCGAGAAAAGACCAACTCTATCTTTTTCAGTTACATGGTAAACATTTTGATGATTGTGCTTTTTCAAGTATTTTAAATTTTATCTGTTTTGGATTGATTTATGAGACTCAAGACTTTAAATTGGTTAAATTGAAACCGCATTTACTGAGACATGGTTTTGCGACACATGCAGTACAGGCAGAGAAACTTTCAAAAGATGTCGTAGCAGTTATACTTCATCAACGGGATTTAGACGTTACGGGATATTACTCTCAACCTACACAAAGCCAAGTAGCAAATGACGTTGCTGAATTTCACACATCCATGAATACTCAAGTTGATATGATGAAAGAAGTTCTAAGGCTTCCAGAAGAACTACAAGACCTTTTCGAACGCCAAAAGGAGATAAGTGGACCTTTTAGCAAAACTGTTGGGGGCACTTGTGTTACAAACAAGATTTGCCCTACGAAGCTTGCATGTGTAGGTTGCAGTACAAAAATACCAGAACCAGAACAAAAACATGAATTACTTGATTATCTAGAATGGGCAGAAAAGTCGAAGGAATTTTATGAGAAAAAAGGTTTTAATTTTGATGTGATGAAGATGAAAAAAACAATTCATGATGTAAAAGTTGAATTGAAAGAAATAGCTTTAATCGAGGAATATAGGAGAGATAAGGAGCATGAGCCAAGAATTATCATTAGAACCCCATAAAAGTGGTTTAGAGCGTGAATACGAGAAACGTAAAATAAATACATTAGAACTTGGTAAAAAAGCAATAGATTCCATAATTGCCGAAGGTAAAGAAGTTACCCTGCACAATATATCTAAAAAGACAAAAGAACTTGATGAACATGGGATTCATTTCAATACTATTAGAAACCATGAAGAACTTTATGCGTACTATAAAGAAATGAGTATGAGTTATAAGAAAAAGCAAAAAGAACTCGAAAAACATATTCCCTTTCGAGAAAAAGAAAATCTTACTTTTCACGAGTTAAATCCTGATAGAAATTTAAGGTATGTATACAGGCAATATATGCGTCTAACAAAAGCTGAATTAGCAACCCGTTTAATTGAAGCTGAGCAGTATATCGCAAAAGAAAACCAAGAGTATTTGAAACACTTATTTGAAACGTATGATGGATAAATAATGAGTTATAATAGGCTCTGTTAAAACAGATTGTTGTTTTTCTTATGCAACTAAATGGCAGTTTAGTTGAATAAGAAATATACAAATGGGTAAATTTTATTTGAACAAAAAAGAATCATTTTTTCAAATTATTATATTAACTTAAAGGACGAGAACTGGTGAAAGAACTGTTTATGAAAGAAGATTTTTGGTGGATACTACTTATTTTTTTCTTTTGTTATTTGGGAATTCATTATGGCTTATTTATTCTAAAAAGGGATATATTTTTAAATGATAAAAAATACGAAGGATTAAGAGTGATGTTTTCTCCACTCCCTCCGTTATTATCTCTTTGGATATTAAGAGTAATATTAATTGTAGGGAGTCTATTTATTTTAACTGCTGTACTTTATAAAATAATACTTGATTATTCCAGTTAATGTAACAACGCAATGCAATAGTTGAACAACCTTTAAGCTGCTTCGGTAGCTTTTTTTTATTCAACAAAATGGCAGATTAGTTGAATAAGGATGAAGAAAAAATAGGATATTTCACCTTTGAAAATTGAGGTGAATTTTTGTTAAAATGAATGGGAAGTTTAGTGGGAATTTAATTAAAAAATGCCCTTTTGTAGTGAGAAATTATTGTAAAGGAGTTTGTAGATGTTAAATTACATATGGTTAAATGACAAATCTCCAATACTAAATCAACTTCCAAACGGATTTAAATCAGCAGCAATATTACTGCATCCTTTTACCCAAATGCCTTCGGATTGGATTGAAGAAAATAGTAAAAACGCTGAAAAAGATGAAAAAGTATATCCAAGTGATGAAGAGGTATTAAAACTTGGTAAACAAGTTAGTTGGATGAGTATAATGCAAGAATGTGATTTAACCAATTTTAGTGAACTAGCGATTGCATTACAAACATCAATTAGTGCATTAAAGGAACAATATTCAAGAGAAGATTTAGCCGAGAAATTAAATTCAAATTTAAGACAAGACCGTTTTTATCCGGATGAGGATGATGTTTCACTATTTTTAATTAAAGACATAAAAAAAGTTTTAGAATCTAAAGGAGCTAAATATTTTAGCTATTCTAATCCGATATTGGACGAAAGTGGTACTTTAGAGATTGAAAAACTTATGTCTTTAGATAACGGTAAATTATCTTTAAAAGAGGTAATAATATCAGATGAAAATATGGATTTTGCATTTATGAGTGTGTTTGATTCTTTTATTACGGTATTTATGGCTCGTGATGGAAAAATTGATGATATTGTTAAAAAGATGGGCTGGGAAGTTATAGTATGTGACGACAAAACATATATCGATTGGTACTGGTCAAATATCTATTAGAGTTGTGTTGGCAACTCTTTTTTTATTAGATGTTATGCAACTAACTGATGCGATACTTCCATAATGAAGTAGCTTTTATTCTTTACGTCTTTATGATTTGTACATTATAGGGAAAGGCATATTTATAATTATGAAAAAAATAAAATCAATTCTTGTTTGGATAAAAAATTTTATAAAGGCATTTATTGATTCAATTCCATGGAATTTCTAAATAGTTCTTTTAAAGAAAAGTGTTTATAAACCTTATTGAACTAACGCAATGCTTTAGTTGAACAACATTATCGGCTGTATAGTCGATTTTTTTGTGAAACTAAATGGCAGTTTAGTTGTATAAGAAATGTTATAATAATTCAGATATATCTATTTATTTGAAGTTAGAAAGGATTACTAACATGTGGAAAAATTTAATTATTAAAGTCTCAGAAGAACCGTTGTTTAATGAACCAGCGACTCAGGTACAGTTAGAAGAAATCAATGAAAAGTTTAATCTGGAAATTACAAATGAATTAGCAAATCTTTTAAAAGAAACAAATGGATTTGATAGTGGAGGCGTTAGATTTTGGTCTTCGAATGAAATAATCGAAGAAAATGTTGAGCGAAGAACACTGGAAGTGTATAAAGATTGTTACATGTCTTTCGATAGTTTATTATTTTTCGCGGACGCTGGAAATGGTGATTTTTTTGGATTTTCAATCATTAACGGTCACATACAAAAAGATGATATCTATGTATGGAATCATGAAGACGATAGTCGAACATGGATTGCACCATCATTAGAAGAGTTTTTTATTTGGTGGAGTGAAGGTTCAATTAGTATTTAATTTTTTGTTAATAGAAAGACCTGGGAAAGGAATAGTTGCATTGAAGAAAATTATTGTTAGTGTATTACTTTTAATTATACTAGTAGTTGCATACTTTGTTTTAATAAAACAAAAACCGCCAATTGAAACGGGTAGAATCGTTCCGAGTGATAATGGAAAGGGAATAGCTATTGAAATTGGTAATATAGGTTTAAGTGATATTCATCTAAAGAAAATATTGATAAATAATGAAGAAGTTCCTAAAGGAACAAAGGTTCGAGTTGGAAGTGGATTTCAAGAGTATGATAGCTCCGAGGTATTTAATTTTGAGAAACAAAATACAAAAGTTCAATCATTGGTATTAAAACCAAATACATCACCAAAAAATTTGATTAAGAAGCAAAATCAAGGTACTGCTTCAACAAAAGATAAAGTATACGAGCTAAGCATATTACATAGTAAAAAAATAAATAGAATTACTATTAAATATCGTTATCTAGGTATTCCTTTTGAGCGAGTAATTAGATTAGCAATGTATTAGTTGAACAACCTAAAGCTGCTTCGGTAGCTTTTTTCTTATTAAAGTAAATGGCAGATTAGTTGAATTAGAAAATGTTATAATTTTTTTATTAAAAATTTAAGAAATGTAGGAATAAAAATGATGAATATAAATAAAATTAGGCGACTAATATTTGTGGGTACACTGACAATAACGCTTAGTGGCTGTGTTTCAACAGAAGATGTTCAAAAACCAATAAATAATTATTTAAAAACAAATTATGGCTTGTCTGACAAATTTACAGTGATAGATACAGATGATAATTGGTTTGAAGGAATAGACCATCAAACACACATTGAAATTAAAGAACCTTATCGTTCGTTTGCGTATTTACAACTAGAACGTGATTCATTAAAAATTTTAGAAGATGAAAGTGATGACATCTTTTTAGAACTATTCAAAGGTGCGTATATAGAGCAACATCCTGAAGTTATAAAGGAAATGAAACATCTGGTTAAACACTATGGCTTTACAAAAGTTCCTAATAAAGTAGTAATAGGTTCAGGTTCAACAACATTTCCATATCCATACGAAAACATTGAACTAAATCTAGTTTATTGGGACGAAATGGTCGATGAGTTTAAAAAGACAAAAACAATAAACACAAATGAATTAATACCAACCTTACAACCAACGGACCCAAGAAACACTAATTCAAGATATATGGGAGTAGTGAATTTTTTGTTTGAATATGATTTAAATAAAAATGGGAATAAAGTTTCTAAAGTGCCTAAAGCAAAAGACATAGCAAAAGAATTTCAAAAGAGTGGAGTATTAACAGAAGGGATATATAACATCGAAATTTTAGTTGTAGATTATGGTGAAGAGTTTTCATCGAAAGATGAATTAGATACATATGCATTGTTTAAAGTAGACAAAAATAAAGACTATACAATAATTGCTACACCAAAATATGATGACTTAGATAAAGCAGATTATTACGGTGATTATTTGAAAAAAACACAAGGTAATTAGTATACTTATTGAACTAACGCATGCGTTAGTTCAACAACTTTTAAGCTACTTCGGTAGCTTTTTTCAATCAAGTAAAAGGCAGTTTAGTTCTGAGAGTCCGTTTGAGTAAAAAATCAAAAGGAACTTCGTTCAAACGCGAAGTTCCTAATAAAATGTTGTCGTGATAAAAAAATAAAACATGTCGTGATAAAAGGAGTGGTTTCGCCCACTTCTTTTTTACTTTCTAATAATTGTTAAACATCATGTATTTCCCTTGAGTTTAAGCCTTAATCCGTAACTTTCATTTCTTTCTATAAAATTATCTAATGGGATGTTTTTTTATTGTGCGCCCGGCAAGTTTAACAACAAAAAGGAGATTATCATTATTTGCTAAATGAAAGAGATAAATCCAAGAAGGGTAATTACATATACAAATAGAATTAATGTTTTAAGGGAAATACGGAAGAAATTATTATGCTAAAGATACTTTAATTACATTGATACGATAAAATAATTAAGAAGGTAGTGCTATGTTGAGAAAATTGGTTATAGTACTTTTTTTAATCTGTTTTGTTTTAATTGCTTGTATACAGATTAATATAAAAAAACAGAGTACATTTAAATTATTTAATTTCAATTCGCTAACAGAATCAGAAATTCCAAAAATTGATCACATTGTAATAGTAATTGAGGAGAATCATGCGAAACAGCAAATTATGGGGAATCATTCTGCACCTTATATTAATTCGCTAATGACCAAAGGAGCCAATTTAATTAACTATCATGCAATAGAACATCCTAGCCAACCGAATTATTTGGACTTGTTCTCTGGATCAAACCAAGGTGTCACTGACGATGCTTTACCGAAAACAAAATTCTCAACAGATAATTTAGCAAGTGAGCTTAATGAAAAAAAACTAACATTTGTCGGTTATTCTGAAGATTTGCCTTCAATTGGTTTTAATGGAGAATACAACAAAGAGTATGCACGCAAACACAATCCCTGGACTAATTTTACAAATATCTCAAAAAAAGCAAATCAACCAATAGAAAAATTCCCAACAAATTTTAGTAAACTGCCAACTGTTTCGTTTATAATCCCTAATCTCCAAAATGACATGCACGATGGAACAATTAAACAAGGAGACCAGTGGTTAAAAAAACAAATCGGTGCTTATGTCAAATGGGCAAAAACGAATAATAGTTTGTTAATTGTAACGTGGGATGAAGATGACTTTTCACATAATAACAAAATTCCTACCGTTTTTGTCGGTCCCATGGTAAAAAAAGGACAATTTAACGAAAATTTAAACCATTTAAATCTTTTACATACAATAGAGGATATTTACGGATTAAAACATGCAGGGACAAATAAATCTGTTAAAACTATTAAAAATATATGGAAATAATTAGTGGCTTATTAAAAGATTAGGTAGACAACAAAGATGAGTCTAGCAATGAGATTTCTAAAGAAGGCTTTCTATTTGGAAAACAGTAGCAATCAATTTAGGATAGACTAGACAACAAGTGGTGATTTTAAGAAACATTCCATTTTTTATGGAATGTTTTTTTGTGCTAAAAATTGAGTGGATAAATTAATTGTAAAAAAGTTGACAAAATTTTTAAAAAGGGATTTGTAAAAAAATGTAGAATTTTATATTCATAATCAGAGAGGAGGTGTTTTCATGTACTTAGAAGAAATACGCTCAAGAGCAAGGGATACATTGAGAGGGAATTGGAAAAAATTTATTGGATATACGATCATAGTGCATCTATTAACTACATTAGTTGAGAATAGACTTTCTGTATACTTCCCAAATCCCATTAAAAATGAATTGACGAAATACATATCCTATGTAATTAGTTGGGATGACTACCTATCGTTTATTTATAGTCTATTTATTTCGGCAATAATTACGATTGGGAGTACACGGTTATTTACATTTGCGACAAAGGAAGATGGTCAACCTTATTCCTTACAAACAATATTTTATTATTTTACTAACTTGAACGTATATTTAAATGCATTTTTACTAAATTTCTTAACTTATTTATATTCTACGCTTTGGACATTGCTTTTGATTGTTCCTGGCATTATAAAATCATATTCATATAGAATGGCCCCATACATATTTATTGAAGAACCAAATTTGTCTCCTAATGATGCCATTACAAAGAGTAGAAGAATGATGGATGGATATAAGTGGAAATTATTTTGTTTAGACATTTCTTTTCTTGGTTGGATTATTTTATGCATTTTAACGGTAGGGATTGGGTTTTTATGGTTGTTTCCTTATATGAATGCAAGTGAGGCACATTTTTATCATGAATTAAGAAATAAAGAACTTAACTCTAATATTTGACCATCAGGTTAATAGTTTTAAAATGAAAAACGGCTGTTCTATTTTGAAACGATAGAGGATAGCCGTTTTTTAACAATCTGTTGAAGTACTGATTTTAATAAGAGAATAATCCTGAAGTAGATTCAATATAAGGGCATAAAAGGAAAGTGTAAATTTTATTGCGAATATCTATCATATGAGGTGCTGGGATCATGTCGTTAGTAAAGAGATATGGGAAATGGCTATTCAAATTCGACAATAGGAGATACGATCTAGCTGAATTCATACTGGAGCTAATTTTTTTACCTTTGCTTTTTATTGGAACCAAATTTCTTCTTAAGAATTATTCTTTTATTATTGCTTTATTTTTTGTGTTTTTAGCTATAAATCTTTATTCACTTTCAGCTGGCTTTTTAAGAAAAACTTTAAATGGCTTTAGTATCAACATACCAAAATGGATCAGTATAATTCCGACTATTTTAATCATTGCCTATATAATTTTTATAGATAAATAGAAATGCTCTAAAACAAAGTTGAAGTGGGACCAAATAACTTAGTAGGAGGAATAATCATTAAAAAAAGCGCTGAAATATAGCCTTATAAAATTAGTATTAAATACATATTAGTAACTGTAATAGTACTTCATCTTGTAATTTTTTTATTTCATTCTTTGCAACCTGAAGACTTTATTATTTCTATTGTATTATTTTGGGCAATCATTCAGCATAACAGAGTAGTAGATAAGCTAAATAAATCTAAAATTTAAAGTTAATAGAAAGCATATATGAACTTTTCAAAAAAGGAAGTGATCTATTGATAGAAAATGGTATGGAATGTGAACCAAATGTATCGAAAAAGAAAATCTTTATATCTCTTTTATTTATTCCAGGTTTTTATCTGATGGTTTTATTTACAACCGGATTAATCGTATTTGTTGGTAGCGGATTAATCTTTATCATTCATTTTTTTGTAGGTAAATTTTTAGGTGAATTAGGATTTTTATATTTTGGTTTAATTTTACTCGATGCTTTACCTTTTTTTGGAATGATATTTGGAGTAGTGAGTTGTTTTATTGCAATTATTTCTATGTTTTTTAAAAATAAACAATTTGAGCCGGCTATATTAATTAATCCTCATGATCATCCAAAACTTCGTGATTTGATTTCTGAACTTTCAGAAAAAATGAACTCACAAATGCCAGACTCGATCATTTTGCATGTAAAATCAAATTTTTTTGTGTCTGAAGGTAAAATTAATGTCTTTAATGGCATTGCAAAAGGTAGAATAATATCGATCAGTTATCCGTTACTTCACGTATTATCGGTTAATGAATTACGTGCCATTCTTGCCCATGAACTTTCTCATTTTACAGGTAGAGACTTAGTTTTCAATAGGTTCGTTTCACCTGTCTATATAGGGGCAAATAAGTATTTAGAATATATTTCATCCTTATTTAATCACAATGGTCGTCGTCGTCCAATATTTATATCGATTCCAATGATTTTACCAAAATTGCTTATGAAGCATTATCTTAGAATTTTTCACAAATTTAATATGAAAATTTCTAGAGAAATGGAGTACAGAGCCGATTATATTGCATCAAAAATGTGTGGAAATGAAAATTATAAAGAGGCTTTGTCTAAGTTAATAAGTCATGGTAATGTCTTTAATAAATTAATTGATGAACAAATGACTGAGAAAATTGTTCATGGTTTTCAATTTGAAAATTACTTTAGCTATTACCGTGACCATATTGAAAGTTATAAGAAGCAAATTGAGGAATCATTAGATAAAGCTTTAAGTGATAATGAAACAGAATACGCTACACATCCAACATTGAAAAATAGAATAGTAAATTTACCGAATGTTGATACAAAAAATGATGACAATGAAAAAGCTTTAGAGTTAATAAATTCGTTTGATTATTTAGAAGTAAATATGACAAAACACTATAATTATTATTTAAATAACAATGCTATTCATTTCTGATGATTCAAAGGTTTATATTTAAACTGGTAAAAAATAAAACTAGGAGCTAAAAAATAGCTCCTTTTTTCTTTTATAGTAAAATGATAAGGAAGGATTAATATTCTTTTAAATTGAATAGTTTAATGATTAACAAAAATGAGAAGTTCCCTTTAACAATTTCAATACAATTAAATGTTTGCTAGTATATAAGGTATAGATAATTTGGGTCTTTTAGGTAAAATGCAAATGTTAGAGAACAGGAGGAAGCATCATGACAAAAATAGCAATTATTTCAGATATTCACGGAAATAAAACTGCATTAGAAGCAGTTTTAAAAGACATTCGTTCTAGACAAATTGAGAGGATTTTTTGCTTGGGTGATTTAATTGGTAAGGGGCCTCAAGGCTCAGGGTGTATAGAGCTCGTTCAAAAAAATTGCGAAAAAGTGGTCCGTGGCAATTGGGATGTATTTATTCAGTCACCTGCAGAAAATGATTTTATTCAATGGTTTAGAGATCGATTAACAGAAAAAGACTATCAATTTCTATCTTCATTACCATTTCATATTGACCTTGAATTAAATGGACAATTAATCAGATTTTTTCACGCTTCACCAAGGAGTGAATTTGAGAGAATTTTACCATTTCATCCAATTGAAAAACGGTTAAGTATGTTTGAAAATAGTGAGATAACAAATTCAAACAAAAACGAAAAAACTCCTGATATCATCTTTTATGGAGATATACATACTACCTTTTTGGAAACTTTCAAAAACGGAATTCTATGCAATGTAGGAAGTGTTGGAAATTCCCTTGATCTAACTTCAGCTTCATATGCGATTCTTGATGGTTCTTATTCAACTAATTCGATCCAATTTGTAAGGGTAGAATATGATAAAGAAGCTGAACTAATGATTGCCGAAGATTTAAAATTGCCGGATCTAGATAAATATCATGATGAAATAATGTTCGCTAAGTATAGAAATTCATAATTTAAAATTAAAAACAGTGGGAAACCGTATCTTCCCACTGTTTATTTTATTATTTAGCTGTTTTTTTCAAAAATGGTTTAGACAGTCTCAATGAATGATTTTCACTTACAAATGTGGAACTTAATAGCAATACCCCACCAATCATTTGAACAATTGTCATTTTCTCTTGTAAGAAAACAGTTGAAATTAGTAAAGAGGTGATTGGATCAACATAACTTAATGCTGCAATGCTTTGCCCGTTTAATTTCTGCATACCTGAAAAGAATAATAAGAATCCAATACCCGTGTGGACCATTCCTAAGATTAATATAAATGGCATTGAAGAAACTGACATTTCCAAAATTCCGAATCTTTCAGTTATGAATACATATGGCATGAGAAGTAATGAAGCTGTTCCAAGCTGGATAAGTGTAATTTCTAAGCCAACCATGTTTTTAATAAACTTATTGAGTAGCATTAGAGAAGCATAAAACACAGCGGCTAATAATCCATAACCAATCCCAATAAAATCTTCTATTCTAGCTGTGCTTAACCCACCACTAGCAACAACTAATAACATACCGAATATGGCTATTACAATGCAAATTAACTTCTTAGTTGATAATTTCTCTTTCAGTACAAATGGAGATAGAATTAGGACAAAGACTGGTGCAAAATAATAACTTAGTGTCGCATTAGAAACGGTCGTATATTTAAAAGCTTGAAAAAGGAATATCCAATTTCCACCCAATGCAATGCTAGAAAGTAACAAAATAAAAGCATTCATTTTTACTGATGCCCATGATATTTTTTTCTTACCGATAAACATATATGTTATTAAAAATAAACAACCAATTAAACCACGTAATAAAGCTATTTCACTCGAAGCTAAATCAATGTATCTTATAAATACGCCAATCGTACCAAAGATCACCATCGATAGTAGGAATTGAATTTTAGATTTCATCGTCTACTCCTTCGAATCTACGAAACAGCTTATATTTCGCAGATTCTTAATCTGTTTTTAATATAAGCTCATATAGTGCTGTTTGAACAGCAGGAGTAAACAGTGGTGGCGGTGATGTTGAAAATGGTTTCCAAATGTATAAGTTAATAGTAGATAAAGGCATTTCGATTCCCCCTATTTCTAATAGCATATTATTGATACATTTAATTATACTAGATTTATGAATGTGTAATGAACAAAACAAACTTTACAAATAAAGATAGGAGATTTACATGGAAAAACAACGTAAAATTATATTATACATTGGCACTTCAATTGATGGTTATATAGCAAATAATGATGGTACCTTAGAATGGCTGGAAACAACAGAAGTAGAAGGAGACTCTGGCTATAACACACTTTTAGAAAGAATTGACACTGTAGTGATGGGAAAAGGAACCTATGACGTCGTTCGCGGATTTGATATGGAGTATCCGTATAGTACATATAAAAACTATGTGTTTTCAACATCTGCAACCGGATCAGATGAATATGCTACTTTTATAGATGAAGATATTAAAACTTTTGTTCAAGATTTAAAACAACAACCTGGTATAGATATATGGTTAATTGGTGGAGGAAATCTAGCTCGAGAATTTTTTAAAGAAAATTTGATTGATGAATTTCAACTAGCGATCGCTCCAATTGTTTTGGGAAAAGGTATCTCTCTATATACTGGTGATGATATTACCCAAAAATACACTTTAACGAAAGTAGAAAAATTAGGTCAACTTGCTATGCTTCATTATGTTAAGAAATAGTTTTATAAATTTTCCTAATTAGTAGAGGAGATTATTATTTTTTAAAAACTTACAAATAAAATATACATTTTTCTTTAAAAGTGGTCTGCGGTAGCAGATCTTTTTATTTGCTTAATTGTGAAATTAAGAGAAGTAAATAGACTAGATATTAATTAAACTTTGGAAGAAATAAGAATGAGGGCACCATATCAAGTATTAGTGTTACCATATCATTTTGAAGAACAAAAAATTAAAGATGAAAATGGAGAACTTCCAACTATTAAAAATGTAATTAGTATTGCAAGAACATTAGAAAAATTTTAAGATTAATTTATTCTTAAAAATATAGTGGAAAAGTCATTAGGCTAAAGGAGTAAGTTGTGAATGGTAGAAACAATAAACTGGAAAAATAATGCTATTGGTCGTAAATTTATAACTTCTTTTAGCGGAGGTAAAGATAGTGTACTAGCTTTATATAAAGCTATGAAAATAGGGGAAGCGGTTGGATTAATCGTTATGCTAGAGGAAGAAGGGAATCGTTCTAGATCCCATGGAATGCCTCCTGAACTAGTACGCGCTCAAGCAGAATCGATAGGATTACCTGTTTATACAGGGGTGGCAAGTTGGCAGGAATATGAAAAAGTATTTACACAGCTATTAGAAAATGCAAAAAATCAAGGAGCAGAAGTATTAGTAACGGGAGACATAGATATGCCTGCTCAAGATTGTTGGCATGAAAAGGTTACTAAAAATGTTGGATTAAAGCTTGGTATGCCATTATGGGAAATGAATCACCGTGAAGCTGTCGATGAATTTATAAATAGAGGTTTTCAAACGATTGTTGTATCGGTCAACCTATCGTTAGGAATGCGAGAAGAAGATTTAGGACGAAAGTTAACTCATGAATATGTGAAGGAGCTTGAAACTCGAGGCATTGATCCATGCGGAGAAAGTGGTGAGTTCCATACTACTGTGATAGATGGACCGATTTTTATTTATCCGATTTTAGTTAAAAAGTGTGAGATTATAAGGGTCGGAGAATATGCTTATTTGCCTTTAGAACTTGCATAATTAAAATAGAGCTAGTACTTTGTTTAGAGGGTTATATCTTTTAAACGATTTAAGTAAATGACTTTCAAAAGTAGCCCCAATTAAACCGAAATCTAATAAGTAAAAGATACTTATGAAAATTATCTGAGAGAAAAAGGAAAAAATAGTTAAGAATGGATAATATTTCTATCCTTTTTGGTTTTAAGTATCCTTCATATTATAGATTAATTTTTAGATAGTTTACCAAGTATACATGTCTTCATAGACAAGGATTAATTTAATTTACAACCATATATTGAAAAGAATTTAAATAGGGAAAAGATAAAATTCCCCCAAATTACAAAAATAAATTGTTAGTGTAATATTAAAATAAAAATATAAATAATAGACTTGGAATTATACACTATCTTAGAATTAAAATTTTATTATTTATATTAAAGCTTATTTTAAATTTATGGGGGATATTGAATTGGGAACAACAAATAGTAAATCTATTTCTTCATTAACTTTAGGCGTATTATCGATCATCATTCCTTATATTGGTTTCATTCTTGGTATAATTGGTCTATTTATTTCTAAAAAAAGTATCGACGAAATTAATCAATCGAATGAAAAGGGGAAAGGTCTAGCAATTTCTGGAAGAGTATGCAGTATTGTTGGAATAGGTATACAGGTAATTTTGATTATAATTTTAGTTTTAGGAATTATTACTTTTTTTTCAACGAGTAACAATATGACTTTTTAATGAAAATGAGAATTAGCTTTTAATAATGAGAAATCTTTGAGGCACTTTTGACTATTTGGACTTTAATTTATATAGTTAAATTAAAGTCTTAAGTTAGAGAATCTATATAATTTTTGTTTGAGGAGGGACCGACATGGAAGTTTTTGCAGAATATTTAGCAGGTATTGATCATCCAGACCACCGTGAACGAACTGCTGAAATTTTGGATTGGATTTCGAATAAATTTCCTAGCCTAGAGCCGCAAATTAAATGGAATACGCCTATGTTTTCCAATCATGGCACATTCATCATTGGCATTTCGACTGCGAAGCAACATATGAGTGTATCACCGGAAGAAAAAGGAATTGAGCACTTTGCCGATGAAATTGCAAAGGCTGGCTATAGTGCTACAAAAGGTTTGTTTCGTATTCCTTGGAAAGTCCCAGTCAATTATGAATTGCTTGAGAAAATGATTGAGTTCAATATTCAAGAAAAAGCGGAATATACTACTTTTTGGCGTAAATAATGTAGTTAATTTAAATAGCAGAACGATTAAATAAAAATAGGAGCTAACTAAATCAGCTTCTATTTTTTTTATTCATAAAGATTTAAATAGTAAAAGGTCATTTTAAATACTAAATCGAATAATATAGAATCAATGTTTTAAGATAAGTGGTGATTTAAGTGAAAAATAAACCAAAGAAAATACATATCATTGGTTCAGTTGGAAGTGGTAAGACGACTTTAGCAAGGCAAATGTCCAAAAAGCTAAATATACCGTATTATGAGTTAGATAATGTTGTATGGAAAAGGCAAAAGGGTCATAAAGATATCAGACGTTCCGAACAAGAAAGAGAATGCTATTTAGATACACTCATTCGTTCGGATACATGGATTATTGAAGGTGTTCATAATGAAGAATGGGTAGGTAATAGTTTTCTAAATGCAGAGTTGATTATTTTTTTAGATACTAGCTATTCTGTTAGAACCTACCGAATCATTAAAAGGTATTTCTTACAAAAACTTAGATTAGAGAAATCAAATTATAAACCGACACTTAAAATATTCTTCAAAATGTTTAAATGGAATAAGTATTTTGAAGAAGTAGGGAAACCAAAATTCTTTAAAAAGTTTAAAGATTACAATGATAAAATATTGGTCGTAAATGATATTTATGAGGTTGAAGATTACTTTAACGATTATAGATCAAAAAATATAGGAATCGCAAAATAGCGGTTCCTAATTTTTTTCTTAATGTAATGGGATTGGAAGGTTTTCTACTAATTCTGATAAAAAGACAAAATTAGCTTCTTCTTTAATTTTAGGTATGTATTCCTTTATTACATTTGAGGTAATTTCGCCTGGTTCTCCTACATGTCCAATCGCAATCATAGTTGGTTCTACTCTTACTTTTTCTAAAAGTAATCGAGTTTGCTTTTCTATATGCTTATAAGTGTATAAATCATCGAAAAATAACTTGTTTTCAATGACCGGCACGCCTATCTCATCTGCAATTTTAGTAACTACGCTCCGATAATTCGTTTTACTATCGAAAAAAAATAGGCCCCTTTCTTTACAAGCAGTTAAGACAATGCGCATTACTCTCTCATCGGAAGTTGCTTTTGAACCCATATGGTTATTTACTCCTATTGCGTATGGGACGTCATCAATAGCGGCTAGGACTCTTCTTCGAATTTCGTCATCACTTAAGTTTGTCTTAATCGCATTAGGTCCTAACCAACTTGCTTTCCCTTTCCTTGGTTCCATTGGTAAATGAACAATTACTTCATAACCTTTAGAATGAGCAACAGTTGCATCCTTTTTTGTAGAAGGTAAAAAAGGCATAACGGCAACCGTTAATGGGATCGGAAGTGAAAGCATTTGGTCCGTTCCTTTCATGTTATTACCAAAATCATCGATCACTATTGCAAGCTTATGATTAGGTTCAGCAAATACTGAAGAGCAGGTAGTAGTTAGAGCTACTAATATAGAGAAAATAGAAGTAATCCAAAGCTTCATAAATAAATCTCCTTTTCCATTAATTACTATGCACTACTATTTTCTGTGATTATGAAGAAATTAACCGTAAAATATTGAAAATGTATAAATACAAAAGTAAATGAGATTTTGTGCTCAATTAAAAAATTAATAATTCATTTAAAATTAGTGGTAGAAAGTAGTAGTAAGAGTAGCCTGTTGCTGCTCGCTTTTTTATTTCAATTGAAGATTTACTCTATAAAAAAGAACTTTAATTTCGTTGAAAAATGTAATTAATTTTCATCTTAGGAGGCTATATGAAAGATTTCCATTGCTGTGCAACGTGTCAGCATTTTAAAGCAGTGAAACAAGTGAAAGGTATGAAATATTATTGTAGTAGGTTGGGATTTGAAACAATGACGAACTACAAATTTAATTGTTGGAGTCCAAATGAGAATGTGAAGAAGTTGATAAATAAGTGGAACATGGACCGATAGACTTAGCTTGATAAAGAATTAACTTATTGAAGGGGAATCTAATTGATGACTATTTGAAAACACATAAAATCATTGAATAACATGCTCTATTGTAAATGTTTTAAATCGAATTAGATTTCAAAAAAGAATTTTAAAAGAGGAAGAAAGAATGAATAGAAATAGGTTATATAAATCGAATACAGACTATGTATTTTTAGGTGTATGCGGAGGGATTGCAGAAGCGCTATCGATCCCATCAATTCTTGTAAGATTAGTATTCGTATTTTTGCCAGTGTCTCTTTTAGTCTATCTAGTCTTAGGAGCGTTGATGGGAAATGATGATTTTTATTATGTTGAAGATGTTAGAAAGAAGAGTAGGTTTAAAACGGTGTTACTTGCTTTTGTATTTGCTGTAATCGTAATCGTAATTTTATCAAACTTGGGATTTTTATGAACAAACTCAAACAAATAGAATGACAAACAAACTAATCAAGGGCTACTTCGTTTGAAGAAGCCCATTTCAATTAAGAATTTGTCTATACAATTTAAAAATACAGATTAGTTGAAGAAGATGTAAAAACCTTAGAGGTAGAAACAAATAAATAGATGTAAAAAGGGTGTGGTGAAATTGGACAATAACAATTTAGTAGAAAAACAATTGAAAATCCTCAATGAAATAAACACAATTTGTTTAAATTTAAAATTTCATATCTGGCTACGGGGAGGCTGGGCAATTGATTTTCTGCTTGGTAAAGTGACTCGCGAGCACTCGGATATTGATTTAGTTTCTTTAATTCAATACAGAGAAGAGTTAGAACGAGCAATGGTTAATGCTGGTTTTAAGAAAATTCCTGTCAGTATGCTTCAAACAGATTTCATAAAAGGCGAGATCGATGTTAGTTTTGTATTTGTTAGAATTTCAGAAGAAGGTAAAATCATAGCGAATGGTTTTCCTGACTGGGAATGGAGAAATGATGCTTTGCCAATTCAAAAATATAATTTAAAAGGTATATCAATTAATGTCCTAAACCCATACCAGCTACTTGAAGAAAAAAAGGTTTATGAAAAAGGTACGGGACGCAAGCTTCGTCCAAAGGACATTGAGAGTATGAAAATAATTCAAGGAATTATTGGTGCAATAAGCTGAATGAACTTTTTAATAGGTAGTAGTTTTAAATGAAAAGGAGAGAAGAGAAATGAGTAGATCGAAAATTTCTATGAAAAGTCCAACACCTATTCTACGTATTTTTGATGAAGATAAGGCAAAAGAATTTTACATAACATTTTTAGAATTTGAGATTGATTGGGAGCATCGATTTGAAGATGATTTCCCATTATATATGCAAATTTCTTATAATAATTGTGTAATTCATCTTTCTGAGCACCATGGGGATTGTAGCCCAGGTGCAGCTATTAGAATTGAAGTAGAAAATTTAGAGTTACTTCATTCAAAACTACTTTCAAAGAAATATAAATTTGCTCGCCCTGGAATTGAAGAAACTCCTTGGAAAACACGAGAGGTTCGGGTTGGAGATCCGTTTGGCAATAGAATTGTTTTCTATGAGAACATGAGAGATTGAAATTTTATTGTGCAGTATATTAAAAGAATAACCTAAAAAATAAAGAGGATTGAATTAGGTAGCACTCTAAATTAATCCTCTTAAAAATTGAATATGAACAAATCAGGCTAGCATTTGTACTATTTCAATTCTTTTTTTCTTGAGATGAGTGAAGACCAAATGATCTGTATTAATCCAGCAGTCAAGACACCTACAAGCGTATCCCTCATTCGATCCATCGCATAATCCTTTGATTGGTGTTCAAATGCAAAGACAAATAGAATCGTGAGAGCGACCTGGTGAAGTACTTTTTTGTCTAATTTTAAATATTTAGCAATATATGTACCAATCAGAATTAAAAGTCCTAAGTTCCATCCAGTGACTTTCAGATAACTCGCAATAATGACAGTAATTCCAATTCCAATCATTGTTCCAATTACTCGCTTGATTGATAAACTAATTGTTTTATCCATAGTCGATTGAACAGTAAGTATAAGAGAAACTGGACCTAAGTATGGATGTGAGGAACCAAAAAATTTTGAGAATTCCCATGCTAATGCAGAACCAATTGATAATTTCCAAATAAGACTAGTTATATTTTCAGAAGGGTTCTGTGATTGTGTTTCTTCCATAAGCACCTCTTATAGAAATTTCTATTTTTTATATTATCCTCTCAAATTAAATCTAATATGTATGAGTTGTTGATTAGAATAATTAAGAAATTGAATACTTATAATAGTGTTTAGCTAATAGACAACTAATAATAGAAATGGGTTGAATCAATGATTACCGTCTTATTTGAATATAAGTTTGAAAAGAAGTTTTTAGAGGATTTTAAGGCAAGATTAAAAAAGTCAGCACATTCAAAATTTCATTCAAAGCCCTCAAATGTTGGGATGAATTTTATGCAAAGAGAAGATGAACAATATTATTACATCAATTTATTTATTAAATATAGAAGTATAGAAGAATATGAAGAACGAACTAGGTTTGAAAGAAGCCAGGTTGAATGGAATGAAACTTGGTTTCGTAATGACATTACCCATGAACTATTATCAGTAACAATCTGGAAGGATTTTAGTCCAATGTCCTAATACCTCAAATGCAATGTGATTTGTATACGAGGATAAAATTATGTGAACTTGGTTGAGTACTTTTGATAAAGAAAAATGCTTATATACCCGCAAGGAATATATATTTCCTTGCGGGTTTTATCATTTACTTTTTAAAGTAAAAACTGAAATTTCTGGAACACTAAAAAATCGAAAAGGTAGCCTCGTAGTTCCGATCCCCCGATTAACGTATAAGTTCAAAGGTTTTTTATGATCATTTATTTTATATAAACCTTCAGTATAAATAGTTGCTAATGGCGGAGTATAAATTGCTTTGTGAAATGGTAGTTTAACTTGTCCGCCATGACTATGGCCAGAGAGTTGTAAGTCAATCGGATACTCTTTAAGGCGTGCTGCCACATCGGGTTCATGTACTAGTAAGAGATTAAAAGCGTTTTTTTGTATATTTTTAAATGCTTCAGCGGGATTCGGTCTTCCTAAAAGATAGTCATCCAAACCAATAATATTTAGTTTACTGTGATCTTTTAAGACGATTTCTTTCTGTTCATTTTCTAAAACTGTAAAACCAGATTTTATGAAAACAGATGATGAGATTTTCTTCCCTGCACCACCAACGTCATGATTTCCGTAAATAGCATATTTACCATATTTTGCTTTTAATTGTTTAAGTACAGCAGGGATTTGATCTAATTTATTGTATAAAGCGCTATTATCAATTAAATCACCAGTAAACACAATTAAATCCGGGTTTTGTTTATTAATTTGATCGACAACTTTATTTAATTGCTTTAATGTATAATGAGCACCAATATGGCTATCACTAAATTGAACAATTTTCAATCCTTCCATTTGCTTTGAAACGGAATTTGATGTAATCGTTATTTGGTTTACATCCAACATTTTTGGTTCGATACTTTTTGAATAACTATATAAAATAATAGGGAAAATTAATATTATCAACGTAAAAACTATTAATCTTCTAACGATCCTTCTAAATATGGTATATTTCATGTCTATAACCTGCCTTTTATGAATGAATTGATACAATTAAGATTGCAAATAAAATAAATAGAGCACTGACTAAAATTTCAATGATCCTCATGTTATCACTCCTCGAAAACAGTTTAGGCTACCTTTGTTACATGAACGTGACAAAATAACATAATTGAACGGAGGAATAAAAATCAATATTCTAATTGCTGATGATGAAAAAGATATGTTAAAGATCTTACAGTCATATTTCAAAAAGGAAGGATATACCGTTTTCTTAGCAGAAGACGGAGAACAAGCGATCGAAATCTTTTATAGCGAAAAAATAGATTTAGCTATTTTAGATTGGATGATGCCTTATAATAGTGGGATTAATGTGTGTAAAGAAATAAAGAAAAGTGGTGAAACAAAAGTATTAATGCTTACAGCTAAAAGCGATGATGAGGATGAATTACAAGCTCTAATACTAGGGGCTGACGATTATGTAAGAAAGCCATTCCATCCGGGTGTCCTGATTACTAGAGCTAAAAAATTACTAAAAGAGGAACATCTTATTGTAATTGATAATATTAAAGTAGATTTTAAAGGTAAAATAGCATTTAGAAACGAGGAAAATTTAAATTTAACGAAAAAAGAAATTGATTTATTAAGTTGTTTTGTTCGTAATCGAGGAAACATCTTGTCACGTGAGGATTTGTTAGTTAATGTATGGGGTATTGATTATGATGGAGATGATCGAACGGTTGATACCCATATAAGAAGATTAAGAGAAAAGATAGGAGAAGATCTTATTCAAACACATCGAGGTTTAGGATACAGTCTTAGAAAAGAAAAATGAATCGATTAGGAAGAAAAATCTCGATAACAATTACAGTATGTATTCTTTTTGTTTTTATTTTTTATCTAATTATCAATTCGTATTTATTACCTAAATATTACTTATTTCAGATGAAAAATAGAGTACATGACCTTTCAACAACGATAGACAAGATGCCAATGGCTGAGTTTAAACAGTCAATTAATCAATTGGAACAAAAAAATAATGTAACAATCGCTTATGAATCAATTCAGTCTAATTTAGACCAGTTTAATGGAATATTAAGAGATAATTTATATCAAAAAAGAGTAACCTTAAATAAATTTTGGGTTACAGAAGAAACATTAAACCAAGTTAAAAGTGGTAAAAGAATTAGTAAAATCTACGATCAAGGTAAGTTGAAATCTAGTTTTTTAGTCGATTTTATTCAAAAGGATAATGTATTTATTGTAGTTGGTGTCTCAATTGTTTATTTAAGTGATGCTGTTCAAATCGTAAATAAGTTTACCATTTATATTATGATTTTCTTGATTTTAATGCTGATTTTAATGGTTTGGATTTGGTCAAAAAGAATTACAGACCCATTAAAAGAGTTAAAAGATATTTCTATAGAAATCGCTCAATTAGAATTTAAAAAGGCAAAAATTTCAACAAATGATGAAATCGAAGAACTTGCTAAAAGTATAAACGAAATGAGTGACAAATTGAGGATTGCCCATGATGATTTAAATCAACGAAATGCTAATTTAAAAACGTTCATATCAGATATTTCTCATGAACTTAAAACACCACTGGCATTAATCAAAGCTTATTCGGCAGGCATTAAAGACGGAATAGATGATGGAACCTATGTTGATACAATCATTAAACAAACCGATCAAATAAATCGTTTAATCGATAAATTATTAGAGTTATCAAGAATTGAACGTGAAATATTACATATAGAACAATTTGACTTAATCCAGCTTTTTGATTCTAGTTTGGAAAACTTTGAAATCGAATTGAATCAAAATAATATCGTTTTAAAAAAAGAATATATTAAAACAAATAAACTAAATATCGAAGTAGATCGTGACCAAATTGAGAAAGTATTTAATAATTTAATTAGTAATGCAATTAAATATACAAAATATCCGGAAATTAACATTAAGTTTTACGAGGAAAATGAAGAAATTGTCTTCATAATTAAAAATGAAACAAATCTTAAAAATTCCACGCAAATTAAGCAAATATGGGAACCTTTTTATGTTATGGAGGCTTCCCGAAATAAACATTTAACAGGAACAGGCTTAGGTTTAGCGATTGTAAAATCAATTTTGAACCGTCATCAGTTAAAACATGATGTGAAATTAATAGATGGAACCATTCAATTTTCAATTCATTTTCCAAAACCCAAACGCTTACAGTAGATAATATCTAAGGTGAAAAAACTTTAGCAACAGTTAAAGAATTTCAGAAGAAGAAGAATTTAGTTGGTGACGAGAAGACTTGGAGTAAGTTTTTAAAGTAAAGAAAAACCCTCTTAAGAAATTAAGAGGGCTTACAACTTTAAGAAAATATTAGCTCTTTTTATCATTCGTAATTAAAATTACTGTAGTTATTACTATTAGCCCACCTACATTTACTAAATCTGCAAGAAAATTATTATGGTCAATTATCAAATTAGTAATGGTCATAGTTATTAACATTAGTAACACAATAAAATAGGAGAATTTATTAATTAACTTAATAATATTCTTCATAGTTACTCCACACATACTGATACTATAGCAGTTACACCAAAAAATTGAAGTAATGCACTTTTTAATTCAGGAGCTGTTGTAGCTGAGGCACCTTTTACTGCTCTCTCCCAAGCGTACGTTTTTGTATATCCTAGTTTTCTATAATTTTTGTAGTAATTAATTGCTGTTTTAACAAATTTACTAGTTCCTCCTAAAGCTTTAATCGCGCTTTTTACCTTTAGTATTTTGCTGGGAGCCCATGCGAGACCTATAAGTGCTACAGTTACAGCTGATATGCAACCAAGTACTCCGTACGGCTGTATACTAAATTCACTGTCTTCATCAATAAATATGGGATTATTAACAATCTCAGGGTTATTTAAATCTTCTAGTATATTTGTGTTATCAATATTTAGTTTAAACCAATTAATAATTTCATCTGTACCTTGTGATACCACTTCATCAGGAATTTGTTCAATTGCTTTTGCTGCGTATTCATAATTTTTAAGATTATCTAGTTCTTCGTAAGTTAGAATTTTAGTTAGATCTTCTACAGGAATTGCAGTTGTAGATGCATATGAAATTGGACTTGAACCATCTTCAAAAACAGCAGTTACTCTAACATAGTATTCTATTGATTGAGCATAATTTAATCCGCCACTATTAACTTCAAACGTTTTTTCATATAAGTATGTTGGATCAATAGAAAATTCCCCGCCACTACCGTCACGTTTAAAATTTACCTGGCCGGCATCAATTTGTTCAGCAGTAGGAAACATTCCTTTACCTTTTGTTGTCCATGATGTTTTATCTGCTGGAACATCCCAGTAACTATGTATCGATCCATTAAATAAGATTACCTGGTATTTTGTTACACCCTCAACGGGCTTCCATGAAACATTTAAATACCCTGTTCCAGTACCGTTTTCATTAGAAAATGCTTCTACAGTTGGCATTGGCATTTGAGGGTACTTATCATTTACTGCTTTACCTTGGACAAACGGAGGTGCGGGTAAACTAGTTTGAGTGTTTACTTGATTAATAGTGTTTTCTAGATTTACCATAGAAAATTCCTCTGCATGAGTATTCATTGGAATGATAGATCCTAAAAATGCTGTTGTTATTAGAGAAACAGTAGCTTGTTTAAATAATTTTTTCATGTAATACCTCCAACTTGTAATTTAATTGTATATATTGTCCAATTTAAACGTTACTATAATAATAGCGGAGGCATGATTCCTTATTTGAGACTCATTGTTTCAATTTTAAACAGTATGTTTTAATAAATGTTATTATTAGTGTGTAGTTGCAGTGCTTTTTAATATGATTCATTAAAACTCCAAGTAAAAAGGACCTTTCCAGAATGATGCTTGGATGGTCCTTTTATCATTTGTTTAGAATAGGAATATTCAATTCATTTTCCAAAACCCAAACCCTTACAGTAGATAATGTCTATGGTGAAAAAACTTTAGCAACAGCTAAAGAATTTCAGAATAAGAATAATTTAGTTGTTGATGGCGTTGATGGCGAGAAGACTTGGATTAAAATATTTAAATAAGTACAAAGGGACTGATAAAAACAGTCCCTTTTATTCTTGAAATTATCTATTTAGATATTTTTTTATGTGTTTTAAAAAAAAGTAAATAGCAATTACTAAACAACTCAGTACACAAAGGAGTGAAAGTGTAAGTATTAAAAAAGGATGCAAATAACTGACCTCCTAATAATTTATTTTAAAGTAGCAGCCCAAATATAGCAGCTACACTAACAGAATTGTTCTTTGGTAGGGAAAATACCTTTTCCTTATGTAGTCCATGTGGTTTGGTTTGCAGGGATGTCCCAGTAGCTATGTATAGATCCGTTAAATAAAATTACTTGATATTTTTTAATAGCATCAACAGGCTGCCAATAAACATCTAAATAGCCAGTTCCTGTACCGTCTAATGCTTTTACAGTTGGCATTGGCATTTGAGGATACTATTCATTTACTGCTCTACCTTGAATAATAGGTGGTGCAGGTAAACTAGTTTGAGTGTTTACTTGATTAATAGTGTTTTCTAGATTTGGTTTTGGAATTACTTCTGCATGAGACTTAGTATCCAATGAAAACATTACTATATTAATAGATGAAGTGTAAGTCCTTATTTGAGATAGCATAATTCATTTAAGATTCATACTTGGGTTCTTTAACTTGATATATTTAAAAAGTAATTAAGTTAATTAACATATGAAACCTCCTAACTTTTATATGTTAAACAAAAAAGAACCATTCCAGAGGCAGCGGAATGGTTTATTATATTTGTGTGATATATTCTTCGACTAATTAACAGCTGTCAAAGTAATATAAAAAAAAATGAGTTAGTAGGGGGCGGTGAAAAGACTTGGAATAAGATGTTTCCTAGTTTGCGTCTGTCCATTTATTTAAAAAAATCCCCCGAAAATCTCACCCAATCGGTAGGGGGTTAGTTGTCTTATGTTGGCGAAACTTAAATTTATTAAAACCTCTAGTAACCTTGCTATATAAGCGTTTATAGAGGTTTTTTAAAAAAATACATCAGTATAAATATTACAGTAGTAAGGGTTATTTTTACATTCTTCTTCGTTGTAACATTCATGTCACATAGTGCCTTTATCCTTTGAACTAAGGAGGAATGTAAATGAAAAAAATAATTAGTTTAATCTGTACAAGTATTTTATTAATAAGTACTTTATCTAGATGCCAGCAAGTAAATAAAAAGTCTACTACTAGTTTAACTATTAAACCAGGTAATTTTACTTTTGATGTTAAGCCTGAAACTTTTGAACTCTTTGTTGAGAAGGATGGAGTCAAGGAAAGTGCGTCACTTCCTATGGAAAAGGAGAAGGTTACAAATCTAGTAAAAACAAAACAGTCTGTTTCGTGGAGGTATCCCAATAAAAAAATGGATATCGATATTCAAAAGAAAAAAAATTACTTAGACGTAACACTTAAGTCATCTGGTTCAACTAAATTTGTGTGGCCAACAGTAAGCTCACCAAGTTATATCTTACCTTTTGGAGAAGGAAAAATGATTCCTAGTAACGATGTAAATTGGAAGAAGTTTTTATCAAATGAAGAACTCTCTTTTGCTGAAAGCTTTTCAATGAGATTTTTCACACTAAATAAAAGAAAGTATTCGATTACTTATATAGCTAAAAATATGTTCAATAATACAGTGAAATTTAATTCGAATTCATCAATTAAATTTGCATTTGAACATGAATTTCCAAACATTAATCCAGATAAAACATACGGCTTCCGAATTTATGTAACAAATAAGGATATTGTTCAAATTGCGAAGGTGTATAAAGATTTTGTCGTTGAGAAGGGAGAATTTAAAACATTAGCCGATAAAAGTAGAGAGAACCGAAATATAGAAAAGCTATATGGTGCCCCGCATATTTATTTATGGAATAATGAAGCGATTTCTAGTGAAAACATAAATTGGCATTTATTTCAAAAGGAATTAGATAGTGAATTCTTCCAATGGACTTTGACGCTAATGAAAGAGCATTATCCAGAAGAAGTTGATGAGTATAGGAATGTACTTAATAATGCAAAAGAACAAACCTATCTTGATAATTACCAAAAAAACAGTCTATTAAAAGCCTTAAATAGTGTTGTTAAATTAAAGCAATTTTATAATAAATCAATTTTCACCAAGTTAGATGATGAATCAAATAAATTAATTAATAAGGGGATCAGTAAGCTAAGTGAGCAAGAATTGTATACATTAAATAAGCATCTTTTAAAAGTTTCTCTAGGGGCTTCAATAGACCCGATAAGTAAGTGGGCAAAAAATGATTCGATTGATTTAGTAAATGATTTATATAAGTCTGGTATTAAAAAAGCTTGGATTGGTCTTCCTAACTGGGCAAATGGATTAATGAATCCAGTAATGGTTAAACAAGCAAACAAACTAGGCTATTTAATCGGACCTTATGATTCATACCATTCAATTCAAAAGAATGCATCAATAGATTGGAATACAGCGTCATTTGAAGATAAAGGACTTTATGAAAGTGCAACAATTACTAATAAAAATAATGAAAAAATAAAAGGATTTTTAGGTAGGGGAAGGAAACTTAATCCAACTTTATCTTTACCAAGTGTTAAACAACGTGTAGGTGCTATATTACAAAGTGGAATTGATTTTAATACATGGTTCATCGATTGTGATGCAACAGGAGAAATTTATGATGACTATACAAAAGCTCACCCGATTACACAGAAACAAGATTTAGCAGCTCGATTAAATCGAATGAATTATATTGCAACGAAGAAAAACATGATAGTAGGCTCTGAAGGTGGTAATGACTTCGCAAGTAAAACGATCGCATTTGCTCATGGTATTGAAACACCTGTGATTCAATGGAGTGATGCTGATATGCGAACAAATAAACAAAGTAAGTACTATGTGGGCGGATATTGGTCTCCTAGGAACGATATTCCAGAAAGATATAGTAAGCAAGTACCGATTAAAGAGCTTTATAGTGAAGTATATTTGAGTCCAACGTATACAGTACCAATGTATAAATTAGTATATAATAATTCAGTAATCACTACTCATCATTGGGAATTTGGTAGCTTAAAAATACAAGATGAAATAACAAATCGGATGCTCTATGAAATACTATATAATGTTCCTCCTTTGTATCATCTTGATTCAAAAGAGTGGGAGAAAAATAAAAAGATGATAACATCATATTTAAAAATATGGTCACCATTTCATGAAAAAGCAGTACAAAAAGAAATGACAAATTATAAAATCCTTACAAAGGATCGAACTGTTCAATCAACTGAATTCGGTAAAGATCTCAAAGTTATTGTTAACTTTTCGGATAAAAATTTCAATTACCGAAATGAGATGATCCTAGCAAAGACAGCTATTATATATGAAGGGAATCAAAGGATTGTATTTAGTCCTAACAATTAAAGAATAAGGCAGTTCTCCAGACTAGGTTTTATAAACAAAACTAAAAAACACCTAAAACTACAAGTTTTACAGCTCTTGTATTTTTAGGTGTTTTTTTAAACAACCCTTTGTTGTTTATTGATGAATAACGACACCGGTACCAATTGGAACCATCGAAGATAACTCAAGAACATCCTTATTGTACATTCGAATACAACCATGTGAAACAAAGTGGCCAATTGTTGCAGGATTATCAGTTCCATGAATTCCGTAATGTGGAGCTGATAGTCCCATCCATAGTACCCCAAAAGGTCCACCAGGATTTGGATCTTTATTAATAATTGTATAAGTTCCTGTAGGAGTAGGAGTAAGCATTTTTCCTACACCGATTGGGTAAGTTTTAAGCAGAGTATTGCCGTCGAAAAGTTTTAGCTGACGGTTTGATGTAGAAATATAGATCCAATTAGTCATTTTATCAGCTCCGGTTTTTAACTATCCTATGAAGAAACTTTAATAGTTGTTAAATACAAGAGGAGTAATAAAATATATGTATTTTTAAATAGAAAAATAGACAGTTTCCATACCTTTTCTACTATTTCCTTAGAACCAAGATTGGAGCAAACGAATACGCTATAGGACAAGCATTTTAAGGAGAGGATTAGTCTATAATGTCTAATACAATTAAATATTTTCAATTTGCCCAAGAAGTTTCAAAAAAAATTGGCTGGTTAACTGAAGTGATTTATACTCAATGGCAAGTAGAAACAGCACATTTTACGTCTAAAAATTTTAAGAAAAATAACAATATCGCAGGTCAAACGTGGTATCCAGGTTTACCTCTTAGTAGTAGAGGAACAGCTAGACCTAAAAATGAAGGTGGATATTATATAAAATATAATGATCCAGTTCAAGGCTATGTTGATTTTATTTTAAGTCATCCACGGTACAGTAAAGTTAAAACTTACAAAACTGCTAATGAGCAATTTAATGCGATTGCTGCAGCAGGTTGGGCAGTAGCTCCTAATTATGCAGATGTGCTTATCTCTGTAAATAATGCAAATATTAAAAATGGATTATATAAAAGGATTATTCAAATTGAGTTAGATCCTTATAAGGGAATCTTAAAAAAAGGTTCGAGGGGAGTGCAAGTAAAGAAAATTCAAGAAAAAATAGGCGTTAAAGTGGATGGGATTTTCGGAATCCTAACTGAAAAAGCAGTTAAAGAATTTCAAAGAGTGAACCTGTATGATTTTAAATACAGGTTTATTAGTATTAACATAATACATAAAAGGGTTTAAAAGTATTTTATAGAAAAGGTTAACTATAACTATCTTTAAGAAAAGGAGAACGTAAGTGGAAATTAGAAATGCGGATCTAAATGATTGTGAATCGGTCGTAATTCTGGATTCACAAATTATTGAAAGTCGAATGAGGGAAAATCAAATTAAACTATCAATTAAAGAAAATCGATGCATAGTTTGTGAATTGAATGGAAGTATAGTAGGTTTTATGATTTTTCATAAATTTTTCTTTGGCCATTTATTTATTGATTTAATAATTGTTTCACCAAACATGAGGAGGCTTGGTATAGCAAAAAATCTCATGAAATATGTTGAAGTTTTTTCAGAAAAGAAATTATTTTCATCTACAAATAGATCAAATATCCAAATGCAAAAAGTATTTCAATCTTTAGGATATATTGAAAGTGGATTTATCGATAATTTGGATGAAGGGGATCCTGAAATTATTTATGTTAAATTAATAGATTAAACGATATTTTCGGCATTTAATTTTTTGAAGAAGAATAAAAATAATTTTATTACCCCAAATATCAATAGCCACTTCCAAATACCCATCTTCAATACCAATTTAATCTCATCCGATTCTCAAACTTACTACCTTTTCATAGATTAATTTAAAAAGTGTAATCTTATTTACAATAAATACGAAAAAGTGTGTAAAAAGTCCTGATGGAATGATTAGTTTGTTACTTTAGGCTAATCAGTTTAAAAAAATTCTAAATACATTCTTCCTGTTATTCTATTTTTCAATACATGATGAATAGTAATAATATATAAATGCTCCAATTATATCATTACAAGGAGTGGAAATATGGATTTTAAAAGGGAATTCATCTTAAAAACAAAAGCAATATATAAAGATACTGTTACAGAAAATATGGCATACAGTAAGATGTGTGAAAAATTTGAATCTTATTTTGTAGATTTAAAGGAGTCTTTAAAAAAGGAAATCGAAGTTT
The DNA here is from genome assembly GCF_042886615.1 of Gottfriedia sp. NPDC057991. NCBI lineage: Bacteria > Bacillati > Bacillota > Bacilli > Caryophanales > Bacillaceae > Gottfriedia > Gottfriedia sp. NPDC057991. The sequence goes on from NZ_JBHVQN010000006.1 coordinate 171,092, forward strand.
CGAATGGTGAATTTGATATTATGATCGATAAAGATAGTGTGATTGAGGTCTTATTAAATGAAAGAGAGTTATTGATTACGATTGATGACTCTGGGGTAGTAGTTAGTATTAAATATTTTGATGAAGTGCAAAATGAACAGGTTGAAAATAAGATTGATATAATTGAATATGATGGTGGGGCGTATAAGAGTCAAGTATTTCAATCACCTATTACTAGAAATATAATTGATAATTATTTAGCAATTGCGTTTAGAGATGATTTAGAGAAGAGTTTTGAAAGTTATAGTGAATGATAAACTGATTAATTTAAACGTGATATGTTACAGGTATCTAATAGTAAGTCTAGAGCTTGGAAAATCCAAGCTCTTTTATTTTGTCTATCGTTCTTCCACTTGAAACCTTAAAACAGTTTTCAATTTATCAGGTTGAGTTTTTCTTGCATCAGAAATATAGATTTCTTTATGTGTTTTTTGAACTCTTTGTAGATGATTCTCTTTGCAGAACTCTTCCATTAATTTAAAAGTTCGTGGCTCGTCATCATAACTTCCGATATGCATCGTTTGAACACATAAGCCTTCTGTAATCGATTCAAATTTTACGTTTGCTAACAGTGGATTTTTCTTTTTTTGTTTAAGTTGATCTAAAATGATGTAGGTTAAATCTTCTGTAACAAAGTCAGGTTGTCTAATCATTAATTTATATAAAAGATGTTCTTTATTTAAATAGTCTAGTTTTCGACCTTCTTCATCTAAATCCCAAACCCCTTCAAGAGGGAAGACTGTGTAATCAATGTATCCTTCTGGAACAATGCCTTTTTTAGGCAACATTTTAATTGCATAAGCTAAAGAATAAAGCGCTTCGACATTTTCTTTAAATACTTCATTATTTGGATTGCCTTTGCCTTCAATCGTTATATATTTAAAGTTTGGTATTTTAATTTTACTAGGCTTACTTTTTGGTAAATAAATTTCTTTTAAACTTTTTCTCCACTCGAGTTTACTCACTAAAAAAACTCCCTTAAATTTATAAGTTAGTGTGGTTGATTTTGTTTTGACTATATGCTTGTTAAAAACAAAAAGCAATCACATAAATATGTCATTGCTCTCAAAAGGTTTAATGATATGTACGATAAACTCCTATTACTTTTCCTAAAATTGATACTTGTTTTAATAAAATTGGAAACAGGGCATCATTTTCAGGTTGAAGTCTAAAATGGTCGCTTTCTTTATAAAAGCGCTTTACTGTAGCTTCACTATCTTCAGTCATGGCAACAACAATTTCTCCATTTTCAGCAGTGAATTGTTTTTTAACGATTACAAGATCGCCATTCAAAATACCGGCATTGATCATACTTTCTCCTTCTACTCGTAACATAAAAACTTGTTCGTTAGATGGAGCGACAGATGTCGGTAAAGGAAAATATTCTTCTACGTTTTCGACTGCAGTAATTGGAATACCTGCAGTTACTTTACCGATTACAGGAATGTTAATAATATCGTTATGGATTTCAGAGTATGATGCTTGTACTTCATTCACAACCGTAGCTGTATCGCCAAGAATCTCGATTGCACGCGGTTTAGTAGGGTCTCTTCGAATATAGCCTTTTTGTTCTAGTCTCTCTAAATGACCATGTACTGTAGAGCTTGAAGCTAAACCAACAGCCTCAGCAATCTCTCGAACTGAAGGTGGATAACCTTTAATTTTTACTTCGTCTTTAATATAAGCTAAAATTTCTGCTTGCCTTTTCGATAGTTTGTTCATTCGAATTTCCCCCTTGCCTATAAAGTAGATAATACGTTCCTCTTTATTTTTTTCATTATATCATGATAGGATATGATATACAAACGTTAGTTCTATTTTTTATTAAAGTAGTTTTCGTGTTCGTATGGAGGGAACAGTTAATGAATGCAATAATTTACGCGAGAGTAAGTACAGCAAAGGATTCACAAGAAACATCATTAAATAGACAAATGAGTGAACTAACCGAATTAGGTGAGCGGATGGGAATGTGTATTCTAGAAACAATAGGCGAACAGGCCAGTGGATATGAAGTAGAAAGAGAAGGACTTTTCCAGTTGTTTCAAATTATAAAAGAGCACCAAGTTGATGCATTGTTAATACAAGATGAAACACGATTAGGTAGAGGGCATGCAAGAATCGCTTTATTGCATTTTTTAAAAAGGGAAGGGATAAAATTATTTACCTCTTCTCAAAATGGACAATTCCAATTAAGTGAAAGCGATGAAATGGTTTTAGAAATTTTAAGTATTGTAGAGGAATATCAACGGAAAATTCATAATATGAAAATAAAAAGAGGTATGAGAAAGGCGGTTGAAAACGGGTATAAGCCTCAAAAAAACTTAGAAGGTAGTGTAAATGCTGGTGGTAGAGATAAGATGGAATTACCGATTTCTGAAATTGTAAGATTACGTCAAAACGACCTAACATTTGAAGAAATTGCAGCTACCTTAAAAGGATTTGGTTATAACGTTTCTAAGGCAACCGTCAATAGAAGATATAATGAATATATGAAAGAAATCTCCAATATTGAAAGCTAATGCAATTTATTGTAAGATGAGATACATTGAATAGAATATCAGACTCTAACAAAAGATCGCTTTCTTCGTTGTATAGCCTGCTAAAGGCGGTGCACTTTACTCCGCACCTCATCAGACTTTTCGCAAAGAAAGACATCTATTTAATCATCTGATTATCAAAGTGATGGAACTAACAATGAATAGATAAGATACAAATAAAGGAGAGGTTACTAATGGTTACTAAAAAAACTTTAGATAGAATAAATGAATTATCAAAAAAGGCAAAAGAAGTAGGGTTAAGTCCTGAAGAGAAGGTTGAACAAGATCAATTAAGAAAAGAATATTTAGCAGATTTTCGTTCTCGTATGGTAGATGAATTAACTTCAATTAAAATTGTTGATGAAAAAGGGAACGATATTACACCTGCAAAGTTAAAATATGAAAAAGCAATGCGTAAAAAAAACTTACATTAAAAACGTTTTAACAATATAAAATTTTATATTTTGTAAATAATAACAGATAAAAGCAGAAGAATATTCTGCTTTTTTCTATTTCTTGGAAATAATTTGTTAAAAATGTCAAAACTAAGTGTTAGTTATTGTAATAAATCATGGTAAATTATATGATAATATTTGTGAATAAGCTAAAGGAGCGAAATTTATGTCTAATAATATTGAACAATTAGCAATTAATACGATTCGTACATTATCAATTGATGCAATCGAGAAATCAAATTCTGGTCACCCAGGAATGCCAATGGGCGCTGCACCGATGGCATATGCATTGTTTGCAAAATTTATGAATCATAACCCAAAAAATTCAAAATGGTTTAACAGAGACCGATTTGTGTTATCAGCAGGCCATGGTTCAATGTTACTATATAGCATGCTACATTTATCAGGCTACGAAGTATCAATTGAAGATATTAAAAACTTCCGTCAATGGGGAAGCAACACTCCAGGACATCCTGAATTTGGACATACACACGGTGTTGAAGCAACAACAGGTCCTCTAGGACAAGGTATTGCGATGGCTGTTGGGATGGCTTTAGCAGAGCGTCATTTAGCAGGTACATATAATAAAGAAGATTTAAATGTAGTTGACCACTTTACATACTCAATTTGTGGTGATGGTGATTTAATGGAAGGTGTTTCAGCAGAGGCAGCTTCATTAGCGGGACATTTACAATTAGGACGCTTAGTAGTTCTTTATGATTCAAATGATATTTCATTAGATGGAGAACTAAATCGTTCGTTCTCTGAAAGCGTAGAAGACCGCTTTAAAGCTTATGGATGGCAAGTAATTCGAGTAGAAGATGGTAATAACTTAGATGAAATTACTGCAGCGATCCAAAAAGCTCAAGAGGAATTATCAAAACCAACTTTAATTGAAGTGAAAACAACAATCGGTTACGGTTCTCCGAATAAATCTGGTAAATCAAAATCTCACGGTGAGCCATTAGGAAAAGAAGAAACGATTTTAACGAAACAAGCGTATGCTTGGGGTTATGAAAATGCATTCTATGTACCAGAAGAAGTGTATGCACATTTTAATAAAGTAATTGTTGAAGCTGGTGAAAAGAAAGAAGCTGAGTGGAATGCTACTTTTGCAAAATACGAAGAAAAATATCCTGAATTAGCAGCTCAATTAAAGAATGCGATTGAAGGTAAGATTACGGTAAATTTAGAAACAGCATTACCTAAATATGAAGTAGGTAAAAAAATTGCGTCTCGTTCATCTTCAGGTGAAGCAATTAACGCTATTGCAAACGTATTACCTAGTTTCTTTGGTGGGTCTGCTGACTTAGCTGGATCTAATAAAACGTATATGAATGGTAAAGGTGACTTTACGAGAGAAAGCTACGATGGGCGTAATATTTGGTTCGGTGTACGTGAATTTGCAATGGGTGCAGCATTAAATGGTATGGCTCTACATGGTGGAGTTCATGCGTTTGGCGCAACATTCTTTGTTTTCTCAGATTACTTAAAACCAGCAATTCGCTTAGCTGCTTTAATGAATTTACCAGTTACTTATGTATTTACACATGATAGTATCGCAGTTGGTGAAGACGGACCTACGCATGAACCAGTTGAGCAATTAGCAGCATTCAGATCAATGCCTAATCTTAATGTAATTCGTCCAGCAGATGGAAATGAAAGTTCAGCAGCATGGAAAGTGGCAGTAGAAGCTAAAGATGCACCTACAATGTTAGTATTGTCTCGTCAAGATTTACCAACTTTAGAGGGTACTACTACTGATATTTATAACAAAGTTTCAAAAGGCGCTTACGTTCTTTCTCCTGCGAAACAAGATAAAATTGATGTTGTATTAATTGCAGCAGGTAGTGAAGTACAATTAGCAGTTGGAGCACAAGAAAAATTAGCGGCAGAAGGAATTTCTGCATCAGTTGTTTCGATGCCGTCAATGGACTTATTTGAAAAGCAATCTGCTGAATATAAACAATCAGTATTACCAAAGGAAGTTACGAAACGAGTAGCAGTAGAAATGGGTTCTTCATTCGGCTGGCATAAATATGTAGGATTAGATGGAGAAGTAATTTCAATCGATACATTTGGTGCATCTGCTCCAGGTAACTTATTAATGGAGAAATTCGGATTTACTGTTGATCATGTCGTTTCAGCAGCAAAAAAAGTATTACAATAAAAGGTAAAGATGGGAAAAGTAGGGAAAGAATTTTAAATTCTTTTCCTATTTCCTAAACCTTTTTTCAATATAATGCTTTATTAAAGAGTTTTCGACAAAACTAGTTGATTTTCACTCCTTAAAAATGACAAATAATTTGAATGGAATTTTATATAATTTTCCTTACAGATAGTTGTTGGGAGTGGACAAGATATGAGGGAATATAAAATTTTTTTAATTCGAGAACCACTGTCTATAGAATTTTATGGAAAAGAGCATAAAATATATCAACTAGTATATGAGTATTATTATTCATCTATTGAACTAAGGAAAATAATCGAAAAACAATTAGAATATATAACAGAACCAATACCTTTATTCGAGCTACATACATTTATTCGCAAATTTGATTCTCAACAGATCTACTTTTATGAGGAAACTGGAGAGTATCTTCTCGAACTTGATGATGGTGCAAAAGCTCAGCTAAAACTTTATCCTCACGAACTTATTTTATATGCAGAAGGATCATTAGAGGCAGAAACAATATTCTTTGAGCTATTAAGAAAATTTCGTTCAACATTCATTGCAATTGATGTGAAGGATCAGCGATTTGGCTGGCTAAGACCTATCGCCTATCAAAAGTATATTTAAAACGATTAAATTGCAGTTTGCTCTTGTATAAACTGGTTAGTTTTAGTAAAATTGTTTCTAGATGATTTTAAGGAGGAAGCAATAAAATGTGGGTATACTTTCTAGTCGGCATCTTAGCATTAATTGCAGGTGTAGCGATTGGATTTTTCATAGCTCGTCAATATACAATGAACTACTTAAAGAAAAATCCACCAATTAATGAACAAATGTTAAAAGTAATGATGGCTCAAATGGGACAAAAACCTTCACAAAAGAAAATTAACCAAATGATGAAGGCTATGAACAACCAAACAAAATAATAAATCCTTTTAAAATATAAGGCTTTATGGCTTGTTTTGAAATAAATATTGAACATATTCTTTCTGGAAGAGGCTCTTTTAAGTGAATCCTACATCAAGAATTTGTAATTATTTAAATCATGAATCATTATACAATCTGAAACCACTTATTCTGTTGGAATTAACCAATGGGCGAGTGGTTTTTATGTTTTTAGAGAGAAAAATTTTTATGATTACCAAAAAAAGTTAGAGGGAAAAGTTAAAATAAAAAAACACCGACTTTCGCGAAAAGTTGGTGTTTTTTTATTTTTTTTCTTGAATTTTGCATTTAGAAGAATACTGCTTATCCTACAGTTTTTTATACAACATTCCAATACAGTACTTTGTTAAGAAATACTTATTCATTATTTAAGTGTAAATTCCTTAATCATTAATACTTAGTTAAGTTATTTTAGAACAAATATTTTTATACAAAACATATCAAAATCCATAAACAATTGACAAATACTTCAAAATAAAATCGTTTAATACGTCGATTTCTAACTAATTAACAAGTTATACGAAGGAGAAAGTCGATAAAAAAGTTTATAGTAGTTTCAATATTTGTCAAATTACTCATTATTAAAAGATTAGAATTGTTAACAAATTATTAAATATTTTATAGTGTTTTATCATATTTATGCATTCTCGTAAACTATCAATGATTTCGATTCATTAGTAAATTGTTAGGTTAATCTAAAAGATCGATTTCATGAAAGGGGAGGAATTTTGGCAGGTTGTTTGCCGATTTATGACTATGTGTTTTATAACTTTAAAGGGGGGATGCAAGTATGCTTTTAGCTTGATCAGGAGGTGACGATATAAAAAAAAGAAATGATGACATTACATAATTGAAAGGGCAAATTCGAAAAAGAAAGCTACATAAATAATAGTTTACAAGTGAGAGGAGAATCATTTTGAAGCGTAGAAATAAGATAGCTGCATTATCGACCACTTTAATGATTACGATGTATTCAACAGCCGCATTTGCTGCAGAACCAGGTCTAGATAAAATGCCCGGACCATTGGATCCGCAGTCTTGGGTGAATCCAGAGGATATGACCTGGAATGATTATAAACCAGTCCCTGGTGTAAATTGGAGTACCGATAAGAGTATTCAACCGGAAACAAACCTTAAAGGGGCTCTAATTTTGGTCGATTTTCCGGGTCAGGATTTTATCTTGACCTTGCCTAAGGGGAAAGATCTTATCGGTAATCCACAAGTAAATGCCGTTCCTCGCGAAAAACTCGGGGAGTTTTGGACAAATTACTTGAATGTTCCAAGTGAGCTAAATCATTATCAGACAATCGATGGTTTTTGGAAAGAGAACTCATATGGAAAATGGGGTGTAACCCTTGATTCTTATGGACCTTACCGTTTGGATAAATACGAATTTCAGTATGGGCTTGACAGTTTTAATCCTGGCTCCCTGCCAAGTAATTATAAAACTGGGAATCTCTTCCAAGATGGCATAAATGCTGCAACAGCCGACATAGTCGCATCAGGAAAAAACTATGACTTCGCGTTCATTGTACATGCTGGCTATGATGAATCAACCGTTTGGCAAGAACTGGGAGAAATGAAGTTTATGAATCAGAACTCGGTGCCTGCTGAATTTGGGCCACCGAAGAATTTAACTGGATTTGAGATCATGTCAAACTGGGCAAAAACTCGTTATGTACCTTGGACTTCGTGGTTTGCAGCAAAATCTATTTGGTCTGCTGCATCGAGTGCAACATTAAATGGCAAATCGATTCGTGTTTCGATTCAAGGTGAAAGTGATGGTATGTCAACATTTGCTCACGAATTTGGTCACCTTAAGGGTCTGGGCGATAACTATAATAATGCAGCTTTAGATCCTCGAACCTATGCGGGGTATTGGGAAACGATGAGTCGTGGGTCATTTAATGGACCAGGTGGAACGCATACCCGCTGGATGATTCCGGCAACCCTTGGTTCATCGTTACCGGCACCACATACGCTTCGAAATAAGATGAAACAGGGATTTTTATCCAATGATGAAGTACAGCAGCTCAACCGTGATGAATTAAAAGAGACTGGTCCGGTGTTTGCGGATATTATCGCACGTGAAGTACCAATTGGCAGTAAATTCGGCCGAAGCGGACTCCATGGGATCAACATCAGTATGACTGATTTAACTCCAAGCAATTATCTAAGCGGTGACTGGCGTAACGATATGATCGGCAACGTAAACAATGCTAAGTACAATAACTACACCCTTGAAGTGGTAGACCGAGTTGGTGCGGATTCCTTTGCAGCCGATTCAGGTGTATTGATTTCCAAAACGAAAAATGCGGAGACTGCCCCGTTTATTTGGCCAGTTGATTCACATCCTGAAGATATCGCATTGAAGGACTTTACAAAGCCTGACGGTACAACAGTTTCGGTTACAAAAGGTGACCCAAGGCAAACCCTGGATTCATTATTCCATGCAGGAAATGGGGCTAGTTTGGTCGGCGGAAAATTCGATGGTTCTATTCGCAAAGACGATGTTGTCAGTGAGTACATCGATCCATACAATAAACTTCAATTCTACATTTTAGGGAAGTACAAAGGCAATGACGGTGTACTACATTACCAGGTTGCCGTTCGTAATACGGAGGGCTCAGGTGCCTATAAGCGCGGGGTAAATGTAAGCGCTGGCACTATACAACCGGCTGTAGCGGGCAAAGTGGCAGTTTATCATTTTAATGTTACTAATACCGGCGAAGCAAAGGATCTTATTCGTGTTAACGCTTCTGCAAGTGATGATTGGACAGTTCAACTTGATAACAATGTTGTAGCAGTTGAACCGGGTAAAACCGTTGATGTACCTGTGTACGTGAAAATTCCTAAGGGTATGACAGTTCCGGCCAATATTAACTTTACGGCAACTTCAGAAACAGACTCAAATCAAAGCGCTAACGATAGCAATCTTTTGCTAAGCAATCTTAATGCAACAGGTTTAAATTCTATTATCGATAGCTTCAATAATGCGGGAGCCTTCAAAGCAGGATCTGCGCAAGCATTAAAGGCACATTTGAATTCAGTAGAACAATTTGAAAAGAAAGGTTCTGCGGATAAGGTTGTCAAACATATTAATGATTTTAAAGGTTTTCTAGATAATCAAAATGCTTCGAAAAAGGTTTCCGCAAAAGCGTTTAACAGTTTAAAAGCGTATGCGGATGCAATGATTGAGGTTTGGAAATAGGATCGATTCACTGTTCAAGGTAGAGTAACTTTGCCAGAGAAATGGAAGAAAACTAAAGTGTGAATCCTTCATAAAAAAATGAGAAAACATTTAGTCCATACAATAATAAGTAAAAATGAAACCACTTTCTATTGGATAATGAAACAATGGGAAGTGGTTTTTTTTGTGATAAATTAACATAATTAAAAGGCTCCGATTAATTATCGGAGCCTTTAATGTATACGAACTATTTAGAACCTTAGAGTGAACAAACTTTAATTGTTTTTTTAAAATTTATCAATTTCATCCTTTATTTTTCTATTCAAGTTCAGTTATAAACTACTTTTTTTAGAACGTTTTGGTAAAGTACCTGTGGGCTTGTTCGTTAAAAAGGGGCTTTTCTGTTTTTTATCACTCATTTCATCATCTCCCATACATAGCTTTGTTCAAATATATTATTTGTATGGCTAATCTATGAAAGTTTAAAACATTTTATATTTATTCGTTGATGCGACTAGCTTTTAAGCGATTTAAGGCTTCGTCACTTCTTTTAAATATTTCTCTAGTGAATAAAGATGGAGATGTTCGTGGGGTAGTTCGAGTGGCCTTTTCATGTAAGAAGGGAGACTTAACTCTACCGTGACCATTTACATTCGCCACTAAATTTGTATTTGTTGATCCTGTTTTATTTGGCATTTTCCCACTCCTCTTCAAACTAATAGCATAATTCTATCAAACTTATATTTTATAATCTATATTATTCTCTGTTACTCTGAATCACTTTGATGAGGCTTTTTTAACCTACTATGTATCAGAGACAAATTAATTACGTGATCAACGTCGATATCTAATATAGGTTCTTTTTGCGAGTCTATAGAAATTACTACTGGAAAAATTTTTTCAAGATATGGAATGAGAGCAATCTGTTCGTTAATTTGAATTACCGTTTTTTCATTAAGTAAAGTGAGTTGTTCTTCAGTAATGTTAATTCCCAGAACAGCACCTATTTCTTGTTTAAAGTTAATGTCTTTGTCTTTCTTAAAAACAGTAATACTATGTCTGTAAATTTCACCATAAGTAAACAAAAAGTCTTACAAACTTTTCCGATAACTTTCAATCTCATTCCATTCTTGTGTCTCAAATGAGGAAATTTTCATCATATCAAGTATATCTGTGAATTGTAGACTTCTATTTTGAGTTTGAACGATAATTTTTTTCATTACATCATTGACGCTTTCTACTTCATTGATTTGTTCCATTGCAGTGCCACCTATTTTCTTAATGGTAGGTGTAAGGAATAAAGCTAAATCTACAAAGATGAACATTCCTGCTAACAATGTGAAGTGTTGCCACTCATTTACATTGAAGCCGCTTTGTTTAAGCAATAACACAGTTCCTACAATGAAAAAAAATACCATGTTATCCTTAGGTTTTGTTTTTGATTTTTAAAAAACTTTTTAAATGCCCAACTTGTGTATAATATGATGGCTAAAAACACGGTTAGTATAAACCATTTATTTTGTTGGGAAAAATTAATTATATAATCTCCAAACACAACATTTAAAAGGAATAGTAGCAATATTAGATGATTGGGATCAAAATTCTTTTTCTCGTAGTTAATAGATTTTTAGATTTATCTCGAGTATCTTCCATAATTCACCTCTATATATAAATTTTACCACAGAAAGGAATGATTATTATGTCTACTTATTTCTATTTTTTGTCATTCCAGTTAATCTTTATAGACTTGCATAACTTTGGTTTTACCGAAAATTAACAACCATTTTAAATGAGCAAATTATTAAAAAACATTTAAACTTTATGTTATAATGAACACTATGTTTTGAGTTTTCGAAATATTTTAAAATTAGTTAATCAGCATTGCGGGGGTGAAGGAATGTCAGTTTTTAAAGATTTGTTTTGGTTTTTCAAACAAGAAAAAAGAAGCTATGTATGGGGAATATCTCTTTTAGTAATCGTTGCAATTTTAGAGCTACTACCTCCGAAGGTTATTGGTTATGTAATTGATGAAATGGTAAAAAACTCACTTAATAGTAAAAACTTACTTTTTTGGGTAGTGTTAATCTTTATTAATGGGTTACTTCTTTATGCATTTCGATATTGGTGGAGGAGATTAATATTTGGTTCTTCTTTAAAATTAGCCAGACAGCTTAGGGATGATTTATATAATCATTTTTCAAAAATGTCTCCATCGTTTTATCAAAAAAATAGAATTGGAGATTTAATGGCTCACGCAACAAACGATGTTCAAGCAGTACGCGAGACAGCTGGGGCTGGGATCTTGACTTTTGTTGATTCCATTATTTTAGGTGGATCGGTACTAATTATGATGGCGGTTTCAATAAGTTGGAAGTTAACGCTTATTAGTCTTTTGCCATTACCTGTTATGGCCATTTTGACTCAATATTATGGTAAATTATTACATCAACGTTTTCATTTAGCGCAAGAATCATTTTCAGAATTAAATAATAAAGTTCAAGAAAGTATGAGTGGTTTAAAGGTTATCAGAAGTTTAGGGCAAATAAAAGAAGATGTAACCGCTTTTAAAAATCAAGCAGATTTAGTAGTGAAATACAATATGAGAGTTGCTAGAATTGATGCACTTTTTGATCCAACAATCATGTTAGTCGTTTCGATTTGCTATATTATTGCGGTAGTTTATGGTTCTAGATTAGTTATTGCAGATGATATTACTGTTGGTCAATTAATTACATTTGTGACTTATTTAGGAATATTAATATGGCCGATGCTTGCAATTGGTTGGTTATTCAATATTGTCGAAAGAGGCCGCGCTTCTTATGATCGAATACGTTCTTTATTGAATGTTGAACCTGAAATTCAAAATAAAAAAAATGCATTAGAAAAACTTCCGATGGGTGAAATTACTTATTCAATTGATTCATTTAAGTTTAATAAAGAATCAAATTTTGAATTAAAGGACATTTATTTTAATGTTCAAGAAGGTCAAACAATTGGAATAGTTGGTAAAACTGGTCAAGGAAAAACAACGCTTTTAAAACTTTTATTGAGAGAATATGAAGTAGTTAACGGGAGTATTTCAGTTGGCGACTTAGATATTAAAGATACAACTTTATTGTCTCTTAGATCACATATTGGTTATGTACCTCAAGAACATTTCTTATTTTCTTCATCAGTTAAGGAAAATATTGCGTTTAGTCAAATTGATTCTTCAATCGAAACAGTGCATAAAGCTGCCGAGATTGCTAATATTCATGCGGATATTTTAGAATTCCCGTTAGGCTACGACACGATTGTAGGAGAAAGAGGAGTCTCATTATCTGGTGGCCAGAAACAAAGAATTTCAATCGCTAGATCTTTAATTAAAAACCCTAATATTTTGATATTAGACGATTGTTTATCTGCGGTGGATGCAAAAACAGAGGAAAAAATATTACATTCTTTAAAGGATGAAAGAAGTGGGAAAACAACATTTATTACTTCTCATCGTATGAGTGCTGTCATGCATAGTGATTTAATCATCGTTTTAGACGAAGGAAGAATTATTCAACGAGGTAAACATGACGAATTAGTTCAAATTGATGGTTGGTACAAAGAAATGTTTGAAAGACAACAACTAGAAGAACTAGTAGAGCAAGGAGGGAGATAAAATGAATCAGGAGATTGAAATCGATGCTACAAGGCAGAAAAAAGATTTGATACGTCTTCTTTCATTTCTAAAAAAATATAAAGTTTTACTGACTTTTGCATTTATTTTCTTATTCCTTGCAACAGCATGTGAAATGTATGGTCCAATTTTAGTTAAAAGATTTCTAGATGATCATTTAATGAAAAGGTATTTTCCAAAAGATACAATCATAACGTTATTTTCTATATATGTTGCAATAACAATCGGAAAAATCATTTTATCATATTTACAGCTTTTAATGTTTCAACAAATTGCTTTTAAAGTTGTTCAAGATATAAGAATGAAAGTTTATGAACATGTACATTCATTAGCATTTTCGTTTTTTGATAAAACGCCAATTGGAAGTATTGTATCAAGAATTACAAATGATACAGAAGCTATAAAAGATTTTTATGTTAGTGTGCTGGCAACGTTTATCCAGCAAATTGTCTTTTTAGTGGGAATCATTATTGCGATGTACTCATTAGACGCTAAATTAGCAACGATTTGTGTAGGGTTAGTTGTAATTGTTTATTTTATCATATTAACCTATCGTAAAAAGAGTTTTCCATTTTTTATGGAAACTAGAGGGCAGTTAAGTAATCTAAATGCTAAATTAAACGAACACTTACAAGGTATGTCAATCATACAAGCATTTAACCAACAAAAAAGATTACAAAATGAATTTGAGGGAGTTAATAAATCTCACTATAATGCAGGTGTAAAAACAATACGATTAGACTCTCTGTTTTTAAGACCAGCAACTGATTTAATTTATACAATTGGTATAATGTTTGTTCTTAGCTTCTTTGGAATTACTTCTTTTAGTAATCCAGTTGAGATTGGTACAGTCTATGCATTTGTAAGTTATTTAGAAAGATTTTTTGAACCGATCACGCAAATGATGATGAAATTATCTCTATTACAGCAAGCTGTTGTATCTTCATCCAGAGTATTTGACTTAATGGATGAAGAACAAAAAGCTCCTACTAAAGTAGGAACTGACTTACCAAAAGTAAAAGAAGGAAGTATTGATTTTAAGAATGTTTCATTTGCATATGACGGGGTGCATAATGTAATTCATGATATATCATTCTCAGTTAAACCTGGTCAATCAGTGGCCTTTGTTGGTCATACAGGAAGTGGTAAGTCAACAATCATGAATCTATTATTACGTTTTTACGATGTGAAAGACGGAGAAATTCAGATCGATGAACAAAAACTATCAACATTTGAAGAAAGTGAATTACGTACTAATATCGGATTAGTTTTACAAGATCCTTATTTATTTGTTGGAGATATAAAAGGGAATATCTCTATGTATAATAACAAAATAACTGAGAGAGAAATTAAAGAAGCATCCGAATTAGTTAGAGCGAATGAATTTATTGAAAAATTACCAAATGGTTATGATGAGGCAGTTGTTGAAAGAGGTTCAACATTATCAAGTGGTCAGCGTCAATTAATCACGTTTGCTAGAACGATCGCAGCTAAACCTACTATCCTTATTTTAGATGAGGCAACTGCAAATATTGATAGTGAAACAGAAGAAGCAATTCAAGAAGCTTTAACAGAGATGAGAAAAGGTAGAACTACGGTAATCATCGCTCATCGTTTATCAACAATTCAAGATGTTGATTGCATATATGTATTGCATAAAGGCAAAATCGTAGAAGAAGGCAACCATCAACAGCTTCTTGCAAAACAAGGATTGTACTATAATATGTATCTATTACAAAATAAAGGTTCTTTATTATTGGCCGAGTAATGAAAAAGTAGCTAGATTTTCTAGCTACTTTTTTTTATTTAGAACTATATTCAGGAGGATATTAATAAAAATTAACCCATAATTAATAAAACCATAAAGTGCTGATTAATAGATCCAATGCGATTGTCATTAGTTTGATGTTTAAAATTATTCTAGTAATCTCTGATTAACATAATTTTTTTAATATGCATTGGCGTTTTAGTGTACAAGTGGGAAATTTTTCTGAAATGTACTAAATATTTTTAAAATAATTATATTATAATAATTAAAATCTAATTAGAATACATAATTAATATTAAAAACTTAATAAACTTTTTCTAATTTGATTCAATTATAGTAAATTTAAAAAAGGGAAATATTACTAAAAATATTACTAAATTTGTTGTAATTGTTCGGAAATTGTTGGTTTTTAGCTATTTGTATCGAATAATATTCCTTTTGTTAGATTATTTCGAGAATTATAATCGATAACAGAGAATAGATTTAGTATTTTTGAATTTAAACAAAAAATTAAAGGATATTAAATTATTATTCTACTATACTAGTCTTTCGATATTGAAGTTAGACGTACCCAACAAGGAGGAATATGCTTTGAAAAACTGGAAAAAACCATTAATGACAGTAGCAGCGGCAAGTTCTTTATTATTAGTTAATGCACCAACCTTTAAAGTAGCTGCACAAGTAAATAAAGAAGTAGCCCAAGGTACAGGGTCTGCTGTACTTGACGGAACAAATTATTTTGGAGACATGGATCCTAATACTACTTTATCAATCGATTTTGTTTTGAAACTTCAAAACAAAGATGATTTAGAAAAATATATAAAGGAAACAGTTACACCATACTCTCCTCATTATCGTAAATATTTAAGTGTTGATGAATTCAAAGCTAAATATGCACCAAATCCAGCTTATATCCATTCCGTTATGTCTTACCTGCAATCATATGGTATTAAAGCTGATGTTCATGCAAATAATTTAACAATTACAGCAACAGGAACAGTAGCTCAATTAAACAAAGCTTTAAATGTAGAATTAGAAAATGCTAGTTATAAAGGAAAAAGAATTCACTCTACTAAAAAGAATCCAACTTTACCAAAAGTAATTTCAGATAATATTTTATGTATTTTAGGTTTAAATAATTATTCAAATTTAGAATCAAGAGCTGTTAAACAACCAACAATTATTGATAAGAAGGATGTACCAACTGGTCCACTGAGTTTAACACCGCAAGATTTACAAAGTCATTACAATGTTAATCCACTTTATAAAAAGGGTGCAGATGGTGCTGGCCAAACAATCGGTATTGTAACTTTAGCAGAATTTAATACAGACGATGCATATAAATTCTGGGATAATATGGGGATTCAAACAAAACCTAATCGTATTAAAGTAAATGAAGTAGATGGCGGTTCTGGCTGGGATGGTTATGAAGAAACTACTTTAGATGTACAGCAAGCAGGTGCAATTGCTCCTAATGCAAATATTAATGTGTATGTAGGTCCGAACTCGGATACTGGATTTGTGGATGCGTTTTCGAATGCAATTAATGATAATGTAGCAAAACAAATTTCAGTAAGTTGGGGATCAAGTGAACTAAGTATTGATTCATACGTACAGCAACAAATGGAAGCACCAGAGTATGAAGATACATTTAATCAGCTATTTATGCAGGCAGCAGCACAAGGTATATCGATGTTTGCGGCAGCTGGAGATGCAGGTGCTTATGATGAAACTAGAGGTGCAGAAAAAGCATTTAAACTGACAGCTGATTTCCCAGCAGCAAGTCCGTATATTACTGTAGCAGGTGGAACGACATTACCTTTCCAATTCCACTCTAACTCAACAGGTGTCGATGTCAAAGTAGGTGAAGAACGTGCTTGGGGATGGGATTATCTACACGATTATTACAAAGCTAGAAAACTACCAGATGCTAACTTAGTTAATGGTGGTGGTGGAGGTTTCAGTACTCATTTTGAAACTCCAGATTATCAAAAGGGAGTTAGTGGAGTTAACAGTTTTACTGCAGTAGATGAGTTTACTATTTCACCAGATTTATCAAATGTAACATACAAACAACCAACTGTTATTTCAGGAAAAGGTACAGGCCGTAACCTTCCAGATTTATCAATGGCTGCAGATCCATATACTGGATATTATGTGTATTTAAGTGAACCAGGTAAACCAGGTACAAATTCTGGATATGCTGTATTTGGTGGAACTAGTTTCGTATCACCTCAACTGAATGGGTTATCGGCGCTAATTAATAGTGCAGATCACACTCAAGTTGGTTTCTGGAATCCGCAAATTTACCGCTTTGCACAACAAAGCTCATCACCTTTCACGCCATTAAACAAATCAGGTGCTGAAAACGATAATCTATTCTATTCTGGTACACCAGGTACGCTTTATAACCAAGCTACAGGACTTGGAATACCTGATGTAGCAAAATTAGCTGATAAATTCAGTACGTCAGATAAATAAATTTAAAAAGAAAAAGTCGCATCTATTTGCGACTTTTTTGTTGTTATTATGTGAAGAGTAAAAACTTAAGTAATTAAAAGTTTGATCGTTGAAAATAGATTATAACTATAGATAATTAACTAAATAAAATAAAGTTTCATCACTAAAACCGTTCCTATTGCTCCAAAAACAACGAAAATGATATGTAATCTAAGTAATGATAAGATAATTGCAACTAATCCACCAATTAGTCCGACACTCAGATTTCCCTTTTGAACACTTAATATTCCTGGGAAAATTAATGCACCCAATGCAGCATATGGAACGCCTTTTAACCAAGAGGATACCCAGTTTGGAAATTGAATCCGATCAACAATAAATACTGGAATAATTCGGGGAATCATTGTCACTAAGCACATACCTAAAACAAGTAAAAAGACAATCATTCTTTGTGATCTCCTTTCATTAATACAATTGCAAGTAAACTAGCAAGAATGGAAGACAAAATTAATGACCAGCCTTGACTTAAAAAAGATGAAAGGATGAAATTTAGTAGCATACTCACTAATACGATTAAACAGGCTCTCCAATTTGTACGAATGGCTGGGGTTAATAACCCGATAAACATAGCGTATAAAGATATTCCCATGCTTTCGCTAATAATCTTTGGAATAAGTTTAGAAAAAACAACACCTAAAATAGTTCCGCTTATCCATGTACAATAAGCAATTGTATGTAATGTAATTAAATAAGTGGATGAATAACTTGCTGAACTGCTTTTTTTACCTAATGTAGTAACAGCAAAATTTTCATCTGTTAGTGTGATAGATAAGTAGACTCTATGCCAAAATGGTAGGGTTTTAAACTGATGATTAAATGATAGACTCATAACAAAGTTCCTAAAATTTAAAATAAATGTAGCGATATAGATCTGGAAAAAAGTAACTCCTGCCAAATACATGGATAATCCCATAAACTGGCTAGCTCCAGCATAAACAAGCGCACTAAACGAAAGAGTATTTAGTACATCAATGTCAGCTTGCTTTGCAATTAATCCAAATGTAAAAGCAACAGGTAAATAGCCAATAATTAAAGGAACTGACGCTAAAAATCCGTCTTTCATTTCCTTACTACGATTCGCTTTTGTGTGTGTAGTTTTTGATTGTTGCAAAACAGTAGACATGTTAAGTTATAAACTCCCTTCAATTAAAATATCTTTTAGTAAAATAAGAACAATAAAGTGTTCAATAGATGAGATGGCAGCTATTTAAAATCTTTTCCTTCACCTTATGTTTGAAAAAGGATTGGCCACCAAAGATTGTCATATGATTATACTATAAAATTAAGAAAATTTTTATAATACTAAAAATATAATTTTTTTTATATTTAAGATCGTTTATGAATTTTTCATTTAAAGTATATTTGAAGTTAAAAAGAGGGGTTTTTTGGAAATGCCATTAAAATTTTTTGACTTATTCATGAAATTTATAAATTATAGGTAATATTTTCCAATAATAAATGATAAGGATTAATAATAAAAACATACTTGGCCATATTTTTTTTAACATTTTTCCACCTTAGTAATAATTTAGTTTATTAACAAGTGTGCCGAAATTTTAGTGAAAATATTCCATTTTAATCACTATTCTACAATTTTTGGTAATTAACGAATTGTTAGAGGTTCTTAAAATATGTGTACAATGCGGTCTATTAACTACTTTTAATACTAAATAAAAAGCAATTCTGTTATAATGTTAACTAGAATGTAAAGATGAGAAGGGATGTAAGTTAATGGGGGATTTAAATATTGGTATTGCATTTGGAGCGGGATTTCTCTCCTTTATTTCTCCATGTTGTCTACCGATTTATCCAGCGTTTTTATCGTATATTACAGGGGTATCTTTAAGTGATTTACAAAATGAAAAAAGAATACATAAAAGTAAAACTTTACTACATACTTTGTTCTTTTTACTAGGTTTTACAATTATTTTTATTGTTTTAGGTTTTAGTACTTCCATAATTGGTTCTTTTTTTATGCGTTATCAAGATTTTATTCGTCAAGTTGGTGCGATTTTAATTGTATTTTTAGGATTAGTCGTGACGGGTATTTTTCAACCGAAGTTTTTAATGAATGATCGAAGGCTTCAATTTTCAAAACGTCCTTCAGGATATCTTGGTTCTACTTTAATTGGATTAGCATTTGCGGCAGGTTGGACACCTTGTACTGGACCAATCTTAACTTCAGTATTTGCACTTGCTGTAAGTAACCCAGGTTCAAGTTTATTTTATATGTTAGCATATACACTTGGATTTTCTATTCCATTTTTTGTTTTATCGTTTTATTTAGGCTCACTAGGTTGGATTAAAAAGTATTCACATAAAATCGTCGTTTTTGGTGGGTATATCATGATCATAATGGGAATCATGTTATATTTTGATTGGTTAACTAAAATTACAATTTATTTTACTAGATTTTTCGGTGGATTTACCGGATTTTAAACTTTATTTTCCAATGTAAAAAAATCGCAGGATTTGAAGTTATTGGATTTGCATCGATGTGGTAGAAGCAGTATTATATAATCAGTTTATAAGATTAGAGAACAAGGGTTGCCAAGATTGATGGCTTTGTATTCACAAAAACTGTATTAATAAGTTTTTTGCATATAAGTATTGTTATTCTTTAAGATTGAGAAAAAAGGTAGTGAAAAAAATGAGTAAAGATATGAGTATAATTTTTAGCACAGTTTTAGCAACTTGTATGGCTTTAGGTGTAATTGTCGTTAGATTAAAAGCTGCTAAAAAGCCAACAAACTTAAAAAAAATAATTTTACCTCCATTTTTTATGAGTAGTGGAGCTCTAATGTACTTAGTACCAGAGTTTAGATTAACTGGTTCTGAAGTATTAGAAGCTGTTTGTATGGGCGTATTTTTTTCGTTATTTTTAATTAAAACGTCTAAATTTGAAATTGTAGATAATGAAATTTATTTAAAAAGATCAAAAGCATTTGTCTTTATCTTACTTGGTTTATTAGTAGTTCGAATCGTGATGAAGTTATATTTAAGTTCATCAATCGATGTAGGCCAATTAAGTGGTATGTTCTTCTTATTAGCATTTTCAATGATTGTTCCTTGGCGCTTAGCAATGTACAAATCATATCAAAAAATGAGAAGACAGCTTCCGTCAAATACAATTATTACATGAAAAAACGTGTACCTTCTCGGTACACGTTTTTATTTTGCAAGTAAATGCTTATAATCAGTAAAATCGATTTCCTTTTCCTTTAATGTTTTAACTAAAAATGCATGATCACGTTTAGGGGTTGCTTTAATATAACCTTCAATAATTAAGCCTTGAGTAATTTGCGGAGCGTTAGCTATTAGAGCTAACTCACCAATTTTTCCTGCTATTTTATCTCGAGCTATATCTCTAAATAAAGATGGAACAGGTTTTACTAATTCTTCAAGTAATACTTTCTGTTCAGTTGACCATAAATGTCTTGTTTGTTGTAAATACTCTTCCTGCCAATCTAAAATCGATTTCCCATCCTCTTTAGGTAATCTTTTCAAAAACTTTCTGAACATAAAGTATCCGCCGATTGACATCATTCCTAACAAGAAAATTGTCCACAAGACAATCATAATTTGAGAAAAGAACGAAAACATATGTATCCTCCTTGTATTAGGTAAACATACCACTATTATAGTAAGAAAATATGACAAGTATCAAGCAAGTACATATGTTTTTTGTCAAAAAATGACCATTTATTTTTAAGTACTAGTTTCATTTTAAGTATTTGAATCATATAGTAGAAAAAATAAAGAAAAAAGTCGTAGAGGAGGCGAAAGAATGTGAAACAAACTAAATTCTCTTCTCACTTTACTTTTCTAAGTGTTTTATTTTATATGGCCGCAAGCTCAATATTCCTAGTCATTCTGTACAAGTTAATATCAATGCTAGTAGGAAATGGAAATGAAATTAAAACTTATTTGCAAATCGCTGTAGTCGTAATTGTTTTAAGTATTACAGCTTTCCGCCTAATTAGAAGTGATATTGTCTTAATCCAGGATGAAATTATTATTCATAAAGGCATTCTAACAGTTAAACTTAAAGTCGATGATATTACAGAAATAAAGCAACTAGTCGAAGTTTATGGAAAAAATAAAGAAATAATAACTTTATTAATTCATATTAACGAGTCAGTACAACCAATTATGTTAACCCTCGAAAATCCAAAAGCTTTTATAAGAGAACTTTTAAATTTAAATTCTGATATTATATTTGATGAAGAATTGATTATTTTAGTAAATAAAAATAACTAATATATGAAAGCCAAGTTTATTTAAATGTAGACTTGGCTTTTTGCTTTTTATAATATTGGATTCGATATAGAGTAAAATAGGTTGTTGATTTTCTTATGCAACGAACTGGCAGATTAGTTGCATAAGGATTACCTTTAAATGAGGTTATTTACTATTGAAATACGCTTCAAATTTCTGTTGAAATTTACAATTAAATACGTGATAAGGTAGAAATGAAGAATATGATTAATTAAAAAATGATGTGATGGAACTGGAGTTGTAAATTTGAAAAAGTTAAAGGCAATAATTTTGTGGATTCTTTTAATTATTTTTATAGTCATATTAACTATTGGAATAATGTTTTTAATAAGTGTTATTCAAGAAAAGTTATTAGTGCCGAAAGATTATATAATGTGGATTTTTAAATATCCTGTATCAAGGTTAGTTTTTGTTTATGAGTTGTATATAATTTTAGGGTTACCATATATTTTTAGTAAGAATTTAAGGAAATCCATAGGAATAGCGGATAGGAGTAAAAAAATTAGTTTTTTGAAAAGGAATAAAAAAGTAGTTCTCATTACTTTCGTGACTTTAAATATATTACTGCTTTATACTATCATTACTGCTGTTACTGTAATCACAAATAATAAAATAATAAACTACTCATTTCTTTATCCTAATGGTAAGGAATATAGTTACAATGATATTTCAAAAATTAAAACAGGAGTTTACGGGAAGAAACGAAATATCCTATTTAGACATACGAAAGGTGAATTTTTTTACATTTTAGAATTAAAAAATGGAACTAAAATAGATTTAACTGAAGTTGGTGGAGTGAAAAATGAAATTGACGAGCGTTTTATTATTGAGAAAATCGATATTAAATTAGTGCGTATGGGCATTCCTAAAGAATCAAGCATGCAAAACTTTAAATACTGCACTGAAGATTTAGATAAAATATATACAGATAAAATAAGAAACATATTAAAAAATACAAGATAAAAGATTTGAAGAACACTATGATATTTATTACATAAGAAGAAGGTATACTAATTTAATAAAACTTCTTATGCAACTGATATGAACGAAACTGTCAAACCACCAAACCAAAAAGGTTTTAATTTAGGGATTTTTCATTTTTTAGACAGACTTAAATTAAGACTACCAACCTAGAATTTAAAAATTAGATTTTCTAAGTCTGTGAATGAGAACTCTATAATAGTAGATTTTTTTGTTTTTAAAGAAAAGATAATGTCTTAAAAGCTTGGCACGAAGGTAAATAAATTAACGGTGATTTACAGTCTGATATGCTTGGGTTGGTTACCACATTTCATTTTATCCGTTACGGAGCTGCCTCGATCTAACGGCGCATGTTCAGTTATTAAACCTAACAAGTGCTTTAGTTGTACATCAAAATCGACATTAGTCGATTTTTTTTTTTGTGGTAACTGAGAGAATAAATTGTATGGATCTAAGTATCGTTTTTTTTGCATGGGTAAATATAATCCTAAATACATTAGGCAGGTCTATATGAAGACAAAATTTTTTATATTAATCTCAATTAGCACGTTTATTTTTCTTTTACAACCTTATGTAATTAAAGCAAATCAAAATGAAATAAATAATAAATTACTTCATGATACATTGCTGACTACTCTCGATCCTTATATTTCAAAAGGTGTAGAAGATTATTATGGATATCATAAAGCGTATGGTTTGTATGATGCGAAAATATTAAATATTAATAGGGATAGTGAAGGAAGCTTTAGCTTTACAGCAAAAGTCCAAGTGCATACTTTTGAACATGCACACAATCCTCCTTACGGAAAGGAGACAATGATCTTTGATATAAGCCCAATGGGAATTAAGAAGATTAGTTATGTTCATGAAGGCGATCAAGAGGAAAGGGAATTTAAACAGTTTTATAGTGAAACTATTTCAGATATAAAGCAATCGTTTAATTTAAATTTAGAACTATATTCAGAATATAATTATTCGCAGCTCCAATATAAAGCAGAAAAAGAAAAGGAATACAAATCCCTTGCCAATTTTACTGGGGAGATTGTTAATAACATTTTGAATCCAGAGATCCATCCACCTTATAAAAATGTAATTTCTCCTGTTACTTTTATAAATGGGAATAAAGCATATATTCTTTTTAAGAAATCAGATGGAACAAATACAATTTATGAAGTGATTAAGCAAAATAAGGGATGGGAAGTTGTAAAAAAGATGAATAAGAATGGTAAGAAAATGAAAAATGAATTGCTTTGGTATTTGTAAAATAATGTGTTGCTTATGTAACTATCTTGTGCGTTTAGTTGAACAACACAAGTTGCAAATATGTGGCTTTTTTATTTATGGAATATAAAAGGGTATTTACTTATTATAGAGAAATCTTTATTTTATGGTAAAATTGTCCAAAAAAGAATTTAAAAACGAAGATTATACATAATAGACTGAAGGGTTTCAAATTTGGTTTGAGCTATATTTAAGCTAAGCAATAATGCGAATACCTATTATTTGTAGATAGGTTAGAAAAGAGAGGTCTTTTAGAAAGAAAACCAACCCAAATGATAGAATGGCTTTTTTAGGAACAACTGATGGGACTGAACCAGGAATTGCAGCTTGGAACGAAAAACTTAACAGCTTGGATGGATTCGTATTTATCGTTCAGGAATATAATCATAGTATTACAGGAGCCTTAAAAAATGCACTTGATTTGGCTCGTGAAGCCTGGAATAACAAAGCAGTTGGTATCGTTAGTTATGGTTCAACTTTGCCCGTGCAGCTGAACATTTACGAGGAATAATGGGTGAGCTAATGATTGCAGATGTTCGTGTTCACCCTACATTGTCCTTATTTACCGATTTTGAAAACTATACTACTTTCAAGCCAGCTGACTTACATCTTAATAATGTAAATGCAATGCTTGACCAAGTTGTTGCTTGGAGTGGTGCATTAAAAACTTTGAGACAATAGTCATTATTAAGTGTACTATGTTACGAATATCAGACGCTAAAAAAAGTGTCTGATATTCTTTTTTTATCTAGTGAATAGATTCATTTTCGAGAATGCTTGATTCATGGTTGATTAACGCAGTGCATTAGTTGAGCAACAAGATTGGCTGTATGGTCAATCTTTTTTTATAAAGTTAAATGAAAGTTTTATTTAACAAGTGGTAAATTTAATGTTTTAAAATAATAGCTTTCTTTGTGAAGTAAAATGCTTTTTATTTTTTTCAAAATTAATGAATTTGGATTACTTTTAATTAAGAATAATTTTCAATCACAATGGTTATGAATAGTTAGGTTACTTTAGTTTATGTTACAATAATGTACAGTACATAATTGTAGGGGGAATATAGCACTAATGAGTAAAAAGAAAAAATCTAATGGTAATCAAACGTTTGCTATTTCTGTATTTGTTGGAATAGTTGTTTTAGTTGGAGCATTATTTTTAGTTTCTAAATTGCAAGATAAAAAGACTGAAGAAGTTTATCCAGCAATTGCAGGAGTAAATCAAGTGAAAGTTGATGGGTTTGACACAAAAGATCAACCAACCTTTAGTAATAAAAATGCAAAAGTTGAAGTAGTTGAATTTGGTGATTATAAATGTCCAATTTGTGCTCAATGGAATAAAGTAGTTTTTCCTCTACTTAAAGCCGATTATATTGATAATGGTTTAATCAATTTTTCATTTATTAACTATCCGTTTATTTCGAAAGATTCAAATTTAGCTGCACTTGCATCAGAAGTAGTTTATAAAACTCATAAAGATTCATTTTGGAAGTTTCAAGAGCAAATCTATTTAAAACAAGAAGATGAAACAACTACTTGGGCTACACCTGATAAACTAGCAAGTATTGCAAAATCTGTTATTCCGAATTTAGATGAAAAACAATTTAAAAAAGATTTATACAAAAAAGATGCAATGAAACAAGTGGCTAACGATGTTGCAATTGCTAACCATTATGGCGTTAACGGAACTCCTACAATATTTGTAAATGGTAAAGCAGTGGACAACCCAAGCTTAGAATCAATTAAAGCAGCTATTGACGCTGAAATAAAGAAATAATATTAAGAAAGGTATGCGGAACTATCGCATACCTTTCATTGTTAGACCATGTATAAAAAACTTGATTTTTTGTATAGCAAATTACATTTTTTTCTTTACACGTGCATCCGCTTGAGCTGAACGTTCTTGTGCCTCTATATCATTATGATCTGCTAATTCCGCTGAATACTCTACATCGAGTCCATCAGGCTTTACATTCTTATTAAAATTAGAATTGAAAGTACTTTTCTTCTTGTTCAAATTAAAACCCTCCATTATAACTAACTAATTTAAATTACATGTCGTGGGAACTATGTTTTTTCTGTCTTGTATGATTTTGGTTCTTTACTTTATGAGAACCACTTAATGGTTTTGGTTGTCCACTTTCATGATCAATTGGGCTATTTCTTTTTGACGATTTGTTTGTCATTCTTGTCACCTTCCTTTAAGAATAGCTTTAGTTGTAAGCGAAAAAATATGCCAAAAAGAAATATTTACTAATTTATAATTGAAAGCGTTTTAATCATTTTTTTCTAATAATTTTCGATAACCATTTTCCATATATATAAATAAATTAATGAAAGGGAGGTATTTCTTATGATCTAATTCATCTAATATTAATTGTAAAAATTGAATGTTGAGAAAATTATTTTTCATAATAAAAAACGACAAACAACAATTAAATCTAAGAAATTAATAGAGTAAAAGTTAATTTTTTTTAGTTTGTCTGACTCTTTTGATGTATGAAACAAGTAATTTGACCAATACTAGTAATAGTCAAAATGAAAGAGGAGACTGATACTGATTATGCAAGTACTAACAGTTTGTCTTATATATTCGGGTGTGATCTTACTCTATCTCTTGTTCAAGAAAGTTCAATATAATAAGAGACAAAAAAATGTGATTAATTTTTTCCTATACTATAATCGTAGAAAAAGTAATGTTAATAGAGATACGAAAAGAACAGGAGATATTATTTATTTAATGCCTCAATCGACGTTGAACAAAGGTATTTTACGAAAGCGAAAAGATGATTTTGAGTAATGATCAAAAAATATTTAAACATAGCAAGCAATTCATACAAATTGCTTGCTATTTTTTTATTGTCTTTTTTTCGTCTTTTTATTGTTTAACTTATAATCTGCTGAAAGTGGCTCTTGTGCAGTTTCTTCATTAAAACCAGCAGCTTTCCCTTGCTCGATTGAAGCTGACATTCCGCTACCAGAATTATTTTTACGTCTAGACATGATTATTCCTCCTTATATAAGGCCATTTTCATAAACACATTTTTGGAATTGGTTTGAAAATTGCCTTTTATAATCGATATTCTTTCCTATATTTTTTTTAGTACCCTAAAAATTCAATTGGTAAATAATGTGAGACGAAGTGATAAATTGTTCAATGTCAGCACCTTATAATAGGTGTTTTTTTAATGTTTGTAGTCGATGGAATTGACGAGATTGAACAGGGAAATAAAATTTAACAGGATTAAAGACTTGTCCGGCAGAAAAAAACGATATCTTTTGGACTATTTATTCAAACCATATTTCAATTTTATGAATAGATTGACTTATGTGTACGGTTTGATTGTTTATTAAAAGCAAGCGAAGTTATTTTACGGGATAAGTCTTCCTAAGTAGGTTGGCTTTTTAAATTTATTTAAAAGGAGAAATCATAAATGACGAATCCAACTTATCACGAAAGAAATTTATCAAATATAAATAAGCTAGCACCAAATACAAAGCAAGCAGCTTTAAAATGGTACAATTATTGTATAAAAAATAATATCAATGTTTTAATTTACGAAACGACACGAACCAAAGAACGTCAAGAAGTACTTGTTGATAATGGCAAGTCCCAAACTAGAAAGTCATATCATCTAGTAGGTCAAGCATTAGACTTTGTTCCAATTGTAAATGGTAAAGAAGAGTGGAACTCATACGAGTCTGAACCATTTAAATCGGCTATTCATTATGCTAAATCTATTGGCTTCACATGGGGTGGGGACTGGAGTAGCTTTGTAGATGAGCCACATTTACAATTTGAATACAAAGGATATGGTACTGATAAAGTATTGGAAACTAAACCTCCTGCATATCCAGGAACGATATTAAAATCAGGTTCAAAAGGAAATAGTGTTAAATTAGTTCAAAAAGAATTAGGAATTACTGCAGACGGTATATTCGGTTTAATTACGGATCGGGCAGTAAGAAATTTTCAAAAGAAACATGGCCTCACCGTAGATGGAATTGTAGGTCCAAAAACTTGGGCAAAATTATTTGACTAACAAAAGGTAAAGTCTCATTACTAAATTTAGTTTAGTTTAAAAATAACATACCATTCAAAATTTCAAAGTGTAAAAATAAAACTTATTTCAACCCCTGTATCAGTATTGATACAGGGGTTGTTTTAATAATGATTAATTAAATCACATTGGCATTACCTCACATTTAGCTAATCCATTACGTAAAAGGATATTCTTTAACATATGGAGCTTAATAAATATAAGATTGTAAAAATTCACAACCTCCAATATGATGATTAATGGACAAAAAACTTAATATTGGTGCTTGAACCATTTCAGGGGGATATGGATGAAACGATTTATAGAAATAGACATCGCAAGGGGGGTAACGATATTTTTGGTTGTAATGGGGCATACAGCTATTCCAATCTGGTTAAATAACATATTAAGAGACTTTAGAATGCCCTTGTTTTTCTTTGTATCAGGTTATCTCTTTAGTAGTCAGAAGTACTTGGATAATACGCGACTATTATGGATTAACAAATTTTATTCATTACTTGTTCCTTACTTTACAGCTGGGATCTTATCTTATTTTTACTGGTTAATTTTAAAAGCAGTAGACCCATTAAAAAATGAATTTTTATGGTATAAGCCTCTTATTGGTATTTTTTATGGGAATGGAGTTAATGGATGGTTAGGTTTAAATGCACCTATATGGTTTTTAGTTTGTTTATTTTGTGTTCAATTACTTTATTGTTACTCACAAAAAATCATTGGTGGATTTAGCGTTTACACTCAAATAGGTTTTTACATAATTTTAGGATTTGTTGGCTATGCTATAAGTCTTTTTGTATTTTTACCTTGGGGATTAGATATCGCTTTAGTCGCTCTTTTTTTCATGCACTTGGGGAATAAGTTTAAGTATTATCAATTATTAAATAAGATAAAACCTATTGGTATTGTATCAATTTTATCACTAATAGTATTCGGAATTGCTACATATCTCAACAATGCAGATATGAACTATCGAATTTATGATAATTTTCTTGTATTTTATATAGCAGGCATTTCCGGAAGCGTAGCAACATTATCGTTTGCAAAATTGTTGTCTAAAATGAAATTACCAACAAAGTTTTTTACCTTTTTAGGTAGAGAATCATTAATAATTTTAATTTTTCATGGTGGATTTGTAATTGCAACATTGAAATTTATAGATCTTCTTTTTGTTAAAGGAATTATACATTGGACCATATATCTTGCATTTGGCTTAATAATCCCTACCTCACTATCGGTTTTCATTAAAAAGATTCCAATTTTAAACATATTACTAAACGGGAAGGGAAAGCCAGTCACTTCAGAAATTACAATCTGTCAATTAAAGGCATCTTAAAATAAAAATAATGTGCAATAATATTTTTAATAAAAAACCCCTGTGTTCTTTTCGGATACAGGGGTTTTTAGATTGTAAATGGTCTAACGGATTTTTAATGTTAATATGTTTGAGCAGTTTTATAATATCAACAATCTCTAGTAATTTTTTTTACTTACGAAGTTAAAAATAATATTTAAGAGCTAATTTTTAGAAAAACAAGTTCAAAGATTATTAAAATCAGTTGTTGTTCGACCTTAACTGACCCACAAACTGATTAACAAGCTGTAATGATACTCCAAGTAAAGGATATTAAATAAGGTTTTTAGGGTAACCTTTTTTATGATGAATAGTTGATTGAAACGAAGGGGTGCTCGACTCCTATGCGATATGCGGGAAGGCTGAGACCCCGCAGGCTAGTCGAGGCCGCTGAAAAACTCTATGATTTTTGAAAAAGTTCAATTCCCTAAAATTCCCATCCCCACTTTTGTCTCAAAAATGGGTTAAAACGTAATGTGTCATCCCCACTTTATCTATAAAAATCGAGGTTTTTATGGGAATTGATTTTTCTTAAAAGTAAAATTTGATCAAAATTTACTTTTTCAGCGGCCTCAGCTAGTCAAGGAGGCTCAGGTCTCGCCCCATGGAAGGCGAGCACCCCTAGTGGAAATCAACATCACTCTACTCCTTTTACGAAAATTTGGTAATAATCTCACACCTTCAACAAACACATTACGTTCACAAATTTTTAAAAACTTAAATTAATTATATTGATATAAACTTTGATATAATTGGGTAAAAGATTATTATAGTAACTTTGATTTATAAGGTCATAAGTAATACTTATTACAAATGATAAGTTACTTGTTATTTACTTATGATATACATTGTAATAATATATTATTGTAAGGTATTGAAAAGTTTGGATATAAAATATATTCAGACATTTTTTGCTTAATAGGGGGAAGAAACATGGGGAAAAATGACGTTTTCCAATCTCGTTCGACATTTACTGCGAACGATAAAACTTATCATTATTATCGCTTAAAAGCAATTGAGGAAGCTGGAGTAGCTAAAATCGGTAAATTACCTTATTCGATTAAAGTGTTACTAGAATCAGTTCTTCGTCAAGTAGATGGAAGAGTAATTACAAAAAATCATGTTGAAAATTTAGCAAAATGGGGAACAAGCGAGCTACAAGATGTAGATGTTCCGTTTAAACCTTCTCGTGTTATTTTACAAGACTTCACAGGTGTTCCAGCTGTAGTTGACTTAGCTTCATTACGTAAAGCAATGGCTGATATGGGTGGAGACCCTGAAGTAATTAATCCAGAAATTCCAGTAGATCTAGTAATTGACCACTCAGTAATGGTTGATAAAGCTGGTTCAGTGGATGCATTAGATTTCAATATGGATTTAGAATTTTCTCGTAACGAAGAGCGTTACCAATTCTTAAGCTGGGCTCAAAAAGCATTTAATAACTATCGTGCAGTTCCACCAGCAACTGGTATCGTACACCAAGTTAACTTAGAATACTTAGCAAATGTAGTACATTCAATTGCAAATGAAGATGGTGAAGTTGTTGCATTCCCTGATACATTAGTGGGTACTGACTCACATACTACTATGATTAATGGTATTGGTGTATTAGGTTGGGGTGTAGGTGGTATTGAGGCTGAAGCAGGTATGCTTGGTCAACCATCATATTTCCCAGTTCCAGAAGTTATCGGTGTTAAATTAATCGGTGCTTTACCAAGTGGAACAACTGCAACTGATGTTGCGTTAAAAGTTACTGAAGTTTTACGTAAAAAAGGTGTAGTAAATAAATTTGTTGAGTTCTTTGGACCAGGTTTACAAAGCATGCCTTTGGCAGACCGTGCTACAATTGCAAACATGGCTCCTGAATATGGTGCAACATGTGGATTCTTCCCAGTTGATGCTGAGGCACTTAACTACTTACGTTTAACAGGTCGTTCGGAAGAGCAAATTCATTTAGTTGAAGCTTATTGCAAAGCTAATGATTTATTCTATACAGCTGACTTAGAAGATCCTACATTTACTGATTTAGTAGAAATCAATCTTTCAGAAATTGAATCAAATCTGTCTGGTCCAAAACGTCCACAAGATTTAATCCCATTATCTGAAATGAAAAAAGCATTCCAAGCAGCAGTTTCTGCTCCAATGGGTAATGCAGGATTCGGTTTAACTGATGAAACATTAGATAAAGAGGTAAACGTTAAATTTGAAAACGGTACTGAAACAACTTTTAAAACTGGTGCAGTAGCAATCGCAGCAATCACAAGTTGTACAAATACTTCAAACCCATACGTTATGTTAGGTGCTGGTTTAGTAGCTAAAAAAGCTGTTGAAAAAGGTTTAACAGTACCTGCTTATGTAAAAACTTCATTAGCACCTGGATCTAAAGTTGTTAGTGGATATTTACAAGAAGCTGGATTAATTCCTTTCTTAAATCAATTAGGATTTAACATCGTTGGTTATGGATGTACTACATGTATCGGTAACTCAGGTCCATTAGCACCTGAAATGGAAGAAGCTATTGCTGACAATGATATGTTAGTAACTTCTGTACTTTCTGGTAACCGTAACTTCGAAGGACGTATTCATCCTCAAGTTAAAGGTAACTACTTAGCATCACCACCATTAGTAGTTGCTTATGCGTTAGCAGGTAATGTAAATATCGACTTCTCAGTCGAGCCAATTGGTCAAGATAAAGATGGAAACGATGTATTCTTAAAAGATATTTGGCCAACATCTGCAGAAGTTCAAGAAGTAGTTGCATCTACAGTTACTCCTGAATTATTCAAAAAAGAATACGAAAGAGTATTTGAAGATAACAAACGTTGGAACGAAATTCAAACAACTGATGATTCATTATACAAATGGGATAGCGAATCAACTTATATTGCAAATCCTCCATTCTTTGAAGGATTATCAAAAGAGCCAGGCGTAGTTAAACCATTAGCTGGTTTAAAAATCGTTGGTAAATTCGGTGATTCAGTAACAACTGACCACATTTCACCAGCTGGTTCAATCGGTAAAACAACTCCTGCAGGACTTTACCTACAAAGTAAAGGTGTTAAACCTGTAGACTTCAACTCATACGGTTCTCGTCGTGGTAACCACGATGTAATGATGCGTGGTACATTTGCTAATATCCGTATCCGTAACCAAATCGCTCCAGGTACAGAAGGTGGATACACTACTTACTGGCCAACTGGCGAAGTAATGTCAATTTATGATGCAGCAATGCGTTATAAAGAAGATGGTACTGGATTAATGATTTTAGCTGGAAATGACTACGGTATGGGAAGTTCTCGTGACTGGGCTGCTAAAGGAACAAATCTTTTAGGTATTAAAACAGTTCTAGCTGAAAGCTTCGAGCGTATTCACAGAAGTAACTTAGTATTAATGGGTGTTTTACCACTTCAATTTAAAGATGGTGAAAATGCTGAAATATTTGGATTAACAGGTACAGAAGTATTTGCTGTTAATGTTGATGAGAATGTTAAACCACGTGATCTTGTAAAAGTAACTGCAACAAAAGAAGACGGTACAACTGTTGAATTTGAAGTAGTTGCTCGTTTCGACAGCGAAGTTGAAATTGACTACTACCGTCATGGTGGTATCTTACAAATGGTATTACGTGATAAATTAAATAATTCTAAAGTAACTCATTAATTTGTATAGAAAACACGGTCTTTATTAGACCGTGTTTTTTTTATTTCGGGTAAGTGGAATCACAATTAAAAAGATGGCATCACAAATAAAAACCAGAAATCGCAATTAAAATGAAGGAATCGCAAATAAAAAACCAAAAATCACAATTAAAATCCGAATATCAGAAATTAAACAGACAGAAACGATCAACTTTAAACCAAAATGTGCTAAATGGATAAAAAAATTACGAATTAATAGGGCATTCATGTAAAAAATATAATCAAAGTGGTTCTATATTAAGATAATTTGAATGGAAAATAGTATATAAAAGGTAATCCCAAGAGATATTGACTAAGAACCTATGTGAGCTTGTTCCACTTTTGTATTTATTATGGTTAAATAGAGATAGTTCATTAAAAGGGTGATTTGTATGAAAAAAATAATTCCTGTGCTGATACTTTTAGTTGCGTTAGGATATTCAATTTTTCAATTATATGAGAAAAAAGAAGAAGAGAACAAAGTCAGTAAAAATAATGATGCCTATATTGCTTCAATTCAAAAATTAGGTGTTCAAGTTGGACAGCAGGCACCTGATATACAATTGCTGACTTTAGATGAAAAGAAGGTTAATTTATCTTCTTTCAAAGGTAAGAAAGTAATCTTAAATTTTTGGGCTACTTGGTGCCCACCTTGTCAAGATGAGATACCAGCTTTAGAGAAATTCCATCAACAGCATAAGGATATTGAAATGATCGGTGTTGCGGATTATATTGGCGAGAAAAAGGATTTAAATTTTATCAAGAACTTTGTTAATAAAAATGGTATGAATTATAGAATTTTAATTGATGAAAACGGTGATAATTTTCGTAAATATGGTGTGATTTCAATACCAACTACATACTTTATTAACCCGAATGGAGAAGTAGTTTTTAAGCAAATTGGGCCATTAACTGAAAAACAATTAAATGCATTTTTAAAATAAGAAAAAATTTACTAAAATGTAAGAAAACTCTTTTTTTTGGCAATACTAAGAACATAAAAAGAAGAGGTGATTGTTTTGAGAAAGAAAAGACATAAATCGTTTCAAGAATTAATTCTTGAAAATAAAAATTTACTATTAAATGATGAAGAAGCATTGAATAAAATATATGATCGATTAGAAGAACGTTTAGTAAGAAAAGCTAAAGCGGAGTAATTTAGTTTCGAAAATCGAATTTTGTTTATACGAAAAAGAGAAGGCATTATTTCCTTCTTTTTTTGTTGTCAAAATTGGTCATTTTTTAATTTCCTTTTACATATTTACAGCAACAAAACTCATACTATCGCTAGGGGGCGATAAAATGGGAAATCCAAAAAAACATCCTAAAGATTTTGTACCAAATCATGTAGGTACTCAAAACAAAGCAGCTGGTGGGAATAAGGGTAAACAAATGCAGTATAAAGATCCTACTGGCAAACAACCAATTGTAGATAACGGGTAAATTCCAAAACACAAAAACAAATTTTGAATTGGAGTGATTTATGATGGAATATACAAATACACCGAAGCCAGATGATCGTAGTGATAATGCAAAAAAAATTCAAGATAATATAAACAATACGAGGGAAAATATTAACGAAGCAGAAGCTTCAATGAAATTCGGAAATGAACAAGATCGTCAAAATGCAATAGCTAAAAATCAACGTCGCGAAGAATCTATCGCAGCATTAGAGAGTGAACTAAGAGACGAACAAGCATTTAATAATACGAATGACTGAATAAAAAAAAAGCTAGGTATTTAGAGTTTGCCTCATAAATACCTAGCTTTTTTTTATGCTCTTTTAACCACATTAAAATTAGCTTCAAGAAGCTCCCAATTTTGAATAAATGGTAATCCTAATTTCCAATACGAAATACCTCGTATATTCTCTTCTTTTATTAAGTTAAACTTGGCTTGAATTGATCTTGCATCTTCGAACCAAACTTCATGTTTTTGACCGTTTGATTCTGTATATCGGAAATGAGGTGCTCTAGCTTTGTTATCAAAAAGGATTTCGTTTGTCATTTGAATTGCTAAATTTGTAGCAGCTTCAGCACTTAATGCTTTAGCCATAGTCCCTTGTTTAAATGGAACTTTCCAGTCAAATCCATATAAATTTTGGCCTATTACAATTTTAGGTACAGGAATTACGGTCTTCGCATAGTTGATTACTTTACGAACTTGATCAATCGGTGATACGGCCATAGGAGGACCGCCTTGCCAACCCCAATCATATGTCATGATTACAACGAAGTCCACAACTTTTCCTATGTTAGCATAATCATGAGCTTCGTAAAATCTACCTTTTTGGGTTGAACTTGTTTTTGGTATTAAAGTAGCACTCAATATGAATCCTTGAGGTAGCCTTGATTTTACTTTATTTAAAAAATTAATATAAGCTACACGATCAGTTGAAGCAACATCTTCAAAGTCTATATTTACTTCTCTAAATCCGTATTTATTAGCAGTACTTATAATTGTATTTATCAGTTTATCTTGAACTGCTGGACTTTGTAATATATCGGTTGCTAGTGATGTTGAAAACTGTCCATTTTCAAGATTAGAGACAACCATCATATAAATACAGCGATTATCCTTTGCGATTTGAGGAATGTTTCCAAGTGGTGGTTCGGTTAGTGTACCATCTCTTTTTGCATCAAAGCTAAAATGTGCTAAATAGGTTAAAAACTTACTTTCTGTTCGAGCCGATTCTTCAAGTGCTGGTTTAATTGGATTTGAAGTAGGTTGTAAATAACCAATGGATTCAATATTTCTTTTTTTTCGTGGTGGAAGATGTAGCTTTTGACCGACATTTAATGAAGCATATGAACTAATTCCACTTAAAGTTGCAATTTGACTTGATGTTACACCATAAGTTAAAGCTAAATCATATAAGTTATCACCGGGTTGAACAAAATATTCGTTTCCTGTAGTTGGTACAACAAGCGATTGACCTTTTATTATTTTATAAGGAGCTACAAGAGCATTTGAATTAATGAGTGCTTGGCGTTCAACTCCATAAAAATCTGCAATACTCATCACTGTTTCTCCACTTTTTACAACATGAATTTGCATCAAGTTTATCTCCTTCCATTAAACGTAGATATTCGTCTCTATTAAATATATGCCAAAGAGTTTGGATTAGAAGGGAATAGGTGGAAAAGCAAATCGAAATTGATTTTGAAAATAAAAAACCTAGCCAAAGCTAGGTTTTTAGGAAAAATATTTATTTTTTTGATTCTTTATCACTATTTGGATCAAGTGGGAATTGAATGATATTTGAATTACTGCCTGAGACAGTAGGGAGTTTTCCATCCCATTTTTCTGCTTTTTTATATTCAATTAATTCATTGGTTAACGTTTGTTGGATTACTTGGTTCGCTTTTGCTTGACCTTGTGCTCGGATTAGTTGTGAATCGGCATCAGCCTTTGCTTCTACTTTTTTCTTTTCTGCTTCTATTTTAGCCGTTTCAAGTTCAATTTTTTTACGATCATTTTCTTGAGCAGCTTGAACACGTGCATCAATTGCATCCTGCGTTTTTGCGTCTGGTTTTGGCGTTCCTAGTGTTAAATTTTCAACAAAGAAACCAAGTACTTTTACATCTTCTTTATAGAGTGTTTCAATATCAGCTGAGGCATTACTTGATTTCTCACCGTATAATTGTAAAACTGTGTATTTTGATACGGCAATTCGAGCTGCATCTTGTAATCGTTTCTTTAAATATGTATCCTCAATTTCTTCGATTGACACAGGTCCAAACTCGTTAAACATTGATACTACTTTAGAAGGATCAATTTTATATGTATATGATAAATCCATTTCAATCCTTTTACCGTCTGAAGTAGCTAATGCAACATCTTTATATTCTACAGTTCGAAGTCGGACTGGATATTCAGTAACTTTATCGAATAAACCAACCAAATTCCAACCTTGTGATAATGTATTTTTCTGTATACCACCATTTGGTGAATAGACAACCCCCACATAACCAGGTGTAATTTTTTCAATAAATAAAGTTGGAATTGTTACAATTAAGATCAGTGCAATACCCGCGATGATTCCTCCAATTAGTTTACGGCTGAAAAATGAATTCCTTTTTTCATTTGGACGAATTTCCATTATTTTTGTCCCCCTTATCCTTTAAAATATTTTTTACTTTAGCTGATTTCTCACCAATTTTTTCAAATGTTGGAGAAAGAAGAAGCCATACTCCGAATAAAAAAAGAAGGATGATTAAGATTGAGCCCACTAGAACCTTCATGAAGATCGACCTCCAAATTTCTATTGTTAGAAAATCATTAGTTTATTATAAGAAAATTATAACATTTAGGATAAGTTAAAAAATAGAACAATTATTAATTTTTTGGTAAAGTATTCTGTAGAAGAATAAGAGGTGAATATATGTTAATTTCAGAAAAATTAGTTGAAGTAAGATATGCAGAAACAGATGCTATGGGTGTTGTGTACCATGCAAATTATTTAGTGTGGTTTGAAATTGGACGTACTCAATTAATAAGAGATTTAGGCTTTAATTATGCAGAAATGGAATCACAAGGTGTCATTTCTCCAGTAATCGATTTGAATGTTTCATACAAGAAAAGTCTACGATATGGACAGTCTGCAAAAGTTAAAACAAAAATAAAATCACTTACACCACTTAAAGTGATCTATGAATATGAAATTCTTAATGAAGAAGGCGATATTTGCTGTACAGGAAATTCAACACATGTCCTTGTTCATAAAGAAACATTTAGACCGATTAAATTTAAGAAAATGTTCCCTGAATGGTATGAAGCATATGAGAAGGCGATGGGGCAGGATTAAGCGATAGAAAAATCAAGAAGAGCATGAATGAAAAAAGATTAGAGATGGAAGAACATTAATCTTCAATCTCTAATCTTTAGCTAATCTTGCTTTTAAAATTTTACTTTTGGCTCTGTTTTGTCTTTAATTCTTTTTATATTAGGACGATGTTTATAAACGACAAAGATTGTAAGTACGATCAAAATATAAGTTATTATGTACCCATTGTCTTTAATAAGTCCCGTGTATTCCATTATAAAAGCTAAAATTGTACCAATAAAAGCTGTTAACATTGACGAAAGTGAAACGTATTTAGTTGTTTTTAAACTAATTGCGAAGATAATAATTAAGCAGACAAAAAGTAGTGGCGATGCAAATAATAAGATCCCTGCAGACGTTGCTACCGCTTTACCACCTCTAAAACCGGCAAATATTGGATACATATGACCAACAACAGCAACTAGGCCGATAATTAATGGGTGAATTCCATGATAATGGAATAATACAGGTAAAGAAGCTGCTAGTGTTCCTTTTAAAATATCTCCAAGCGTTACAATAATACCTGCTTTTTTACCTAATGTGCGGAATGTATTTGTCGCACCAAGATTTCCACTACCGTGTTGACGAATATCTACTCCGTAAAATATTTTTCCAACTACTAAACCGAATGGTACAGATCCGATTAAATAGGCTAGTACAATAATGACCAAACTCATTTTCTAGCTCCTTTTCAAACAATAATAAATTAGTGCAGTATCATATGATTTTAACACAATTTTAAGCGAATATATAGATAGTTGCTTTAGAATATTAATTCAAATGAGGAAATTAAGGGCATTTTATTTTAGGTAAAATTACTTATATATATCAATTTTAATGGAAGGAAAAAAAATATGAACCCGACAGTTTTAATCATTGAAGATGAAAAAAGATTAAGAGAAATCGTAAAAGAATATTTTGAAAACGATCAATTTACAGTGATCGAAGCAGAAGATGGAGAACAAGGCATAAAGAAATTTAATGAAAATCAAGTAGATTTAATTATTTTAGATTTAATGTTACCGAAATTAGATGGATGGGAAGTTTGTAAGTTAATTAGGGAGCAATCAAGTATTCCAATCATCATGATCACTGCTCGCTCAGAAGAAGAAGATCAATTACTTGGTTTTGATCTTGGTACAGATGAATATGTGACAAAGCCATTTAGTCCTAAAATTCTAGTAGCAAAAGCAAAGAGTGTACTTAGAAGAACAACTGATCTGAAAGAGGACGATAAAGAATCTAAAACGATTTGTGGAATTACGATCAATACGTCATCAAGGACAGCTTCAATTAAGAATGAATTATTACAACTTACGAATAAAGAGTTCGAATTATTATGTTATTTAATTGATAATAAAGGCATCGTATTAACAAGAGATCAATTATTGAATAATATTTGGGGCTTTGATTATTTTGGTGACGGAAGAACAGTTGATACACATATAAAAAAACTTAGACATAAATTGGGAGACAAAGCAAAGCATATAGCAACAGTTATTAGAGTTGGCTATAAGTTTGAGGAGTAGAAGATGAAAAATAGTATAGTCCGTAAACTGTTTTTATCAATAACGTTATTATTAGTTATTTTTTTATTAATTGTATTTGTTGGTCAATCAATCTTTATGCAATCTTTTTATACGAATAAGAAAGTAAATATTGTGACAGAGGAATTAACAAAATTTGCTAAAGGGTATAAAGCGGGTAAATTTAACAACAATCAGTTTCAACAAGAATTATCAAAACTATATTCGAAATACAATACAACTTTAGCAGTTTTAGATAAAAGAGGGGTACTAAAAGCTGAGAATAATTTTGATTTAACCGTTCTTACAAATGAAGGAAAAAAGGTATATGTACCTTTAAATAATCTATTATATTCGGATCAAATAGAAAGTATTTTAGGACTTAATATTAAAGAAAATTCAAGAATTACAATCCGAGGTTATGTCCAAGATGATTATTTTATTCCTCTCTATATAAAAACAAATATAGGGGTGTGGCAAGAGGAAAATCAACCGTCTAACACAATTCAATTGTCAACTAAAAATAGTCTTCAGGAATTGGTGAATATTGAAATTAAAGGGAAAGTTGTTAATTTACATTTACCAATTGCAAATCAATATACGTATTCAGCTCAAATGAACTCATTAATGGGTGCAATAACGGATTGGACAAAGAGTAATGAAGATTTTTCTAAATATACTGAAGAGGATTTTCCATTAATTTATCGCTACTTAGACCGAGTAAATGGATTAGAAAATAAAGTTTTTATTTACCCAATTAATACTAGTAAAGGTTCAAAAGAAGTTATTTTTGCCATTACATCACTACAACCAGTAAATGAAGCAATGTACGTTTTAAAAGATTTTTATATTTACGCATTTATTATTGCTTTATTATTGATTGTGATCGTATCTTTTTACTATTCGAAATTGATTACGAAGCCATTATTGAAAATGAACTCTGTAACAGATCAATTAGCAAAATTAAATTTTAACGAGAAAATCGATATTCAATCAGATGATGAAATTGGACAATTATCAAAATCAATTAATTCATTATCCGGGAATTTAGCTAGTACGATTGAAAATTTACAGCAGGCAAATTTTAAATTAATGAAGGATATTGAAAAAGAAAAGCAGTTAGAACAAATAAGAAAAGAGTTTATTAGTGGAGTTTCCCATGAGCTGAAAACGCCACTTAGTATTGTGCAAAGTTATGCAGAAGGGTTAAAAGATGGATTAAATATTGAAAAAAATGGTTATTATGCTGATGTAATCCTTGAAGAAGTTGATCGGATGAACGGGTTAGTTGTCGATATGCTTGAACTTTCCAAACTTCAATCGGGTACATACACACTTAAAAGTGAACCTTTCTTAATTGTGGATTGCATAGAAAATGTGATTATTCGCATGTTTGAAAATAGTAGTAATCATTGTCACTTCAATTTTAATCTAGATGAAGATACGCTCGTAATAGGTGAAAAAAGAAAAATAGAACAAGTGATCATTAATATCCTTTCAAATGCAATCCATTATGGTAACCCAGGTAGTGTCATAAAAATGAATTTATTAGATAAAGGGGAATATGTAAATATCTCTATTTTTAATGAAGGTAATCCAATCCCTGCTGATAAAATTGATAAAATTTGGGATCGCTTCTATCGAATTGATGAATCAAGAAATAGACAAAATGGTGGCACAGGTTTAGGTTTAGCAATCGTAAAAACAATCCTTGACTTACATCATTCAACTATAAAAGTTCATAATAAGAAAGATGGAGTTGAATTTATTTTTAATTTGAAAAAATATTTGAATTAAATCAAAAAGTTCACAGCAAATACACATGAGTGGGTTAAATTAATATCAATCAAAGATACCTACATATTGGAGGAATGAATTATGGGATATTATGATGAAACGGATTTATACGATGAAAATAATCATAAAAGACAAAAGAGAAGTAGACGTGGAGGGTATCCGCTTGTTACAGGCTTTATTGGAGCGATAATTGGAGCTGTAACGATCTCAATCGTATCCCCGGATATTTTTAACTTAACAAATAAACCTGCAAACTTATCAAATGATACGAATACTGTACCCACACAAGTTATTAATGTAACACGCGAAGATTTAACAACTACGATTCAAAATGCTCGTAAATTTGTAGTAGGAGTTAATAATTATCAATCATCAAATCCGTTTTCAATGGAAACGGAAGAAGCTGGATCTGGTTCAGGTGTTGTTTATAAAAAAGTAGGAAATAAAGCTCTAGTAGCTACAAATAACCACGTTGTTGCTGGTGCAAAACAATTAAAAGTAAAAATGGCAGATGGTCAATTAATTGATGCTAAACTTGTTGGAACAGATGAATTATTAGATTTAGCTGTTGTAGCAATTGATGCAAAATATGTTACGAATATCGCTAAATTAGGTGATTCAGAAAAAATTAACGTAGGTGAAACTGCTATTGCAATTGGAAATCCACTTGGATTTTTAGAAAGTACTGTAACAGAAGGTATTGTAAGTAGTAAAGCTCGTGAAATACCACAAGATATCGATGGAGATGGAGTTGCAGATTACCAAACTCAAGTAATTCAAACAGATGCAGCGATTAATCCTGGTAATAGTGGTGGTGCTTTAATCAATGCAAAAGGTGAAGTAATCGGGATTAATTCAAGTAAAATTGCCGAACAAGCTGTTGAAGGAATTGGATTTGCAATCCCAATGAATATTGCAAAACCAGCTTTAGATCAAATCGAAAAATTTGGTGAAGTGACTCGACCTGTAATGGGCGTAGGCTTAAAATCACTTGATGAAATACCGCAATTTAATATCGAAGAAACATTAAAATTACCTGGTTCAGTGACTAAAGGTGCAGTTGTTACACATGTTGATCCAAATACTCCTGCTGCGAAAGTTGGAATTAAACAATTAGACGTTATTGTTGCACTTGATGACAAACCAGTAAGTGACGTAATTACTGTTAGAGAATATCTATATTCACACAAAAAAGTTGGAGACAAATTAAAGATTACTTATTACCGTGATGGTAAATTAACGAACTCAACATTAACATTAGCTTCTAGTCAATGATTGACAGGCAATTGAATTAAGAAATATGATAAAAGAATAATAAATAAGCGAAAAGTTATCTTTTCGCTTATTTTATACAGAAAGGGTGAATAGCGAATGAGTAAATACCCATCAAGAGAAGAAATTGGCAAGATTTTAAAATCAAGTAAAGTAATTGCAGTTGTTGGATTATCAGGGGACCCGTCTAAAACGTCTTATATGGTAAGTAAGGCAATGCAAGATGCTGGATATAAAATTATTCCAGTAAATCCAACAGTTGATACTGTATTAGGCGAAAAAGCAGTATCGAGTTTAACAGAAATTAATGAAAAAGTTGATATTGTAAATGTATTTAGAAGACCTGAACACTTATTACCTGTAGCACAAGAGTTTCTTAAAATTGATTGCGATGTTTTCTTTGCACAGCTTGGAATTGAAAACGAAGAAGCATATCAATTGTTAAAAGAAAATGGTAAAACTGTCATTATGGATCGTTGTATTAAAGTTGAGCATGCAATGACTAGATAGGCCGTTAAAAAAGCTCACTGTTTCAGACTGGCCGCCAAACGCTCGTTTTCGCCTGGCTACTGTGCTCATTACCGCTTAAGGTAACTCGGCTCTTAACTTAGCCTTCGCGCCTCGAAAGTAGTCTGAAAATCAAATTTTGAAATTTGTTTTAAAATCTGCTCACTGTTAATCAGTGAGTTTTTTTAACGGAAGATCGAGTAGGCATTAAGAAAATTTGGGAATGACGAGAAATTGAGAAGACAAACTTCATAATAAATAAGCCATTAAATGCCAGTTTACACAATCTGTAAATTTGAATTTTGTTAAGCTAATTTATCAATTTTCAACTTTAAACCTGTATTTTCTTGATTCTAAAATCCAGCTTTTTATGAACTTGTCCTATTTTTTTTTTCATGTTCGACTTGTAAGTTAGGAAAAAAACCATTAACATGAACGATTAGAAGAAACATTTTATTTATAATATGATATAATGGAACAGATGTTCTTATGTAAGTGTTTAGTTAGAAAGGAGAAATGGTGTTGGCAAAGAATGAAACAACATATAACGAAGATGCGATACAGGTACTAGAAGGTTTAGAAGCTGTACGTAAACGACCTGGAATGTATATTGGCAGCACAGATAGTAGAGGTCTGCACCATTTAGTTTATGAAATCGTAGATAACTCTGTAGATGAAGCATTAGCTGGTCACGGGACTCAAATAGATGTGATTATTCATAAAGATAATAGCTTAAGCGTAAAAGACCATGGTCGTGGGATGCCTACTGGAATGCACAAAATGGGAAAACCAACTCCAGAAATTATTTTAACGGTATTACACGCAGGTGGTAAATTTGGACAAGGCGGCTACAAAACAAGTGGTGGTCTACATGGTGTTGGTGCATCAGTAGTTAATGCATTATCAGAATGGTTAACAGTTGAAATTCACCGTGAAGGAGCAATTTACAAGCAACGTTTTGAAGAGGGAGGTAAAGCTGTAACTTCATTAGAAATCATTGGTAAGACAAAACGAACTGGTACGACGATCCATTTTAAACCAGATCCGACTATTTTTAGCATGACAAATTTCAACTTTGATACTATATGTGAAAGACTTAGAGAGTCAGCTTTTTTATTAAAAGGTTTAAAAATTACAATTAAAGATGAACGACACGATACGTTCGAAGAGTTTTATTATGAAAACGGTATCGAAGCATTCGTATCGTATTTAAACGAAGAAAAAGAAGCATTACATCCTGTTGTTTTCTTTGATGGATTACAAAATAAAATAGAGGTTGAATTTTCGTTCCAATTTAACGATGGATATTCGGAAACGATGCTTTCTTTCGTAAACAATGTTCGTACAAAAGATGGTGGTACGCACGAAGTTGGTGCAAAAACTGCTTTAACAAGAGCATTCAATGAATATGCAAGAAAAGTGAGTCTTTTAAAAGAAAAAGATAAAAATCTAGATGGAGCGGATATTCGTGAGGGGTTAGCTGCAATTGTATCTGTACGAATTCCTGAAGAGCTGCTTCAATTTGAAGGACAAACAAAAGGTAAATTAGGTACTAGTGAAGCAAGATCAGCTGTTGATTCAGTTGTTTCGGATCAATTAGCTTATTTCCTGGAAGAAAATCCAGACATTGCAACTTCATTAGTAAAGAAGTCTATAAAAGCTTATCAAGCAAGGGAAGCTGCAAGAAAAGCACGAGAAGAAGCTAGAAGTGGTAAAAAGAGAAAGCGTTCAGAAACTTCTTTAAGCGGTAAGCTCACACCTGCACAGTCACGAAATCCACAGAAAAATGAATTATACCTAGTAGAAGGTGATTCAGCCGGTGGTAGTGCTAAACAAGGTCGTGATCGACGTTTCCAAGCAATCTTGCCTTTACGTGGTAAGGTAATCAATACCGAGAAAGCAAAACTAGCGGACATAATGAAAAATGAAGAGATTAATACGATTATTCATGCGATTGGTGCAGGAGTAGGTAGTGATTTTGATATTGAAGATGTTAACTATGACAAGA
Source organism: Gottfriedia sp. NPDC057991 (assembly GCF_042886615.1). Lineage (NCBI taxonomy): Bacteria > Bacillati > Bacillota > Bacilli > Caryophanales > Bacillaceae > Gottfriedia > Gottfriedia sp. NPDC057991. The sequence continues at coordinate 215,946 of NZ_JBHVQN010000006.1, forward strand.
TTGTTATTATGACCGATGCTGATACAGATGGAGCGCATATTCAAGTACTTTTATTAACATTCTTTTACCGTTATATGAAGCCATTAGTAGAGGCTGGTAAAGTTTATATTGCCTTACCTCCTTTATACAAAGTAAGTAAAGGTTCTGGAAAAAAAGAAGTAATTGAATACGCTTGGTCAGAGGTAGACCTTCAAGATGCAATCAAAAAAGTTGGTAAAGGGTATATGATTCAGCGTTATAAAGGACTGGGTGAGATGAATGCTGACCAACTTTGGGACACAACGATGGATCCAGAAACGAGAACGCTTATTCGTGTGAAAATTGATGATGCCGCTAGAGCGGATCGTCGTGTAACTACTTTAATGGGCGATAAAGTTGAACCTAGACGTAAGTGGATTGAATCAAATGTAGTATTTGATTTAGATGAAGAGGATAAAATTTTAAACAATGAGCAAGTTGAAGTAGAATCAGAAGGGAGCAAAATCTGATGCAATCATCGGAAAAATTATATAATATCCCTTTAGAAGATATAATAGGTGACCGTTTTGGTCGATATAGTAAGTATATTATTCAAGAACGAGCATTACCTGATGCACGTGACGGATTAAAGCCGGTTCAACGTCGTATTTTATATTCAATGCACGTTGAAGGAAACTTGCAAGACAAGCCGTACCGTAAATCTGCTAAAACAGTCGGAAACGTAATTGGTAATTACCATCCTCATGGTGATACTTCTGTTTATGATGCGATGGTACGTTTAAGTCAAGATTGGAAATTAAGAAATGTATTAGTCCAAATGCATGGAAATAACGGTAGTATTGATGGAGACCCGCCAGCAGCTATGCGTTATACCGAAGCTAGGTTATCAGCAATAGCAAGTGAACTATTGAGAGATATTGATAAAGAAACAGTTGATTTTGTGCCCAACTTTGACGATACAAGTATAGAACCAGTTGTTTTACCATCAATGTTTCCAAATTTATTGGTAAACGGTAGCACGGGAATCTCTGCTGGATATGCAACTGAAATACCTTCGCACCACCTTGGAGAAGTAATCGATGCGACGATTATGCGCATTGAAAATAAAAACTGTACAGTAGATGAATTAATGACTGTAATTCACGGTCCTGATTTTGCTACTGGAGGGATCATTCAAGGGGTAGATGGAATAAAAAAAGCTTATGAAACAGGAAAAGGAAAAATCATTATTCGAAGTCGTGTTCATACCGAGGATTTACGAGGTGGAAAACAGGCATTAATCATTACTGAAATTCCTTCAGAAGTGAATAAAGCGAATTTAGTAAAGAAGATGGATGAAGTTCGTCTTGATCGAAAAGTTGATGGAATTACGGAAGTACGTGATGAAACAGATCGTACTGGACTACGTATTGTCATTGAACTGAAAAAAGATGCGAATAACGAAGCAATTTTAAATTATTTATATAAAAATACTGAGCTTCAAATACCTTATAACTTCAATATGGTTGCAATTTATAATCGTACACCAAAACAGATGTCATTACCTGCAATTCTTGATGCTTATATTGAACATCAAAAAGAAGTCATTACAAATCGTTCAAACTTTGATTTAAGAAAAGCAAAAGCTCGCCAACATGTTGTAGAAGGTTTAATGAAGGCTTTATCGATTTTAGATGAAGTAATTACAACAATCCGTTCTGCAAATGATAAACGCGATGCAAAAGATAAGTTAATCGCTCAATTTGAGTTTACTGAACAACAAGCTGAAGCGATTGTTATGTTACAGTTATATCGTTTAACAAATACTGATATTACTGCATTACAAGAAGAAGCAGATGAATTAGATAAAAAGATCAAACAGCTTGAAGCAATTTTAAACAGTGAAACAAAATTATTGTCAGTTATAAAAACAGACTTAAAGAAAATTAAGTTAAAATATGCAGACGACAGACGTTCGACAATTCAAAAAGAGATTGAAGAAATTAAAATTGCTAGAGAAGATATAATAGCTCAAGAAGACGTGATAGTTACGGTTACAAGTGAAGGTTACGTTAAACGAACAAGTCCAAGATCTTATTCAGCTTCAAATGGTAAAGATTACGGTATGAAAGAAGGCGACCGTTTAATTTACCAAATAGAAAGTACAACGACAGATACACTAATTTTATTTACGTCAAAAGGTAATTATTTATATTTACCAATTCATGAAATGCAGGATATTAGATGGAAAGATATGGGGCAACATGTTGCTAATATTATTCCTATTGAGCGTGACGAAGCAATTCTTTCTGCTACAGTCGTGAATAATTTTGAAGAAAATAAAGATTATATTTTATTTGTTACTAAAAATGGTGTTGTAAAACGTACAAGTATACAGCAATTAAAAGTACAACGATATTCTAAACCACTTGTCGGTATGTCAATTAAGTCAGATGATTCCTTAATATTTGCTGGTGTCATTTCAGAAACTGATCAAGTGTTGTTGGCTACAAATTCAGGATACACATTGTTATTTAATGTTGAAGAGATTAGCATTCAAGGTTTAAGAGCTGGTGGAGTTAAAGGTATTAACTTAAAGGATAATGATTTTGTTGTTTCTGCAGACACCATCAGTAATGAAGTGAAAGAAATATTCTGTGCAACACATCGAGGGGCAATTAAAAAAATGAAACTCGATACGATCCCTCAAAGTTCTAGAGGTACTCGAGGTGTTAAAGTACTTCGAGATTTAAAAAATAATCCTCATATGTTAATTGGGGTATACGCAATAAATGAAAAAGATATGTTTGCTTTATTAAGTAAATCCGGGCAATTTGAGACAGTTGACCCAACTGATTTAAGAAATAGTGATCAATATAGTAATGGTTCATTTGTTATGGATACAGATGATTCTGGTGAAATAAAGACAATTATTCGATATAAAAAAGAAGAAAATAATTAAAAAAAGACCTATTCCAAACTTTTTGGAATAGGTTTTTTTGTCGAATTTGTTGAAAAACGTAAAATGATACTAGGAAAATGTTTTTTGAGGAATTAACCAAAGGAAACACATTATAATCTTTTAATTTTATATTTCGGAAATAAGGAAAAAAGGTTTTTAATGTTTTTTTAATGGTAATAATTGCCTATAATAACAGAGAATCGACAGAATTGTCGAAATATTTTGAACCAAAAGAACTTGTCTAACGAAAAAATATAGCTTACTATTTTCTTAAGAATTTTAAATTTTCAAAAAAATAGGTTATCAAGGGGGCGTACATATGGTTTTTAAGAAGGGATTTGCAATTTTAGCATCAGTATCGTTAACTGCGGGTATTTTAGCAGGCTGTGGTAATAGTAGTTCAAAGGATGGAAACCAGGTCATTAAAATTGCTACAAATACACCGTTATCTGGTAATAATGCAATTTTAGGTGAATCCATTAAACTTGGAGCTCAGCTTGCATTAGAGGATCAAAAAGCAGCTTTCAAAAAATTAGGCTTTGATTTAAAAATTGTACCTTATGATGACCAAGGGGATCCGAAAAAAGGTGTAGCAAATGCTGAGCAGTTAGCTGCAGACAATAAAATCCTTGGTGTTGTAGGACACTTAAACTCTGGTGTAGCAATTCCTTCTTCAGTAAAGTATGAGAAAGACCATATCGTAATGGTATCTCCTTCAAATACTGCAAATGAAGTAACTGATCGTGGATTAGGAGTCGTTAACCGAATTTGTGCTCGTGATGACTTCCAAGGTCCTGCAGGTGCAAATTTTGCTGTTAATACTTTAAAAGCTAAAAAGATTTTTATCATTCAAGATAAAACACCTTACGGAACTGGTTTAGCAAATGAATTCAAAGGTGCTGCTGAGAAATTAGGCGCTAAAATTTTAGGTGAAGAGGGGATCTCAATCGGTGATAAAGACTTTAGCGGTGTATTAAATAATGCGATTGCGAAAAAGCCTGATTTAGTATTCTTTGGAGGACTTTATGCTGAAGGAGGAATTTTATTAAAACAAGCTCGTGAAAAAGGATTAAACATCCCATTCATGGGTGGAGATGGAATGGACTCTTCAGGATTAGTTGATATTGCTGGAGATGCAGTTAAAAACTTCTACTATACTTCAGTAGCTGGTGACACATTAAAAACAGATAAAGGTAAAGCATTTGCTGACGCATATAAATCTAAATTTAATAAAAATATCGAATCTTTCTCTTCTTACGGTTATGATTCTGCTGGCGTATTATTAGAAGGATTAAAAAATGCGATCAATGATAACAAAGGAAAAACGCCAACACGTGAACAGGTTGAAAAAGCAGTACGCGCAATCCAAGATTATGATGGTGTAGTTACGAAGGTTGGATTCGACGATAAAGGGGACAACAAATACGCGAAAGTATTTATCTATACGTTTAAAGAAGCTAAATATCCTGGTACTCAAGAAGGCGAAGTTAATAAACCTTAATTAGTAGCATAGCCTACTAAATATCAGATAAGCAAAGTAGTGAAAAAAGAAAAGAGTATCACGTTTTACGGGATACTCTTTTCTTCTAAATAAGGTGAGAAAATTGTAAAATTTTGGAAGTTGATGAAATAAACTACATTATTTATAGGAGGTCTCATACATGAATGAAGTAATCCAAACATTACCTCAAGTGCTAATAGACGGTCTTGTTTTAGGAGCAGTTTATGCAATTGTAGCACTCGGTTACACGATGGTTTATGGGATATTGGAACTAATTAACTTTGCACATGGTGAAATATTCATGGCGGGTGCATTTATTGGTACTGCGGTATTAATTACATTTACTGGATTAGGTTTATTAAGTAGTTTACCTGCAATTATCGTGTTAGCAATCGTTTTAATAATTGCTTCTGTAGCAACTGGATTCCTAGGAATGGGGATCGAACGAGTAGCTTATCGACCATTACGAAAGGCACCAAAGTTAATTACATTAATTACAGCAATTGGTATTTCATTTTTACTTCAAGATATCGTACGTTTTATTGCTGAATTAAAAGAAGGAAATTACATTATTACTGGCCCATCACTATTTTCAGGACAACACCAAATTAAAACTAGCTCAATTCTTTCTTCATTTGGAAATGCACAAATTAAATCAGCATCAATCATTATTTTAGTTGTTGCAGTTGTAATGATGATTTCATTAGATTACTTCATCAATAAAACAAAATGGGGCACAGCAATGCGTGCAGTAGCTCAAGATCGTGAAACTGCATCATTAATGTCTGTAAACGTTAATAAAGTCATCTCTTTAACATTCTTTTTAGGTTCTGGATTAGGTGGTGCAACTGGTGTGCTATTTGCATTACAGTACAACACAATTGATCCGTATATCGGTTTTATTTTAGGCCTAAAAGCATTTACAGCAGCAGTATTAGGAGGAATCGGAAATATCCGTGGTGCGATGCTTGGCGGTTTATTAATCGGTGTAATCGAAGTGTTTGCGGCAACAAATTTATCAAATTTAACACATGGCATTTTCCCATCAGAATATAAAGATGTTGTTGCATTTGGAATTTTAATTTTAGTTCTAATATTCAAGCCAGAAGGTTTATTAGGTAAACCTGTAGCTGAGAAAGTGTAGGTGAATTAGGTGAAGAGCTTATTAGAAGGGTTGAAACAATCAAACAAACTTCAAGGAATTTTCTTAGGAGCTTATATCGTTGTTACATCATTAGGATTATTCCTATTGCAAGAATCCGTAACGGCATTTCTATTAATCTTGTTCTCACTTTACTTATTATATAAAACTAATTTTCCAGTCAAATTAAAATGGAGCATTGGAATACTAGTTTTAACGGTGATCATGCCGTATGTTGCATCACAAGGTACAGCATTTGAATCATATATGGGTGTAGCGACATTAGTTGGAATCTATGTTGCAATGGCACTTGGATTAAATGTAGTAGTTGGTTTAGCGGGTCTACTAGATTTAGGATTCGTTGCATTCTTTGCAATCGGTTCATATACTTATGCAATTTTTTCTACTAAACAAGTAACGAATTTCTTACATTTTGATTTCCTTCCTTTTTCAGGAAACTCGTTCTGGGTATTTATAATAATCGGTGGAATAATCGCTGCAATTGCAGGTGTATTATTAGGTATTCCAGTACTTCGTGTAAAAGGTGATTATTTAGCAATTGTAACACTTGGATTTGGAGAAATAATTCGAATTGTATTTAATAACTTAGATAAACCGGTAAATATTACTGGTGGAGCACAAGGTATTCCATCTATTCCACCTCCGATTATTTTTGGAATAGAGATTGATAATTCTGGTCAATTCTATTATGTCGTGTTAGTTGTTTTAGCAATCGTCATTTTAGCTGTTACTAGATTACAAGATTCTAAGCTTGGACGTTCATGGAAGGCTGTACGTGAGAATGAAATCGCTGCACAAGCATCAGGTATTCACTTAGTACGTACGAAATTAATTGCATTTGCAATCGGTGCATCTTTCTCAGGAATGATGGGAGTAGTATTCTCTGCAAAGCAAATGTTCATTGATCCAACAAGCTTTACGTTACTTGAATCGATTACGATCTTGGTAATGGTTATTTTAGGCGGAATGGGTAGCGTTCCAGGTGTTATCCTTGGAGCAGCACTTGTAACAATCTTAAATCTACAAGTATTAACAGAAGTAACAAACTATTTAAACCAATTAACATTAGATGGAGTCATTAATTTACCACCGGCTCTATCGCCTTCTAAAATGCAGCGTATGATTTTTGGGCTTATTTTAGTACTTGCAGCAATTTTCAGGCCAAAAGGATTATTGCCTGCCAAAAATAAGGTAGTTCCAAAAGAAGACGTCGTAGATCAAACTGTAGTCGAAGAAAAAACACGCACAGTTTCATTATAAGAAAGGAGGTTATCAAATGTTAAAAACAACGAATTTAACGAAAAGCTTTGGTGGTTTAACAGCTGTTAATAATGTAAATATTGACATTAAAGAAGGATCAATTACAGCGGTAATTGGACCAAATGGAGCTGGGAAAACAACGTTTTTTAATATGATTACAGGTGTGTATACTCCTAGTAGTGGTGAAATTTTGCTAGGCAATGAGAGTTTAGTAGGGCTAAAGCCACATACAGTTAATAAAAAAGGGATCTCTCGTACATTCCAAAATATTCGTTTATTTAATAGTATGACTACTTTAGAAAATGTCATGGTAGGAATGCATCAGCATTTAAAGTATGGTGTTTTTTCAACAATATTCCATTTACCTAAATATAAAAAAGCAGAAAAATCGGCGATGAAAGAAGCATATAAATGGTTAGAATACGTTGGCTTAGCTGATATTTATAATGAGGAAGCATCAAGTCTATCATACGGTGCACAAAGACGACTTGAAATCGCTCGTGCATTAGCATCTCAGCCAAGAATCTTACTTTTAGATGAGCCAGCTGCAGGGATGAATCCGAAAGAAACGAAAGAATTGACTGATTTAATCTATCAAATGAGAGATGATCTTAACTTAACGATCGTCTTAATCGAGCATGATATGAAGCTTGTAATGGAAATATCTGAGTATCTATTTGTACTTGATCATGGCGAAAAAATTGCAGAAGGAAAACCACTCGAAATTCGAAATAATCAAAAAGTAATTGAAGCATATTTAGGAAAAAGTGCAGTGACTACTGCATAGTGAAAGGAGTACGAAAAGATGACGCTATTACAATTAAAAGATATTAACTCTTTTTACGGTGGTATTCAAGCATTGAAGGATATTAACATTGAAGTAAATGAAGGTGAAATTGTAACACTAATTGGAAGTAACGGTGCGGGAAAATCTACTACTCTAAAAACGATTTGTGGACAAGTTAAACCAAAATCTGGAACGCTGATTTATAAAGGTGAAGAAATTATAAAGCTACAAGCTCATGAAATTGCCTTAAAGGGAATCGCACATGTGCCAGAAGGAAGAAGAATCTTTTCTAAATTAAGTGTAAAAGAAAATTTAGAGATGGGTGCTTTCTCAGTTAAGGATAAAAAACTAATTGCCGCACGTATGGAAATGGTATTTGATTATTTTCCAAGACTAAAAGAGCGCCTAAGTCAAAAAGGTGGAACGATGAGTGGTGGAGAACAACAAATGCTAGCGATTGGCAGAGGACTGATGATGGGACCATCATTGCTAATGCTAGATGAACCGTCTATGGGTCTTGCTCCAATTATTGTTGAACAAATATTTGAAATCATTGAGCAACTAAACAAACAAGGAATGACAATCTTATTAGTCGAACAAAACGCATACCAAGCATTACAAATCGCTCACCGTGGCTATGTAATTCAAACTGGTGAGATTCAAATGGTTGGTGAAGGTAAGACATTAATGAATAATGAAGAAGTGAAAAAAGCATATTTAGCATAATGAATATGCAAATCAAAAATAGATAAAGTAAAAGAGGGGATGGATCATAAATCAGTTCAACTGACATATGAACATCCTTTTTTGATGTAAATGAATGTAAAAATTCATAGACAGAAGGGATCTCGGAGGCACTGATCATTTTAAGTCTATGTTTCAGACTTTTTTAAAGATAAATGGCAGATTTGAATTAATATTTTATTGTTTAAAAGAAAGGCTGTTTTCGTAAACTTTGTTGTTTTTAGAGAGGGTATTGTTAATACCCTCTCTTTTCATAAGCATATGATGCTCTTTTTCTTACACATTCCATTTCATCCATTAAAAATTTTTCAAGAAGAGTTTGTATCACAAGATTATTTCCGTCTATTTCTCCAAGTCCGTAAGCCACCTGCCATCTTGCATCGAAGTCTGGAAAAGAAATTGTGTGTTGAGCAATGGAAATCAGTTGTTTTGGATTTTCTATCAAGCTATCGATTATAATTTCACACTCATTATCTCTCGCTAATATATATTGAAATTCGTTTAATAACTCTGAATTCCAATTATTAACTGGGGTTTCAATCAATAGTTTATCGACAAGTTTATAAATCCTATCCCAATGCAGATAATCAGTTTCCCATTCTCCATATGATTTATCTGATGTCTTAGCCCAAACCCTAAAATTCTCTATTTCAAGTAGCAATTCAACCATGTATAGTTTCTCCTCCTTATCAGGCACTTCTAAGCATTTGAACTGTTGTGTTATTTGATTTTTGGCAAGCTGAAATAAGCATTTGCTCCACTTGTTTTTCAAAGGATAAATGCTTATCTATTTCCAACCATCGGAACCAGTAAAGATAGTTATCAAGATATTTAGTTGCAACGCCTTGAAATCTATCCATCCATGTTTTTAATCGACTGTGAAAGTTATTTACGTTTTGAACATGATAAATTCCCTTTTTAACTCGCTGTTTTTGTCGTTCGTTTATCGTTTCATGATGATAACCTTTAATCTTAGCGAATTTTTTATAATTCGTAGCAGTATCTGTACATAAAACGGAAGTAGGATGAATATATCTTCCTATCACAGCATCAATTTCTTCAGCTCTTACACGACCAGTACCTGCTTTTAAAGCGATAATATTATGATTTCTATCTTGTGCCACAACAACGGCAATTTTTAGGTCAGAAATACCTCTTTTTTTGTCCTTTGTTGAACGTTTCTTAGCCTTACGATGTGTAACTTTTCTACCTTTCATAGACTCACGAAAGAAAGTTTCATCGCTTTCTACAATACCAAATAACTGTTCAAAATCTAACGAACGTAATGCATTCAGTATTTTATGTCTCCAATAAAATGCAGTAGAAATGTGTATTTTAAGACGTTTAGCGATTTTAGGAAGTGTATATCCTTCAACCATCATTTCCATATACTTAACCCATTTCTCAGGATAACGAGAACCTGAAAATGGTGTGTTGGTCATATCATTGAAAGTCTTATTGCAATCTTTGCAAAGATAACGTTGTCGTGACTTATATTTACCATTTCTCTTAATGGCTGTACTACCGCAATGAACGCATGCCATTCCACTACTAAATCGACTTTCACGAATTTGTTTAAGTAGTTTGGTAATTTTATCTGGTTCATCTGGAAATAAGTCATTTTTCAACGCTTTAAATAACGCTAATTGTTCTTGTTTTGTAAGTTCATTTACATTTTCATACACATCTAACCACATGCCGAACGCCTCCTAAAACATGATTATATCAAGCCTTATTAATCATGGTCAAGAAAGCAACAATCTATACGAAAACAGCCAAAAGAAATATGCTAGTGTTACACTCCAAAGTATCCACAATGATCTAATATTTCAGTTGAAATACCTTTACTGGTATAGGTTATTTTTCACTTTATTTGCAGATTTGATGAATTTAATTGCAGTTCAGTCGGTCGGTATTAACACGATACTTCATTTAATTGATTTACTACGATTTTCTCAAAGGTAATAAAAAGAGGGAACCCCATAGGGATTCCCTCATTAATATGAAATGTTTATTTATTAGAAATAAATTCCGAAACTTTTAATTGATCTTCACTTGACGAATTGTTAATTGAAGATTGAAGTGATTCCTCTAGTAAACTACGATTCTTGTAAAAATCTTCATGTTTACTATTATAATAGTACTTCACTGCTTCTAAATCTGAGAAAAACTCTTTTCCAAGCTTTAGAAGAAATGTTACTGGAAGTCCTTCGATCACTACTGTATTTACATTTTCAGAAATTTCATTTACCGTACTGTTTGAAGTTGAAATCATTGCCTCGTTTAATTCTCTAACAAGTAATTGTTCGAACCCTTTTATTTTAGTGTTTCTTTTGTTCACGATTCGCTTTTTGTTTGTCTTTAATAAACGAATGGAATGATGTTTATCAAGCAATACTGCTGAACGTTTCTTTTTCTTTAAAAAAATGCTGCTACTCAAAACTAGCACTCCCTTCTGATAGTATAGGTATATAAATAAAACAACTTTTCTATCATACCAAGTAATGCTCATACTGTAAAGGTTTTATCTTTACATGTTAGGTTTCCAAAAAATATTCAAAAAATTCACCGTATTTTTTTCTCATAAATGTTCATAATAATATTTGACTTAATCATTGACACTTTGTTAAAATAACAACATATTATTTATTACATATAACGTTGACGGAAAGAAGTACCTAAAGATTATTTTGTATAGCGAATTGAGGATGGTGTGAGCTCAATCAAAACCTTTAGCGAAAGGCATTCCTGAGTTAATTCTTAAAGTGGACAATTTTTTTAATTGTCAACTAGGGTGGAACCGCGGGTGCATATACAGCTCTCGTCCCTAGGCAGAAAATGCCTAAGGATGAGAGCTTTTTTATTTTCATTCTTGCATTTTCAAAAAACAATTGAAAATTGGAGGCAAATGAAATGTCAGAGAAATCGATGGATGTCGTAGTAAGTCATGCTAAACACAGAGGATTTGTATTCCCAGGTTCTGAAATTTACGGTGGTTTAGCAAATACGTGGGATTATGGTCCACTTGGTGTTGAATTAAAAAATAATGTGAAAAAAGCTTGGTGGAAAAAGTTTGTTCAGCAAAGTCCATATAATGTTGGATTAGATGCTGCAATCTTAATGAATCCACGTACATGGGAAGCATCAGGTCATATTGGTAACTTCAATGATCCAATGATCGATTGCAAAAATTGTAAAGCTCGTCATCGCGCAGATAAATTAATTGAAAATGCACTTGAAGAAAAAGGAATGGAAATTATCGTTGATGGTCTTCCATTTTCAGAAATGGCTAAATTAATTGAGGAACATAAAATTGCTTGTCCTGATTGTGGTAGCCATGATTTTACAGATATTCGTCAATTTAACCTAATGTTTAAAACATTCCAAGGTGTTACAGAGTCAAGTACGAATGAAATTTTCTTACGTCCTGAAACAGCACAAGGTATTTTCGTAAACTTTAAAAATGTTCAACGTACAATGAGAAAGAAAGTTCCATTTGGTATCGCTCAAATCGGTAAAAGCTTCCGTAACGAAATTACTCCAGGAAATTTCACGTTCCGTACTCGTGAATTTGAACAAATGGAGCTTGAATTCTTCTGTAAACCAGGTGAAGAGTTAGAGTGGTATTCTTATTGGAAAGAAACTGCTAATAAATGGCTTTTAGCTTTAGGTATGAATGAAGAATATCTTCGTTTACGTGAACATAGTGCAGATGAATTATCACACTATAGTAACGCGACAACTGATTTTGAATATAAATTCCCATTTGGTTGGGGTGAATTATGGGGCATTGCGTCTCGTACAGATTATGATTTAAAACAACATATGGAATATTCAACAGAAGATTTCACATATCATGATCCAATTACAAATGAAAAATACGTACCATATTGTATCGAGCCATCATTAGGTGCGGATCGTGTTACATTAGCATTTTTAATTGATGCTTATGAAGAAGAGGCATTAGAAGATGGTACTTCTCGTACAGTAATGCGTCTACATCCTGCATTAGCACCATATAAGGCAGCAATTTTACCATTATCTAAAAAATTATCAGAAAATGCACAAGAAGTATTTGCTTCTTTAGCAGAAGATTTCAATGTTGATTTTGATGAAACTGGTTCAATTGGTAAACGTTATAGACGTCAAGATGAAATCGGTACTCCTTTCTGTATCACATACGACTTCGATTCAATTGAAGATGGAAAAGTAACAGTTCGTGACCGTGACACAATGGAGCAAACTCGTGTTGCAATCAGTGAATTACAATCATTTTTAGCAAATAAAATTAAATTTTAATTTAGTTTTTTGAAATAAGGTGTCCTTTTGGACATCTTTTTTCATATATTTTACTAAAGCTTGTTTAAAGTTTAAGAAATTTACTAAAAATGGTAAAATAAAGGTATAAAATAAAGGAGGAGTTTAAATGAGGAGTTCAAATCCTATCTTAAATTCTGAACAATTAACGAAATCAAGGCATTCTGCTAAAGCGATGACAATCGGTGGTACAATTGGTAAAACAATAATCGCTTTAATCTTACTAATCGCAACAGCAGGATACTCATATTATCTAACGGCTACTGGAACACTTAATTCTAAAGTGTTTATTGGATGTTTAATTGTTGCATTCATTATTGGGTTAGTAACATCTTTTTCTCCTAGAATTGCGCCGATTACTACACCTATTTATGCAGCAGTTGAAGGGATTCTAATTGGAAATATTTCAGCTGTTTACGAAGCGTCATATGGTATGATTGTCCTACAAGCAGTGTTATTAACAATTGCAATTATTGCAGGAACATTAATTTGTTATGCTACTGGACTTGTAAAAGTAACACACCGTTTTAGATCAATTGTATTCGGCTTAACAATCGGTGTATTTTTATTTTATTTACTAACGATGGTTCTTCAACTTTTCCATGTTCCAATTCCATATCTCCATCAATCTGGTCCAATAGGAATATTTGTTAGTTTAGCGATTCTAGTAATCGCCTCATTAAATCTATTCTTGGATTTTGATTTAATTACGACGAGTGTTAGACAAGGTGCACCAAAAGAATTCGAGTGGTATTGTGCTTTTGGTTTATTAGTAACAGTCATTTGGGTTTATATTGAAGCACTTCGATTCCTTTCGAGACTTCGCGATTAAATAATTTTAGTCAATCAGACCTTACTCTCAAATGAAAGTAAGGTTTTTTACTATATTTTGATTTGAATTCAATCATGATTAGATAGAATTACAAAAGTAGAAAGTAGGGAAATAGATGAGTAAGAAAAAATTTGAAGTCTTTGAAAATGAAACGATTAATGATTGTTTAGAAAGAATGGAAAGAGAAGGCTATTCACCAGTTAAAAGAATGGAAGTTCCAATATTTTCAGAGCAAATGGTTAATGGAAAAGTAGAAATTGAACCGACTGGAAGAAAAATTGTTTTTGAAGGAAAATTAAATACGAATTAATATGAATAAAAATAATAATTTAATGGAATAGTAACCTTATATGAATAAAATGAGGTGAAAATATGCATAAATTAGCATGTCCACGCTGTAAAACAAACAAAAGTAGATTTTATTTAATCGAACAAAACCCAAAAGCAGTTAAATTAAATGCTCAAAGCGGAGATGTTGAAATAGAAGAATATGTTTCAAGTGGGCTAGATCCATTTTTTGTTCCATATAAAGGTCCAGAATATTTAGTTCAATGCGGAGCTTGCGGTTTAATTGAGCAAAGTGTAATGTTTGAAAAAACAGCGGACTCAATGTGATTTTAAAATAACAAAACTAAGTTTGAATATATAATTAGGTACCAACAAAAATAGGATGACCTTGTACAGAGGTCATTTTATTTTTGTTGGATAGCTTTTTTAAAAGTGCCGATTGTAAATGGACAATTTAGAAGTAGATTGTTTTTTTCTTTTTACAACTTCTCTTTTTGTCTTACATAATGACTAATTTTAGAACCAGTTTTTTTTCTTGAACCACATCACTAATCCAATCACGATGATTAGCATGATCACCCAACAGTAATAATAACCATACTTTAATTGAAGTTCAGGGATGTGAACAAAATTCATTCCATATACACCTACGATAAATGTTAATGGCATGAACACGATTGAGACTGATGTTAACATTTTCATCGTTTTATTCATTTTGTGTGAGTTCGTTGAAATATAACTTTCTCTGATGTCATTTGCCATTTCCCTGTTATCAGCAATGTCATCTAATAATTTTACTAAGTGTTCGTAGACGATTCGCAATTTCTTTGTCGTTTCTTTGTCAATTTCAACATGTGTTGAATTTAATATACGATAAATTAAATCTTTTGTTGGTTTAACTGTTTTTCTTACTTTTGATAACTTGCTTAGTTGTGTTTTAATTCCATCGATCATGCTTAGATCGGAATTTGATCCTAGCTCATCAATCTCTTCGATGTCATCTTCAATTTTTTGGACAATCGGAAAGAATTTGTCGACAATTTCATCACAAATATGATACAGGATACGTTCTGGTTTGATTCCTTTTGTACTCTTTAATCCTTTTAGTTTGTTCCACACGATTTGGATCGCATTTGATTCATCCCAACAAAATGAAACAATGTACTTGTGGGATAAAAAGAGATCGATTTCAGCTTGTTCCATTTTCTCCTGCAATGATTGTAGAATGATAAAACGATAGCCATCGTAATAATCCATTTTCGGTCTTTCTTTATAGCTTACACAATGCTTAATTGCTATTTCATCAAAGTGGAATTGTGTACGTAATAAATCAATTTCTTCTTTTTTAGGTTTTTCAAAACTGACCCAAACCCAATCAATTTGTTCGGAATTTAATTCTTCAATTGATACATCAAATGCATGGGTTCCGTCTTTGTATATAGCCATCGTTTTGATCATTTTAAGCTCACCACTTTTATCGTTAATTTTCTCCAAAATCAGTTTATCATAATATACTCCATTCAAAATAATTAAATTTGAATTAAGAAAAAAATGTTTAAGAAAACTTTGACTTTTTAGTAGTCGATGGATATAATAAATAACAATTAAAGCACACAAATGAATTCAATGACGAGAAAAGTAATTTTCGTTACTGTTCCACAGAGAGCCGGGGGAAGCTGAAATCCGGTGAACAGTACTTAAATGAAGATCCTCTCCGAGAAGTCAAACTGAAAACATAAGTAGGTTTGAACGGGTGTCTACCGTTAAAAGGAACGCGTATGTTTGTACGTGGCTAAGTGCTATTGAAGAACGGACTTTTTCAATAGAATTAGGGTGGTATCGCGGTTAAACCCGTCCCTTATCATAGGGGCGGGTTTTTTGTGTGCTTTAAAAAAATAAGAGAGGCGATATCATATGGAAAAAGAAAGTACGAAAGCAACAGTTCAGCATCGTGAAAAAAAGATTAGTGAACTTTGGACTAAAAATAATACCTTTATTAAGTCAATTGAACAAAGAGAAGATAAACAAACTTTTGTTTTTTATGAAGGTCCCCCAACTGCAAATGGCTTGCCACATGTTGGTCACGCATTAGGTCGTACAATAAAAGATGTTGTAGCTAGATATAAAACAATGGCTGGTTTCCAAGTTGTTCGTAAAGCTGGATGGGATACTCATGGTTTACCAGTTGAACTCGGTGTTGAAAAAATGTTAGGTATTTCAGGTAAAGCAGAAATTGAACTTTATGGTGTAAAAGCTTTTCTTGAGAAATGTAAAGAAAGTGTTTTTACTTACGAGAAACAATGGCGAGATTTTACTGAGCAGTTAGGTTATTGGGTTGATATGGATGATCCATATGTAACATTGGATAATTCCTATATCGAAAGTGTATGGAATATCCTTGGGACAATTCATGAAAAAGGTTTACTAGGAAAAGGTCATCGTGTTTCACCTTATTGCCCTAGCTGCCAAACATCACTAAGCTCACATGAAGTAGCGCAAGGATATAAAGATGTTAAGGATTTATCTGCAACCGTTAAATTTAAATTGCAAGATGAAGAAAATGTCTATTTCCTTGGATGGACGACAACTCCGTGGACACTTCCAGCAAATGTAGCGTTAGCTGTAAATCCAACAATGGAATATGTTCGTGCAAAAAAAGGTGAGGAAGTATATATTCTTGCGAAGGCTTTATTAGAAAAAGTATTAAAAGATGATTATGTCATTTTATCTGAATTTCTCGGGTCTGATCTAATCGGTAAAAGCTATTTAGCACCATTTAATTTCGTAAATGTTGAAGTCGGACATAAAGTAGTGAAAGCAGATTTTGTGACAGAAAGTAGTGGTACTGGAATTGTTCATATCGCACCTGCTTATGGTGAAGATGACTATAAGGTTGTTCAAGAAAATGGGTTATCTTTTGTAAATGTAGTGAATGAAAAAGGTCAATATACTGATGAAGTACCTAATTTTCAAGGTCGTTTTGTTAAAGAGTGTGATGTAGATATAGTAAGGTACTTAGCTGAAAATGAATTATTATTTAGTAAAGAAAAATATGAGCATAGCTATCCCCATTGTTGGCGTTGTGATTCACCACTACTCTATTATGCGAATGAAAGTTGGTTTATCAAAACGACAGCATTAAAGGATGAGTTTATTAAAAATAATGAAGAAGTAACATGGCATCCAGATCATATAAAACGCGGTCGATTCGGTAATTTTTTAGAACAAATGGTAGATTGGAATATTAGCCGAAAAAGGTATTGGGGCACCCCATTAAATGTTTGGGAATGTGATTCATGTAATCATCAATTAGCACCAAAAAGTATAAATGAATTAGGTAACTATTCAATTGAAGAAATTGACGACTCAATTGAACTGCATAAACCATTTGTTGATGAAATCACTTTTAAATGTCCAAATTGTAATGGGAATATGAAAAGAACATCTGAAGTAATTGATGTCTGGTTCGATAGCGGTTCGATGCCATTTGCCCAATATCATTATCCTTTTGAAAATAAAGAGAAATTTGCAAAACAATTCCCTGCAGATGTTGTCATTGAAGGGATTGATCAAACGAGAGGCTGGTTCTATAGTTTACTTGCAGTATCTACTTTATTTACTGGGAAAGTACCTTATAAACGAGTATTATCACTAGGCCATGTATTAGATGAAAATGGTCAAAAAATGTCTAAGAGTAAAGGTAATGCACTTGATCCAGTAGAATTAATCCATAAATATGGTGCAGATTCATTAAGATGGGCTTTATTAGTAGATAGTGCGCCTTGGAACCCGAAACGTTTTTCAGAAAGAGTTGTTCAAGAGGCGAAATCGAAACTCATTGATACATTCGATAATGTTTATAGTTTTTACAGTTTATATGCAAATCTAGATGGATTTAATTCAAACAAACAATATGAGTATCAATCAGGTACTTTGGATAAATGGATCATTTCACGTTTGCATAGCACAATCAAAAATGTAACGAAAAATTTAGAGGATTATCAATTTACAAATGCTGCAAGAGACATCGCTAAATTAGTAGATGAGGTTAGTAATTGGTATGTAAGAAGATCAAGAGAACGATTTTGGTCGAATGGAATGAATAAAGAGAAGGCAGCGGCTTACTATACACTGTTTGAAGTATTAACAAAAGTAAGTAAATTATTAGCTCCGTTTACACCTTTTTTAGCGGAAGATGTATATTTTAATTTAACAAAACAAAGCGTCCATTTATCTGACTTTCCAGTTTGCGATGAAACACTAATCGATTCTCAACTTGAAAAGGAAATGGATGCAGTTCTAAAAGTTGTGGAACTTGGAAGAAGCATTCGAAATGCAAATTCATTAAAGATTAAACAGCCACTAGCTAGTTTAACTTTAGTTAGCAACAATGAGGACATCGATTGGGATTTATATAAAGAAATTGTTTTAGATGAGTTAAACGTAAAAAAATTCCAACAAGTAAACAATGAAAATGAGTTTTCAATCTTAAAAATGAAATTGGATTTTAAAAAATCAGGAGCAAAATTTGGAAAGCTTTCAAATTTAGTTAATAAATCACTTCAAACATTAACAAATGAAGAAGCAAAAAGAGTGATTGAGAGCGGGTACGTTAATGTATTAATTGAAACAGAAGAAACTGTTAAAGTCGATGCACAAGATATTCTAGTTGAAAAAAGCGCAAAAGAAGGATATGCATCTGCGACGAATGGTGATTATTCAGTGACACTCGACACATTACTAACAGAAAATCTTATCCAAGAAGGTACTGTAAGAGAACTAATTAGGTCTATTCAAGAATACCGAAAAGAATTGAATCTACCAATTAATATGCGCGTAGACATTGGGATAACAGCTAATTTAGAGTTTATTGACATCATTGAAAAGTTTAAAGGAATGCTTGAGGAAAACTTATTAATGAGAAAACTAGTTGTTAAGGATCATGTTAACGGAAAAGAAATTAAAGTTGGTGATTATCAATCTGAAATTGAATTAGTTGCTTCTAATTAATTGAATAGTTAAAGTAAAATGACAGACTAAAAACAATATTTTAGTCTGTCATTTTTTTAGGTAATAATTCAAAAATAATTTTTGGCTATAGATTATAAGAGTTTTATGGAATTTCAATAGAAGGATATGTAGAAACAAAAAGAAACTTATCATCAAAGGCTGTAATTTGACTTTAAATTTAGAATGATACTTAATTCATATTTTAAAAGGGGGAATTAATAACTGAAAGAAAATCACCAAATCATTTGTATATTTTTCGGCAATAAGCAATGAAAAATGAAGTTAAAAAAGACTAAGATATTATAGTGTGGTAGATGTATTATTGTTAGTTGATTCATTTGTTGCATCAGGATTTTCATTCGAATTCATGATACGTATGACAATTATTAATAAAACGTACAAGTTTCTTATAATTCTATCGTTGGTTATAGTCTTAGTAGGACTGCAAATGCGAAAGTTTCAGCTAGATTACCACTAAGTTATAAATTTGAAATTTCTTTGAGAAGAACAATATTATAATTTTCATTTAAATCCATAGTATTGCCCCCTTACTTTTTCAATTTTATTAGTAAATTTTAATCATTTATTAATTAAATAACAATAATTACCATTTTTATTCTGGATTTGACATAATTTTCCTGATACACTGATGATGTAGTAACAACAAAAGAATAGGAGTGAAAAATATGAATCTTAAGAAAGCAAGTTTAAAAGTCGCTTCACTTGCATTAAGCATCTCAGTTTTAACAGTCCCTTTTGTATCAAATGCTTCAGCTGCAACTGACTCAAACATCATAGCGATTGGACAAGGTTACTTAACAATTCTCTAGATGTAGATTATGAAGAGGTAACGATTACACCTTCATATATTCCTCGTGATGGACAGGAATATCAACCTACATCAACAAAAACATTTAACAGAGTAAAATTTGATGATGAATTTGAAAATCGCGGTTCAACTCCTGATGATGTCTTTATGTCAATCACTCGAAGTAAGTTTACAGAAGGTACTGTAGGACTTACCCTTGAAGCTGAAAAAAACTTTGCCTTGGTTCAAGGTAGAATTTCTTTAGCAGCGGAAGTTAAGTGGGGTAAATCAGGTTCAGATACACAGCAATATAATTGGAGTATCCCACCTAAGTCAAAAATCCATGTTGTGTACGGCGCAAGAGCTGTCAATACATATGGTGTTATTAAAACCTATTCAAATGGGAAGGTTACAAAAACTGTGAACGTAACCCCTAAATATAGTATTGGTAGACATTACAAAAAAACTGAAACAAAATTATAAATGGTAAAGAATTAAATTAATATATTAATAACAATTGGTAAAGAACGGAGCTAAAGCTCCGTTCTTTATAACATACAGGAGAAAAATGATGATGAAAACAAAACTATTCGTTGCATGCTCTTTATGCTTAAGCCTACTAACTGTTTGTGGTTGTGAAAGTAATGTGATAAATAGTAAAACGAAATCCGAAGTTGCTAGTTCCAAAACAAATTCGGTTACATATAAATCCATCTATGACTATATTAAAGATGTAAATAATAAAAATTTAAAAACAAATGAGTACAAATTAGTAAAGAACGGAAATGTACTGCATTTTGAACTGAATGTTTCAATTAACGAAAAACTGAGAGAAAAAATGCTCCATACGAAAACACCATTTTATTTTACGTTTGCTCCAATTATCGAAACTGATACACTTAACAATGTATTTGACCACGTAGCAGAACCAATTGAAATAAAAGTGACGAAAGATAATTCGAATTATGTTTTCAAACAAGATATCGAAACCAAAAAAACTTTATCAAAGGTAGATGAAACGGAAAGTAAACGAATTGAGAATTATGAATTGATGATATTAAACGAAGAACAAGAAGTCATTGCTCATTTCTTTGATTTACAAGTACAGTGACTTATGAGTAGTGTTATTCCTAGTTAACTAATATTGGAGACTTTAATTTTCTTACTGTAATGAATTAGTTAAACGAAGCAGAAATTGTCTTGATAAATTTGTGTGTTTCGAACTTTCAATACAACTAACACATTTGGCTTATAGTGATTTAACAACGAAGGACCTTATAAGGTCTTTTTTTGTGTTTTTGCGGTAATTCCCCTAATTATTAAAATGTAAATGAAAAACAAATTAAAGTTGGTGATTAACAATAATTGAATAGTTAAAGTGAAATGACAGACGAATAACAATATTTTAGTCTGTCATTTTTCTTCATAATAACTATTATTTTTGCTAAACCTAGTGAAAAAAGATAAATTTAAAAACGGTTATTCAATTACCCAATGCTTATGTTGAACTATTTATATGGGATGATCATTATTCGATTATTCTCTAAAGTATATTAAGTTAATCCAATTATCAGATAAATGGAGGTTCCCCAAATAAATATAGCGGAACATTTGTTGAATATGTTCATTAAACCTCCTGTGCTGTCTATCTTCTTCATGAATGAGCCCGCGACCGTTAATCCAAAAAACCAAATCCAAGATACTGTAATACATGAGATCGTAAAGAAAATTTGTTCCTTTCCGACATATTTTAATGCACTTGTTCCAATAACACCTACTGTATCTAAGATTGCATGAGGGTTTAATAAGGATACTGATAAAGCAAAAACGATTTGCTGACGGCTAGGTAATGCTCTGTTCGATTCACTTGTTGCTGGTTTAGAACGCCAAATAACATAGCCCATGTAAACTAAAAATAAAATACCAGCAATCATCAGGCTAATTCTAAGCCATTCAAATTGTAGAACGATCGTGGAAAGTCCAAAAACAGCTAAAAGAATTAAAAAAGTATCACATAGCGCAGCAGTAAAAGTCGCTGGAAGCGCTCGAATTAGTTTTGACTGAGTTGCACCTTGTGAAAATACAAATACATTCTGCACCCCTAAAGGTAAAATAAGTCCGAATGCTAAGACTAGACCATGAATAATAGCTTCCATCTAATCAACTCCCTTTCAATTACTATCGTACTATGATAAAACTAAAAGAAAACAACCAATTGGATGGTTTTGTATCCATCCAATTTAGGGGGAGTTAGATGAAATGGAAACCAAATCGTGATTCTCATTTGACTGTTCAAGAGCAAATTGTGGATTGGATAAAATCTCGTATTGAACAGGGTGATTGGTCTGTTGGCACAAAGATTCCAACACAGCGCCAACTTGCAACTCAATTTAATGTGAACCGCAGTACCGTTCAACTTGCACTAGATGAATTAAGGGCAGATGGTTTGATCGAATCAAAAGTGGGTTCGGGGGTATTTGTGGCTAATAATTCCTGGAACGTACTTTTGAGCAAAAATCAACCAAATTGGCAGAGACATATTGAAACAAGTATTCATAAACCAAACTACCATACGATTCAACTCATAAATGAATATGAGCAAATGGATCATATCATCCGTCTTGGAACAGGTGAATTATCACCTGATTTACTACCAACTAAACAAATAGAAGATTCGTTAAAAAAGATTTCACTTGATTCCAAAGCAATTGGCTATTCATCTCCACAAGGAAGTGCAAAGCTCCGAGGGATTTTATGTAATTATTTAAAAAAACGCGGTATTAAAACAGCACCAGAGAATATTTTAATTGTTTCGGGTGCGCTTCAAGCACTTCAATTAATTGCAGTTGGGTTATTAGAAGAGGGATCTATTTTGTTTCAAGAACAAGTTTCGTATTTAAATTCAGTACATCCCTTTCAATCTAATGGTATGCGAATGATTTCAGTTTCAATGGAACATCTTTTAGCAGATAATTTACGGGCACTTAAAGGGAAGAGGCAATCTTTATTCTACTGTGTTCCAACACTAAACAATCCAACAGGCTATAACTGGTCGTTGAAAGAAAAGCAAAATCTATTTAATACGTGCAAAGAACTACAAATTCCGATTATTGAAGATGATGTGTATCACGAATTGCTATTTGAATCATCTTCACCCGCTATAAAATCGCTTGATACATCAGGGCAAGTTCTTTATTTAGGGAGTGTATCGAAAACACTAAGTCCGGGATTAAGGATTGGCTGGGTTGTTGCACCTTCACCTGTAATTGAACGATTAGCAGATATTAAAATGCAAACAGATTATGGTTCAAGTGCCTTTTCGCAAGAAATCGTATCATACTGGATTTCAAATGGTCTATATGAAAAGCATCTTGTTAACCTTCGTGAACAATTGCAAAAAAGAGCTAAATACGTAGAAGAAATTTTAGAAAAGGAATTTAAAAAAATAGCGTCATGGAAAAAGCCTGAAGGTGGTTTCTACATATGGCTTAGGTTTCATAATCCAATTGTAAATAAGGCATTATTTCTGAAATTACTTAAACAAAATATATTGATAAATCCAGGTTATATTTACGAACCAAGAGATTTACACCATATTCGTCTTTCGTATGCCTACGCGTCTTTGGAAGATTTAAAAAAGGGAATAAATATTTTACTACAAGTAAGCCACCAACTGTGATTTTATTTCATTTATTTGAGAGTGTTGATAATAAGAAACCGATTTTGAACAGTGTAAAAGAGCACCGAGAACTCGATGCTCTTTTATGGTTATTTATTGTGTTATTTTCGTTACTGCAACTTAGTCTTTTACTGAATACTTCCTTGAATTTTTAAGCTTTCAAACCCACGAAATGCAACATTTTTACGGCGAGTCGGCTCCTCAATTAGAACGGGATTAACTATATGTCTAATCAGTTTTTCAATTGCAATTTGTCCTTCTAATCTAGCAAGAGGGGCACCTAAACAGAAATGCGGGCCGGATGAAAAGGATAAATGTTTAATATTTTTTCGAGTGATATCAAATGTTTCAGGATTATTTGTGACTTTTGGATCGTAATTAGCTCCACCTAATGAAACCATAAAGTAATCTCCTTTTTTAATCGAATTTCCAGCGAATTTAAAATCTTCTCTAGCCCACCTAGATGTAAAAATAACGGGTGATTCATATCTTAATATTTCTTCAATTGCTGAAGGAATTAACGTTAAATTATTTTTTAATAGCTCAAATTGCTCAGGATGTTTTAATAATAAATAATATCCATTCGTAATTAAATTAACTGTAGTTTCATGACCGGCAATTAATAATAGAAGACAACTTGCGATCATTTCATCCTCACTTAATTTATCACCAGATTCCTCTGATATGATTAAATTACTAATTAAATCCTCTTTAGGTTCTATTCTTCTTTCAGATATAAGATTTCTGAAATAATTAGAAGCATCAAGAATGTCCTTTGACACTAATTCTAAATCCTCTATAGTCGTATTAAAATCAATAAATTTAATAAATGCATCAGACCAATTGCGAAATAAGTCTCGATCTTCTTTTGGTACACCTAATAGGTCAGTTATGACAAATACGGGTAATAAATATGAGAAATCACGTATTAGCTCGTGGGTAAATTTCCCCTTCATATTTGCGATTAAATAATCAGCAATTTCATTTACCGAAGTTCGTAAATTTTCAACCATTCTTGGAGAAAAGGCTTTGTTCACGAGATTTCTCAATCTTGTATGATCAGGAGCATCTCGAAATAACATCATTCTTTGATTTATTGCAATTGCAGGCATAACACTTTCAGGTAATTGTTCAGGTGGAGTGACTTTGGATGCTTCTTTTATAAAACGAGGGTCTTTTAGCATGATCTCTGCTTCTCTATAGCCTGTTACTAGCCATCCAGTTCTCTGAAATAGCTCCGTGTAAAGCACAGGACTTATTTTTCTCGCGCTACTAAAATACGAATATGGGTCTTTGTAAAAATGCTGTGGGTTCACTTTTAATTGATTATTCATGTAACTGTTCTCCCTTACGAATGAAATGAGTCTATTTATTTCTATTTCAGTGAAAATGGATTATTCCCAAATTTTGGATAGCACAAAAAAAGAATACTGTTATACAGAATGACTTTCATGAGGAATTAGGTATAAAAGAACAAGAAATAAAACGTATAAAAATTAAGAAAATTAAATCATGATTTATGGTAAAATAAGGTATTTCAAGTAAACAAACTGAGTTTAATTAGATTAATCAACGAATAAGAAAGGGGTAATATAATGGATTTTCCAATTTTAGAAACAGAGAGATTATCTTTAGTGCAAATTACACAAAAAAATGTAGATGAGATTTTTTTCATCTTTTCAAATGAAGAGGTAATTAAATACTATGGTATGGAACCTTTTACTGAAAAAGATCAAGCGGTTAAAATGATAGATTCTTTTCAAAGTAGATTTGAAAATCAACAAGGAATACGATTTGGAATAGTTGAAAAAGAATCAAAAAAATTAATCGGAACAATTGGCTTAAATAATTTAGTTTTACACGCTAAAAGAACTGAAATTGGATATGATTTATTACCTGAATATTGGAGAAAAGGATTTATGTCAGAAGCAATTACTGCAGTTACATCATATTGCTTTGATAAACTAGGACTATATCGAATTGGAGCTAATATTTTCCCGGATAATACAGCCTCATCTACCTTAGTAGAGAAGATAGGCTTTCAAAAAGAAGGATTACTGAGAGGTTATTTAGTTCAAGGGAATCAGTCTCATGATTTAAACGTATTTTCTCTCATTAAACCTGATTGGCAAAAATAAAGCGAACTATTAAGCCCTTTTTTAGATATTATATTCATAAATTTTATTGCTCTAGAAAAATGTTAAACTGAAATAAACATAATATAGTAAATTGGTCCAATTAAGGAAAAGGAGTTATGGAATGATTAAAGCTGTAATATTTGATTTTGATGGTCTAATTGTCGATACTGAGTCTGTTTGGTTCGAAGCATATAAAGAAGTACTACATCGGTATGAAGTGGAGTTAACTCTTCAAAAGTTTTCAGAGGTTGTGGGAACAAGTGATGAAATTTTATTCGATTATATTAATTCAAATTTAAAAGAACCAATTGAAAAAGAACTAATCGAGCAAATGGCTAAAGAGCTAGTTGATGAGAAACTACTCGAGCCGGCACTAAGAGAAAGCGTAGAAGACTATTTAATCTCGGCAAAAAATGAAGGATTACAAATAGCTTTAGCTTCTAGCTCATCAAGTGAATGGGTAGAAAGCTTCTTAAAAAAATTAAATATTTATGAATACTTTTCAGTAATTAAAACAAAAGATGATGTAAAGAAAGTTAAACCAGATCCGGAGCTATATTTAAAAGCAATTGAGGAAATTGGAGTTCAAGTATCAGAGGCTATTGCATTTGAAGATTCGTTGAATGGATTAATTGCTGCAACGAAAGCAGGATTACACTGTGTAATTGTTCCTAATCAAGTTACCTCACATTTAGAGTTTGAGAATCATAGTTTAAGATTATCATCTATGGCAGAAAAATCTTTAGAAGATGTAATTAAGCATATAACTGGAAAATAAAGTAGAAACCATTCCCAAAAAGGTCAATGGATTCGGTTATTATGATGAAAACAATAAACAGAATATACTTTGGAGATACAATTCACAACTGAATTTGTATCTCTTTTTTTATTCTGATATCAATGTCAATTAGAAATTACTTCACTTTTGAATTCTTATTTATAGTATTTTAGGGCAATTTAAAAATGTTTTACAAGGAACGACTGCTTCGTGATCTTTTTTATTGCAAAAATAGCAGATTAGTTGAAGAAGGATAGTTTGTGATTTATGTAGAATTGGTATTAAAAAAATAAAAATAGGTGAAATTTAATGAGTAAAATAATAAGTTACTATAATCAATTTGATGAGTGGGGAAGGCTTGAACGCGAACCAATTGAGTTCCAAGTGAATTGGCACTTTATAAAGAAATATTTGCCTGAAACAGGATATATACTTGATAATGGAGCTGGACCTGGAAAATACTCAATTGAGCTTGCTAAAGATGGATATAGAGTAACATTAACTGATTTAACACCTAAATTAGTTAAGATTGCTAAAAACAAAGCTCAAGACTTTCAATTAGAAGGGCAATTCGATGGCTTTTATACTGCTGATGCGAAAGAGCTTAATATGCTCAGTGATGAACAGTTTGATGCATCATTAATGCTTGGTCCGATGTATCATTTACAGGAAGAAAATGACCGTATTATGGCTGTTCAAGAGTTAAATAGAGTAACTAAAAAGAACGGAATTGTATTTGTTGCTTTTATGCCAAGGATCAGGCATATATTTACATCGCTCTTATCTCCAAATAATTGGAAGCCAAACGATAATATGGACACAATTCATCAGTTTTCACAATCTGGTTGTTTCAATCATTCAGATGAGGGGCGTTTTACAGGCGCATATTATTTTAATATTGAGGACATCAATCCTTTTATGGAAACTCAAGGATTTGAAACTTTGGATTTAATTGGTTCAAATGTAGGAGCTATTATAAACAATGATAGTTGGAATTACTGGAAAGACAAAGGTGAAGCAGAGGTAGAAAAAATTATTAATTTAATTATAGAAAAAGCAACAGACCCTTATATTCTTGGAAATTCCTCTCACCTGCTTTATATTGGTAAGAAAAACTAATATTAATACTAATACTTATCCAACTAACACAATGCATTTATTGAACAAGTCCCATGTAGCTAATGCTATTTTTTTTGCGTTATTGCCATCTAAGAGGGCAGTGCTGTCGGCTACAACTGGTCATTTGCACCTGTAGTAGGTGCTGGGATACAAAGATGTAAGAAAATATAAGGGAAATAAGGATTTTAATATATTCATTTGTTAGTAAAAGATCACAAAGGGCTGTATAAACAGCCCTATTTATTTTGTTATTTTAGAATTTTAGTAAAAAAGGAATTTGGAATTTAATAAAAAATTGGGAATATTAAATAGGATAAGATTTAAATTCATCATATATTCGGGGCTTCACAAGAATGGCTCATTTTTTGAAGAAACAGTCTAACATAAGGAAGGAAATTATGAATGATTAAAACCATCGGATTGATTGCTGCTGTATTAACGACAGCTTCCTTTTTACCACAGGCAATTAAAACAATAAAAACAAAAGACACATCAGGCATTTCACTAATAATGTATATTTTATTTAGTGCAGGTGTTTTTCTTTGGTTAATTTACGGAATATTTATTCATGATTTTGCAATCATTTCGGCTAATTCAGTAACGTTTGTGTTTGCAGCAATTATTTTATTTTATAAGTTAAAAAGTCTACGTTCATAAAAAGGTAAATATAGGAAGTAAAGGGTGCAAGTTCCGAACTTAGAAAACATGATTAGCGGCTAAAAGTTGTTCGAGGTGACAAATCTCAAGTCCAATGGAGGATCAATGATGATTTGTCCGTCCACTATTAGGATAAGTACTATATTACAAAATTAGCAACAACAAAAGGCATTGCATGAGCAATGCCTCAGAATGTTCTTTAAAATGTTAACTCAATCGTTTTGCTTTCTCCGTCAACTGAAGCAGTATTACAAAATGGAATGTTTTTTAATTAAATAGAATTTACTTCTTTTACTTCACTTGCTTCATCTTTCTTTATTAAAATTTCCTTCTTCAGTCCCCAACAAATTAAAAATGTTAAAATGGCAAGCACGAAAGATACCCAATATAAATCCTGGAATGCATGAGTGAAGACTGTTTTTACTTTTTCTAGTAAATTAGGTTCAAGATTAGATGGAATCATACCATTTTCTACATTTTTTAATTGTAGTAATTGATCCACAGGAAGACTTCCAGCAAGTGATTTGATCCCTGATGTAATTTTAGAGGCTAATAGTGAACCAAATAAACTAAAGCCAATTGTCATACCAATGGATTGAAATAACATAACGGCAGATTGAGCAATCCCTACATTTTCCTTTTCAACTGATTCTTGAACAATTAATGCATTGTTAAATAGTGCGCCGAATCCAAGTCCAAGAATAATGAAATAAATAACGAATGTAATAATTGAAGTGTGAGCCGTAATACTTGTAAGTAAATAGAAACCAATCATAGGTATAATAAATGAAACACCATAAATATTTCGATAGGAGAATTTATTCATTACTCGACCAGCAACTACACTTGCACCGATTGCACCAACCATAATAGGTAAATTTAAATAGCCAGATTCAGTAGGTGTTAAACCGAGTACATTTTGCGAGAAGAATGGGAAAGAAGAAAGTGACCCCATTATCGCAAGAACAAATACAAATACAAGAGCTGAAATGACAACAAAGTTTCTATTTTTAAATAAATGCAATGGGATAATTGGTTCTTTTGCTTTTGACTCAACAAAAATAAATAGTCCAAGTAAGATGGTTCCTAAAATTAGTAAACCAATCATTTGAGGTTCACTCCATGCATATCCTTCTGTTTGATGAAGTACCGGAGTGAGCAGATAACTGATTAACGTGGTAACTAGTAAGATCCCACCAAACCAGTCGATATTTATTTTTTTGTCTACTTTCGTTTCGTTTAATCCTAAAGCTAATAAAATTGCAGCTAAAACTCCAACTGGAATATTTACTAAAAAGATCCAGTGCCATGAAATATGCTGTACAAAATATCCTCCAATAAGCGGTCCAAGTAGTTGAGGGATAAACATGACAGCGCCGAAAATACCTTGTAGCTTAGCACGCTGTTCAACTGGGAAGCTATCTCCGAAAATGACCATCGCGAGTGGCATTAATCCGCCGGCCCCAATCCCTTGGATCCCACGTCCAATTAAAAGGACTTCCATTGATTGGGCTGTTCCGCTAATAATAGATCCAGCCATGAATAATCCCATACTAAATAAATATATTTTTTTTCGACCATATAAATCCGCAAGTTTGCCGAGTATTGCCATAAAGGAGGTCATCGAAAGCATGTAAACTCCACCAACCCAGCCGTAAAGCGCTAAACCTCCTAAATCTCTAATAATTGTTGGCATAGCTGTTGAAACGACCGTCTCATCAAGCTCTGAGAAGATGACTCCAATCATTAGTCCTATTAATATAAGAGTCTTGTTATTTTCTTTCATCCTTTACCTCCCTATGACCTTTCAAAATTATTCAATTGATTCAATTGAATACCAAAAAAATGTTTGAAGCTTATAGTATGAAAGTTTGTAGCATGCATATTGATTATTTATTATTCCTTTTTGATACTTTATACCTAAATTTAAAGCTGAAATCCAAAATTCAAGTAAAAAAGTCAATTTTACCATTTATCTACTACTTAATTTATTCTTTACTCCGATTAAAAATCCTTTAGGTAGTAACTCTTATCTTTTGGTTGTTTGAAATATAGTAATGATTGTTCTTGAACGGTTGTGGTGAAATGGTATAACACTATTGCCACGAGCGGTTATAGAGAAATAAATAGTATTTGAAATTGGTAGAAAAAGAAAAACTAGAAAACTTTTTTACAAAAGCGAACTCTAGAATAAAAAGGAAAATGCAAATTTCCCCCAAATTACAAAAATTGATTGGTTAGATATAATTATCTTATTTACTGTATTTAGAAGTTATTTATAACTAACTGGGGATGAATTGATGAATCAAAAAAACATTGCAATGATGGAGAGTAAAAAAGAAATTTTGGAAGAGATAAAAAAACTATATCGAATTAAGCCTATAAGTGCGATCATTGTCACATTTTTTACCTCTTTGATTTTGATGTTGTTAATGGGTACGGTTATGGCCTTTGGAAAAAATCTAAAATCAGATTATTTTGCGGCATTTAGCAATTTATTCTTAATATGGAACTTGGGATTTGGTCTATTTCAAGGAATTTGGCGAATTTCTAACTCTCGAAAGATAAACAAATTGCTTTTCCCTAAAATTGAGCAGTTTGTAAATAAAAGTGATGATAAAAGTTATGATGAAACTGAAATGGAAGTTTATGAAATGGTTAAATCGGCATATGGAGTTTACACAGAAAAATATAATAAACTTAATAAAATTTACTGGTTTAGTATAAAATTGAGTTTTGGTGTGCCTCTCATCGCACTAGTAATTTGGTTTCTAATAAATATAAATCCAGGGTGATCATTAGATGAAGAAACATATTTTTACAGCCACTATGTTTGCTTTAGCAATAGTAGGTTTGATCAGGTATATATGAAAATTGATAATTCATTTGCGATTAATTTTGCAATTGGTTATGTGATTTTTTGTATAGTATTTCTCTTATACGTCTTTACTTTATCATTAATAGAAGTAAAAAATATGAAATGGATTGATATAAGAAAAAGGTTTTATAAAGTTATTATTAGTATTGTACTAAGTAGTTGTGTTTTAGTAATTTTATCCTATTTAAAAAATCCCTCAGAAATATATTTTGATAGGATATTATTATCGTCTATACCTTTTTCACTTGTTTTTACTTTTTCCGATTTACCTTTACTGAAGAAAAAATAAAATAACTTCTTATGTAACTAACGCATTGATTTAGTTGAACAGTAATTGGGCTAAAAATCGATTTTTTTGGTGAAATGGCATTTAAGGATAAAAGTATAATTTGTTTTTTTATGAAAAAAGCGGGAATTCCCCCAAAATACTAATTATGACTATGTTGTATAATTTTAATAGAATTAATAATTTTTGTTAGTTTAATAGAATGATCAATCTTTGGAGTTTTTTTAAAAATTAATTGACAATCTTGTTGAAAAAGATACCAAATTCGAATTACCGAGTTAGTTAGACAAGGAGATAAGAGTTAGCTAAATGAAAACATATATTATGGAAAGATTTAAACACATATGGATTTGGCTTATATGCGGTGCTGTATAGGGGTATTTAGTTCACTATTTGAGAACTAGACAAATGACTCTTACTACAGATAACTTATTTTTCTTAAAGATGACATTAATTGGTTTTGTAGCTGCTGAAGTAATAAATTTAATTCGTTGGTTATTTAATCGAATAAAGCAAAATAACCAGTGAGGTTTATTGAAAATTGAGAATTAATGTACTTAAACTGCAGTTTGCTTTGGTTGGGATACATCACAATGGAAATCGTACGGAGGAAATAATTCGAATGCTAAAAATTTTAAGAATGATATTTATATTGATCGTCTTAATATTATCTATCTTTGGCCTAATAACTCATAAGACAGGAGTACTCCCTTATATGCACTTTTTCTTAGCAGCATTGTTCTTATTAGCATGTATACCTGAATTTAAACAAAAACAAAAAAAATTGGGTTATATTTATTTCACAGTATCCTTGCTTGGTTTCATTGTATCTATGCAAGAATTCTTATATAACTAAAATGCATATGTTGAAATTATAAACTGCTTAATTGCAGTTTTTTTTATTGCAGTAAATACCAGGTTCGTTAAATCATTAAAGGATTTTTTAATCGTAAATGAAATTATAAAAATGATCAACGGGGTTTTCTAGTATAAGGATTAAATTGGAGGGAATAGAAAATGGATGTTAAAACGCTTTTGTTACAGCAATGGGCAAGCTGTTTGGATGCACAAGACTGGTTTCGACCACTTGAAGAAGTGTTAAAGGATGTCACTTTTGAACAGGCAATTTGGAAACCAGCTGATGCGACAATAAATTCCATTTGGGAATTAGTTTGTCATCTACTATTCTATGAAAAGAAACTTCTGTTGCGATTTCTTGGTGAAACAGCGAATGAACCACAGGCAGAAAATAATAAAGATACATTTCGATTACCAACTGAGACGGTTGAAAATTGGAAGAAAACAAAAGAAGAATATTTTTATACTCATCGTGAACTTGAAAACATACTAGCAAAATCAGAGCATGAAGATTTGTATAGACAGATCCCAGGAGAAAGATCATTAGTACTTGAACTGAAGAGTCTAGCAATGCATGATGCATATCATATTGGGCAAATCGTATTAATGATTAAAATGCAAGGAGTTTGGAAAGGGAAACGAAGCTAATAAAAATAGGAGACGATAACGATGATCGACTCCTATTTTACTTCTCTCAGGATCGTTGAACTAAGCATTAAACAGATTAGTTCATCACGGGATTTAATGTAAATATGTTGAAAGTTTTAATTTAGAATGAGTTTGAAAAGGAGAGTGCCAAATGGATAATTTTAGTTTAATCATTACGTTATTCGAATTGATCATTCTAATTATAGTAGGGTATATAGTGATTATGATTGTTAAAAAAGTAAGGTTATTTGCTACAAATAATTTGTTTATTTCAAATAAAAAAATTGAAGAATTAGAGCAAAGAATAAGTCGTTTAGAGAAAAAATAGTGATATCTTTTATACAATAAAGCAATGCGTTAGTTACATAATTACGGACTTAAAATTAGGCAAATTAATTAGTTAATTCACTATTTTTGATGGGAATTTGATTAATCTAAATTTTATTGTTAAAATTGTTATATTACAATGTGTGTAAGCCACACTAGGAGGTAACAAAAATGGAACATGGTAAAGTAAAATGGTTTAATGCAGAAAAAGGATTTGGATTTATTGAGCGTGAAAATGGTGATGATGTATTCGTACATTTCTCAGCAATTCAAACTGATGGATTTAAATCATTAGATGAAGGTCAAGCTGTTACGTTTGAAGTAGAACAAGGTCAACGCGGACCACAAGCAACTAATGTTAAAAAGGCTTAGTTGACTAAAAAGAGTCGGATTCTATAAAGTAGAATCTGACTCTTTTTATGTCTTGGAAATTTAAAAACCCCTATTCGAAAAAGAATAAGGGTAAAAAACTAACGTGATTCTGGGTAAAGAAAATGATTTATAATGTTATAACCCATATAAAATGAAGATAAATTTAATCATTGAATATAATTAGCCATTTGAATTATTATTAGTTGTTTTGGAATTGCCCTTTTTAGTACCTTTACTAACATATGGCTTCGCGTTCTTTGCTTTTTTTGCACTAGCTTGCCACCTATTCCAACCCTTCTTATCTGTACCTCTACCTGTACCGCCCTTAGCTTTAGCTTTACTCATATAAACACCTCGTACCTATTATACACTAAGTACCATGCAGTTTTTTAGTAATATCTAATTAACTTATGAGTTAAACAAGAATTGAGGAATAAATATATTGGAAAAAGAAGAGATTCAAATCTAACTTTATTGTTATTGAACTAAAGTAACGTCTGTTCCTTAAAATGATCTGCATTTCCGATCTATGATAAAGTGGGAATAATGTCTCTATAAATCTTATAATTTTTTTTTTGTTAGTTTTTAGTAGCATGCTTTAGTTGAATAATAATCGGCTAAAAAGTTGATATTTTTTTATTGAGCTTAGCGGCAGCTTAGTGGAATAAGAAATTCCAAAAATATAAACATATATATTACAAAATATGGTAAGGTTAGATGGGCTAATAAAAGTGAATCAACGGGAGGAAATACCGTGAAACGGTTTTTTAGGAATGGTGCAGTTTAGTGCAAGAAGGAAATACTGAAAACACAGAGAATTATATAAAAAAATATATATTTTATAAGGGATGAAAAATCTCATTTGTACTATGTACATTTTATCAGGACTAATACTATATAGTATCTCCGAGTATTGTACTTTAAAATTAATAGAAAGATATATGATATTATTCATATAAAATAGTAAATAAGGAATGGATTATCGTGCACTATAAATTGGCTTTACGTATTATTAAATATTCAATATTTTGGACTATCCTTTTTTTAATAACTGCAATGTATTTACCAGATTCATTAAATATAAGTGAACAAGTTTCTAGATGGATATTAGAATTAGTATCCATAATAGTATTTATTCTTAATTATGAAAAGTGGAAGCAATTGTTAATTTCGCTACCTATTGGGATGGTATTAGTAATTCTATTGATCGTATTATTCGATTCATAAGTTGCCTCAATCTTTATTTGTTATTGATACTGATACAGCTCTAATCGAATTAAATTACAAAGTTATACTAAGTATGCAACTAGTTATTGCATTAGTTGAACAACACGATCGGCTATTTAGTCGATTTTTTTATTTAGCTAAATGGCGGGTTTTCGTTACATATCACAAGTATCTATAAGAAGGTGGAAACTTGAATTAACGCATTGTGTTAGTTAAATAGAATTAGGAGCTGTTAACCGGCTCCCTTTTTAAAATTTAGCGGGTTAGTTAAAAAAATGGAGCATGTCTTAATTATAAATGCTTGATTAATTATTTGGAGGATTTATATGGACAACATTAGGAAAGTTATAAGAAAAAGTAAAACACTTAATGGCCCCTTTCCTGCGTTTAATTTTAACAATGCGTCAGAGTATCCAAATGAACTTTTTTTAGAATGGTTCCAAGATGCAATTGATTATGGTATACACGAACCACATGCAATGACTCTTTCATCAGTTGACCATAATGGAATTCCTAATGCTAGGGTTCTAATTATTAAAGATGTAGATCAATATGGGTGGTATTTTGCCTCAAGTTAACAAAGTGAAAAAGGTAAACAGATAGATGTTAATCCCAATGTTACTATGACTTTTTATTGGTCATTAATTGGTAGACAACGCAGAATACGTGGAAGTGCAATAAAAATGGAAAATGAATTAAGTGCTCAAGATTATTTAAGCAGAGGAACTGTAGCACGTGCAATAGCTTTGATTGGCAAACAAAGTTCAATCTTAAAAGAACAAGCTGATTTCGATGAGGCACTAAACAAACAAATTAAAATTTTACAAGATAATCCAAATTCAGTGTTTCCCTCGTGGACTTTGTATCGATTAGTTGCAAAAGAAGTCGAGTTCTGGCAGGCTGATGAAGATCGTAGGCATATACGATTAAGATATAACTTTGAGGGAGATAGATGGTTAAAAAAACTATTATGGCCATAGTTTAATTTTAGTCCGTCGTTGTTCAACTTAACCAGCTAATAGTTATATTTTGGAGCTGAGTTAGGCTCTTAATAGAGGAATATGATCAATAATCGACAATTTTGTCGGTTTTTTTAATGTACTAACTGTCAGTATTAATCAATTTAGAAATGGGAAAATTATCAAAGATTTGACGTTAAAAACCAGATTAAAAAGGGATTTTATTTCAAGGGAAGAATATAAGAAGAGGGGAGGAAGATGAAGAAAAATATCTTCTAAACCATAAAAACAGTTAGTAATTTCTCGTTTATAAAAAAATAAGAAAAAACATAACTTAGTAAATAGGAGGATTTTATGAGAAATGTCATTTTATTTTTACATTCTTCTTTAGATGGTTTTGTAGAAGGACCAAACGGTGCAATGGATATCGGGTGGGTATCTTACAATGAAGAATTAGAAAAGCATGCTAGAGAAATTTTAAGTACTGTAGACACAGTGTTATGGGGAAGAGGGACATACCAAATGATGGAAAATTATTGGACCTCTGTACCTTCTAACCCTGAAGCATCAGAATATGAAATTGAACATGCTAAATGGATAGAAGAGACATCAAAGGTTGTTTTTTCTACGACTCTTGAAAAAGCTGAATGGAATAATACAAGATTAATAAAAGAAAATATTGAGGAAGAAATAAAAAACATAAAAAAACAGCCAGGTAAAGATATTATTATTTTAGGTAGTCCAAGATTTGCACATTATCTTATGGAACTTGA
Organism: Gottfriedia sp. NPDC057991; assembly: GCF_042886615.1. Lineage (NCBI taxonomy): Bacteria > Bacillati > Bacillota > Bacilli > Caryophanales > Bacillaceae > Gottfriedia > Gottfriedia sp. NPDC057991. Next base: position 252,274 of record NZ_JBHVQN010000006.1, read on the forward strand.
TTTAATTGATGTAATTAAAATTACTATTTCACCTGTTATCATAGGAAGTGGTCTACCTTTATTTAAGGGCTCAGAAAATAAACGCAACCTCTCACTTGTTGAAAACAAAACATTTAATTCCGGTGTAATTGGCCTTACGTATAATATTGTAAAATCGTAACTAAAAATTTAGCCGTCCAAATAAAAATAGGTGGTTTCTAATACATAGTTTATGGTAAGGGAATTCAAGTAACGACTACTTCGGTAGTCGTTTTTATTGTACTAAATGGCAGTTTAGTTGAATAAGAATATTTATAAAATTACCAAAATTTTACATTTTATTATCTATAACATGTTATGATAGATGAAAAAGAGGTAAATTATGTATTCACGATTTTGGTGGTTTTTAATGTGTTTTACAGCCTTTTGGGTTTTGTTTGGTTGCTTTGTTTTCTTTAAGAATTTAGTGATTAAAAATAACTTTGATATAGAACCCTTGTGTTTAATTTTGGGTATGTTAATTCTTTTCTTTCGAACAAAAAGGGAGTATAAAAAGGCAAAAATGTAATATTGAACTAACTGGCTTTAGTTGAATAAGAGTTTCTTAAAGATTGAATTTAGACAGTCTTTTTTTAGTCCAAATATAAGTAAATTTTTATTAATAAAACCAATAAAAAAAACCCTATTTGAGAGTGTCAAGTCAATAGGGCTAAAAGGAAAGGAATATGATAGATTTTAAAGATTTTTAAAGGGGCTTAAAAATTTTTAAAAGTTAAAAAAGGGGAAAAGAAATCAAATTCTTTTCTATTTGATAATATCATTATTTTTAAATTTAGTTTGTGAAAAATGTTACAAAGTGGTGAAAATTTTAGATTTATTTTCTCTTTAATTGTCTAAAACCTCATATAAAATAACCGAGTTTGTCTACAAAGGCCTGAGTTGTAATTTCAGAAGTTGGTAAATTTATTCTTTTTGTTGACTCTGTTAAAGTATATTGTTGATTTTCTTATTCAACAAAATGGCAGTTTAGTTGTATTAGGAAAAAGATAATATATAGGAGAAATGATGGAAAAAAGAAAAATATTCATTTATAAATATATTATGATAAATAATTGATGATTTGATTGAAACGAGGGAGCGAAATGGCAAGAAAGATGAAGGTATTTGAAATTATGATACCTTGGGACGGAGGAAATGAAATTAAATTTCACCCTTCCTTTGAGGAAAAAATGGCGCGTCAGCTATCAGAAAGTGGCACGATGTTACTTGGAGAAGCTGTAACCAATTGCATTTGTGCTCTTATTATTCGAAGTGATTCCTTACACTTTGACGTAGATGGCAATGGATATATTAAAGGTGAAGTGGTCGACTGGATGAATTTCGGACAAGATGTCACTGTCCGATGGGGTTCTTCTGATAAAAAGAATATCGATCCCGAAACAGATGTAACAGAATTGGAAATAAACTTCAGCTGGTGTGAAGACCTCCCAGTTGAGTACTTAAAAAAAGCGACGAAGAAAAAGGCAGTTGTAGTCGATTCTACCACCTATTCATTCCTTGTTGAGTATAAAGGGTTCATCGAATCCGATATTTGTCTGGAAATCAGCTTGGAGAATTCCGAAATTGTTAATGATGTTGTAAATGATAAACTTCAAAATGCGGTGAAAGTTTGGAATAAGAATGCTGAAAAAAATCATGGTAGATATATCAACTATATGAGTGATGTAAGAAAAATGAGGAAAAGATATATCAGTTATTTTGATTTAGGAAGCAGTGGATCAGAAGCCATTCATTTTCTAATTCAATCTATTGAAGAATTGGGAATCTTAAAAATCACTGTCAAGCAGTCATAATTAAGAAGGAAATAGAGGTCAATGGTGTAAGAGAATACAAGCATTTAATTAAACTAAACGCATGCAATAGTTGAACAACAGGATCGGCTTTATAGTCGATTTTTTTATTAAGCTAAATTGCAGATTAGTTGAATAAGTCAGATGTGGATGAGGATTATTTCAAGGAGGAAATATGCTCCTTTTTGCTGAATTTATTTTAAAAAGAGAATTACGGAAGTGAACTATAATGCTGGAAGATTTAGATAAGGCAAATACAAAACTAAATGATACGACAGATGTGGAAATTAACCTTGTTGGTTTTAAAAAATACTTAGACAAAATAACAGTTAATATTAACCTAACATTTTGGCGTGAAGAGGAAGTCAAGAGGAGTGGCAGTTGCATAAGGAACATTTTATTACTACATCATATTTAAGCAAGCTTAATCCATTTTAAACAAACTAACTTCTTTAAAAGATATTTAGTGGATATTTGTATATTCATTTTATTTGGGCTATAATACATTAAACCATTTTCTTTACCAAGATCCACGTTAAATTTTACCCTTATTCTATTTATGAATAAGGGTTTTTTATATTATAAGTTATAAAAAAAAGTCAGATTCTACTTGATAGAATCCGACTTCTTTGAGTTAACTATGCTTTTTTAACATTAGTCGCTTGTGGTCCGCGTTGCCCTTGTCCTACTTCAAATGTTACTGCTTGACCTTCATCTAATGATTTGAATCCGTCAGTTTGAATTGCTGAGAAGTGAACGAATACATCATCACCATTTTCACGCTCAATAAATCCAAACCCTTTTTCTGCATTAAACCATTTTACTTTACCATGTTCCATTTTTGTTTCCTCCTAGTGCGATTTACACACATTAATATTTCAATCTTAACATTTATAATAAAGAAAATCAAATTCACCCAATTAAATATAAATGACATAACATATTTTATATGACCAATACTAAACTTTCTTTTACTTAATACGCTTTCTTTTAAATAATTAATTGAATCCGTCTTCTTTAGTATTGCCATGTTTACAATATTGCCGAATAATATTTTCATGGCAGTTGAACAACATGAGCCAACTGATTGATTCTTTTTTTGGTCCTTAGTCATTAATTTTAAAAATGAAAGCACTTACTAAAAATTCCATTTATTTATTGACATGACTTATTTATAAGTGATAAAATATTTGTTTTGACAAAAAAATAATAAATGTTATGCTTATATAGGTTAGTAATTAAATGGGGGTGTAGATTATGTTTGAAGTTGGTGATAATATTTTTTATCCAATGCAAGGAGCAGGTGTAATCGAATCTATAGAAGAAAAAGAAGTTCAAGGTGAAATACTGCAGTATTTTATTATAAGATTACTAATTAAAAAGATGGAAGTAATGATTCCAATTTCGAAAATGGATAATTCAAGAATTCGAATGGTCGTTGATTCATATACTCTTGACAATATATTAAAAAATTTCCATAATGGAGAATCTGATCGTTCTCTTTCATACAAACAAAGATTTAAGCTAAATACTGAGAAAATGAAAACAGGTAATATTGAAGAAGGCGCAGAAGTAGTACGTGATTTAATGCGTATAGATAAAGAAAAATCTCTTAATTCAAGTGAAAAACAGATGTTAGGTAACGCAAGTAAAATATTTATAAGCGAACTTGGATTAGTTAAAGGGATTACAGAAATTCAAGCCAAAGAACTATTATTCGGGTAAAAAATTATCATTTAAACTTACATTAATGAAGATTACAGAATTTTAAATTTTCAAATCGTATATGAAACTAAACTCCTTATATTAAGAAAATAGTAAAACCTCGTTTGATCTATACTATTGTTACACCTTTTAAATTCCATTAATAATATAATGTTTGTAATTAAATATAATTAATCAAATGATGAAATAATACACCAAATGTATTGTATTGAGTCCTTCAGTAATTAGCAGAAATTTCATTATACAGTAAGGCACCCATGAAAATACATTTTTAATTGAAGAGCTGCTTTTAATGTAGGCCATTATATTTATCGAATAACTAAAGACTACTAACATCGACATTTTAAAAAGGACTTTACTTTTATAAAAAGAAAGAGGTCTTTTTTTTTTGAATCATTTGTATCTATTTAATATTTAATTTGTTCAACGACGAAAAAGCATCCAATTTAATTGGATGCATATTTAAGTATTCCGCTTAAAAAGAGTGAATCCTCTAACTGTGTGCACTCTTTTAGTTTGATTAGTCCATCTAGTTCTAGTTCCTTAGCCAGTTTTTCAATCATTTTTGTATCATTTTCCAATGAATTTTTAATGTTGATTAAAAAGAAATTTCCTCTTGTTGCAAGTCGAAGGTTCTTTAATAGATTCTCTTTACTCATTTTCCCATCCCCCTCTCAATTAGATTAATTCGACACAAAAGAGGTTTTGTCCTGTAAATTCAATTAAATTACAAATTTTTTGTAGGATTATTAATTTAATCTCCATAGTATATAACGTCAAAAAATCTCATACATTGTCAATACACATAGTAGGGGGAATAATAATGAACTCAAATAATTTTCGTGAATTAGAGTATGCAATAGACGAAATTACTGAAATTGCCAAAGGATTTGGACTTGATTATTTTCCAATGAGGTATGAAATATGCCCATCTGATATTATTTACACGTTTGGTGCATACGGAATGCCAACTAGATATTCTCATTGGAGCTTTGGAAAAAAATTTTATAAGATGAAGTTACAATATGATCTAGGATTAAGTAAGATTTATGAATTAGTGATTAATTCTAATCCATGTTATGCATTTTTACTTGATACCAATAGCCTCATACAAAATAAATTGATCGTTGCCCATGTACTCGCCCATAGTGATTTCTTTAAAAATAATGTGCGATTTAGTAATACAAAACGAGATATGGTCGAAAGCATGACTGCAACTGCTGAAAGAATTAATCAATATGAACAAAAATATGGAAAAAAGCTAGTAGAAGAATTTTTGAATGCGGTTATAGCTATTCAAGAACATATTGACCCTTCAATTGTAAGAAATAAATTATCGTGGCAATTAGAAGATGATATGATCCCCCCCCTTCCTCGAGTAGGACCATATGATGATTTATGGAATTTAGATAATAAAAAAGAAAACATTGCTCCTTTAAAACCTCGAAAAAAGAAATTCCCACCACAACCTGAAAAGGATCTTTTACTATTTATTCAACACTTTAGTCGCGAATTAGAAGAGTGGCAACGAGACATTTTAACAATGTTAAGAGAGGAAATGGTTTATTTTTGGCCACAGCTCGAAACAAAAATTATGAATGAGGGATGGGCTAGTCTTTGGCATCAACGTATTATGAGAGAGTTAGATTTAACATCAGGTGAATCAATTGAATTTGCAAAACTGAATGCAAGTGTACTACAGCCCTCGAAGACAAGTATAAACCCTTACTATTTTGGACTAAAAATGTTTGAGGATATTGAAGAAAGATATAACAATCCATCTGAAGAAATGAAACAATATGGGGTGAAAGCTGGTTCTGGAACTGAAAAAATTTTTGAAGTACGTGAGCTTGAATCGGATACTAGTTTTATTAGAAACTATTTATCAAAAGAATTTGTTATGAACAATGACTTGTATTTGTTTAATAAACAGGGAAAAGAATATAAGATTAATGATAAAAGTTGGGTGAATGTACGTGATCAATTGGTAAATATGCGCACGAATGGTGGATACCCCTATATTACTGTAAATGATGGAGACTATCAAAAAAATGGTGAATTGTATTTAAATCATTCATTTGAAGAAATTGAATTAGATCTAAAATATCTTGAAAAAGTTTTACCATATATATACCAATTATGGGGAAGAACGACTCATATTGAGACAAGAATGGATGGGAAAGTTGTATTATTTAGTTATGATGGTAATAATGTAAATCGTAAAAATTTGTAAATGCCTGTTTAGGCGTTTTTTTATTTTAGCTGTTTTCGTAAACGTTGTTGGTTAAAAAAAAGATATGTTGATTACCGTTATCCATGCCACGGCCAAACAAGTACTCTCCACATTTTGAAGTAAATCTATTTAATATCAGAAGTGAAATACGGGACTTTTAACTTACCTGTCGTGATTTTAAACAGCCGTTTTCTTGCCCTTTTGAACTCCCATGAAAATTAAATTCAGCATAAAATCAAAAAAGACAATAGAAAAATAGACCCAGAAAAACACTTTTTAAAAAAAGGCTGAGCTCTTTGAGTAATCGTATTCGGTTGGTAAATCGGAAAATATGTACCTTCCATTCGTAGTAGATAAAAGAGTGGCTAGCGCGACAACCAAAAAAGGATTAATCTCCCATGAGTGCTACCCATATAGGGCACGACAGTCGGTGGTACACCGTGGTCGTCGGAGTCAGACTAAATGATGGGCTCTAAGGCACCATAGTGCAAAGACCTTCTTCGCCAGCCATTAAACATTGTAGACACGGCGAAATATTTTCATTCGCTGTGGTGCAGCGCTTGCGCTGCATGAGTGGCTTAATGACAGGTTAGTTGAAGATCTCATAAGATAAGTAATAATATTTAATGGAATAATTTATTCAGATAAAGAATATTAAAAAACGTGATGATAAGGAGGCGACTGTATGGCAAATCATGTAGAAAATCTATATAACTATCATGTATGGGCAAATCAACGGATTATTGATCATCTTAAGACACTTTCACCTGAGAAATATCAAAAGGAAATGAAAAGTGTCTTTTCTTCTGTTTCAAAGGTTTTATCTCATCTCTATTTGGTGGAATATGGATGGCTTAATACTCTCGAGGGTCATAGTATGAATGAAGCAATGGAATCTTCATTTCAAATTCAAGAAAAGATTGAGAAACTGCCCATTGAAGACTTAGAAACGGAATTTCACACTTTAACATCTCGGTTTAAATCCTTTTTGAACAGACAAGAAGATATTGAAAAGAGAATAATGTTGGATAATCCATGGGCAGGATTAAGAGAAACAAGTATATCTGAAATGGTCTTACACGTTGTGAATCATGGAACCTATCATAGAGGGAATATTTCAGCTATGTTACATCAGTTGGGTGATTCTTCAGTTATGACTGATTATGCTTTTTATTGGTATTCTTGAAATGTTATTCATTATAAATAGGCAAGAGAAGAGTAATCCATTTTTTCTTCTAAAAGGTGACTTTAGTTGAGGATCGAGAGATGTTTACACAGATCTTTCTTTGAGCTAACGAATAACTTTAATCAAACAATTGTTGATCCAAATTAATCTCACTCTTCTACGATATTTAACATTTCCAGCAAGAATAAGTTAATTGCCTCCACAATACTGGCTAATTTGAGCTTCTTGTTTATTCAAGGAAAGGGCGCAATTCTTTAATAAGAATTACTTTCCTTAATGAACTAACGGGTGCGATAGTTGTACAACACGAGTTGCTTCGGCAGCTCTTTCTTGTTTAACTAAATGGCAGTTTGGTTGAACAAGGATTTATAGAGGAATATATAAAGATATCAAGTATTAATAAGTATATACGGTGTATTTTCACTGAATATTGGTATTGGAGGATTATATATGAAGCATATAACTACGCCTGACCTTTCAACTAGACCCTTTGGTTTAATAGTGGAACGATTAATGGAATCACCCCCTAATTTACTTTATAAAGCGTGGACGGGGCAGTTTGAACGTTGGTGTGCAACACCTGGAACTGTGATAATGACGGATAAACTCAACACAGTGTTCTTTTTCGAGACTCATTTTGAGGGAAAACGTCATCCACATTATGGAAGATTTCTAAGACTCGTACCTGATCGTCTTGTAGAGTTGACATGGGTTACTGGAGATGGAGGAACAAAGGGTGCTGAAACTGTTGTAACAGTAGAAATTGAACCCTATGGTAACGGTACTCAATTGCGACTTACACATAAGGGGTTTCCAGATGAAGAATCAAAAAATGGACACGAAAATGCTTGGGGCTTTGCACTTGAGCACCTGGATAGGAAGATGTTAGAGGATAATTAATAATTCCCTTCGAATATTTCTTTTTATGTTAACGCGGATGTTAGTTGATGATCATAAGTTGCTATTAAGCATACTCAAGTCCAGTTGATAGTAGGGGGAATACATATATACCTCAGCCCCAATTCTAAGAAAAATGGGATTTGAAGAGTTTTGTCATATTGACTTATATGTTGGCAACCTGGAAGTTATAAATGAATCGTGACTCAATACTATTATTGAACTAATTACATTAAAATTGCCTTATTTAAAAGCGCATTTCTAAACCTTATCTTATTGAACTAACGCACTGCAATAGTTATATAACAATTGGGAGGAATAATTCATGCAGTGGTCTCAATGGTTACAAGGAGGTCCTTTTCTTGAGGTTAGTTTCTTATTAGAACTTAAAGAAAAGAAAAAAGAGACTATTCAAGAAGTTATCTCTAATTTATTAAAGGTAAGAAATAGAATTGAGATATATGATAAAAACGTTGATGAAATTGTTGATTTTTTTGATAGAGGCTATCCTTTTGACGAAGAAGACCCTCAATCAAATTACATGCATTCTCTAAGATTAAGGTTATATGTCTATTTATCAAGGAAACGAAAAGCAACACTACAAATTGAAATGGTTTCTTCAAATGCAATAATGGTTAACTTTTGGTTTTATGGTTCTAATTTAGATGACATGGAGTGGGATCAGATTGGAATAAAAAATGAAGAGATAATAGACTTCACAAATTTTCTTAAAGAGTTATATTTTATTTATGAATATAAAATCGGTGGAATAGCAATTGAAGAAAATGTTATCTCATTATTTGGATTGGATGGAGTATATCCTAATGAGTGTTATCGTTATGAGAACATTTCTCATAATCGATTTCTTCAAGAATCATATAGTTTTATAGATATAATTTGGAATGAAAAATACAAAAAATTAAGCCAGGTTCCATACAACCACAAAAGGCTAGATAATGATGGAATTCTAATTAATATTAGTATTTTTGATGAATAATCTTATTGAACTAACACAGTGCGTTAGTTCAATGGGCGACTTTAAGTGATGGTTTTTATTATCTGCTTTAATAAAAGTTGTAGAATAGTAGGTGAAAATAGTTATAACTAGGTATTAATTTAATTTAAGACAAGGTGGAGAATATTAATTTGACTTTATATAAATTTATTGCATCAGATAACCCACTGGTAGAGGTAGATAATAGTGGTTTTATTCAAATTAAGGTAAGAGAACTAAAGAAAATGGAGCCAAAACTTGATTTAAAAATATGGGGAAATATAGACGATGAGTTAACTATACTTTATGCGAAGGGCGATTCGGAAATGGGTGGATTAGAGATTTCATCATGTGATAATCCACCAAATGATTTGGAACATTATATTAATAAAAAGTATATTTACTGGCTTGAAGGAGATTTTGGCTCTAAATTTTTAAAACAACTTACTGAGTATGTTAATTTAAACGTTAAAACAGAAGATAAGGTTGAACTTTGGTCAATTTTGTTTGGAGAAGGCAAAAAGACAAAACAGGTAAAATCTCTTTCATTAAATGAGATTTCTGAAGGTAGCTTTAAAATTTTACGCAATCATAAATGCTGTTGTTTAGTAATCGAATAATTTTAGTACTTCTTCAACTAACGCAGTGCTTTACTTGAAAAAGCTTATACTTCTAATTTGTATCACCAACGAAATAAATCTGAGTTAAAATTCTACTTCAACTTACAATGGAATAATATTTTATTGATAATTATTTTTATTGCAAGAAGAGGTGATAGCTTTGATTCAAAAATTACTGCTTTCAATGGATCAAATGATTTCCATCATTCAAAATGGATTACAAAAAACGAACTCTCCAAAGCATGTAACCATTATAGGTGCAGGAATTTCTGGCTTAGTCGCTGCTTCACTTTTAAAAGAAGCAGGACATCAGGTTACCATTATTGAAGCAAATAACAGAATAGGGGGGAGAATTTACACAAAAAGGGAACCTTTTATTAATAATCAATATATAGACCTTGGTGCAATGCGTATACCTTCTTTTCATTATTTAGTTATTGAATATATAAAAAAATTCAATTTACAAGTAAATGAATTTGTAAATAGAACCCCTAATGATCTGATTTACATCAATAATGTATTAACAAATGAAAAAAATTATGGATCAAATCCAGACCAATTAAATTATAATGTCTTCCCTAGTGAAAAAGGAAAAACGGCATCAGAATTACTATTATTAGCAGTTAGTCCAGTCATTGAATTTATAAACCAAAATCCTGAAAAAAATTGGGAAAAAGTTATTCATATGTATGATCAATATTCAATGTATCAATTTTTAAGATATAACCCTGTTGGTGTATCCTTATCAGCTGAAGCAATCAATATGATAGAAACAATGGTTGGATTGGAAGGATTTTCTGAACTTGCATTTACTGCAATATTAAGAGAAGTTTTAGTACTCCTAACTAAGAATCTAAAACTTTATGAAATTACAGGGGGAACGGATCATCTTATTAATGGATTTTTACCACAACTTAAAGACGATATTATTACAAATCAAAGAGTGAAAAAAATTATACAACAAGAATCGAACGCAACGATCTATACAGAAAATCAAATACTTAATACTGAACATCAACTAACAAGCGATTTTGTAATTTCTACAATTCCTTATACTTTATTGAATTTCATCGATTTACTACCCTATGAGTCTGTTTCATATGAAAAGAGAAATGTTATTAGAAAGATCCATTATGCAAATTCAACTAAAATAGGTCTTCAATTTAAAACGAGATTTTGGGAAAAATATGGGTTAAATGGTGGTAAATTAACGACAGATCTGCCAATCAAGTTTGCATATTTTCCTAGTCATGGTCAAGGGGCGACGGACGATACAGGGATTATGTTAGCTAGCTATACATGGGAAGATGATTCTAGTATCTGGGATAATATGACACAAGCAGAAAGGATAAAAATTGCCTTGAATAACCTTTCATATATATTTGGAGATCAAGTGTTTTCAGAATTTTTAATAGGATACTCACATAATTGGTCAGAATTTCCTTATGCTGGAGGAGCTTTTGTCATGTATAAACCTGACCAAGTAAAAGAGTTTGGTCAATTTATTGGTACACCAGAAGGAAGAATTCATTTCGCAGGATCACATTCGTCAACTACACCAGGTTGGATTCAAGGTGCAATTGAAGCAGGAGTTAGAACAGCGTATGAAGTTAATAACAGATAAGTTTTATTTAAATAGCAAAAGATGACTTTCCACAAAAAGGTCTTGTTCTACGAAAATAGATAATTCCAGAAAGTGAAATGATAATTAAAGAGTGAAAGTCTAGATCTATTTAAGAAAACAAGAATAATATAAAATGCCTCTATCTAAGATTACCAAGTAATCGTTGATACAGGCTATTTTAATAATTATTATTCAACTAACGAATATACTGCAGAAGAATAATCTTCTCATCATGAGACTTTATGCTGGAGATTTCATTGATTTCTTTATAATCCGTTTGTTTTTAGACATTCCATTTGTTTTAAAGTAAGTGAACAAGAAACTACCTAGTATTACGATAATGCTTCCAAGTCCTTGAACCCATGTCATTTTTTCATTTAATAAGAAAAACGCTAAAATGGCTGTGAAAATTGGATTGAAATTTAGGAAAATACCAGCTGAAGTTGCCCCGATTTTTTGGACCCCAGTATTCCAAAAAAGCATACATAAGACAGTCGAAATAATACCAGTATATAAAATTGAGAAAATAAATGAGCCATTCATTTTTATAAGCGTAAAATCTGAGAGATTAAAAGGGATAATTACAACGAGTCCAAATATCCCTGAGTATAGTGTAGACAACATAGGTGATATAAGCTTTGTTGCCCATCTACTACAAACCGAATAGATTCCCCATATGCAGACGGCAATGACCATCCATAAATCACCTAAATTAAACTTCATTGAGAATAGTAGATTAATATCTCCCTTTGAAAGTACAAGAATAACCCCTAAGAACGAAATAAGCATCGAAAATATTTGTAAAAAGTTCATTCTTTCTTTTAAAAATAAAGATGAAAATAAAGCAATGGAAATTGTATTTAGGGTCGAAATTAAACCGACATTAGTTGCAGATGTCTTTTCTAATGCCATAAATTGAAAAAGATTAAAAAGAACAACACCTGTAACTCCCATCAAGATTAATGGAAGAATAGCTTTACGTGGAGGTAAAATCTTCTTTTCTTTCCACCATACGATTGGTAATAATACGATAATTGCAATTCCCCATCTTAGCGTCGTCAAGGTCATTGGAGAAGCGTGACCAACAAGGGATTTTCCAACGACAAAATTTCCTCCCCATAACAAACTTGTTAATAATAACAACAGTATATATAAGATTGGCATATCTAAACCCCCAATTCACTGTTTTAATGTTTAAAAAAGACTTTACACAGTGATTTCTTACTATTTTTTTACTAGTTTAACATAATTGTTTATTTTACCGTGGATTATTTTGTATAATGGTATAAATAAGAAATAATCTTAATCAAAAGTGTTGTTTTGGAAAATTTAATTCGTTTTATGTGTTGAATCCAAACCATTTTCCGAATAATTGAAAGGGAGTAGATAAAAGTGGAACATCATGGGAATAAAGTGTTAGATGAAGTGGATCTTAAAATTTTAGATAAGTTGCAAAAGGAGAGCCAAATTAGCAATACGGAACTAGCGCGTCATGTGAATTTGTCACCACCAGCTACACATGCGAGAGTTAAACGATTAGAAAATGAAGGATATATCGATCGGCAAGTTGCGATCTTAAATCAAGAAAAGTTAGGATTTGATTTACTTTGTTTTATTTTTATCAATACAAATATCCATCAAGCCGATCAATTAGAAGTGTTAGAGAAAGAGTTAAAATCCATGCCTGAAGTTTTAGAGTGCCACTTATTAACAGGAGAGTATGACTATTTATTAAAAGTTGCCAACAGAGAACGAAAAGAATTGGAGAATTTTATTCGGAAGTTAAATCAACTCGGAATTACAAGAATTCAAACAAGTTTAGCTTTAAGAGAAATCAAATATTCTACTGTTTTGCCGTTATGTGAAAAAGAAGAATAAGATATTTTATTAATAAAGTTTTACAACATAAACCTTAGCCCTTTAATTTAAATCTGAAATCAACTTTCAATTGTAAAAGCATGGGTTTTATTCTCAATCTCTGGTTGTGTGATTACTGGAAAAAAGTTTAGTTTATTAAAAAAGGGGAATGGGTGCCTATGTTGAATTAAATGAAACAAGGTGATCATATGAAAAATTATATTATAGCAATATCAATATTTCTTTTAGGGGTATGTATCGTGATTGGAAGTTGGATGATTTCTAATGGAATGGGAACAAAAGTATCAACGAGTCCTACTGTACAGCATCAATTATTAACACAGTCAGAGTTAGTTGATTATTTAGGATTAAGTAAGGAAGAAATTCAAAAATTAACAGAGTTAAATGATGGTGAAGATGGTTATACGAGTGAACTTCCTCATTTAAAAATCGGATCTGAGTTTTACTATCCTAAATCAGCAATTGATAAATGGTTAATAAATGTAGATTTAACAGTAATCCCTTAATTTAGTAAAAATAATATTTTAATTACCTTATTTTTACAGAGATAGAAGTTATTGTAGATTGGCGAAGAAATTTTCAATAAATAATCTTTTTCTTATTGAATGACCATACAATAGTAGAAGAGTATAAGCTGCATAAATGCGGCTTTTTCTATTGCAGTAAAGATAAAGAATAAATAATAACAAAGTTAGTTTATTTGTGGTATGAATTCAATGGCTAAAGAAATGATTGATTTTATAGTGCAAATATCAGTATGGGTGTTATGTCATTTTTTTGCTTTTGTGTATGTACTCTCGATTGGGAGATGATCGTAAGCAAAACAAATGAAAGGATGTTTGGAATGAAAAAAAAGGCATTCGTGACCATTCCGTTTTGTATCCTGTTGGCAATCCTAATCGCTACAACGTTTGTACTCACTTCGACTAAACCATCAGCCCCTTACTTACTCAAACCTCAACAATTAGCTGAAACCACAAAGCCCGCGGTTGTTCGAATTGTTGATTATGCGATTGTGAAATGGACGATTACTTTAGATGATGAACGCGTGACGAGTGTGTTGAAGAAATGGGATTATAAAACCGAATTAGACGGTTTTGGATCTGGCGCTATCATTAATTCGGACGGCTATATTGTGACAAACGCTCATGTTCTCGTTTATTCTCATCAATTGTCCGATCATGATATTGTTTCTGAGGCATTTTCAATTCTTGTGGATGATGTTGCAACCGAAAATAATTGGACACACAAATTCACAGATGCGTACTTGAAACAGTATACTAGTTACGAAATCTTCGAAAAAGGCGTCGACGTTTACTTACCGACTGTAGATGATGCTATTAGCGCAGATGTCAAAAGCTATCAACAACCTACCGATCATGGCAAAGATGTGGCCCTCTTAAAAATCAACGGCTCTAACTATCCTACGATTCCACTTGGAAACAGTGATTCCATTCAAGATCAAGACAATATTTGGGTGATCGGCTACCCAGCTGCGGCAGATTCTGAATTGCTATCGATGCATAGTTATGTGATCCCCACGATGAATAAAGGGCAAATCGCAGCTATCTCAAAAACTACATTAGCTGGTAGCCCAGTTCTTCAAATCAATGCAGCATCTACCCATGGAAATAGTGGCGGACCCATCATCAACAACAAAGGACAATTAATTGGTTTACTCACCTTCCGAGGAGATACAGTGAATGACCAAGAAGTGCAAGGATTTCATTTTGCGGTACCTGTGAACACGTTGAAAAAAGTTGTCAAGAAAGAGGACGTACATGTTATTGAAAGCAAAACTGATAAATTGTTTAAAGAAGGGTTAACTTTCTACTGGGCGGGCTATTACAAAAATGCACTGACAAAATTCGAAGCAGTCCAGCAAATCTATCCGAACCACCCAGAAGTAAAACGCTACATTCATCAATCGAAACAAAAAATGGGCTCAAGCAAAACACTTTGGACTGATCACAAAACCAGTTTTTACATTCAAGATATTGTCGCATGTATACTGATCCTCATTCTTCTTCTTTATACTTTCACGTTTAACAGCAAAAGAAAATCAAGTACCACATCGAATCCACCATCAACCGATTATGAATCCGACTAAACTAGAATCTCACACAGATCTTGAAGAGCCTCCACCTAATCAGCAGTGTAGACATCATAAATAATGAAAAATGTATTTGAATATATTTATAGAGCAAATGACTGAGGGATGATTGCATAAAACTATATTTATCTTGGTGAATAACGAAACGGCTCCATTTTGCTGAACGTAGGTTGCAATTGGAAATAATGAGACGGATAAATCCTACCCAAACCAATTGTAGAGCTACAAACAAAAGGAGCCGTATAAATGAAGTGTGGTCAAAATTTTACTGGTTTAAACGTTTTAAAAGATATTTTTACTGATAGAACTTATTTAAATGGGAAATTTGAAAAGTAAATTTAAAAAAACATGTCATTTTAAAAGGTATATCCTAACCCAAACTAAAATAGTTTGCAAATAATCTAGTAAATGTGAATATGGATAAAAAGTAATATAAAAAAATTAAACATCATTTAATATTGAATATTCAGAATTTATCTAGTATTATCTAATTAACAAACATACCGACTGGTTAGTATCTAAAAATTTGTTTCAGAATAAAGCGAAAGTATTGAGCAAAATAGGGGCTTTAGAAAATGAATACTAATTTTAGGAGGATTTGAAATGCACGTAAAAGAGTTATTTGATTTAACTGGGAAAGTAGCAATTGTAACTGGTGGTGGACGAGGACTTGGTGAACAAATTGCGAAAGGATTCGCTGAAGCTGGTGCAAACGTTGTACTTTGTTCTCGAAATGTAGAAGCATGCCAGGAAATTAGTGAAGAATTGAAAAGTTTAGGTGTAGAATCTTTCGCATTAAAGTGTGATGTAACAAACAAAGAAGATGTGCAAAGAGTAGTTGACGAAACGAAAGAGAAATTTGGCCGAATTGATATATTAGTAAACAATAGTGGTGCTTCTTGGGGAGCACCTGCTGAAGAAATGCCATTAGAGGCATGGAATAAAGTAATGAATGTTAATGTCACCGGTACGTTTTTAATGTCCCAAGCAGTTGGGAAAATCATGTTAGAACAAAAATCCGGAAAAATTATTAATATTGCTTCTATTGCTGGCTTAGTTGGAACGAATCCAAAAGTAATGAATGCGGTCGGTTATAGTGCAAGTAAAGGTGCAGTGATCAGTTTTACAAAAGATTTAGCTGCGAAATGGGGTCCTAGTGGCATTTATGTAAATGCATTGGCACCTGGATTTTTCCCAACAAAAATGTCTAAAGATGTTATTTCCCAAGGAACAGATGAAATAGTAGAATCTATACCACTTAAGAAATTTGGAAATGAAGACGAGTTAAAAGGTGCGGCTTTATTCTTAGCAGCGCCAGCTTCGAATTATGTGACTGGATCTGTTCTTGTTGTTGATGGTGGAACATCTATTGTGTAATGTTTGAAACATGAAAAAGGAGTTTTGTAAATGGGCAAACTTCATCTTTTGATGAAAAAAGAAGACATTGATGATAAAAAAATAAACGATGAAAAGATCGTAGTCGTTTTTGATGTATTACTTGCTACTTCAACAATTACAGCGGCATTAGCCTTTGGCGCTAAAGAGGTCATACCTGTTAAGAATGGACAAGAGGCAGTTCATTTCACAAATAAAAATTTGAACAAAGAATATTTATTAATAGGTGAATATGAAGGGAATACAATAGAAGGTTTTCTATCTCCTAATCCATTAACTTTAAAGAAAGTTGTTGCTGAACAGTCAATCGTTTTATCAACAACGAATGGAACAGTGGCATTAAAAAATTCTCAAAATGCAAAGAGAGTATACGCTGCATCGATTTTGAATGCAAATGCAGTTGCAAATCACTTAAGACAATCCTATAAAAATGAATCAGTTATTTTAGTATGTTCGGGGTCGTCAGGACAATTTAATATGGAAGATTTTTATGGAGCAGGTTATTTTATTGACTGCTTAGTAAATGGATCATGTCATTTAGATTTATCCGATGCAGCTAAATCTGCTCATTATTTTTACTTAGGGTTGAAAGAAAAATGTCATGTGATTTTAGCGGAATCGAATGTTGGTAAAATGTTAATTCGCTATGGATTTGAGGAGGAATTAAAATTTGTTTGTAGTAAAAGTATTTTTAATGTTGTACCGGTATTTGAAGATGGTTTAAGCGTAGTAAATGTTAATTTTTCAAAGGAAACTATTTAATTATTGTTCTATTAAACACTGTATCTTGTTAGGCAAAAACGATATGTGAAAGGGATGATTGAATGGATTTTTTATATTCGCAAAAAAGTAAAGAGCTTCAATTAAAATTAACAAAATTTATGGAAACTTATGTTTATCCTAATGAGCGAATATATGAGCAACAGTTAAATGCACAGGAAACTCGGTGGAGTGATGTACCGCAGGTTATGGAAGAATTAAAACAAAAAGCAAAACAAGCAGGATTATGGAATCTATTTTTACCTGAAAGTGATCTAGGAGCAGGGTTAACAAATTTAGAATACGCTCCATTATGCGAAATTATGGGACGATCTATGATTGGACCAGAAGTGTTTAATTGTAGTGCACCAGATACTGGGAATATGGAAGTTTTAGAAAGGTATGGTACGAAAGAGCAAAAGGAAAAATGGTTGGTACCACTTTTAAATGGTGAAATGCGCTCATGCTTTTCAATGACCGAGCCTGAGGTTGCTTCTTCTGATGCAACAAATATTGAAGCAAGTATTAAAAAAGATGGTGATTATTATATCATCAATGGTCGAAAATGGTGGTCATCAGGAGCGGGGGATCCTAGATGCAAAATTGCAATATTTATGGGCAAAACAAACCCAGATGCCCCCAAGTATGAACAGCAATCTATGATTCTAGTCCCATTAAATACAGCTGGTGTAAAAATCGAAAGGGTATTACCAGTATTCGGTTATGATCATGCACCGCATGGACATGCAGAAATTACGTTTACAAATGTAAAAGTTCCTGCAAGCAATATTTTATGGGGAGAAGGGAAAGGATTTGCGATTGCACAAGGTAGACTTGGTCCGGGTCGGATCCACCATTGTATGAGATTGATTGGTGCTGCCGAACGGGCACTCGAAGAAATGTGTAAGCGTGTTCAAAAACGAGCAGCATTTGGTAAGCCGATTGCAAATCAAGGCGTTATTCAAGAATGGATTGCTAATTCAAGAATCGAAATTGAGCAAGCTAGATTACTAACCTTAAAGGCTGCATATATGATGGATACTGTTGGTAATAAAGAGGCGAAAGCAGAAATTGCAATGATAAAAGTCGTCGCGCCTTCAATGGCTCTACGAGTAATTGACCGTGCTATTCAAGCCTTTGGAGCAGCAGGTGTATCTGATGATTATACGTTAGCTGCACAATGGGCAAATGCTAGAACGTTAAGATTAGCTGATGGTCCAGATGAAGTACATCGGGCGCAGTTAGCAAGATTAGAATTAAAAAAACATGCTGCAGAAAATAACTTCTCAACAATAAAAAGTTAATTCAAATTAAATGACAGATTGAGAGAGGGTTGAAATGAGACTAAAAGATAAAGTCGCAGTTATTACAGGCGGAGGTAGTGGGATCGGGCGTGCTACTGCTATCCGCTTCGCAAAAGAGGGAGCAAAAATAGTTATAGCAGACATTAATGAAGCTACTGGTGAAGAAACGCTAGGTGTTATAAAAGAACAATATCCAGAAGCTATTTTCGTTAAAACGAATGTCGCCAAAAGTAAGAGCATTCAAAATATGATGAAGCGAGCTGTGGAACATTTTGGTAGGATTGATATTTTGTTTAACAATGCTGGAATAGGGAACTCAGAAGTAAGAAGTGTAGACTTAGCAGAAGAGGAATGGGATCAGGTAATCGATAGTAATCTAAAAAGTGTATTTTTAGGCATAAAATATGCAATTCCTGAACTGAAAAAATCTGGCAATGGTGTGATTATAAATACAGCTAGTTTACTAGGATTAAAAGGAAGGAAGTATGTAAGTGCTTACAATGCTTCTAAAGGTGGAGTAGTATTATTAACACAAAATGCAGCATTGGAGTACGGAAAATATAATATTCGAGTAAATGCAATTGCTCCTGGAATAATTGATACAAATATTATTAAGGAATGGAAAAATGATGAAAGAAAGTGGCCGATTTTATCCCGTGCAAATGCACTTGGTAGAATAGGGACCCCTGATGAAGTCGCATCGGCTGCACTATTTTTAGCATCCGATGAAGCATCGTTCGTGACTGGAGCAACGTTATCAGTTGATGGTGGAGGATTAATATTCTAATCGATTAGATTTGAAAAGTTGTTTAAAACAATATTCATAATCAGAAATGGAGAGTTATGTATGTCAACAAATAAAGCTTGGTTAGCTCACTATCCTGAATATATTGCAAAAGAACTATCAATTCCGACAAAATCAATTCCAGAAATGTTTAACGAAACTGTCGAAAACTATCCTAATCATTCTTGTCTATCATTTTATGGTAAAAAACATACTTATAAAGAAGTACAGTCGGCAGTAA
Source organism: Gottfriedia sp. NPDC057991 (assembly GCF_042886615.1). Classification (NCBI taxonomy): domain Bacteria; kingdom Bacillati; phylum Bacillota; class Bacilli; order Caryophanales; family Bacillaceae; genus Gottfriedia; species Gottfriedia sp. NPDC057991. The sequence goes on from NZ_JBHVQN010000006.1 coordinate 271,856, forward strand.
ATAGATTTGCTTCTGCTTTACAAAAAAATGGCATTCAAAAAGGTGATCGTGTAGCAATCATGCTTCCAAATTGTCCACAATATGTTATTTCATATTATGGGATTCTAACTGTAGGTGGAATCGTAACCCAAATAAATCCAATGTCGGTCGAAAGAGAGCTAAAGGAATTATTAAATGACTCAGGAACTGAAACGATTGTTGTATTAAATAGTTTGTACCCTACCGTCAAACCGTTAATTGAAGAAACGAATTTACGAAAAATTATAGTAGTAAACTTAACTGGTACAGAAGAGAATTATGACGAAGGCGTTTCATTTGGAAAATTTTTACAAAGCGGAAATCAAGAACTGAAACCAGTTATGATTGATTCTCATGAAGATGTTGCAATTCTCCAATATACGGGTGGAACAACTGGACGTTCAAAAGGAGTCATGCTAACCCATCGAAATCTATACGCAAATATAATGCAGCAAGGCGAATTTTTTAAAGGCGCAATCGATCCGGGTCGCGAGCGGGTTTTATCCATCATACCATTTTTCCACGTTTATGGAATGACAGTCTGTATTAATTTAAGTGTTTTTATGGCAAATGAAATGATTATCCTTCCACGTTTTGAAATTGAAGAAGTTTTAAATACGATAAAAAATGAACAACCTACACTATTTCCAGGCGTTCCAACTATGTATGTTGCATTAATTAATCATCCTGAGTCTGAAAAATATGGGATCGATGCAATAAAGCTTTGCAATAGTGGAAGTGCACCGATGCCAGTAGAACTAATGAAGCAATTTGAAAAAAAGACAGGTGCTACTATTTTAGAAGGCTATGGATTATCTGAAGCATCTCCAACGACTCATAGTAATCCTGCATTTGCACAAAGAAAGCCTGGCACTGTGGGAATCCCTTATCCATCAACTGATTCAAAAATCGTTGACATAGCTAGCGGAATAGACGAAGTTCCAGTTGGAGAAATTGGTGAATTAATTATTAAAGGTCCTCAAGTGATGAAAGGCTATTGGAATTTGCCTGAAGAAACGGCAAATACAATTAGAGATGGATGGTTATATACTGGTGATATTGCGAGCGTCGATGAAGATGGATACGTCTCAATTTTAGATCGTAAAAAGGATATGATTATAGCAAGTGGCTTTAATGTGTATCCCCGTGAAATCGAAGAAGTAATTTATGAGCATCCTTACGTAAAAGAGGCTGTTGTAATAGGTGTACCCGACTCTTATAGAGGTGAAACAGTTAAAGCAGTAATTGTACTTAAAGAAGATAAACATCTTACCAATGAAGAAATGAAGGAATACTGCAAAAATCATTTAGCGACATATAAAGTTCCAAGAGTGATCGAATTCAGAAATGAACTACCAAAAACGAATGTTGGCAAAATATTAAGAAGAGCTATTAGAGAAGAAGAAAGCTCGATAAAGCAGGTATAAGGAAAGAATGTATTATGGTATTTCTTTTGATCTTGCATTTCATTAATACTATGCATACGAAAAATAGTAAGTATCTTTAACAAGGAACATCTATATATTTAGTAAGATGTGATGTCCTTTTATTTAATTAATTAGATTATGATAAAACCTTCCTTGTACTATGATATAATTCTATTGAATTTTTAAGATTGCGAGGACATCTAATGAAACAAAAAATAAAGGAACATTCTATACAGCTATTTGATAAAAAAGGATTTACGAGTACATCCATTCAAGATATCGTCGAATCGATCGGTGTTACAAAAGGAACTTTTTACTATTATTATACAAGCAAAGAACAACTTCTTATGGAAATTCACCTTCAATTTATTGATGAAGTATTAAATGAGCAGGAAGAAGTTATTAATGATGCAAAGAAAAGCTTTTCAGATAAACTATTTGAAGTCATTTATTTAAGCTTAATGGACATTAAAAAGCAAGGTCCAAGCGCAAAAGTGTTTTATCGTGAAATGAGACATTTAAATCCTGAAAGCTTAACAGAAATTAAAGCCAAAAGGGATTTATACAGATTTAATATTGAGAAACTTCTGAATGAAGGAATTAAAAATGGTGATTTAAGATCAGATTTAGACGTACCAATCGTTTCATTCGGTATTTTAGGTGTTATGAACTGGAGTTATGAATGGTATAACGCAGAAGGACAAAAAAATGCATTTGAAATCGCGAAGTCATTCCAAGAAATGATCTTAAAAGGGATTAAAGTAGGGGAGTAGTCCTTTTCTCCTTCTCCTTTACATACCGACTAGTTAGTATTGGTAAATACAAAATAATTGATGAAGGTAGGTTGTTTTATGGAAAAATTCACCGTTACCCCTAGATTTTGTGAAACCGATGCATTAGGTCATATTAACAATACTAGTTACTTTATTTATTTAGAAGAAGCGCGAATTAAATTCTTCCAATCACTTGGCTATTCAATGAATCTAGATGATTGGAAGTTTATTCTAGCATCTACAAAATGTGATTTTGTGAATCAAGGTCACTTTAATCAAAAATTGTCAGTATCGACCTATATTTCAAAAATAGGAAATAGAAGCTTTCATCTCGAACATGAAATTTGTTGTGAAGAGACAAATCAAATGATTGCTACAGGTAATGCAATCATCGTATTTTTTAACTTTAAAGAGCAACGTAGTGAAGTACTTCCTGAGTTATTTAGAGAGCAGTTAGATAGACATTTAGTTGTGAAATAAACTGAATTTTCTTAATGTAGGAGGGGTAAAATGGCTGAAAAGGTAGAATTAGAAACAATTCAAGTTCGCAAAGGTGAAGGGCTAGATCCTCATGTTTTACATAAATTTTTAGAAAAAAATATGGATGATCTTCCAGATGGAGAATTAACGATTCGTCAGTTCTCAGCGGGTCATTCAAACTTAACTTATTTACTAAAAATTGGAGAATGGGAAGTTGTGTTAAGACGGCCACCACTTGGCCCAGTTGCTCCAAAAGCACATGATATGAAAAGAGAATTTCGTATTTTATCAGAAATACATCCCCACTTTTCGGCTGCACCTAAGCCGATTTTATATTCAGAAAACGAAGAAATCATAGGTAGTCCATTTTTCATAATGGAAAGAAAAAATGGTGAAGTATTTGACTCATCATTTCCTCCACATTTAAACGTAACGATTGAAGACCGTAAAAGGTTATCTACTGTAATGGTAAATAAGCTAGTTGAATTACACTCCATAGACTATACAAAAACAAAACTCCTAGAAATAACGAAACCTGAGAATTTTATGGAAAGACAAGTTAACGGCTGGATTGGTCGTTATAACAGGGCAAAGACTAGTGAAATTGCCGAGGTTGACCGACTAATGAGTTGGTTAATCAATAATGTACCAAAAAATCATCACTCATCAATTATTCATTATGATTTTAAATTGAATAATTCAATGTTTAGTCACAATTTGAAGGAATTGATTGGACTGTTTGATTGGGAAATGGCAACAATTGGTGATCCGTTAGTCGATTTAGGTGTAGCTTTATGCTATTGGATTCAAAATGATGATCCAGATTTATTAAAATTTGGATTAGGTAAACCACCTGTTACGATTCAAGAAGGATTTATGACAAGAGACCAATTTATTGAGGCATATGCAAAGAAAAGTAGCAGAGATTTATCAAACATACATTACTACATGGCTTTTGCCTATTTTAAATTAGCAGTAATTGTTCAACAAATCTTCTATCGATTTAAAGCCGGACAAACAAGTGACCAACGTTTTGCAAAGTTTGACCAATTCGCAGAAAATCTGATTAGGATTGCCAATGATCTAGCAGTTAAATAAATTCATATAAAGGGAGTGTAATAAATGAGTAATGAGCATTTATTAGTAGAAGTTAAAGAGCGGATTTTAACTTTAACGTTAAATAGGCCCGAAAGTCTAAATTCTTTTAGTTATGAAATGTTGAATGGTATGACTGTAGCGCTTAATCAAGCAAATTTAAATCCGGAAATTAAAGCCATTGTACTAACAGGTTCAGGGCGTTCCTTTTCAGCAGGTGGAGATGTAAAAACGATGGGAAACGTCACACCAAGTGCAGTATATGAGCATATCGGAATTCTGAATACTGTTATTAAAACGATTCGTGAAATCGAAAAGCCTGTAATTGCTTCAGTTCATGGTTTTGCAGCTGGTGCTGGTTTTAACTTAGCTTTAGCATGTGATTTAATCATCGCAGCAGACGATAGTAAATTTGCTTTAAGCTTTTCTCAAGTGGGATTAATTTCAGATGGAGGCGGTTCTTATTTCCTACCAAGATTAATCGGTCCGTATTTAGCGAAACAGTTTTTCTTTACTGCAGAGCCAGTTCCTGCTGAAAGATTGTATCAGCTAGGTATGATTAACAAACTCGTACCACCTGAAAATTTAGCTGAAGAAACAGTAAAATTTGCAAATAGTATAGCAAGAGGACCTGGAAAAGCAAATGGTATGATGAAAAAATTAATTAATCAATCTTTTACATCAACATTAGATGAAATGCTAGAACTTGAAAGAATTACTCAGCCATTAATGGTAGCAACTGAAGACCATCAAGAAGGTGTTGCTGCATTTAAAGAAAAAAGAAAAGCGATTTTTACTGGAAAATAAAAAGCTGAAAGGAAGTTTACGATGAAATCAATTCAATTTAAACAATTTGGCGGCCCTGAGGTATTAGAAAAAGTTGAACTTGCAAGACCAGTACCAAAGGGAAAAGAAGTATTAATCGAAGTGCATGCAGCAGGTGTCAATTATGCTGATACAGCGCGAAGAGAAAATCAATATGTAGTCAAGACTACTTTGCCATATGTACCTGGTGCTGAAGTTGCTGGGGTCGTAGTGGAAATTGGAAATGAGGTTAGTTCAGTTAAAATTGGTGATCGAGTTGTTTCAATGTTGGAATGTGGTGGATACTCAGATTTTGCCTTGACTGATGAGCGTTCGGTAATCCCTTTACCGAACGAAATGGATTTTAAAATAGCCGCTGCATTACCCGTCCAAGGTTTAAGTGCTTACCATATCTTAAAAACAATGGGTATGTTAGAACCAGGAGAAACCGTTTTAGTTCATGCGGCAGCTGGTGGTCTAGGTACATTAGCTGTGCAATTAGCGAAGCTTTTTGGAGCTGGCAAAGTAATCGCAACAGCAAGTACAGCCGAAAAATTACAGCTAGCAAAAGAGATGGGCGCTGATGTATTAATCAATTATACCGAAGAAGGCTGGGATCAAAAAGTACTTGAAGCTACAAACGGAAAAGGTGTAGATGTTGCCTTAGAGATGGCTGGTGGCGATGTTTTTTGTAAAACATTAGATTGCTTAGCTTATTTCGGAAGATTAGTTATTTATGGTGTAGCAAGTGGCCATCAAAGTAAGTTTTACCCATCCTCTTTAATGGCAAAAAATCAATCAGTCATCGGATTTTTCTTACCACCACTTTTGAGAAGAAAAGCATTAATTAAACAAAGCTTAGAAGAGTTATTTACATATTTAGCTGAAGGGAAATTAAAAATCACGATTGGAGAAGTATTTCCTTTAAGTGAAGCAGCCAATGTCCATACGATATTGCAATCAAGAAAAACAGTTGGAAAAGTGATTTTAGAGCCGAGAAAATAATGAATTTTTGATATGAAAAACTTTGATCAAATCGAAACGGGGGAAATTTAAATGCATTTACGCCTGACTGACGAACAAAAAATGATTCAAAAAACAATTCGAAAATTTGTTGAAAAAGAATTAATCCCTTTAGAAAATGAAGTGCTTAGAAATGAGCGTGAAGGTAGACCAAGCTTAGATCCGGCAGTTGAAAAGGAACTTCAATTAAAAGCGAAAAAAGCTGGTTTCTGGGGAATTAATACACCTACTGAATATGGTGGTGCTGATTTAGGTCAAATGATGTTAGCAATTATTTATATGGAAATTTCAAAAACATTCGTTCCTTTTAAATTTGGTGGTTATGCGGATAATATATTATTTTATTGTAACGAGGAACAAAAAAAGAAATACCTTATTCCTACAATAAATGGCGAAAAAAAATCATGCTTTGCGATGACGGAGCCTAATGCGGGATCTGATACTCAAAACATTAAAATGACCGCTATTAAGGATGGGAATGAATGGGTATTAAACGGTGAGAAAACATTTATTACAGGTGGAAACGAAGCGGATTTTGTAATGGTCATTGCAATTACGGATAAAGAAAGACATCAAAAAACTGGTGGAAGAGAAGGTGTAACTTGTTTTATAGTCGACCGAGACATGGGTTGGAAATCTGAATTTATTCATACAATGGGTGAATGGGGACCAGCTGGTTTAGTATTTGAAAATGTCCGTGTGCCTGAAGAAAATATTTTAGGTGAATTAAATGGTGGATATAATTTAGGACTTGAATGGATCGGATTTGCAAGATGGATTGTAGGGGCTACAGCTGTTGGTGCGGCTGAACGTTTATTACAAATGGCCATTGACTATTCAAAAGAAAGAGAAACTTTCGGAAAACCAATTGCCGAACGTCAAGCTATCCAATGGCAAATAGCGGATTCTGCTGTTGAAATAGAAGCTGCAAAATGGCTTGTATTAAATGCAGCTTATACACTCGATCAAGGAGAAGACAATAGACATTTAGCTTCAATGGCAAAACTTTATGGTTCGAATATGGGAAATCGAGTTGTTGACCGCGTACTTCAAATTCATGGTGGAATCGGATATACAAAAGAACTTCCAATTGAAAGATGGTACCGTGAAGCAAGATTATGGAGAATTTACGACGGTACGGATGAAATTCAACGCTTAATTATTTCACGTAATTTACTAAAAGGACATGTTAAATTAGGACAATACGTTTAAAAGATGGGAGAGAAGAAAATGGCAGGTAGATTTGAAGGCAGAGTAGCCTTTATTACAGGTGGTAGTCGAGGAATTGGTAAGGGGATCGTAGAATTATTTGCAAAAGAAGGAGCAAAATTAGCTATTATTGATGTAAATTCTGAAGCAATATCACAAACTGCTTCAGAATTTAAGCAGTATGAAATATATACTAAAATTGCAAACGTTACAAATTCCAATGAAGTTGAAACTGCTATGAAAGAGGTATATGATACATTTGGTTCAATAGATATTGTTGTCAATAATGCAGGTGTTATTCGCGATAATTTATTATTTAAAATGACAGACTCAGATTGGGATACTGTGATGGATGTTCACTTGAAAGGTTCATTTAATGTTGTCCGTGCTGCACAAGCCTATATGGTTAAACAAAAATATGGAAGAATCATTAATATTTCTTCAACATCTGCACTCGGTAACCGTGGACAATCAAACTATGCAACTGCAAAAGCTGGTTTACAAGGTCTAACGAAAACACTTGCAATTGAACTTGGTAAATATGGAATCACATCTAACGCTGTGGCACCAGGGTTTATCGAAACTGAAATGACGAAAGAAACGGCAAATCGAATCGGTATTACTTTTGAACAACTTGTTGAGGCAAGTTTAAGCCAAATTCCAGCCGGAAGAACAGGTAAACCAGAGGATATTGCAAATGCAGTTGCTTTCTTTGCTGATGAAAAGTCTTCTTATGTAAATGGGCAAGTTTTATATGTTGCAGGTGGACCGAAAGCTTAAAAAAAATTGAGGTGAATTCAAATGTTTAAATCGTTTATCGGTAAACGCTCTAAATCAGTAAAAAATACAGTAGAACGTGGTGCTGTGAAAAAATTTGCTGAAGCAATTGGCGATTTACATCCAATTTATGTTGACGAAGAATACGGAAAACAAACTAGATATGGACAAAATATTGCTCCGGCGACTTTTCCAAGAGTATTTGACTATGGGAAAATAGAGAATTTTAACCTACCTAATGTTGGTCTAATTCATGGTGAACAAACATTTGAATATAAAAGGCCACTTTTAGTAGGTGAAACCATTAATTGTTATACAGAGATTAAAGATTATTATGAAAAACGTGGTGGGCATGGGTTTATGGGTTTTCTAGTACTGTCAGATAACGGAGAAGATCAAGCAGGCAATATTATATTTACTACTAAATCAGTTGTTATCATAACTGAAGAGGTTAGGAAGGTGCTAACGGTATGACGGTAGTATTAGAATTACAAATTGGCGATTCGTTTAAACCAGTCGTACTTGAACCAGTATCTCGAATTGATTTAATAAAATACGCAGGAGCTTCTGGTGATTTTAATCCTATTCATACAATTGATGAAGAAGCAAAAAAAGCTGGTTTACCTGGAATTATTGCACATGGCATGTGGACAATGGGGAATTTAGCGAAGCTTTTTTCAGATTATTTAGAAGTTGGCTTTATTGAAAATTACTCTATAAGATTTAAGAACATGGTATTTTTAAATGATGTAATCACATTAAATTCAACACTTGAAAAAGTTGATGAAAACAACCTACATTTTAAAGTAAACGCAAAGAATCAAAATGATGTATCAGTTATTACTGGTAAAATTTTATTTACATTATATGAATGATACTGAATCTAATTGGGACTTCTAATAGGAGTCCCTTTTGTATTTTACAATTTCGACTTCGATTAATGTTAATTTTACATTAAATAGGATTTGGATACAGTGGATTTACACATAATATTAAAAAACGAAATAGGTGAGAAAAATGGATCTTTCATTTGATAAATTATTAGAGCAATTTGATTTGAAAAAAAATGAACATCAAAAAAATTTGCATAAGGTTAACAAAAGAATAGATGAAATAGAGTCTCATATGGAAGAAATTAAAAAGCAATTACATAATTTTGACCATCAAATTGTTAATATAGAAAAAGATTTAAAAAGTACTCTATCAATGATTAACAGTGAAAATGAATCAAGTTCACACCACGATATAGATCATAACAGAGAACATTACCAGCAAAATGAGCATCAAAATCATCACAATCATCATGAGCAGGACGAACATCACAAGCATCACAAAGGTCATGAACACCATCCTGATCATCCTAATTGGGCTGAAAATCTAATACAGAATGTGGAGGAATTTTCAGCAAGTATATTCGAACCTAATCATGAAGGTCATAAAGAGTATCAAGAACATGAACAACATGAACAACATCATGGTCATGAACAGCATGAACAGCATCAACAACATCAAGAACAACAAGAGTATCAAGACCATCAAGAACATGAACATTTCGAGGAAAAGCAACATAACTCAAGAGTAGCTAATAGGAGAAAGTATAATAATCAAAATATAGAAAATAGTAACCAGTATTCTGCAAGTGCGATGGACGAAAGTCAAACGAGCGGTATAACAACTGGATTAACGAGTATTAATCAAAAAAATTATTCGGAATTATCGTCTTCTTTTACAAATCATAATGAAGAACAACACCAGAATAATAATCATGGTCACAATCAAGATAATGACTCTAGTCAAAAGATGACATCCGAACAATTATTAGAAACGGATTTTTCTGATTTATCAATTGATGATTGGGAGGACTCTACTACGAACTTATCGATGTCAGAATGGTTTGAAGTGGATCCTAATGATAAAAGATAAAATCATTGTTGATCTAATTAATTGATTTGGTCTATCCTTTCGACACATCAGCTAGATCAGTGTGAAATTTCAGTAACATGGCGTTAGTTGAGAAACTTTTTTTTGCAACAGAGTAAATGCATTACTTCCAAAAAGTGAAGTAATGCATTTTTACTTTTTAGAGGAAAAACACTTTAATTTGGTGAATTTATCAAGATAATACTTTACCTAACTATGCATTTTTTAGCTATGAACGTTCATAAAGATATAAAATTGAGATGAAATAGAAAGTTAAAATAGGGGGCGATCATTAATTTCAGCTACAAAGCTTAGGCTAAATTGAAAGTAGTATTAGCTTTGTGTAAAATTTGTGATTAAGTTAAATAGTATGATAAAGAAAATTGATAGGAGTTAATATGTTTAAGAAAACAATTGTATTTACCGGTGGTGGCTCTGCGGGGCATGTGACACCAAATATCGCCATTATAACTGAGTTAAATAAAAATGATTGGGATATTCATTATATTGGATCTAAAAAAGGTATTGAAAAAGAACTAATAAATAAAATTGATTTACCTTATTACGGCATCTCAAGCGGAAAATTAAGACGATATATAGATTTTGAAAATATTATTGATATGTTTCGGGTAATAAAAGGCTGTCTTGATGCAAGAAAAGTATTAAGAAAAATTAAGCCGAGTTTAGTTTTTTCAAAGGGTGGCTTTGTTTCTGTACCTGTAATTATTGCTGCTAGCACATTGAAAATTCCAATTTTTATACATGAAAGTGATATGACACCAGGACTTGCGAATAAAATTTCCCAGCGATTTGCTACAAAAATTTTCACGTCATTTGAAGAAGCAAAAAATTATTTTCCTAAAAATAAAACAACAGTAATTGGTTCTCCAATTAGAAAAGAACTATTAAATGGCTCAAGACAAAAGGGCTTAGAATACCTTCATTTTAAAAGCTATATACCAATATTAACAATTATGGGTGGTAGTTTAGGAGCAAAGAAAATCAATGAAACTGTTAGAGAATCATTACCGGATCTAACGAAAAAGTATCAGATTGTCCACTTATGCGGTAAAGGAAATGTTGATGAAAGTTTAAAAAATATTGAAGGATATAAGCAATTTGAATATGTTCATGACGAGCTAGCAGACGTATTGGCCGCATCTCAAATGATTATCACAAGAGGTGGGTCAAATGCAATATTTGAATTTTTAGCGTTACATAAACCGATGTTAATTATCCCACTTACGAAAAATCAAAGTAGAGGTGACCAAATATTAAATGCAAATTCTTTTAAAGAAAAAGGCTTTGCATTAATGATGGAAGAAGAGGATTTAACGAACAAATCACTACAAGAATCAATTGAAGATCTTCAAGCTAAAAAAGACTTGTTCATAACAAATATGAAATCATCGAATCAAAGTAATGCACTAGATGTCCTTCTTGAGGAAATAAATAGAAATTGATTCTTATTAAAGCATTCTTCTAAATAAAGGAAGAGATGCTTTTTTGTTGAATAACTCTAATGGGACTAAAAGAAATAGTGTAAGAAGAAGGTGGAAAAATTGATTACAGAAAATCAATTAAACGAAATCAGCATATTACAGGAAACATGCGAGAAATTTGATGAAATAACTTTAAAGTTAAACTGGGAAATGTTAAGAAATCGAAGAAATGATGTACAAGAAGATTTCTTTTACTATGAAGAAAATCAACTAGTTGGATTTTTAGCAACTTACTATTTTGGAGAAAAAGTTGAAATCTGCGGTATGGTTCATCCGAATTTTCGCCGAAAAGGTATTTTTTCTAGTTTGTTAAATGAAGCATTAAATGCAATATCTCCAGTCACTACGATTTTATTAAATGCTCCTGAAGCTTCAACATCAGCGAAAGAATTTATTAGAAATCAAAAAAAATGTTCCTATTCTTTTTCTGAATATCAAATGGCTTGGAAAAACCAAGAAGTAAAAGAATTTACACCACTCGTTAAATTCACAAAAGCAAAGCAATTCGATTTCTCGTTTATTTCAAATTTAGATGTTGTATGTTTTGGATTTGAAAAAAGTGATGCCGAGAAGTACAATCAACGCATCTTAAATGAACCAGATCGTGATTTATTTATTATAGAAGTAAATGATGAAAAAATTGGCAAAATGAGTTTGCTTCGTGAAAATAATGAGAGTTGGATTTATGGATTTGCAATACTTCCAGAATACCAAGGTAAGGGATATGGAAAAAATGCATTACTCCAAACCATTCAAAAAGAAAATGAGATTGGGAACGAAATTCATTTAGAAGTTGCTCTAGAAAATAGTAACGCGAAGAAATTATATACCGATTGTGGATTTAGACAATATAACACTCAAGATTATTATAAAATTAGCCAATAATTAGTAAGAGGCTGTCTGTTTTTTAGACGGCCTCTTTTTTAACTTATTATTATAATTTTATCATTATGAAAATATCTATGTTACACTAGAAAAGGATTAAATGGTAAAGGGTGAAAGTTTTGGAAAAAATAAGAGGATTTGAAGTAGCAAAAGGATTTGAAAACTGTGGAGTGAACCTTCCAAAAAGAGCAACTACTCATGCAGCTGGTTATGATATCGAAAGTATTGAAGAGACGATTATAAATCCAAACGAGATCAAACTTGTTGGTACAGGATTAAAAGCGTATATGCAAAAAGACGAATTTTTAGCATTATTTGTGCGCTCGTCTACACCTTTAAAGAAAGGCTTAATGAAAGGAAATGGGGTAGGGGTTATAGATTCAGACTACTACAGCAATCCTTCAAATGATGGCCATATCATGATGCAATTAATAAATGTATCAAAGGAGCCTGTTATTATTCAAAAAGGTGAGAGAATTGGACAAGCTGTTTTTCAAAAGTTCTTATTAGCTGATGATGATTTTGCAGGGGAAGAACGAGTAAGTGGATTTGGAAGTACTGGCAAATAATATAGATTTAAAAAAAGAACTCGATACGCTCGAGTTCTTTTAATTTTGTAATTAGTCTAACATTCTTGCAAGTTTTGGTGATAAAGCAAGTAAGATTAAGCCTGCTACGATTGCTGCTCCACCTACTACTAAGAATACTTGTAACATTCCAAGAGTTGTTGTAAATGCAGCTAATTGACCACCAACTAAGTTTGCAATGAAACTTGATGATAACCAAACACCCATTAATAATGAAGCAAGTTTAGCAGGTGCATAACGAGATACTGCTGATAAACCAACAGGTGAAAGTACTAATTCAGCAATTGTATGGAAGAAATATGTCATAATCATGAACAACATGTTTGCTTTTACAGTAATATGATTTGGATCAGAACCTGTTTTCATAACCGCCATAATTGTGAATGCGAAACCAATACCTAATAGGATAAGACCCATTGCCATTTTCGCAGGAACGCTTATGTTTTTACCATTTCTTGCCATTTTAATCCAGATCATAGAAAGAACTGGAGCGAAAAGCATAATGAATAATGGGTTAACAGATTGGAACCATGCAGATGGTACATTGAAGCTTCCGACTTTAAGATCTAAGAAACGTTCAGTATAAAGCGTTAATGATGAACCAGCTTGTTCAAATCCAGCCCAGAAAAATACTACGAATGCAGCTAAGATAAAGATAACTGTAGTACGTTGTTTTTCCTTTTTAGTAAGAGGAACATCCTTAACTGATTTGCTGTTACCCTCTTGTACAACTTTAGCGTTAGGTTTAGTACCTAAATCACCTAAATATTTTTGAGCTAATACGTTGAAAATAATTTGACCAATAATCATACCGATCGCAGATGCTAAGAAACCATAACGGTAACCAAATAAATCATCGCCAGCAGCATTTTTAGACATAAATAAAGTTTGTGCTAAATAACCAGTAACAAGTGGAGCAAAGAATGCACCTAAGTTGATACCCATGTAGAAGATTGTGAATGCACCATCACGACGTGGGTCATCTCCTTCATAAAGTTCACCAACAATTGTTGAAATGTTTGGCTTGAAGAAACCATTACCGATAATCATTAAAATTAAACCAAGGTATAAACCAGTTGAAGAATGAATACCGAATAATGCGATATTACCAGCTGCCATAATAATACCACCAATAGTGATCGCAGCACGCTTTGCAAGGAAATTATCTGTAATCCAACCACCAATGATTGGAGTGAAATATACTAGTCCAGTAAATAATCCATAAAGTTGTAGTGCCCAAGCATCTTTAAATCCAAGTCCACCTTGAACTACTGAAGTTGTTAAGTAAAGAACTAAAAGTGCACGCATTCCATAATAACTAAAGCGCTCCCAAGCCTCAGTTGCAAAAAGTAAGTAAAGGCCAGGTGGGTGTTTCGTTTTTTGATTTTGCTCGTTTGATGAAACGTTTTGTTTTGCTGCTACGCTCATTCAAATTCCTCCCTCATAAGTGCTATTCTGTGTAATTTTCTGTATGAATATTTATTGTCGCCAATTCATATACTATTCTGTCAATTTACTGTAAAAAATAATTTCCGAATTCAACAAATTTCGACAATTTGAGTTAAAAAAAATTTCTAACTATTTTCATCAGAACAATTCTACTAAATTTTTTTTTGATCCGCAAAAAATAACTTGGGACCAATTTACTATTTTAGTATAACACACAATAGCTTATTTCTGTAAAGTTTTTTATATTGTCAGACAAATCTTGCAATACTGATTTTTCTAATTAAACTAGTATTTTAAGACTTTGTCGATTGACCTGTATTAGTACAGCCTGAACAAAAAGACCTATATCTAAATAATAATAAATTTTTTAAATATTTCAAGGGTTTTTATTATTTTTTACTTTAATATTATAAAAGTTTAATTAAACGAAAGAATGTGAATTGTCAAAATTTGTCGAAATGATAATAGAATGTTTCGTCCTTTTTTAATATTCAATTAATTCGTATGGACGATTTTCTAAAATTTGGATATACTAAAAGTACTATATATGAAACGGAGTGATGAATATGGGAAAGTTAATTAATTTAGTTCAGAAGAAGGTAAATATTAGAGGACAAAAAATGGAGTAAATCTTCATTATTGTCCTTATACATTGGAGGACAAAATGAATTTAAAACAATTAGGTTGGAACGAAGCGTTCGGAGAAAAGGATCAAAATAAAGTAGTTGCAAGAGTTATATCTGAACAAAGACAAATTTATAAATTGCACGATGGAGAAAATGAACTAACTGGTGAAGTTTCTGGGAAATTTCAATTCCAAGCAAAAGTAAAAAGTGATTATCCATCTGTTGGAGATTGGGTTGTAATTGAACCGTTAAAAGGTGAAAACAAAGCAATTATTCAAAAGGTATTGCCAAGAATAAGTCAATTCTCAAGGCAATCTGCAGGAGAAAAAATTGAAGAACAAATAGTAGCAGCTAATATAGATTACGTGTTTTTAGTAATGGCATTAAATAACGATTTTAATATAAGAAGATTAGAACGTTATTTACTTGTTGCTTATGATAGTGGAGCTAGTCCAATTATTATTTTAACAAAAAAGGATTTATGCACTGACCTACCAACCAAAATTGAAGCAGTTGAAGAGATTGCATTTGGTGTACCGATTTATTCTGTAAATAGTACAAATGGAGAAGGTATTGAAGAACTGAAACAGCTCATTTCAGAAGGGAAGACTGTTTCCTTACTTGGTTCTTCAGGTGTTGGTAAATCTACATTATTAAACGCGTTAATCGGTGAATTAATTCAAACAACACAGGACGTCCGTGAAGGTGACGATCGTGGTAAACACACAACTACACACCGCGAATTATTTTTCCTACCAACTGGCGGAATGGTCATCGATACACCTGGTATGCGAGAATTACAGCTTTGGGGTGGAGAAGAGCATATAAGCTCGACATTCACAGATGTCGAAGTATTAGCTAAATCATGTAAATTCTCAGACTGTACACATGAAAACGAACCAGGATGTGCAGTCAATCGAGCAATCGAAAACGGCGAACTAGATCAACAAAGACTTACAAGCTATCGTAAATTAATGAGAGAACTAGCGTATGCAGAACGTAAACAAGACGCTTCATTAGCTAGACTAGAAAGAGATAAGTGGAAAAAAATTAGTAAAATGATGAATACTAAGTCTTATAAATAAGAGAGAAGAGTATTTATACTCTTCTTTTTCTTTTGAAATTTTGTAAGTGGTTCATGAGGAAGTAAGCCGACAAAAAAACGATAAATACTGACTCATAATGAGCTCATGAGTCAGTAAAAAGCAAAAAAACTAAATTAACTTACCCAATAGAAATCTAAGGGGAGTTACATTAAAAAAAACTCAGTCCTAAGACCGAGATAAGACAATACTTAAGTTTGTATCAAAACAAACGAAAAATAGATAAACTACATAGTAGAATAGTTAATAACAAAAGCTTTCGATTGCTATTAACAAGCTAGTTTAGTGAATAGAGGAGAGCTATATGAAGCGATTTAGACGATTGTCTAGCAATGAATTAACCGGATTATTATTCATAATTGCAGGCATAGGATTATTATTTGATCTATTTTTAAATCCTTTTGCAATAATCGCAGCGGGAGTAGGTATTTATTTATTTCAGTATGGGGCAAAAAAACGAAAAGTTTACCCATCTACATCTGCGAATATCGCGTTTTTCGGAGGAATCATTTTATTCATAAGTAACGTATTCCAATTGAAATCGATCTTAGGGGTATTATCTTTTATCGTGATCTATGTTGGATATTTAATATTTGTTAATTCGAAATTTAATGAAAGAGTCATTGTGCCAAACATAGTTGAAACAACGAATACAGGTGTGTTTGAAACAAAATCGCTTATCTCAAATCGATTTTTTACAAATATCCATTTAAAGAATGATTCATTTGAATTAGATGATGTAGATTATTATTTTGGAATTGGAGATGTCATAATCGATCTTTCCGAGTCATTTATTCCTGAAGGAGAGACGGTGTTGGTATTAAATGGGATCATCGGTAATATTACTTTATATGTGCCGTATGATTTAGAAGTTTCGATCCAGCACTCTACTTTATTTGGCAAAATTAATATTCTTAAAAATAAATTGAACGGGTTTAACAAGAATTGTAAGTTCACTTCAAATGATTATAAAGAAGCTTCAAGAAAGTTGAAAATTGTCACTTCTTTAGCGATCGGAAATATTGAGGTGACAAACAAATGAAAATCGACAAAGGTATCTTTTTATCAATTTGTCTTGCTGCATTTACATCAAGTATTTTAATTTGTGGTGTTGTTTATTATTTTATAGATCATACTTTCCTTGATAAATTATTTCTGTATAAAATTGGAAATTTTTCTTTACTATTAATACTATTTGTAGCAATCATAATTATATCAATTGTTTATAGTACAGCAGTTTTGAGCACGATTCGTCATAATGAAAAAGCTTTACTGGAAGGTATATTAAAGGCAGAAAATGGAATTTATCATAAAGAATCAGAACATTCAATTCGGTCAATTGATAACGAAATCGAATTACAACTTCAAAAAATATCTAAACAAATTGAAGATTCAAGGAAGACTGTTCAAAAATTAGTAGATGAAAAGAAATTAATCGAATCTCAGACAATTGAAGATGTCGTAACGAAAGAGCGACATAGACTAGCAAGGGAACTACATGATTCCGTTAGCCAACAATTATTTGCGATTTCGATGATGATTTCTGCGATCAATGAACTTGGTGAAACTACGTTTAAAGAACAATTACAATATATAGAAAAAATGGCGATTAATGCTCAATCAGAAATGCGTGCACTTTTATTACATTTAAGACCAGTTCAGTTAGAAGGTAAAAGCTTAAAAGAAGGTGTAGAAAAGCTTCTAACTGAATTAACAAATCGTCAAGCTCTTCAATTAAAATGGAAAATCGATGATATTTCACTGTCAAAAGGTGTAGAGGATCATTTATTTAGGATTATTCAAGAAGCATTATCGAATACTTTAAGGCATGCAAATGCAAAAACCTTTGAAATACGAATTAGAAAAATTGAAGATTTTGTATTAGTTCGAATGATTGATGATGGAATCGGTTTTGATGTTGAAAACCGAAAAACTGGTTCGTATGGATTGCAATCAATAAGTGAACGTTCTTCTGAAATTGGCGGAACGGCAAAAATAGTAAGTATACCAAAAAGAGGAACCCAGATTGAGGTAAAAGTTCCAGTAATTGAATAGAGGTGGGAAAATTGATCAAAGTCGTGTTAGTTGATGATCATGAGATGGTAAGAATGGGTGTTTCTACATATTTAAGTACTCAATCTGATATTGAAGTGGTTGGTCAAGCAAGTAATGGAAAAGAAGGCGTAGAACTTGTTTTAGAAAAACGTCCTGATATTGTATTAATGGACTTAATTATGGAAGTTATGGATGGAATTGAAGCGACAAAACAAATTATTTCAAAATGGCCAGAAGCAAAAATCATTATTGTTACAAGCTTTATTGATGATGAAAATGTTTATCCAGCAATTGATGCAGGTGCAATTAGTTATATGTTAAAAACATCTAGAGCTAGTGATATCGCAGGTGCAATACGAACAACTCATAAAGGTGGCTCAGTTTTAGAACCAGTTGTTACTGGGAAAATGATGAATAGAATGAGAAAATCTGCTCAACGCGAATTACATGATGATTTAACGGCTAGGGAACAAGAAGTCCTTCATTTAATGACTGAAGGTAAATCAAATCAAGAAATCGCCGATACATTGTTTGTATCATTAAAAACGGTTAAAACACATGTAAGTAATATTTTAACGAAATTAGAAGTCGTCGATCGAACTCAGGCCGTGATTTATGCTTTTAGACATGGAATTGTAGAACAAAAATAAATATATTCACAAAAAGAAGTCAAAAATGGCTTCTTTTTTCTATTTTTATAAGATTTGAAGCAATATTTTAGATAAATAAATAATTAATGGTAAGATAGTTATATTCGTTTTATTAATTTTGGAAGGAGCAGTTAATTGAAGATCAGATTAAATCATAAAATCATAAAAGAACGCTGCGGTACAGTCTCCTTCAAAAGGGGTGACTCTTTTTATCGCGCAAATAAAGTAAAGATCGAAAAATATAATAATGATGCCTGTACAGCTACAGTTATAGGAAATGAAGATTTTACCGTTAATGTCATAAAAGAAGAAAATGATGATTTTTATTGTAAGTGCACTTGTCCAAAACTAGCTTCAATTAAAACGGATTGTCAACATATAGCTGCCGTTTTAATTTCGATTTTTGAACGGCAGAAAAAAGAGGAAAATCATACAGAAATAGATGTTTTTATAGAAAACTCCGATTTAAATAAGTCGAATGGTATTTTAGAACTTTTTCATGATAAAAAGTTTCGAAAAAGCGAAAAATTAAGACATTTTGACAATAGGCAAGTAATTAATGTTGAGTTTATTTGCGAAGTCGTTGAAATGAGTGAAGGATATAAAATCCTTGGAATAGCAATGGCATTTGGAAAAAAGAAAGTAGAAAATCTACGCAATTTTTTAAAGAATGTTAAAGAGGGAAAACCAAGTGAAATTTCGGCTGATATTATATTTGACCCTAATTTACATTGTGTACAAAATGAAGTTAATCGTATTTGGGAACTTTTAATAAAGTTGTTAGATGATGAAAAAATGTTTAATGATCCTCTAACTAAGAAAGATGAATTCATTTTCATTTCTCCGACAATTTGGAGCCAATTCATTCATTTAGTAACAGTCACAGAAAACGTTAAAATGATTGAAAACGGAATACCATTTAATGGAATTTCATTTACCGAAGATAAATTACCATTAGAATTTGAAATTGAGCAATTGGATGGTCAATACTTTTTAACTGCAAAAGGAATTGAGAAATTAACGATAATGGAAGCCTATTCAACAGTCTTATATCGTGGAAGAATATATAATCTTAAAATAGAGGAATTTAATCGCCTTGTTGAATTAAAACAAATATTTAAAAACACAGCGCATGAAAAAATAAATATTCCAACAGACCAAATCCATCTTTATGTTGAGAAAGTAATTCCGGGACTTATAAAGCTTGGTAAGGTGCAAATACCTACATCATTATCAAATCAATATTCAAATACCCCATTAAGAGCAAAGCTATATTTAGATCGTATAAAAAATAAATTACTTGCAGGGCTAGAATTTCATTATGATCGCATAGTGATTAATCCGCTAGATAAAAGAGAAATCCAGCTAAGTAAAACGTTAGTTAGAGATGAAGAGAATGAAATAGAAATATTACAATTAATGGAAGATAGTTCTTTTTCAAAAACAGAAGGTGGCTATTTCTTACAAAATGAAGAACTTGAATACGAGTTTTTAAGAAATATATTACCGAAACTTGAAAAGCTTACTGAAATTTATGCAACGACCGCAGTTCGAAATAGAATTTTTAAAGAAAATAAGAAACCTCAAATACGCGTCAATTTAAAAAGAGAACGAACGAATTGGTTGGAATTTAAATTTGAATTAGACATTCCTGAGAAACAAATCAAAGAAGTATTATTAGCACTAAAAGAAAAACGGAAATATTATCGGTTACAGGATGGTACTTTATACTCGCTTGAAACGAGAGAATTACAAGAAATCAGGCGATTTTTAAATGCAGTACCTGAGCAAGAAGTTGATTATGAAAGTGTATTAAACTTACCCATAAAAAATGGTCTATATTTATTAGATTCTACGGAAGAAACTAGTTTATTTAAAATTGAAGATCGTTTGAATCATTTTTATGAGAGTTTAATAAACCCAAACGAAATAGTAGAAGAAGTACCTAAAACATTGAAAAATCTTTTAAGAGATTACCAAATTTTTGGATACAAATGGATGAAGAATTTAGCTAAATTCGGATTTGGAGGGATTTTAGCGGATGATATGGGATTAGGTAAAACAATTCAAAGTCTTACTTATATTCAATCCGTTTTAAACGAAATCCGTTCATTGAATGCACCAATCCTAATTGTTTGTCCTACCGCATTAACGTATAACTGGTTAAGCGAAGTATTTAAATTTGTACCAGAAATTCAAGCACTTGTCATTGATGGAAATAAAAATGAGAGATTGAAAATACAAAAAGAACTAGTCAATATCGATGTATTAATTACCTCTTATTCGTTGTTAAGAAATGATATAAAATGGTACGAAAAGCAAAAGTTTCATACAGTATTTTTTGATGAGGCACAGAATTTTAAAAATCCATTTACTCAAACAGCTAAAGTCGTAAAAAAACTAAATGCTGATCAACGATTTGCATTGACAGGTACTCCAATTGAAAATTCACTTGAAGAACTTTGGGCAATTTATCATGTTGTTTTTCCTGAATTATTAGGAGGGTTAAAGGAATTTAGCAATTTAACTAAGAAAACAATCTCTAAAAGAGTTCGACCTTTCTTATTAAGAAGATTAAAAGAGGATGTGCTAAAAGAACTTCCAGAGAAAATCGAATCGAAGGAATTTGTCGAATTGTTACCAGAGCAAAAAAAATTATATGCAGCATATTTAGCAAAACTACGACACGATACACTAAAGCATTTAGCCGTGGATAAATTTACATTAGGCAAAAATCATATAAAAATATTAGCCGGTTTAACGCGTTTAAGACAAATTTGTTGCCATCCAGCTTTGTTTATAGATGGTTACGAAGGTAGTTCAGCTAAGTTTGAACAGCTTTTTCAAATAATTGAGGCATCAAAAATAGCCGGTAGGAGAGTATTGATATTTTCTCAATTTACGAAAATGTTAGATTTAATCGGTAGAGAACTATCAATAATGGGAGAGCAATTTTTTTATCTAGATGGACAAACTCCGTCAGAAGAACGTCTATCGATCTGCAATCGATTTAATGCTGGTGAACATAACTTCTTCTTAATTTCATTAAAGGCAGGAGGAGTGGGACTCAATTTAACAGGAGCTGATACAGTTATTCTTTATGATAATTGGTGGAATCCTGCGGTTGAAAACCAGGCAACAGATCGAGCATACCGTTTCGGCCAAATAAATGATGTTAATGTAATCAAGCTAGTCGCTAAAGGAACGATTGAAGATAAAATGAATGAACTACAAGAGAAGAAAAAACAATTAATAGGTGAAATTATTGAAACGAATGGAAAACCTTCATTTAATTTAACTGAAGAAGATATTCGTGAATTATTAATGTTTTAAAATAAATTGCCGCTCGCCTGAGTGGCTTTTCCCTTTCCCTCGAAAAAGCTCTTGGCTTCATTTTATTTCATTCTTAAATGTTTGAAAGCGAGTATATTAGTAATGAAGCTAATAATTTAATAAATTCATAGATTGAAAATGAAATTATTTTTATGAGAGGGAGAGTTAGCATGAGCAATAATCGAAAATTTGTTAATGTCTCAGCAGGAGTTCCAGGGCCAAAGGGGAAAGAACTTATAAAATTACGTAGCGAGTTTGTTCCAAATGGTGTTGGAAATAATACACCTGTTTTTGTAGAAAAAGCACACGGTACGATCGTTGAGGATGTTGATGGAAATGAATTTTTAGATTTTGCTGGAGCGATTGGTACTTTAAATGTAGGACATACTCCAAAGAATGTTGTACAAGCGATTAAAAATCAATCAGAGCGATTAATCCACGCTTGCTTTCATGTTGGAATGTATAAGTCTTATATTGATTTAGCTAAAAAATTAACTGAAATAACGCCTGGGGATTTTTCTAAAAAAACAATTCTATTAAATAGTGGTGCTGAAGCAGTTGAAAATGCTGTTAAAATTGCGAGGAAGTACACTGGTCGTTCAGGAATTATTTCGTTTACCCGAGGATTTCATGGGCGAACTTTATTAGGGATGTCTTTAACAAGTAAAGTAAAACCATATAAATATAAGATGGGACCATTTGCTCCTGCTACATATAAAGCTAAATTCCCTTATTTATCAAATCGACCAAAAGAGTTAACTGAAGAAGAATATATTAATTTTTGTATTTCTCAATTTAAGGATTTTCTATTAACAGATGTATCACCAGAAGAAGTAGCTGCAGTTATTATGGAGCCCGTACAGGGAGAAGGAGGATTTATTGTTCCTCCAAAGAAATTTGTAAAAGAAGTATATAATATTTGTAAGTCACATGGAATTTTATTTATAGCGGATGAAATTCAAACAGGATTTGGGCGAACGGGTGAATTGTTTGCATCAACGATTTTTGAAATTGAACCAGATTTAATCACAATGTCAAAATCAATCGCAGCGGGTGTACCCATTAGTGCGGTGTCAGGTCGAACTGAAATAATGGATGCGGCATCACCTGGTGAACTAGGTGGAACTTATGGAGGAAGTCCTTTAGGTTGCGTAGCAGCACTCGAGGTGATTGAAAAAATTGAAAGTGAAAAATTATGGATTCGAGCTAGATCGATTGGAGAAAAAATTAAATCATTTTTTGAACAATTGAAAAATGATTTTCCAATTATTTATGACATTAGAGGATTAGGAGCAATGGTAGGTATCGAATTTGTAGATCCTACTACTGATCAACCAGCAAAAGAGTTTGTTGCAGCATTAACAAAAAAATGTTGTGAAAATGGAGTCATTATTCTAAGCGCAGGTGTTCATAGTAATGTTCTTCGTTTCTTAACGCCTTTAATTATTTCTGATGAGGAATTAGATGAAGGTTTAGATATTATAAAACAATCAATACATCAAGTTGCTAGTCAGCTTGTATCTGAGGTGAAATAGAATGCAAAAACAATTTTATATAAATGGAAGATGGGTTGAAGGGATAAAACATGAAGATCTTGTTGCCCCTCATTCTGGTGAAGTTTTAGCTGAAATACCAATCGCAACGATAGAGAATTTGGAAGAAGCGATCAAAGCGGCTAATAATGCGAAATCTCAAATGGAAAAGCTCAGCTCATATGAGAGAAGTGTCATTTTAGAGCAATTAGTTGAACAGTTTAAAGAAAATCGTTCAAAACTTGCTGAGATTTTAGCATTAGAGGCATCCAAACCTCTAAAGGCTGCTCTAGGTGAAATTGATCGAACGATTGCAACTTATAAAATAGCTGCTGAAGAAGCAAAAAGAATATACGGTGAAACAATCCCTCTTGATGCAGTAGCAGGTGGTGAAGGTCGAGTCACTTATACAGTCAGAGAGCCAGTTGGGGTAATTGGTGCAATTACACCGTTTAATTTCCCGTTTAATTTAGTAGCACATAAAGTTGGTCCAGCAATTGCTGCAGGAAATACAATTGTTTTAAAACCAGCTAGTCAGACTCCACTCTCTGCAATTGCATTAGCTGAAATGATTGATAAAACGGATTTACCTAAGGGTGCGTTTAACTTGATTACAGGAAAGGGCTCCGAAATCGGCGATGCTTTAGTAAAACATCCTGAAGTGAATGCAATTACATTTACTGGCAGTCCTGAAGTAGGCATTTCATTAAAAAACAAAGCAGGATTAAAAA
The DNA here is from genome assembly GCF_042886615.1 of Gottfriedia sp. NPDC057991. NCBI lineage: Bacteria > Bacillati > Bacillota > Bacilli > Caryophanales > Bacillaceae > Gottfriedia > Gottfriedia sp. NPDC057991. The sequence continues at coordinate 295,835 of NZ_JBHVQN010000006.1, forward strand.
AAGTAACATTAGAACTAGGTTCAAACTCAGCGTTGATCATCGACGAAGATGTCAAGCTAACTGATGAATTAATCAATCGCTGTGTATGGGGAGCCTTTATTTATAACGGCCAAGTATGTATTTCATTACAAAGAATTTTTGTCCACCATACACTTTATAATGAATTCCTATTGAAGATGAAAAATGCTACTAAATTATTAAATATGGGTTCGCCATTAGACCTTCAAACAGATATTAGTGCCCTGATTTCTAAAAAAGATGTTGCTAGAATTGATGAATGGGTTAAGCAATCAATTAAAGATGGAGCCGATCTAGTAACTGGTGGCGATATAATAGAAGATCGTCTTTATAAACCAACTATTTTAACAAACGTAAAGAACAGCAGTGATGTATCCTGTAAGGAAATTTTTGGTCCAGTTGTAGTCATCAATTCATATGAACATTTTGATGAAGCAATAAATGAAGTAAACAATAGTCGGTTTGGATTACAAGCTGGTGTCTATACAAACAACTTACAAAGAGCATTGTATTCTACTAAAAAATTACATGTAGGTGGCGTGCTAGTAAACGATGTTCCTACATTTAGAGTTGATTTAATGCCTTACGGTGGAGTAAAAGAAAGCGGTTATGGAAGAGAAGGCATAAAGTATGCAATACAAGAGATGACTGAAATGAAACTAGTCTCTATTAAACTTTAATCTTTTTTGAAAGGACTTATCATATTTGAAGATGATAGGTTCTTTTTTTTATGGATAAAAGGTAAAAATTACTTCATAAAGTGAACCTTGTTCAACTAATGTCAATTTAGTTTAATAAGAAATGACTAATAACATAAAAAGAAAAAAATTACCTGTAAGTAGACATGTTGGTGAACCTTTTAGTATTCGATGGTCCAAGAATAAAGAAATATTAGTTAATAAGAAACAAATTAATATTAACACACAGGGCTAATTTTATTGCATGTAAAAGAAATTTAGACAGACATATATATTTTAATTAAATAGAATTTAAAAATTGAATGTTTATTCATTAAATATGATGAATAGAAACTAATTAAAGAATAGATGAACTACTGTTAAAATGGAGGAGTGCCATTCAATGAATAAAAATTTGCTGCCATTATCTATTATGTTTTTAGGGGTATGTCTTGTTATAAGTTCTTTTTTTATTTCGCAGTCTTTAAAATTTAATGGGGATAAAGAAAAGATACAAATCAAGCAAAGTGAGAAACTGAAACTACAAAATAGATATGAATTTATTAAAATAACTGATAATCATTATATTATCTTTGATAGACATTCTGGAGACTATTGGAGTCAAGATAATGGTTTAGACAATTGGATTAAGCAAAAACCTAATCCGACTTCATCAAAATAAATTGTTAGGCTATTTTATGGACAAAGCTAGGATATAAATCAATATGTAACTAACTTATGTTATTGTTGAACAACGCATAAATTTTAATAGAATTTTATCATCGTCTATACCTTTTTCATTCGTTTTTACTTTTTTCGATTTACCATTATTGAGGATAAAATAAAATAACCTCTTGTACAACTAAATATGCTATAGTTGTACAACATAATCGGCTGAATAATAATGGCAGATTATTTGCATTAGGGTTCATTTATAGCTTGGAGAATCGTTGCTCCAAAAAGATGATATTAAATTCGATTTTGAATTTAATGTCATCTTTTTTTATTTGTTATTGTGTATCTCGCTTATATATATAGGTTTTTTCAGAGCTCTATATGTAAGTGGGAGTTTTGGTGAAAGTATTTCTTATTTTAATAGTATCTTTTAGTTTTCTAGAAATATAGGGACCATGCTAGTTCTGAGCTAGGAAATAACTATACACAAATAGTAAGGAAAAATAAAAAAAAGGAAATTGTGTGTTTTAAAAAGTATTTTTTATGGAATTTAGTATAGTGAAAGTTTAAAAGTGTGACACAAACTTTAGTTAAAAAAATTTCAATTTGACGAAATTTTGAAAACCGAAAATTCCGTCAATTTAGAATATAATGAAAATATCAACAGAGAGGAAGAAGGGAAAAGATGAAAAAACAGATCAAAAAAAATGTTACAACAGTGGCACTTACAACAGGTCTTGTAGCTAGCGTATTTAATCCGATGTCGATTACACACAATGTTCATGCACAACCAGTTTCAAAAGTAGAACAAGTTTTATCAGCTCTTACACCAGCACAACGTGAGGCAATTAAACAATTAAAAATCAGTGATAAAGAAGGACTACAAGTATCTGCTGATGTGGATTTAACAAGTGAAGCGACAACTTCTGTCATTGTTGAATTTAAGGACAAGCCAGCAAATACAGCAGTCATGGTAGCAGAAGCAGATGGAACAACTCTTTCTGAAGCAGACGCACAAGAAAAAGTAGATGCTTCACATGACACATTTCAACAAGATTTAAAAACGATTTTTAGTAAAGAGTTAAAAGAGAAGAAAAATCCTTACGAAATTAAGCGTGCTTACAAAAAAGCATTTAATGGAGTTGCGATGACACTCCCGTCAAATAAAGTAAAAAGTTTGCTTAAATCTAGTGCTGTACAAGCAGTATGGAGCGATTTACAAGTTCAGTTAGATGATCCATCTACTAAAGAACTAACGACTACTGAACAACAATCTTCAACTCATTCGATGGTAACGTTTCCTGGCGTTGAAAAACTTCATCAAGAAGGCTATACAGGAAAAGGGGTAAAAGTTGGTATTATTGATACTGGTATTGATTATAATCATCCAGATTTAAAAGGTGCTTTTAAAGGTGGATACGATTTCGTAGATAATGACAATGATCCGATGGAAACAACTTATGCGGATTGGAAGAAATCGGGACAACCTGAAACAAGTGGTGGTGAAGCCTATTATACAGAGCATGGAACGCATGTAGCTGGAATCATTGCCGGTCAAGGTAAAAACAATGCGGACTATTCTGTAACAGGCGTTGCACCTGATGCTGATATTTACTCTTATCGTGTTTTAGGTGCATATGGATCTGGTCAAACTTCAGCAATTTTAGCTGGTATTGACAAAGCAGTATCAGACGGAATGGATATCATCAGTATGTCACTAGGAGCAAACTATAATGACCCATTATACCCTACGGCAATTGCTGTAAATAATGCCGTTCTTACTGGGGTAACAGCAGTTATTGCAGCAGGGAATTCTGGCAATAAAATGTATACATTAGGTACTCCAGGAAATGCTCCTTTGGCAATCACAGTTGGAGCAAGTGATACGTCTGTTACCATTCCACAATTTTCAGGAACTGCTCATCCATCAACAGGTGATTCAGCAGTTGATATGAAATTAGCTGCACAAGGATATTCGGATAACGTAGCAGATTTACAAGGCCAAACATTTAAATTAGTAAATGTAGGAGTTGGCTCAGATACTTCGTACTATAAACGTGATGCAAATGGTCAATATACGATACCAAGAGATGTGAATGGAAAAATAGTTGTAGCAAAACGTGGCAGCATAGGTATAGCAGATATCGTCACTAATGCTAAAAAGCATGGAGCAAAAGCTGTTATTTTAAGCAATACAGATAATGATACATTACAAGATGTATTTTTAGGAAATACATATGGCTATATCCCAACATTTTTAATAAGCAGTAAACAAGGATATGCTATTACTGGTGATTTACCTCTAACTACAGCAAAGTTAGACGCTTCGATCGACTTTACATTCGGTAATATGAGTCAAACTGTCACACAAGGTAATAAATTAGCAGACTTTAGTTCTCGAGGTCCATCTCGTGTTTTATATGATATTAAACCTGAAGTAACAGCACCAGGGGTTTCTGTCTTCTCAACTGTGCCTGCTTATATGCATAAGGATGATAATGGAAAGGCATTAACTGATTATCAAAATGCATATGAACGCTTATCTGGTACTTCGATGGCAACACCAAATGTTTCAGGGGTAGCAGCATTGTTAAAACAAGCTCACCCAGATATGACGCCAGCTGATATTAAGTCAACACTAATGAATACAGCAGATCCATTAAATGATAAATATAGTGTATATGAAGTAGGGGCAGGTCTAGTAGATCCGTACAAAGCTGTTCATGCTGGGACAGAAATTCAAGTGAAAGACCAGACGAAAACGTTAAGCAGTAATGCGAAAGATGCGGGAAGTGCTACTCTTGCAAGTAAAGGAATCAAAACGATTAAAAACATTACTGGAGCTTTAAGCTTTGGCGAACAAGCTATTAATGGTAAGGATCTTACAGATCAACGTTCAATGACCTTATTTAATAAAAGTTCTGAAGATAAAACATTTGATGTAAAGGTCCAATTCCAGACATTGGGCGCACGATTTACAAATGACTCTAGAGCAGACCAAGATGCAGCTGCGAATGGCGTTACATTAGATGTTAAATCTTCTGTAAAAGTGAAACGATATAGCAGTACGAATATGGATGCTACAATCAACGTTCCTAAGAGTGCTAAACTTGGTACTTATGAAGGGTATGTAGTTTACACAAATCAAAAGAACCCTGATGAAACGTATAAAGTACCGTTTGCCATTCATACAGTTGATGAGGGGATTGATTATGTAAAAGGAGATCCAGCTGCTTTCACCTTACCATATGAAGCAGGTAGCAATGCAACAAAGTGGTCAATTGGAGTGGACTTTAAACTAAAATCTCACGTGCGTACGTTTGACTTCTTCCTTGTCGATCCAAAAACAAACGAAGAAATTGGTTACCTAGGCACAGCTGATGGAATGGGTGCGGATGAAAATATTGAGTATTATTTCCGTGGTGTATTGAACAATGGTCAATATTATCCTTTAACAGGAAACCCGGATAGCCCAATTACATTTGATTATAAGGAAGTTGACCCAGGATTATGGAAAATACGAATGGTTGGTACAAATGATAAAGGTGCAACCTTCTCTAGTGACGCTCCGGTTTATTATGGAGTAAAAGAGCCAAAGGTTACGATGAACTATGATGCAGGCCAAATCGTAGAAACAGCTAATGCTACTGACAAAACTGTAACAGTAACAGGTAATGCATTTGATAAAGACATAGCTGAAATGCAAGCAGCAGGCATTACTGCTTCACAAGGCGAAAATAAAATGTATTATTATAATCCGAATAATTCGAATGAAATAAACATTCCTGTAGACGGAAATGGAAACTTCAATTCGACAATTCCATTAGCTACAGCTGGCCCAATATCGTTACCAATTACAGAGTATGACTTCTATGACAGAGATAAATCAACTGTAGAAAATTATGGAAGTTTTAAAGACATATACTTTGTGAAAAAAGGTACTGCTTATTCTACAGCAATTGCCGATAAACAAAGAATCAACATGGGAGATACAAATACAGTTACGTTCTCAACAAAAAATATTGCAACTAAAGTGAAAAAAGCTGAATACTCATTCTTATATCCAGTCCAGTTCCTAGATGTTGTGAATGTTAAGCCACATGGAATATATAATGGAAACTTAGATGTTCAATATACAACTACTTCTTTTAACAGTTCTTACAATAAAATGACGATCACAGCAACGGCGCTTGGTGACCTTGCGACTACGGGAATTAATGGAGATACTTCTTTAGTAGACCTAACGTTTAAAGCAAAAGACAAATATTACAAAGGTCCAATGCAATTTGAAGATCCAGCTGGTTCATCTAGATTCTTTAAGGCTGTATATACAAACGTGGATAATAGTACCTTAACAACTCAAGGTATTCAACCATATTTCTACGTTACTCCTACTTATTCTCTTATGAGGGGAGCGGTTCAGGCGGAAGGATTAGCAGTAGGGTTTAATAATTTAGGTTCTCCTAATATGAACGCTAAGATTGACTATAATAAAGCTGGTACAAAAATTAGTGTGAAAGATTCCGATGGTAAAGAATACGGAGTAGCTGATCCTTTAGGATATAGTTCAACTTCTCCATTTGGTTTTACATCTAGATTACCAATTACAGATAAGTCGTTTACATTATCAATTGACGTACCAGGACATTTCACATTCAAAAAGGACTTTACAGTTGGTTTGAAAGAAGACGGTAAAGTAACAGCTGGATCTAAACCAGTTGATTATAGCTATATTCCTGGTGGAGATGTAAATAAAGATAATGTAATTGACGTGAAAGATGCTCTGTACATCCAAACGTATTGGGGAACGAATAAACGTGATGCAGATATCAACTATGATGGTGTGGTTGATGAGCAAGATATGCAGTACGTAATTAATAACTACCTAGTGCAAAACCCATTTTTTGACAATTCACCAAAGGCAGTTAAGAAATACAAAGGCGAAACTTTAGATGACGTTTTAACAGATCTTGGTCTAGAGTAATAGAATAGTAATAATTTTTAATCGGTGACGATGAATAATCGTTACCGATTTTTTTATGTAAAAAACAGTAGTCTGGGGGGAGGGGGAATCAAATTAAATAATGGCGAAAGATTCAGGTACGTAATTGATTGAGATTTGGGAAAGCTATATGAAGGTCACAGGAAAATTTCTTATTCAACAAAATGGTAGTTTAGTAGAATAAGATAAAGGGATTATAAAATTTTTAATTGAATATAATCAGTGATTCGTTTTTAACTCATGGTATGGAGAATAAGTTTATATGTCATTTGTGTGAATATTCCGACTGATATGAACAACCCTATGGATTTCAAGGAGATGTACCAATCTATAATATTTGTTCATGCTGTGGGGGAAAGTTTGGTTATATGACAAACAAATTACTTAAAACCAATAGATTAAAACGGAGAAAAGGCAATTTCATAAACTTGAAGGGAGAATAAAAATGGAAATTCGAAAATTAACAATTGAAGATTTACCTGAGTTTATTCGTTTAAGAAGTGAAGGATTATCGTTATCACCAGAAGCATTCGGAGAAAGTTTAACTGAATATAAGGGAAAATCAATCGAACAGCACACAAATAATTTTCCTAAGACTTTCGATAATTTTATAATTGGTGCAATCGACAAAGACGTACTTGTTGGGGTTGCTGGCTTCTACCAAAAAAGATCTGATAAAATGAAACATAAGGGAACAATTTGGGGAATGTATGTTACTCCAGATTATCGTGGTAAAGGTGTAGGGAAGAAAGTTTTAAGTCAAGCGATTCAGAATGCTATGGAGATTGAAGAAATTTTACAAATTGAATTGGCAGTCATTTCATCAAATCAATCTGCAAAAAGACTTTATGAATCTGTAGGCTTTGAAAGCTTTGGGACTGAAAAAAGAGCATTATTTGTAAATGGTGAATTTTACGATGAGGACCATATGGTTAAGTTTATTAAATAAGAAGAAAGAGATGATCAAACATATGATTTGATCGTCTTTTTTTGGTTCTATTAAAGTAGTTTGTTGATTTTATTAAACTAACGGCATGATAGTTTCTGAGGTATTTTAATGATAAATTAAAGAACCACATACTATATATGTAGGTTTTGATATAGATAATTAAGTAGGAGTGTGAGTTCAAAAATAATAATAATATTCCAAAAGGATATACTATCTTGGTAACGAATTTGCTTTAAAGGAGGAATGTACATGAAAAACCAAACTATCAACTTGCTTCAAATGTCATTTATCTTAATTGGTAGTACTGGACTTGTTAACCATGTCATTATCATTCCTATGGTTTTGGACGTTTCGGGCCGTGATTCTTGGATTACCATTTTGCTCTCAAGCGTTTCTTTACTATTCTTGATACCGATTCTCTACTTTATCCAAAAACGTATGAATGGAGAACATTTGTTTCTATGGCTTAAGGGAAATTTCGGGAGATTTATTACCTATCCATTAATGGCTATGATCCTCCTATACTTATTTTCCTCGGGTGTCGTCCTTTTAAAGGAAACGTTAACCTTTTTATCGTTTTATCTGCCGATGACACCTAGAGTATTATTAGGTGCTACTTTTTCTATAATCTGTTTTTATAATGCAAAGCACGGAATTCAATCCATAGGCTTAACGGCGGGAATCCTTCTCCCAATAGTTATTCTTTTAGGTTTTTTTGTCATGGCTGCGAATTTTCCGCATAAAGACTACGCTTTTTTAAAACCCTATATAGAACACGGTACTACTCCTGTTATAAAAGGCATGATCTATCCAATATCAGGATTTGTAGAGGTTGCTTTTATCCTATTTTTTCATCATCACTTAAATGAAAAAATAAAGTTTACAACTTTGATTTGGATTGGAATCACTTTTGTAATCCTTACTCTTGGCCCAACTATCGGAGCCATCACAGAGTTTGGTCCATTCGTGGCTGCTAAGCAACGATACCCAGCCTTTGAAGAATGGAGGCTAGTATCAATTGGTCGTTATATTGAACATCTCGACTTTTTATCAGTTTATCAATGGTTTGTTGGAGCTTTCATCCGCTTGTCTCTTTTAACTTTTTTAGTCTCAGATATTCTTCAGGTTACAAATAAGAAGGTAGATAGTGGAGTAAAATTTTTTTTCCTCGGGTGGGTCACTCTGATTTCCATTTTGTCCATTAATGACACGTCTTTTTATTTGTTTTTATCCCGTCAATTTTTACCGGGTACTTTTGTATTCATACTCTTGATTCTTGTACTTTTAGCCATCCTCTCCATGTTTGTGAATAAAGAGAATGGAGGTAAAACCAATGAAGCTTAATAATCAACCTGATCAAGATAAGATGAAGGTCAAATGGGATGAAGAAATTTTAAGGGGCTGGTTTGAAGGAGCGCAAGATGTCATCTTCCAAAAACATCAAATCGATAGTGGCAAACGTTATTTTTCTATTTTATCTGTATATTGTCAGAGTCTCATTGACATAAAAGAATTGAGAAAAACTATCATGCCTCATCTTCATGAAGTGTTGGAAAATGGATTTTCCGGTGATGCAAAGGATTTGGAGTCAAAACTTGATTTCCCTATAACTTTCGTTAAATCAGACTTTTCACAGGAAGATCTCGCCCAAAAAATTTATGAAGGAGAAGTTCTCTTTTTCCTCACTGCGTCTAGGCTGGTTTTTTCCATCAAACTAGCGATGCTTCCAGCGAGATCTGTAGAAGCACCTAGTACGGAAGTGACACTAAGAGGGGGGAGAGACGGTTTTGTAGAAGAACTTCAAACCAATATTGGATTAATACGAAAAAGATTGAAAACAAGCTCCCTTAGTTATGAAGAATTTGTTATTGGAACTAGAAGTAAAACCAGGGTTGCTGTTCTTTTTTTGAAAGATGTTATTTCACAGGATATTTTAGAAGAAGTACGATCCAAATTAAATAATATTAAAGTCGATGGCATTGTTTCATCTGATCAAATTGAAGAACTTATTACAGACCGACCTTTCAGCCTCTTCCCTTTATTAGAATATACGGGACGACCTGATTATGCTGTAAATTGCCTACTATATGGACGTTTCGTTTTATTAGTGGAAGGCTCTCCGACTGCATCTATTGGACCTGTTACTCTTGTGTTTTTCGTGAATAATGCAGAGGACCAGCATTCGTCAGCGCCTTTTGCAAGTTTGGGAAGAGTACTGAGGATCTTCAGCTTAATTATAGCTGTTTTTCTACCGGGATTTTGGATTGCATTAGTCGCTTATCATCCGGATCAAATACCATACACATTGTTGGCAACACTGGCTTTGTCTAGAGAGGGAGTTCCATTCCCTACTACTTTAGAGGGATTCTTGATGATTTTTTTATTTGAGTTACTGAGAGAGGCAGGTCTTAGAATCCCTACTACTGTTGGTCAAACGTTATCTGTAGTAGGTGGTTTAATTATTGGGCAAGCTGCCATCAGCGCAGGATTGGCTTCTCCTGGTATTGTCGTAATGATGGCAATTTCTGTGGTTTCGACATTTACTTTGATCAACCAGTCGCTTTCGGGAACATTAAGTATTCTCCGATATTTTGTCTATCTACTATCAAGCTTACTCGGAATAACAGGGCTTATATTTTCTGTTTTTATTATTTGTATTCATCTTGTGAATTTACGCTCTTTCGGGGTTCCATTTATGGCCCCCTACTCTCCATTTGTACCAACTAGTTTGATACCAGCAACAATCCGAATTCGTTTTAAAAATATGATAAAGAGACCGAAAGAGATTCATACGAACGATAGCACGAAACAAAAGGATGAGGAAAAAAGATGAGGAAAAAATTTTTTCAAAAAAAACTTCTTATATTATTTCCATCTATTTTTCTGTTAACAGGCTGTTGGGACACAAGGGAAGTTGAGCATGTATGGTACATAAATGCCTTAGGAGTTGACTTTAAAGATAATCAATACGTGCTCTATCCACAATTTATCAATTTTTCCACTTTTGCAAAACAAGAAACCACTATGCGGACACCACAGCCAATTTTTATTGGAAAAGGAACAGGGGAGATTTTAGACCATTCAGCGTTCGATTTTTATAAAACGGCTCAACAAAGGGTCTCTTGGGAGCACATTAATACAGTCGTATTCTCTGAGAATATATTAAAACATGGAGATATTCGACAAATTGATGAATTTTTTGCTCGTTTCTTTCAGTTTAGGAATACGATGTGGGTATTTGGAACAAAGGAACCAATCGAGGAGGTTCTAGCAACTGGATCTATCTTAAATCTCTCACCCCTTTATACTGTGAGGGATATCCCAAATGAAATGACAAAAAACTATTCTCTTTTTAGTCCTTTGATATTTTACAAATTTCGTGCTTATTTTTATGAGCCTGCGATGACCACACAAATACCATTCTTATCGATTACAAAAAAATGGAAATCAGACAAAAATGATTTCCCATTATTAAAATATAGCGGGTCGGCTTTTGTAGCTTCAAAGCGCTACAAAGGGTATTTGTCTGATAAAGACTTATCAGGTTTAAAATGGACGGGCAAGACTTTCACCCGAGCACCGATCCTATTAAAAAAAGATGGGGAGCCCGTTACAGAAATCGTATTGAAAAAACCAAAAATCCAAACAGTAGCCTATATAAAGAACCACGAACCGCATTTTCGAATGAAGATTCGCGTAGAAGGAGATATTTTTCAGGTAGTAAAATATTTACCTATGAAAACCGTAAAACAAATAGCTGAAAAAACATTGAAAAAGGAAATTGAAGAAACCTACAAAAATGGGATTAATAAAGGAATTGATGTTTATCAGCTTTCACAAATACTTTATCGAAATAATTTAAAAGACTGGAAAAAATTTGAAAAAAACGGAGTTATCCCGCTTTCGGCGTCATCCTTAGAAGTTGAGGTAAAGGTACAAATTATGACAAGCGGCCAATGGAAGTCAACCAATTTACAGAAGCCATTCTCACGAGAACCATAATTAGGCTAATTAATTTCATGTTACATTGATCCATTTAATGAAACCCGAATAAGAAATTTAAACTACCATGAAAGAACGATTGTAGCTTACATTCACTGTTGTGAATCATAGATTCATGGTTGGCTAACGCATGCTTTAGTTGAACAACAAGATCGACATAAAAGTCGATTTTTTTTATTGAGCTAAATTACAGGATCGTGGAATAAGGATTTTCTTAATTTATATTAAAAAAGGCGATATTCCCCCAAGTAATGGTTAGCTTAAAACAAGTGTGTCGTGGCGAAAGAGAATCTGAAGGAAGTCGGCGGCAAATTTCCGACCTAAGGAACACGAACTTCATATCATCAATTGATTGTTTGATATGATCATGAACAAACAAGTATCCTATGGAGTACGATGTAGTATTCGATATTAGGGAGGAATACACATTGAGTAATACGAATGTACATGCATTACTTAGATGGAAGAAAGAATTAAACGCAGAAATCAAAAGACTAGATAAAGAGTTAGTCGATTTAACAAAAGAAATAGATAAAGTTAGAACAAGATATTCAGTAGCCGAAAAAGCATTTATACAATATCGTAACGAAACAATCTCACAAGAATTTGTTACACCATTAAGTGTACAACTTAATGAATTAAATAATAAGTACGATGTTTTATTGCTGGTGAATAAACAGAAAAAAACAGCTATTACTTCAATTTTGGAAACTGTCGATTCAATTATTAACGGATATTTCACAAACTAATGGTGTTTTCAATTTTGAGGAGCTCCCTAGCCGGTAGGCAAGTGAAAACTAAGGTTTTGACAATATTAAGAGAAAGAGGGTTTGGGTTCTTATTCAACTACGCACTACTTTAGTTGGATAAGAGTTCCTAAAGGTTGTCTAATTAGACAACCTTTTTTTAGTTCAAAAATCAACATTTAAATTTTACAGAGCTTTTTTTAAAAAAACAAACAAATAACCAAAAAACAACCAAAGTAGATAATTGATTAGTTTGGGTTGTAATTGTTGGATTATTGTTCACATTTATATACATACTAACTGTGATATGATTATGTTAGTTTAGTAATAGTAGTAGGAGAACAAGATTGAAATCTAAACAAAAAATAATTCCATCATTATCATCAAATTCAGTCTATCTTGGATTATTGTTAGCTTTAGTAGGTGGATTTTTAGATGGGTATACGTTTATAAGCAGAGATGGTGTATTTGCCAATGCGCAAACGGGAAATCTTGTTCTATTGGCAATAAATCTATCATTTGGAAATTGGAAAAACTCTGTGGATTATATTCTACCTATTATAGCCTTTATTCTAGGTGTATTAGTTGCTGAATCCGTTAAACATCCACGTTTAAAGGAACTTTTATATAGCTATAGACGGTCGATTCTTATATTAGAATGTTTCGTATTAATTATTGTAGGGGTATTACCTAGTAGTGTACCTAATTTAGTTGTGACAGTTTGCATTTCGTTTGTCTCATCATTACAAATATCAACGTTCACTCATTTAGATAAATGGACATACAATTCAACTATGACAACGGGTAATATTAGAATTGCATCACAGGCAGCATATACAGCTTTTGTAAATCGTGATAAAGAAGCAAAAACAAAATTTAAAGAGTTTTTAGTTATTATCCTTTCCTTTTCATTTGGTGCATTGTTTGGAAGTCTTTCCACAAAGTATATTGGGAATCAAGCTGTTTGGATTGCTGCAGGAGTATTATTAATCGCATTGATCTTATACCATAAAGACAAAGGTTTTTTTAGAAGGAAACTACATTAATTTGAATTGAAAAATGAGCCCTCTTTTGGGGCTCATTTTAGTTTTCAGACATAGTCCTAAATATTTATTTAAAAAATTGAATCAAACAAACAAAAATAAGTGCAAATATAATAGAAGGTAACATATTTCCGATTTTTATTTTTACTAATCCTAATGAATTCAAACCAAGAGCAATTAATAAAATTCCTCCTGTACCTGATATTTCAGCAATAATTGAATCTAATAAATGCTGAGTAACTAGATTCGGTACAAATGATGCAAAAATAGCAATGAATCCTTGATAGATTAAGACTGGGACAGCAGAGAATAATACGCCAATGCCAAGTGTTGAAGTTAAAATGATTGATAGAAAACCGTCCATCATTGATTTTGTATATAAAATTTCATGATTATGACGAAGTCCGCTATCTAGAGCTCCAAGAATGGCCATCGCGCCAACACAGAATAATAATGTCGAAGTAACAAATCCTTTAGAAATAGAACCTTCGTTTTTAGAATGAAATTTACTTTCGATAAATAGACCTAGTTGATCTAGTTTAGCTTCGATATCTAACCATTCTCCTACAACTGCACCTAATGATAAGCTGAAAACGACGATCAGAATTTGATTTGTTTTCATAGCTAAAGTAAATCCTATGACAATAATTACAAGAGAAATTGACTGAGTTACTAAGTTTTTCATTCGATCTGGAATTCTTTTAATAAACAAACCTAGTAAAGAGCCAAAAATAATAGCTGCTGCATTAACAATTGAACCGAGTAGTACCATGATTATCCCCTTTAACTTGCATATAATTAATCTATTTTTAAGACTATTTTTCCGATATTTAAATTGTTCTCCATTCGAGAATGTGCTTCATTCACTTCATGCAAACTATACACTGAATCGATAATCGGTTTTATTTTCTTATTGATAAAAAGAGGTAATACATATTTTTTGAATTGGTTCGTTAAATAGATTTTTTGCTCAAGTGTTTGTGAACGCAAAGTACTCCCTATAATCGAAATTCTTTTTGTCAAAAGTGGTAATAAGTTCATATCGTTCACTTTAACTCCACCCATTGTACCAATCAAAATGAGCCTACCATTACTATTTAATGATTGTAAGTTTTGATGGAAATAGGATGCACCAATAAAATCTAAAATGACGTCTACACCTACATGATCAGTAACTTTTTCGACTACAGTTTTAAAATCTTCATTTTTATAGTTAATCACATGATTTGCACCTAATTCGGTACAAGCTGCAAGTTTCATTTCATTACCAGCAGTAACGATTGAACTTGCACCAAATTCTCTTGCTAACTGAATTGCAGCGGTCCCAACACCACTAGCTCCGGCATGAATTAAAACAGTTTCATTTTCTTTTAATCTACCTAATTCAAATAAATTTAAGTAAGCTGTCAAAAATACTTCAGGTATAGCCGCAGCCTCTTCGAACGAAAAATGATCTGGGATTGAAATTGCCAAATCTGAAGGAATGGAAACATACTGTGCATAACCTCCGCCTGGCAATAAGCTACAAACATGATCCCCAACTTCCCAATTTGTAACACTAGCCCCAACTTGTTCAACAATCCCGGCCATCTCTAAACCTAAAATTGGAGATGCGCCTTTAGGTACGGGGTATTTACCATGTTTTTGAAGTAAGTCAGCTCGATTAATAGCCGTAGCATGAACTTTAACAAGTAGTTCATTCTCACCTAAAACAGGCATTTCATAATCGTCAATAAATAAATGCTTTGATTCATCAATTTGAACTGCCTTCATTCTAAAAAACCTACCTTTAATTAAGTTATTTCTTATCATACTATATAACTAATCGAAAGAATATTTTAAAAACTCGGATTGATGAAATTTGTATTTTTTCTTAATAGCATTCCTTACTCATTCTTTTTAAAGTAATTTTAAGGAAAATATTTTTTTAAAAAATTCGAACTATTAACTGATTTCAAGTGTATATAGAGTAAGTGGTGAAAGGAGGAGAACTAGTGCCTGAAAGAATTGACAAAGATCGTTTTGAAGAATTGTTTAATAATCACTCGTCATTGGTATATCGCACTGCTTACTTTTTAACCAAATCAAATGTAATGGCAGATGATATTACGCAAGAGACGTTCATTCGAATCATAAAAAAATTACAACTGTTTGATCAAACAAAACCAATTGAACCTTGGATTTATCGAATGACAGTAAATATCACTCGCAATATGATACGTAAACAAAAAATCAAGAAACTTTTCGGCATTAATCATGATGTTCAAGCTGAAAATGACGTTGAACAATCGATTTTACAAAATGAAATGGAAGATGAACTATGGAAAGAGATAAACTTATTACCGCAAAAGAGTAAAGAAGTGATTGTTCTTCATTATTATTTAGAACTCAAATTAAATGAAGTGGCGAACTCTCTAAATATTCCAATCGGTACATGTAAATCAAGGCTAAATTACGCGTTGACAAAATTAAGAAATCGTTTATCGAAAAACGAACTGTTTAAAGTAGAACAAAAACTGAAAGGAGAAGAACTAAATGGTGGAAAACAATCCTATTTCTGAAATTAAACACACTCTTCAGAAGAAATTAGATCAACATAATCCTTCTGTCACATATGATCAAATATGGAATAAAGCTAATTCCAATTTGGGGCATAATCGAATTCGAAAACCGGTTGTTTCAGTTGGGATTCTTTTGATGTTGGCATTTACCATTTTTATTAATTCACCTATTAAAAACGCACTGAAAGAAGACATAGGTATTACAAATAAATCTAAAAGTATTTCTGCAGATGCCAGTATTGGACTATTAGTCGTAAACGGAGCTCAATATCGGTTTGAAGGAATTTTACATAATAAGGAATTTGAACTTAAAGACCAAATTGGTGTAGTCAAAGAAGTTGTTCAAGATCATACGATTCCGAAAATCAATTTTTCGTCTAATATGTTAAAGGTTGGCGATAAAATTTATTTAACGAATGGGGATCCAAAAGTCATGATTGTAAAACAGGAGGACGGAACAATCTTAAAGTTTTTAAAAACTGAAAAATGATTGAAATTGGAGTCATAAATAAAGAAATTTAAATTCCAATTTGAAAATAGGGAGTGTCCAAAATGTCAAAATGGTTAAGTGTAGCTGTACTTTTTTTCTTTCTTATTCTCGCTGGATGTTCAGCAAGTAATGGTTTGAAAGGTAATAAACCTCCAAAAACAATGGTTCAAATAGCGAATCAAACATATGACACGAAGTTAGGTACTTATTGTTGGCAAACGAAAGGACAGGGGGAATGCGTTGATACAGCTGGACCTGTCCAACTATTAGAGGGGAAAAAGCCGATTGAAGTAAAACCTGGAGAAAATGTTAAAATTATAATAAATTATAATCCTAAACCAAATGAAATCCACTTAACTCAAATAAATAATAGTAAGGAAGCTGAAATATTATTAGTGAGGAATCAATTTTCAGCACCTATAAATAAAGGGGTATATTATTACTCATATGGAGTATGGTGGATGGATAAAAAAGATAAGCACTTATCACATGGCGATGCCTCTTATGTTTTTGCTTTAGAAGTAAAATAGAACGTTTTTCGTTAAAATAAGAAAGGGTAAGTTTTGAAAAACAGTGATCAAAACTTACCCTTAATAGATTACTAGTTTATTCTTCTGTTGGATTTTTTGGTCCATCAAGATCTAATTGATAAAAGGACAAGTCAAGCCATCTATTAAATTTATAACCTGCCTTTTTAATTGTGCCTGAATAAACAAATCCGAAGTTTTTATGCATGGCAATACTTTTTTCATTGTCAGCATCTATTCCAGCAATTAAAGTCATATACTCTCTTTCTTTGGCATTAGAGATTAATTCTTTCATTAATGAAGTAGCAATACCTTTTTTTCTGTGTTCACTATTTACATAAACTGAATGCTCAATCGAATATTTATAGGCCGGCCAAGCTCTAAAAGGACCGAATGTAGCAAATCCGACGACTTTTTGATCAAGTTCGAAGACTAGAATTGGAAGCCCTTCATCCATCTTTTGTTCAAACCAAATTTTTCTGCTTTCAAGCGTTTGTGGTTGATAAGTATAAACAGCAGTTGTATTAAGAATGGCATCGTTATAAATCTCTAAAATGTCCATTAAATCCTTTTGAGTAGCTTCCCTAATCATTTTTTCTTTCCCCCAAATTTAATTTGTTATCTCTTTATATTTTAGAACTTTTTAGACGAATCGTAAAATTTAAATTTATATTTGAATCGGTTTGTTCATAATTTTAAATCCCAATTTTAATTGTTCATAGCTTACTTTATAAACGTTGTTTCCTATAGTAATCGATCCTTCCATAGTGTGAAATAGAGGATAATCATTTATCGATTATTCTCTATTTCATTATTCGACATGAATGTTCAAGAAGGAATCTACTCTATTTTCGTTGAATTAATTACAAATGATTTTTCAGACCGATTTGGTAACTGCTTGGGAAGAACAATTAGTTAGGCAGTTGGTTAGAAAAAAAGATTAATTGACTTAGAGTTAAATAAAGAAATTAGAACAGAGAATTATATAAAGTTATTGAAGAGTACTCTTCTTAGTGTGATTTATATTTATCAAACACGTATTCATTAGAAGAACTTAAGCAGTTGTTTTTTTCAAAAGGTAAGTTCAAAGGAGCGAGGAAGTTAAAATGAATCAATCCTATTTTTATTTAAAACTAGAAACACATCAATTACATATGTCTTATAAAAATGAAAAACGTCGCGTACGTGTTTTATTGCCAAAAAATTATGATAAAGATGAGGATAAAAATTATCCAGTTGTCTATATGCATGATGGTCAAAATATTTTCTATAGTAGTGAATCTTATAGCGGGTATTCATGGAAAGTGATACCGGCTATTAAATTAAACCCCGATTTACCGAAGATGATTGTTGTTGGGATCGATAATGGTGGACAAGACCGAATTAATGAATATACGCCTTGGAAAATTACTGAAAGCCCACTTCCTGAAGATTATGAACTAGGTGGGAAAGGCGTGGAGTTTGCTAATTTTGTCATGACAGTCGTGAAGCCGTTCATCGATAAGCAATATCGGACTAAATCGGATAAATATCATACAGCGGTGATTGGTAGTTCACTTGGAGGAAATATTTCGGCTTTTATGGGTGTTGAATATAAAGATCAAATTGGTGGTTTAGGTATTTTTTCTTTAGCCAATTGGATTACAAGTAAAGCATTTGATCGTTATATTGCTAGCGAAGAGTTGGATCCTGAGCAACGAGTGTATATTCAAGTTGGTACTCAGGAAGGCGATGATGCCGATCGACAATTGATGTATGGTAATATGAAGCAGGCATATATCGATTGCTCGCTTAAGTATTATAAACAACTGATAGAAGGCTCTGTTCCAATTGATAGCATTTGTTTAAATATTTTTGCGGATGAAGTACATGATGAAAAAGCTTGGGCAAAACACTTACCAGAATGTTTACGTTTTTTAAGTGAGAAGTGGTCATGAATGAACTGAATAATGATATTTGACTTAAATTAGATAAAAATTACTTTTTATAAAGGAGCATTTTTATGAATTATATTTTGATCTCACCATATTATCCAGAGAATTTCCAATCATTTGCTCATCGTTTAAAAGCCGCAGGTGTCAATGTATTAGGTATTGGCGAAGAGCCATATGACCAATTAGGTTCCAAATTACAAAACGCTTTAACAGAATATTATCGTGTGAATAATTTAGAAGATCTAGATGAAGTGAAACGTGCTGTTGCATTTTTATATTATAAACATGGTCCAATTGAGCGCATTGAATCCAATAACGAACACTGGTTAGAACTTGATGCGCAGTTGCGTGAACAATTTAATGTATATGGTAATAAACCAAGTGATTTGAAAAAGGTTAAATATAAATCTGAAATGAAAAAGCTGTTTAAAAAAGCAGGTGTGCCTGTTGTAGATGGCAAAGTCGTTAAAACTAAAAAAGAGTTAACTAAAGCCATTGATGAATTCGGACTGCCAGTTATTGCTAAACCGGATAATGGTGTTGGATCAGCTGCAACCTTTAAATTATGTTCAGAAGAGGCTGTACGCCATTTTGAAGAAGTATGGGATGAAGCACAAGTATACTTCATAGAACCATATGTCGAAGGAGGCGTGCTTTGTACATTTGATGGTTTAGTCGATCAGAAAGGGAATATTGTTTTCCAAACAAGCTTTACATATAATGTGCCAACTTTAGAACTCGTTAAGGGCCAGTTGGATTTAGCTTATGTGATTCAAAAAGAGATTGATACAAGACTGGAAACTTATGGAAAGGCGATTGTGAAAGCTTTTGGGATGAAAGAACGCTTTTTCCATATTGAGTTTTTTAAATTAGAAGATGGGGATTATGTTGCACTTGAATATAATAACCGGCTAGCTGGCGGCTACACGATTGATATGTACAATTTCGCGTACTCCATTGATTTATTTGCTCAGTATGCTTCTATTGTGACTGGAGGCGAATTTAAAGAGTCCAATGCAAAAAACCAGTATTGTGTCGGTATTACACAGCGTGATGCGAATGAGTATAACAACGATACGAATGATATTTATGAACGATTTGGCGACCGTGTAAAGTTTGAAAAGCGCATTCCAGATGCGTTTGCGGAACTACAAGGAAATCAATTTTATGCGATTAATGCAGATTCGCAGGAAGAAGTCGATGACATTATCAGTTTTGTACATGATCGAAAAAATTACAGCATTGTAAACGTATAAGGATAGGAGATTTTTCCATGAATATAGAACATTTAAGCCATTGGAGTGGAGAATTAGGACGCGAAATGCTGTTGAACAGATATGGGCACAGTGGTATGCCAATCTTAGTTTTCCCTTCATCTGGGGGGACGCATTTTGAATACAATAATTTTGGAATGATTGATGTGTGTCATGACTTCATCGAGTCCGGAAAAGTTCAGTTTTTTACACTTTCTACTATAGATAGCGAAAGTTGGCTACACGACTCAAAATCGGTTCATGACCGTGCATTAGCTCATGAAGCATATGACCGTTATGTGATTTCAGAAGCTATTCCATTTATTAAACATAAAACAGGTTGGTTTGATCCAATGATGACAACAGGTTGTAGCATGGGAGCATATCATGCGTTGAACTTTTTCCTGAAACATCCGGATGTCTTCCAAACAACCGTTGCACTTAGCGGTATTTACGATGTGCGTTTCTTTTTTGGGGACTACGGAAATGATCCTCTTGTATACGAAAATTCACCAAGTGATTACATATGGAATCAAAATGACGGCTGGTTCATTGATCGATACCGTTCAGCAGATATCATTATTTGTACCGGGCTAGGTGATTGGGAACAAGACGGGCTGCCTTCATATTTTACATTAAAAGAAGCCCTTGAAGAAAAACAAATTAAAGCATGGTTTGATGAGTGGGGCGAGGATGTTTCGCATGACTGGGTTTGGTGGCGACGCCAAATGCCGTATTATTTAGGAGAATTATTTAAATAAAAAATCATAAAAACATCAATACAGTTGGATGATAAGTTTTTTAAAATTTCATCTTAAAAGTAACAATACTTTTGGCAATAAACTCTAAATACTTTTTTAGGGCTACTTACACTAAAACATGTTAGAGTTGAACATCATAAAGGGGTGGTAATGAAAATGAAAATTTTGTTTGATGAAACTTATACTTCAAATGAGGGAAAGAGAACAAGTAGGAATATTTGGTATGGAGATGCTGATTTAACTGTTGATGGTGAATTTGGAAAAAATATTAATCTTAATGAAGATTTTATGGATAATTTATGCGAAATAATAAAAAATGACTTATCTAAAAATGCAGCAAATAAGGCTACTGAAACTAACTGGTATATTTATGGAAGTGGTGTAACTCAGGACGCGATTGGAGACAATATCCGTCCGACAATTATGGTTCGTGAGAGGTCTGACGAATTTATAACTAATTTTAATATGAGTGACCACGATTTTGCAGTAAATATCGATGCTATTCTGCTGTTTAAGGCGGATTTTGAAAAACGTTTAGCTAGTCATTGAGGAGTTATTTTATTAAATGAATTTTCATACTATTCGAGGAGAATGATTTCAAAATGAAGTCATTCTCCTTTTTCATCTGGTGGGAGTCATTTTTGTGGAGAAAAAGAACATTTAAAGGTACAAATTGTGAATAAATATATTTAAATTCAATAAAAAAATCAAGAATATTTTAACTGATTAGATAGGTTGAATAATTTAATAATCTGAATGAACTAGTGTATGATTAGTAAATTACTATTAAAGTTTAACTTTCTATAGTGTTCATAAGGAATGTTTTATTTGTTAAAATAATGTCTAAAATTTAAGGTAACTCACTAACGCAAAATAGATGACTATAGAGAAATCTTTAAATATCAATTTCAAAATTAATTAGGTGAAATAAATGATTGTAAATACACTAAATGACGTAAATAAGTTAATTACAGAATGGCAAACTGCAATTGAAGCGGAAAAAAATTATTTAAAATTTCACGGTGGGAGGAGTTATACACTTTCTAATGGGACTCCACTGTACCAAATTGGGCAAAGTACGGTTATCTTGTTTACGATTTATGCAGAAATTTTTGTCCCAGAAGGAACACCGGTTCGAATAAAAATAGAAAATCAAGAGTATCAAGGTGAATTATTGTCATTTAAAGGCTCTCAAGTTGAAATTAAAATTAATGAAAAAATTACTTCGATGATTCCATATGCTGAACTTTTTAATGAACCGTGGGAGTTACTAGATCAATTAATTGAAAGACTTGAGGAAATAAAAGATTATCGTAGTAAACAAAAAAGAATTATGAAGCTAATGAATGCTGATTCTACTGCTAAACATTTAAGTAAAATGAAGAAAGAAAGTTCAACAAATCAGGAGCTAATCTATCGTTCGTTTTATAATGCAACAACATATATATGGGGACCACCGGGTACTGGGAAATCTTATAATTTAACAAATATTATTTTAAAACATTACGAAAAAAATAAGTCAGTGTTAGTAATTGCTCATTCTAATGCTGCAGTAGATGTTTTAATGAAAAATGTAATTCATGAATTAGAGCAGAAAGATAAATGGAGAAGTGGCGAGATTGTCCGCTATGGTTATACAAAAGATGAAGTGTTATTACAACACGAAGATATCCTTTCTTCAAAACTTGTTGAGGTTAATGGAAGTATAAATCAATATGAATTGGAAAATTTAGATGAGCGAAAGCACTCGATGCTAAGGAAAGCTAGAAGAGGTGCAGCTTCAAAAAAAGAATTAGATGATTTAAGCAAAATTCAAAATAAGTTAAATAAAATTCGAGGGGAAATTCGTGAAAAAGAAAAAGAGTTGATTGATCAAGCAAAAGTGATTGGAACTACATTATCCAAATGTTCAATTGATCCTTTAATCTATTTACGCCAGTTCGATTTAGTTATTGTGGATGAAATTAGTATGGCATATACACCACAAATCGCCTTTGCTTCTACATTAGGGAAACGAATAGTTGTATGCGGAGATTTTAAACAATTACCGCCAATTGCATCATGTTTTCATAATGAAAATGTGAAAAAATGGCTACAGGAAGATTTATTTCATCATACAGGTATTGTCCAAAAAATAGAAAATGGCGAACCGTTAATTAATTTAGTTTTATTGAATCAGCAAAGGAGAATGCATCCGGCTATATCTGGATTTACGAATAATGAAATCTACCACTCGTTGGTGTTTGATCATCCAACTGTCAAAAAAAGACAGGAAATCGCAAAACATAGACCATTTCCAATGAAAGCAAATAGTTTAATAAATTCACAATTTCTAAAAACCTATGCATTAAAAGATTCAAATACGAATTCTAGATATAATTTAGGGTCTGCGATTATTGCAATTCAATGTATTCTTTCAAGCGTAGTAGATGGGGTCAAGTCAATTGGAATTGTTACGCCATATAGAGCACAGGCAAAGTTAATTACGGCACTTCATAAAGAGATTATCGGCAAAACAAAATATCGAGAATTACCAATACAAATCGCAACAGTTCACCGATTTCAAGGAGCGGAGTGCGACGTAATCATTTTTGATTCAGTAGATACGAAACCACAATATTCACCTGGATTACTACTAACAGATCAAAACAGTGAAAGATTAATTAATGTTGCTTTGACTAGAGCTCGAGGTAAATTTATTCATATTGCTGATATTCCATTTATAAAAAGTAAAACAAATTCAAAAAAGACGATTAATAAGTTAATTCATTATCAAATGGATAAGGAATACAAGGTGAGTAAAGAAGAGTTTGAAAAGGTTTTTTCAAAGAGTATATCAAAGAGGTTAAGACTGTTTTTAAATGATTCAATTGATCAAAAAAATGAATTAGTAAATGATCTAAAAAATGCTAATAAAAAAATAATTGTCTCCATGCCAAATCTATCTGAAATGTCTTTGGAAATTCGAAAAATAATAAATGAGGTTGAGGTACCAATTCTCTTTATAAGTGAAGTTCATTTTGAAAATCAAAAAAATAGAAGTTTTATTAAAAAAGATCAAGTTCAACCTTTTATTATGATAGATAACGAAATTTTATGGTTTGGAATTCCTTTGTCAAATGTAAGTTTAAACCAATCAAATAACTCGGCAAGATTGAATTGTCCTTTAACATGTCAAATATTAAAAGGATTTATAGAGTTTTAAAAGTTACATAGAAAGTATTCTATGTAATTTTTTTTTATTCTTATTAATTAATTTTCGGCATAAAATAGAAATAAAATGCTACGGGATAGGTGAATAAATGGTCGATCGATCGGTATTTTCTAAATTGTCTATGCCATGTGCTTTTTTAGATTGGGATGCTTTTGTTCAAAATGTGGATGATATTGCAACTAAATCAAACGGTAAGAAAATACGAATTGCTACAAAATCAATTCGTAGTGTACAAGTTTTAAAATATATTTTAGAGAGAAATGATTGTTATGAGGGGTTAATGTGTTATAACCCTCATGAAGCTGATTTCCTTGCTGAAAATGGTTTTGATAATTTATTAATTGGTTATCCAACAGTTGATGTCTTAGGATTAAATAAAATTGCATTACAAATAAAAAAGGGTAAAAAAATCATTTGTATGGTGGATCAGACTGACCAGATTAGTATGATTGAAAAGATCGCAGTGAAAAATGAGATTGTTATGCCACTTTGTATCGACGTAGACATGAGTACTTCATATTTAGGATTTCATTTTGGAGTAAGAAGGTCACCAATTAAAGAAGCTAGAGATTTAGTACCGTTACTAACACATATATTGCAATCCTTGAATGTGCGCTTGGAAGGAATTATGGGATATGAGGCACAAATTGCAGGTGTTGGTGATGATGCAAAAAATAGGTATTTGAAAAATAAAATAATCCAGTTTTTAAAGAAGAAATCATTAGGTGAAATTGCGAAAAAAAGAAGAGAAATTGTTAAATACATTGAAAAAGATGGCTACCACCTTGAATTTGTAAATGGTGGAGGTACTGGAAGTCTTCACTCGACGTCAAAGGAAAAAGTGGTTACAGAAGTAACAGTAGGATCAGGATTTTACGCTCCAACATTATTTGATGAATACAGAAGTTTTCAATATCAGCCAGCAATTGGCTTTGCTTTACCAATCATTCGAAAACCAGCAGATAAGATTTTTACATGCACAAGTGGAGGTTTTATTGCTTCAGGTGCTGTAGGAAAAGAAAAATTACCTACTCCATATTCCCCAGAACATTGTACTTTATTGCCACTAGAAGGTGCTGGTGAAGTTCAAACCCCAGTTTTTTATTCAGGTCATGAAGATTTAAAAATAGGAGAAGCTATTTTATTTAGACCAAGCAAGTCTGGTGAAATTGCTGAGCGTTTTTCTCATTTATATGTAGTAAGTAAAAATAAGATCATCGACCAGTTCACAACATACAGAGGAGATAGGGGGTGCTTCCTATGAAAAGTATGTTATGGAAAAACTGGTCTGGAAGTGTAAAATTTATTCCGAATCAAGTATTGTATCCATCATCAATTGAAGAAGTAGTTAGCCTCGTTAAAAGAGCTAACACGGAAAAGAAGAAAATAAGAGTAGTAGGCTCTAGTCACTCTTTTACACCACTAATTTCAACAAACGACTATTTAATGTCATTAGATAATTTAAATGGCGTTATTTCAATTAATAAAGAGGAACAAATTGCCGAAGTTTGGGCTGGAACTAAGCTAGAGCAATTAGGAAATGAATTATACGAATCAGGTTATTCACAAGAAAATTTAGGTGATATAAATGTTCAATCCATTGCAGGTGCATTTTTAACAGGTACACATGGCACAGGAGTTGAACATGGAATTTTATCTACACAAATCGAAGAGATGACAGTTGTATTACCATCAGGCGATCTATTAGATTGTTCAAAAACAAAAAATACAGATATTTATAGGGCACTTGGCGTATCGTTAGGTTTACTTGGCATCGTTGTTAAATTTAAAATTAGAATAAAACCTGCAAATACGTATCGTTATGAGAGTAAAAAAGTAATGATTGATGAAGTTTATAGTAATCTATTAAATTTGAAAAAAGAAAATGAACATTTTGAGTTTTACTTATTTCCCTATTCAGAGAATGTTCAAATGAAGCTTATGAATGAAACTAGAACGAAGAAGCATTCATTTAAATTTGAGAAATGGAAGGTAGCAACGATTGAAAATAAAGCATTCTGGTTATTAAGTGAATTTAGTAGAAACTTTCCAAAAAGTAGTTCTCAAATTAGTAAAATAAGTGGTAGCAGTGTGCCAAATTCAAGGATGGTTGGACCGAGTCATGAATTATTTGCAACAACTCGAAATGTAAAATTTAACGAAATGGAATACAGTATTCCAGCTCAATATATGAATGATGCGACTTTAGAAATACAAGAAGAGATTAAAAATAAACGATTTAACGTCCATTTCCCAATCGAATGTCGATTCGTAAAATCTGACAACTTTTTAATAAGTCCTGCTTCGATGCGAGATTCAGCGTATATCGCAATCCATATGTATAAAGGAATGCCTCATCAAGAGTATTTTAATAGAATAGAAGAAATTCTTCAAAGCTATAACGGAAGGCCACATTGGGGGAAAATGCATTCAATGAATATAGAAAAACTAAATCACTCGTATCCATCATTATCTAACTTTCTTACTATTCGAAGTCTATTAGATCAGAATAATATTTTTGTGAATGCTTATTTAGCGAAATTATTTAAGATTGAATAATAGTTGTTGGTTATACGCCTTGCTGTATAATGATTTAATATTCTCAGTCATTACTAACTTAATTATATAAGTGTTAATTTTAAAAAGTACGAACATTAATTGAATTTAATTAGAAAATTAATGATCTTTTTTGTTAAAGTAGCAGTAATTCTTGAATGACTGAACAAGTTTCAGTCATTTTTTTATGAAAATCTAATTGAAAATATTTATCAATTGTATTATGATAAGTAATGAGAAAAGTTATCAATATCAATTACATATATTTAATTTAGAGTTTTCGGGGGTATTTTCATGAAGAAGCAAACTACAATGATCGCAATTTCTCTTGCTACAAGTTTAATGATGGCAGGTTGTGCACAAAAAAGTGAAGAAGCTAGTAACGTAAAAAAAGAATCAAAAGTAGAAGCAAAAATAAATTTAGATTCAGAGATTAATAATTATAGAGATTTCGTTGTATCTCAAACGGAAGAGTTCGTATCAAATACACAGAAGTTCGTTGATGCAATTAATGAAGGAAATATGGCAGAAGCAAAACGTTTGTATCCAATTAGTCGTTCATATTACGAAAGAATTGAACCAGTGGCAGAATCATTTGGCGATTTAGATCCAAAAATCGATGCACGTGAAGGTGATGTACCTGCTAATGAGTGGACTGGTTTCCACAAAATTGAGCAAGTTCTTTGGGTTCAAAATACAACAAAAGGTCTTGAAAAATACACAGAACAACTTATGAAGGATGCTAACTACTTAAGAGCAAAAGTAGAAACAGCTGAAATTGATCCAGTATTATTTGTAACTGGTCCTGTAGAATTATTAAATGAAGTATCATCTTCAAAGGTTACTGGTGAAGAAGAGCGATATTCTCATACAGATTTAGCTGATTTTGCAGCTAACGTGGAAGGTTCAGATAAAATCGTTCAATTATTATCTGATAAATTAAAAGCAAAAGATGCTGATTTAGCTTCAACAATTGAAACTAGATTCAATGATTTAATGACAACTTTAAATACTTATAAAAAAGGTGATCAATACGTTGATTACAAACAGTTAAAAGAAGATGAAGTAAAAAAATTGGCTCAACAAGTAGATGCATTAGCAGAACCGATTTCTCAAGTTGGGTCAACATTAGGGGTTAAATAATATGAAAAAATTAGAAACGAATAAAGTTTCTAGAAGAGATGCATTAAAACTTTTTGGAGTTGGTGGAGCGGGTATCCTTATTGGGGCTACTGGAATTGAAGCTGCTACTGAAAAAGTAACTAATTTCTTTTCACCAGCTAAAGCGGATGCAAGAGAGATTCTTCCGTTTTATGGTAAGCAACAACAAGGGATTACAACTCCTGCTCAAGATTTTATGTATTTGGCGTCATTTAAACTAGAAACTACTTCAAAAGCAGATGTCAAAACAATGTTTAAAAAATGGACTGAAGCAGCAGCTTTAATGAGTGAAGGAAAGGAACTAGGTGATTCAGATTTTCCTTCATCACCACCAATTGATACGGGTGAAGCAACAGGTCTACAACCAATGAAGCTTACGTTTACATTTGGAGTTGGCCCTTCATTTTTTGATCGATTATCAATTCAATCAAGTAAGCCATCAGGGTTAAAAGATTTACCTCATTTCCCTGGTGATGATTTAAGAGAAGAATGGAACGGTGGAGACATCGTAGTTCAAGTTTGTGCAAACGATCAACAAGTTGCCTTTCATGGCGTAAGAAACTTGATTCGAATTGGACGTGGAACGGTTAGTTTAAAATGGATGCAGCACGGCTTCCAACGTTCATCTGGAGCGGATCCTTCCGGTAGTACACCTAGGAATCTAATGGGCTTTAAAGACGGTACTGGAAATCCAGATACTAAAGATGAAAAAGAAATGAATACACATATTTGGGTACAAAATGGCGATGGTCCAGTTTGGCTAACAGGTGGTTCTTATCTAGTTGCAAGACGTATTCGAATCCGTGTTGAGGAATGGGATCGTAGTTCATTACAAGATCAAGAACAAACATTTGGTCGTCACAGAGCAAATGGTGCACCAATTGGTGAAAGTAGTGAATTTGCTAAAATAGATTTAAAGAAAACAGATGATAATGGGAAATTACTGATTCCTGCAAATTCACATGTTGCCTTAGCAAAAGGAAAAGGAAAAATTAAAATTTTAAGAAGATCTTATTCATATACTGACGGACTTGATATTCAAACGGGAAAATTAGATGCAGGCTTACTATTTGTTAGTTTCCAAAGAGACTTAGAAAAACAATTTATTCCTTTACAAGATAAACTAGCGAAAATGGATTTATTGAACGAATACATTGAACATAATGGTAGTGCAGTATTTGCATGCTTCCCAGGGGTTAAGAATGGAAGCTATATTGGTGAAGGATTACTCTAGGTGAATTGCATGAAAAAAAATATAATTTTAATAGCTAGTTTACTATTTTTTAGTTTAATAATTAGTCCGTTTCATAAAACATTTGCTGAAACTGATATACAAGAACAAGTACTTTCACATATTGGTAACTCATTAACAGAGGTTAAAAATGGTGAAAAAGATAAAGTGAAAACAGATTTATTGGCGATTAAAGATTTAATAAAAAATGAGAAAAAAACGTCAAAATTAAATAAGCTTGTTGACCAAGCGATTAAAGATATTGACCAAAATGATCTTGCAACAGTAAAAGATGATATTCGCGGGGTAGCTTTTGAAACTGAAAAGTGGATAGAAAATACGAATGATAAAAAGGATCTTTCTCAGATTAATCTTACTAAACTAGTATCTCATTTAAATAATGTTAAAACTTTATCAAATGAATCGAATTGGGCAAAAGCACAATCTGAATATAAGCTTTTTGAAATTGAATGGTCTAAAGTAGAAAATGATGTCAGAAAAGCAAACAGTGGTTTTTATGGTTCAATCGAAGCAAATATGATTACTTCAAGGTCAACTTTGTTTACTGAAAATCCTTCCATTGCTAAAGTAAATGATTCTTTTACTAAATTAATTGATGTTTTGAATAATCCAAGTAGTGATTCAGCAAAAGAAGTAAGTATTGAGAAAGCAATTAAACTACTAAATCAAACAATCAATTATGTAGAATCAAATGATATTGGGAAAGCGCAAGCTACATTTAATGAATTTATACAGGATTGGCCTTATGTTGAAGTAATGGTTCAATCAAATTCAATGGAATTATATAAGCAGATAGAAAATGATACATCCATTGCATTAACCAGGTTAACAGAAAAGCCTAAATCTGCTACAACGATGAAAACATTAAAACAAATTCAAAACAATTTAAACTTAGCTACGAAGAAAACATCTTATACGATGTTTGATGCAGGGACAATTGTATTTCGTGAAGGTTTAGAGGCTTTAATTATTATTTCTGCTTTACTAGCATTAGTGTCAAAAAGTAAACAAGAATCAGCACGTAAGTGGATCTTTGTAGGTGGTGCTTTTGGTATTCTAGCTAGTTTAGTAGCCGGTTTATTATTCCAGTTCTTATTATCAAAAATTTCGGCTGGAATTAGCAATCAATTAATTGAAGGAATCTCTGGTCTTATTGCTGTTGTTTTCATGTTAACAGTTGGGTTATGGTTGCATAAACAATCTCGTCAACAAGAATATGGTAGTAAGATGAAAGAAAAAGCAAAAGCTGCTATTGCGGGCGGAGGAATACTTTCATTAAGCTTACTTTCATTTTTTGCTGTATTTAGAGAAGGTGCCGAAACTGTCGTATTTTATATCGGTATGAGTTCTTCAATTACAGCGAAAGAATTGATTACAGGTTTTGCAGGTGGAATCATTTTACTTGTTATTATTGGAATCTTTATCTTAAAAGGAAGTAAATTCATTCCGTTAAAGCCGTTTTTTACAATCGCAAGTTTATGTATTTATTACTTGACGTTTAAATTCATTGGTCAAAGTATCCATGCATTACAAGGAATTGGCTATTTGCCTGACCATATGAGTACTATTTTTCCAACAATACCTAAATTAGGGATTTATCCTTCCCTGGAAAGTATCATTCCACAACTAATTTTATTATTATTTGTCATTTGGTTGTTTGTTGGAACAAGAATCAAAAACAATAATAAATCAATTGCTGCTTAATTTGCGTTAAGAAAACAGACATGATTGTCATTAATATAGACAATTAATGTCTGTTTTTTATCGTCTTTTCTGCGTATTTTTAGTCCAATCAGATTAACAGAATAGATTTGATAAAAAATTGGTAAATTATGAGCTAAAATATTTAAAAATTCTTTTAAAAGAGATAAGATAAGATTAAAGAAATATGAAGGTTTCACATAATGATATTATGTAAACTAGGTAATGTAAGGAGGATTTAAAATGATTCAAAAAGCTACATTTGCAGGTGGTTGTTTTTGGTGTATGGTAACACCGTTTGAGGATTTACCTGGTATACATGGTATTGTTTCAGGTTATATGGGTGGGGAATTAGAAAACCCTACGTATGAAGAGGTTAAAAAGGGAACTACTGGTCATTATGAAGTGGTTCAAATTACGTTTGATGATGAATTATTCTCATACAAAAAACTATTAGAATTATTTTGGCCGCAAATTGATCCAACAGATCCAGACGGTCAATTCCAAGATAGAGGTTCACAGTACCGAGCTGCAATCTTTGTTCATAATGATTCACAGCTTAAAGAAGCAATGGAATCAAAAGAAAAATTAATTGAAAGTAATATTTTTAAGAAACCGATTGTAACCGAAATATTACAAGCAACTACTTTTTATGAGGCTGAAGAATATCACCAAGACTATCATAAAAAAAATCCAAAACACTATAAAGAAGACAGAGCAATGTCTGGAAGAGACGAATTTATTGAATCAAATTGGAAAAAGTAGGCAGGGAAACAATAGAAGCTCCATTAGAGCTTCTATTATTTTTAAGGAAGCATAGGAATATATATCTATTCTAAAAAACTTCAATCCTTATATCTACTCTCGAATGGAGGTATAATATGGAAACAAATCGAAGGCTAGTGACGATTGGGTTGTTGGTTGCTGTTACATTGTCTGCGATTGAAGGAACAATTATAACAACTGCCACACCTACGATCACTACAGAATTATCTGGTGTTAAGTTAATGAGTTGGATTTTTGCAGCTTATATGTTGGCAATGACTGTAACGACACCGATTTATGGAAAGCTATCGGATTTATATGGTCGTAAAAACTTATTAATGTTTGGCATCATTTTATTTATTTTAGGTTCAGTTTTATGTGGTTTTTCACAAAATATGGGTCAATTAATATTATTTCGTACAATTCAAGGGCTAGGTGCTGGAGCTGCATTACCCTTAACAATGACAGTAATTAGTGATCTGTATCCATACCAAGAAAGAGCTAAAGTGCAAGGGTATATTAGTGCGGTATGGGCAGTTTCAAGTGTAATCGGTCCATTAGTTGGAGGATTTTTTGTAGACTTTATTTCTTGGCGTTATATCTTTTTTATTAATTTTCCATTTGGAATCATTTCTATTATTCTATTTTGGAAATATTATCATCAAAAAATTGACCGTAAAAATACAATTTCAATTGATTATTTAGGGTCCATTCTTTTTATATTAAGTACTTTATCTGCATTATATGCTTTAGTAGTAGGAGGAGAGCAACATAACTGGACTTCTCCAAATTTATTATTCCTTTTTGCATTTGCAATTATTTTATTTGGGTTATTTCTTTTTATTGAATCAAGAGCAAATGAACCATTATTACCACTTTCTTTATTCAAAATCCGTCATTTAGTCGTAACATATGCAGCAATGTTTATCGCACATGCTCTTCTAATATCGATCGAGGTATATTTACCTGTTTATAATCAAAGTGTGTTTGGATTAAGTGCGACACAGTCCGGTTTAATGTTAATTCCTCTTTCATTCGCTTGGACATTAGGTTCTTTTTTATCTGGTCGTTTCATTAAGAAAATGAAGGCAAAAAATATTATCCTATTAGGGGCTTTCTTATGTATTATAGGTTCATTAGGGATGAACTTTTTCCATGATTCGAAAATATTAATTTATCCATTTAATGCATTTTTAGGACTTGGCTTTGGATTATCTTTTCCAATTTATATGATCCTTATTTCATCAGCTGTAGGAATGAACCAACGGGGTATTGCAATTGCCGCAAATTCCTTTTTAAATACTTTTTCGCAAACAATTACAGTTGCTGTGTTAGGAACCATTTTTACGATTAAGGCATCCGAAGTTTTAAATGGTCACAAATTAATTCTAAATGCTCAAAATCAAATCAATCATCTTTCGACAGTAAAAGCTGTAACTGCTGGTTTTGAAATCATCACATTATTTATGGCGGTATTTAGTATTATTACGTTTATTTTCGTCTTATTTTTACCATCTGAACAAACTGAAGAAAAAAACGTTGAAATAGCACACTAATATAGAAAAAGAAAGCTGGGAGAGAATGAACAACACACTTAAAGGGATTTTGTACGGTGTTATTGCGTATGTGGTATGGGGTGTCTTACCAATTTATTGGAAACTAATTCAAGATATTTCCCCTTTTGAAATATTAACACATCGTATTATATGGTCTTTTGTAACGTTAATACTTTTCATTCTTCTTACAAAAAAATTAAAGCAATTTAAAATCACTTGGAAGCAAGTTGTAAGTAATAAAAAAGTATTAGTTTCAATGATTGCTATTTCACTATTAATTAGTACGAATTGGCTAATCTATATTTGGGCGGTCAATTCAAATCATATTCTTGATGCAAGTTTAGGCTATTATATTAATCCATTAGTTAGTATTATACTTGGAGTAATTGTATTGAAAGAGTCATTGTCAATTTGGCAAATCGTATCAGTTTGTTTAGCAACAATAGGTGTAGGATATTTAACAATCATGTCAGGTACGTTACCAATCGTAGCAATATTATTATCTTTAACATTTGCCTTTTATGGATTATTGAAAAAGATTTTAAATATCGATTCTTTTTTAGGTCTTACAATAGAGACATTATTAATTTTTCCTGTAGCCTTACTATACTTTGGTTTCCTAGCTTATAAAGGCCAAGCAGGTCTTGTACAGAGTGCACCAATCGAGCAATTATTAATAGTAGGTGCTGGTTTAGTAACAATCATTCCTTTATTATTTTTCGGTAAAGCAGCACAATTAATTCCGTATACTTATGTTGGATTTTTGCAATTTATATCGCCAACAATTAGTTTATTAATAGGGATTTTATTATACGATGAAAGCTTCTCAAAGAAGGACTTTATCTCATTTTCATTTATTTGGTTAGCATGTATCGTATTTGCGGTCTCAACTACACCGTTTATGAAATCAATTGAACAAAAACTTAAAAATCGAAATAAGAAGCAATCAATATCTGCCTAAAAATATATTTTTTTTGTAGCATTGAAAGGAGTAAATATGGCTGTTAGTAAAACGAATGCAATGAGAATGTTAGATTCAAAAAAAGTTAGCTATACGACCTTAAATTATGAGTCGAATGATGGAAAGATTGATGGGGTTTCTGTAGCAAATAAAATAAATAAAGATCCTGAATTAGTTTATAAAACACTTGTATCAATCAGTCAATCTAAGGCGATTTATGTTTTTGTCATACCAGTTGAAAAAGAATTAGATTTAAAATTAGCCGCAAAAGCTGCTGGAGAAAAGAAAGTTGAATTATTACCAGTGAAAGACCTTTTAGTAAGTACAGGATATGTTCGAGGTGGTTGCTCACCGATTGGAATGAAAAAGCAATACCCTACTTTTATTGAAGAATCTGTAAATAATATAGAAGAGATTATTGTAAGCGGTGGAAAAATAGGTATACAACTTCAATTGAATGCAAAAGATTTAATACAAACAACTCGTAGCAAATTAGCAAAAATTTCAAAATAAACGAGTCATATGAGGGATCCAAATGGTAGGGTATTTTATGTTTTATTTAGTAATCGTAAACATTGTTTCATTCGCAATTATGGGAATTGATAAGTCTCGTGCAAAAAGAAAAGCATGGAGAATTCCTGAACGCATTTTATTTTTATTTGCAATTATTGGAGGTTCGATTGGTTCTATTTTAGGAATGTATTATTTTAAACATAAAACAAAGCATCCAAAATTTGTTTTTGGTTATTGGATCATCCTATTTATCCAATTTGTTATCTATTTTTTCTTCCTTTAATTTAGTGGGATAGTCTTTCCTTATTTGTATAAAATATTTTTATGACAATTTAAGGAGGCGAAAGAAATGGGACGTGGAAATGGTGGAAGAAAAAATAATTCAAGTCAAAAGCAACCAAACTACGAAGATAAATCAAATTTATCTGAATCAAAAAAAGCACAAAAGTAAAACAGTTAGCCTGTGATCACTTGGTTGATACAGGCTTTCTTATTGGAAATGGGGAATAAATAATGCAAAACGAATGGTTTTCAAGAATTAAAGGACTAGGTATAGATGAAGTCTCAAATGAAAATATGACAATCTATTTTATAAAAGAAGAAGATTTAAATGAGGCTAAAAAGGACTTAAGTAAAAAAATACAATGGCCAGATAATTTGTTAATAATTGGCTTCGATGACGAAACGGATGATGTTATTTTTATCAACGAGGAGTCAGGGGAAGTATGCACTGCCTATGAATTTGAACGAAAATGGGAAGTCGTAACACTGTATTCAAGTTTGAATGAATTTTTAGCTGCATATGGTTATTGAGTTTTAATAAAAACAGAGAGATTCCAAAAGTGAAATTATATGGGACCTCTTTGGGTAGTTAAGTGTAATTTGCAAATAAGTAATCTATCTGTGCAAATAAATGATGAAAAGATGCAAAAAAACACCGGACTGCAAATAAAATTAGAAAATAGTAAATAAAAATAGAAAACCGCAATTAAAAAAAGTAAATCTACAATTAAATCTAAGAGAATCGCAAATAAAAAAATAATTCCTTGTACCAGTTAGGGTATTATGACCTTATATTTGTAAAATAGTTGATACTATGAATTAGAAACTAGTAAATATGTTTGAATTCTTACTAAATCTAAGAAAAATCTATTCATTATTTTAAATAAAGATCGATAATATCAGCTACAAATGAAAAGCGCGTTGAGATACCCCTTATTACTTCTATTAAGTAAAAGTTTGCATTAGTTATAGTTGAAATGGAACAGAAAAGCCATATCATTGATATGGCTTAATACTTAAGTTTTCGACACTTTATGAAAATCAAAACTTTATATTTAATAGATTTTTTAAATCAGTGAGTAATTCTGGATGTTTTACTTTTGACCAATACATCATTTCTTGCCCTTCGCCATTAGAACTTACTTTCTTTCCATTAGGCTTTTGAAAAATTATCCTTCCATCTTTAAAAAAATTCATTATATATACTTTGTTGCTCATTGATTCCTTATCTGACAATACAAAGATGTAATTCCCCTTATTATTTAATTCTTTGTTCTTCTTGATTAATTCTTCTTTTGAAGGCTGAACTACTTCCATTTTGTTTACTTTTTCGATAAAATCTTCAATTTTTTTATTATTCTTTATAGACATTGATGTTTTTTCAGAGGATACTCCTTTATCAACACCTTGAACCATTAAGATAACATATTCACTTGGATTTGGAATTTCTAAAATTTTATCATCAGACTTTGACTGGCACGCACATAATAAAATTGTAATTAAAATGATTACAGAAACTTTTTGTATATATTTTATTTGATATCAACTCCTCTACGTACAAATTCGACATGAATAGTAAATTTCCTTTTATTTCCAATGGTTGTTATTCTACAAACAGAAATATTTTCTTTAATAAGCAGCAAACTTTACGAAAGGAACTTTAATATAAAAAGAGGCGCCTCAGTGTCAGTTAACCTGATCTGAGACAGCCTCTTTATTTACATTGATAATTTTTGAGTTTCGTTCACTAACTCTGCTTTAGATTTTTTGTCTTTATACAATAATCTAGCAAGGATTAAGAGAGAAACCGTTCCAAAAATTAAAACCATATATTGTAAACCAATAGTATCTAAAAATAATCCTGTACTTAATAGTACGATTTGAAATGTTACACGGTCATACATACTTCTAAATGAGAAAAGTCGACCATGATATGATTTGTCAATTGAAGTTTGGAAAACAGTTGAACAAACAGGAAAGAAGCAACCAACTGAAAATCCGAAAATTGCAAATGAGATAAGTGTCATCCAATGGTGATCTGCAAAGAATAGTGATAGTTGAGCAAAAGCTACTAAAAAAGTAGAAAAGTATAATAATTGTTTATTCGTATACTTTTTTGTTAATCGCTTAATGACAAATGCTCCAATCATGAATGAGATACCTTCACTTGTATAAATAAGGCCTTTGATTGAAGGATCATGTTGAATATCACTTATTTCGATTACCATTAAATTAAATCCACCAAGGAAAAGTACTGGCACCAGGTTTAAGATAAATAAATTTAAGATTGTTGGACTTTTTCTAATGAGTGCAAATATTTCAGCAAAACCTTTATCAGCTTTAGATTTTTTTGTTTTTTCTACATTGATTGGTTTGATTGTAGGTTCTTCAATTCGTAAAAAGAACGTCATTAAAAATAAAAATGCATATGCTAGCATACTCATTCCGTATACATTTGTGAGACTAGTTGATACAACTAAAATACCACCAATAGAAGTTCCGGCAATCCTTGATATTGTAGAAATATTCATATGAATCCCATTTAAAGTTAATAACTGTTCGTTTTTCACAATCATTGGTATTAATGCTTGAAGCGCTGGGAAGTAAAATGCAGCAGAAATTTGCAGCATAACTAAAAATAAGACCATGAAAATAATACTCTCGTATTGTATTGCAAAAAACATAAGAATCACACTTAAAGTTCGACCTAAACCACTAATTAATAAAATCCTTTTCTTTGAATATTGATCAATTAACCGTCCAGCCAATGGACCAACAAAAACTCCTGCTAATAAACCGAAAAAAAGAATTAACGATTTAAAGAAATCAGAAGGTACATGTTTTTGCATAAATTCCAAATTTCCGATAATTCCGAACCAAAGACCTATACCGGCTCCTAATTCACCGAACAAAACGATCCAAACGTTTCGGTTTTTCCACATAAAAATTTCTCCTCATATACCCTAATATTATAATTCGACAAAATCTATTATCTCATCAATAGTTAAAAAAGACTATGTAAAATCGAAATAAAAATAGAAAAAGTAGTTTATAGGGATCAATTAATTGGGGCGTCGAAGTGCTTAATTAGCTAAATGGCATGTTAGTGTCTCAAGAAAAGGATTAAATGGGATAATAGCTTAGTGAAATAAGGGTATTGTTGTATTTGAATTAATAAATTAAAATTTTCATAACGTTAATTATTACATAGGGGATAAAAATGAATAATACTTATAAAAACTTATTTGATGAATATGTAAAAGAACTAGATAAAGCTGTTTCATTTGAAAAAGATAAATTGGATTTCATTAGAGAAAAAATGTTAATTGAAGGAAAATCAGAGGTAGAAATTGAGAATTATATTATGGGAAGATTTGACCCTATATGCTGTTCAGGAAGAGTTATTGCAGTGTTTAGGAAATATTGGTTAAAGTGCAATGATTTAAATGTAAATAACAAAAATAATGGTTCTGACGAATATATTAACCCTAAGGTCTTTACTATTGACTGGCTTTCAAATGATGGAGACCCTTATGAATTATTTGAATTAATGAATGGTATGCCTTATTATCCAATTGGAATAGATGAAAATGGCGATTATTGTTAAATTTCCATTATTTTATAAATAATAGTTTCGTAAGTTCATTTTGGACATTTCTAAAGGCTGATTTAACTAACGAATTGTATTTTTCCCACTATTTGGAGATTATCTTTTGAGGAGAAAAAAATGAAGAATATTAAAGAGAAAATCGATACTTTAATGATTGAATTAGGATTTGAAAAAATAAAAGTGAACAATGTCCTAAACTATTTTTTAAAAGGATCTTATTATAAAGTAAACTATAGTGATGAACTAAAATCATATATCATTGAAACTGCAAGTAGTTTAACTGAAGCAGAAAATAATGTGTATGAAGATTCTGATGTATATCCAAACTCACTAGGAGAAAAGAAAATTCTTGAAGAACTTCGCAAAGACTTAATTTGTTTTTCTATTAGTGATTAAAAAACTTATGCAACTAATGCGATGAGATAGTTGATGATTAAGTTGGTAGTCTTATATCATATAACTTATTTAATCCAACAAAAAGAAACATAATTCCTGCTAACATACAGGCATCCAAATTATTGGTTCCTTTCTTTTATCATATAAGTATTAAGAGCATCCTTCGAGAGAAAAATAAATGAAGAAATTACAAAGGAGATACCAAAAAGTTGAACATAAAATACTTAGATTTACTGGCTCATAAATATGATAGTGAAGAAAAAGTTGTAACTGAGATTATTAATCTTGAAGCCACCCTCAATCTGCCAAAGGGAACAGAGCATTTTGTTAGTGATTTACACGGGGAATATCAAGCTTTTCAACATGTGTTAAGAAATGGTTCGGGTAGAGTAAAAGAGAAAATAAGAGACTTATTTCAAGATGAACTATCTGATACAGAAATAAATGAATTTGCAACGTTAGTTTATTATCCTGAAGAAAAATTAAAGTTAATTAGAGATAAGTGTGTAAATAAACAAGAATTACAACACTGGTATACGGAAACCATTGACCGTATGATCAAGTTAATTTCTTATTCATCAACTAAATATACACGCTCAAAGTTACATAAAGCATTGCCTCAAGAGTTTGTTTATATAATAGAAGAGTTACTTTACAAAATTGATGAAAATACAAATAAGAAACAATATTATTCAAAAATAGTCCAGCAAATTATTTCTCTTGGTCAGGCTGATAAGATCATTACAGGTATGGCATATTCTACTCAGAGGTTAGTAGTTGACCATCTTCATGTCGTGGGTGATATTTATGATCGCGGACCTGAACCTGATAAAATTATGGATACTCTAATTAATTATCATTCTGTTGATATTCAATGGGGAAATCATGATGCCCTATGGATCGGTGCCTTTGCTGGATCAAAGGTTTGCCTAGCTAATATTATTCGTATCTGTGCTCGATACGACAATTTAAATATAATAGAAGACGTGTATGGAATAAATCTTATACCACTTCTAAATCTTGCGGATAAGTACTATGAGGACAATCCAGCGTTTAGACCAAAGAGCAATTCGGATAAAAAAAAGTCTGATCATGAACTTTTACAAATCACTAAAATTCATCAAGCAATTGCAATTATTCAGTTTAAGCTTGAAATGTCAATCATAAAGAGACGCCCGTATTTTAATATGTCAGAAAGGCTTTTGCTCGAAAAAATTAATTATGACAAAAATGAAATAACAATTAATGGGAAAACTTACCCATTAGAAAATACTTGCTTTGCAACCATTAATCCAGATAATCCTAGTGAATTATTAAAAGAAGAAGAGCAAGTCTTGGACAGACTATTATTTTTTGTACAGCATTCTGAAAAGTTGGCCAGACATATGAATTTTCTAATGAAGAAAGGCAGCCTTTATTTGAAGTATAATGGGAACTTATTAATACATGGATGCATCCCAATCGATGAAAAAGGAAATATGGAAAAAATGGTAATTGAAAATCATACTTATGCGGGTCGTGATTTACTTGATATTTTTGAACATTATTTACGACATGCTTTTGCACATCCTGAAGAGACGGATGATCTCGCAACAGATATGGTCTGGTATTTATGGACAGGAGAATATTCTTCATTATTTGGGAAAAGAGCAATGACAACCTTTGAAAGGTATTTTATTAAAGACAAAGAAACCCATAAAGAGATTAAGAATCCCTACTACCATTTACGTGAAAATGAGGAAATCTGCAGTAAAATTTTAGCAGAAATGGATCTTAATCCTAACGTAGGTCATATAATAAACGGCCATACACCTGTTAAAGAAATAAAAGGAGAGAATCCAATTAAAGCAAACGGAAAGTTGATTGTCATTGATGGAGGATTTTCCAAGGCTTATCAATCAACAACTGGGATTGCTGGATACACTTTACTATATAATTCCTTTGGTATACAGCTTGTCGCCCATGAAAAATTTAATTCAAAAAAAGATGTTCTACTAAAAGGGTCAGATGTTTTATCAGTCAAGAGATTGGTGGATAAAGAACTCGAAAGAAAAAAAGTACTAGAAACTAATGAGGGAGAGCGATTATTACAGGAAATATCCGTTTTAAAAAGTCTGTTGGAAAATCGCTATCGGAGCTTAGATCAATCATTACAATTTAATGATTAAAGACTTTTATAAGCATAAAAGCACCATGGACTTTATTAAATCATAGTTAAGCAGCTAAAAATACTGAATGTGGTAGTCATTACAATCTCAATGTTAAACATTTTGTAAGAAGATCATTTTATTGATGGTCTTCTTTTTAGTACAAGTAGAAAATACACTTTATATTTAAACTTTAAAAAATAAAGTTGACACTCTTAACTGTTAAACTCCATGAGGGAACTTGTGAATGGTGTTAAGTAGGGATCTTGAATCGATGATAGATGAGATTCTACTTGGATGAAAAATGATATTTTCAATTGCTCCAAAAATAATAACGTTTTGATTTAAAATAAAATATCCTAAACACATGTTTCAGTTGAAGAACACGAGTTGCTTGCAGCTCGTTTTTTTGAAGTAAATGGCTTTTAGTTACATAAGAAAGGGAATACGATTACCTTTATAGAATTATTCATTATTAATCCAATACATAAGGCGGGAAATAAATGAACATTAGAGAAATCAAACTAGACGATGCAGAAAATTTTGTACAACTCATTAAAGAAGTTGAAAAACAGGCTGATTTCATGCTTTATGGAGCTGGAGAAAGAAATATTACAGCCGAGAAACAACGTAAACAGTTAGAAGTTATTGAGAAATCGCCGAATTCAACCATATTTGTTGCAGAAGATTCTTCTGGAATATTAGTCGGTTATGCGTTTGCGATTGGGAGTAGTGCGATAAGAAAAAAACATTCGGTCTATCTTGCCATAGGAATCTTAGAGGAATACACAGGTAAAGGTATTGGTACTAAATTATTTCAAAACATCGAAGAATGGGCAATTAAACATAGTATTTCAAGATTAGAACTGACCGTTGTAAAACAAAACGAAGCAGGTGTAGGTTTATATAAAAAGATGGGGTATGAAATTGAGGGAACAAAAAGGAACTCACTAATAATAGACGGTAATAGTTTTGATGAATACTACATGGCTAAATTATTATCTTGAGTTCATATGTAACTAAAACATGCAATAGTTGAATAACACTGAGGTGCTTTACGATCAGTTCCTTTTTCACTTTCTTAAAGTAAAGATTAATAAAAGGACTCTTAAAATAATATTGATTAACTTATGAAAAGGGGATTAAATATGATATTGGAAGCCGTTATGCTACAAGTTAAGCAAGGTATGGAAGAGGACTATGAAGAAGCATTTCGTGGTGCATCACAAATAATTTCTTCAATGAAAGGCTACATATCTCACGAATTACAGCGTTGTATAGAAGTAAAGGGGAAATATTTACTACTAGTTCAATGGGAAACATTAGAAGACCATACAGTTGGTTTTAGACAATCTAACGAGTATCAAGAATGGAAAAAGCAATTACATCATTTTTATGATCCATTTCCGACTGTTGAACATTATAATAGGGTTAAACTTTAGTAAATCTTATTCAGCTACTTGGATGTACGATCTAAACTTCGATTCACTGTGGTGAATTTGAGGATTCGCGGTTGGCTAAGGCATGCGATAGTTGAACAGGAATTGACTGCTTCGGTGTTTTTTTAAATTAAAGTAAATGTCAGTTTAGTTGAAGATGGATTTTCTAAAATTCTATTAAATATGCGAAAATAACCAAGTTACAGA
This sequence comes from Gottfriedia sp. NPDC057991, assembly GCF_042886615.1. Classification (NCBI taxonomy): domain Bacteria; kingdom Bacillati; phylum Bacillota; class Bacilli; order Caryophanales; family Bacillaceae; genus Gottfriedia; species Gottfriedia sp. NPDC057991. Next base: position 338,233 of record NZ_JBHVQN010000006.1, read on the forward strand.
AGTCGATTTAAGCTGTATAATTAGCCTATTATTAATCTTAAGAGTAGTAAAGTATCAGGAGGATTAATGGAGTGATCAACTGGATACTTCGATTAGGACTGATTATAACAGGTGTTCTTCTATTCCTACAAGGAATGATCACAAATGAAAAAAATAAAGAAAATTTATATAACGCAGCAGATATAACTGTATACGCAAATGAGATTTTAGGCTGTATCGGGTTTATAATTACATTTATTCTTGGAGATTTTTTAAAGTTTTTGCCAGTTTGGTTAGTAAAATCTCTTTGGTTTTCTTTAGGGATTGGATTTATACTTCTTGGATTACTTTCAAATTTAGAATTTCTTTTACATTATTGATCTAAAGGGATTCCAAGAATTAAAACGATTAATTTTATTCCTTATTAGAATAGAGTAGTATTTTTTAAATATAGAAGAGGAGAAAAATATGAAAAAAGAAGCATTTCGAATTAACGGTTACATCGTGTTGGTGTTAATAATAGGATTATTAATACTTGGCGCGGTTATTTCTTTAACTAGTGGTCATGCATTTTTCATGATCGCTTCATTTTTATTCGTTTGTTTGATTTCATCTGGATTTGTAATTAACCAACCTAAAGTAGCAGTTGCTATGGTATTTATGGGGAAATATTTAGGGACAATCTATGAAGATGGATTCTATTGTACTATTCCATTTACAAGTAAATCAAAAGTTAATCTAAAGGCTGTTAACTTCAATAGCGATGTATTGAAAGTAAATGACATCCACGGGAATCCAATCGAGATTGCTGCAGTTGTAGTATACAGTGTAGTTGATGTTGAAAAAGCATTGTTTGATGTTGCAGATTATCAAAAATTTGTAATGATTCAAAGTGAAACAGCAATTCGTCATATTGCAACGAAATATGCTTATGACACGACAAATAAAGAAGAGTATTCTTTAAGAGGGAATGCAGAAGAGATTGCAGATGAATTACAAATTGAGTTACAAGAGCGACTTCAAAAAAGCGGAGTAAAAGTTCATGAAGCTCGATTAAGTCATCTTGCTTATGCCCCTGAGATAGCAAGTAGTATGTTACAAAGACAACAAGCGAAAGCTGTTGTTCAAGCTAAAAGAGAAATAGTAGAAGGTGCTGTTGGCATGGTGGAAGATGCTTTGAAAATGCTTGAAGAAAAAGGATTATTAACTGCAACAGACAGTCAAAAAGCCGATATGGTTACTAGTCTTCTTGTAACAATCATTTCCGAAAAAGGTGCACAACCTGTTATAAGTACAATGAAAAAATAGAAACCAAAAAATTGTGGTTTCTATTTTAAGTTCAAATATACATATAACTAACTCATTGCTTTAGTTGTAGAAAAATAGGCTACTTCAGTAGTCCTTTTTTTATATTACAAAATGTAAGAATAGTTAAATTAGAAAATACTAAATTGTGCTATCATTTATATTAAATGAAGATACTAGATAAGTTAAACAAAAGGAGATCGTGATGAGATTATGGGATCAATTAAATAAAGGATCTTACTATACTTATAAGGTTTGATACACAAACACTTTTTAATAACAATCATAAAATGCTGCTTTCTTAATTTTAGGGTATTAATCTGGAACAAAATTGCGTCAACTTAGCTTTTTTAGGGCCAGATTGGTTGCATATTTACGATGCCGATATGGCAATCGTCGTATCACGTTGAAATCATATTTTTTGTAGTTATCTTATCAATCATAAAAGACTTAGTAAAATTTTATTTTTATATCTTCATTGTTTTTTTAGTTGTATCTCAATTCTTTTTGCCAAGTCAGATGATACCTTATTTAAATACTCCATAACTTTCTTTCTAATATCATCGGATATGATGATCAAGTCGCTAGCTAAATTTTCTACAAGATGTTCTTTTTCTATAGGAGCTAACGTCATATAGAATTCACCAGCCTGCACAAAATCATCATGCTTTGTTATTGAAGTTCTTTCTAGTTGTCCTTCAACAGATCTTCCATTACCACTTGTAATTTGATTAGCCGGAGTCCAGTCTTGCTGTTGATTGATTGGTACTTTACGAAATTCTGGCCCAATTCTTCTTCTTTGAGAATCATTATAAATATTAGCTCGGCCCTGCAGTATTTTATCATCAGATAATTCTGCTCCGTCAAGTAAATTTGAAGGGGAGAAGGCGACTTTTTCTACTTGTTCCATATAATTATCAGGATTAGTATTTAATACCAATTTCCCAACTGGTATAAAAGGATATTCTTTCTCATCCCATACTTTTGTATCGTCTAAAGGATCATAAGAAAGATGGACTTCATCTGCAGGATCCATGAGCTGAACGTATAAGCCATATTCTACTGATTTACCACCTGCAATAGCATCGAATAGATCTTTACCAGCATAATCTGGGTTTTCTGCGGCAAGTCTATTTGCTTCCTTGCGATCAATGTATTGTACACCTTCAAATGGATACCAAAGGTATTTAACATACTTTCTAATACCTTGAGCATTTCTCCAAACATATGTACTAACACTATGTCCTAGAATGTGACGAAAGCTTTTTACTGTACCTGCGTCAGAGTAGAGACGTACAACAAAATGAATAGATTCAGGTGCTCTTGCTACAAAGCTCCAAAATCTATCAGGGTCAATTAAGTTATTTTTGGGTGAAGGTGAGAGTGCTTTAATAAATTCTGGGAAACGTATCGCATCACGAACAGAAAAGACGGGGATATGATTACATAAAAGGTCAAAAATACCTTCTTCTGTATAAAATTTTGTAGCGTAACCACGGACATTCCTTGAAGTATCAGGTGTTCCTTTCGTACCGACAGCTAATGAAAACCGAACCATAACTGGTACCTTATGATCTGGGTTCTGTAAAAAGTTCAGTTTTGTGTATTCGGACATCGAATGGATCGTTTGAAAATAACCAAATGCAGCAAATCCTTTCACATGAACCGGTCTTTCTAATATTTTCTCATGAATAAACTCTTGTAAGGACTCATGAAGTACACTATCTTGTTCCAGTACAGGCCCACTAGAGCCTACTGTTTGTGAATGAAGTTTAGCTGACTTATCATTAGTCCATTTAGAGAGGACTCTATCTATCTTTTTTCTTTCATTATAGTCTTCTTCTGATAAAGCTCGCCTCTGTTTTGAATCTTTTTCATTCATATTCACGGCCTCCAAAATTCAATTTCCATCAATCATTACTAAATATGAATTTTTAGCTATGAATATGTATCATCTCCTTATATTTTCAACTTTTCATAATTTGTTTAGGTGGGCTGTTATCTCTATTAATTACATCAAGTATTGCTAACTATTTAATTTGGAAGGATAAGAAAGAAATAATTGGGTTCCTTTCTAATATTTAATCTAACTCGTTGTGCAACTAACGCATGCTTATGTTGAATAGGATCATGAATCGCAAATGACGCTTTCCTTATTCAACATAATGGCAGTTTAGTTGAACAAGGTTTTTAACAATTAGTGTCGAATAAAACCCATATAGGTAAAATGGGATTTTATGGTAAATTTTAATTAAAAAAGGGAGGAAATAAAATGAAAAAAATACTCACGCTATTATTATTTACAATACTGTCTTTAACAGCATGTACAGAAAAAACAGATAATAAGGTTACTGACAATAAGACTACTAATTATAATTATAAATTTACAGAAAAAACAGATAATAAGGTTATTGACAATAAGACTACTAATTATAATTATAAATTTATCGGAGAAAGCGAACATTGGAAGGCTGAATATATTTATAAAGGAACAGAAAAGTGGAAAAGTGATAAGGGTAAAGCATCTTATTCTAATAAAGATCATTTTGAACTCGTATTAAAGTATAAGGGTTCTTTAAAAGAGTTGTCATCTATGAAAAACCTAGAGTATTCCTTCAAGACAAATAGCTCTGATGGGAAATCAACAGAGAAATTCACTGAACCTCCTAAAGAACGTGTATTTACTTCCAGAGGGGGTTCCGAAGGTGGAGCAAAAGTAGACAAGGATGAAGTCATTCAAGTACACGTAAAATGGAATGAATCTGAAGAGTCATTTGAATTGCTTAATAAAAAAAAGTAGTACCAAAAATATTACCTTATGTAACTAACTAATGCTTTAGTTGTACAACGTGAAACGTGATCGACGATTTTGTCGATCTTTTTTTTATCGAACAAAATGGCTGTTTAGTTGAAATAATAAGGGCTTTTTGTTATAGAAGAAAATAATTTTAAAAACAGGGGATTTTATCCAACAAGGGAGATGAGGTGAACAAATTGAAAAAATTTTCTATTATTTTATTGAGTGTTGTTTTTTCAGCAATCTTTTTGGCTGGGTGTGATAACGATATTAAAGAAAAAAAGTCCTCATCTTCAATTGTAGCAATCGTTTATCAAACTTTATCGGATAGGGAAAAAGCTGAATTAGTAGATGATCGTGGCAAAGTAGAACAAAAAGTGGTTACAAACAAAATTGCACACCTAACGGATAAAAATTATGATGGAAAAGAAGTTTATGCTGTTACGTTTAAAACAAAAAACAGTCAATTAGCTGGTGATATTGTCGTTTATTTCGATGGTGAAACCCAGAAAGTTATCGGTAAAGGCTTTAGAGAATGAAAAGTTAAGAAGATTGTTGTACAACAAGATCCACACATTGATACTATCCCCTTATAGTAGAACCGTGCAAGAGCCTATCCTTTATATGGGTAGGTTTCTCTACTATAAGGGGATTTATTATGCCTTTAAAATCCCTATTAGGATGATCAAGACCTAAATTTAAATAATCCTTAAGAATAGAACGTTTAGCATAATAACCATGAGAATTATTTCATGTCTTATTTTTAATCATCTTATTTTAATATATACTATTCTATTATTTTGTCGCTAAATTCTAATTTTTCTTACAATAATTTCCAGTGTGGTTTAAAATATATGTAATCAGCTTTTAAACTTGAAAGGATGATGGAGTTGAAAAAACTTATTTTTGCAATTATTACACTAGGATTTCTGTTTGGACTTACATGGTTTATTTCAGATTTTATGCATGGTAAAATGATCGACTATGCGTTTTTTGTAGGTTTGATCGTAACGATAATCATACGATTTTTTACAAGTAGTGGCGGATTTGCAACCAATAGCATTAATTTAAGCACTCAAACACAGACTGGTATGAAAGTAACGGGGGAGAATGCTAGTCCTTTTACAGTAACCCAAAAGTCATTTTCATTACGGGTGTCTTTTACTTTTACAATCGTGTCTTTACTTATTACACTAGCTTATTACTGGAAAGTATTTTGAAATGAAGGAGTGAGATTAAGATCAAATGAGCATACGCTTTTATCTTTGGAAAAAATTCTATCAATTACTATTTACAATCATTTTGATTGGAATTATTGTAGCATTTTCAGCTAGCTTACATACGTCAAAAAATAAACTATTCTATTCGGTTTTAGAACAAATTAAATCGTTTGGTCATAGCTTTCTTCATTTAAACGAAATGACAATTCAGATCGGAATCTTTTCAAAGCAAACACCATTATGGAGCTACTTAGTAGAACCGTTTACCTATTCGTTTATTATTTTATCATCTTCTTTTATCTGTACATTCACGCTAGGTATCTTGTTTTCGTATGGAACCTATCTTTTATCACCCAAAATGCAAAGAGTCGTCAAAGAGGGATTATTTTTCTTACAAAGTATTCCTGATGTGATGTTCATATTCGCAGTTCAATTATTCATCATTTGGTTGTATAAAAAAACGAATATTCTCATTGTTGATCCTGTCGCAGGACTTGAGAAAGTCTATGTATTACCGATACTTGTGGTGTCTATTCTTCCTGGGATTATGTTATTTCAAATGACATATTTAGCGATTGAGGAAGAGAGTAAAAAAACATATGTTGAATTTGCAAAGTCAAAAGGGCTTTCAAGTGGGTGGATACTCTTCAAACATATCTTACGAAAAGTAGTTGTAACACTGTTTTCTCATTCGCACTATTTGTTTTGGTTGCTTGTATCGAATTTATTAGTTGTGGAATATTTATTTAACATGCATGGATTTTTTCATTTACTATACACCGTAATAAAAACACCTGATGTATTTTATATTTGCTTGGTTACTTTATTTTTACCATTCTTCTTGATTGAAATGATTTTTAATGTGGTTGCAATTAAACTGACAGGAAAGGAGCAATCTCAATGAAAAAAGGTTGGAAGCGAGTACCTTTCCTTGTATCCTTATTTTTTCTGCTTGGTTTAGTAGCTTTTAGTTTTCTTTCCGCGTATGTTTTAAAGGATCATATTCATGTTCAAACAACACTTTTGCGTGATGAAAACGGAAAAATGATAAAAACTCTACCGTTTCCGCCAAGTTGGGAGTATCCTTTTGGAGTTGACCGATTTGGTGCTAACATCTTTTGGGCAGTCATTGACGGTGCAAGGTACACTATTCTAATTGGATTAATCGTAAGCATCTTGCGGGTTGGGTTAGGTGTTTGTTTTGGGATTATTTACGGGATATATTTGAAAAAGATGCAAGCATTTTTTACAACTTTCGAACGAGCATTCCGTTTTATACCAGCAATTCTTCTCGTCATGTTGTTCTTTGATGTGAATCTATTTAGTGATGCTACAAACGGCTTTTCTTATATTGTTTCAATCATTTTTTGGTTAACAATTGTTGCATTACCTTCACTTACCCAAGCGGTAGGTAATGAAGTAAATCATTTTAGTAAAGAAGATTTTATTACCGCATCAAAACTGATGGGTGCAACGAAATTTCAGATTATTCGTAAACATATAATGCCATTTTTACGTTCTAGAATCTTACTAATGATTGTCCAACAAATGATTAGTATTCTATTATTACTTGTTCACTTAGCTGTATTTCGAGTGTTTGTCGGTGGTAGCACAACAGTTCATCTCGATTCTGTTAACAGTGTCAGTTTACCAAATACATATGAATGGTCGGCGTTAATCGGTGTGTCATACCAAGAATTAATGCTCAATCAATGGATCGTTTTTGGTCCGAGTATCGCATTTATCCTTACATTATTAGCTTGCAATGTTATGAAAAGAATGTTAGAAAGTGCTGAAGTAAGCGTTGTTATTCCAAAGACTGGGCAAACACCATTAAAAGAGATTAAACAGATAAAGAAATCGGACTTTACGTTTGTCGAAGCCGTGGTAAGGAATAAGAACATTAAAGAGTTTCAGTAAAGAATAAAAGGAACTTCGCTGGAAGTTCCTTTTTCATTCAAATCCTTTTAAAAGCGATGACATACGTTATATTATCACAGTAATAATATCATAATAACAATCATCTTATTAAACCATACTTCCATTTAGCTAATAAAAAAAATCTATTTCAACTCATTGTGTTAGTAAAACATCACAAGTTACATAATTGCAGCTTCTTTAAATTGTACAATTTAACAATATAGTTAAATATGAAAAAAGGACATCTGGAACGCTATATTGAATAAAGAGATAACAGTGAACTTAAAGATAAGTCGTTAAATTGAAAACAGGAAGATCTTAATAATTTAAAGGCGGTGTAAATTTATGAACAGCAGTCCAATTGTGAAAGAATACACCAATGATTATCAAGCTCAAGTAGTTGATTTAATTCTTGATATACAGCAACAAGAATACAGTATAAAGATTACCAAGGATGACCAGCCTGATTTGTTTACGATAGAAGAATTTTATCAGAATGGAAACGGGAACTTTTGGTTGGCTCTTTCTGGCGATAAGGTAGTTGGTACAATCAGTCTTTTAGACATAGGGAATCAACAAGTTGCGTTAAGAAAGATGTTTGTAGACAAGGAGTACAGAGGTGCAAAATATAATACTTCAATTCTCTTATTAAATAATGCGATTAAATGGGCGAAAGAAATGTCAATAAAAGCAATTTATCTTGGAACAACCCCTCAATTTTTAGCTGCTCATCGATTTTATGAAAAAAATGGATTTACAAGTGTAGAAGTTACAGATTTACCTAAGAATTTTCCAGTGATGAAGGTCGATAAAAAATTCTATAAGTACTTGGTTGAATAGATATATATGAATTTAATTATTTAGCGCAAAACAAGAAAAGAACAACTGTGGACTTAAGCAGTCCGTCGTTGTTCTTTTTTTCATATAAATATAATGTTTATACATTTACCTGAGGAAGAAGAATATGTTTTAGCGTATTTTCAGCTTCGTTTAATTGGATTGAAGTCTCAAATGTCGCTTGTGCTTGCCCTGCACCGCCGCCTCCTTTTCCTTCAACCTGTTTTAGTAAATTTTTAATTAGTTCTCCACAATGCACATCATTTTTTAGCTGATTAATGAGCAATAATTTTTGCTCTTTTACACTTGAAAATACAAGTAAAGATGGTTTCTTAGTCTGAATTGCTTTTGCGAGTAACTGTAAGTCTTTTACTGATTCTTCTTCAAAAGTTTTAATAATGATATCATTTGTTGCATTTAATAATAACTCGTTAGAAATTGAGTTAAAGATTGTTTCTTTCATTTTCTCGATTTCTTTTTGCGCTTCTTTTAGTTCATTAATCGTCATTTCGACTTTATCACTAACTTGATCAGTATGTGTATTAAATAATTGATTAATATTTGATAATGTTTTACTAGTTTTTTGAATTTCTTCTAGTGCTCTATAGCCACATTTAAAATGTAGTCTAGTAGTATGTCTTACTTTTTCAGTTTTAATTAATTTGATTAATCCAATTTCACCCGTTTGTTTTACATGAGTACCACAACAAGCAGATAAATCAGTATGAAAAATCTCTACAATTCGTATATTTTCTTCAACTTTTGGTAATTTGCGAAGTTGAAGTGCATTTAATTCTTCTTTATTTACGAAGTAGGTTTTAATTTCAATATTAGCAAGAATCTTTTCATATACTGCTCTTTCAATTTGATTTAATTGTTTAGCAGAAAGAGAAGGGGTATCTAAGTCAATCGTAACTGTCTCTTTTCCTAAATGAAAACTTACAGTAGGTAGATCAAATAGTTCAATAATGGTTGCTGAAAGTAAATGTTGGCCACTATGATGTTGCATATGATCAATTCTACGGTCCCAATTTATTTCACATGTTGCTTCCAATGTATCCGGTTTTGCATTTAAGACATGGATTACTTCTTCACCATCTTCTATTAAATCAACAATATCGATTCCATTAATTGTACCGGAATCAGATGGCTGCCCGCCACCTTCAGGATAAAAAGCAGAATCTTCAAGTTTGATATGAAATAATGAATCAATTTCTTTCATTTCAGTAATTTTAGTAAACCATTTTTTTAATGAGGGATGTTCAAAATATAGTTTATTTGCCATGATAATACCTCTAATCTTTTAATTTCTTACATTTGATGTCTAATTTAAATTATATAGAAACGAAATAAAAACTTAAAATATTATATATCTAATCTTAGCATAATTGACAATTACTCAAATAGATTTTAGTATTTAGTTAATTAACTAAATACTAAATCTTAGAGGTGTGAAATGTGAATGAATTATTTAAAGCATTATCGGATCCAACTCGAAGGAAAATTTTAGATTTATTAAAAGAGAAAGATTTAACGGCTGGGGAAATCTCGGAACAATTCGATATGTCAAAACCTAGTATTTCTCAACATCTTAAAATATTAAAGTCAGCTCAGTTAATTCAAGATGAAAAGAAGGGGCAATTTATTATTTATTCTCTAAATATGACGGTTTTCCAAGAAATTATAAGTTGGGCATTTAGTTTTAAAGAAAATAATTGAGAGGTGAATTATGTTGAAAAAGCATATCATTGCAATTTTACTATTTATTTGTTCACTAGTATTATGGATTATTAACTTTCATGATTTACCAAGTCAACTACCTGTTCACTGGGATTTTTCAGGTAATGTTAATAATTATGATTCAAAAATGCAAACGTTTATTGAACTGCATGCAATCATGCTTTTCGTTTATTTATTGCCAATTGTTACTCCGAAAATTGATCCAAGAAAAGAGAATTATAAGTTATTTCAAAGAAGCTTATATTTTATGGCAACAGGGATTTTATTTATTTTCTTTTTAATTAATATGAGTGTTTTATTTTATGGACTAGGCTATAACGTTCATATAGGCTCAATAAGTTTTCTCTTTATTGGCCTTTTGTTTATGTTTCTTGGAAATTATATGCCTCATGTTCGTTCGAATTATTTTATTGGCGTCCGTACACCTTGGACATTAAGTAATGAAAATGTTTGGAAAAAAACACATCGTGTTAGCGGTAGATTATTTCTGATCATTGGTTTATGTTTTTTATTACTTTATTTTATACCAGTGAGTAACAAGGGAATAATTGTTATTCCATTGATCATATTATTAGTTGGATTCCCAACTATATACTCATATATTTCCTTTAAAAAGGAAATGAAAAACTAAATTAAGCTGTTTTTTTACAAAATTTGGTGATTGTTTTTGAATTTATTTTAGAAAAAATTTAATTTCCTTTTAAAATATGGTATTGTAAAGAGTAGAGCAAAAGAGTTGGAGGAATATAATTAAAATGATTACAGTAAGCAATGTTAGTTTGCGTTTTGCGGACAGAAAATTATTTGATGATGTTAATATAAAGTTTACACCAGGTAACTGTTACGGTTTAATTGGTGCAAATGGTGCGGGTAAATCTACTTTTATTAAAATTTTATCTGGTGATATTGAGCCTTCTACAGGTGATGTAATTGTAACGCCAGGTGAGCGTCTTGCAGTATTAAAACAAAACCAGTTTGAATATGAAGAGTTCGAAGTTCTTCAAACTGTTATTATGGGTCATACTCGTCTTTTCGAAGTAATGAAAGAAAAAGATGCAATTTACATGAAGGAAGATTTCACTGAAGAAGATGGCATGAAAGCTGCAGAACTTGAAGGTGAGTTTGCAGAGTTAAATGGTTGGGAAGCAGAATCAGAAGCTGCGATTTTATTAAAAGGTCTTGGCATTACAGAAGAATTACATTATAAAAAAATGGCTGAATTACAAGCAGGCGAGAAAGTAAAAGTTTTACTTGCTCAAGCATTATTTGGTCAACCAGATATTCTTTTACTAGATGAGCCAACGAATAACTTAGATCTTAAAGCAGTTCAATGGTTAGAAAACTTCTTAATTAACTTTGAAAACACAGTTATCGTTGTATCACATGACCGTCACTTCTTAAATCAAGTATGTACGCATATGGCTGATTTAGATTTTGGTAAAATTCAACTTTATGTTGGTAACTATGATTTCTGGTATGAATCAAGTCAATTAGCTCAAAGATTAATGTCTGATGCTAATAAGAAAAAAGAAGAGAAAATTAAAGAACTACAAGGATTTATTGCTCGATTTAGCTCAAATGCATCAAAAGCAAAACAAGCTACTTCTCGTAAAAAACTTTTAGATAAAATTACGCTTGATGATATTAGACCATCTTCTCGTCGTTATCCATTCGTTGGATTTACGCCAGAGAGAGAAGTTGGAAATGATTTATTAACTGTTGACGGAATTTCAAAAACAATCGATGGTGAAAAAGTACTAGATAATGTGCGTTTTACTGTAAACAAAGGTGATAAAATTGCGTTTGTTGGTAAAAATGACGTTGCGATTTCAACTTTATTTAAAATTTTAATGGGTGAAATGGAGCCAGATAGTGGTTCATTTAAATGGGGTGTAACAACTTCTCAAGCATTTTTCCCTAAAGATAACTCTGAGTTCTTCGAAAAAAGTGATATGAACTTAATCGAATGGTTACGTCAGTTCTCTCCACAAGATGAGTCTGAAAGCTTCCTACGTGGTTTCTTAGGACGTATGCTATTCTCAGGCGAGGAAGTAATGAAAAAAGCTTCTGTTCTATCTGGGGGAGAAAAAGTTCGTTGCATGCTATCAAAAATGATGTTGAGTGGAGCAAACGTATTAGTATTAGATGATCCTACTAACCACTTAGACTTAGAGTCAATTACGGCATTAAATAATGGTTTAATTGCATTCAAAGGCACAGGTTTATTTACATCTCATGACCATCAGTTCATTCAAACAATTGCTAACCGTGTCATTGAAGTGACACCAAACGGTTTAGTTGATAAAGAGTGTACTTATGATGAGTTCTTAGAGAACAAGGATTTACAAAAGCAAGTAGAAGAGTTATATAAAAAGTAATTCAATATACACAGGCCTTTCACAATGAAAGCGAATATTTGTGAAAGGAGTGAAACCACTAATCAATTGATTAGTGGTTTTTCGTACTTTCATCTTGTTTTCATATTTGTTAAACTATAAAAAAGGGAGGAGAAAAAATGTCTGAGTTAAATGAAAATAAGTTTTTTAAAAAGTATTTAAAGAAAGCTTCTTCCTATTTAGGAAATAAAGAAAAATCAACGAATTTATTGAAAAAAGCAGCTAAGCTGGCACCGGATAAAAAAGGTGCTTTAGGTGAAGCTTGGGAAAAAGTAAATTTATTTATAGATCTATTTAAATCATATATTAATGGTAGTTATAGAGATATTTCCACAAAATCAATTTTAACTGTAATCGGGGCATTAATTTATTTTGTCAGTCCAATCGACGCAATACCAGATTTTATCGTAGGCTTAGGCTTTTTAGATGATGCAACGATTTTAGCGTATACATTTAAACAACTTAACAAAGATATTGAAAAGTATAAAATTTGGAAAGAAAATAATAACGAAAAAGATAAACCATCAAATTTAGTTGAAATTGAAGAGTCAGAGCAAGATCATGAGCTAAAAGATTAATATTTATAAAACAAAATTAAAAAAAGGTTGCCCATTATTTATTAATGAGCAACCTTTTTTATACCGATTAATAATGTACATGACTTTCTTCTTTTGACCAAACAATGAAAGGGTTTTCAATATCTTTGACTTTAATCATAATTTGTTCACTAGGTATCGTTCGATCTTCATATGGCAATGAAAGTTCATTATAAATATGTGCATCATCAAAACCAATTTTTGCAGCAGCATCTTTTGTGAAAAAATAATATATTTTTGAAATTCTAGACCAATAAGCAGCACTTAGACACATCGGGCATGGTTCACAACTAGTATATAAGACAGCATCCTTTAATATATATGTACCTAAATTTTGACATGCGTTTCGAATTGCTTGGACCTCTGCATGTGCAGTTGGATCATTTAATGTTGTGACACCATTTACTCCGGCACCAATTACTTTTCCATCTTTGACAATAACTGCTCCAAATGGTCCACCATTCTTATTTAATAAGTTTTCGTAAGCAAGCCTTACACTTAATTTAATCCAATCAGAGTGATTCAAACTAACACCACCTTTATAGTAATAAGGGCGAAAGGTATTTACATTTATCTAGTTTCTTAAGTTAATATAAATAAACATTCATTCAAATTGGTTAACAAATCGATTTATTTACCATTCTTTCAATCAACCATTAATATTAAAAAGGGTATCTTACTTATTTGTACACACTATTACAATATTTAAGAACAAAAATAATAGAGTAATAGCATACAAACAAAAATTTTTAATATAAAATTAAGTGCTTAACGAGATAAGAAAACTTATAAATATTGAAAATGTCGAATGATTTATTCAGAAATTTAAAGGAATTATTTGAACTGAATTAGAATATGTAAACGGTTACAACTTTTTTAAGGATGTGTTTCGAATGAAGAATTTCGGGAATTATATTCAATTGCAAGTGTATAGTGGTGGGAAAAAAAGTGAGATTCCTGTTAGATTTGAAGATTTAGAAAAGTTAGCACAAGATCAATTAGAGGAAGGACCTTTTTATTATATAGCAGGTGGCGCAGGTAGTGAGCGCTCAATGAATGAAAATCGATTAGCCTTTGATAAATGGAAAATTGTACCGCGAATGTTACGTAATGTGGCAGAGCGTGATATTAGTATAAATTTATTTGGCAAAACTTATAATTCGCCAGTTTTATTTGCTCCAATCGGTGTCCAGTCGATTGCACATCCTGAAGGGGAACTTGAAACTGCTAAAGCAGCAGCAGAATTGAATATTCCATACATTACTAGTACTGCATCAACTTACTCATTAGAAAAAGTTTCAACTGTTCTAGGAAATTCTCCTAAATGGTATCAATTATATTGTAGTAGTGATATGAAAATAGCAGCAAGTATGATTAAACGTGCTGAAGCAAGTGGCTACGAAGCGATTGTTATTACGCTTGATACCTCGATAATGGGCTGGAGAGAAAAAGATATTGAAAACGCATATTTACCATTTTTACAAGGACAAGGTATTGGTAACTATTTAGAGGATCCAGTATTCCGATCAAGATTAAATAATTCACCTGAGGAGGATCCACAGTCAGCGATTCTATTGTGGACAAGACTCTTTGGCAATCCTGCATTAACGTGGGAAGATTTAGCATTTTTGCGAAATCAAACAAAATTACCAATTTTATTAAAGGGAATTTTACATAAGGACGATGCGATGCTTGCACTTGAATATGGTATGGATGGCATCATCGTTTCTAATCATGGTGGTAGACAGGTTGATGGAACAATTAGTACTTTAGATGCATTAGAGAGTATTTGTAGTGAATTAAAAGGTAGATTACCAATTTTAATGGATAGTGGCATTAGAAGGGGTTCGGATATATATAAAGCATTAGCAATCGGTGCTGATGCAGTATTAATTGGTCGACCGTATATGTATGGCCTAGCTCTTGCTGGTAAAAACGGGGTAATCCAAGTAATGAAAAATATTTTAGCTGATTTTGATTTAACGATGGCACTATCTGGCCAAAAAAGTATCAGTGAATTAAAGCCATCTTTGTTAGTGAAAGAAAACCTTAGTAAACATTTTTAAAAATTAAAAAGAGCGACCACAGGAAGTGCTTAGACTAATGAGCCGCACTTTATTTTTGAAAATTAAATTATGCTGCGTTCTTTACTTCGGTGTATTCTTTAACGAAAAACTTCTCCATCATACACCCAATTACAAAACCAATTAAACCAGGTATTACCCAACCGAATCCTTTACTTTGCATTGGAACAATCGATAATAATTCATTTAGTCCGTTAGTTAAAAATGATGAATTGATGATCTCGATTAAGCTATAAATTCCAACAAATAAAATTGTTAATAAATAAACAGGTCTACCTTTAAATGGTAATTGATCGTGTAAAAGTGCTAGTACAATTAGTGCTATTGCCATTGGATATAAAAGACCTAATATTGGAACGGATACTTTTAATATTTGTGTAAGTCCTAAATTTGCTACGAAACCACTTATAAAACATAATAAGATAGCCCATTTTTTATAAGATAATTTAGGGAAAATACTATTAAAATATTGAGAACATGATGTGATTAAACCAATACAAACACTTAAACATGCAAGTGTAAAAATAAGTCCTAATACAATCGTTCCACCATTGCCAAATAATTGATTCATTACTGTCGTTAAGACGATTGCTCCATTGTCACTTTGTCCAGTAATCGTTGCTGAAGCACCTAAGTAGCCGATTATAAAATAAGTCAACGATAATAATACTGCACAAATTAAACCGAAAATAATTAAATAGTTAATTTGTAATTTTTGATTTGTAACATTTAATCTTTGAAAAATATTGATGAAAACAATCCCGTAGATTAATGCACAAATCCCATCCATTGTTTGATAGCCATCTAAAATTCCTTGTGAGATAGGATTCGATTTGTATGTTAAGGATGCATCTTTAAAACTAGATAAGTCTGTAAACATTGCTTTCATAAAAACAATTAAAATTAAGATTAATAAAGCTGGAGTTAAAATTTTACCGAATCTGTCAACTAATTTTGAAGGTGATTTAGCAAACCAATAAACGATACTAAAAAACACAATCGTATAAACTAATAGTCCAATTGGAGAAACAGCTAAATCTTCAGACAAAAATGGTTTAACCCCCATTTCATATGCCAGACTACTAGCTCGTGGAATAGCAAGCCCAGGTCTAATCGACAAGTAGATTGCCATCGGGAAGAGAAGCGCAAAAATAGGATGTACTCTTTTTACAAGGGTATCAAAATTACCGGATTTCGCTATTGCTATAAATGCTAAAATCGCAATACCTGCATCTGAAATAATAAATCCAATAATTGCTTGCCATACATTCTCTCCGGCTACTTGTCCAATATATGCTGGAAAAATTAAATTACCAGCACCAAATAACATAGAAAATAACATAAATCCAATAAATAGTATTTCTTTTTTTGTTAAAGTATTCAAATAATTCACCTCAGTCATCGTTGCATTTTAAAAATGATTTTCTCATTCTACCAAAAATTAACTCTATTTACTACAAAATCTATTAAAATTCTTACATTTTTCACAAATGATGAAAAAATTTTCTTTCGTCCTTATTTTTATTACTTAAAGCATAAGAAAACTTGTCCTTTAACTATATATACTTATAGGCTTTTTTAAGGGAGGACTAGAATGATTCAATTTCAAGATATATCTTTTAAGTTTTCAAATGGAAAAAGTGCAGTTCAGGATTTATCTTTTTCAATTCAAACTGGTGAATGTTTTGTTTTAATTGGCCCAAGTGGCTGTGGAAAAACAACAACAATTAAATTAATAAATAGATTAATTAAACCGACTGATGGTGAAATTTTTTATCATGATAAAAACATTAAAGATTATGATGAACATAAGCTGAGGAGAGAGTTTGGATATGTACTTCAACAAATTGCACTATTTCCCCATTTGAATGTTGAAGAAAATATTTCAATTGTACCGGAATTAAAAAAATGGAACAAAGCACAAATAAAAGAGCGCACTCGAGAATTATTAGAATTAGTAAAATTAAATCCTTTGGAATTTAGTAAAAGACCGATTTCAGAGTTATCTGGGGGTCAACAACAGCGGGTAGGTGTAGCAAGGGCTTTGGCAGGTGATCCAAACTTATTATTAATGGACGAACCATTCAGTGCATTAGATCCGATTACAAGATTACAATTACAAAAGGATCTTATGCAATTAAAAACAAAGATTAGTAAAACGATCCTTTTCGTTACTCATGATTTAGACGAGGCATTTTATTTAGGAGACCGAATCGGAATCATGCACGATGGTGAACTAGTTCAAGTAGGCACGAAGGACGAAATTTTAAATAATCCAGTCAATCCTTTTGTTGAACAATTTATAGACAATTATCGTGGTAGAGCTGTTGTAAAGGAGGGAATATAAGATGATTCTCACTTCATTTACAACGACTCTTGCAAATAGAAAAGAGCAATTATTAACAGCTTTGTTAGAGCATATTCAAATTTCAGTATTTGCCCTAATTATTGCAATAATTCTAGCTGTCCCGATTGGAATTTACTTAACGAAGAAGAAAGTACTCCCTGAGTTTGTAATTGGAACTACAGCAGTTATTCAAACCATACCTTCATTGGCGCTTTTAGGAATTTTAATACCATTAGTAGGTATTGGAAAGATTCCAGCAGTAATTGCGTTAAGTGTATATGCATTATTGCCGATCTTGCGAAATACATATACCGGAATTAAGGAGATTGATCCGATCCTATTGGAGGCAGCAACTGGTTTAGGAATGAATGGTAGACAGAGACTTTTTAAGGTTGAATTACCATTAGCATTACCAGTTATGATGGCGGGAATCCGAACTGCGATGGTCATAATTGTTGGAACTGCAACAATCGCTGCTTTAATAGGAGCTGGTGGTTTAGGTAGTTTAATTTTATTAGGTATCGACCGAAACGATATGAATTTAATCATAATAGGGGCAATACCTTCAGCACTTTTAGCCATTATATTTGATTTTATTTTAAGATTAATAGAGAAGAGGAGTTTTAAGAGTTTTTCATTAAGGATCATAACGGCTAGTTTTATTTTATTAGCATTATTATTTTCTCCATTAACAATTAAATCTTGGAATAAAACAGATCTTGTCATTGCTGGAAAATTAGGTGCTGAACCAGAAATAATAATGAATATGTATAAATTAATGATTGAGGATGAAACGAATCTAAATGTGGAAGTAAAGCCTAATTTTGGTAAAACAACATTTGTGTTTAATGCATTAAAAAAAGGTGACATTGATATTTATCCAGAA
Source organism: Gottfriedia sp. NPDC057991 (assembly GCF_042886615.1). NCBI lineage: Bacteria > Bacillati > Bacillota > Bacilli > Caryophanales > Bacillaceae > Gottfriedia > Gottfriedia sp. NPDC057991. Next base: position 356,340 of record NZ_JBHVQN010000006.1, read on the forward strand.
TATACAGGTACGGTCGTTTCTACTTTTTTGAAGGAAAAGGCTGTTAGTAATGATGCAAAAGCTGTATATGAACAAGCTGCTGAAGGTTTAGCAAAAAAATATAATTTGAGCTATTTGGAACCTATGAAATTTAATGACACTTATGCATTAGCAGTTCCAGATCACATTTCAAAACAATTTGGAATCGAAACGATTTCAGATGCAACCAAAGTAGCAAATCAGTTAAAAGCGGGTTTCACTTTAGAATTTACTGATCGTGATGACGGATATTTAGGATTGCAAAAATTATATGGATTGAAGTTTCAAAATTTAAAAACGATGGAGCCAAAGTTGAGATATGATGCAATTCAATCGGGGGATCTCTCAATTATCGATGCATATTCAACTGATAGTGAGCTCCAAAGTTATAACATGAAGGTGTTAGTCGATGATAAAAATTTATTCCCACCATATCAATGTGCACCACTTCTAAGAAAAGAAACACTTAAAAAGTATCCAGAAGTTAAAAGTATTTTAAATAAATTACAAAATAAAATAACGGATGATGAAATGCGAGAAATGAATTATAAAGTAAATGTTAGTGGAAAATCTGCCGAAAGTGTTGCTAGAGAGTTTTTGAAGGATGAGGGTTTACTAAAATAAACGAAATGGACTGTCTTATTGGTCAGAGGAACTGATCAAAGCAGTCCTTTTTTGTTGCAAACATAAGTATTACACTTGTACGTAAAGTTTTATGTATTCACAGTTAATATTTAACAGATTCGTAGTGACTTTTAATTCGATTTAGCTAGAATTAATGAAAATTTGCTAGTTTTCTTTTTGAGAGTATGAACTTTAGAACAGTTTTTGGGGTGAAATACCATAACTGGTATGGGTAATATTGTATCTTAATTGCACTTTTACTAGATTTAATTGCAGATTTGCAAATTTTAATTGCAGTTTTACAAATTTAATTGCGGATTCGCTAATTTTAATTGCAGATTCACATATTTTAATTACAGTTCGCCGTTTACTTGCACAGACAGATATTTTTAATTGCAGTACCCTATGCCTTATATCCAGTTCAGACTAACTAATAAAAAAGAGGGTGGCCTAAAAAATAGGCTACCCTCGTTTTTGTTATCATACGATAAGAATTTTAATTTTTAATCATTATAGGCTCCGGTTAACATCTCACTTACAAAAGAATCATTTTCCCATTCTTCATAAGAGAAATCTACTGAGTAGTCCTGATCGGATTTTTCGTCTTTAATCTGAATGTCAAAATGATTACTCATTACTTTCAACACTTCATTGATTTCGTTAACAGTCCCATTAATTTGTAAAGTAGCCATTTTTACTCGCCTCCGATTTTAATTCACAGAAAATTCTGTATAAAGTAACCATATGATAATCCTTTTAAAAACATTTTTCAAGAGTAAAATTTTGTCGAAAAAATATTTTGAAAAAATGTAAAGGTTTTCATTGTTGATTTACCAATATTTATACGATTTTTGAATAAAATATGAATTTTAAATTTTCTAAAAACTTGTTGATTAATTTCTTAGATTGGAATAAAGTAAGTACAAATATTTTAACTCTTGAGGAGGATTAACCGTGACAGAGCAACAGATTTTTTTAAATGGTGAATTCGTTCAAAAACAAGATGCTAAAGTTTCTGTATATGATCATGGATATCTATATGGAGATGGAGTATTCGAAGGGATTCGCGTATACGATGGCAATGTATTTCGCTTAAAAGAACATCTCATTCGATTATATGAATCAGCAAAATCAATTTTATTAACAATTCCTTATTCTTTAGAAGAGTTAACACAAATTGTTGTTGATACAGTAAATCGAAATAATTTACATAGTGGTTATATTCGACTCGTCGTCTCAAGAGGTGAAGGAAATCTTGGATTAGATCCAACTTCTTGTCCAAGAGCAAATGTAGTTGTCATTGCTGAACAACTAGCACTGTTTCCACAAGAACTATACGAAAATGGTATGGAAATTGTAACAGTAGCAACGAGAAGAAATCGAAGTGATGTATTAAATCCACAAATTAAATCTTTAAATTACTTAAATAACATATTAGTAAAAATTGAAGCGAAACTAGCTGGTGTTCAAGAAGCACTAATGCTAAACGATCAAGGCTTTGTAGCTGAAGGTTCAGGAGATAATGTCTTTTTAGTAAAAGGGAACAAGTTAATTACACCACCGAGTTCAGCGGGTGCATTAGAAGGTATTACTCGTAATGCAATTATGGAATTAGGTGACACATTAGGTTACGAAGTTGAGGAAAAATTGTTCACTAGACATGATGTTTATATAGCCGATGAGGTTTTCTTAACAGGAACAGCAGCTGAAGTAATTGGCGTATCTAAGGTAGATGGACGAGTGATTGGTGATGGAAAACCAGGACCAAATACACAAAGATTATTAAAAGCATTTCGTCAATTAGTAGTTGAAGATGGAGAAAAAATTTACGTAAAACAAGGGTGATAAATTGTGCGAAGTGACATGATTAAAAAAGGAATCGACCGAGCGCCACATCGTAGCTTATTATTAGCGGCAGGTGTAAAAGAGGAAGATTTTAATAAACCATTTATAGCGATTTGTAATTCATATATTGATATTGTTCCAGGTCATATACATTTAAGGGAAATGGCTGATGTTGTAAAACAAGCGATTAGAGATGCTGGTGGAGTTCCATTTGAGTTTAATACGATTGGTGTCGATGATGGAATCGCAATGGGGCATATCGGAATGAGGTATTCTTTACCAAGTAGGGAAATCATTGCCGATGCAGCCGAAACTGTAATTAATGCACATTGGTTTGATGGAGTATTTTATATGCCAAATTGCGATAAAATCACACCTGGAATGCTAATGGCAGCTGTTCGTACAAATGTACCAGCAGTTTTTGTATCAGGTGGACCAATGGCAGGCGGACTATCTAAAGATGGAAAGGCTCTATCCCTTGTATCAGTATTTGAAGGTGTAGGTGCTTTTAAATCAGGAAAAATGAGTGTAGAAGAATTACTCGATATCGAAAAGTCAGCATGTCCAACATGTGGATCATGTTCTGGAATGTTCACAGCAAATTCAATGAATTGCATTATGGAGATGCTTGGTGTAGCACTACCGTATAACGGGACAATACTTGCTACAAGTAAAGACAGACATCAATTAATCCGTGATGCAGCTATTCATCTAATGGATTGCATTGAAAATGATATAAAGCCAAGAGACATTATTACAAAAGAGGCAATTGATGATGCATTTGCACTAGATATGGCAATGGGTGGGTCAACAAATACTGTTTTACACTTAATGGCCATCGCAAATGAAGCAGGAGTTGATTACGACTTAAAGGATATAAATGACGTAGCTAGAAGAGTACCTTATTTATCTAAAATTAGTCCTGCCTCTCACTATTCAATGCATGATGTTCATTTAGCAGGTGGTGTTCCAGCAATTATTAAAGAACTTACTACTATTCCTGGAGCAATCAATAGTGACCGCATTACAATTACGGGAAAAACTTTATTCGAGAATGTGCAAGAAGCCACAATCTCTAATAGTGAAGTGATTCGTAAAAAAGAAAATCCTTATTCACAAACAGGCGGATTATCAATCTTACATGGCAATCTAGCCCCAGATGGAGCAGTTATTAAAGTAGGTGCCGTTGACCCTTCTATCCAAACATTTATTGGTGAAGCAATTTGTTTTGACTCACACGATGAAGCGGTTGAAGCGATTGATGAAGGTCTCGTTAAAGAGGGTCATGTCGTTGTCATTCGATATGAGGGTCCAAAAGGTGGACCTGGAATGCCAGAAATGCTTGCACCAACTTCATCAATTGTCGGAAGAGGTTTAGGAACAAAAGTTGCGTTAATTACAGATGGTCGTTTTTCGGGTGCTACTAGAGGAATTGCAATTGGACATATTTCTCCTGAAGCGGCTGAAGGTGGACCAATTGCATATATTGAAGATGGCGATGAAATCATAATCGATCTTTTATCAAGAAGTATTACATTATCAATTTCAAACGAAACGTTAGAATCTCGTAAAACATCCTATAAATTACATGAACCAAAAGTTAAAACGGGTTATTTAGCAAGATATGCAAAGTTAGTTACTTCTGCTAATACAGGCGGAATATTAAAAATATGAAAAAGCATTGAAAGAGAAAAGTAGTTATGAAAAGGATCTTCAGAGAGTCGGTGGCTGGTGTGAACCGATGACCTTGATTAATGAAACTCACTCTTGAGTGTCAAGCTGAATTATTTTGTAATGTAAGCTTGAACGTTGGTCACGTTATAACCAGATTTTGGTTAGCCAAAATCCCAAAGTTAGGTTTTTAACCTAAGAAGAAGGGTGGTACCGCGAAAAGTCTTTCGCCCCTTCAGCATCTGCTGAAGTGTGGAGTTATGGCTTTTTTTATTGCGAATAAATGGGTAAATTTTATCCGAAAATGGAGGGAAAAGTAGAAATGAGTCATCATTCGATGAGAACTCTGTCAAAAGAATTGTCAGGTGCAAATTTACTAATTGATGCTTTGAAAAATGAAAATGTTGAAATGATTTTTGGTTACCCTGGAGGGGCAGTATTACCATTATATGATGCACTTTATGATGCTGATATTCCTCACATTCTAGCAAGGCATGAACAAGGGGCCATCCACGCTGCAGAAGGTTATGCACGAGTAACTGGTCGTCCAGGAGTTGTCATCGCAACAAGTGGTCCAGGTGCAACAAACGTAGTAACTGGTTTAGCAGATGCGATGATGGATTCATTACCACTAGTTGTTTTTACTGGTCAGGTTGCTACAAATGTAATCGGAACGGATGCATTTCAAGAAGCAGATGTTATTGGAATCACAATGCCAGTTACAAAACATAACTACCAAGTGCGTAATGTTGAAGATGTCCCACAAATCGTAAAAGAAGCATTCCATATTGCTTCAACAGGGCGTCCAGGTCCAGTCGTCATCGATCTACCAAAAAATATGATGGTTGAAAAAGGAGTGAAAAAAGACGACATAGAAGTTCAATTACCAGGCTATCAACCGACATATGAACCAAATTATATTCAAATAACAAAGTTAATAGGAGCAATTGAAAAAGCTAAAAAACCAGTCGTATTAGCTGGTGCAGGTATATTACATGCAAAAGCAGCTGAAGAGTTTACTGAATTTATAAAAAGGTTCAATATCCCAGTCGTTAATACGCTTTTAGGGCTAGGTGGATTTCCAGCAAATGAGGAATTATTCCTTGGAATGGGAGGGATGCACGGAACTTATACAGCAAATATGGCAATGTATGAAAGTGATTTACTAATTAACATCGGAGCAAGATTTGATGACAGGTTAACCGGTAATTTAGCACATTTTGCTAAAAATGCGATCGTAGCCCATATCGATATAGATCCTGCCGAAATTAACAAAGTTATTCCTACAAATATTCCAATCGTTGGATGTGCTAAGGAAGTTCTGAAAGTTCTATTAAAACAGAAAGGGGATAAACAAAATCATAGTGAATGGTTAGAGCTACTTAAAAGTCGTAAAGAGGCCTTTCCTTTACAGTATGAATCGAGTAGAGAAGTCATTAAACCACAAACTGTCTTAACTTTACTCCATTCGATTACAAATGGGAAAGCGACGATTTCCACAGATGTAGGTCAACATCAAATGTGGGCGGCCCAGTATTATCCTTTTGACGAACCACATAAATGGATCACATCAGGAGGACTCGGAACGATGGGATTTGGATTACCTGCTGCTATAGGAGCACAATTTGCTAAACCTGATGAATTAGTTGTAGCCGTCGTTGGTGATGCCGGATTCCAAATGACATTGCAAGAACTGAGCATGATCAAGGAACATAATTTACAAGTTAAAATTTTAATTTTAAATAACGCCGCTTTAGGAATGGTAAGACAGTGGCAATCAGCCTTTTATAATGACCGCTTCTCAAGTTCTCTATTAGACTGCCAACCTAGTTTTACGAAACTTGCTGAAGCTTATGGGATTAAAGGGATAACAATATCAGATCCAAATTTAGTTGAAAGTCAATTAAGAGAAGCGATTGAATTTGATGGGCCAGTTTTAATTGATTGCCGGATTCATCAAGCTGAAATCGTTACACCAATGGTTCCACCTGGTAAAGGAATTCATGAAATGGAAGGGGTGAAATAATGAAACGGGTCATTACATCGACTGTATTAAATAACAGTGGGGTACTTAACCGAATTACAGGAGTAATCTCAAGAAGACGCTTTAATATCGAAAGTATTTCTGTTGGACATACAGAGCAAGATCATATTTCAAGAATTACGTTTGTCGTTCATGTAGAAGATTTACAACAGGTTGAACAATTGATTAAACAGCTTCACAAGCAAATTGATGTGATAAAAGTAGCAGATATAACAGAAGAATCAGTTATTGCTAGAGAACTAGCCTTAATAAAGGTGAGTACAAATGCAGCTACAAGAAATGAAATTTATAGTCTAATTGAACCATTTAGAGCCTCAGTTATTGATGTAAGCCGTGATCAGATTGTCGTTCAAGTAACTGGTACATCTGATAAGGTAGAGGCTTTGATTGAATTATTAAGACCTTTCGAACTAAAAGAAATAGCTCGAACAGGTGTAACCGCATTTACTAGATCTGCTAAACATAAGGAGCATGCTCAAAAGCTACTCTCTTATTAAATAAAAATATAAAAATATAAAACTAAAAAAAATGGAGGAATTTGAAAATGGCTAAAGTATATTATGGTACAGACGTGAAGGAAAATGTATTAGTGGGGAAAACGATTGCAGTAATTGGTTATGGATCACAAGGTCACGCACATGCTTTAAATTTACATGAAAATGGTCATAAAGTAGTTGTTGGTTGTCGTCCTGGTAAATCATGGGATGCTGCAGCAAATGACGGACTACATGTAACAACGGTTGCAGAGGCTTCAAAGGCAGCAGATGTAGTAATGATTCTATTACCAGATGAGCATCAACCAACTGTTTATAAAAATGAAATTGAACCGCATCTTGAAAGTGGTAATGCGCTTGCGTTTGCACACGGATTTAATGTTCATTTTAATCAAATTGTTCCTCCTGCTAATGTTGATGTATTTTTAGTAGCTCCAAAAGGTCCAGGACATCTTGTTCGACGTACTTTTGTCGATGGTGCAGCGGTTCCAGCATTATTTGCTGTTTACCAAGATGTAACAGGCGAAGCAAAAAATGTAGCACTGTCATACGCTGATGGAATTGGTTCTACTAGAGCGGGTGTTCTTGAAACAACATTTAAAGAGGAAACTGAAACAGATCTATTCGGAGAACAAGCGGTACTATGTGGTGGTGTAACTTCTTTAGTAAAATCAGGATTTGAAACATTAGTAGAAGCAGGTTATCAGCCAGAAGTAGCATACTTTGAGTGTTTACATGAGTTGAAATTAATCGTTGATTTAATGTACGAAGGCGGAATGAGCTATATGAGATACTCAATCTCTGATACAGCTCAGTGGGGAGATTTCGTATCTGGTCCTAGAGTAGTTGCGAATGAGTCAAAATTAGCGATGAAAGATATTTTAGCAGAAATTCAAGATGGTACGTTTGCTAAAGGCTGGATTAACGAAAATAAAAATGGTCGTCCAGTATTCAATGAAATTAATGAAAGTGAAAAGCAACATCAGTTAGAGGAGGTAGGCGAAAAACTTCGTGCAATGATGCCATTTATCCAAAGAAAAGAAAAGGTCGAGGTGAAATAAAAAATGAGTAAAATTCAGTTTCTTGATACAACATTACGTGATGGCGAACAATCTCCTGGGGTTAATTTAAATCGATTTGAAAAGCTCGAAATTGCAAGACAACTAGAAGCTTTAGGTGTTGATATCATTGAGGCTGGTTTTGCCGCTTCCTCAGAAGGTGACTTTTTAGGTGTTCAAGAGATTGCGAGACAGATTCGTTCTGTCTCTGTCTCTAGCCTTTCTCGCGCAAAAGATTCAGATATTAAGACAGCATGGGATGCGTTAAAAAATGCTGCAGAACCGAGACTTCATATATTTCTAGCAACAAGTGATATTCATATGAAATATAAATTAAACATGACGAGATTAGAAGTTTTGGAAACTGCTAAACATAGTGTGCAACTTGCAAAATCCTTTTTTCCAAAAGTCCAAATTTCAGCTGAGGATGCATGTCGTACTGATCGAGCATTTCTTGCCGAATTCGCAGAGACTGCCATTAAAGCAGGTGCTGATGTGATTAATATTCCAGATACTGTCGGCTACACAAGTCCTTCAGAATACTACGATCTATTTAAATATTTACAGGAAAATGTACCGTCTTATCATAAAGCAATTTTTTCTTGTCACTGTCATGATGACCTAGGAATGGCAGTAGCGAATTCTTTAGCTGCTATACAGGCTGGAGCAACCCAAGTAGAATGCACCGTAAATGGAATTGGGGAAAGAGCTGGAAATGCAGCACTAGAAGAAATAGCAGTTGCACTACATATTAGGGAAGATGTTTACCGGAAAAATACGAATTTACGATTACATGAAATTACGAAGACAAGTGAACTTGTTAGTCGTCTTACAGGTATGGTTGTCCAGAAGAATAAAGCAATTGTTGGTACAAATGCATTTGCACATGAATCAGGTATTCATCAAGATGGCGTACTAAAAGAACCAACAACATATGAAATTATACCCCCTTCATTAATTGGACTTTCTACAAATTCATTAGTATTAGGGAAACATTCAGGACGTCATGCTTTTACTGACAGATTAAAAGAACTTGGATTCAACTTTTCAACAGAAATTATTAACAAAGCGTTTGTTCAATTTAAAGCTTTGACAGATTCTAAGAAAGAAATTACAGATGCAGATTTATTAAACATTATTAGTAAGTGGAGCAAAAAGGAGGTTCTAAAATGAAATTAAAAATCGCATGTCTTCCAGGAGACGGAATCGGACCAGAAATTATGAGTTCAGCTGTACAGGTTTTAGAACAAATTGCAAAATCTTATCAACATGACTTTACGTTTTCAACAAATTTATTCGGAGGTCACGCGATCGATGAAACAGGTACTTCTTTACCGAAAGAAACATTAGATAATTGTTTAAATTCAGATGCCGTATTATTGGCGGCAGTAGGTGGACCAAAATGGGATCAAGGTGTTGAACGGCCAGAAAGTGGCTTATTAAGGTTAAGAAAATCACTTAATTTATACGCAAACATTCGACCAGTCGATGTTTACGATGAACTTGTAAATCACTCTCCTTTAAAATCTGAACAAGTAAGAAATGTAAGCTTTGTCGTCGTTCGAGAATTAACAGGCGGAATATATTTTTCCGAACCTCGTTTCCATAATGAAAATGAAGCAACCGATACGCTTTCCTATACTAGAAAAGAAATTGAACGAATTGTAACGTATGGATTTGAGTTAGCAAAAACTAGAAAAGGCAAACTTACATCTGTTGATAAAGCAAATGTATTAGAATCTAGTAAACTTTGGAGAAAAATTGTAATTGAATTAAGTTCTAACTATCCAGAAGTAGAAGTTGAGCATATTCTTGTTGATGCAGCCGCGATGGAGTTAATTCGAAACCCAAGAAGATTTGATGTAATCGTTACTGAAAATTTATTTGGAGATATTTTAAGCGATGAAGCTTCAATGATTACTGGTTCATTAGGTATGCTACCTTCTGCAAGTAGATCTGGTAAGGGTCCTTCATTATATGAACCAATTCACGGTTCAGCACCAGATATAGCTGGACAAAATAAGGCTAACCCTATTGCAATTTTAAGGTCTGTAGCGATGATGCTTCGTGATTTTGATTTAGTAGATGAAGCAAACTCAATTGAAAACGCGATTGTTAATTCAATAAATAATGGCTATTTAACTGGTGACCTAGGTGGTATAAGTTCAACGATTGAATTTACGGAACAAGTAGTAAAGGAATTACAATTTCAAACAGTTGGAGGTAGTATTGGATGAAACAAACATTGTTTGATAAACTTTGGCAAAATCACGTTGTAACTGGTGAAGTTGGTAAGCCCCAGTTATTGTATATCGATTTACACTTAGTCCATGAGGTAACTTCTCCGCAAGCATTCGAAGGATTGAGATTATCCAATCGAAAAGTAAGAAGACCAGAATTAACATTTGCGACGATGGATCATAATGTACCAACTAAAAATCAATTAGTCATCACTGACTTAATTGCTAAACAACAAATGGATACGTTAAGAAATAATTGTCAAGAATTCAATATTCCTTTAGCAGATATTACGGACGAGGACCAAGGCATTGTTCACGTAATCGGACCAGAGCTTGGATTAACTCAGCCGGGGAAAACAATTGTATGTGGAGATAGTCATACATCTACGCACGGTGCATTTGGTGCATTAGCTTTTGGAATTGGAACAAGCGAAGTAGAACATGTACTAGCAACACAAACTTTATGGCAAGTTAAGCCAAAATCAATGGGTGTGAAACTTGAAGGTAAGCTTCCAAAAGGTGTATATGCTAAAGATATCATTCTTCATTTGCTAGCAACTTATGGTGTATCAATGGGAACTGGGTTTGTCATTGAGTTTTATGGTGAAGCCATTACAAATATGTCAATGGAAGAGCGTATGACTTTATGTAATATGGCGATTGAGGGAGGAGCAAAAGCAGGATTAGTTGCTCCTGATCAAAAAACTTTCGATTATTTAAAAGGTCGAAAATATACAATCAATTCATATGATGAAAAATTAGTAGAATGGAAGAAATTATATACAGAAGATGGAGCAACATTTGATAAAACGATCGAAGTGGATGTTGCGACCCTTGCACCTTACGTAACTTGGGGAACAAATCCTGGAATGGGCGTAAGAATTGATGAAGTCCTTCCAAAAGCCAAAGATGAGAACTACGAACGAGCTTATGAATATATGGGATTAAAGCCGGAAATCACACCAAAAGAGATTCCAGTTCAACATGTATTCATCGGTTCATGTACAAACTCTAGATTATCAGATTTAGAGGAAGCGGCAAAATATCTTAAAGGAAAGAAAGTAAAATCTGATGTGCGTGCACTAGTTGTTCCAGGATCAAAAAAGGTTCGAAATGCAGCGATGGCAAAAGGACTACATAAAGTCTTTATCGAAGCAGGATTTGAATGGAGGGAAGCTGGTTGTTCGATGTGTCTAGCAATGAATCCAGACCAAGTGCCAGCTGGCGAACATTGTGCATCTACTTCAAATCGAAACTTTGAAGGAAGACAAGGTAAAGGAGCAAGAACACACTTAGTAAGTCCAGTAATGGCAGCGGCTGCTGCTGTACATGGTCATTTTATTGATATTCGAAAGGAGCAAGCAAATGAAACCGTTACGTACGCATAAAGGCACAACTGTATCAATAATGTTAGATAATATCGACACAGACCAAATTATTCCAAAACAATATTTAAAGCGAATAGAACGAACAGGCTTTGGAGAATTTTTATTCGATGAATGGCGATATCATGATGATCGCTCACCTAATCAATCTTTTTCATTAAATAATGAGGATCGAAAAAATGCTTCAATCTTAATAAGTGCAAATAATTTTGGTTGCGGTTCATCTAGAGAACACGCACCTTGGGCGTTAAACGATTATGGATTTACAATTATTATTGCTGGTAGCTTCGCAGATATTTTCTACAATAACTGTATTAAAAATGGCATGCTCCCGATTGTCTTAAATGATGAGATTCGCTCACAATTATCTACCTTAAGCGGAAAACAAGAAATTGAAGTGGATTTGGAAAAACAAGTCGTAAAAACAATATTTGGGAACTTTGAGTTTTCAATTGATCCCGTTTGGAAAGAAAAACTACTAAATGGCTTAGATGATATTTCGATTACGATGAAATATGAAAATGACATTGAAAAATATGAAAAATTACACGCATAACTAAAAAAGGAAGTGTCTTATAGCCTGCATACTGATAAGACACTTCTTTTTTATCTGGATTCATGTGAAAGCAAGGGAAATAGGACGGTTAGTTAAGTAGAATATGGAATTTAGAATTTGAAAGAGCACTGTCTAATTTGACTGTACTTCTAAAAACGCGCTAGTTGCATAAAAAATGACAATGCCAATCGGGAAACTCCTGGTTATGTTCAAGAAGGTACTCGATCATAATTTTTGAATCTTCTGGTAGTTTTCGCTCTAGTTCTGACCAACCACTAAATTGAAGTTGCTTAGGTAACTCAACTTGACATGTAATTATATCCCAAAAGTCGTCCCAATCTTCACTATAAGTATCTGGAAATGATAGTTTTTCTTTCAATACTTGATGTAATTCATGACTGTTTTTGATTAACGATACATCAATCGTTATACTTTTTTCTTCTGATCTACTAAATTCTTTTAGAAAATCAATAAAAAACTTTCTAATGACAAATCGATATCGATAAACTAAAAATCCTAACACATTAAATAAAGAAAATAGAATAATCCATCCAATTTTTATTCTTTTATGTTGGTAGGTATTTTTCGTTGTCCATATAGTGAATAAGGTTAAATAGATTGATAAGCCTACTATTAAAACAGATCCTGCAAATGTACTAAAAGTCCTATTTTTCATTTCGATATACCATTCACTATCTCCATTTCCGCTAGAGAAAAAGTCAGGAACTAACCATTTAGGGGACCATACAATTCTTTTATAATGAAAATCTGGCTCCATGTTTTCGGTATTATAAGAAGTCAAATTTATTCCTTCATTCCTAACTTTCATCGAACTGAATACTCTAACTTCAGAAATATGATTGGTACTTTCTATTAAACTTTCTATATTTTTGATCAATTCTGAACTAATTAATTCCTTGTTTTTTAATTCATCAGCTATTTGCGTAGAAATAATTGATTGTTCTTGTGAATTTTGTTCTTCGTTTATCCAAACGAAAGTAAAAATTGATAAAGATAATATAAGTACTGTAAACGCAATGTAAAGAATCCCTTTTGCACATATTTTTTGATTATTAAACAATTGGCTATTGATCGAGCGCATTTCCTTTTCTGAGCCATAAAGCTCAAAATCAAGCTTAATCGGTACTTTCTCTGATTTTTCTTCCGCATTTAATTCCACTAGATACCTCCAAAAAATTCCATATAATTCCATTTTACCATAAAATTAAAATGAAATAATTCATAATTTTAGAAAATAGGGCTAATCAATTTATTAAGGTATTTAATTAATTTGTTGGAATGCGCTTTTTATTCATGGAAATTCAGACATTTCTTATTCAATTAAACTACCATGTTGTAGAACAAGAGAATTTTCAATGTACTTTTAGTAAAATTTATTTTAATTTTGTCGATAAAAAATAGTTGTTTGAATATTTAAATTATTGTTTAATAAGATTAAAAATACATTATTAATGTAGAGAGAGGTGATTAAATTGAACCTAAAAATAATTGTAGATAGTTCTTCTGATCTTCCAACTGAGATATTGAAGAAATACGATATTTCAGTCATACCATTAAGAGTCTACGACCAATCAGAAAAAGAGTATCTTGATGGAGTAAATTTACAATCACATGAGTTAATGCAACGAATGAAAAATGGAGAGAACTTTACTTCATCTTTACCTTCTTACGATGCAATTTATCAAACTTTAGTCTCATGTAGTGCAGATCAAAATTGTATCTATCTTACTTGTTCGGGAGACTTATCTGGTACGTATAATTTTGCACAATTAGTAAAACTTGATATTTTAGAAAACAATCCAAATGCCTCTATTCATATAATTGATACTAGATCAGTATCACTTGGAATTTGTGTATTAGTGATGGAGTTAATAGAAGGCTTAAATAATGATGAATCATTTGAGAATCTAATCAAACAATTACATCACAATATAAATAAGATCCAACATATTTTTACGATAGAAGATCTCCAATATTTAATACGAGGCGGTCGTGTTGGTAAGTTTGCAGGATTTTTAGGAGGCATGCTAAATATAAATCCGATTATGGAAGTTAGCGAAGGGAAATTTAAACCACTTGAAAAGGTACGAGGTCGAAAAAAAGCATTAAATCGTATGCTTGAACTAATGAAGATTCGAAAAGATGAACTTAGTAAAAATGTTGCAGTTGTATATGGGGTAAAAGATGATTCTACCGAACAATTTATTAAACAATTAAAGGATCTAATTGGTAGTGAACAGATTATAGAAAACTCAGTTGGTTCAGCAGTCGGCGTACACACTGGTCCTAGTGCAATAGGAATCTTTTTTCTATCTAATTAAGAAAATTCTTTCGACTCTCAAAGTGGTGAGAGTTTTTTTGTTTTAGTAAAACTTTCAAAATAAAAAATATATTTATATAGTAAATAAAAGTTTAGCAGGAAATAAGAATACATTCTTGTATGTTATAAAGAGACAGATTTATTGATAATAAAACAGGTTTTGACAAACTGGAGTGTAGAAATATTAGAAAGTTTGTAATATTCAGATATATAAATTCTTCTATTTTGAATCCAGTAGATTATTCCTGTGGAAATTAATTTTAGTAGGATAGAAGTTTAAATTACCATTATTTCAATAGGAAAGAACGCTTGAAAAACTAAGGTGATAATATTCTGTAATTAAGGACTATAGGTGGATTGTCGTTTTTAACAACTGCAAATAAAAACGTCAAAAGTGCAAAGAAAATTAACTAAACTGCAATTAAAATTGTAAAAACTGCAAACAAATTACATGTGCTGCAATTAAAATCATCAAAAGTACAAATAAAAATGTTAAAAGTGCAAACAAAATACCCAAAACTGCAAATAAGATGCTCCAATCCGTATGTAACCTAAAAAATATGCTTAAAATCTAGGAGATCTTATATAAAAAGGTTTCAAATAGCACAATAATAGAAGTACTTTGCAAATAATGACTAGTTTATAATGAACCGATCAATTTTGGATTCACACAACATCTAGTGTATTAAAAAGGAATTTCACGTACCGAATTAGTTTGAATAAATATAAAAACACATAATTATAGGTAATTCAAAAAAAATCCTATTTAAATCTAAAATCCTTACCTAAAACTCATAAAATTTAAGTCATAAACGTTAGAATCTACCCCGAATTATCACACATAATGTTAGCTACCTAATCATTTTACTAAACCGTATTTAACTTTTTTGGTAAAATAAAAATGAGTAAGATTTGTCTGTTTACATATTTAAATTTTTTCATGAATAGGAGTGGTGTAATTGAAAGCTTATATTTTAAGAGACACTAAAGGGCCAGAGTCACTAAAATTGGAAAATGTTGAGATTGGTACTGTTCATTCGAATGAAGTAGTGATTAAGCTAAAGGCAGCATCATTAAACAGACGTGACTTTTTTATAACTCACGGCATGTATCCAGGGATGAAATTAGATGGAATTTTAGGATCAGACGGTGCTGGAGTTATTGAGGCTATTGGAGATGAAGTAACGGGGTTTACTGTGGGTGATGAAGTTATCATGAACCCGAGTTTAAACTGGGGAGATCGTGACGATATCAATTCTGATGAATTCACTGTACTTGGTATGCCTTCTAATGGTACGTTTGCTGAATTTATTAAACTACCAGTTGAAAATGTTTATAAAAAACCTGAGTACTTGTCATGGGAAGAGGCAGCGGCAATTCCATTAGCTGCACTGACTGCATATAGAGCATTAATTACTCGTGGTCAATTACAAAAGAATGATACAGTATTGATTCCAGGTATTGGTAGTGGGGTAGCATTATATGCATTGCAAATTGCTGTAGCATTCGGGTCAAAAGTACTAGTTTCATCTAGTAGCAATGAAAAAATTGAAAAGGCAATTGCAATGGGTGCGACTGCTGGTTTTAATTATCGAGAAAATGATTGGTATAAAAAACTTCGTAAAGAATATGGATTTGTTAATCTTACGATCGATGGAGTTGGTGGAGAATCATTTAATCGATTAATTGATTTGACTGCTCAAGGCGGAAGAATCGTTTCATTCGGTGCGACAAATGGTCCAGTTCCTCAAACTGTTTTGCCAAAAGTATTCTTTAAAAATATGGACATTAGAGGGACAACGATGGGAAGTCCAAGAGAGTTTGAACAAATGTTAGCATTTTTTGAAGAACATAAAATTAAACCAATTATAGATGAATCATTTGAATTTACAGATGTCCTTAGTGCATTACAACGTATGGGTGAAGGAAATAATTTTGGTAAAATTACAATTAAAATTGGTTAATTTGTCTTATTTTTTGAAATTTGTCTTCAATCAAAAGAACTGAACTATTCAGTTCTTTTTTTTTTGCTCCTTGATAAATTACAATTAACATCATATGATTATTACAAATGTAATATTTAAAAAATTTAGTATTTTGAGTATTGTAAGCGTTTTAACGAAACGATTAATTATTTTGGGGGGCTTATTATGAAACATTCTTACTTAACTAGAGAACATGAAATCTTCCGCACGGCTCTTAGAAAGTTTTTACAAAAAGAAGCTGTACCATTCTATGAAGAGTGGGAACAAAACAAAATGATACCTAGAGAATTCTGGGATAAATTAGGAAATGAAGGATTTTTGTGTCCTTACGTTGACGAAAAATATGGTGGTTTAGGTGTAGATTTTGGCTATTCAGTCATTATTATAGAGGAACTTGAGAAAGTTGGTTCAAGTTTAGTTGGTGTAGCATTACACAATGATATTGTTGTACCTTATTTGACTGCTTATGCAAATGAAGAGCAAAAAATGGAATGGTTGCCTAAATGTATTTCAGGTGAATATATTAGTGCAGTTGCTATGACCGAACCAGGTGCTGGATCAGATTTAGCAAATATTAAAACAACTGCGGTAAAAGAAGGGGATTACTATATCGTTAATGGTGAAAAAACATTTATTACGAATGGTATTCATTCAGACCTTATTATCATTGCTGTTAAAACTGATACGACAATTCGACCTGCTCATAAAGGAATAAGCTTGCTAGTTGTCGAAAAAGATACAGTTGGGTTTTCTAGAGGTAAGAAATTGAATAAAGTAGGACTTCATAGCCAAGATACGGCTGAATTAATTTTCCAAGATGCTAGAGTACCTGTAAAGAATTTATTAGGAGAAGAAGGAAAAGGCTTCTATTACTTAATGGAAAAATTACAGCAAGAAAGATTAGTAGTTGCTTTAGAAGCATTAGTTTCAGCTGAACAAATGCTGAAAGTGACAACTGAGTATGTGAAAAGTAGAAAAGCATTTGGAAAATCAATTGCTGGGTTCCAAAATACTCAATTTAAACTTGTGGAATTGGCTACTGAAATTGAAATTGGTCGTACTTTCATTGAGGACTTAATTTATAAGCATATGGAAGGTGTAAATGTTGTTAAGCAAGTATCGATGGCAAAATGGTGGATTACAGATTTAGGTAAAAAAGTAGCTTCAGAGTGTCTTCAATTGCATGGTGGATATGGATATATGGAAGAATACGAGATTGCTAGACGTTTTAGAGATATTCAGATCATGTCAATTTACGCTGGTACAAATGAAATCATGAAGACGATTATTGCAAAACAAATGGGATTAAATTAATTCAGACTTAAAAATGGAGGATCAAATTTATGAGAGAAGTAGTTATTGTTGATGCTTTAAGAACACCTATTGGTAAAAGAGGCGGCAGCTTTAGCGAAACAAGACCTGATGACTTAGCTGCAATTGTACTAAAGGAATTAGTAAGTCGAAATGAATTTGATCCAAAAGAAATAGATGATGTGATTATGGGCTGTGTTACGCAAATTGGAGAACAGGCTGGTGATATTGGTAGAGTTGCCGCTTTATTAGCAGGTCTACCAATTGAAGTGCCTGGTGTTACAATTGACCGTCAATGCGGGTCAAGTCAACAATCTGTCCATTTTGCATCACAAGCCATTTTAAGTGGAGATATGGACATTGTCATTGCAGCTGGTGTTGAAAGCATGACACGTGTACCAATGTTTTCGAATTTAAAAGGATCAAAATGGAATGAAAAACTAACGAATAGGTTTGGTGACTTTAACCAAGGGATCTCTGCAGAACGCATAAATGAGAAGTGGAATATTAGTCGAAGTGAGCAAGATGAATTTGCTTATAATAGCCATCAAAAAGCATTAAAAGCAATGAAACAAGGCTATTTTGAAGACGAAATTGTTGCAGTATCTCTTACGAATCAAGAAGGTGAACTTGTTAAAGTTACGAAAGATGAAGGACCTAGAGAAAACTCTACAATTGAGAAATTAGCTACTTTAAAACCAGCATTTACTGAAACTGGTTCGGTTACTGCTGGAAATGCAAGTCAAATTAGCGATGGTGCTGCAGGACTACTTTTAATGAGTAAAGAAAAAGCTCATGAATTGGGTTTTAAACCAAAGTTTCGAATTATTGGAAGAACAGTAGTAGGATCTGACCCTCAGTTAATGTTAACAGGGCCAATTCAAGCTACTCAAAAAGTTCTACATAAATGTGGTTTAACAATCGATCAAATCGATTTATTTGAAATAAATGAAGCATTTGCTGCAGTTCCTTTAGCATGGCAAAAAGAATTAAATGTACCATTTGAAAAATTAAATATATTCGGTGGTGCGATCGCATTAGGTCACCCACTTGGGGCTAGTGGAGCAAGGGTTATGGTTACTTTGTGTAATGCTTTAGAGAAAACAGGCTCACGTTTTGGATTACAAGCGATCTGTGAAGGCCATGGTATGGCAAATGCAACGATTATTGAGAGATTAAATTAATAAACAACAACTTATTGGGGGATTTAAAAAATGAATATTCGTGATAGCATAGCAATTGTTACAGGTGGAGCATCTGGACTAGGTGCAGGTACAGTTAGAATGATCGTAGAAAATGGTGGAAAGGCTGCTATTTTCGATTTAAATGAAGAAAGAGCTGCTAGCTTAATTTCTGAATTAGGTGAAGACAATGTTTGTTTCGAAAAAACAGATGTATCTTCAGAGGAAAGCGTAAAAAATTCAATTGCAAATGTTTTAACTAAATATGGTTCAATCAATACAGTAGTAAACTGTGCTGGTATTGTTTTAGCTGAAAAAGTAATTAAAAGAGACGGAATTCATTCATTAGAATCTTTCCAAAAAATCATTAATGTTAACTTAGTTGGGACGTTTAACGTTATTCGTTTAGCAGCTGAACAAATGATTAACAATGAACCAAATGAATTTGGTGAAAGAGGCGTTATTATTAACACCGCTTCAGTAGCAGCATTTGATGGCCAAATGGGGCAAGCGGCTTACGGTGCATCAAAAAGCGCAGTAGCTGGAATGACATTACCAATTGCTAGGGATTTATCAAGATATGGCATCAGAGTGATGAGTATTGCTCCTGGTATATTTGAAACTCCAATGTTTGATGTATTACCAGAAAAAGCTAGAGAATCATTAGGAAACATGGTTCCATTCCCATCACGTCTTGGTAAGCCATCAGAATATGCACACTTAGCGAAAAGCATTGTTGAAAATCCAATGTTAAATGGTGAAGTGATTCGTTTAGATGGTGCAATTCGTATGCAGCCGAAATAAGAGTGATATCACAGGCAGGAGGAGCAGGTTTTAAACTTGTTCTCCTGCTTTTTTTGTTTATGTTTGGAATTAGTAGTTGTTTAAATGAAGGCAGGTTAGTTGAACAAGGAAAGTGAAACAACTGAACAAACAACCAAAAAGAGAAGCTTTTGAAGAATTATGTGTCTTTTTTATGTTTATTTTGGAAAAACGACTCATAAGAGTCGTTTTTAAAATTACTTTTTATTATAGAAAAGGTCTGGTTTTCCACAATTTGGGCACTCATATAAATAATGTTCTTGAATTTCGTTACTAATATTTGAATTTTCATCACTAATGGAAACGTTTGAATTACAGTTTGGACAATTAATGCTCGTTTTGGTGGATTTGTTTCTTAAATTCTCCATCTTCAACCATCCTTTCTTTTCATTTCTCTAATAAGTCCATTTTATTTTACCCATTAAATTATATATCTTATTAAATTAGTACAATTGATTCAAAAATGATATTCATCTCTAATAGGAATGTCCTTTTCAATTTATTTTTAAAGCTGATGAATCGCTTGTATATTAATGTTTCTGTATCCATTATCGATACTGGATATTTTTGTAATATAAATCATAATTTAGATTCTAAATGGTAAAAATAAACATGTTTTAAAAAAGAAAATAGGGAAGTAAGTATTAAATGAAGGTACTATAATGAATCGTAAATTAAAAGTAAGTGGTTTCCAATTATTATGTATGATATTTATGTTTATTAATGGTACATCGCCACCAATTGAAATCTATGCATTAGCCAAGCAAGATGCATGGATGAGTTTATTATTAGGACTTACTGTGGGGTGTCTATTATTTCTTGTATATATAAAGTTATATTCATTTTTTCCAGATGTACCATTTACAAAATATATACAATATATTTTAGGTAAATATGTTGGAAAACTGTTAGCACTAATCTATATATTATATTTTATTTATATAGGTGCAAGAGTTTTGCGTAATTTTGAGGAGTTAATGGTTATTACTCTTTACAATGCTTCATCACATATTTCAATTGGAATATTAATGATGATTGTAGTCATGTATGCAAGTCATAAAGGAATTGAAATATTTGCACGTTCAAATGAATTTATTTTTTTATTTATAATGTTTCTTTTTTTTATAATTATTGGATTAGAAATTTTTTCTGGCTTAATCAATATTAATAATTTAAGACCTGTATTAGAAAGTGGATGGAAACCGGTGTTAAAGGCAACTCCGATATTAGTTGCAAATCCTTTTGGTGAGATATTTACATTTACTATGATTTTGCCATATTTAAATAAACAAAAGAATGTAGTAAAAGTAGGAATAACATCATTTCTATTTTCTGGGTTTATATTGACTTTATTTTCAATGTTAAATACTTCTATAATGGGTGTTTCTGATATAGAAAGATCCATATATCCACTTCTTACAGCTGTTAGTTATATTAGTATTGCTGATTTTGTTCAAAGATTGGATACTTTTATTATAGTGGTCTCGGTATGTAATTATTTCGTGAAGATTACTATATATTTCTATTGTGCGGTGTCAGGAGCAGCAGATTTATTTGGCATTAAGGAAAGTAAGGATTTAGTTTATCCTACTTCCGTTATAATGTTAGTTTGTTCAATTTGGATGACAACGAATTATGTTGCATTACGTTATGAAGCAAGTGATGTTGTCCCCTTTTTACTACAAATACCTCTTCAAATTATTATCCCAATTTGTTTAATACTAATAGTGCTGATAAAAAGGAAACTAAAATACCCAGCCTTATAAAAGAAAATTTCTAGATTTTGAAGTGCACCCCAAACGTTAGACACCGTTTAGCATTTGGGGTGCATTTTTATTAATAAAACAAATTCTTTAGTAACTAACGCTACATTAGTTGAAGAAAAAATAGCTAAGACCACGTTTTTGTGGTCTTTTTCTTTTGCTCAAAATCAATATTTTAATTTAACAGAGTCTTATTTTTTAGGAGGAAAAAACTTATGAGTAAAAATAGTGAACTGGTAGGAATCAATTTGGATCGACCTCGTGCTCTTCGATTCGGACACAAAGCGTTAAAATTAATAAAAGCAATGACTGGAAAAACTCTAGTGCAAATTGATGAATCAATTGAAAATTTAGATCCTGATGACATTGAAATTTACATGTATTGTGGACTAATGAGTGATGCAACGAGTAAGGGTGAAGAATTAACACTAGAAAAAGTTGAAGATAGTTTAGATCAGGCTGTGAACTATATAGATATTATTGAAAAAATTGCAATGGCAATTGGCAGAACATTTGGCAGAACATTTGGCAGAACATTTGGCAGAACATTTGGCAGAACATTTGGAGCAGATGGTAATGATCTAAAAAACGTGATGGCGATGGACAAACAGTAGAAGATAATCATAGTGATTATGAATTTGATGAAACTTTGCCTATCGCAATCGAAATAGATATTATTGTCAAGATTATGAATATATGACTCCTTATGAAATTAGTCTACATGAGAACATTATTGACCAGTTACTTGATCACTCTACTCAACTGATTGTTTTAGCTAAACAATCTTTATCATTTAATGACTTTGAGGCAAGATGGCAAATTGCCTATGGACTTGGAGAGTTAACTGATAATGAGGAAGAGGTTAAACTGCTCCTCAAAAAATTTATACTTGATGAAGTAGAGTATGTAAGTAGAAGAGCATCATTGCGTATGAGAAAAACAAAATAAATAATTTGTTGTTCAACTAGCTCATGCTGCAATAGTTTAACAACAAGAAGACTGTTTTGGCAGTTTAATATACATTGATGAGAAGCAAAAAAAATGAATAGATAGAATGATTTTTTGAAATCGTATACAATATAGGTAGCCACAATTATTGATTAACTTAATAAATATTGGTATCAAGAGAGGCGGTAATGAAATGGAAACAAATAAAAAAGTAACCGTAAAAGCAACTATTAAAGCATCAATCGAAAAAGTATGGGAATTTTGGACAGAACCTGAACATATTAAAAAATGGAACAGTCCTTCAGACGACTGGCACACACCAACTGCAGAAAATGATTTACGTGTTGGTGGAGAATTCTGTTCAAGAATGGAAGCAAAAGATGGCAGTTTTGGTTTCGACTTTGGTGGGACTTATGATGAAGTAAAAAAATATGAGGTTATTGCATATACTCTAGGTGATGGAAGAAAGGTTAATATCACATTTAGTGGGAAAGAAAACGAAACGGAAGTAATTGAAACATTCGATCCTGAAACAGCTAATCCTGTTGAGTTTCAACAACAAGGATGGCAAGCAATTCTAGACAATTTTAAAAAATATGCAGAACAAACTAACAGATAAGTTGATATAAAGAGAATGGTGTTATTGAATCATTCTCTTTTTTTTTCTTATCATCTTTACTTTCATACCAATTAGAAATATGTAGTTTTTTTAGGTATTGTAAGATTAGTTGAATACTAGTATCTCAAATTCTATGTAAAATAGCAAATAACCCCCAAATTACAAATGTAGAAATAGTAGATACAATAATCTTAGAATTTATATTATTAACTTAGAAAATATTTGGAGCTGAGTATTTAATTTGATGAGTACATTAAAAAACAGATTATTTAAAGACAGAATAAAACAAATTGTAATTATCCAACTTATTTTACTAATTCTATTATTAATTTATTTGGTTTATTTTTTTACGCATGTTTTTACGCATGAGATTAATCATATTTACAGAGGATTAGGTAATTTATTAATCGGAGCGATTAATATTTTTAATTATATGGAACATAAAATTTTAAAAAAGAAAGAATCTAAAGATTTTAAACTGTGGCTTTTGAGTGCATTAATATTTTTTATGATTGGAGTTACTGATTTAATTGGCTTTTAACTAAGTGTACCCGTTTATAGAATATAAAATTGTAGCTGAAGATATAGTAGTCGTAGGAAAGATTGATACTGAATAAAAAAATTCTAATGTAACCAAATGCTTTAGTTGAAGATCACAAACTGCTTAATTGCAGTTTTTTTTATTAAGTAAATGGCAATTTAGTACAATAAGGATTGTCTGAGATTGTATTAAAGGACTACTTGAACAATTAATAGAATAAATAAATAGGAGTTATCTTAAGGAAAAAGAGGAGCTGTATTAATTGGAAGTTATTGTCCGAAAGTATCGAACAATTTTCTTTTTACTAATAATAATTGTAAATATAATTTATATAACCTTAGACAATAAAAAAATAGAAATAATGACATCAATAGTAACTGTAACGATTGCCTCAATACTTTTCATTATAAAATTGAGATATGATAATAAGGGAAAAAAGAACAATTAGATTGACGTTGATTTTTCAACTATTGCATTGCGTTAGTTGAAAAATAAGATTTGCAATAAAATTAAGGCAGGTCGTTTTTTTATAAAGAAAGTTTAATAAGTTGAAAGAGATTATTATAATCAAAAATGATAAAATCGCTTAAAAGGGAGTAGTAATATTGACTAAATCAAATATTAAACTCACTGATAGAATTCTAAGAATTATAAGTAACGCAGAATGCGAAGTTAAATCTTCAAAAAATGAAATCTTGAGACCCGAACACTTACTATTAGCTTGTTTTCAGGAACATACTGGTACACTTGGCGAAATTACTTTGAAATGTAATATTGATTTAAACTCTTTAAGAAATTGGATTGATAAATTGGATATTGTTCCAGTTCAAAATTCGGTGAGTGAATTTTTTAATGTATCTGTATCCAATGAAGTATTGGCAGTAATGGAACTTGCTACTGAATATATGAAAAAATACAAACAAGTATTTCTCAATGAAGGTCATTTATTAAAAGCATTAATTAATAAAAATGTAGCTGAATCCTTACTCACGGAAGAGCAAAAGTAAACTATTTTGGAACTCGGTACAACCTCTCGTGATATGATCACTCATCTTGATCATTACATATTTCCAGATACTACTAATCAAATAATAGTTCGAAAAATAAATAGAAATGATTATATCAATCTATTTAATTTTGTAAATCATAACTTCTCAAGTGATTGGATCCAAACAATAAAAGATGCGTTCTTAATAATTGAGCCTTCGATATTTATTGCTTTAGATAAGGATGGAGAAATTGTCGGTTTCGCTTGTTATGATGTATATAAAAATAAAAAATGTTATTTTGGACCAATGGGAGTCTCGTTAATTAAGAGGATTAACGGAATTGGATATTCTTTACTTCATCACTGTTTAAAAGATATGTATGAAATTGGTTATGAGTATGCAATTATCGGCGGAGCAGGACCAATAGAATTTTATGAAAAATCGTGTAATGCGGTTGTAATTCCTAAACCATAGATTGTAAGTTGTTACTGAACTAACGCATTGCCATAATTGAATGAAACGACTTACAAAAACTTAATTGAATAGGGAGAAAAATTGTGATTTCTGATATATTATTTTTTGTATTTTTTATGAGTGCATCTTTTTATTTTTATAGAAAGTACATATTAATTGGACATGGAATGAACTATTTTATTGGTGCAAATTCGTTTATAGCAGGTTTTGAAAATATAAAAGACAACATTCTTAATGAAAAGAAATGGGTTTTTCATTTCGTAACGGTAATAATAGGCCTATCGATTTTAGCTTTAGTTGAATTATTAAGGAAAAAACAAAATAGTAAGGTTATTAGTTAAAATGAATAAATTAAAGACTATACTATCTTACGAATGGAAAAGTATAGGAGTAATTATTTTATTTACTTTTGTGATCGTTTCCATGTGGTTAGAACATGATTACGATATTTACTTTTGGTTGCTTATAATCTCGTTAATTATTTCTATATTTAGAGCAGTTTTCAATATTTTAGGAATTTATAAAAGTACAGATTTGTAAGGATTTCATTTGCAATAGTGCAATACGTTTGGTGTATTAGAAGGGCTACTATGGTAGCCCTTTAAATGTTAATGATTAGATCAAGAAACGCGAGAATAACAAGAAATAATATCTTCAAAATCATTTTCATGCAAAACTTGACCTCTTGTAATTAGACAGCTAGTTAATGCTTGAAAGTAAAGGGTCGATATTCACTTTCCATGGCGAAATAGGTGACGTTCTCACCAAGGTAAAAGAAAGTTTGGTCCTTAACCGACCTTTATTTTTTATAAAAAGATTAACCTCAACTGGGATTTCAGTTGCTAAAGAGGATGGCCCTGACTCTTTTGTTTGGGGCAAAGTCCACTGTATCGCATCAATTTTTTCTATTTTCCTAAGCACTTTTTTAATATTTTTTTGATTACTTATGGCAATATTTTTAACCAAGCCTTTATCTTTGTTTTTAATCGTTACAAATAATACATTTAGCAGTTGGGACGGTGGAAGGTTATTCATATATTCATTAATCCTCCCAGCAGCTTTAAGGATCATCACGTGATGAGATAAGTCTGCTTTACCTGTCCGATGTGTCGTACTTCCCATAAAATGAATGCAAAAATGACCACAGAAACCGTTTGGAAGCGAACCTGCACCATGTGGCATTCCGTGCATGGAGGCAGGGATTAGGTTATCATCAGCTAAAATTAATACAGCCCTTCTTCGCCAACTCCAGTTCCCATCGTATATCTCCTTCATTATCCTAGTATCTTCTCTTGTTAAAGGCTGCACATCTGCATGCCTACTACCAGCCCTTCTTTGTACATTAAAACTCTTGCCACTTTCCACATCGATTACAGTGAACAACGAGTATTTTGGGATTATTTTGTTAACAGCTTCCCAATCCTGAATTTCTATTTGAAAGCTAATTGGGGTGAGTACTGGTTCGTCTGTCGTAGCGTAAGTAAAATCTGTAAAGCTAATTAATGAAAGGGACAGGATTACGATAAAAAAAACTTTTTTCACAGCTATAAGTCAACTCCGATGTTTAGGATACATCTATTTTGTGTTATTTTTTAGAAAAAATTGCTTTTAAAAATTTGGAAATATAAGGAATCCTTCTTAATTAGGAAAATGAGATTAGTCTTTTAGGGGCTTTACTCATACTTAACTATCTAACTTCTTAATAATGCTTAGTTGCACAACTTGACTTCATTTAGCTTATCAAACAATCTGCTTTAAAAATTTTTGCATGTTATAAAAATACGAAAACAAGCGTAATTGCATCTGAAGCAAATGTTAGTGAAGGTTTAATATTCCGTCACTTTCAATCAAAGGCTGAACTGTTTTTTCAAACTATTGAAGGTTTAGTGCTTGAGTCTGAAAGAGAGCCTAGTTCACTGCAATTTTTTCAAGGAACTCCTTACAAACTACTAAAATTATTAACTGAAAACATGTTAGACGAAAATCATAAATATGCTTTTATGATTATCCAACAAGCGAGGAAAAAAACAGAAGTACCAGAAAAAGTGACTGAATTATTATCTAATTATTCACCTGATTATTTAATTGATTTACTAGTACCAATATTTATAAAAGGACAAGAAAGTGGTGAATTCTTAAAAGAAGATCCACGAAAAATATTAGTATGGTATATCAATGTGATAAATAGTTTAACCATTCAAGATCTTGTTGATGATAAATTTGGGTTACCTACTCCTGATTTTTTGATGAAAATGTTAAAGGCTTAAATGATATTCGCTGATTGAAATAAAAATTCTCAGAAATAAGAGTTCTTTAAGGTTGTCTATTTAGACAGCCTTTTATTTAGTCCAAAAATCAACTTTTTAATTTAACAGTGCTTAAATGAAAATAAATTCCATCATTAAAATAAATATGGATATTTAAGACATTTTTTTCGAAAAATACTCTTATGCCAAACCTATGTAAGAGGAATCCATGAAAAAAATATTAAAATTCATCTTTAAAACTTTAGTTCTTCTATTTTCACTAATAGTCATTTTATTTGCTTTAAATGAGATTGAAATGGAGAAAGCTCAAAAAAAGAATATTTTTGCTGAAAAGCCAATAACTTATCCAATTGGACATAGTGATTTGTCGATTTATATGAACGGAAAGAAGTTAAATAAGCAATTATTTAATGATATTAGGAATGCAAAAAAGGAAGTGCATATCTACTTTTTTTCAGTTTCTAATGACCGTGTATCGCATGAATTTTTAGATGTCTTAAAAAAGAAGAGTGATGAAGGGATACCAGTTTATTATGCTGTCGATCGTCTTGGTGGAATATTATTAGAGCGGAAAGAAAGAAAATCTTTAATCGATCATGGAGTGCATTTTACATATTTTAATAAACCGCAATTATCCTATTTTTTTGCATCGATAAATAACAGAAATCATCGTCGAATGACGATTATTGATGGGGAAATTGGCTATATTGGTGGGTTCAATATAGGTAAAAAGTATATAGATGAAAAAAAAGGATTAAAACCGTGGGAAGATGTTCAGCTTAGGTTAGTAGGTAGCGGTGTTGAAGGCTTAGAAAAACAATTTGTACATGATTGGAGAAAAAATTCAGACCAAAAAATTACACAGATGGCGATCAGTAAAAAAATTGGGAAAAGCCAGCATCAATTTGTTTCTTATACTAAAATGGGGATTGAGCAAGAATATAGTAAATTGTTTAAACAAGCAAAACATTCGATAACAATTTATTCTCCTTATTTTATCCCGAATAATAAAGTCATATGGGATGCATTATTAGATGCAGCAAATAGAGGAATTGAAGTAAAAGTATTATATTCCCATAAGTCAGATGCACTTTTAGTACAACAAGCAGCATTTCCATATATAAAGCAATCTTGGAAAAATAACATAAAAGTGTATGGGTTTAAAAAAGGTATTTTTCACGGTAAAGTAATTAAAATTGATGATAAAGTTCTAATGATTGGCACAACGAATTTTGATTCCAGATCATTTCATTTAACGGATGAATTGAATTGTTATATATATGATCAACAGTTTATCAAACAGGTAGCACCAGAATTAGCCGATGTATTCAATCAATCATTTGAAATTACGCCTACTTATATTAAAAATTTACCTTTTAAAGAACGAATAAAAGAAAAAATAGCAAAAGTATTTGAGTTTTATTTGTAGGAAAAAAACTAGTTGTACTGTATTTTTATTTAAAGAATAAAATAAAAAAATAATGAAAGATTAATCAAGAAAATTGGTTAATCTTTTTTTATTTTCAAATATTTATAAAAATACAATTGATTTTATATTTATTCATAATTATAATGAAGAATATAATTTTATAAAAGGGGATATAAAAATGAAAATCGGTATTATGGGGGCAACCGGATATGGTGGTCTTGAACTCGTAAGATTACTATCAATGCATCCGGAAATAAGCGGTATGAATTTTTATTCAACATCAGAATATAAAGAAGATTTGTCTAGTTATTATCCACATTTAGCTACTAGTACTAGTGGGCCAATAAAAAAGTGGAATAATAATAAATCTGTTTCTGAAAATGATATTTTGTTTTTTGCTACACCACATGGAGTTAGCTGTGAGTTAATGGAAGAAATCGATTTTTCGAATACAAAATTGATTGATCTATCTGGAGATTTTCGATTAAAAAAAGAAGAAACATACCAAAAATGGTATAAACATATACATCCTTGTTTTTCAAAAACGAACCAATTTACATATGGACTATCTGAACTTAATCGAGAAGCGATCAAGCAATCCAATAATATAGCTAATCCGGGATGTTATCCAACAGCAACACTACTCGGAGTCGCGCCATTATTAAAGGCAGGAATTGTTGAGAAAAATTCAATTATTGTAGATGCTAAATCTGGAATTTCTGGAGCTGGAAAAACGGCTAATGAAACGACTCAATTTATGAATCGAAATGAAAATTTAACAGCCTATAAAATTACTGAACATCAACATATACCTGAAATTGAACAATTTATTGAATCAATTGATTCAACACAGGATTTCATAACTTTTACACCACATTTAATTCCAATGACAAGAGGAATTTTGTCAACAATTTATGTTACTTCAACACGTGAAATTAGTAACGAAGAATTAAAAGAAATCTATAACCAAAGTTATGAAGATTCCTATTTTGTGAGAGTAAGAGACGGAGTACCTTGTACAAAAGATGTTTATGGTTCAAATTTTTGTGATTTATATGCTACCTACGACGATCGTACAAACCGAATCACAATTGTTTCTGTCATCGATAACCTTGTTAAGGGAGCGGCAGGTCAGGCGATTCAAAATATGAATTTAATGTTAGGCTTGCCAGATGAAACAGGTTTACAATTTACACCAATATTTCCATAAGGAGAGATAAAAGTTGATAACAAAAGAAAAGAATATAAAAAAAATAAATGGAACAATTACATCACCAAATGGTTTTTATGCTAGTGGAGTACATGCTGGACTACGTTATAAACGTAAAGATTTAGGATTAATTTATTCCGAGAAGCCGGCATCAGTTGCGGCAGTTTATACATTAAATTTATTTCCAGCTGCACCAATTGCGATTACAAAAAAGAGTATTGCATCTAGTAATAAACTTCAGGCAGTTTTAGTAAATAGTGGTTGTGCAAATGCATGTACAGGTAAAAAAGGAGAAGATGATGCCTACTTAATGAGATCATGGTGTGCTGAGCACCTTAATCTACCAGAACACCTAGTCGCAATCGCATCAACTGGTGTAATCGGTGAATATTTAAAAATGGATCGATTAAAAGGCGGCATTGACAAGTTAACTCTCGGTAATAAATTGGAAGATGGAGAAGATTTTGGCCACGCAATATTAACGACAGATACGGTTATAAAAACTACTTGTTATGAAGTATTGATCGATGGAAAGATTGTAACGATTGCTGGGTC
This sequence comes from Gottfriedia sp. NPDC057991, assembly GCF_042886615.1. Taxonomy (NCBI): domain Bacteria; kingdom Bacillati; phylum Bacillota; class Bacilli; order Caryophanales; family Bacillaceae; genus Gottfriedia; species Gottfriedia sp. NPDC057991. The sequence continues at coordinate 386,710 of NZ_JBHVQN010000006.1, forward strand.
TGCTAAAGGTTCTGGAATGATTCATCCAAATATGGCAACTATGCTTGGTTTTGTGACAACTGATGCGACGATTAGTTCTGGTCAGTTACAAACTTTATTAAAAGAGGTGACAGATAAGACATTTAACCAAATTACAGTTGATGGAGATACTTCCACAAATGATATGGTTTTAGTTATGGCAAATGGAGCTGTTGAACATGAGGAATTAACTGAAAGTCATCCAGATTGGGCTAACTTTGTAGCAGCATTTGAATTAGTTTGTGAAGACTTGGCTAAAAAGATTGCTAGAGATGGTGAAGGGGCAACTAAGTTAATTGAAGTAAATGTTAATGGAGCTTCAAGCCAAAAAAATGCAAATCAAATTGCTAAAACAATCGTCGGATCAAATTTAGTAAAAACAGCTGTTTATGGTGAAGACGCTAACTGGGGGAGAATTATTGGTGCCATTGGATATAGCGGGGTCGAAGGTAATTTTAATCAAATCGACATTGCCATTAATGGTGTAACAGTTTTATTTGGTAGTAAACCGGTTGAGTTTAATGAAGAAGAGGCTAAAATTGCTTTGAAAAATGAGATTATTTATATTGACGTTCATTTACACGAAGGAGATGCACTTGGTACTGCATGGGGCTGCGATTTAACTTATGATTATGTGAAAATAAATGCAAGCTATCGCACATAAGGGGGAAATAAACATTGGAAACAGTAGTCATTAAACTTGGTGGTAGTTTAATCCATAACTTATCAAATACATTCTTTGAAAATATAAATCAATTAAAAATGAGTAGTAAAAAAATCATCCTTGTTCATGGGGGAGGACCACTTATAAATAACTTATTATTAAAGTTTTCAATTCCAGTAGAAATAGAAGACGGCATTCGTAAGACTTCATCCGAAGTCTTAGAAATTGTAGAATATGTACTAAATGGAAAAATCAATAAAGATCTAACGATTATTTGTAATCAATATAATATTAAAGCTATTGGTCTATCAGGATGTGACAATCTATTACTTGAAGCTTCACTTTTTAATAAGGGAAAATTAGGTTGGGTTGGAGAAATTGAGGATGTAAATACGAATCTATTAGATTTATTACTTAACAATGATTATGTACCAGTTATTTCACCTGTCGGGGTGGATAAAATTGGCCAAAAATATAATATTAATGCAGACGAAGCTGCAAAAAGTATCGCCAAGGCAATGAATGCGGAATTACTCTGCTTTATTACAAATACAAATGGTGTTTTAGATCTAGAACATAAATTAATTGAAAAGATTACACCTAGTGAAGTTAACCAATTAATTGATGAAAAAACAATTTACGGTGGCATGATTCCTAAAGTTACAAGTGCCTTAAATGCATTAAATGTAGTAAATTCAGTGGCAATTGTAGGTGAGAATTTCTTAAATGAAAATGGAACGATTAATGGGACAGTATTTTCAAAAGGAGTTGTGTTAAGTGAGTAATTTATTCCCAACATATAATAAAAAAACAATTAATTTTCAAAATGGAAAAGGTACTTACTTATATGATGACGAAAATAACAAGTACCTAGATTTTTTAAGTGGAATTGCTGTTTGTAACTTAGGCCATTGTCATCCCAAAGTTGTAAATGCGCTAAAAGAACAAGTAGAATCGATTTGGCACGTATCAAATTTATTTACAATTAAAAAACAAGAAGAGCTAGCTAAAGTTTTAGTAAAAAGCTTTAAGGATGGATTAGTATTTTTCTGTAACAGTGGTACAGAAGCGAATGAGGCAGCCATAAAATTAGCAAGAAAACATTCAGGTAAATCTCATATTATCAGTTTTAAACAGAGCTTTCATGGCCGTACTTTTGGATCAATGGCCGCTACTGGTCAGTCTAAAATTCATGAGGGATACGGCGAAATGTTAAGTGGTTTTACATATGTACCATATAATGATTTAAATGCTTTACAAAATGAAATTAATGAAAATACTGGAGCAATTATTTTGGAGGTAATCCAAGGTGAAGGTGGTGTAATTGTTGGTAATAATGATTTTTTTGAAGGGGTTCAAGCTCTTTGTAAAAAACATGAATTATTACTCATTGTTGATGAAGTACAAACCGGAGTGGGTAGAACAGGAACAATGTTTGCCTATGAACAAACTCCACTAAATCCAGATATTATTACGCTAGCAAAAGGTTTAGGCAATGGTTTTCCCGTTGGGGCAATGCTAGGTAAGAACAATCTAGCAAATACATTCTCGATAGGTGCGCATGGTTCAACTTTTGGCGGAAATTATTTAGCAATGGCGGCTGCTTTTGAAACAATTAATATGATTAATAATTTGCAATTTTTAAATAGTGTAAAAGATAAAGGACAGTATTTATTTGATAAATTAGCCGAAATAAAAGAAGAGTTTCCACAAATAGTAGAAATACGCGGTAAAGGATTAATGGTTGGTATCGAATTAAATCTATCTGTGGATCAACTAGTGGAGCAATTTTTAAAGAATGGTTTAATAGTTGGTACTGCTGGCCCTAATGTATTAAGACTATTACCACCAATCAATTTATCATACGAAGAAATAGATGAAGCAATCCAAATTATGAAACAAGTACTTTCTTCTTATTTTTTAGATAGCCAAATTAAATAGTGTATAGTAATTTTTGACTAGAAGGCATTCATGGATCTATACCATGATGCCTTTTTATTATTTAGGTACTTCTACTTGATTCGTAGAAATAGATTGAAAGTTGAATTAATTTTTTAGATAATGGAATAATCACTTTTATTTGGGGAGGAGCTTGGGTATGTATCATATTCGTGTAAGAGCATGTGCTTTAATTATTGAAAATGAGTCAGTGTTATTAATTCAATTTACAGATGAGGACGGAATTCATTATAATTTACCAGCTGGTGGTACCGAACCTGGTGAGACAATTATTGAAGCTGTAAAAAGAGAAGCATTTGAAGAAGCAGGTGTAAATGTTGAAGTAGGGGAACTAGTATTTGTTTCAGAAAATGCACCTCATATGACCGGTCATAAAATACATGGATTAAGCTTAATGTTCCGCTGCCATATTAAAGAAAACTCAATTCCTACAATGCCACTAAATCCAGATCCAAATCAAACTGGTGTAAAGTGGATACCAATTAATGAGTTAGACAATATCATCTTATATCCAAATATTAAAGATCAAATTATTCAATATTCACAAGGCAAGTATGAAAATAATCGATTAATTGAAGAGCACAAATTAAAAGAACAACTAATTTGATTATACACTCCATCTTTCATTTAATGAGAGTTGAGTTTCTCCATGTAATTTTTGAGGGACTCAACTTTTCTACTTTTCCAAAGCGTAATTATACTTCAGTTCATCTCTTAAAAACGATTCTTTTTAGAACAGGGTGATTAAATGATATCTCTTCCAGAACAGTTTATAAAAACAATTAAAGATATCCATAAAGAAAAAGGAGAAATATGGCTCGGAAATTTTGAAGATTTGTGTAATAGATGTGAAATTCGATGGAATATGAAAATATTATCTCCATTTGAATTATCATATAATTTTGTTGCGCCAATTTTAATTGATGGTCATAAAAAAGCAGTTATTAAACTAGCAGTCCCTAATGAGGAATTTAACAGTGAGGTTGAAGCTTTAAAGGAGTTTAAAGAGAATGAATTCGTTCAAGTTATTGACTACGATCTTAATGAAGGAATCCTAATTTTAGAACAACTAATACCTGGTGATACGCTTGCTACAATTGAAAATGAAGGAGAGGCAATGCACATAGCCGTCAAAGTGATGAAAAGTTTATGGAAAGCTGCACCTAAATCCACTAAAATACCTTCCATATTAAGTAGAGAAAATAGCTTAAGTCGAATTGTTGAAAAATTTCCTAATGGCTTAGGCCCTATATCAAAAGAAATGCTATTAGATGCATTTACTATTTTTAAGGAAATGAATCGTACACAAACTACTGAAAACTTACTTCACGGGGACTTACATCATTATAATATATTAAAAGCTGGAGAAAACTCATGGAAAGTTATTGATCCAAAAGGATTAATAGGTGAAAGAGAATATGACATCATCCAGTTTCTTTTGAACAAATTAGAGGGGAAAGATATTTCTACAACTCTAGAAAATCGAATTGATCAACTAGTAAAAGAATTGAATCTAAATAAAGAAAGAGTACTACTATGGGGTTATTCGCATGCTGTATTATCAACATGTTGGAGTTTAGAAGATGAAGGAACTTATAATGAATACTTTTTTAAAGCGATAAAAGTTTTTAAAGATTTACATAAAAAATTTTATTAGCAAAATTTTTATTGGCTGGTTTATCTAAATATAAGGCTTTGTTAAAGTAGATTGTTGACTTCTTATGGAATTAAAAGGCATTAGTTGCATAAGAAAGAGCTAGGCAATTTTATTTTAATTAATGAGAATCTAGTGCAGGTTATTTAAATTTAATGATAAAATGGGAATATTCTTACATTTATCAATTCTTTTATCCCTGAAACTAGCGAGGTTTAGCAAAATGAAAAGATTTATTAAAATTTTCGGTATCACTTTATCTGCCATAATACTTGTTTTATTTTTATTTGTCATTGGTGTGGGGGTATTTGTTCACAAAACTTTGGAGAAAAAAACTCATGAAAATATACCATATGTTCAATCGATTAAAATGTTTCTGACTGCGAATTTTGATGGTAAAACAGAAAAGGTACTAAAAGCAAATAGATTAAAAGAAAAATACCATAATATTACTATTTACTATCCAAATGATTTTTCAGAACTTATTCCAATTACGAAGGAAACGTTAGATTGGGCGATTAATAAAAATAAAAAGGTCTTTGGAACAGTAAAAGTAAAGCCTGTTGATCTAATCATATTTAAAGATAAGAAAGAGTTGCAGGAGCTAAGTGGTCTTATTGATGTGTCTGGGTTTTATTCGGATTTTGATAAACTATTAGCAATAAAGTACGAAGATAAAGAATCGATTTTAGAAAGAAAGGAAACACCACTATATTTCTTTCAAAAATCTATACTACATGAGTACACCCATTATATATTTAGTCAAATGGTAGCAAGTTCAAAAGGTGGTGCTTCAGCTTATCCATTATGGTTTAACGAAGGTATATCTGAATATATCGGAAATGATAAAACAATAGTAGAGCCTTCAAATTTCAAAGTAGTATCTTTTGATCAATTATATGATGGGAAGCAGTGGCAAACCGCAAGATTTCAAGATGGGACAAATGTATATATGCAAAGTTACTTTGCAATAAAATTCCTGGTAGATAATTATGGAGAAGGTGTTTTAAAAGAAATAATAAATTCAACCAACTCAACAGGGAAGTTTGAAGAAAGTTTCGAAAAAACGACTAGTTTAACAATTAATGAGTTGGAAGATAAATTTTTATCTTCTTACAACTGAAAGATATAAGTCCTTATGCAACTATCGCAATGTGTTAGTTGCATAAGGACTTATTTTTTTCTATTTTATTATAAATTCGATTAGAAGGTTGTTTACTTTTTTACCACCTTGAAATTTTTTTAAGTTAATAATATCAACTTAAAAACTTTTTAAAGATTGAAAAAAGCATCGTAAAAATAATACAAAATTATTATTATACCCACTGAGAATAATAAACTTCTTATCAAAGTTGTTTTCTTACTGCTTTTTGTTTCAGTTTTGCTTTTTTTAAGTTCTTCTACTACTCCATAAATGATCGGAAGTGCTCCAAGTGAAAAATAACCGAATTTTAACATTATTTCCATTTCTTTTCCCCCTAATGTTATTATTTTTTCTTTTAATTCTTTTCATTATCTTTATCACTATTCAGTCATTTAATCGAATCTTCTAAATTATACCTATATACCGGGTATTTGTAATTTGGGGGAATTTCGCCTTTTTTCTACTAAAATTAAATTTTTCCTGTTCAAGTAAATGGGAGATTAGTTGAGTAAAGAATTAATAAAATATAGAATTTATCGTTATTCTAAATAGGAGTACAATATGTAATTATCGAATAATATAATAGAAGTTAAAATCGTATCCCAGAGGAGATCAAACATGCTAAATAAACTGGTAATTGCATTATTATCAACAATTACTTTTTCATTTTTATTCACTTGTCTTAAATATAAATCGCTTAGTGATCATGATTTTTTAGGGATGTTCATGGCTGTTATCATTTATTCTAGCGTTGTATATGTTATCGGAGGAACTCCATTATCCATTGGTGTTGATAAATGGCACTTGAAATATAAATACAACTCAAAAATTTTGTCTTATTTAGCGAAAGTGGGAATGTATTCTGTTGCTGGTATGAGTGTTATGTACATTCTTTATATTTTAGAAAGTCAAAGCATAAATCAAAGTATTTTTGATGATATTCTTGGTTTTTCACTTCTTATGCTTTTTGGTTGTTTCGCTTCGAATGTGTTTTATCATGTTGAATTATTTTTTAATTTTATTCTAAAAAAGAAACATAATGACAACACTTCAAAAACCTTATTGAACTAAACCATGCTTATATGTAGTATGGTTTTTACCTGTATACAACGTAAATAAAGATATAAAAACAGCCCATTTTTCTTCCTTTGTTTACCTATTATATATAGTAATTAATTATAGTTTTCAACGTAAACAACGATAGGACCTTACTTGGAGAGGTGGGTATGATAGGCTCGTTTACCTGATGAAACCATAGCTTCAGCCTTTCAAGACAAATCGTACCCATAGAGGCTCCAAGTCAGGTCCTTAAACGCCTATTCTATAGATCCATATAAACAATGATAAAGGGTGCATTCAATCAATGTTTTGTTGTTGATACTATATATAAGCAATGCATTAGTTGAACAAAACAATCGGCTGAATGTCGATTTTTTTTATGGAGTTTAATGGTAGTTATAAGGAATGATAGAATAAAGACATAAAAAGAATTAGAAATTAGGTGCAAACGATGAAAATGTATACTTGTTCATGTTGTGGCTTTAAGACACTTTCAGAAGGAGAAGGTAGTTATGAAATCTGCAACGTTTGTTCTTGGCAAGAAGATAGTGTAATGGAAGATAAACCAGATAGTTGTGGTGGCGCTAATAAGGTAAGTTTAAGGCAGGCACAAAGAAACTTTATATCATTTGGGGCTAGTGAGAAAAGATTTATAGGTAAATTAGTTAGAGAGATTTATGAGAAAGATACTTTATGGAAACCAGTGTGGGAAAAGGAAGGAACTCACAATGAGTAAGCATTTTAAGTAGAATTAAATTCTATTCAACTAACTCATTGCTTAAGTTGAATAAAAAGATCGGCTGTTTAATCGATTTTTTTATGTCACTAAATGGTAGTTTAGTTGAATAAGAATGTTATAATTTTTGGTGATGTATACGTGTTAGGAGTGCTATTTTGATTAAAAATATTTTTGATACAGGTGCATATATTCCTTTTTTAATTGGAGGTTTTGTTACAATATTAGGCATTCTGTTTAATAAATCTAAACATGAAGTAATTAGAAAAGGTAACAAAAAAGGTAGAGAAGGAAGTAGCATTTTAGTTGAATTGGTTTATATAATTATTGGATTCCTACCATGGCATGTAGTAAAGGTGATAACTATATTATTTGGCTTATTTTTTATTTGGTTAGCTATTATGACAATATGAGTATTCATAAAAAAGTAAGTAACAATTACTAATATAAATTAATACAACTAACGCAGTGCAATAGTTGAACAACAAGATCGGCTGTTTAGTCGATTTTTTTATTCTACAAAATGGCAGTTTAGTTGAATAAGGAAAAAGGGTAAAATGATTTTTTACTCTCTATTAGATTGCAGTTAGGAATTAATTTCCGAGAGAAAAAATATGTAATTTTTTACCAATTTCAGTATAATTAATGTAGAATTAGTAATGGTAATAGTTAGTATATTGGAGGGTAATTTTGTGTTGTATAGTCCCAAATGGAGCAAATCAAAGAAACGATTAATGAGTTTACTATGCGAACCATTACGTTCGAGAGTAGATTTTCAAGTGATTAATTACCGTAAAGCACATGATCAATTGGGTAGAGCTGTAATTATCGTTGATAAAGTAGAAGTTTTAAGTATGTGTACTATACTGGCTGAAAGAGCAGAATACAAAAGAGAACACGAGATAAGGAATGAGTCTAACAAATTTAATAATATTGATGTAACAGAGAATCGTACTATACAAGACCAGGCTCATAGTATAATTAAAAAAGAAGGAATTTATGGTCAATATGATTTTTTCTTTGCACTAGAAGAATATCTTAATTCTCCAATTGAAGTATTATTAAAATCCTCAGATATTCTAATAAAAATACTTTGTCTGTTAGACCGCCGTATAGGAAAAAGAACATTACTTAAAATTGAAGAAACAATAATAAACGAACATAGACTTATTCAATACTTTTATAATCTACGTTGTAGTGTCGAAGGTATAAAATTTAACTGATGTATTACTTTAGCTAACGAATGCTTTAGTTGATTAAGGATGGGCTGCTTCGGCAGTCTTTTTTACTGCGCTAACGAGCAGCTTAATAAAGAAAAGGTATATTCGATTAATCAACGAACTATATAGATAATAAGTTGAGATAAAGATATAAACTAATTTATATAACATAAGGAGTAGAAAAATGAATGGGGAAAACAATGATCAACTTCTAAACCAAGGAGAAATATTTGTAAAGAAGTTTATAAAAATTCTTCTCATTGTATCACTTATATTTTTCACTGTGTCTCTCGTTACAATTAATTTTATCGCGAATAAAAGTTCAGAAATGAATTTTGAGAAGAAAGCAGGAGGCTACCAATACTCAGTCAATTTAGAACAAAAACCATATAAATGGAAAGTTGGACATAATGGATCTATTTTATCTATAAGAGAAAATAAAGAGAATGCTAAGGATTTAGAAAAGTTTCGAAGTGAGGTTGATAACATTGACTTGCAAAAAATCAAGCTAACTTTATCTATACTATACTTTTTTATTACTCTCTTTACTCTAATTATCTTGAAGAAAAAGAAAGTAAATGTTCCTAAAGCTTATTTAATATTTATTATATTACTATGTGGATTTGCCTTATATAAAAGTTTTGTTACATATGTTGATCTTAATACATCAATAAATTCAGCTAAATTCTATTATTTACTTATAACAAATTAAGTTAGATCAAATTCGTTCGATAAATCGATAAATCTAGTCTATTTTAAAAATCTATTTACCACTATGCTTATTGAACTAAAACAGCTAATAGTTGTCAATATTTTTCATTAAAAATCTTTTAAAAGACTACTAAGTTTGGTGATGACATTAATTACTGCAATTATCCCAACAGGGTCTAAGCTCTACGCAAGCTTCGTTTCGCCTCGACTACTTTAAACATAAATCCATATAAAAAATGATCAATCAGAAATTTAACTGATTGACCCTATAAAATGAACGCATGTGTTAGTTACTTAAACATTATCAAAGAAATTCACTCAAACCCATTTCTTTTTCAATTTTGTTTTCCTTAAAGCCTATCAAAAATTTGATAGAACCTATTGATTATATATTTTCTATAATATCTCTATAATATTGTCGTAAAGTTTCCTTTAAATTAGTAGGCTCTTTGATTTTTACTGTTTGCCCTAATCTGGCGAGATATTTAATGATAAAGCCAAGTTCATTTGGCTCATATGTACCAATAATATATGAATTTTCCAACTCGTAGATTAATTCCATGGATGGATAATGTTCCTGGTGAAATAATTCTATTCCTTCTTGGTTAATCAACCATTTAAATTTTATTGCTTTTTCTGATGGATTCCAAAATGAATGCGAATTTTGCTTAGTAATTTCTTTTAATTCCTCCAAAGGTTGAATGGTTGTTATTTCAGCTGAAGAGATACGATCACAGCGAAAAACACGGTAAGCCGTTTTATCCATATCATATGCTTGACAATACCAATATCCCTTCATTACGTATATAGCAATCGGGTGAATAGTACGAAGGCTGTTTTGATATGTTATTTTTAGTACAATATTTCGAACAGCTGCCATTAATAATATTTCTAAATGCATGCTTTCTTTGATTTGTACAGTATGTTGAAAGGATACGCGATTTTGCATCCTCTCTATATCTTGTTTTTGAGATTCCGACAGTTCATTTATGAATTTTTCATGAATTGTACGATAGGATACTTGAAAAGGTAAATTTGAAAAGCTTCGGAGTGCCTGCATAGCAAAGTAAAGCGCAAGGATTTCTTGATTATTAAAATAGATAGGTGGAAGCTTCATTTGATTAAGTAAACGATATCCCCCATAACGACCATATTCTGCATAGATTGGAGCTCCAATCTCTTCTAATGAACCCACATCTCTAAGTGCTGTCCTTTTTGAAATCTGAAATTCCTGCATTAAATCTTGAAGTGTAAAATGCTGTTTTTGATTGATGAAGTGAAGTATTTGATTTATTCGTTCTGATTTTTTCATAAAAACACCTCTTAATGGTGCCTAGATTTGTCACCTTTAGGCACTACACTAATAAGTGTAATCAATATTGATGTAGGAAACAATACAATCACATTTATATATTGGATTACTAACCTAACCAAAGATTTAAACAAGTATTTTACACTAAAATCTAAAGGAGTTGTATTACTTTGACAGTACAATTGAATTCATTTTTGATGATGGATGGAAATGCAAAGGAAGCTATTGATTTTTACAAGGAATCACTCGATGCAAACCTTTTATTTTGCCAAACATTCGGGGATGCACCAGAAGATCCTAAATCCCCTCTACCAGAAAATTTGAAGGATTTAGTAGCACATGCAATATTAAAAATCGGCGAGACCAATATCATGATTGCTGATATGTTTCCAGGTATACAATATCGAAACGGGAACAATGTTAACATCTGTATTACTACTAATGAAATAGAGAAAACAAATAAGTTTTACGAAATGTTAAAACAAGAAGGTCAAGTTGTGATGCCTTTGAAACAAGTTCATTTTAGTCCTGCCTATGCCATTGTAACAGACAAATTCGGTATTACCTTTCAAATTTTTACAGCACTATCAGAAGAGGCTGTAAAAAGAGGTCATCAAAAAGAAAATTGATTGTATTGAATTTCTTGCACAATAGGCATCTATTTAACACCTAATTTTAAATTATGTAGTTTTTTTATAGATGAAAAAAAGTTGCATTACCAAGTATTGACCTTATCAACTATTGCATTTGTAGGATAAACTAACATATGCGATAGTTGAAATTCACGAGTCACAAAGTGGCTCGTTTTTTATTGAACAAAATGGCAGATTAGTTGTGCGAAATGTTTCTAGTTTAAATGGAGAATGGTCACATTACTCTAGTAAAGGCTAGACAGTTCCTTTCGGAATTGAAGGATTATATCG
>NZ_JBHVQN010000007.1:0-1779 GCF_042886615.1 Gottfriedia sp. NPDC057991
ATGTTTCTTGTGCTGGGAGTTTGCTTTAATAGTCTGCTGTTGCTCCTGCTGGGCCTGTCGCTCCGTCTGCTCCTGTTGCTCCCGCTGGGCCTGTCGCTCCGTCTGCTCCTGTTGCTCCTGCTGGACCTGTTGCTCCGTCTGCTCCTGTTGCTCCCGCTGGGCCTGTCACTCCGTCTGCTCCTGTTGCTCCTGCTGGACCTGTCGCTCCGTCTGCTCCTGTTGCTCCCGCTGGGCCTGTCGCTCCGTCTGCTCCTGTTGCTCCCGCTGGGCCTGTTGCTCCTGCTGGGCCTGTCGCTCCGTCTGCTCCTGTTGCTCCTGCTGGACCTGTCGCTCCGTCTGCTCCTGTTGCTCCCGCTGGACCTGTTGCTCCGTCTGCTCCTGTTGCTCCTGCTGGGCCTGTTGCTCCCGCTGGACCTGTTGCTCCGTCTGCTCCTGTTGCTCCTGCTGGACCTGTTGCTCCCGCTGGACCTGCTGCTCCTGTTGGACCTTGTGGACCTGTTGCTCCCGTTGGACCTGTTAGGCCTGTTAGACCTGTTAGACCTGGTGGTAGTGGTGCTCCTGTAGGACCTGTTGGAGCCGGTGGTAGCGGTAAGACTGGTGGTAATTGTGGGCCTGGTGGCCCTGGTGGTATTGGCAAATAGATACACCTCCAAAAATATTTTGACGTACACTTTATACTATTTTCGTTGGACAAGTTTGTTTGGATTTTAATACTAATTCTATTAAATATCCGCAAAAAAACTCTACTTACTAGATTCAATTCCTATCAATGATAGTCAATTGTGTTCTAGTTTAGTAGAGTCAAATTTTTATTGCTATTTTTTTATTTTCTATTTGTTAATTAATTTATAGCTACTCCTGCGCTAGCATATCCCGTAACAGTATTAACAAGGCTAATACCAGATCCAGTTGCAGTATATACCATCATTAAACGAGTTTGTGCTGTGACTGGTATTGCTAAAGGTGTAGAAATACCGCTTGTGATTTGGCCTAATGTAAGCGGACCTACTAGAGCTGGTAAAGTGACGCTTGCACCTGAAACTGGAGTAAAGTTATTGCTATTTACCGGTGCACTATATAATTGTGCAGTAACCGTAATACTCGTTCCTAAAATATTCAAAGCTACTACATTACTATAAGATGCAGAAATAGCTGTAATAATACCATCTCTAGGCATTGAGAATGCAAAATCAAGAATCTCAGTTGGCAATCCAGTTCCAGTTAAATTAATCGCTGGTCCAGGTAATAATGAAACATTCGGAAGTGAAATTCCAAATCCTACAAGACCTGCCGTACTAGCTACACTGACTCCAAGAACATCTACTGATGCCATTGCAATTGGTGCACCTGATGCAAACGGAATGATTGCACCTGTACCTGGTATACCTGCTGGACCTGTTGTTCCCGCTGGACCTGTCGCTCCGTCTGCTCCTGTTGCTCCTGCTGGGCCTGTCGCTCCATCTGCTCCTGTTGCTCCTGTTGCTCCTGTTGCTCCTGCTGGGCCTGTCGCTCCGTCTGCTCCTGTTGCTCCTGCTGGGCCTGTCGCTCCATCTGCTCCTGTTGCTCCTGCTGGGCCTGTCGCTCCATCTGCTCCTGTTGCTCCTGCTGGGCCTGTCGCTCCGTCTGCTCCTGTTGCTCCTGCTGGACCTGTTGCTCCTGCTGGGCCTGTTGCTCCGTCTGCTCCTGTTGCTCCTGCTGGACCTGTTGCTCCGTCTGCTCCTGCTGCTCCCGCTGGGCCTGTTGCTCCTGCTGGACCTGTTGCTCCGTCTGCTCCTGCCA
>NZ_JBHVQN010000007.1:1876-276734 GCF_042886615.1 Gottfriedia sp. NPDC057991
GCCTGTTGCTCCTGCTGGACCTGTTGCTCCGTCTGCTCCTGCTGCTCCCGCTGGGCCTGTTGCTCCTGCTGGACCTGTTGCTCCGTCTGCTCCTGCTGGGCCTGTTGCTCCCGCTGGGCCTGTTGGGCCTAAAACAATTACAGTTGGTGCTGTTGGTCCCATCGGTCCCATAGGCCCCATTGGTCCCATTGGCCCCATTGGTCCCATCGGTCCCATATGACCTCGCTTACCTCTCTCTCCGTCGTCTCCGTCTTTACCTCTTTTTCCTCTATCCCCTTTTGGTCCAGTTGCGCCTGTTGCTCCTGTTGGACCAGTTGAGCCCATTGGGCCAATCGGGCCAATCGGGCCAATAATAGACTCTGTTTGCATAGATTGTTGAGAAGAATCGGAATTTGTTGGATCTATATTTTGTGTAGTATCCGGTTGATTTGGTTCTTCTGATGGTTCTGTGTTTTGTGTAGTATCTGGTTGATTTGGTTCTTCTGATGGTTGTTGTGATATTGGTGGAATTGGTGGTAGTGGCAAAAAAATACACCTCTCATAAAATTTTAATTGTACATTTTATTGTATAAAAAAAGGACAAATTGGTTCATTATTATCAAAAAAATGAGTCAAAAAACATGTACAAATTAATCATTATTTCAATATAATAATTTTCCTTTCAAAAAATAAAGTGCTTTTTTACAAGCCAGAATAAATGAATTTATATTGAAACAATTTTTTATTTATATAATATTTTTCAAAAATAATTTATATTCGCCCAAACGCCTCAATGGCTTGTCTCATAAAATAACAAGAGTACTAGAAGGTGGTGAAATTATTGAGTAAAGAAAATAAATGCAAGAAATGTGATCACGACCATGATGATTGTAAATGTAAATGCAGGAAATGCAAACATAAAAATTGCAAATGCAGAAAATGTGATCACCATCACGATGATTGCAGATGCCGTGATAAATGCAAGAAATGTAATCACGACCATGATGATTGCAGATGTGATGATGATAGATGTAATGATTGTGGAAAAAGAAATTGCGGATGCAACGTAAAGCAAAATGTAAACGTTTGTGTAAATGTAGAAAATAATGGTGCTACAGGAACCGGACCGGCGGGAGCTACCGGCGCTACTGGTGCTACTGGTACTACTGGTACTACTGGTGCTACTGGTACTACTGGTCCAACTGGCGCTACTGGTGCTACTGGTGCTACTGGCGCTACTGGCGCTACCGGTGCTACTGGTGAACGTGGTGCTACTGGTGCTACTGGCGCTACTGGCGCTACTGGTGAACGTGGTGCTACTGGTGCTACTGGTGCTACTGGCGCTACTGGTGCTACTGGTGCTACTGGTGCTACTGGTGCTACTGGTGCTACTGGCGCTACTGGTGCTACTGGTGCTACTGGTGCTACTGGTGCTACTGGTGCTACTGGTGAAAGAGGTGCTACTGGCGCTACTGGTGCTACTGGTGCTACTGGCGCTACCGGTGCTACTGGTGCTACTGGTGAACGTGGTGCTACTGGTGCTACTGGTGCTACTGGTGCTACTGGTGAACGTGGTGTTACTGGTGCTACTGGCGCTACTGGTGAACGTGGTGCTACTGGTGCTACCGGTGCTACTGGCGCTACTGGCGCTACTGGCGCTACTGGTGCTACTGGTGCTACTGGTGCTACTGGTGCTACTGGTGCTACTGGTGAACGTGGTGCTACTGGTGCTACTGGTGCTACTGGTACTACTGGTGCTACTGGGCCGACAGGCGTATGTGAATGTACTCCTATGTATGCAAGTTTTTACAATACTAATTCTCAAGGTAATATACCAACAAATACACCAGTATCTTTTAATAATGTGGGACTTAATTCTGGAGATTTCGCCCTTATTGGAGGAGATACAATTACAGTAATGAGCACCGGAGATTATTTAATTAACTACAGTGTGATTTTTAGAAATATGGGTGGTACAGGCTCACAACCAATTGAAGGAGCTTATGCAATATTCAGTGGCTTAACTCCAATATTTACCATGGTACAAGGCAGCGAATTTGGAACTGGAGTAGATCTCCCTAATAGTCCAATGACAAATTTACAAATTAATGGCGAGGTAATGATACATTTCACAGCTGGTCAACAATTCCAGCTTAGAAATATTGGTGCTACCCCAGACCATTTAGCAAACAGTGTTGATGGTGCAAGTGTAAATAGTGCTGCACTAAACATCGTTAGACTAGATATTTAGTGATTCAATAAGAGTATTATTATTGATATTAACTTATTTATCTGATTAAAAACTCTTCGATAGTAGACAGTAAAAAGCTATACCAGTCTACTTTGAAGGGTTTTTTATTTATTTATTTATTTATTTATTTATTTTTTTGAAAAGATAACCTTACTGCTTCACCTGCACCTAAATTTTGAACAGTTGTATAAAAATAGGCAAATCCTGGTATACCTGCACCAGTAAACCCAGTAGCTCCTGCGGCACAAAAAAAACCAAGTCCTCAAAAAAAGAACTTGGTTTTTATCATTTTCAATTATTATACTACATTAATTATTTACCCACGTAACTGAGCATTATGTGTTTCCTCTACTGCTTTTAATACTTTTGAATGAGCTTTAGTTACTTCTTCATCCGTCAAAGTACGTTCTGGATCGAAATATGTTAATGAGAAGGCAACTGATTTTTTACCAGCTTCCATCTTATCACCTTCGTATAAATCAAAGATTGTAGCATCCTTTAGAAGTCTTCCACCAGTTGAACGAATTGTAGATAAAATATCACCAGCAAATACTTTCGAATCAACTACTAATGCCATATCTCGGTTCATTGATGGGAAACGAGGAATTGCATTGTATAAAATATCATCAAATTCAGTATTTAATAGCTTTTCAAGAGTTAATTGGAATACATACGTTTCTTTCAGATCCCACTCTTTTTGAGTAACGGGATGAACTTGACCGATAAAACCAATTTCTTCTCCGTTTAATAAAATACTTGCAGTACGTCCTGGGTGTAATTCTTCTTTCTTAGCAGCAAGATAAGTTATTTTATTTGATAAACCTAATTCATTAAATAAACCGTCTAAAATACCTTTTACAACATAGAAATCCACAGCTTTTTTCTCGCCTTGCCATGCATGTTGCAACCATAAACCAGTTAATGCTCCTGCTAAATATTCTTCTTCATGTGGAAGATCGTTCTTTTCCTTTGTTAAGAATACAGAGCCTGTTTCAAATAATTGAACGTTTTCTTCTTTACGTGCAACATTATATGCAATAGCATCTAATAAATGTGGTACTAAACTGAAACGTAGCTCACTGCGTTCTTCACTCATAGGTAATGCTAAACGTACAGGTTCTGCATCTACTGTTTCTAGTGCAAAGCGTTTTACTTTATTATTGCTTGTTAAAGAGTACGTAACAGCTTCGTAAAGACCTGCATGCTGTAAATACTGACGAATTTTTCTACGTTTTGCTTGATATGGTGTTAATTGTCCACGACTAGCAACACCCGTTGGTAATGTAGCAGGAATATGATCATAACCATATAGTCTTCCTACTTCTTCAACTAAATCTTCTTCTATTGAAAGATCACCACGACGACTTGGAACAGTAACTGTAAATACTTCATCATTCCCGGTAGCTTCTAATCTTAAGCGACGGAAAATATCTTTTACTGTCTCAGCATCAATTGATGTACCAAGAACACCATTAATCTTACTTACAGAAACTGAAACTTTTTTAGCATCTTCAACTAAATTGTCGGCAATTACAGTGCCTTCTACAATTGTTCCACCAGCTAGTTCAGCCATTAACTGAGCAGCACGTTCAGAAGCAGGGAATGTACGAGATGCATCAATACCTTTTTCAAAACGAGCACTTGAATCGCTACGTAAGCCTAGGTCTTTTGAAGTTTGGCGAACACTTTGACCTCTGAAAACAGCTGATTCAATTAAAACATCCACAGTTTCCGTATCAACCTCAGTACTTTGACCGCCCATTACACCTGCAACTGCTACTGCTTCTTTCTCAGTTGCGATCACTAAATTATGTGGCTGTAATGTGCGCTCTTCACCATCAAGCGTAACGATTTTTTCGTTTTCTTTCGCATGACGAACGATTATTTGATTACTATTTAATTTATTAAAATCAAACGCGTGTAAAGGTTGACCATACTCAATTAAAATATAGTTCGTAATATCAACTACATTATTAATTGGACGAATACCAGCACTCATTAAACGAGCTTGCATCCATAATGGAGAAGGACCAATTTTTACGCCTTTAACTAATTTAGCACTATAATATGGTGCATCTTCTTTTGATTCAATTGAAACTGAAACATAATCAGCAGTTGTAGCTGATTGAGCGCTAATCGATGGAAGTTTCACGTCACGATCTAAAATCGCAGCTACCTCATAAGCAACACCAATCATATTTAAGCAATCAGCACGATTTGGTGTTAATCCAAGTTCTAATACTGCATCATCACGATATAGTACGTCTAATGCATCTGCCCCTACTTCCGCATCACTTGGTAAAACGAAAATTCCATTTGAGAATTCTTTTGCAACTACTTTGCCTTCAATTCCTAATTCTTGAAGAGAGCAAATCATTCCTTCAGAAACTTCACCACGTAATTTTGCTTTTTTAATTTTAAAATTCCCCGGTAAAACAGCGCCTACCTTTGCCACGATCACTTTTTGACCTTTAGCAATATTTGGTGCGCCACAAATAATTTGTACTGGTTGCTCTTCACCAACATCAACAGTACATTTTGATAATTTATCTGCCTCTGGATGTTGTTCACGTTCCATTACATAACCAACAACAACATTTTTAATTCCTTCTGAAAGATGATTAACACCTTCAACTTCAATACCTGCTTTTGTTATTAATTTTGCAAGTTCGTCTGGTGTAACACCACTTAAATCAACGTATTCTTGTAACCATTTTGTTGATACAAACATGTTTTGTCCCCTCCTACCTTACATTTGTTGGAATTGCTTTAAGAATCTTATATCGTTCGTATAGAAATGACGAATATCATCAATACCATATTTTAATAATGCAATACGTTCTGGACCCATACCGAAAGCAAATCCTTGAACTTCTTTTGGATTATATCCAGCCATCTCAAGTACGTTAGGATGTACCATTCCTGCACCTAAAATTTCAATCCATCCAGTGTGCTTACACATGTTACAGCCTTTTCCTCCACATTTCATACAAGAAATATCCATTTCTACTGAAGGCTCAGTGAATGGGAAGAAGCTTGGGCGTAAACGAATTTCACGATCTTCACCAAACATTTTTTTCGCAAAAAGTTGTAAAGTTCCTTTTAAATCACTCATTGAAATGTTTTCACCAATTACAAGACCTTCGATTTGCATAAATTGATGAGAATGTGTAGCATCATCGTCATCACGGCGATAAACTTTACCTGGACAAATTATTTTAATTGGTCCTTTTTCCACGTTTGCTTCCATTGTTCTAGCTTGAACAGGTGAAGTATGAGTTCTCATTAATGTTTCTTCAGAAATATAGAATGAATCCTGCATATCACGAGCTGGATGACCTTTTGGTAAATTTAATGCTTCGAAATTATAATAGTCCTTTTCTACTTCTGGACCTTCTGCAATTTCATATCCCATTCCAATAAATAAATCTTCAATTTCTTGAATAACCGCTCTTAACGGATGAGCTCCACCTGCATGCACTGGTCTTCCCGGAAGTGTTACGTCAATTGATTCACTTTCTAATTTTTCATTAATTGCATTATGTTCTAATACAACTTGTTTTGCTTCAAGTTTTTCTTGGATTGCCGCACGTACTTCATTCGCAACAGCTCCCATTTTTGGACGCTCTTCAGGAGATAAATCCTTCATTGCTTTCATTGCTTCAGTAATCGGACCTTTTTTCCCTAGATAGGCAATTCTTATTTCATTTAATGCTTTTAAATCTTTTGCTTCTTCTATTTGCTTAATCGCTTCTGCTTGTAAAGAAACTAAACGCTCTTGCATGAATAATCCTCCTATTCAATTTCAAATTCATAAATTTAAACATAAAAAAACCTCGCTCCCAAAAAAGGGACGAGGATTGATCGCGGTACCACCCTAATTAACAGTTGTTATTTTACGCAAAATTAACTGCTCACTTCATTCATATAACGATCTACTTAGATAGACCGAGTCGCCTTTACATTAAAAAATGGTCCCGGCGCTAGCTCAAGAGGTGAATTCAATTTGGTCTACTATAAAAGTGCTTACAGTCTACGGCACCTTTTCCCTAAAATAGAGATTCCAATTTACTACTCTCTGTCAAAGCTTTTTATGTATTAAATTTTCTTAATTAATTATATTGATTTTTTTCAATTAATGCAACTGCTCAACATAATTATTTACTAAATGATTTGAATCATTTTTACTGACCTAGAAAGCTAAAATGGCTTCTATCATTTTCTATGCCTCACAGGCTATACATCAGAATACCTGCTGCAATTCCAACATTTAATGATTCAGCTTTACCATAAATCGGTATATATAAATTTTCATCAGTTAATGAAAGTAATGTTGAATTCACACCTTTACCTTCATTTCCTACAATAATGGCAAAACGATTTGAAGTTTTTACTTCATTAAATGGTTTTGCATTTTGAAGAGAAGTTCCATAAACAGTTATTCCCTTTTCTTTTAAATTTGAAACTGCTTCGGCTAAATCTCCTCGTAAAATTGGTAAATGGAATATTGATCCTTGCGTAGATCGAATTGTTTTAGCATTATATAGGTCACTCGTACCTGAACCTAAAATAACTCCATCAAAACCAGCAGCATCCGCTGTTCGAATCATTGTTCCAACATTACCTGGATCTTGAACCTCATCAATTAATAATAATTTTGACACTTTCCCAAAATCGATTCTTACATAAGAAAATTCGATAATTGCAAAAATGCCTTGCGTCGTTTCTGTTTCACTTAATTCCTTACTAACCTCTTTAGATATATAAGTAATCTCCAATGACCCTATTGAAAAATTAGAAGGCAGATCGATTTCTTCACTGATTAATAAATGAAGGATCGGTGCATCATGCTTAATTGCCTCCTCCACTAAATGAAAACCTTCTACAATATATTGTTTAGCTTTATCTCTTCCTTTTTTTGTATGTAGCTTTTTCCAAGCCTTTACAGAATTATTTTGTATGGAATCAATTTGTTTCATAAGTTTCCTTTACCTTTCATCGTATATCATATCGTTTATCATACATAAAATCGTTTCCGTTTACAAATACTACATAAAGCTTAATATGAAAGGAGAATTCAAAATGAATTTTAATATTCGCGGTGCAGTTCTTCACAATATTTCAGGTAATAAAAGTGATCAATTAGAAGCAACAATTGTAGATGCTATTCAAAGTGGTGAGGAAAAAGTATTACCAGGTTTAGGTGTACTTCTCGAAGTTTTTTGGAGTCACGCTACTGAAGATCAAAAGCATGAACTACTTACAGTATTAGAAGATGGAGTAAGTCAGTAATCTAATGTTAAAACATAGAAAAGGACTAACTAAAGTAATTAACTTTTCGTTAGTCCTTTTATTTTGGCTATTTCGTTTTACCTTTCAAATCATCGATCGAATTAATCTTCATATATTCTGGTACGACTAAGCCTAATTTTGTCCCTTTTAAATTCGGTCCAAGATCAACCAATTGTTTTTTGTACTCATTCATGTAATCTTGATGAGTTGTCGGAAGCCAAGCTGCGACCATTGCATCTGCACTTCCATCTGAGATACCAGCAAACATCGGTCCTGCCTCAACTTGTTTTAATGTAACGTCATAGCCTTGGTTTTTAAGTACTTTTCCAATCACATTTGTACTGGCAACTTCAGATTCCCATGAAACATAAACGAGACTAATTTTTTCGCCCTTTCCTTTTGAAGCATCTTTCGTCCAATTATTTACTTGATCTTGATGCTTTTTGATCCATTTTGCCGCTGCATTCTCAGGTTTCGCACCTTCTTGAATATCACTCATAACTTCTTCCATATCAGAAGGTTTCCATGAAAAGTTATCTAAAATCTTGTACGCACCAGGAGCGTCTTCTTTTAATCCTTTTCTAACCACTGTATGAATTTCTTCATCCTTACCAAATGACCCTTTTGGATCTTCTAAATACTTTAATTTATATTTTGAAAACATCCAGTGGGGTGTCCATCCTGTAACGATTATAGGTTCTTTATTTTCATACGCTTTTTTTAATTCAGCAGTCATCGCTGCAGAAGAACCTTCTTTTAAAGTCCAATCCTTTAAATCGTAATCCTTCATCGCTTTTTCAGTTGCTTTCATTAATCCTGCCCCTGGATCGATTCCGGTAATCTCAAAATTAACTTGAGAACCTATTTTATTTGAAGCTGTTTTTTGATCCTTGCCACCTGCAAAAGCAACTGAAATGGCCGAAATACAAAAGATTAATACAGTAAATCCATAAACATATTTTTTTGCAATTTTTTTCCCATAAGCAGGTTGACGAAGATTTTGAGAAATTCGATCCAGAATAATAGCAACGATAACAATTGATATTCCTGCCTCGAAACCCTCACCTACTTTAATCTGAGTTACAGCACGATAAACTTCTGCACCTAAACCTGGCGCGCCTACTAGTGATGAAATAACTACCATCGATAATGCAAGCATAATACTCTGATTTATACCAGCTAAAATTGTAGGTGCTGCTAATGGTAGCTGCACTTTAAAGAGTCTTTGCCATGTTGTTGATCCAAAAGCATTTGATGCCTCTATTAAATCATTTGGAACCTCACGTATACCTAAATTCGTTAATCGTATTGTTGGTGGTATAGCAAAAATGACAGAAGCTAAAATACCAGGAACTACGCCAATTCCGAAAAAGAGAATTGCTGGTATTAAATAGACAAATGCTGGCATTGTTTGCATAAAGTCGAGTATTGGTGTAATCACTTGTTTCACTCGATCATTTTGCGACGTCCAAATCCCTAAAGGAATTCCAATTACAACCGTAATAACGATTGATGATAAGATCAATGCTAACGAATCAACTGTAGCATCCCAAAGTCCTAGATTATCTATTAATAACAAGCCAAGTAACGTAAACAAACCAACTGTCCACCTACTTGTATAAAAAGCAAGTAATGAAATTAATATTATTAGAATAATTGATGGGCCAAGTCCTAAAACTTTAACAAGGTTATTTAAAAGGGTTTCTGTGATGTTGGTTATTGCGCCAAATAGAGGATGGAAAGTTTTAATGATCAAATCGACAATTTTATCAATCCAATCTGCTAACGGAATTTTTGGAATACCCATATATTTAACCTCCCTTTATATTTAAATCGTCTGTTTTACCCGCTAAAGCACCGATAACTGCTCCACGGATAATAACGCCTTTTAATCGATTATTTTCATCTACAACAGCTAATGGAAGAGCAGAAGTTGCAAGTGCTCCAATTACATCCGTTAATAAAGTATCTTCACTAACAGACACAATGTCCTTTTGCATAACTTCCTCTACCGATTTATTTTTAATAAGAGCATTTGAAGCGTCATCAGCATTAATGGCTCCAAGTAGCTTTTGTCTACGATCGACTACAAATATACTAGAATACCCTTGATCTCTCATTATTTGTAAAGCTACACGTGGTCCACGGTCAGGCGTAATTCTTTCAGCACGCTTCTGAACATGAGCTGCAGTTAATACTTTTGATAAGTCTACATCTTCTACAAATCGTTCAACATACTCATTGGCTGGATTTACCATAATCTCTTCTGGCGTACCAATTTGCATGATGTTACCATCCTTCATTAGAGCAATTCTGTCTCCAATTCGCAAAGCCTCATCGAGGTCATGCGTAATAAAGATAATTGTCTTTTTCATCGTCTCTTGCAGTTCTAATAATTCGTCCTGCATATCTTTACGAATTAATGGATCGAGCGCGCTAAACGCTTCATCCATTAATAAAATATCCGTGTCACTTGTTAGTGCCCTTGCAAGACCAACACGTTGTTGCATACCACCACTTAATTGTGATGGGAATTGATGCTCATATCCTTTTAAGCCAACTATTTCTAATGACTTCATAGCTTTTTCTGTTCTTTCTTCTTGTGAAATATTTTGTATTTCTAAACCATATTCTGTATTTTCAAGAATTGTCTTGTGCGGGAACAGAGCAAAATTTTGAAAAACCATACTAATTTTTTTACGACGAACATCTCTTAACTGTTGAGGATTCATTTTTACAATATCTTCATCGTCTATCAAGATTTGTCCTGTAGTTGGTTCAATTAATCGATTGAGCATTCTAATCAAGGTCGATTTACCACTACCTGACAGTCCCATTACAACAAAAATTTCACCTGGGAATATTTCAAAGCTTGCATTATTTACCCCGATTGTTGAGTTAGTCTGCTCTAATATTTGCTTTTTTGAATATCCCTTCTCTAGTAACTTTATGGCGTTCTTTGGAGACTTACCGAAAACCTTTGTTACGTTTTTCACTTTAACTTTCGCTTTCATTAACTCACCTCAAAACTTTATATTTATTTTGCTTTTCCATATTTTAAATAAGGTTTCCCTTATAAAAAAAAATCAGCCAAGTACTAATTAAGTCTTGGCTCCTTAAGAAACTCCATTTACAAAATTGGAGTCTAAATTTTATTAATTAGCTTTAAAAATTCCCTAAGAAACCATTTTTCCAATTCTATTCCCGAGTAACCTTATTTGAAAAGCGTGCATTCATGATAACAATAAGATATGACAAAACTATTTCAAACTAGTTATAGGAATAATACAATTTGTTTCAGTTTGATAACGTTAAAGACGGAAAAAGTGGAAAAATCAGGTTGGGCAGGTAGGTAGAAGAAGCAAAAAACCATCTATAAATCAGGGTTTTTTCACGCTGTTGAAATCAATCATGTCAATTATTTACCAAATTTTCGTAAAAGGAGATTAGTGAGGTTGATTTCCACTACAGGGTGCTCGCTTTCCATCAGGCGAGACCTGAGCCTCCTTGGGAAGCCTGTGGGGTCTTTAGCCTTCCCGCTTATCCTATAGGAGTCGATCACTATCCGCTCCAATCAACTTATTCATCAAATAATGGTTACACTAAAAAACTAAATTAATATCCTTTACTAGAAGTAACATAAAAGCTTAATAAATTTGTAGGACATTTATGACCGAACATCAACTGGTTCATGAGGTACTATAACGGCTAAATCCTGGTATTTTGTTACTCATAAGGGGTTACATAAAAATGCAAAGATGTAGGCAATTCAATTTAAAACTACAAAAAAATCCCTCAATAAATGAGGGATTGATTTTTCTTAGTTATATGTTAAACGCTCTACTGTATCGCGGTCTAATCGTTTGATTACTTCTACGATTAATTTAACTGTGTTTTCATAGTCATCACGATGAAGGATACCAGAATGAGAATGAATATATCTCGTTGGAATTGTAATTGCTAATGCTGGAACACCTCTCATTGTAATATGCATTGAACCAGCGTCAGTTCCTCCGCCAGGCATTGATTCATATTGATATGGAATTCCAATTTCATCTGCTACATTTACTACAAATTCACGTAAATCTTTATGAGACACCATTGATGCATCATATAAAACGATTTGAGGGCCTTTGCCTAATTTGCCTTGTGCTTCTCTTTCAGATAC
Organism: Gottfriedia sp. NPDC057991; assembly: GCF_042886615.1. Taxonomy (NCBI): domain Bacteria; kingdom Bacillati; phylum Bacillota; class Bacilli; order Caryophanales; family Bacillaceae; genus Gottfriedia; species Gottfriedia sp. NPDC057991. Next base: position 13,567 of record NZ_JBHVQN010000007.1, read on the forward strand.
ACCTGGCATGTCACCTGCAACACCGACATCTAATGCAAAACCGATATCTGGTTCAATTTTATATGTAGATGTTTTCGCACCACGAAGTCCTACTTCTTCTTGTACTGTTCCAACTCCAAATACAATATTTGGATGTGCCTGACCTTGTAATTGTTCTAAAACGTCAATTGCAATAGCACAACCGATACGATTATCCCATGCTTTTGCTAATAATAATTTTTCGTTTTTCATCGTCTGGAATTCAAAATATGGAACAACTTGGTCTCCAGGACGAATGCCAAATTCTAATGCCTCTTCTTTACTTGAAGCACCGATATCAATAAACATATCTTTAATGTCTACAACTTTTCTTCTAGCTTCTGCACTCATTATATGAGGCGGCTTCGAACCAATAATACCTGTAATATTACCTTCTTTTGTTGAAATGGTAACACGCTGAGCAAGCATTACTTGTGACCACCAGCCACCAATTGTTTGAAAACGTAAAAATCCTTTGTCATCAATTTGAGTAACCATAAATCCAACTTCATCAAGATGTCCAGCAACTTCAATTCTTGGACCATTTGGGTCTCCGGTTTTAACTGCTATTAAGCTTCCTAAATTATCAGTTACAACCTCATCAGCAAGTGGGGTAATATATTTTCTCATTACTTCACGTGGTTCATGTTCAAATCCAGCTACGCCGTTTGCATCAGTTAGTTCTTTTAACATTTGTAACTTTGCATCTAAAGTAGACAAACTCATCCATCCTTTTTTTAATTAAGATTATGTACATATAACATTATACAATTTGGGATTCCCTTTGACAAAATTTTTAGATATTTCCTCAACCCTCGAATTAAAACATATAAATTTTATATTAATTTTCTCCAAATTATTTGTGGGGTATAATAATGAAGCTTACAAATTACTATTAGATTTTTAAATTAACCATCTGGAGATTAATATGATAACAACTTCCGCTTTATATAAAGAAGCATTTTCATTTATATCACAATGCTATAAGGAACTCGATAAATCCGATCAAATAGAAAAACGATTAAAAAATATCGAAGCCGAGATTCGAAATACCGGTTATTACACTCATACTTATGAGGAATTAGAGCACGGTGCGAAAATGGCATGGCGCAATAGTAACCGCTGTATCGGTAGACTATTTTGGGATAAGCTTCATGTTTTAGATGCTCGCCATATTAACGATGGTAAAAGTATAGAGCACGAAATATTGCATCATATAAAATATGCTACAAATTCAGGTAAGATTCTCCCTACAATTACAATTTTCAAACCAAATCTAGGAACAAATAATTCTCTTAAAATCCATAATCACCAGCTTATACGATATGCTGGCTATGAAACAGAAAATGGAATAATTGGGGATCCGAAATCGATCGAGTTTACTAAGGAATGTGAGAATCTTGGTTGGAAAGGAAATGGTACTAACTTCGATATTTTGCCCATAGTTTATTCCTTAGACAATCATGAACCAAACTATTTTACGATTCCAAATGAAATCGTACTCGAAGTACCAATCGAACATCCTGAATATGATTTTTCCTCTCTAAATACTAAATGGTATGCTGTCCCGATGATATCAGATATGATTCTAGAGATTGGTGGTATATCTTATAGTGCTGCACCATTTAATGGATGGTATATGGGAACTGAAATCGGTGCTCGAAATTTTGCTGATGAAAATCGTTTTAATCTGTTGCCTAAAGTAGCAAAAATTATCGGCCAAGATACAAAAAGAAACAGTACACTTTGGAAAGATCGTGCACTAGTTGAATTAAATATTGCCGTTTTATATTCATATAAAAAAAATGGTGTTAGTATTGTTGATCATCATTCTGCTGCACAGCAATTTCTTCAATTTGAAAAACAAGAAGAATCAAGTTGCCGTGAGTTAACAGGTAATTGGAAGTGGTTAATTCCTCCTATGTCGCCTGCTACTACTCATGTATTTCATAAGCGATATGCTGATACGATCATTACGCCAAATTTCTTTCCAAGATAATCATTGATATAGCTTAAACCTTATTGAACTGACACATTTGTAGTTAATTCATTAAGGTTTTTTCTATTATTTGATACAATATAAAGTATCAACATAATTTTCTAAAAATTATATAAAGGAGCAATTCAATGATTTTATTTCAAAATGACAATATTACAGTATTTCAAAGTGCATTATTTCAAACAAACTCAACCGTTGTAACAACCGACGATTGTATCATTATTGTGGATCCAACTTGGTTACCTCACGAAATAGATGAGATAAAGGAATTTGTTGAATCAATTAAAAATGAACGTCCAATTTATTTATACTTTACACATGGAGATTTTGATCACATTATAGGTTATTATGCATTTCCTAACGCTAAAACTATTGGTAGCGAAAATTTACATAACCATCCTGAAAAGGATAATAAACTAGCAAAAATCCGTCAATTTTACAATGATAATTACATTAATCATGCCCGGCCAATACAATTTCCAAAAATTGATTTCATTATTAGTGAAGATGGTCAGGAAATTAAAATAGGACAGACAACATTAAGATTTTATCATTCTCCAGGGCATACTAAAGATGGCTTATTCCTCTATATTGAAAATTTAGGAATATGGATTACAGGGGATTATTTATCTGATTTTGAACTTCCGATTGTATTTGATAGTGTAAAAAGTTATTACAATACTTTAGACAAGGCAGAGGAACTGATTAGTAAATTTGAATTCTCATTGTTAGTTCCAGGCCACGGTCAAGTTTCATCAAATAAAGAAGAGATTGCTACTCGAATTGAGCTAGGTAGAAGTTACTTAAAAAGACTTCAAAGAGCTGTACAGAATAATGATGAGGCAGAAATAAATTTATTAGAAAAAGAGTTTTCATTTCCATCTGGTTTCACAAAATATTGTCATGAATCCAACGTACATAACATGAAAAAAGAATTTAGTTTCGTTTAAAAAATCTATTCATATAAAGAAAACTTGCCGATTGGCAAGCCTTAAGGCGAAGACAGAGGTTTAGTTGCACTTATACTTTATTCCTAAGATTGGATTCCACGTCGAATTAACTTCCTCGTTGCCAATTTATACTTTAAAGTGAAAAAAATCCTTAACAAATGTTAAGGATTTTTTAAACGAAATTATTTTAAGTTAGCTTTTGCAGCGTTTGCTAATTCAGCAAATGCTTTTTCGTCAGCAACAGCTAGGTCAGCTAACATTTTACGGTTAACTTCGATACCTGCTAATTTTAATCCGTGCATTAAACGGCTGTAAGAAAGTCCGTTCATACGAGCAGCCGCGTTGATACGAGTGATCCATAATTTACGGAAATCACGTTTCTTTTGACGACGGTCACGGTAAGCATACATTAATGATTTCATAACTTGTTGGTTTGCAACTTTGAATAATGTATGTTTAGAACCGTAATAACCTTTTGCTAATTTAATAACCTTTTTACGACGAGCGCGTGTAACTGTACCGCCTTTAACTCTTGGCATATTGTTTCCCTCCTAGATATCTATCTAATACGTTTATCGTTCTTATTTCATGTTTGTAAGCATAAAGCGGATACGTTTGAAATCGCCTTTGCTTACTAATGAAGCTTTACGTAATTTACGTTTTGCTTTTGTAGATTTGTTAGCGAATAAGTGGCTTGTGTATGCACGACCACGTTTTAATTTACCAGATCCAGTCTTTTTAAAACGTTTTGCTGAACCACGGTGAGTTTTCATTTTAGGCATATCGTGTTTCCTCCTCAAATAAATTACTTTTCGTTTTTAGGTGCTAAGACTAAGAACATACTACGACCGTCCATTTTTGGGTGTGACTCAACAGTTGCAACTTCTGCACAAGCAGTTGAGAAACGATCAAGTACTCGTTGTCCAATTCCCTTATGCGTAATAGCGCGTCCTTTGAAGCGAATAGACGCTTTAACTTTATCGCCTTTTTCTAAGAACTTAATTGCATTACGAAGCTTTGTGTTAAAGTCATGTTCATCAATTGTAGGACTTAAACGAACTTCTTTCATGCTAATAATTTTTTGGTTTTTACGGCTCTCTTTGTCTTTCTTTTGTTGCTCGAATCGGAATTTTCCGTAGTCCATAATACGACATACAGGTGGTTTTGCCGTTGGTGCTACCATCACTAGATCAAGATTAACATTCGAAGCTAACTCAAGAGCCTCTTGTTTTGTCTTGATTCCAAGTTGATCTCCGTTAGGACCAATTAATCGAACTTCACGAGCACGAATTCCATCGTTTACCATCATGTCTTTGCTAATAGTAAAACACCTCCAAGGTATTGTAAGAATGATCTTAATTTGTATCGTTGAAGCAATCATAACCCAACAAAAAAGTGTGGGTATATAAATACACCCACACTGACAGTATCAAAGTAATTAATGATTCTGTTACCTGATAACAACTTGTAGCGTCATCCAGGTGAGAAGCGGGTGCTTCTTCTTCAACAAATAAGTATTCTTTTCTTTCGTTACTATAACATAGCGACATGATGTTGTCAATATTCGTATGCTTTGTTCGCAACGAAATTTATTATATCAAAGAAACTTATTTATGACAATGCTTTTTTAAATTATAAATTTTCATTTCAATTTTTCCTGTGAAAACTCTTGTAATGTATGTATTAGGACTCGTTCTTGAAAGATATTTTGAAGTGTAATAATTAATGAAATATCGACTGATGAAGTGTATAAATGAATTCTTTTAGGTGCAATTGCCGTTAAAGGCAAAATTAATTCATTATCTATATATTCCCTATTTTCCACTTGTTTACCATATTCTTTTAATACATCTTTAGTAAGTGGTAAAAACAGATGATCATAAACGCTAAACTTCCCGTCAAACACTATATGCACATGAGGAATAAGCGCATCCGTTTTAAGTACCTGCTGTCTTAGACTCTCAATAAGATTCTGGTATTCGTTTTCTAACTTGTACTCATCTATTGCAATTTCACAAACATAGGCTAACTGCTTATAATATTCCTTCAAACGAAATGTAATAAATGAATCGAAGCTAAAATTTACTCCATCTTTTAAATACTCAGAAAGTGCATATGATACTAAATTTTTACTTCTACGAATTTTTTTCTGGTTTGGTATGCTTCTTCTAGTTCCTCTTAATAATGATTGTGCAATAGGTATGATTTGACTTTGCTCGTCTTCCTCATAGAAAAAAGATGTATGTAAAATGGATTGAATCCATTTATCTTCTTTTTGAAGTAAAATAAATTGTACTAGTGTCGGAACTAAAATACTTTTTATTAAATCTTCAGTGTTTTGAGGAAATGTGATTAAAATTGTATTGATTTTGTGTCTTCTTAAAATGTATGGTCTCGATTGCTTTTTTAAGCGTTTTTGTAATCGTTCGTAGACATAAGCTGCATTAATGGGTTCATTGAAAAAAATTTCAATCACCCTGTTCCCCCCTTTCTAGCACCACCTAGTCCTATATATATTAAAGAAATAATTAAAAAATGACGCAAAATCACTTAGTAATTTGTGATTTTACGCCATTTTTTGATTTTTTTATGAATGTCTTAAATTTGAACCTGAAATTTTAACTGGTTTGGCTAAAAATTTAACACGATCTACAATACGTGCTGCTTTAACCCTTTCTTCTTCTCCACGTTGAGAATACGTTAAGTGATGCTCTAATTGACTTAAATCAGCATTAGATGTAAAGAAGGTTGGCAATTTTTCTAGCATACGGTATTGAAGAATTGTACCTAATATTTCATCTCTTGCCCAACTAGACATTTGCTCTGCACCAATATCATCTAACATAAGAACTTCCACTTTTTTTACGGCTTCAATTTTTTCCTCTAATGTGCCTTCACTAATAGAGCTTTTTAGTTCACGTAAAAATTCTGGTAAATAAACGAGCATTGAAGTTATTTCTTCCTCTGCTAGTTCATTTGCTATAGCGCCAAGAATAAATGTTTTTCCAACCCCAAATGGACCATGTAAATATAAGCCTTGAGCCATTTTTCCTTTTTCATAGTTCATAATAAACTGTCTAGCTGCAGAAATTGCTTCAAATCGGCCAGGGTCTTCTAATGACAAGTTTGACATAGAAGCTTGAAGAACATCCTTTGGCAAGTACATGCATTTTATCAATGACTCATGTTTTTTGCGTTTATCATTTTTCACACCATTTGGACAACGATCATATTGAACATCGATGCGTTTTCCTTGAATAATCAAATGAGGATGATAACCATGCACCATATTTTTACACTCATTAAAAGATGGGCAATCTTCACAATTTACACTTTGTCCAATATACTCATATAGCTTAACTAGGCTACTATCAATCATTTGATCCGTAATTTCATCTTTATGCTCAGCTAAAAATGAAATAATTTTTGGGTGACTACGGACTTCTTGTCGCATTTTTTGAAATGTGTCCTGGAATTGTTTATTTTTCATTAATGCTCTAAATGCGTTTTGAATAGGTTCCATTAGCGTCCTCCCATTTAACGTTTCTTTTTATTTTTAAACATTTCTAGTTCTTTTTCTAATCGTTTTCGTTCTTCATCTATCGAAGAATCATTTTGGTTATTGATTGTTGCTGGTGCAGTCGGTGATTCATTCGACTCACTCGATTGAAGCCAGTCAGGTACAATCTCAGTTCGAATTGTTTTATTTCGTCTATTACTTGAGCGAGCTTTAGCAGCAGTTGCACTCTGTTTAGTTTCTTCAAACTCTTTACGTGCAAGATCCATAGCCTGTTTAACTGTTGTTACACCTTTTCTCGCCCAATGACTTGCTATCTTAATTACGTAATTTCTAGAAAGCTTTTTATCTAAACGGATCATTACATAGTCAATTAACACATTTGCGACTCCAGGTAGAAGCTTTTGATCAATCATAATCTCTTCGATAATTTTTAAATCAGCTTCACTTGGTTCAGCTCCACCCGATATCTCCTTAAGGTATTGACGAGGAGAAATTGTTTCGAAGCAATGAATTAATTTTTCTTCTTGAGTTGATGGCTGCTCATTAACCATTTGTCTATGCTGAATAGGTTGAACCTTTTCAACAATCATAGGCAGAGCTTCATGATGTTGGAATTGATACCAGTCTCTTGCTTCAATGCGAAGAGTTTCAATATTGATTTTATTATCTTCATTTAATGAGCGCATTACAATCGTTTTCATTTGAATTGGATTTATTCCATATAAAAATGCAAGTTTTAAAATTGTTTCTTTTACCTCTGTAGTAAATGCTCTTTTTGGAACAAACGAATCCGAAAGTCCATCTAAAAATAAAGCATAGTCAAACTCTTCCATTTTGACAGATATTTTAATTGGCTGATTGTCTTGTAAAATTCTATTATCAATTGACGTAGATAGATCGTTACTTTGCTGAATTTCATTTAATTGTTCAACTGTAATAGCTTGGAATACCGAATCAAATGAACGTGAAATCTCACGAAACCCTTCTTTCGAAAATGCTTGTCTACTAAAAAAGGTTTTAGTTCGTTGATATTGTGTTTTTCCAATTGTTTTAAACAGAAAGATATTTAGGATAGGGTCTTCGAAAAAAGAATGAGGATCTAGCGGAGATTGAAGCTCATATAGAAGCTTTTTTGTACCATTTTCAAATCCTTCATAAACTTTAAGTAAGCCGATTCCTTCAAGGATTAATCTTTGTTCATAAATTGATTTTAAATTACTTTTCATGCCAAGCATTAAAGAATGATGTGTTAGCGTATTAGGATTAAGGTCCGTTTGCTCACATTCACTCCAAAGTGTCATATATAAACTTAAAGCTGGACTACCAATTATTGGTTGATACAACATCGTTAATACTTGCCTATGAAAATTATGTAAATACCCAGCTGCCATTACAGTATAAGGATCCGCCGGTAGAACATCCATCCAATGTTGCTTATCAATAGACATTCAAACATTCCTTTCTTGTATCAAAAGAGCGAAGTATTATTCGTCTTTACCTCGCTCTTTGTTAATTAAATCTTTTAATTCATCAATGAATACATTAATATCTTTAAATTGACGATAAACTGACGCAAATCGTACGTATGCAACTTCATCAACTTTAGATAAATGCTCCATCACCATTTCACCTAGAACTTCACTCGGAACTTCTGATGTGCCACTATTTTTTAGTTCTTTTTCAATGCTATGAATAATGTCTTCTAGCTGAGATAAAGAGACAGGGCGTTTTTCACACGCTTTAATCAGTCCCCTTAACATCTTATCTTTACTAAATTCTTCACGAGCTCCCTCTTTTTTTACAACTAAAATAGGATTATCTTCAACTCGTTCAAAAGTTGTAAAACGATGCTGACATTCTTCACATTCACGTCTTCTTCTAATTGAGCGACCTTCATCAACTGGTCTACTATCAAGTACTCTTGTCCCATTAAAGTTACACGTTGGACATCTCATCGTTATAGTTCAACTCCAAACACTTAATTGTTTAAACGTATTATTATAACTCTATACTATAACAAATTCAAAATAAACTAAAGTTTATTTCATAAAAGTCATAAAGCCTATTTTTCGTCTTGAAGATCGAAATATCATTATTTCAATTTAATGCAAATATTTTTTACTATGTAAAGCTAGTTCATTCTCCAAAAAGAGTATTGAAAACTAGAATGTTTAAATCATCTGATTCCGCACCATATTTAACCTCAATGAGGCATTATGCCATACCTTTTAAATCAATTAAAAAACAAAAAAGAGAGATGAAAAATCACCTCTCTCAATTCTCTTTAGTTACCATTTACAACTTTTACATTATCAACTTGAATGGGACCCATTCCTCTTGGTAGCTCAACGTTTTCGCGAGTATCAGCTTCTAAAGCTTCAGCGATAAAGTTTGCAGCTACATTCGGATCAATTCTATCACCGCAAGTGTAAACATCAATACTTGCATAACCATGCTCAGGAAAGCTGTGAATAGTTAAGTGTGATTCTGAAATGATTACGACACCACTAACGCCATGAGGAGCGAACTTGTGAAAAGCAACTTCACGAACTTCTGCACCAGAGCGTAACGCAGCATCAACAAAAGTTTCCTCAATAAATTTCATATCATTTAATTTTTCTGTATTACAACCCCATAATTCTGAAATGACGTGACGACCCATAGTATCCATATTCATTTCCCCCTTAAAATAATTTGTCATGACCTCTATTGCGAAAGTATGATCAACTACCACGGGGGAAAGTTAGTCCAAAGAGGTCCTAACCCTTTAAGTAATTAGTTATACTTTTAGAAGTTCACGAAAGTTAGTATACTTTTTTTAAATTTGAATTGCAAGATAAATTTTATTTTTTTGTTATTTACTAAATTAATTGTGATGAAAATGCGTCAGGCAGATCTGAAAACGCGGGATTGACAAGAAAAGCAGGTTACACAGAAGCCATGCCTTTTAGGGGGATGTTTAACTTTTTCTGGTCTTAAAATTTTTTTCTAACCTTAGTTCAACAATCTTCTTTCATAGATATTAAGTCATACTTCACCCTTTTATGTAGTCATAATTTCACATTATTACTTAATATGTCATACAACTTCAAAAAGACTAACCAGATTAACTGGTTAGCCTTTTGTATTCGTTTACATTTTTTTATAAGTAGAATATTTATTGATTAAACAGTTTCAAGCTTTTTTATTTTAGATGCAACGATTGACACTAAGTCAACTACGCGTCTTGAGTAGCCCCACTCATTATCATACCAAGCTAATACTTTAACTTTTGTACCATCGATTACCATTGTAGAAAGAGCATCGATAATTGCAGAGTGTGTATTTGTATTAAAATCGATTGATACTAATGGCTCGTTACAATATTCGATAATTCCGTGCATTGAACCTTTAGAAGCTGTTTCAAACACTTCATTAATTTCTTCAACAGTTACTTCTCTCTTTAAGTCTACAACTAAGTCAACAAGTGATACGTTTGGAGTAGGAACACGTAAAGCCATACCATGTAACTTGCCATTTAAATGTGGAAGTACTTTAGATAATGCTTTTGCTGCACCTGTAGTTGTTGGAATAATTGATTGACTGCAAGCACGTGCACGACGTAAATCTTTATGTGGATTATCAATATTTTTTTGATCATTTGTAAATGAGTGAACAGTTGTCATTAATCCATTAACAATTCCAAATTGCTCATCTAATACTTTTACAACTGGCGCTAAACAGTTAGTTGTACAAGATGCGTTTGAAATAATGTGATGATTTTCTAGGTCTAATTTATCATCATTCACTCCAATTACTACTGTGATATCTTCATTTTTACCAGGTGCTGTTAAAATTACTTTTTGAGCTCCAGCAGTAATATGCATTTTTGCTTTTTCAGCATCATTAAATTTTCCAGTTGCTTCAATTACTATATCAACATTTAGCTCGTTCCATGGAAGTAACTCAGGATTTCTTTCACTAATTAATTCCACACGCTTACCATCAACGATTAAATGATCTGCATTTGCAATTACTTCACCATCAAACTTGCCATGAACTGTATCATATTTAATTAAGTGCGCTAAAGTTTCAGAAGGATAACTTGCATTAATTGCAACGATATTATAATCTCCATTTTTAATTGCTTGACGGAAAACCATGCGTCCAATTCGACCAAATCCATTTATTGCTACATTTACCATAAGTAAACCCCCAATTAAGTTATACTGTTTATTATATCCCTGCAATTAGTATAACACATAAGTTGGATTTTGGTTAAACTATTTACATTATTTTATTAAATAATTTTATTTAATAGGTCTTTAACTTGTCTTTTTGTATCCTCAAAGTCACCATTGTTATTTATTACATAGTCAGCTCGTGCTGCTTTTTCTTTAACTGGTATTTGAGATGCTATGCGTAAAAGTGCATCCTCTTTCGATAAACCATTACGATTCATCAAACGCTTTAGTTGATTTTCTTCGGACACTGTCACTACAATCACTTTTTCCACCAATTCAATTGAGTTACCCTCATATAAAAGAGGAATATCTAAAATAACAAGTGGTTCACCTTGTTTTATGTATCGATTAGCCTGTTCTTTCATTTCTCGTCTAACTTCCGGATGTACTATTTCGTTAAGTTGTAAGCGCTTTTCTTCATTATTAAAAATAATACTTCCGAGAAATGGTCGATTAATTTCACCAGAATCTAAAAGAATCTCACTTCCGAAAGCTTCAACGATTTTTTTATAAGCAGGTTGTCCAATTCCAACCACTTCTTTTGCAATTACGTCTGCATCAACAATTGGAACATTTAATTCCTTTAAGAAATTGGAAACTGTACTTTTTCCACTTGCAATGCTACCAGTTAGTCCAAAAATTTTACCCATCTTTTATTCTCCTTACACTAAATAAAGAGGACCAAATGGAATAAATCCATTCGGATACACTCTTTCATTATTTTTTACATCTTCATTAATCCAATTAATATTAAAAAAACACCTGGTAAAAAAGTTAACTTTTGAAGCCACAATGTTTTCGATAACACATTTCCTAATTTCATTCCAAATAATAAGAATAAAGCACTTGCAGTAGATGTTACGATTGCCGTCAATAGTGGAGAAAATCCAAGTAATGATGCACCTATACCAGCCCCAAAGGCATCAAGTGAAAGTGCAAACCCAAGTAACATTGCCTCCAATCCATTAATACTACCTGAACGATCTATGTCTGCAGTTGTAGGCTTCTTTAAAATTTTTACGACAACACCTAAAATTTCAAATTCCCAGTCAATCCCTTTATCTTCTATCTCATTTTTTTCTTCTATATTTGATGCTTTATTCGATCGGTAAAATTGAAAAAGTACCCATAATCCTATACCAACAAGTACAAATCCTCCGATTCTTTTTGCTATTATTGGTGAAAAAAAGTCTGTAATTGCATGACCAATCCCCATGGATGTCATTAATATGACCCCTGAACAAGATGCAATTGTGATGATTGATTTTAAAGGAATTTTTACTTTTCGAAGTCCATAAGTAAATCCAACACTGCAGCTATCTAAGCTTAGTGCGCATGCTAGTAGTATTAATGATAGCATATTTACCATAAAAATAGGCCCCTCTCTTTCGTACTCTTGATATAGTATGAAAGAAAGGAACCTTATGTTAATTTTTTTTAGGCTGACAGACCGGGCAAAAAGAAGTACCTCTGCCACCAACTGTTATTTTTTCTATTGGTTGGCCACAATTATGACACGCTAAACCCTTTCTGCCATATACTTTAATGATATCTTGAAAAGTTCCTATTTGCCCTTGTGAATTTACATAAGAACGAATAGTACTTCCACCTAAATCCACAGCCTCTTGTAAAGTTTCTGTAATGGTTTCGGCAAGTAATTTTATTTGTTTAGGCTTTAAAGATGATGCAGGTGTTTCCGGATGAATCTTAGCCCTAAACAAAACCTCATCAACATAAATATTGCCTAAACCGACTACTAATTCCTGATCTAATAAAACGACTTTAATTTTTCGGTTAGTATTTTTAAGCTTTTTTCTTAAATAATCAGCAGTAAACTCATCGGAAAATGGCTCTGGGCCTAATTTAGCAAGTGGAGGTCCCTCTTTCTCCTCACCTTTATTAAATAAATGCATTGTGCCAAATTTACGAACATCTTGATACCGAAGTTCTGTTCCATCTTCAAATAGGAAACGAACATGAGTATGAGGTGCTACAGGTTCTTCCGCTGGGAACACGCGAAATTTCCCTTCCATTCTCAAATGCGAAACAAGTGTAAAATCACTTAATTGAAATAGTAGAAACTTACCTCGACGATTTATATTTTCTACTGTTTGACCTTTTAGTAGAATCTGAAACTCATCTACTTCATTAGGTTTCTTTATTATTTTTCCCCATGAAACGATTACTGTTGAGATTGTTTTCCCAACTATTAAATCCAGTAAAGTTCGTCTGACCGTTTCAACTTCTGGTAATTCAGGCATACAAAGTCATCCTATCTATTTATTTTGCTTCAAACCAAGAATCTCCAAAATTATAATCAACCTTTAAAGGCACTACTAACTCGACTGCATGTTCCATTACTTCTGGTACGATTTTTTCTAAAATTGCTAATTCCTCTTTTGGAGCTTCTAATATTAATTCATCATGTACTTGTAAAATTAATTTGGCCTGAAGCTTTTCTGCTTTAAGACGCTCATCTAGTAAAATCATAGCCTTTTTAATAATATCGGCAGCACTACCTTGGATTGGGGTATTCATCGCTGTTCTTTCAGCAAATCCACGAACATTAAAGTTAGAACTTGAAATTTCAGGAATATAACGACGTCTATTTAAGATTGTACTTACAAATCCATCTAGTTTAGCCTTTTGAACAATATCTGACATATAATCTTTTACTTTTGGAAAACTAGCAAAGTACTTTTCAATGAATATAGCCGCTTCTTTTCTTGTAATACCTAATCCTTGTGATAATCCATAATCACTAATTCCATAAACAATCCCAAAGTTAACAGCTTTTGCTTGTCTTCTCATATTGCTTGTTACCAATTCAGCGCTAACATGGAAAACGTCCATTGCAGTCTTTGTATGAACATCAAAGTCATTTTTAAATGCATCCATTAAATTATCGTCTTGTGCTATATGAGCCAATACCCTTAATTCAATTTGAGAATAGTCAGCAGCAAAGATCAGCCAGTCTTTTTTAGATGCGACGAAAGCTTTTCTAATTTTTCTACCTTCTTCTAAACGAATAGGAATGTTTTGTAGATTAGGATCAATTGAACTTAAACGTCCAGTTTGTGCTAATACTTGATTAAATCGTGTATGAACTTTGGAATCTGATTCATTTATTACTTTTAATAAGCCTTCTACATAAGTAGAATTTAATTTTCCAACTTGACGATAGTGTAGAATTAATCGAATGATTTCATGTTCTGCCTCCAATTTTTCAAGGACATCAGCAGAAGTGGAATAACCAGTTTTTGTTTTTTTACCAGATGGTAAATTTAACTTTTCAAATAATATAACACCTAATTGCTTAGGTGAATTAATATTGAATTTTTCACCAGCTAGTTCATAAATATTCTCTTCAAGTTCTTTTAACGTATTAGCTAGTTCTGAACCCATCGTACGAAGAGTCTCTTCTTTAACTGTTACCCCTTCAAATTCCATATCACCTAAAATAAAAGTTAATGGTAATTCTAATTCTGTTAGTAGTTCAAATTGACTATTTTTTCGCAAGTGTTCTTCTAAAGTTTCATTTAATTTACTAATAGCAATTGTTTTACGAACGATATATTCAGATAAAACGTCATCTGATGGCTTAGTTTGCTTTGCACCCTTACCGTAAATCGATTCGGCAGTTTGAATTGAAAAATCTATTTTACCATTTACTAAATCAGCAAATTCTTTATTAGACTGGGCAGGGTCATATATATATGAAGCAAGTAACGGATCGAAATTGACACCATTTAAATTAATTCCTCTCCACTTCAGTGCAACATAAGCACCTTTTGCATCATATACATTTTTATTAATACGCTCATCCTCAAGCCATTTTTTAAATAGATCCGACTCTAACCCTACAGCTGTTGGAATAAAGAAATGACCTTTTTCATTTGAAAGACCAAATCCTTGAATTTCTTCTGTATGATAATTTTCTCCGATCATTTCAACGATTAAGCTTGAATGATTAGCTAAATGTTTCTCCTCAATTGAATCTAATACTTCATAGTTAATCTCTTCTAGATCTTCAATCGATTCTTTGATGTCCAATTTAGCTAACAATGATGTAAATCCAAGAGATTTAAAAAATTCAGCTACTTTATTCGTATCAGCTTCCGGAAGCGTTGTGTCATTTACAGTTAATTGAATTGGTGAGTTTTTATTAATTGTAGCTAATTGCTTACTCATTAAGGCTTGATCTTTATTTTCACTTAAATTTTGAAGAAGCTTTGCTCCACTTACTTCCTCTATATTTTCATAAAGACCTTCTACAGTTTGAAACTGTTTCAAAAGTTTAATTGCAGTCTTTTCCCCAATACCTGGAACACCAGGAATATTATCAGATTTATCACCCATTAACCCTTTCATATCAATAATTTGATCAGGTGTAATCTCATACTTTTCATGAATCGCTGCAGGGGTAAATTCTTCAACTTCAGTAATGCCCTTTTTAGTCATACTTACTGTAATGCGATCGTCAACTAATTGTAATAAATCTCGATCACCTGAGATGACTTTTACTTCATATTCATCTTTAGAAGCTTGACCAGCAAGTGTACCAATAATGTCATCCGCTTCATAATTCTCTAATTCATAACGTGCAATTCCGTATGTATCTAATAGTTGGCGAACAAGTGGAAACTGTTCACTTAACTCTGGTGGAGTCTTTTGTCTTCCACCTTTATATTCTTTAAATGTACTATGTCTAAATGTTGTTTTCCCTGCATCAAATGCAACAAGCATATGAGTCGGTTTTTCATCTTCAAGAATTTTCATTAACATCATTGTAAATCCATAAATTGCATTCGTATGGACACCTTTATCATTACTCAAAAGTGGCAATGCAAAAAAAGCTCTATAGGCAATACTATTCCCATCAATTAAAACCAATTTCTTCTTCAAAATAGATCCCCTTCCTATTACAAATCTCACTATCTTTTTATGTATAATTTTTATTTCTTACTTTTTCTTTTCATAAAATTAATCGATTCCACATTTCCTTGCTCTTAACATTCTAACATGAACTATCTATAAAAGAAAAAGAGGTCGTCTTTGATTCAGGCATATTAAAAGTTTTTACTCACTCAAATTGAAAGTTGAATAATTATGACTTTTAAGAATGAATCGTAAGACTACCTCTGTAATTAATTTAAGTCGATTTCTCGCTCAAAAATTAGTTCAACACATGAAGCTTCTATTGCTTGCTGATTGTTTACAACCTGATGAAGGCGCCAGCCACTTTTAGCATAGTTCCCAACTACATCATAATAATGACGATTTGATGATTTAGTGTTAACTTTTACAAATTCGTATTCGTACATCTTTATCCACCCTCCGATGTATGATTCAACACTCATAATTTCCCCAAAAATTATAAAAGTAATATGATCAAATAAAGAAAACTCGTCGACTGACAAGCCTTTTAGGCAGTGGCGTAGTTGCACTTATACTTTAATCCTAAAATTGGCAATCACTTCGAGTACGACTCCTCGCTGCCAATTTATACTTTCTTAAAGTGCAATAAAAAGGTATCCACTAGTATGGACACCTTAAAGAGAAAATAAAACAGTTTTAAATATAAAAAATCCCGGAAGTATAACTACTCCCGGTTTAAGACAACTCCTTGGATGAAGGGGTTTTCATCATAACTATAACAAATTTTTATTAATTATTAATAAATACAATGTAAAATCAATGTAAATGTCACATCGAAATATTTTTATTTAATGTTACAATGAATGATGTCCCATGGCCTAGTTTACTTTCAACTTCGATTTTGCCTTTATGTGCTTCGACAAGATGCTTTACGATCGCTAGTCCTAGACCTGTCCCTCCAGAGTTCCTACTTCTTGCTTTATCTACTCGGTAAAAACGTTCGAAAATACGAGATATTTCTTCTTTTCCAATTCCAACCCCTGTGTCATTTACCCTTAATACAATATGGTCATTTGTCTCGGAGGCAGTAATAAATACTTTTCCACCAGCTGGAGTGTAGTGAATTGCGTTATCAACTAAATTAATAATTACTTGTTTTAATCTTAACGCATCAGCATAAACAACTAACGGACTATTCAAGTATAATTTGAAGTCTATATTTTTCTCTTCTGCTTTTTGATTAAGCATTTGCTGTACATCTTCAATAACTTGTTTTGCGGATACTTCTGCAAGATCTAATTTAAAATTCTGTTGCTCAATTTTTGAAAGGTCTAACAAATCTTGAATAAGTGTCTGCATACGATCACTTTCCGTTAAAATAATCGATAAGAAGTTTTTACATAACTCATCATTTTCCATTGCTCCATCTAGAAGTGTTTCAGTAAAACCTTTAATAGATGTAATTGGCGTTTTAAGCTCGTGAGATACATTTGCAAAAAAATCTTTTCGAACTTGCTCTAATTTCTTTAATTCACTTATGTCATGGAAAACAAGAACGATTCCTTTCCACTCGTGATTGATTCCAATAATTGGTGCACCATATATTTCAAAATGTTTTCTTTCAATTGATAATGGCAGAATGATTTGCTTTCTAACTTTTATTTCTTTTAGAAAAATTTCTTCCACAATTTCAATGACTTCTTTATGTTTAAATGCGTCATAATAAAGCTCACCCAATATACCTCTCGAGTCAACTTTGAATGTTTCTCGATATGTTTTATTAATTAGGTTTACATGACCTCTACTATTAATTAAAACAACCCCGCTACCAATATTATGGATCAGTGTGTTTAAACGATCTTGCTGCATTTCTTGTTGACTAGTCATTTCTTGCAGATTTTTTGCAAGTACATTCATCGCTTGACTTAACATTGTTGTCGATTCATTACTTTCAGTTAATGTTCTAGCTTTATAATTCCCTTTGGATAATTCAATTGCAACTTGTGTAATATCTTCAATCGGTTTTGAAAATTGATGCGAGTATCGTATCAGTAAAACTATGATGGCAAATAAAACAAAACCTAATAATGAAAATAATAACATCGAAATACTTCGGTAAACTTCTTTGATTGATTTAGTTGAATAATCAACAATTAAAAATTGCTTATTGCCATGTTTATCTGTTATTTTCTTGCCATAATATTTAGCTGGAGAATCTTTTTCTATAAATTTAGCTGCATTCTCTACTTTATCAAGTCGTTCTAGATATGCTTTTAAATTCTTTGAAGATATATTCAATTCCACATTCTCATTGCTAGATTTAGCGATAAGATTATAATGATCATCAAATAATATAATATCGATATTTAAGTCCTTTGATATCTTTTTTAACGTTTGATTAGATATATTCTTTGTTAATGGTGTATTTGACTCCATTATTGAAGCAATTAAGTTAGTCTCTTTTTCAATTCTTTGATCATAGTTTGTCAGATAAAAGGATTTAAAAATTTGCCCTAGAACGATTCCTAATATAACAAGAATAACGATTATTATTGCAGAAAATCCATAGAGCAATTTTCGATTTAAATTACTCATTTAATCTTGGTTCCTCTAATTTATATCCTAATCCACGAATTGTTTTTATATAAACTGGTTTTTTTGAATCTAGTTCAATTTTTTCTCTTAAATGGCTAATATGAACATCGACAATTCGAGTGTCTCCAGCAAAATCATAATTCCAAACAGCACTTAATAATTGATCTCGAGTTAATACTCTACCTTTATTTTTCGTTAAATATAATAATAACTCAAATTCTTTAGGTGTTAACTCCAGTTTTTCACCTTGGAAATATGCTTCATAATACTCAGGTAAGATTTTTAATTCAGCTATTATTAAAGTGTCAGCATCGTCGTTTGATTGTACTGGAGTCTCAGTAATTTTAGATCTTCTTAAAATCGCTTTAACTCTTGCTACGACTTCCCTTGGGCTAAAAGGTTTTGTCATGTAATCATCAGCACCTAGTTCAAGTCCTAATACTTTATCAAATTCATCATCTTTTGCTGTAACCATTAAAATAGGCGTAGTATTTCTTTGAAGTCTTAATTCTTTACATACTTCCATACCATCTTTTTTAGGTAGCATTAGATCTAAAACAATTAATTCTGGCTTTTCCTCTACAGCCTTTTGTAAACCTTCTTCCCCATCAGTAGCTGTAACAACTTGAAAGCCAGCTTGTTCTAAGTTAAATTTGATTAAAGTTAAGATATGCTCTTCATCGTCTACTACAAGAATTTTATTGTTCATTTCATATCCTCCAGGTTATTGTTAAACCCTCATCCATTTATTTCCTATTTATTTATCTTTATCTACTTTTTAATCATACTAAAAATTCGATCAGACGTAAAACGTAAAAAGCAGTTTGGAGAGGAATGGAAAGTTCTTACAAAAGTAAAACAACAAAAAAAGAATGTCAGTTGACATTCTTTAAGTTAAAAATTTTCATATAGAAGAGCATTCGATTGGTTTACCGTTGGTGGAATTACTGTCAGTTTTCCACTTGCAATTTCAGTTTGTGTTTTATTTAAAACGCTTACATTAATGCATACTTCATTTAGATCTAAGTTAATTTCGACTACTTCAAAATGAATTGAAATTGTTTCATTATGATATATATGTTGGTCGAATTGAAGTTCTTTTTTAACAATATGACTTCCTGGTCCAGGTAAGTGTTTTGTAACTGCTGCAGAGACTAATCCGCTAATAATAAAACTTGGAACAATCGGTTTATTATATTTAGTTTGCGAAGCATAATTGTATTGAGTATATAATGGGTTTGTATCGCCTGTTAAAGCCAGGTATAAGTAAATATGTTTTTCATCAATATGTTCTGTTACAATTAACTTTTCACCAATTGAAATGTCTTCAAGTTTTCGTCCGATTTTTGCTTTTTTAGTTAACATATTAAACCCCCTGTTTATCTTAATATTTTAAAAATTCGATAAACAACAGCAAATTTCCTTCTTAATCGGCAAAATTTTTATAAAAAAACTTATAAAAAATTTTAATAGTCATCTATTCATATTTTTCCCCTTATGGAAGATAAAATTCTATCTTTCTCCTTAATAAGTAATTTAAATACTCCGAATGCGTATTGACTTTTAAATTCGTTTACCATGTATAAAAAATCATGTGGTTTGTGTCATAAGAAACTCGTACATACTTATATCGTGAAATGTCATTTCGGAAGCATAAGTTTTTGGTATAATTTAGTAGATAAGATGTTTGAATTAAAGTTTGGCTAATTGAAAAGGAGAGATGGAAATGTCCTATACGGTTGATTTTAAAAATGTGTCTACGATTGGTTTAGAGTCTTCCCCTGTTGTTGATGCACTTGCTGGTTTACGCGCTAATGAGGCTCGTTATTTTATGAACAAGTACAAACATGAATTTACAGTTGTACCAGCTAGTGAAAGTCAGGAGACGCTTGATTATGTGAACCGAATTTTGAAAGAAGAACGTGATATCGAATTCGCTGCTAAACCTTTAGAAACTTCTCGTTTTCAAGTGGAAAATATTAAATTTACCTACCTCTTTTATGAAGATGGTCTTTCGGTCAATGTTATGTATACGGTTGATGATCCTAAAAAGCGTGCTGTTGGTTTTAAACTTTCTGACGGAATGGAAATACCAATGGAGTTAGTAGAGAAATTTAAGTTTGCTAGGCAGAAGTCTAAACTAGCTGGAACGATTCGTGGCTCGTATTTTGTTATTAAAGGTGAATATTAAAATAGATTAAAAATCAAAAGACCCACAAGGTAAATTCTAATTACCTTGTGGGTCTTCTTTTTAAGCCAAAACGTTCATAACGTTTTTGACAGCTGCAACTGAGCGATCTAATGCTGTTTTTTCATCAGCAGTCAAATCTAATTCGATAATTTGTTCAATACCGTTTCCGCCAATAATCGTAGGAACTCCTAAGTAAATACCGCTGTAACCATATTCGCCTTCTAAATAAGCAATTGTAGGTAACACGCGACGTTGATCCTTAAGTATAGCTTCAACCATTTCTACTAGAGATGCAGCAGGTGCATAATAAGCACTTCCGTTACCTAGTAGATTAACGATTTCTCCGCCACCTTTACGAGTACGTTCAACAATAGCATCTAAACGATCTTTTGGAATTAATTTTTCTAATGGAATACCACCAGCATATGAATAACGCACTAATGGTACCATATCGTCTCCGTGACCACCTAAAACAAATCCAGTAATATCTTTAACAGATAAATTTAATTCTTGAGCTACGAACGTTCTGAAACGAGCTGTGTCAAGAACTCCAGATTGTCCTATAACGCGGTGTTTAGGAAAACCAGCTTCTTTGTATACTGTATAAGTCATTGCATCAACCGGGTTGGTTAAAACAACGATTGTACAGTTAGGAGAGTATTTTACGATTTCACGAGTAACTGCTTTCATGATGTTTGAGTTAGTTGATACTAGATCATCACGGCTCATACCCGGTTTACGAGCGATACCTGCTGTGATTACTACTACATCTGAATCAGCTGTGTCAGCATAATCACTAGTACCAATAATATTAGCATCAAATCCTTGAACTGGACTTGCTTCAAGCATATCTAAGGCTTTGCCCTTAGTAGGGTTCTCTAGTTGTGGAATATCAACTATTACTACATCCCCTAATTCTTTTTGTGCAAGCAAGAAAGCTGTTGTAGCACCAGTAAATCCAGCACCTACTACGGAAATTTTACGTCTACGAATTGACATACAAATACCTCCCTTTTTGTTTACAAACACAATTTAATTATACAAGAACTGATTCCATATTTGAAATTAATTCGCTTGCAAATTCAGAACATTTCACTTCTGTAGCTCCATCCATAAGACGAGCAAAGTCATAAGTAACAACTTTTGAAGCGATTGTTTTTTCCATTGATTTAAGAATCATAGAAGCTGCTTCATTCCAACCCATATGCTCAAGCATTAATACTCCAGAAAGAACAACTGAAGATGGGTTTACTTTATCTAATCCAGCGTATTTAGGTGCTGTACCATGTGTAGCTTCAAAAATAGCATGTCCAGTTTCATAATTGATATTTGCTCCAGGAGCGATACCGATACCACCAACTTGAGCAGCAAGTGCATCAGAAATATAGTCACCATTTAAGTTCATTGTAGCCACTACATCGAACTCACGTGGTCTAGTTAAGATTTGTTGTAAGAAGATATCAGCAATGCTGTCTTTTACTAGGATTTTACCAGCTTTTTCTGCTTCATCCATTGCTTTGTTAGCAGCATCTTTACCGCTTGTTTCTACAATGCGATCGTATTCTGCCCATGTAAATACTTTATCGCCGAATTCTTGCTCAGCAACTTCATAACCCCAGTTCTTAAATGCACCTTCAGTAAATTTCATGATGTTACCTTTATGAACTAAAGTTAAAGATTTACGGTTTTCTTGAATTGCATAATTAATTGCTGCACGTACAAGACGTTTTGTACCTTCTTCAGAAATTGGTTTAATACCGATACCAGATGTTTCTGGGAAACGGATTTTATTAACACCCATTTCTTTTTGTAAGAATTCGATAACTTTTTGAACTGCTTCAGAACCTTTTTCATATTCGATACCAGCATAGATATCTTCAGTGTTTTCACGGAAAATTACCATATCTGTATCTTCTGGACGTTTAACAGGTGAAGGTACACCTTCAAAGTAACGTACAGGACGTAAGCACACAAATAAATCTAATTCTTGACGTAGAGCAACGTTTAAAGAACGAATTCCACCACCAACTGGAGTTGTTAAAGGTCCTTTAATTGCGATCATGTACTCTTCTATTAAGTTTAAAGTTTCTTGTGGTAACCATTCACCAGTAACATTAAATGCTTTTTCACCAGCAAGAACTTCTTTCCATTCAATTTTACGATTACCATTATATGCTTTTTCTACAGCTGCATCTAAAACACGTGAAGATGCTGCCCAAATATCTGGGCCTGTACCGTCGCCTTCAATAAAAGGAATAATTGGATTGTTTGGCACGTTTAATTGGCCGTCTACTAATGTAATTTTTTCAGCTTGCATTACATGCTCCCCCTTGTATAAATAAATTAAATTCATTAAAATACATGCTTTTGAGAGGAAGATTCCTCTTCCTCTCTTTACTATACCACTATTATTCGAATATTAAATACTATTTTAAGTATTCAATTTCTTCTTTATGCACGCTCTTCAATTGGAATGTAAGAGTTTTTCTCTGGTCCTGTATAATCTGCACGCGGACGAATAATACGATTATTTTCATATTGTTCTAAAATGTGTGCAGTCCAACCAGACATACGGCTAATAGCAAAGATTGGAGTAAATAAATCATGTTCAATTCCTAAGCTGTGATAAACAGATGCAGAGTAGAAATCAACATTTGGTGGAATATTCTTTTGAGTTGTAACAAGTTCTTCAATTTTTTCAGACATTGTGTACCATTTTAACTCTCCAGTAATTGCACCTAATTGACGAGACATTTCTTTTAAATGTTTCGCACGTGGGTCCCCACCACGGTATACGCGATGTCCGAATCCCATAATTTTAGCTTTAGCATCCATTTTCTCTTGAATGTAAGGTTCAACATTTTCAATCTCACCGATTTCAGCTAACATTTTCATAACGCTTTCATTTGCGCCACCGTGTAATGGACCTTTTAAAGCTCCAATCGCAGCTGTAATACCTGAATAAATATCAGATAATGTCGCTACGCAAACGCGTGCAGTAAATGTTGAAGCATTTAATTCATGGTCAGCATGTAGTACTAAAGCCTTATTAATTGCTTCTTCTGCAATTTCATTAGGTTTATCACCAGTTAGCATGTATAAGAAGTTTGCTGAGAATGATAAATCTTTATTAGGAGCGACTGGTTCAAACCCCTGGCGAATTCGAGAAAACGCTGCCACAAATGTTGAAATTTTAGCTTGAAGTTGGATTGCTTTAAGATAATTTGAATCTGAGTCCATTGCTTCAGCATTTTTGTCATACATTGCAAGCATTGAAATAACTGTACGTAATACAGTCATAGGATGTACATTTTTTAAGTTAGTTGATTTTAAGTAAGTAATAACTTCTTCTGGTAACTCAGCATTATCTGCTAATTGAGAAGTAAGTTCTTTAAGTTGAACCTTATTTGGTAATTTGCGATGCCATAATAAATATACTACTTCTTCAAAATTTGCATATTCTGCTAATTCATCAATACCGATACCCACATACGTTAATGTATCATCAATAATAGAACTTATAGAAGTCGTAGCTGCTACAACACCCTCTAAACCACTTTTAACTGTCATATTCCCCTCTCTCCTTTACGCAAAAATTTCCCTAGTATTAATACATACATATACTGGTATAACTCTTTTAAATTACCGAGTATACATAGAAAGGAACCCTACTATCATTTATTATAAACAATAATCTGACTTTTGTGAATGAAAACAATTTACTAAAATATAATTATTATGCAATTACTTAATTAATTCTACAATCCAAATGAATAGATATGCGATTCCAGCTCCAATTAAAGGCCCTACTGCAACCCCTTTAAATACTGCTACAGAAAGTACAGTACCTAGTACTAATGCCGCTGTAATTTGTGGACTAGTAGCTAATAATTGTACTCCACCTTTTGCCAAAAGAGCCACGGCGATCCCTGAAAGTAGTGCGATCCAGGCAACAGGGGTTTTTAATGCATCAATCAAATTTTTAAAACCGATTTCACCTGTCGCGATTGGTACTAAGACAGCAATCGTAATAACCGTTACCCCTAAATTTATACCTTTTGATTGCATATAAGGAAATACTCGATCTCCTAGAGGAGTATATTTTAGTACTAACAATACTATAATTGAAATAATTAAAGAGTTATTTTTAGCAATTGCACCAATTAATAATAAAACTAAAAGAAATATTGTCGATTCACTCATTTGTTAGTATCCCCTTAATGTATAATTTATTAATAAATACTACCAAACTTTACTATTATAAAAAAATAATTCTTGATAAAATAAGACAAGAGGACTCATTTCACTTTGGAAGGAGGTAAAAGTTTGAATAGAACTTTAGTTTTTCAGATCATTCGGTTTTTATTTGTAATCGCATGTACTATATTAGGTCTTTACGTGGCACTATTCATCTCAAAACTTACATACCCTTTCATCATTGCTTTAATCATTGCATACTTTTTAAATCCACTAGTAAATTTATTAAACGAAAAAGCCAGAATACCAAGAGGAATAGCAGCATTTTTATCAATTATTTTACTACTAGCTGTTCTAGCAGGATTATTTACATTATTAATTACGGAAATCATTTCAGGTTCAACCTATTTAATTCAAGTTGTTCCAGAAAGCTTTGAACGATTAATTTATTTCGTTGAAAATATTGTTACTGATAAGGTGATTCCTTTATATGACTTAATTATGAGTAAATATAGTCAACTCGGCGCTGGGCAACAACTAACGATTCGCACAAATATACAATCGATTGGCGATTCTGCAATTAATCTAGGAAAAGAAGCATTAAACGGAATTATTGTAGGAATTAAATTAGTAATCGCTTTATTACCAAATACGGCTACCTTAATATTCGTTTCTTTATTAGCAACATTTTTTATTAGTAAAGATTGGTACAAAATAAAAAATTTATTCGCAAAATATACTCCAGATCGAATTCAACAATACAGCAAAACAATTTTTATTGATTTACGAAAAGCTTTATTCGGTTTTATTAAAGCACATATCACTCTTATTTCTATGACGACAGTGCTAGTCTTAATCGGATTATTAATATTAAGAATTCCTTTCGCAATCACTATAGCTATTCTAATCGGCTTCATCGATTTACTTCCTTACTTAGGAACTGGCTTAATTTTCGTACCATGGATCTTATATACATTTCTGTCTAGCGATTATAAATTAACGATTGGTCTCGCAATTTTATATGGTGTTGTAATTGTACAACGTCAACTTGCAGAGCCAAAAGTTCTATCTTCAAATATTGGACTACAACCACTTCCTACTTTAATCTCGTTATTTGTTGGTTTTAAATTTTTTGGTCTACTAGGATTGATTGCCGGTCCAGTAACATTAGTAATTTTATCAACTTTGTATCGAGCAAGAGTCTTCCATGAACTTTGGTATTATATTAGAGGTTCACATTAAACTGAATATCAAATTTTTATTTCTTTGCAAATTAAAACGAGAAAGCTAACTGCTTTCTCGTTTTTTGTCTCTTATAAAACATCTTTTGCATTTCCAATGTTTATTTCTTTATAAATCCCGTCCAAACAACATTACCTTTTAGCCTTTTCATAACAAAATAAATAAGTTGTTGAACAAACTTGATTCTAATTGGTTTAATTAGCAACACGATTGCTAATAAGTCGGTAACTGGTCCCGGAATAAAAAATAGGAGGCCAATTAGAAAG
Organism: Gottfriedia sp. NPDC057991; assembly: GCF_042886615.1. Taxonomy (NCBI): domain Bacteria; kingdom Bacillati; phylum Bacillota; class Bacilli; order Caryophanales; family Bacillaceae; genus Gottfriedia; species Gottfriedia sp. NPDC057991. The sequence goes on from NZ_JBHVQN010000007.1 coordinate 39,646, forward strand.
AATGATAATCCCTCTATCATGATTAAATCTGGCATTTTGCCTGCCCGAAGCTGTTCTCCGGCTTGTTGTTTAACTGTAACCCAAACGGTTCTCATGATATATATACCAATCAAAAACGTACCAATTAGCCAAAGAAACACTGATAATGAACCAATTACTTTACCAAGTAATGTTAAACAGATTAAATCAATTACTGGGATTAACAATAGCCAACCAACAAGTTTTTTCATGATAGTTTCACCTCATGCTTAGAATTAAAAATATCTCTTATTTCATCTTATTCATATCAAAAAATAAAGAGAAGGAAACTTTGTCCTTCTCTTTATTATATCTTAAAATATGCTTTTATGTCCTGTACTAACTATTCCTCTAGAAGCATCTACTGTAACAGCTTGACCGTTTACTAAGATGTTCGTTGCATTTTCAACTCCAACAATTACTGGAATTCCTAAGCTAACACCTACTACTGCAGCATGGCTAGTTAATCCACCTTCTTCAGTAATAATAGCTGCTGCTCTTTCAATTGCTGGCATCATGTCTCTATCTGTACTATTTGTTACTAAAATACTTCCTGGAGTAACTTTCGAAACAGCTTCTTCACCTGTTTTTGCGATGACAACTTTTCCTGCAGCAGTTTTGCGACCAATACCTTGCCCTTGAGCGATCACGTCACCTACTACATGAATTTTCATCATATTTGTCATACCTGTTTCACCAACTGGTAATCCAGCAGTAATGATGACAGTATCACCATTTGAAACAAATTTAGCGTCTTGAGCCGCTTCCATAGCATGTTGTAACATTTCATCAGTTGAGTTTGCTCTCTCTCTATATTGAGTTTGAACTCCCCAAACTAAAGTTAGGCGACGACAAATACGAATATCAGATGTAATAGCTAAAATTGGTGCTTTTGGACGATATTTTGAAATCATTTTCGCAGTATGTCCACTCTCAGTAGGAGCAATAATTGCAGCTACTTTTAAGTTTAAAGCCGTTGCTGCAACCGATTGACCAATAGCATCTGTAATTGTACCTTTATTTTCTCTTTGGCGCTTTTTAAATAACTCTTCGTATTGTAAGCTTTTTTCAATTCGAAGCGCAATTGAGTTCATCATTGAAACAGATTCGACTGGATATGAACCTGCAGCAGTTTCTCCTGATAACATAATTGCATCAGTTCCATCAAGAATAGCATTTGCAACATCACTTGCCTCTGCTCGTGTAGGTCGAGGATTACGTTGCATTGAATCTAACATTTGAGTAGCTGTAATTACAGGCTTACCTAAATTATTACATTTTTTAATTAATAATTTTTGAACGATTGGTACCTCTTCTGGTGGAATTTCTACGCCCATATCACCACGTGCAACCATTAAACCATCTGAAACCTCAAGAATTTCATCGATATTATCGATCCCTTCTTGGTTTTCGATTTTTGGTATAATTTGAATATACTCAGCGCCATGTTTACCTAAAAGTTCACGAATTTCTAATACGTCAGAAGCTTTACGAACGAAAGATGCAGCAATAAAATCAACATTTTGCTCAATACCAAATTCGATATCACTTATATCTTTTTCTGTAATACCAGGTAAATTCACACGTACATTTGGTACGTTTACACCTTTTTTATTTTTTACTAAACCGCTGTTTAACACTTTAGTACGAATATCATTTCCTTCAATACCGATTACTTCTAATCCTATTAATCCATCATCAATAAGAATTTTAGAACCAACATGTACGTCGTCAATTAATCCTTCGTAAGATACTGCAAATTTTTCTGCTGTACCCACTACTGGTTCAGTAGTAATAATCACTTCATTTCCAGTTTTTAATTCTGCTTGGCCACCTTCAAAATCTAAAGTACGAATTTCAGGACCTTTTGTATCTAAAAGAATCGCTACAGTTCTACCAGTTTTTTTTGAAGCCTCGCGGATACTTATAATTCTTGCTGCATGCTCTTCATGAGAACCATGCGAGAAATTTAAACGTGCTACGTTCATTCCTGCATTAATTAACTCTACTAATTTTTCTACCGATTCACTAGCAGGACCAATCGTACAAACTATTTTTGTTTTACGCATTTTTTACCCTCCAAATTTATCTAAAACTCTAAACTATTACGAAATTTATGAAATCGATTGCTCAATTAAATCTACCTAATTAAATTGAAAGTTCTTGAGATAATTGATACATATCTCGATCAAGTTCATGCTTTTGAGATAGTGCTTCGATAATATCATGGTCAACTAACTTATTATTTTGTATTCCAACACAACGTCCACCTTTGCCATCCATAAGTAGTTCAACCGCTCTCGCTCCTAGACGACTTGCTAAAACTCGATCAGCAGCACTTGGTGAACCACCACGTTGAACATGTCCTAAAACTGTTACACGCGTGTCAAAGTGAGTTCGTTCTTGTATTACTTTACCAATCTCAATTGCACTTCCAACGCCTTCTGCAACTACAATGATACTATGTTTTTTACCACGCTCACTACCACGATTTAATTTACTAATAATATCATCCATATCATAGTCACATTCAGGTATTAAAATTGTTTCTGCTCCATCAGCTAAACCTGCCCATAATGCTATATCACCTGCATTACGCCCCATAACTTCAATTACATATGTACGTTCATGTGATGTCGCTGTATCACGAATTTTATCAATGGCATCAATAACAGTATTTAATGCTGTATCGAATCCAATTGTAAAATCTGTACCTGGAATATCATTATCAATTGTACCTGGAACACCAACACAAGGATAACCATGTTCAGTCAGCTTCTTTGCACCCTGATATGATCCATCTCCACCAATAACAACTAATCCTTCAATTCCAAACTTTTTAAGTTGTTCGATCCCTTTCATTTGTCCTTCTAATGTTTTAAATTCTGGACAACGTGCACTAAGTAGTTTTGTCCCACCACGATGAATAATATCACCAACAGAACCTAACTCTAGCTTCTCAATATTTCCATTAATAAGACCAGAATAACCTTGGTATACACCATAAACTTCTAGGCCATGAAAAATCGCTTTCCTTACAACTGCACGTACAGCTGCGTTCATTCCTGGAGAGTCTCCTCCACTAGTTAATACGCCAATTCTTTTCATTATGTATTCACCTCAATGATTTTACCTTATGCATTTATTCATTTTAATAAAGTACCATGTAATGCCTATTTAAACAATAGAAATAATGTGAACTTTTTCATAAACTTTTTTTAATGAATGAAGCACTTTTAAAAAGTATGACGACAGGCTTTATGCATATTGCTATTTTTCACTAATTTTTAAAAAAAAATACAAAAAGAGCATGCTAACATATTGTTTCACACACTCTAGAAGTTAAACTAAATATTATTGGCTAAAAGAAATTTTTCCTAACTTTGCGTGTTTTTCATATCGTTGCTGAACTAGCTCTTCTTTATCCATAGATATCAGTGACTTTAATGTTTCGTATAAGTACTTATCGATATATTTAGCCTGTTGTTCAACATCATTTTGTGCTCCACCTTTTACTTCAGGTATAATTTGGTCAACTACACCTAATTCTAATAAGTCCGGAGCTGTAATTTTCATTGTTTCAGCTGCTCTACGTGCTTGTGAAGAATCTTTCCATAATAATGCTGCTGCACCTTCTGGTGAAATAACAGAGTAAGTTGAGTTTTCTAACATTAGTAACTTATTACCAATTCCTAATGCTAACGCTCCACCACTACCACCTTCGCCAATTACAATACAAATAGTAGGTACTTTTAAGCCTGCCATTTCAAAAATATTACGGGCAATTGCTTCGCTTTGTCCACGCTCTTCAGCTGCCTTACCAGGATATGCACCTTTTGTATCGATAAACGCAATAATCGGTCTGTTAAATTTCTCTGCTTGCTTCATTAAACGAAGTGCTTTTCGGTACCCTTCAGGATGTGGCATACCGAAATTACGTCTAATATTCTCTTTTGTATCTTTACCACGTTGATGTCCAACGACAGTAACCGGTAATCCACGATAAGATGCGATACCTGATACGATTGCAGCATCGTCTCCGAATAATCGATCACCATGACACTCAAAGAAATCTGTAAATAATCTATTAACATAATCTAAAGTAGTTGGTCGTTCTGGATGTCTAGCAACTTGTACACGATCCCAAACTCCCATGTTACCGTATATTTCATTTTCTAAGGTTTTTAAACGTTCTTCTAAACGTCTGATTTCTTCAGAAAAATCAACATCATGTTGACTTGTATAAACCTTTAGTTCGTCTATTTTCGTCTTTAGTTCATGAATCGGTTTTTCGAATTCTAACATAACCACTATTGCAAGACACCCCCTTGATGTAAGTTAAGGATTGCAAATAATTTTGAACGTAATTCTAATCGTGAAATGACTGCATCAAGCTGACCATGATTCAATAGGAATTCAGCAGTTTGGAAGTCTTCAGGTAATTCTTCACGGATCGTTTGCTCGATAATACGTCTACCAGCAAAACCGATTAAAGCACCAGGCTCAGCAAAGTTAAAATCACCTAAAGACGCAAAACTAGCAGATACTCCACCTGTAGTTGGATTTGTCATTATTGAAATTGCTAAATAACCTAGTTCACTATGCTTTTTAAGCGCAGCACTAGTTTTTGCCATTTGCATTAAACTTAAAATACCTTCCTGCATACGAGCTCCGCCAGATGCAGTAAAAATAATAAATGGTGAACCGTCAGATGAAGCACGCTCAACTGCACGAGTTATTTTCTCTCCGACAACAGATCCCATGCTTCCCATTCGGAATCTAGCATCCATAACTGCAATTACAACAGGAATTCCGTCGATTCTTCCTTTTCCTGTAACAATAGCCTCATTAAGCTCTGTTTTTTTACGATCACCTTCAAGCTTCTCTATGTAATCTGGGAAGTGTAAAGGATTTGCAGAAATCATATTTTGATCAAACTCTTCAAAAGTATCTTCATCAATTAAGCTTTCGATTCTTTCGAATGCTGTCATTTGATGGTGATATCCACAACTATTACAAACTTTTAAGTTTTTTATTAATTCTTTTGTAATACTAATTTTTTTACATTTAGGACATTTTGTCATAACACCGTCAGGTAAATCTTGTCTTATTACTTCTGAAGGTATAGATGCATATTTTTTCTTTTTGGAAAATAAGTCTTTTATTTGCAACCTAATTCCTCCTAACTTTTTTAGTACTAAATACTAATAGGATACTATAAATGTTATACACTTTTTGTTAACATTTGTCGATAAAATTCAGCTAAATTTCGTCATTTCAACGATTTAAACAACTTGAAATTTGTAGAAAATCTTTAAAAATTAATTTATGCATTTTTATGAAATCCCTTTAATTTCCAACAATCTCTGCGCTTTTTACCACATCTAAGTATTATATCAGATAAAAAAGGATAGTACTACATTACTTAATTTTAGTATTGTAATACTATCCCCATTAATATTGATATCTGGTAATAAAACTATTTAATTAAAGCTAGTTTTTTTGTTTTTTCTTCGATTTCTTTCGGGTCAACATTCAGCCTCGCAACCCCTGTTTCCATTGCAGCTTTTGCCACACTAGCAGCTACTTTTGGAGCTACTCGAGGATCAAATGGTGCTGGAATAATAAAATCTGGTGATAAATCTGCTTCACTTACTAAGCTTGCAATTGCATTTACTGCAGCAATTTTCATCTCTTCATTAATATGTGTAGCACGAACATCTAATGCTCCACGGAAAATTCCTGGGAATGCAAGAACGTTATTTACTTGGTTAGGATAATCACTTCGACCAGTACCAATTACTAGAGCTCCAGCTTCTTTTGCATCTTCAGGCATAATTTCTGGATCTGGATTAGCCATTGCAAAAATAATAGGATTTTCGTTCATTGAACGAACCATTTCTTGTGTTACTGCTCCTTTTACAGATACCCCAATAAATACGTCTGCCCCTTCAAGTACATCTTTAAGGCTACCTTGTAATTTATCTTTATTTGTGTATTTTGCAACTTCATTTTTTACGCTATTCATACCATTTGGACGACCTTCGTAAATCGCGCCTTTAGTATCACACATAATAATTTGGCGAACACCAAAACGATATAATAATTTTAATATTGCAATACCTGCAGCCCCTGCACCATTTAGGACTACTTTAATATCAGCCATATCTTTATTCACTATTTTTAAAGCATTTACTAAACCTGCAAGTGTAACGATAGCCGTTCCATGTTGATCATCATGGAATATTGGAATATTCGTTTCACGCTTTAATCGCTCTTCTATTATAAAGCAGTTTGGAGCTGCAATATCCTCTAAATTTATTCCACCAAATGTAGGTTCTAACAATTTTACTGTTTGAATGATTAGCTCTACATCTTGCGTATTTAAGCAGATAGGAAATGCATCAACACCAGCAAAGCTTTTAAATAGCGCAGCTTTACCTTCCATTACAGGTAATGCAGCCTCTGGTCCAATATTACCTAGTCCAAGAACGGCAGATCCATCCGAAACTACACCAACCATATTACCTTTCATTGTGTATTCATATACTCTGCTTTTTTCTTCGTAAATTTCTTTACACGGCTCGGCAACACCTGGTGAGTATGCTAAACTTAGTTCTTTAGCATTTGTAACTGGCACCTTAGAAACTGTTTCTAATTTACCTTGATGTACTCTATGCATATGTAATGCTTCTTCACTTAATAATGACAAACTATTCACTCTCCCTAATGTTGACGAGTTGACTTTTCAACTGTATATTTCTTAGTGATTTTCTCTTTAAAAGGTAAAATTTTCTTTTTGTATGATATCACATGTATGTTAATAATAAATAGTTTAGAGAAGAATGTCTATTTCTTTAATACAACATTTGCATCTCCTACAATATTTCTTAACATCGAAAGACAATTCACAGAAGGATTCACATAATAGTGTTCAGATAATTGAACAGCTTTTTTATCTTCCTCATAGTAAAGCACAACTTTCGCATGCCCTTTAAACTTAGAGATTGTTTGCTGTATTGTGTAGGAAATATTTTTATTAGTATGTCCCGTAATTTTAATAAATAAAGTATACTTCTTTTGATCGTTTAGTTCTTCCATTTCTTCGATTGTAAGAACTTCATTTATAATTAATTGTTTTCTTTCATCCCGTTCATCAACTTTTGCTTTAACTACGACTACTTCTTTTTCTTTTAGTTTATGACGGTATTTTTCAAAAGTAGATGGAAATACGACAGCATCGATCGAAGTACTTAAATCTTCAACTTGTAAAAATGCCATATGCTGTTGTTTTTTTGTTTTTGTAACCCTTAAATCCTTAATATAGACAAACAATAGATGCTCTGTATCTTTCTTCATCATAATTGATGAAATATTCTCGGCATCACTTTCATTAAGCAACTTCTCGTATTGACTAATTGGATGACCCGATAAATAAGTACCTAAAGCCTGTTTTTCGAGTTCAAGCTTAATTGAAATTTTCATTGGCTCCACTTTAATAATTTCTGGTTTAGGCACAAAATCTTCATCAAGAAATAAATCATATTGATCTTCATTTTCAGGTCTTACTATATCCACGTAATCAAAAATCATATCAATATTTGCTAATAGTGTTGCACGGTCGAGCTCAAACTCATCAAAGCATCCTGAAAAAATTAAATTTTCTATACTTTTACGGTTTAATGCTTTTGGTGAAATTTTAATACACACTTCAAAAAAGTCTTTATATGGCCGCTTTTGTAGAATTTCTCTTACAGTTGCCATTCCTATATTTTTAATAGCTAATAAACTATATCGAATTCCATTTCCTTCAACTACAAATGCATATTGACTTTTATTTATTGAAGGCGGATAGATTGGGATCCCTTTCAATTTTGCTTCACCAATATAATTCGATACTTTTTCTTCACTTCCTATAAAACTCGATAAAAGTGCTGCATAAAATTCAAGAGGAAAATTTGCCTTTAAGTATGCTAGTTGATACGCAATCATACTATACGCAACAGCATGACTCCTATTAAATCCATAGTTAGCAAATTGGACAATTAAATCGTATACTTCATTTGCAACTTGCTCATCATAACCTTTAGCTATTGCACCTTCTACAAAATGAATTCTTTCTTCGTCTAAAACTTCCTTCTTCTTTTTACTTACAGCTCTTCGAAGTAAATCTGCTTCACTTAAAGTAAACCCTGAAAGAGTTGAAGCAATTTGCATGATTTGCTCTTGATATATAATTACACCATATGTTGGTTTTAATATTTTTTCTAAAACTGGATGAGGATACGTAACCTTCTCCAATCCATGCTTATATTGAATAAATCTAGGGATTTGCTCCATTGGACCTGGACGATATAATGCGTTTACAGCCACTATATCTTCAAACTGATTAGGCTGTAATTGCTGTAGCACTCGTCTCATCCCTGATGATTCTAGCTGAAATACACCTGAAGTATCTCCTTTACTAAGAATTTCAAATGTTTTTAGATCTTGTAATGGAATTTCTTCCAAATTAATTACTTCGCCTTTTGCTTCATAAATTAATCGACAGACCTCTTCCAATAAACTTAAGTTACGTAGGCCAAGGAAGTCCATCTTTACTAACCCAAGCTCTTCAAGAATTTCTGCAGGATATTGTGTTAAAAACACTCCATGATTCCCCTCTTGTAACGGAACAACATTTGTTAACGGAAGTTCAGAAATAATAACACCTGCTGCATGGATGCTTGTATGACGAGGTAATCCTTCAACTTGGCAAGCTACCTCAAATATCCGTTTATGAATACCAGAATGTTCAACATGACTTTTAAATGCTTTTGATTGCTCATAGACATCTTTTAATGAATTTCCTAGTGATGATGGAATTAGCTTCGAGTACCGATCTATTTCAGTTGGTGCAAGCCCCATTACCCTGGCAATATCCCGAATAGCTGCTTTTGCTCCTAATGTTCCGAATGTAATAATTTGTGCAACATGCACATCACCATATTTTGAAGCTACATAATCAATCATTTCATCGCGTCGATGATCTGGAAAGTCAATATCAATATCTGGCATAGTAATTCTTTCTTCATTTAAAAACCGTTCAAATAGTAAATTATAATGTATTGGGTCTACATTCGTAATTTTTAATACATAAGCTACTAATGATCCCGCAGCGGAACCACGTCCTGGTCCAACAAATATTCCTTGTTCATGTGCATATTTAATGAAGTCCCAAACAATAAGGAAGTAATCATTAAATCCCATCTTACTGATTGTATTTAACTCAAATTCTAATCTTTGTTTAAGTTCATCATTTATTTCCCCGTACCGCTCAATTATGCCATTTTCGCAAACCATTTTTAAATATTCCAATGTTGAATATTCATCAGGTACTGGATACTTAGGCAATAACGGCTGATGAAAAGGAATCGTTACATTACATATTTCTGAAATATGTATAGTGTTTTGAAATGCTTCTTCTTCATCAGAAAATAGCTTCAATAACTCGGCTTTTGATTTATAATAATATTCGTTCGAATGTAATCTTGGTCTTGATTCGTCCGATAACTTAGTACCATTTTTAACAGAAAATAATGCATCTTGAATAAGTGCATCCTCTTTTTCAATATATCGAATGTCATTTGTAACAACTAAGCCGATGTTTGTTTCTTTTTGTACTTGTTTAATTAATGGATATAGCGAACGATCTTCTGGTAAACTGTGATCTTGAATACTGACAAAAAAGTGTTCGAAGATTGATTGATACTCTTTTAAATGAACAATAGCTCTTTCGATTTCTCCATTTAATAGTAAGTTTTCAATTTCTCCTTCGATTCCTGGCGTAATTGCAATCACGCCACTACTATATGCCGATAACCACTTTTTAGGAATTCCTTCTGGTGATTTTGTCCCTATAATACTTGTAAGTTTTAAAAGGTTTTGATAACCAGTCAAATCTTTCGCTAGTAAAATCATCGGATAAGATTTCTGTTCATCCATTAAGATTGAGAGTTTCACCCCAACAATTGGCTTAATCCCTGCTTTTTTACACGCATGATAAAAAGGAATTACCCCGTACATGACATTTTCATCTGCAATAGCAAGCGCAGGATGTCCTTCTCTAACAGCAGCATTAATTAATTCATCTATTTTACATGCGCTTTGCAATAAACTATAAGAACTTTGAACTTGCAAATGAACAAAACTCATCTACATTCCTCCTTACCATCTTTTCAATATAATCTATTCTATCACAAAATACGAACTTACATTCTATTTTCGTTCGGAGAAATTTAAAACAAATCATTTATTTTCAACTTACTTTAATACTCCATCATACACATAACACTTTGTCCATATATATTAATTATTGAGGGAGTGAGGACAATTGGAGCTTAAGTTGCCATTTATACCAGCATTAATTTCAATGTATTTTATTTCACTTGGAATCATAATAGGCGGATCGATCATTGGTTCAATCGGTTACTACGTAATTGGGCAACCACCACTAAGCAGCATGTATGATTTATCAATGAAATTAAGAATTTGGGCAATTGTTGGGGCGATTGGCGGAACATTTGATACATTTTATAGTTTTGAAAAAGGATTATTTGAAGGAGAAACAATCGAATTCATTAAACAAATTTTCATGATTATAGCCGCCATGGGAGGAACACATACAGGTACAATCATTATCCAATGGTTTACAGGAGAACATGTTTAATGAAAGCTCCACCAGAACAACTTTCCCACGCTTGGGCAAAATTTTTTGTAGGCATTTTTTTTGGATTTATCATTAGTTGGCTTGTTTTTATTTATTTTTATGGAGTGACAGAAGAAGAGCAAGTAAAACAAATATCTGAATTAAAAATGCTCAATAAAGCGTATTTAAGAGATAAAAATATATTTTTTGAAAATATGGAGCGAATGAACAAAGAAAACAAAAGAAAATTAACAGTTCAAGAAATCAAAGTGACTATATTAAATTACAAACAATACAATTTAAATGAATTTACTAATCTTCAACTTGTTAATGATGTAAAGGATGACCTAAGTAATTTACTTACTCAAGATATAAAAAGCGTTTCTCAAAATCGAGAGTTATTAAGACGTGCAATCGAAAACAAAGTTTATATTAAAGATGATCGGCGATTTAAACTTGAAATAGATACAATCTACTTTGATACCGTATTGGAAATTACACTAAAAATAAAAAGCACAAAATAAATGAGAGGCTAGAATTTACGATTAGCCTCTCAAATTTATTTTTTAAACCTTATTTTGCTTCCCTACAAACCTTTTTTAATTCTTCCACTACTTTTTCTGCATCTTCCCATAAGAAGATTTTCGCTCCAGATGCAAGCGGATGTCCACCGCCGTTAAACATAGCAGCTACTCCATTTATAACTGGTCCTTTTGAACGAAGACGAACTCGAATTAAATCCTCTTCTTCTAAAAAGATAACCCAAGCTTTTACCCCTTTTATATGTCCAAGTGAACTTACAGCTAATGAAGCTTGTTCAGAGTTTACATTGTATTCATCCATTAGAGCCTTTGTCATGTTTATATGACCGACTCCCTCTTCCGTTAGTTTAAAATTTTGAAGAACATATCCATTTAAATGAGCCATCTCAATTGATGTTTCGTACATATTGTCATATATTTCATTAATAGAAAAATCCTTTTTTATCAAATTACTAGCTGCATGAAAAGTTCTCTCTGTTGTACTTGGAAATAGGAATCTTCCTGTATCACCAATAATACCAGCATAAATTAGTCTTGCAGCTTTGTCAGTTACGACTAATTGTTCATTACTACTTTCTGCAAGTTCAAAAATTAACTCACTTGTTGAACTAGCAGTAGTATCAACATGCATAATGTCACCGTATGGATCTACGTTCGGATGATGGTCAATTTTAATCAGTTTCTTTCCAGTTGAATATCTAGCGTCATCTACTCGTTCAGTATTTGCAGTGTCACAAACAATGACAAGTGCATCCTTATATACTTCATCTTCAATTTCATCCATTTGATATAAATACTCTAGAGATTGTGGCAAATGGCCTACTACATATACTTTTTTTGCAGGATAACTTGCTTTAATCATCTCTGCTAAACCGCACTGTGAACCGATTGCATCTGGATCTGGTCGAACATGACGATGAATTATTATCGTATCAAATGAATGTATATCTTTTAAAATTTGTTCTTTCAACATTAAACTCTCCTTTATATGAAAACTTTTGAAATATAGTTTCTATGACTGTAAAATAGAATTATGTATTAGTCATTGAAAGGTGGAAGCTAAGTGAATAGCATTGCAACAATCGTAATTATATCTTTTCTATTCTTCTTATTTTACGTTACCAAATTTTTCTTTACAAGCGAACTATTAACAAAAAAAATTGCAGGATCACGTGCAAGATTAACTTTTGGATTATTCTTATTGCTTTACGGTATAAATCAAATTGTAGCAAAGCTTGAATTAATAACAATTTGTGTCGGAATTATTTTCATTCTATTTGGTGTGGCAAATCTATCTCGTGGATACTTACAGAATAAGCATTATAAAGCAATTGAAAATAAACAAACTGTTTAATCTTATAGTAATCTAGAAAGTGAGAAAACTTACATGATGACAGAAGAACTATTTTCATCAAAATTTGATGAACTAGTAGAATTATCACATTCTAGTATTAAACTTCAAAAACTACTTACTTTTGCAGAAGAATTAGAGAATCAAGAGGAATGGGGATATCTATATTATGTAAATATGGAATTAGCAGAAACTGCTTTTTCTATTGGTGAAATAGACTTATTTATTGATACCTTTTTGTGGTGTGTAGATTTATATGATCAAAACGAAGAACGTATCGAGCAAGAGCAAATCCTATGGCTGTACAAATGGTTATTAGAAATAATACCTCAGTCCCTCAGATTCTCTTTAGAAGAAATTCACCATTATTTCGAGGATTTTAAGAATCGTTTAGTGATTGCTAACTATTCTTTAAGACCTTATTTTCAAGCTCTATTTATAATGAACTTATATTTAGATCAAATTGATTACGCAAAACAAAACTATCAACTATTTAAAAAATCTCCAAGGGATCATTTAAGTAATTGTGAAAAATGTGAAATGTATAGTGAAATGATTTATTTACTAAAAACTGATCATCTTCATGAAGCTTTAAATTTACAAAATAAAATAATGAATAGCTCAGTTGATTGTGACGAAGCGATTCACAAATCCTATTCAAAATTACTTCTTCCTTTACTAGAAGAAGGCAAAATAGATGAAGCATTATTCATTCAACAAAAAGCTTATTTTGTAACATATAATCGCACAAAATACATTCCTGAACTAAGTGAGCAAATGATTTTTTTAACTTTTTGTGATCCTGACAGAGCAATTGAATTGTTTTATAAACATGTTGATTTATGTGACAATCTTTCGAATCTATCACATAAATTCGAGTTTTGGGTAGCAGCATTATTTATGGCGAAACAATTGAAAATAAATGAAGATGAATTTATTTATGATTTAGAGAAATTAGAGAAAATTGTATATGACTTAGCAAAAGATTTTGATACTAGAAACGAAAATAATGAATTTGTTAATCGAATTAATAAACTACTTCAAATTAAAAATACGGGATGATTTTTTCATAAACTTCAAAGGCAGGGAATGGTTTCCTGCTTTTTTTATATGTCATTAAAAATGGAAGCCCTAATAAGGCTTCCATTTTTCATCGATCTAATAACTGCATCATCATTAATGCTTTACCTACTAATATTCCTTGCTGAAATACTTCAACATCAACTTTTCCAAACTTACGACCTAATTCTAATACTTTTGGTTTAATTTCAATTACATCATCAATTTGAACTGGCTGTACGAAGTAAATTGTAATATTTTCTACAATTAAGTCCCCTTTTTTCATATCACGAACTGCTCGTTTACCTGCCTCAGTTACAATCGTCGTAAATACGCCATGTGAAAGAGTCCCAATTACATTCGTCATTTGCGGAGTTACATTACATCTAACTGTAAAGTCATCATTTTTTTGATCTTTATTATTATGAAATTGACTCGTAACTATATCATCAATTGTTTCTCCCACTTGAGGTTGACGTTGCAATTGCTGTAGTGCTTCAAGTACATCTTGACGACTTATAATACCGATTAAGTTATTCGATGTATTTACAACTGGTAGCAACTCTATGCCTTCCCAAACCATCATTCTAGCAGCTGCCGCAACCGACATCTTTTCATTTACACTTATTGGTTGTCTAGTCATAACTTTATCAATTCTTTGAGTACGTTGTTCATGTATGATATCCTTTGAAGTTACAATTCCAATTAGCTTACCTCGATCATCAATTACTGGATATCTTCCATGACCTGTGTCTCTATTATGTTCATACCACTTTTCAACTACATCAAAAGGAGATAGTGTAGCTGTTTTTTCAGTTGGAATGAGTATATCCTCAACTAATACTATATCTTTCTTAATTAACTGATCATAAATTGCTCTATTAATTAACGTCGCAACAGTAAACGTATCATAACTAGAAGAAATAATCGGCATTTTCATTTCATCCGCAAGACGTTTTACACTTTCATCTGTATCAAATCCACCTGTTACTAAAACCGCTGATCCTTCTTTTAATGCTAATTCATGCGCTTTCACTCGGTTTCCGACGATTAATAAATTATTTGCACTAATATATCTCATCATCGCATCAAGCTGCATTGCACCAATAACAAACTTATTAAGTGTTTTATGTAATCCTTCTTTACCACCTAAAACTTGTCCATCAACAATATTAACAACTTCGGCAAAAGTTAATTTTTCAATATTTTCTTTTCTTTTCGTTTCAATTCGAATCGTGCCAACACGTTCAATGGTACTAACGAATCCTTTGTTTTCCGCATCTTTAATTGCTCTATATGCAGTACCTTCACTTACACTTAAATCTTTTGCAATTTGTCTTACTGATATTTTATGACCGACCGGTAGTTGTTCAATATGTTCTAGTATTTGATCGTGCTTTGTAGTCAATTACCTCACCAAGCTTTCAATGGTTGTATTAATATTTTTATTAACTATTATATAACAATTCATACCATGAAAAAAAGCACGTTTCAACGTGCTTCTAAAACTGTACTAATATTTTTTCCGATTGCCTATACTACAATAGTGAAATTGTTGTATTTGGCTCATGAATGAAACCATTTTTCTTTGGTAATTTTGCAAGGAACTCATTTGGGTCTACTTGGATTGGTGGAAATGTATTATAATGCATCGGAATTACTTGTTGTGCATTAATCCATTCAGAAGCAATTACTGCATCGTCGATTCCCATTGTAAAATGATTACCAATTGGTAAATATGCTATATCGATATTTTCATACTCACCTAAAGTTTTCATACCTCTGTATAATGCAGTATCACCAGCATGATAAATTGTTTTACCAGCTATTTTTAATAAAACGCCTGATGGTGGTCCTACGTTAATTATTTGTTTATTTTCTTCATCAACAATACTTGAACCATGGATTGCTTCTACTAATTTTAATTTACCAAATGAAAACTCTTTTTCTCCCCCGATATGCATAGGGACAACTTTGACACCTTGCCACGAGATCCAAGTTGCTAATTCCACAGGAGCAATAACAGTTGCATCATTTCGTTTTGCTAGTTCAACTGTGTCACCTAAATGATCGCCATGACCATGTGTTACATAAATATAATTCACTTTAATATTTTCTACTTTTACATTAGTATGTGGATTGCCGTTAATAAATGGGTCAATAATAATTGAATCTTGACCTTGTTCTACTAAAATAACACTGTGCCCAAAATATGTAATTTTCAAATGAAGTCGCTCCTTTATTATAAAATTAGTCTCTACCACATTTTAACAGATTATTTTCTATTACAAAAATAAGAAATAAGTTAACTATTTTACGAAATTCGATAAAAAATGATAAAATAAGAGTGTTATAAACTGTAAAGACTTTTTTTGTTTATTGCAGTAATTTGTTTTTTAAGAAAGGATGTTACAAATGGAACACCGTATACAAAATCTATCAACTTGGTTAAAAGAGCAAGATATTCAACTAGGATTTATTACATCTACTGAGAACGTATTTTATTTAACTAATTTCCATTGTAATCCACATGAGCGTCTTTTAGCTTGTCTTGTATTTCCAAATGAAGAGCCTATCCTTGTCTGTCCACAAATGGAAGTTGGACATGTGCAAAATGCTGGCTGGAAATATGAGGTAATCGGCTTTAATGACAGTCAAGATCCTTGGGCAATGATACAAGAATCATTAGCAAAACGTAATATTACAGTAAATCGTATGGCGATCGAAAAAGAGCATCTTCTTGTTGGCCGCTATGAAAGATTAGTACAACTTTTCCCTGGAGTACAATTCCTTGCAGCTGAAGAAAAATTACATGACTTACGTTTAATTAAAGATAGTGAAGAAATTCGTCGTATGCAAGTTGCTGCTGAAGCGGCTGACACGGCTTGCCAAATTATTGTTGATCGTATTGCTGAAGGCAAAACAGAAATGGATTTAATTGCTGAAATGGAATACGAAATGAAGAAAAAAGGAATTTCTAAAACTTCATTCAGCACTTTAATTTTAACTGGTGCAAACTCAGCGTTACCTCATGGAAATCCAGGTACAAACCCAATTAAAAAAGGTGATTTCGTACTTATGGACTTAGGTTTTATCGTTGATGGATATTGCTCAGATATTACTCGTACAGTAATGTTTGGTCAACCAAATGAACAACAACGAGAAATTTATGAAACCGTTTTAAAAGGTCAACTTGCTGCAATCGAAGTGAGTAAACCAGGTGAGATTTTAGGAAATGTTGATCGCGCTGCTCGTCAAATCATCACAGATGCTGGATATGGAGAATATTTCGTTCACCGTATTGGTCACGGTTTAGGTATTGGTATCCACGATTACCCATCAGTAAATGATTCAAATACTGGTATTATTAAAACTGGTATGTCTTATACAATTGAACCAGGAATCTATGTGCCAAATGTTGGTGGAGTTCGTATTGAAGATGATATCGTTATTACAGAAACTGGTGCAATGACATTAACGAAGTTCCCTAAAGAATTAATCATCCTATAATATGAGTCAAGATGAATTAATAAATATCCGACAAGTACTTCCATCAGATATCCCTATTATGCATAAATGGGAATGTGATGATGAGATTGGTAAGCTTGTAGGAATAGAAAAACCACGTTCTTTAGACGAAATGGTACAAGGCTATGAAAAATATTTTGACGGACTTAAACCTAATCTCCGTTTGTTCACAATCGAATACAATGGTATTTGTGTTGGAAGAATTGAATTAGGAAATCTTGATCAAGAGAATAATCATGCCGCTTTTGGAATCGTAATTGGAGATCAATCAATGCAAAATAAAGGAATTGGATCATTTGCATTAAACTATCTACTAAATTATGCTTTTAATGAATTAAAACTCATAAAAATATATGGTGAAGTATACGAATTTAATATCGCTTCACAAAATTTCCTTACAAAATTAGGCTTTCATTTAGATGGTATATTGCGCAAACATGAGTTTTTTAAAGGCGCTCATCGTGATATGTATCAATATAGCATTTTGAAAGAAGAATATAATATGTTTCAGTTTTAATAAAAAACCCTTTCTTCATTAAATGAAGAAGGGTTTTTTATTAAAACTTTTGAAGGATTGTATGTTGTAACGGAACACCACCCATTGATACATTCCGTTCAATTAGATGATATTGTTTACCATTTATTATAAAAAGTCTATTTCCTCTGTAATCAACTGTTTTACCTTGGCTTTCTAGTTCAGCCTTCACAGCCTTCGCATATTCTTTTAGATCTAAATAACGCTCATCTAAATCTAATGTAATATTTTGATTACGATAACCCATTAGCCAGTTAAACCCAAAAACACCTGCAATCAGAAAAATAAGTATAAAAATAAATTCCAATACTCTCACTCCTTTTTACATAAAATGGAAATTATAATATCATTTTACTATAAATATAAATTGAATGTTATTGGAATTGAGAATAAAACAAAATCCCTTTACCGTCATCGATAAAGGGATTTTATTTTTTATTAGTTTGTAGAAACAGATGTACCTTGTAATAAAGTAGTTGCTTCTTTGTATTCTAAGCCGTGAGCTTCCGCTACTGCTTCGTATGTTACATATCCATCAAGTGTATTAATACCTTTGAATAATGCAGAGTTATCTAAGCAAGCTTTTTGATAACCTTTGTTAGCAATTTGAACTGCATAAGGTACTGTAACATTTGTTAATGCCATTGTAGAAGTACGAGGTACTGCACCAGGCATGTTTGCTACAGCATAGTGTACTACTCCATGCTTCTCATATGTTGGGAAATCATGAGTTGTAATACGATCTGTAGTTTCGAAAATACCACCTTGGTCAATTGCAATATCAACTACAACTGAACCTGGTTCCATTGATTCGATCATTTCTTTTGTTACAAGTTTTGGTGCTTTTGCACCTGGAATTAATACTGCACCGATTACAAGATCAGATTCTTTAACCGCTTCAGCAATATTGTAAGGGTTTGACATTAAAGTCGTAATTTGATGACCAAAAATATCATCTAATTGACGTAAACGATCTGGATTTAAGTCAATCATCGTTACATGAGCACCAAGACCAACAGCTACTTTAGCAGCATTTGTTCCTGCTACACCACCACCAATGATTGTAACATTTCCACGACGTACTCCTGGTACTCCACCTAATAAAATACCTTTTCCGCCTTTATTTTTCTCAAGGAATTGAGCACCGATTTGAGCTGACATACGTCCTGCTACTTCACTCATTGGAGTTAATAACGGTAATGTATTGCCAACTTGTACAGTTTCGTATGCAATTCCTACTACTTTATTATCAATTAAAGCCTTAGTTAATTCAGGCTCTGGAGCTAAATGTAAGTATGTGAATAAAATTAATCCTTCACGGAAATATCCATATTCACTTGGAATTGGTTCTTTAACTTTCATAACCATTTCATTATTCCAAGCCTCTACAGCTGTTTCAACAATTGTTGCGCCAGCATTTACGTATTCTTCATTTGTAAATCCTGAACCTACTCCAGCATTTGTTTCAATGTAAACTGAATGTCCATGTCCAACTAAATTCATTACTCCAGCTGGTGTCATTGCTACACGATTTTCGTTGTTTTTTATTTCTTTTGGTACCCCAATACGCATGTTATTTCCCCCTGAAATATATTTAATTCGTCCCTCTTAGGATGAGCTCTATTTAGTAAAAAATAATACATTTTTATATTAACACAAAACATATGTGCAGAAAATGAAAACGCTTAATTTCATTTAATAAATATTAATTCAGAATCTTTTTTACTATAAATTATGCTTTAAAATTGGAATTGTCCCATGAATTCTCATGATAATGGAATATGTCTGTATTTATTAATGACATCTAAGCCACCAGTGATTTCGAATATATCACCTGTTATAAAATCAGACTCTTCTTTACACAAAAATTGCACCATTCTTGCTATATCCTCTCCAGTACCAGATCTTCCAACTGGTGCAAGACCTTTTCCATCCTTACTTGCTTCAGTTTGACTTGCTTCTTTCATATCACCAAAAATATCTCCTGGACAAATCATATTAGAAGTTATACCGTTTTCAGCTTCCTCATAGGCTATTGTTTTCGTTAATGAAACTAACCCTACTTTTGCTGCGCTGAATGCAGAACGATAAATCCATCCCGAAGCTGAATTGGCACCTTGAAATCCATAATTAATTATACGTCCATATTTCTGCTTTCTCATAATTGGAATAATTTGCTTTAAAAGATAAAACACGCTGTGCAAATTTCCATACAACAAGTAGTCCCACTCTTCATCGGTGTAGTCGGCCAGTTTTTTACGATTAAATAAATACGGACCAGCATTATTGATAAGGCAATCAACCCTACCGAATTTCTCCATCGTTTTAGAGACAATCTCATTAATAAATTGTTTATCGCAGATATCACCTTTTACAAAAAGAACCCGGTCCAAATAATCCTTCCATTCTTCTTTTCGCTCTTTGACAGCTTGTTCATCAGAAAAGTATGTAACAGTTACTGAATAACCTTCGTTTAAAAATGCTTCAGTTACTTTCTTCCCTAACCCCTTCGATCCTGCCGTAATGACAGCATGCCTCATAAAACTCTTCCTTTCAAGTCTAAATAATTTTATATATTTGTGAAAATCATCTAGATAAATCAATCAATTGTATGTATTTGTAAAATCTATTCTCATTAACCTTTTTAATAGGTTATTTAAGCATAAAGCCAATCCTTTAAAAATTATGTCATTATCTTATACATATATCTTTAATTTAGTAAGATTATTTTATTAAAAGATAAGTATGTTTTCTATTATTATGAATTATTTTCCTTTTATTTTAATAATTTTTATTTTTAGATTTTAGGCTATTTACAAACAATCTTTATATCGCAAATCTAGAAATTTAAAAATCAATATGTTTCACATATTTTTTTCAATGTATAATATAGTCAAGAGGTGGAGTAAAAATGTTACAAGATTATTTTTCATACGATGAACGATTAGGTATTTTTCTACCAAGCCTAAAGTTGGATTGGGAAGATTACTCTCGCGATAAGCAACTAATGATTATTACTGAATGGGAATATATCCGTGGTGAAATACCTGATCGAATTAAGCGTTTAGAGTTTTCGATTAATCATAAACAAGAACAATTAAATCATGAATCAGATTTTGCTTTGAGCTGTAAATTTAATTCTGAAATTGCAGAATTAGCATCAATTATTAACGATCTTTGGATTTGGTTTAGAAGTAACCAACAAATGTCGAATGAAACAAAAATACATGGTTAAAAAGCTAACAATAAATTTGTTAGCTTTTTTTTACCTTTATAATACTTATTCATTTTCGCGCTTTTGAATTTGTAAAAGTGTGTCTCCGATTGTTTTTAGTTCTTCTTTAAGTCGGATGGTTTCATTGGCAACTTTTTCGGATGATGTTTCTTTAATTTGCTTGTTTAGTTGGTCAATCACTTTTCGTAACTTCCCGACGGATTGTTCTAGTTGAAAACTTGATGTAGGCTTCATAATTGCCTCCTTGACTGGTTTTCTTTTAGCATACCACATACTCGTTTACAACCAAACGGGTATTCGATTAGCTGAGTGTAAATTACCCAATGGAGGTTCACAGAATCTCGGTTTTCACTCATTCTACACACTAAAAAGCTAACAGTAAATTTGTTAGCTTCTCCAATAATGATTTAATCAGTTGGTTCCTGATTTACCCGTTCAGATAATATACGATATTGATAAAATTTCTTTGTATATTCTAATACGTTTTTTGTAAAAGATTCATTCCATTTTGCCCCTACAGTAACGCCTAATAAAGGAATACCACCTAAAACCCTATTCCGTAATGAATGGATCATTAATAACTTGCACATTTGTAATATGATTGTGTAATAAAAACCTTCCCCCTTAAATTCATTTTCCCAAGTTGCAAATACGTCAGAATCCTCATGCTTTAAAATATCGTTCATTAAATTACTCCAAACAACATATTTTTCAGTTGATGGGAGGATTGCACCTTGTAATACTTTTAAGCTACATTCCATCTCTTTTGGAATACTTACATCATATCCATAACAAAGAGCTATTTCCTGTACCGTTTTAAGATTAATAAATAATAATGCTGGTAAATCGCCAAATAAAGCAAGTTTTGAACTAGTTCCACTTATTCCACCTTGAACACTTGAGACAATTAATGCTTTCGATATTTCTTGCTCAGCTAAGAAATTCAATTGTCTTAATGGTAACTTTCTTAAATCGCTTATTATCTTAATATCACTTCTTAAAATTTGCGCTCGGTTAAGAATATCTAATTTCTTTTCTTGAAACTGTTTTGTTGTTTGTATTAAAGATTGAGTGTGGAAAAAAGCAGTTGAAAAAAATTCATTAAAAGTACTCGAATAACTCTGAGGTATTTTTTGGAGGAGAAAATTAGAAGCATTTTGATACATCAGTTCAAATTTATTTAAATTCTGCTGTTGTTGTTTCTTTTCAATCAAATCGTTGAGTTCAAGCCATAGATTATACTCTTTCATTTGATCCATACTATCACCTCAAATATAAAAAAACGTAGAGCCAAAAAGTGATCTCATTTTAAGAATATGAGTTCATCTATTTTTGTATGCTCTACGTTTATGTTTACTTAAAGATTATTTCATTCCAACTCGTACTACATCTCTTGCGATTACAACTTCTTCATTAGTAGGAATAACGATTACTTTAACTGGAGAGTGATCAAAGCTAATGAAAGCTTCTTTTCCTCTAAAGTTATTTTTACTTGGGTCAAAATAAACACCCATAAATTCAAGACCTTCTAAAACGGCTTGACGAATTTCCGGACCATTTTCACCAATACCAGCAGTGAAAATAATTGCATCTACGCCTTTCATACGAGCAGCGTAAGAACCTAAATATTTGTGAATACGTTCAATAAATACACTTTGAGCGATTATAGCTCGTTTATTACCTTCTTCAGCTGCAGTCTCAATATCACGTAAGTCACTTGAGAATCCAGAGATACCAAGCATACCACTTTGTTTATTTAATACATCAAGTACTTCCTCAGCTGTTTTACCTGTTTTTTCCATAATAAATGGAATTAAAGCTGGGTCTAAGTTACCTGAACGAGTTCCCATTGTTACACCAGCAAGTGGAGTGAATCCCATTGAAGTATCGATTGATTTTCCACCTTCAACTGCAGCAATACTTGCACCATTTCCTAAGTGACATGAAATAAGTCTTAATTCTTCAAGAGGTTTACCAATTAATTCAGCAGCTCTTTCTGTTACATACTTATGAGATGTACCGTGGAATCCATATTTACGAATACCAAATTGTTTATAGTACTCATAAGGTAAGCTATATAAGTAAGACTCTTCAGGCATTGTTTGATGGAATGCAGTATCAAAAACAGCTACTGCAGGAATATTTGGTAATAATTCTTTAAATGCACGAATACCAACTAGGTTAGCAGGGTTATGAAGTGGTGCTAAATCTGAAAGTTGATCAATTTGTTGTTCAACTTCTTCAGTAATTAAAGCAGAATCTGTAAATAATTCTCCACCGTGAACTACACGATGTCCAACACCATGAATTTCATCGAATGAAGAAATAATTCCTAAACCTATTAGCTTTTCAAGAAGCATTTTTACTGCAACAGCATGATCAGCAATATCAGTTACTTCTTTAATTTTTTCCCCGTTTACAGAAATTACAAAAACGCTATCCTTTAGACCGATACGTTCAACTAAACCAATTGTAAGTACTTTTTCGCTAGGCATTTCAATTAATTGAAATTTTAATGACGATGAGCCTGCATTAATAGCAAGAATATTTGCCATGTTTTTACATCTCCTTTAAACATGAAACTGTTATATTTTTTTAGCTGAAATCATTATAACACAAATTAGTTTACGTGTTTAAAAGTTCAATTATTATAAATTTTCTTTAAACCATTCGTTCATTTGAAGCATAATATCTTCAACTGCCTTCATATTCGATAACTTAGGGAAATCAACTAATAAAGCCTCTTTTGGCTTCTTCATATTTTCTGCATTTTTGCGGATTATTAATATACTTTTTTGATGTCTTTCATCCTTAAAGGCAGATACTGGCAACTGTATCAATCCTTGAATAACACCTGTTTCATTAATATAGCTCTGTAATTGCGCAGATTGCTCTGAAGTAAATAAATGATTTGGTACTAGCGAGATGAAAAATCCTCCAGATTTTAAGTAGTTCATACTTTGCTCAATAAATAAATGATGAGCATAAGACACGCCCTCTTTTGCTTTTAAAGTATACTCTTTTGCACGTTCAGCATTTGGATAAAAGCCTATTGGTAGATCACAAACGACAAGATCAACCGGATCTACAAATAAAGGCGCTAAACTGTCTTGATTAAATAGTTCGATCTCATGCCCTAGTAAGTTGCCAATAACAAATGCGATTCTAACAAGAACGTCATCAACATCGATTCCAACAGAATCAGTAAATTTATCCTTTGAAGAATTTAAAATTGTTAATAAAAGATTTCCAGTACCAATTGCTGGATCTAAAATAGTTAAATTTTGTTTACCTTCAGTAAGCTTCCCAACTAAATAAGTAATAATAAAAGCAATACCATCTGGAGTCATTTCATGGGTTGTTTGTACCCCTTGCTTCATACCTTTTAATATCGCTAATTGAAATGCTCTACGAATACTCTCATTATCTTTTGACGCCGATGTAAATTGATGAATTGTATTCATAAGCTGATCTTTTTGTGGCCCATTAATTTCTTCTTGCAAAACTTCCCCTTCAAAGAAATTTTCACCAGTTTCAATTAATGCCTCTAAATAAGAAATTTCTAAATTATCTTTTAAACATTCTGTCGATTCATCTATGTAATTAAATAAAAATTCCACTGAATTCTCTTTTACCATTTTTAATTCCTCACTTTCATTATAGAACAGTCATTGTGTTTCATTATACGTATGGCTTTTAAACGTGTCCACTTTAAAAAATTTCTTCTATTAGAAAGTATTTGGTTTTTTTAATCAATTTTAATCCAGTACTGTTAATTTAATTTTAATTGATGATTGTTTACTTTTATTTAATACAATTTGAACTTTTTATGTAGTTTTAAATTATCAGTACATATTAAAAAAACAAATAAAGACCTCCAATTTTTGAGGTCTTTACTGTGTTGAAATAATTAAGTATATGTAGATCTATTTTTCAAGGTCGTCAGTTTAACTAATTTTTACTTTCTTCTTTTCTAACGGCTTCATAAATCGAGTAATATAGTTCAAAGATTTTGTTCCATGAACTAGGCGATATAAGCTTGTGATAACCGATAGTAATGTATATGGTTTGTATGCTAAGTATTTTGATTCCCATTTATTTGCAAATTTGCTTTTAAAAGTTAATAATCCTTTGAAGTTATAAATTGAGTTACCATATTTAAAGATCATCTTTGCAGATTTTTCGATGATTGATGATTTTGAATCTAGGCCAACATTTGCTAAAGGAGCCATTCCAAGGCTACAGCTTTTAAATCCATTTTCTTTTGCCCAAAACATAATTGAAACAAAAAGCATATCCATCGTTCCATATGGTAATTCTTTTAAATATCTCATTAAATCGATTGTTATATTTTCGCCTTGAATCGGTAATGTCGCAAAAGCAATAACTTGACCATTATTATCTCTTAAGATTCCTATTGGAAAATTTGAAACATAATCAAAATGAAATGAACCAACTGAAAAAGATAGCTCTTCTCTTCCGTTTAGCCATACATCCGAAACTCCTTTTAGCTCTTGAAGTAGACCTATAGAATGTCCAGGCATAGACACTTCAAATTGATATCCTTGTCGAATGAATTTATTCCTTTTTGTTCTAAGTTTTGCTCCTTTTTTACCTGCAATTTCGAAATTTTCTAGTTCAACTATTGCTTCTTCACCTAATTTTAACAATCGATAGCCAGCTTTTTCATATAACAATTTTGAGTTTTCATCTACTTGATAAAAGCACGGAATACATTTTATACTGCTAGAATAATTTTCAAACTCCTTTATTTTTTCAAAAGAAATCTCTCCAATTGGATCACATAGAACAACTAATTTATTCCTCTGTTTACGGTAAACAAATGCAGATTTTTGATCTTCTGAAAGAAATACTTTTTTATCACCAAGTAATCCTAAATGTGTTAATGAAGTTCCACCATATGTTTGAATAAGTTGTTGAATAATCTCAATTGTAGTTTTATGATTTGATTCTTTTAAAATTTGTTTCATAATACCCCCAAAATAAAGAGTCAATTTTCTTTACAATTTCTATTTTACAAAAAATAATTCCTTGTGGATATCCATTCATTATTTTTTTTTAATAATGTATTATTTGGTAATATTTAACCCCTCCTGTATAATTCAATTTATTAAATATAATGGATGTGAGAACAAATGAATAAAAAGATTGGTTTTATTGGTTGCGGTAAAATGGCTCAAGCTATGATTGGAGGGTTAATTGACTCGAATGTAATTGAGAAGCATCAAATTTATGTAAGTGCAAGGTCTAATGAAACACTTGTAAAAGTGAAAGATTTATATAATGTTCAAACATTAAATAGTAATATTGATTTAGCAAAGCAGGTTGATTATTTGTTTTTAGCAGTTAAACCTGATTTATATCCAACTATTATTGAAGAAATTAAAGAAGTTGTTTCAAGTAATACTGTAATCATTACGATTGCCGCTGGTATTACTTTAGAAGGTGTTGAAAAATCATTCGGTAAAGAAGTTAAAATTGTCAGAACGATGCCAAATACACCTTCTTTAGTTAGAGAAGGTATGAGTGCACTTTGTCATAATCAAATAGTTACTCATGATGAGTTAAGCGAAGTAATGGAAATTTTCAATAGCTTTGGAAAATGCGAATTAGTAAATGAAAAATTAATGGATGCGATTCCTGCAGTTAGTGGTTCTTCACCAGCTTATGTTTACTTAATGATCGAAGCTTTAGCAGACGGAGCTGTATTACAAGGGATAAAGCGTGACCAAGCATATAAGTTAGCTGCCCAAGCAGTTTTAGGTGCAGCAAAGATGGTACTTGAAACTGAATTACATCCTGGAGAATTAAAAGACCAAGTTTGCACACCAGGTGGGGCAACAATAGAAGCGATTGCCGAATTAGAAAAACAAGGCTTCCGTTCATCTATTATTTCGGCTATGGAACGTTGTACTGAGAAATCAGAGTCTTTAGGTAAATGATCTTGTAACAGTCTGATCCTTAAGTTTTTTGTACTTTATACACCCTGAGGCATTCATATTTGTGAATGTCTTTTTAATGCAAAAAAACTGCCGAGATCTACTCGACAGCCTTTTACCCTCTTAATAGAGTTATTGTTATTATTTTGCAGCTTTTACAGCTTCGATTGCTGCTTCATAGTTTGGATGAGTTGTACCTTCAGCTACGTACTCAACGTAAGTAACAACGTCATTTGAATCTACTACGAATACTGCACGAGCTAATAAACGTAATTCTTGCATTAAAACACCAAATGCTTCACCAAAAGATGCATCACGGTGATCAGAGTATGTATTTACATTTTCTAAACCACTTGCAGCACACCATCTTTTTTGTGCGAATGGTAAGTCCATTGAAATTGTTAAAACTTCAACGTTTTCTACGTTTGATAATTCTTCGTTAAAACGACGAGTTTGTGCATCACAAATTCCAGTATCTACAGAAGGTACTGCGCTGATTAAACGTACTTTACCAGCTGAAGCCTCTAAAGTTACAGGGCTTAAATCATTTGCTAATACAGTAAAGCTTGGAGCTTTTTCTCCTACTTTTACTTCTTGTCCAATAAGAGTTACTGGATTGTTTTTAAATGTTACAGATGCCATGATATTTCCTCCCAAAATTACAAAATGTTCACAACATTTATCTTACTGGAAGGAAACCTTGAATGCAATTAACTTTACTTAAATTTTATATTTAATCTAAATTTGAATCAAAATCTTCCTCGTGTTTATCTGAATCGTCTTTTTTCTTCATATATTTTTTTACTTTTTCTAACGCTTGTGGGGTTAAATCCATTAGCTTTTCAATTAAATGTGTATTTTGATCTAGGTGAAGTAGTTTAACACCATCTTTACTTACAATTAAAAATGCAATCGGAGTGATTGAGGCACCTCCACCTGTACCTCCTCCAAATGGATGTGGACTTCTTACTTCAGCTTCTTTAACACCATCTACTAAATGGTAATTTCGAAATTCACTTCCACCAGCTGCAAAGCCAACCCCTACTTTTGATACGGTTAAGATTATACTTCCATCTGGTGTTGAAATTGGATCACCAATAATTGTATTTACATTAATCATTGCTGATAAATTTTCCATTGCCGCGTGCATTAAGTCTCCAATAGGATGTTGACTCATTGTTAATCACCTCTAATTAGTTTCGATTGGATGTGTTGCTTTAAAGTCTTTTCTAGTTTTCAAATATGCTTTAAGTAATAATAATCCCGCAAAGACTGCCTTTCGTACCGAAAATGAAAACCGTATCTTTCCAGTAGTTTCCATGATGGTTGTATAATAGTTTGGCGTGATATCTATAGTTGGCGGATGATGTAATATTGTAAATTTCTTTAATAAGTTTTCAAAAATTCCGATCGCACTATAAGCTGTTCCAATAGATATCCCTGTTAAGGCAGAATTTCCGACACCGAAATGAATATGATAAGTTAAATTGTAAATTTGTACAGTGTTTAAAAATTTTGTAATAATAGTATGTCCGTTGGAGTATAAATTTATGAAAAAATCAATTTGTTGTAGGGCAGACAAATCCCTTTTTTTCTCTAAATCTGATACATCTTCCTTTACCTCTTTCGGTCTCTTTAAAGGAATCGTAAAGGCGAAATGCAATAGGTTGTTCAAGATAGACAGTTTAATATTCATAAATCGTTCTTCATTTGTATAAACAGATTTAATATTGACCTTCATATTTATAAAAAGCACGAAAAATATTAACAGTAAAACTACGATCGCAATAAAAATTAGAATAGAGTATATGTAAAGCAAGAAACCACCCTTTTTTGTATCAGTATGGGCAAACCAACTTCTGGATAAACAAAAAAAGAATGGTAAAATTACATACCATTCTTTTCAAGCAGTGAAATATAAGATAGCTATATAGAATTCTACAAATACTTTTTGAACATCATTGATCAATTCTAGTTTTTTTTGTTGATACCAACCAAAATTATCGATAACTTCTAAGACAACCCAGCTTGTCTTTTCTTTAACTTACATCTGTCTTTTATAGACAATATTTCCTCGGCAAATAGTTTCACTACATTTTACATCCAGTAGATCATCTTTTTCTAACTCAAATGGATTTTCATCAAATAAAATAAAGTCAGCAGAATATCCTTCTTTTATGAGACCTCTCTTGTCTTCTTGACGAAACGAAGCCGCACTATCAATCGTATAAAGTTTAATTGCTTCATATAGGCTAATTGCTTCCTCGATATTATATGCGATCTGGTCCTTTGCTTTTCGAGTAACTGCTGTATATATACCTTGCCACGGATTAATTGTATCAATCGGTGTATCTGAACCATTTGCGATAGCGATTGATTCATTTAGCAGTGTTTTAATTAAATATGCATATTCATTTCGGCTTTGACCAATACGTTCAACTAGCCACGGATAATCGGCGTAGATAAATGAGGTTTGTACATCTACAACGATGTTTAATTCTTTCATTTCCTCAACTAATTTTGGAGATAAAAGTGCACAATGTATAAATCGATCGGGTAGCTGAGTTTGATTAGGATATTTTTTAACGACTTCAATCGCTTGCTTTACGGCTAGATCACCAATCATATGAAATGCGACTGGCAATTCATTTTCACGCGCTTTTTTTGTAATAACTTCTAATTTTTCTGGAGAAGTCACTTGTAATCCTGTTATACTTTGATCGTCGTCATAAGGTTTTTCTAATAGTGCAGTGCGACCACCAAATGAACCATCAATAAATGCTTTTACCCCACCAAATGATACATTCTTATTACCTTTATGTAATCTTCCTTTGACTTCATCCAAAGTCGTATGATGAATTAAAACATGAGTATGAAACGGAACTTCATTTAACAATTGCTCATATAAATCAATCACTAGATTTGCGTTTCCATAATAGGATAAATCCTCTGTTACCGCTCCAACGATACCGTATTGGTAACAATCTTTAATAGCCGAAATAATTGCTTTTGACAAATACTGATCGTCAGGTGCCGGCATCGCTTTAATCATTAAATTAACGGCTTCATCATACAATAATCCGTTCAAACGACCATCTTCAAAGCAACCAATTTGTCCTCCTTCGACTTGCATATGTTCATTTATTGTTGCATGACTAAGTGCAATAGAATTTACAAAGTAGACATGTCTACAAGTTCTTTTTAATACAAGTGGATTTGTGCTTGATAAACTATTTAAATCATCAATGCTGAATACTGCTTTTGATTCCCATTCATTTTCATTCCAGCCTTCCCCTACAATCCACTCATTCGGGTGTGCGTCCTTTACAACGCTTTTCATTCGATCAAGCATCTCGTCATATGATTGGCACTTTGACAAATCAACACGATTCATCGCTTCACCATGACCAATTAAATGTAAATGACTATCAATAAAGCCTGGAAAGCCGATTTTTCCATTACAATTAATTTTCTCAAATTGTTCACCTTCTAAAAAAGAAAGTAAAGCTTCATATGTTCCTGTTTTTAAAATTTGTTCATCTTCAGTAATGATTGAGTCTACAGTTTCCCCTTCACTTTCCATCGTATAAAATAAACCATTATGCCAAAGCTTCTTCAATTCACTCCACCATCCGTTCATTAATTAAAAGCTATTTCGTTTATAATTTTTACAAGATAAATTGTCTTAAAATCAAAAAAAGAGGGAATTTCCCCTCATTTTAACATAATTTCTTTAATTCGATTCACGCAATTGTTCCATCGCACGTAATTCTACTCGGCGAATTTTACCAGAAGTTGTTTTTGGTAGCTCTTGGACAAATTCGATTTTACGCGGATATTTATAAGGAGCAGTAATTTTTTTAACATGTTCTTGTAGTTCAGAAACCAAGTCTTCTTCATTTGAAGCATTTTCAGTCAAAACAACAAAAGCTTTAACAACATTACCACGTAATGGATCTGGACTAGCAACAACCGCACATTCTTTTACAAGCTTATGTTGTACTAACGCATCTTCTATTTCAAAAGGCCCAATTGTATAACCAGAACTAATAATAATGTCATCACTACGTCCATCGAACCAATAGTAGCCATCTTCATCTTTCTTAGCTCGGTCACCCGTTAAATAATACTCACCTTTTCTCTGAGCTTTTGTACGTTCCATATCATTATAATAATGTTTAAATAATGCTGGAGAGCTTACATGTACTGCGATATGCCCAACTTCATTAACCCCAATTGGATTTCCTTCATCATCAACGATTTCAACTAAGTTTCCTGGTGTCGGGATACCCATAGAACCTACTTTTGCTTTAATATCCTTCATCGTTCCGATTAATAATGTATTTTCAGTTTGTCCATAACCATCTCTTACATCAACATTGAAATGCTTTTTAAATGTACGGATTACTTCTTGATTTAAAGGCTCTCCTGCTGATACAGCACTTCTTAATGCTGGTAATTGATATTGATCTAGATTTTCAACCTTTGCCATAAATCGGTATTCTGTTGGCGTACTACAAAATACTGTTATATGTTGCTCATTTAGCAATGTAAGGAAAGTATCTGCATCAAATTTCCCTTCATAAAAGAACCCTGTTGCCCCGCTGCCTAATGTCGCTAAAAATGGACTCCATATCCACTTTTGCCATCCTGGCCCTGCAGTCGCCCATACAGTATCATCTTCAGTCACATCTAGCCAATTCGAAGCAACTGTACGAATATGAGCATACCCCCAACTGTGAGTATGTACAACACCTTTAGGATTGCCAGTCGTTCCTGATGTATATGAAATAAACGCTAAGTCATCACTTTTTGTTTCCACAGTTAATACATGTGCTCCACTAATTGCTTGGTCATTCAATGAAGTCCATACAGTTTGTTGATTATGAATAGTAAACAATTTATATTTTCCAGTTTTAGCAATATCGCTAAAAGTACCTATATATTCATCATGCGATACAATCGCTTTTACTTCACTATGTTCAAGACGGTATTGAATATCCTTAATCGTTAACATTTCAGATCCTGGGATTACAACACATCCAATTTTTAAAATAGCTAAATAAACTACATAAGTCTCAATACATCTTGGCATCATGACAAAAAGTTTGTCCCCTTTTTCGATGCCACTATTTTTAAATGTAAAAGCATATTGGTGAACTTTATTATAAAGTTCCTTATATGTTAACTGATGGGATTCTCCGTTTAGGTCAACCCACTTTAACGCCACTTTGTCAGTGGAAGCAAATTTTTCAATTTCCCAAACGAGATTATAAACTTTTGGAGCGATTAGACTTGTACTGTTCATCTTAGTTAGTCCCCCTTTTGATCATTACTAAAATTATATTTTGAATTTTGCAAAATAGAATAATAATGGTTTCGTTAATTGTCTAGTCAATTCCTGCTATTTTTCGACTATTTTTCAGAAGATTTAAACAAAAACTCACAAAAAAAATAAACTACCTAAAAAAGATAGTTTAATTCATAGATAAAAAGTGAATTAGGGTGAACTTGATTTTCAATATAAGATGCCCGCTTTCCAAAAGGGCGAGACCTAAACTCTCGTCACTTACCTTTCCAGTAAATCAATCACTCTCAACTGTAATACTGTATGTACAAGTAAATGTTTCATTTGGATTTAAAATTTGAATACCAAGTCTATTTTTCATTTCTTTTACTGGGCCGATTTCATCTGCAATTCCATACCATGGCTCAATACATAGAAAAGGTGCTGTTTGTGTAGTCCATATTCCAACGTAAGGAAACCCTTCGAAATGAACTTTGATTTTATTACTATGATTTTTCGAACGAATTGTCAGCACGTTTTTATTAAGTTTTTCAAAAATTAATGCATCATCCTTAAACAGTTCACGTGTTAATGGTAAGTTTTTAATATCTTGAGCGATTAGTTCTCTTTTACCACTTCGATATGATCCATCTAATTTAATTGTTTCTAATCTTTCTTCTTCTTCAAATTGTAAGTAATAATCCTCAAAAGTTTCATTTTCCTTCAGAGGTATATTAAACGCTGGGTGAGCCCCTATTGAAAATGGCATTGATTTCTGATCATTATTCGTAACAACATATTTAATAAAAACAGTATTGTTCTTAATCTTATAATTAATATTTAATGAAAATTGAAATGGATATTTTAAAAGCGTTTGTTCACTACTGATTAACTCATAGTTGATATAGTCTTCTTTCATTTCTGTTAATTGAAAATCCATATCTCTTGCAAAACCATGTTGAGAAAGCTCATAGACTTTATTATCCACTTTATATTGATTATCAATTAATTTACCTACATTCGGAAATAAAACAGGTGCATGTCTCCCCCAATAAGCTGGATCAGCATTCCATAAATAATTTAAATTATCTTTTTTTGTATAGATACCCGTCAACTCTGCTCCCTGTGATTTAGTTGTAATTTTAATAAATTCATTTTCAATATATGACATGAACAGGTCTCTCCTTTAATTTTTTCCCTTTATTATAACAAAGATTAATCTCAATATTAAATCAAGCGAAATGTTATAGCAAAATCTCAAAAATTTAAAAAATGGGTAAAGACGATGTCCCATAAATTCGGATTTCAGACTACCTGAAAACGTTTGCCTTTCGAGGCGCGAAGCCTGATGAGGAGCGGAGTTACCTTTAGACGGTAATGAGCACCGCAGGCAGGCGAAGGAACGAAGAAAGCGAGCGTTTTGCAGGTAGTCTGAACAAATAGAAAAGAGGTAGGTTACCCTACCCCTTAATCCATAATTATTTAAAATTCATTATCTTGAATATCCACCAAGGCTTTGTTCAGCCATTTGTACTAAACGCTTTGTGATTTCACCACCAACAGAACCATTCGCACGAGAAGTAGAATCTGGGCCAAGGTTTACACCAAACTCTGTAGCAATTTCGTACTTCATTGCGTCGATAGCTGCTTGAGCGCCAGGTGCTACTAAATTATTACTTGAATCATTTCTATTTGACATGTGTTGTCACCTCCTTGTGAGTATAGAGTGTGATAAAACACATATCTTCATTCATATTTTCACTGGTAATTTTTAGTAATTTTATAAAAGTGCGTCGATATCGATTTCTTCTTCTTTTGTTGACGATTGATTTCGAATCATTTCGTTCTCAAAAATGATTGATTCTCTATTAACAACAGCTTCATTTATTAGTTCTGTAAAGTCAAAACGACTCTCGAAACGAGCCACCTTATCACGTTTTGGTTTTGTAGTTGGATTAGCTGGAGTAAAAATTGTACAGCAATCCTCATAAGGTCTAATGCTGATATCATACGTATCAATTTTTTTAGCAATATCCATAATCTCTAATTTATCCATAGCTAATAGTGGTCTTAAAACTGGATAATTAGTTACTTCATTGATTGTATGCATACTTTCCAATGTTTGGCTTGCCACTTGACCTAAGCTTTCACCAGTTGCTAAAGCAAGTGCTTTTCGATCAACAGAAACTTGCTCAGCAACTCTAAGCATTACACGTCTCATGATTGTCATTGTGTAGCTTGCAGGCATTTCTTTATGAATTGCTTTTTGAAGTTCAGTAAATGGTATAACATGTAAAGTCACTCGTCTACAATATCTAGTTAGTTTACTTGCTAAATCAATTACTTTTTGTTTTGCACGATCACTCGTAAATGGTGGACTTTCAAAATGAATCGCCTCTATTGACACGCCTCTTTTTAACAACATGTACGCTGCTACTGGACTATCGATTCCTCCTGATAGTAATAACATAACTTTTCCGCCAACTCCAACTGGGTAGCCACCTGCACCAAATTCTTCTCCACAAGTAATATAAGTAGCATCATCACGTACTTCTACTCGAACAGCTACATCTGGCTTATGAACATCTACAGTTAAGTGTTCTGTATTTGTAAGAATATACCCACCTAGCTCGCGATTTAACTGCGGAGTATTTAATGGGAATTGTTTATAACTACGTTGTACGTTTACTTTAAATGTTTTAACGCTATCACCTAGCTCGTTAATAGCTTCAAGAGCACCTACTTTAATTGCTTCTAATTCAGTATCAACTTTTCTAGCATAACTAAACGTATGAATTCCGAAAACTTCTTTTAGGTTGGCTGCAACCTTCTCATGGTCTTCACCATTTAATTTTATATACATACGATCACGCGTTGCAGTGATTTTAATTTTTTCAAAAGCTTTTAATCGATTTCGAACATTTTCTCTTAATATACTTGTAAATCGACCTCGATTTTTTCCTTTTGTAGTCATTTCTCCATAACGAATTAAAATATATTCTACATTCATGCTGTTACCTCATTACTTTATATAAATTTTTAATTACTTCTTTAATTATTTTATTAAACTGCTCTACTTCATCCATTGTATTTTCATAAGAAAGACTAATCCTGACAGCACTACTTGCTACTTTTTCGCTTTTACCCATACTTTGTAATACACGGCTTATCTCAAAAGTTTTAGAAGAACATGCTGATTTTGTAGAAATAAAAACATTTTCTTCAGATAGAGCATGGACAATTACCTCAGGCTTTAATCCAACAAATGAAATATTTATTATATGTGGAGCAAAATCTGACTTTGGTGAGTTCAACACAGTGAATTCATTCATTTCTAAATGTTGAATGAGTTCATTTCTCATGTTATATAGATGGTCATTCATTGTTTTTTGTTTTTCTAGTGTGATTCTTAACGCTTTTGCCATCGAAACAATTCCTGCCAGATTTTCCGTTCCTGAACGAATCTCTCTTTCCTGTGAACCACCTGTCATTAAAGATGATAATGTTACACCTTCTCTAATATATAAAATTCCAGTTCCTTTTACACTATGAAATTTATGACCAGAAATAGATAATAAATCGATCGCGGCTTGTTTAATATTTAATGGCACTTTACCTATCCCTTGAACAGCGTCAACATGGAAAAATACTTTTGGATAATCCGTTAATAATCGCCCAATTTCGGCTATTGGTTGAATTGCTCCTGTTTCATTATTTACATGAATTACAGAAACTAATATCGTATCATCTCTTAACGCATTTTTTAATTGGTCAACAGAAATAAACCCATCTTCGTTCGGGGATAAGTAGGTTACTTCAAATCCTAGATCCTCTAATTGTTTATAAGCTTCATAAATTGACGGATGTTCAATTTCAGTCGTAATTAAATGCTTCCCTCTTGAACGGTGCATCATGGCAGTTCCTTTTATTGCTAGATTATTCCCCTCTGTTCCACCTGATGTAAAGATGATCTCTGACGGTTGAACTGATAAAAGCTCTGCAATTTGGTTTCTAGCTTTTGAGAGTAATTGCTCTGAGCGTCCGCCTAACTTATGAATTGAAGAGGGATTTCCAAAAAACTGGTCTGAAACAGTAATATATGTGTCTAAAACCTCTTTATAAGGTTTAGTAGTCGCGCTGTTATCAAAATAAATCATATTTTTTCCGTACCTCCATACTGCTTGAGTCCATTTTTCATTATATCTGAAAACAGACGAAACCCCTAAGATTTACATCTATAGGGGTAGTGTGTACTTTTGTTCATTTAGTATTTCTTGTAATTTATCGATTGCACCAGGTTCAATTTTTTCAATTGAAACGGCAGCTTCTTCTAGAGCCTCGTTATATTGGAATTCTCTAAACAATTGCTCTGCCTTGTCCATTGACGTTGCCATTTGCACATTTTTACTTCTATAGCGATTTCCATATTGTATCACTTTTTCTACGAAATATCCTTGTTCAATCATATATTTCGTATCATTATAGCAATTATGTACAGTAGTTGCTGCTTTTTCTAGTAAAAATGAAACGTGCGTCATTTTTAATGGCTTTTTCTCTAATTCCAAATAAACAATTTGCATACTTTCTTGGGCATCTTGTATTTGTTTCATAGAAGAAACTGGCATACCAGGTAAATTAGAAATTTGAACAAGACGTTTGACCTCTAACATTAATCGTTTCATTTCAATTAATTGATCACGAGCTTGTAATTCATCTTTTCGAAGTGCTTTTAACATTTCAACATACATCAAATGAGATTCTTTAACATCTTCCATTTGCTTTTTTAGTAAATCTAATTCTTCTCTTATGACAGAAAATGCAAGATCTTGTTCTGCTACACGAATCTGCAATAATTCAAAGCGTTTTGTAATGATACTTACTTGCTTTTCAACCATTTTTTGAGCTTGAGTATCTTCATCACTTAATTCATAAATTTGCTGAACTAATTGAGTCTCTTCTTTTGTTTTTAAATTATCTTCTCGAATACTTTGAATTTCTTCTTGAGAAGTCCATATTTCTTTTTCTACTACAAATTTACTCTCTACTTCTTTTTCTAATAAATCATAGATTGAATCGACTTTTGCTTTCACAAATTCAAGCTTGTCATTCGCTTCTGTGATTTCTAGTTTTTTAATTAATTCGACACAGTCGATACATATTTTAGAACAATCAATTGTTTCATTTTCTAATGCTTCAAAATCAAGCGCATATCCTTCTGCCTTCATTTGCTTTAAACCGTCAGCTAAATTATGTATTTGAGATGGCATTGTAGTAGAAGATTCAATATATAAATCTGGTATGATTTGCATATTTGTTTTCAATATATGTACTTGATCAGCGATTTCTTTCACTAAGCCTCTTGCCTCTAAATAGTTTCCTCTTTCAGTTGTTTCATTAAATAATTGGACTTGTTGTTTGATTTCATCCATCTTTTGTTCCAACTGAGTTTCAGAAATTGAATATAGATGACGATGAGTTAATAAAAGCTTTCTTTGCTCAAGATACTCTTGGTTTAACATTTCAATATCCGAATTATTTTGTTCTTCACTACCTACTAAGTCGCTTACCTCATTTAGAATTTTTTCGACGCTTGATTCTGCTTCAGTTAAGCTTCCCTCAATTTCACTAATCCCTGCTTTAGCTTTCATGAAATGATATTTATTAATTGCCTCATCTATTACTGAGATGGAATCAGTTACTTTCGGTAAAAAAGTTGTAACTAGTTCATCCCAATCGGTTCTCCATTTATCAAAAAGCTCTTCCGTTTGGCCGGTCATATTTAAGGCCTTTAGCTTTGAAAGTTCATCCGTAACGGGCTTACTCATTAACTGCATTCTCCACGCTTCAAGTTCATCAAGTTTTTTGTATAAACGTTGTCGAATTGTTAAGGCTACAATCATTAATGCGATAACAATACCTATTACGACTAAAATTACATAGAATGTCATTGTCATTTTTCCTGATGTACCTCCTCTACTGCCATCTGAATCTATTTTAGAATCTATTATTTGTACGTTATTTTTTGAATTAATAAATCGCTCTTTATTTAGGTCATAGTTAATAATAACATGAGAAAGTTGATTTTTGGCTTAATTTTTTCAATTTTTTCATATTTTTATCAAACTATAATAAATACTGTAAAAGCTTGTAGAAATTTCAGATTTTTAAGCAAGGAAAAACGCCTTTTCATTGTGATTTTCCACAATGAAAAAGGCGAACTTTTAGGATGAAAGTTCTACTCGACTAACTAGACTCACATCCATGCCGATTAGTGATTCGATCCACTTCTCTACATACTCTTTGTATCTCTCAAAAAAATACATATCATTTTGCTGTATATACAATACTTCATTTAAATAGCCTGGAAATAAGTACGGTGTTGAAAGGAAGGATTTTAACTGGACGAAAAAGACTGAAAATGGCATCGTTAGTTTCGTATTGGAAATACGAATGGCATCATAAATTTGAGTAAAAGTATAACGCTCTCTTGCTAAATAGGTCATCATAATTTCACGAATGAAGACAGAGTCGATTGTCAACTCTCTGTAAAAAATCGAAGCATATTCCTTTTTTAAAAAGTAATAATTAAGTACTTCATCAACAAGGTTCATTAAAATTAAATTTGCGTTTTTATCATACAATGGCAAACAATGTTTATCTAAAATTTCAACGTATCCTTCTAAAAACTCTACTATGATATGTTCAAGTAAACCTTGTTTACCTTTAAAATAATATGAAATCGTCGCAATATTTACATTTGCCTTTTTAGAAATATCCCGTACTGAAGTACCATGGTATCCATTAATTTTAAATAACGTAAGCGCTGTCTCGATGACTTTCTTCTTTGTTGCAAGTTTATCTTGCTCCATACTCGTCACCCTCTTTTACAACATCAATTCCTTTATTAATTAGCGAAATAATGATAATTTCCTCTACAAATCGGTCGACAAAATTACCAGTATTCTTTCGAAATATGCTATGATATTTCACATGAAATAGGGAAAGGGGTCTACAAATGTTTCAAAAAGTCGAATATTCAGGTACGAAAGAACAACAATATAATACTCTAACAGCTCAAGTTAAAGCTTTAATAGATGGTGAACATAACCTAATTGCTAATTTAGCAAATACATCTGCCTTATTAAATCAGTTTTTGCACCAAATAAATTGGGTTGGATTTTATTTAAAAGATGGAGATCGTAATGAATTAGTTTTAGGCCCATTTGTAGGTCTTCCTGCGTGTGTGCGTATACCATACGGCAAGGGAGTTTGCGGTACATCTGCCCAAACAAAAACAGTTCAAAGAATCGATAATGTTCACGACTTCCCTGGCCACATCGCTTGTGATGCAGCATCAAATTCAGAAATCGTTATTCCTTTAATGCATAACGGTGAATTAATTGGAGTATTAGATATCGATAGTCCGGAATTCAATCGTTTTGATGAAATGGATCAAAAATATCTTCAAGCAATCGTAAATTTAATTGAAGAAACAATTAGATAAGTAGTATTAAATTTAAAAGGCTATCTCAAAAATTAGTGAAAACCCGCAAGGAATATTGGAATCCTTGCGGGTTTTTTGAGTTTTTTCAAGAATTGCGGTCTTATTTTACCTGTTTCAATAGGATGCGACATTACTGCAATTAGGTTTGAAAATGATTTTAACCATCAATAGTCAATTAATAAATTGGTTTAGTGATATATGAGCGAGCTTAAGCGATAATTGAGCCAGATTTAAGGATAATTAAGCAGGTTTAAGCAATAATTGAGCCAGTTTTAGAATATTTAAGCGGCGTTCCCACATTTTTAGTGTTTCATTTTCTTTATAGATAAAGTAAGTAATTAAACTGACCTTGACTATTTTATACTATCTTGTTATACTATTTTTTGTGTAAAATAACGCAGCGTTGTAAGCACAGGCTTGATATATATTTTGTTCCTCTACTATTTTAGAGGTGTCATCGCGTAACTCCGGCTGCTGGGGCGAGGATACATGAAAGCAAAATATACAAACTGGAGCTACACGAACGTTTTTATTTTACTCCAAAATAAAAACTTAAGGAGGAGACTATCAATGTCTCGTTATACAGGATCTACTTGGAAATTATCTCGCCGTTTAGGCATTTCATTAAGCGGAACAGGTAAAGAATTAGAAAAACGCCCTTACGCTCCAGGTCAACACGGACCTAACCAACGTAAAAAATTATCAGAATACGGTTTACAATTACAAGAGAAGCAAAAGCTTCGTCACATGTTCGGTGTTAATGAGCGTCAATTCCGTCGCACTTTTGATATCGCTGGTAAATTAACTGGTAAACACGGTGAAAACTTCATGATCTTATTAGAAACTCGTTTAGACAACGTAGTTTACCGTATGGGTCTTGCTCGTACTCGTCGTGCTGCTCGTCAATTAGTTAACCACGGTCACATCTTAGTTGATGGCAAACGTGTAGACATCCCTTCTTTCCGTGTTAAAATTGGTCAAACTATCAGCTTACGTGAAAAATCACAAAACTTAGCTGTAGTTAAAGAAGCTGTTGAAGTTAACAACTTTGTACCTGAGTACATCACTTTCAACGCTGAAAAATTAGAAGGTACTTTCAACCGCTTACCAGAGCGTTCTGAATTACCAGCTGAAATCAACGAAGCTCTTATCGTTGAATTCTACAACCGTTAATCAAAATGCTATGTAAATAGCATTTATAGCATTTATAAAATCCCTAGAAACGTTGATATATCAACACTTCTAGGGATTTTTATTTTATCTCTGCTTTAGAATAAGTTATTCTCCCCCAATTAACTGGGGGATGTTTTGGGGGAACTTTTAATTTAAAAAAGTGGACAGGCGTTAATGAGAAATTAACTAAAGACTTCTATATGGTCATGATCCGCAAATTCGGCTTTCCTTATTCAATAAAATTGCGGATTAGTTTAATTAGAGAATATAAAATAAGAAATTTCCTATCCTCCAATAAGAGGTTGTTTTTTGTCTATTAATAAAAAAGGATAATAACTATTGGTAAATTTTAACATTTTGGTTTTGGTTGAATATATTATATTGAGCACATTCTTCTTGCTCAATATCACCTATATTATTCAAAAGAGAGACGCCTTCCCGAGGTTTCTCTTTTTTATTTTTAATCCTTATGCAATTATGAAAGTACAATATAGACTTCCATTCACTGTTGTGAATCTGAGGTTTCATGGATAGCTAATGCATGCGTATGTTGAACAAGAACTAGCCTACTCTCGCATGATTTCGTATGTGAATTTAGTTTACATAAATTATGTTTAGAAAATAAAAAAAGAATCTTCTATGAAGTTCCTTTTTTTATTTTTGAACTTAACAGTTCAACCATCTGTCACTACGACCACCGAAATTATAGGTTGTATATAGCTGTTTTATGTTGGTTATTGGGTTATAAACTTAGTTACAGAAATACCATCTTTTCTTGTAGTTTTGACAAAAAAAGATGGTATAGAAGAGCGAAAATGAATCTAAATCATGATAACTTTTTTGAAGACCAGTAACCACAACACTTCAAAAAAATCATAAATTCCAGCAAAAAATCATCAAACAAATTTGAATAGAGCTAAGAGGTGTTAGGACATATAAGCTTTCTCTTTTGCTTTTCCAAATATTATTAGCCGATTTTTGCTACTAATTGTGCTAATAGTTGAATTGCAGCTTGGATGACTACTTCAAGTTGCAGTTCAGTTTGAGTTACTACAATCGTATCTGCTTTTTCAATTAAAACTGATTGTGATTGTAATTGAAGGTTTTCTAAAGATTGTGCAATTCTTTGAAGTTGACTAATTCTTGGATCATCACCAAAGATAAGAATTACTGCTTCAATTGCAGCTTGTAGTGAAGCTTGTACTAAAACTAAAGCTTGAGCTTCAGTCTGAGCAACTGTAACGTTGTGTGAATCGCGAATTACTAATCTTTGAACTTCTGCTTGTGCGTTTTCTAATCTATTAAAAGTTCTTTGTTTTTCCAATATACTAGTAACAGGACGCATGTAAATCACCTCCTTAATAGGTTTGATATAATTTATTCGTTAAATTGAAATTAGATTGGACAAGATACCTAGTGAACATAGAAATTTTAATAGATTTAACAGGTTTTAATAGATTTAGCACCATCAAATGTTCTTACTGACATATGTTTTTAATGTAATTAATACATTCTTTAATTCAATAAGAATTTCTAAAACCACTTTTTGTGGTCTTTTTTCATTTGTTCAAAAATCAGTAGCAAAAACGGTATTGTAATTAAAAAAATAATTAAATAAATTGGAATAATTCAGGCGAATTAGATATTTAAATTTAACAGAATTTATTTTTTAATAGGCTTATGTTATCTGCAAAAATTAAAGATAAGAATATATATGGTATTTGGTCAAGCTGCTTTAAATTATGTGGAGGAGGTAAAATTGAGTATTTTAACAAATTTAATGGGAAAACAAGTTTATATAACATTAGCTGGAGATAAATCTTTTGAAGGAATCCTTACTGAAGCAGGGCAGAATATTTTAGTTATATACAATGGTCAAGATTATTATTATATTCCTTTAATTCATGTCCATAAGATAAGGATAAGTAATATGACTAAAGAAAAAATAGCAAATCCAATTGAAGATTCAATCGTGAAAGAAATGGATGTTATATCTTATCGTAAAATATTAACAAATATAAAAAGAAATTTTGTTGAAATTAATGTGATAGGTAATCTAACTTTTCATGGATATATTTTAAGAGTCGTTAGTGACTATTTAGTTTTTTATTCCCCTGTTTTTAAAACTATGTATATTTCTTTAGCTCATATAAAATGGCTAAAACCCTACGGTCAAATAAGAATCCCCTATAATTTAACTAAAGAAAGCTTTCCTGATAATCCGATTTATGGATCAGTGTCGCTATCTCTTGAATCCCAATTAAAAAATGTAGAAGGAAAGATAATTGTAATTGATGGTGGAACTGATACTTTTAAAATTGGGTTGCTTAACAAAGTAGACAATAATTTGATCGAATTAGTACAAGCTAGTGGAGAAATAACTTATATTAGACTTACTCATATAAAGTCTGTACATTTCCCATAGTCATTTCCCATAGTGCAAAAACAAAAAAGAATCTTTATAAAAGATTCTTTTTTAATAAGCAAAAGGTAATTTATTGAAATAAAAAAATATCGTCTGTATCGTCTCTTTAAGTTTGTGATTGATTTTGACTAAATTTTTAAAATAATAATATGTTATTTTCGGTCGTCACGATATTTCCTTCTTATTCCTAATAGACCAACTAGCCCTAATAGTCCAAGTCAACCCCAATCATGATCGTTATTATCATTATTAGTAGTATTATTATATCGATTATCGGTCATTTTACTTGGATTGTATCGATTACTGTTCATATTATTGTTAGAAATAAATCGATTATTTGTATTATATTCGTCAGAAATGACGTTTGCAGCTGAAGCCATATTAGTTAAAAATAAGATCGATAATACTAATGCAAATAAAACTAAACAGAATCTTTTCATTACCACCTTTTTTAGGATAGGAGCATTAATATTTTTAGTAGTTAAAGTGCAAACCGTCATGGTAAATAAATAATATAAATAAAAATTGAGCATAATTTCTATTTTTTGTTAAAGAATATTGTTTGTACTTATTCCATGAAAAGGAGAAAAGTATGAATTTATTAACGAAAGGAAGTAAAATAATTATGGGTATTTTAAGTGGGAATCCTCAAAATGAACCATTACATTATGGAGAAGTATTTGGATTATGGAGCGCTGTATCAGTCGCGAAAGCAGCACTTGATGGATATCAAGTCTATATAAATCATACTGGTGATCAAGAATTAAAGGCATTTTTAAAACAAGTAATTGAATCTTCAATTAAGCCTTCAATAAAGGAAATAGAAGAAATTTTACTACATAACGATATCCCGGTACCACCTACACCAGCAGAACGACCTGAAGCAGATCTTGAACAAATCCCAGCTGGGGCAAGATTGCAAGATGCGCAAATAGCTTATATAGTAGCAGCCGATATAGCAGCTGGAGTTGTAGCAAGTAGTCAAGGAATGAGCCAATCAATTCGTGAAGATGTTGGTTTATTATATGGACAAATGGGTGCGAAGAAAGCCAAAGATGGTGCAGAACTATTACTAATTATGAAAGATAAAGGCTGGCTAGTACCACCACCACTTCATCATGAAACCAAACAACAATAATAGTAAA
Source organism: Gottfriedia sp. NPDC057991 (assembly GCF_042886615.1). Taxonomy (NCBI): domain Bacteria; kingdom Bacillati; phylum Bacillota; class Bacilli; order Caryophanales; family Bacillaceae; genus Gottfriedia; species Gottfriedia sp. NPDC057991. Next base: position 84,095 of record NZ_JBHVQN010000007.1, read on the forward strand.
GTCCACTGAATAATCAGTGGACTTTGTTGATAGTTATTGAAATTAACATTATTTTATTACGTCGAAAATCACTTGATGAATTAAAGAAATGAGGTCTGGTTTCCAGAGTTCTCTCTTTTTTATTTATAAAATATTGTTCAGCTAACGGTTCCGTTAGTTGAACAACATCATGAGTCGCAAATGTGATTTTTTTTGACTGTTCATTAATACAAGAATTCATTCTCATTTTCAAAAGACTAAAAATCCTCTTTTAAATTAAAGAGGTTTTTACTTTTGTAATTATTTAGTTTATAAAGAGCTCCAACAATTGGAAAATAAAAGCTTTAGTACTGGCAAGTTAAAAAATTTTTCAAAAGAATGCTAAAAAGAATTTATTAGAAATAAATACCACTATATCAAAAGATACAGAGGCAAAAAGAAAAAGGCCTCCTATTCAAAATACCTTAAAGAATAGGATAATTTTTGGGGTTCAAAAGCACCTTAAACTTTAAAAATTAGTAATATTCAAACTAAAAAAATTATACAAAATATGATATTTTGAGGTTTATTTAATATCTAAAATATTTAAACAATATTCTTCAACGAACTTGATGGTTCTCACTAATTCAGAATGCTTCTTTTTAATATGACTTGCACTATAATTCAGTTCCTCAGCAATCTCTTCTAGAGTACAATCATAGATATACTTTAATTTAAGAACTTTATGATCTAGTTCTTTAAAAGTGCTTACTAGTATCATTAACTTTTCTTTTTGTTCAACTTTCATAGTAAGTTCATTCTTAATCCGTTCAATACGTTCTTCTAATTTTGCTCCATTCGACTCAACTTGTAGTTTTATATCTGATAAATAACCATATACCCATCTTTTCAATTCTCTTTCAGATTGTTATAAGTTGAATTCAAGATAGGATATTTCTTCTTATAATCTTTGATAATCTATAACCATTCATACAAAGAACAATCACCTACCTTTTCTCTCTTCGTTTTAATAGTTTGGTAAAACTTATTCGCTACAAGACATTCAAAAGGCAATATGTAATTCAGTAGGTAGATTTTTAACAACTTACTAATTCTCATGTTAAGACTAAAGGATTTTATTAATAGCTTGTCTTCTTGTAAGGCGTTTTCATTGTTTATTTTCTATTCTTAAAATCCAGTAAACATCTCCTCATTTGAAACATATCATGTACTAAGCAATTCATATCATGTTTGCTAATATCACCTTTTTTAGAGAAGATTCTTCCCAGATCTTCTCTTGTTTTTATCTAAAAATAAGCCATACAACAATTATCTAAAATGATACGGTAAATAGTGATATGAAAATGCATCCTCTTTATTTCCATCGTTATCGACATTAATTAAGTTAGTAATTTCATTAATTAGATTATCTTACATCGATCATTTAGTTCTCTCCAATTATCTTTGTATTTACCTACCTAAATTATAATACATAGTATAAAAAACTTTTGTAATATCCATACTTTATATATGGGTCAGCTCTGCCTAGCTCCCAAACTTTTGGCAGAACGAATGGCCCATTTTATTTTTCATTCATAACATATCTTGAATATTTTTTCCTCAATGATAAACCTATATTAAGGGCTACTACTTTCCCTGTTTTTTAATACCTATAACAATTAGTAGTCCCCCCGAGTTCTCCTTCTTCTGCCTTTTTCTTGGCAGGAGTTCAAGACCTACCTTTCCTACCTGTTCTCTGACAGAAGGAATCTATTTTTTGCACAACTCCTGTCTTTTTCACAACAGGAGTTGCTTTTTATTATGAATAAAGATTTTATTAATTCGTTAAACTATATTCTATGGTGGGTCAATCAAAATGAAATAGCGAACTAAAATCAATCTTCCTGACAAATACATTAATTGTCCTACCTGTACTTAATTTGACATTCGTCCTTTAATCTAACCTATATCCACAGGCTATGCCCGCAATTTGAGCAGATGCCTGGACGAACAATTTCTTTTTTATCCTGTTCAGTATCTACTTTATTAAATAAATCGTTCCAACTTTTCTTTTTCAAATAAATAAGAATACACTCATTTCAATTTGAAACGTATATATATATTACATTCTTGTTCTATTTTCATTTCTTTTAAGAAACCTTTTTATGGTTTCTTTTTTGTTAGAATAAATTCTAATAGGTGACATATATTTAAAATAAAAACATCCACCGATTTATCTTAAGCTCCATTATTATTTGGAGCTTTTTTTATTTGAAAATCTGCATATATTGCATCAAATTTAAGATAAAATTCTTTAGTTGCTTCTTTCTTCGCAAAACACACACTACACGAACATGATTGAAATTGAATTACTCCTGGATAAACTTCGATTACTTTTGAACACATCGCTTAACCCTCTTTAACGTTTTCATTCGGTTATTTTCACCGTACATTTCTAAAATCGTTGTATGTTGTATCATTCGACTGAAATCCCGTTCACCATACATCTCTAATAGATTGTTAGGATCATAGTTACTTGTATAAATTGTTGAACGACCAACTCGGCTATCTATCTAATGCCCACGAATCATCTTCAACCAATTTATTACTCCTGTATTCAGTACCAATATCATCGATTACAAGACAATCAATTGTACCCAAGGACCTTAAAAATTCCGATTCACATAAATTCGAATTCTTTGACCACGATTCTTTTATCTTGGTAAATATTTTAGGAGCTGGAATGAATGCAGCTGCAATTCCTTTTTTCATTAACTCTTTAATAATTGATACATACAAATGACTTTTACCAATACCAGGTTTGCCATATAGAAATAAATTTTCAGGTTTTGCGCCTTTAAAACGACTTACATAGGATTCAAAAAACTTATTTACTACAAATGATATTAGATATTTATGGTCATTCATTTAAGGATCTAGAAAAAGAGTCAGTTACAGCTTTTGAACAGGCATTAAATTTGTAATTGGGGGGACATTTGGGGGAGGTTTTATATTTTACTCTTCCAAACCTTACTATATATAGGGATTTTTAACGCTTTGAATTCTACAACCGTTAATAATATCGCTTCTTAGAAAGCGATGAAAACCCTCAATCAAATTTGATTGAGGGTTTCTTTTTATTATTTTACAACATAAAAAAAGCCCTCGACTTTACTCGAAGGGCTACTTATGCGGAAATAAGAGGTGTATTAAAATAACTTTTTATACTATTTTAATTTCACTACCGCTAAGTCATGTTGCAATGCATTATTACCTTCTTGAGGATCAAATGCAATGTCACTAAGTCCAAATACATTTACTACAACATCACGATCTTTTGGATGGTGAATTCTTACTTCATAAGCAAAAAGATTTACTGGAAGTTGGAAAGATCTAAATGTTCTATATTGATTTGGTGGAATTGAAACAGTAGATGGGTCAACCATAGGAAGAATTACAGGTAAACCACTGGACCAGTCAAACATTAAAACACTCACAGTACGAGCATCCTCCGGGTCAAGATTAACTGCTTCAACTGTTAAAAACTGAGTATCTGAATGTCTTCTTAATACGCCAGTTGACAAAAATTTTGACATCAACGTCACTCCTTTCATATTATTTGGACAAGCAAATCCATATAATATAAAATGTTTCAATCATAAGAAGTGAAACGGACATTGGTACAAATTAAATAATAGTTTTTATAAAAATGATAGATTGCCCACAATCATTACATTTGTTTATAGTAAATAGCTTTTAATATAGATAAACATTCTCTAAAGTATGCTGTCGGTATGATTACTTTTGGTGTTTTTGCAGGAAGACCGACTACATTTAACCCTTGTTTTTTAGCCAATTTTAAAGATCTAAATAAATGATAATCATTTGAAACTACGATTCCTTTTGCTTGATCGTTGTGTATGAGTTTTTTAGAGTATTTTATATTCTCATATGTATTTGTTGATAAATCTTCTTTCACAATTCGATCTTCTTCAATTCCTAATTTGATTAATTCAATCCTCATACATTCAGCTTCTGATATCAATTCATCGTTACCTTTTCCACCTGAAACAATAATTTTAGCACTTTTATTTTCCTTAGCATATTTAGCTGCTGTTTCAATTCGATAACGTAAAGCTCTAGTAGGCTTATCCTTTTTCAAACCAGCACCTAACACAATGACATAATCGGCGTTTTTAGGTACTTTATGCTGATATTGCAAAATGCTATTAACACCGATAAAAACGATACATAATAAATAACTTAGTATTCCAATAATAATTATATATATAATTATTTTAAAAAAGCTCATTACCTTTATCCCCTTAAATAAAATTACTTTTAACTAATATTTTATCGAATAATTAAGTGGATTTCACTAAAATTTGGAATATTCCACAAATTTTTAACATTATTCTTCATAAAAATTTCGACTTGCCAGTTAAACTGCAAATAAAAAATCCCCTATACGAAAAGAATTGGATGTCCTTTCTTTCGTATAAGGGATTGATTCAAAATTATTTATTCAATTATCTAGGATACTTATAGTCCATAGGATTATGCTGATCCTTCGAAAGTCTCTTTTGATGAGCTTTCGTTTTTGCATCTACATGATTTGCGTCACTAGGACGATTTTTCTTTGAACCACCTGCTGCATGACTCATTTTTTTCCCTCCATTAACCAGTTCGTACAAAAACTAGTTTACGTAGAAACAATTTGTTTATGCGACTTTTCTTGAACTTTCAACTTTATTTTCAACTTCTAATCCTTTACCGAATAAAGCAGCTAATATACTGAATAATGGTGTAATAAATAGTACGAATGAAAACGGTAAGTAATCAATAACAGGTACTCCTAATGTTGAAGCAAAAAATGCTCCACTTACACTCCAAGGAACGATTGGATTAAAAAGTGTTCCCCCATCTTCTAATGCACGTGATAAGTTTTTAAGTGGAATATTTTTTTTGATAAATACATCCTTTAATAATTGCCCAGGAAGTAGAATTGATAAGTATTGTTCACCTGTTAAAAGATTTACACTCATAGCAGATAATGTACTTGCAATAACAATATTCCCTTTACGTTTCAAATTAGATAATGACTGTATTAATGTCTCGAATACACGTAGCTCTTGTAATAATCCGCCTAAAGCAAGTGCAATAAATATTAATGACACAGACCACATCATCGATTGTAATCCTCCACGGTTAACAATCGAATTAAGCATTTCATTTCCTGTATCCGTTTGGAAGCCATTTTGTAATGTTGCAAACACTTTTGCAAGCGTAATACCCTTTTGAATGAAAAATGCTAAAACTAATGAACTAACAATACCAGCCGACATCGTTGGTAAAGTTGAAAAACCTCTAAATGCCATAATAAAAACAATTAAACATGGGATTAATAATAACGGATTCACTTCAAAGCTAGATGAAATTGCTTTTTTCATTTCTGTAACTTGCGCCATATCCGTATTACTATGGCCCATACCAATGATTAAGAATAAAATAACTGTAACAATTAATGCTGGAATTGTTGTATATGCCATGTGTCGAATATGCTCATTAACCTTTATCCCTAAAATACTTGGAACGAAATTCGTTGTATCTGAGATCGGTGACATTTTATCACCAAAACATGCTCCACTAATAATCGCACCTGCTGCAATTGCTGGTGGAATCCCCATAATATGGGCAATACCCATTAACGCTACACCAACTGTAGCGATTGTTGTAAACGTACTACCTGTAAAACTAGCAACGATGATTGTAATAAAAATTGCACTGATCGCAAACCATTTCGCTGAAAGAACAGAAATTCCGTAAAATAATAATGTAGGAACTGTCCCACTTAGCATCCAAGAACCAATCAATAAACCAATCATCATTAAGATTAATGTAGGTGACAATCCATTTTGAATTCCCTTTTTCATACCATTTTCAATCTGTTCCCATTTAAATCCTTTAAATAATCCAAATACAGCTAAACAAACAACACATAAAAGAAGCGGAATTTGTGGATCTGATTTTACCATAACTAGACAACTAGACATAATAACTGCAAACAGTACGATTAACGTACCTAATTCAATATTTTTCATTTTATATACTCTCCCTTATTTATACATCCATATATACGTGTTCACGAAACTTTACGAACCCTAGTTTCTCATAAAAGCTTCTTGCATTTTTATTATCAATCCAATAATCTAGCTCAATTCTAGAAAGATTATTCTCACGAGCAAATGAAGCAATTTTATGGATTAAGAATGAACCGTATCCCTTATTTCTTTTTTCTTCATTAATACTGACCTGATGAACATAACCTAACCGAAAAGCCTTTTTAATAGGTCCTTCTGGAATATTTTTTATTTCAATCCAAGCATAACCGACTAATTCTTCGATATCTTTTACGACGAAAAAATGATGCTCTGGTTTATCAACTACACTCTTGAAAAACTCAGTTATTTCAGCCAGATTATGAACTTTAAAAAACTCTGGAAATAAATCCGCATGTAGGTTTTGAACACCCTCATTAAGTTTTGCCAATATTCTGTAATCTTCTGTTGCAAATATCTCCATGATTTTCACCCTTTCAAAAATAGATAAAGAAAACTCGTTGATTGACGAGCCTTTTAGGCGATGGCAGAGACGTAGTTGCACTTATACTTTATTCCTAGAATTGGCTACTATGTCGAGCAAGGATCATCGCTGCAAATTTATACCTCTTAAAGTGCAAATAAAAAATCGAGGATCCCTATAAAATATAGGGACGACCTCGATCGCGTTACCACCCTAGTTATAAGAAATAAATACTTATAAAAGAAAAATTCCTTATCACTCGAATCTGTAACGTAGACTTACGTTCTTCCCTTCATTAGATCAACTAACTACGAAAAGAAAACTCCCGAAATGTAATTCATTTGATTGTGTAGACGAGTTTTCACCAACCACTCGCTCTCTGAACTACTACCAATCAAACTACTGCTTTTTCGTTCATTGTTTGTTCGATATTATAATGTAACCAAGTGGTATTTCTTCTTACCACGACGGATAATAATAAATTGCTCTTCAATTGCATCTTGTTTAGTTAACACAGTTGCAACGTCCTGTATACGATCTCCATTTACATAAACCGCACCATTTTGCACATCTTCACGTGCTTGACGTTTTGATGGAGAAATTTTTGCTTCAACTAGTAAATCTACTAATCCTTTTTCTGCTTCACTTAAATTAAATGAAGGTACGTCTTTAAAACCTTGTTTAATCTCAGCAGCCGTCAATTCTTTTACAGATCCACTAAATAATGCTTCTGTAATTTTAATTGCTTGATCAAGCGCTTCTTCACCGTGAACTAGTTTTGTTACTTCAGCAGCTAATGCTTTTTGAGCAACACGTTGTTCAGGTGCTTCATTAAATTGTTTCTCAAGTTCTAAAATTTCCTCTTTTGATAGGAAAGTAAAGTATTTCAAGTATTTAACTACATCACGGTCATCTGTATTAATCCAGAATTGGTAGAATTCGTATGGAGTTGTTTTTTCTGGATCTAACCAAACTGCTCCACCTTCAGTTTTACCAAATTTAGAACCATCAGCTTTAGTTACTAAAGGTACTGTAAGTCCAAAAGCTTTTGAATCTTCTTCTGTCTTACGGATTAATTCCATACCAGCCGTAATATTACCCCATTGGTCACTACCACCAATTTGTAATTTACAGTTATGGTCTTGGTATAATTTTAAGAAATCATATGATTGTAAAATCATGTAACTGAATTCAGTAAATGAAATACCTGCTTCTAATCGAGATGCAACTGAATCTTTAGCTAGCATGTAGTTTAATCCGAAGTTTTTACCGATATCACGTAAGAATGTAATAACATCTAATTCGCCTGTCCAATCAAAGTTATTAACTACTTTAGCAGCATTTTCACCTTCGAAGTTTAAAAATGGTAATAATTGTGTACGAATTCGTTCACTGAACATTTTTACTGTATCAGCAGTATTTAACGTACGTTCTGCCTTCTTACCACTTGGATCACCGATCATTCCAGTTGCTCCACCTACTACACCAATCGGTTTATGACCTGCAACTTGAAATCTCTTTAACATTAACACTGGTAATAAGTGACCAATGTGTAAGCTATCACCAGTTGGGTCAAAACCACAATATAATGAAACAGATTCTTCGCTTAATAATTTTTGTAGACCTTCTTCATCTGTCATTTGATTAATTAATCCACGAAATTCTAAATCTTGTAAGATATTTTCCATTTTTAGCCCACCCCTTCTATGATCTATACGTCGTTTAAACAAAATAAAAAGTCCCTACTGATAAACAGTAGGGACGAATAATTATAATCGCGGTACCACCCTAGTTGTAGCTAATAAATCTAGCTACCTCTCATACAATTAACGGTTGTTAACCGTTCTAATCCTAATTTGCATTAAACAAATTTCGAAAAAGAATGCTCCAGGGTGTAATTCATGTCAATGTCTGTGCTAATTCTCACCAACCATTAGCTCTCTGATCCAATACCATTCACACTACTAAGCCTTTCAACGCTCACTATTAAAATGTTATGAAACATTTATATCACAATTAAAACGTTTAAGTCAAATAGATAGTTAAATTTTTATTAATTTTATTTAAATTGTCATTCAATTTTTGAATAAAAATGCTTTCTATCAAATAATATGGTTAAATATTAATACTAACATCTTTAAAAATACATATTTTGGAAATGGAGTGTTTTTTCTTGAAGAATAAAGGAATATGGATTGCTTTAATTATTGTAGTCGTTCTAATCTTTATGGGTGTCGGAAGCTATAATAGCTTTGTGACTCAGGAAGAAAATGTAACAAATAAAATGTCGCAAGTTGATAACCAACTAAAACGTCGTTCAGATTTAATACCAAACTTAGTAAATACAGTAAAAGGATATGCTACACAAGAGAAAGATGTGATTGCTTCAGTAACAGATGCACGTGCAAAATTAGCTGGTGCTCAAACGACTGCTGATAAAAGTAAAGCTGATGCAGAATTGTCTGGAGCATTAAGTCGTCTATTAGTAGTCGTAGAAAACTATCCAGATTTAAAATCAAATCAAAATTTCCAAGCATTAATGGATAGCTTAGAAGGAACTGAAAATCGACTAGCTATTGCTCGTAAAGATTACAATGATGCAGTAACTGTTTATAACCAAAAAATCAAAAAATTCCCGGGCGTACTAGTAGCTGGACCTTTTGGATTCGAGAAGAAGGATTACTTTGAAGTATCTGAAAAAGATAAAGCTACACCAGAGGTTGACTTTAGTGGCGCTGGTAATAAATGAGAAAATTTCTCTCATCAATATTCCTAATAGGATTTCTTTTTTCATTTGCTACAGGAGCAAATGCTGAAATTAAAGTACCTGCTCAAGTAGGAGACATTTATGTACAAGATTATGCAAATGTTCTTAACAGAGAAGATACGCAAACTCTAATTCAATTAGGGAAAAAATTGGAAGACACTACCTCTGCTCAACTTGCGGTATTAACAATCCCAAGTCTCGAAGGAAATGATATTAAAGAATATGCTAATACAGCATTTCGAAAATATGGTTTAGGTAATAAAGAGAAAAATAATGGTGTTCTTTTGTTATATGCTAAAAAAGACAGACAAATAAGAATCGAAGTAGGATATGGTTTAGAAGGAGTTGTAACAGATATTAGATCTGGTAACATTCTGGACCAGAGTGCTATACCATATTTGAAAAAAGGTGAAGAATCCCTTGCATTAACAAACACATACAAATCACTATATAATGTTATTTTAAATAGCTCTGAACAAACTGGTCATTCTAAAACAAGTCATTTATGGGACAATTTAAAAGTATTCATCATCATTGCGATTGTGATCGCAATCATCATCATTGATATGATGTTCTTTAATGGTGTACTTACTTATTTCATTTTGAATTTATTACCTGCATTATTAAACTCATCGGGCGGCGGTGGCCCAAGGGGCGGTGGCGGAGGAAGCTCCGGCGGTGGTGGCTCCGATCGAAAATTTTAGAACAACAATAAAACCATTGGATTTTTTCCCAATGGTTTTATTTATGTAAACAAAATTCTACAAACTTGAGTTTTTTATTAATCTTCCATCGTTGATAAATCACCAGTTGGAAGGTCTAACTCCCATGCTTTTAATACTCTTCGCATAATTTTTCCGCTTCGAGTTTTTGGTAATTTATCACGGAATTCGATTTGTCTAGGTGCTGCATGAGCTGCTAGTCCCAGTTTTACAAAGTTACGGATTTCTTCCTTCAATTCATCTGAAGCAACATACCCATCTCTTAGTGCAACAAACGCTTTAATAATCTCACCTCTTACAGGATCTGGTATACCAATTACACCAGCTTCTGCAATCGCAGGATGCTCGACAAGCTTACTTTCTACTTCAAATGGCCCTACTCTCTCACCAGAAGTCATAATTACATCATCTACTCGACCTTGGAACCAGAAATATCCATCCTCATCCATATATGCTGAATCACCTGAAACATACCACTCATCATTTATGAAATATGATTGGAATTTTGCTTCATTATTCCAAATTGTGTTCATCATCGATGGCCAACCCTTTTTAATTGCGAGATTTCCCATCGTATATGGAGCAACTTCATTACCGTTATTATCGACAATAGCTGCCTCGATTCCAGGGAATGGTTTACCCATTGAACCTGGGCGAATTGGCATACATGGATAGTTACAAATTAATGAAGCTCCAGTTTCTGTCATCCACCAATTATCATGGATTCGTAAATTAAATACTTTTGCTCCCCAACGAACTACCTCTGGATTTAAAGGCTCACCAACACTTAAAATATGTCGAAGTGAATTTAAATCATATTTCTTAATAATGTCTTCCCCTGAACCCATAAGCATACGGAATGCTGTTGGAGCACTATACCAAACTGTTACTCCGAATTCTTGAATAGTTTCATACCAAGCATCTGGACTGAAACGACCTCCTAATATCACGTTAGAAGCACCATTTAACCAAGGTCCAAAAATACCGTAAGAAGTTCCAGTTACCCAACCTGGATCCGCTGTGCACCAATATACATCATCTTTTTGAAGATCCGTTACCCATTTACCAGTTTGATAGTGTTGGATCATCGCTTGTTGAACGTGAAGTACACCTTTTGGTTTTCCAGTTGAACCAGAAGTATAATGTAAAATTAAACCATCATGGCGATTTAACCATGTAATCTCAAAATCTGATTTTGCCTCTTTATAACGAGCTTTAAAATCAACAAATTTACCGCCTTCCTCAACATCATCACCAATAAGGAAGATTGTTTTTAATGCAGGTAAATCATTAACTGGAACACGTGATAATAATTCTGGCGTTGTTACTAATACCTTTGCCTCACTATCCTCTAAACGATCCTTTACAGCTCCTTCCATAAATGCCTCGAATAAAGGCCCAACAATAGCACCTAATTTTAAAGCTCCTAAAAGCGCAAAATACAATTCTGGTTGACGAGGCATGAAAATAAATACTCGATCACCTTTTTCAACGTCACCGAATTGTTTTAAAACATTTGCAGCCTTATTTGAATTAATTTTCATTTCTTCAAACGTATATTTTTCATTTCGCTTATCATCTTTGTAATACAACGCAACTTTATCTTTTCGATCAGAATTTGCATGACGATCGATAGCTTCAAAAGCTACATTATACTTTTGTGTCGTATACCAAGAAAACTCTTTTTCTACATCTTCCCACTTAAAATTTTTATAAGTTTCCTCATAGTTTTTTAAATTAAATTGTCCGTTTTTTACAGGAAGCGCTTCCACCTTCATCTAAATCCCTCCTTGATATTCTCTACTATCATTATACAATGATAAGATTTAATTTTCAGTATTTTTAATAAATTAACCATTTATATGTATTAGACACCTACTGTTTTTTTTCCTGTATGTCTTTCCTGCATTTTTTAGTATGATTATTAAAAAGGTGTTTTCTAAAGGGAGTGAGAAATATTGGATCACCCAAAAAAATATTTTTCAAAAACAATCCAAACTGTGCATGGTGGATTAATTATAGAGGGACCAGTCGAATCTGCCTTACTTGAAACATATCATTTTCATGAAAATTTAACATCTTTTAGACAACCAGCACAACAACATAAAGCAATAGTTGAAATTGCTAGTCTACCTGAAGCTAGAATTATTATTGCTAGACTAGATCAAACAATAGTAGGTTACGTAACTTATTTATATCCAGACCCACTTGAAAGATGGTCAAAAACAACTCTAGAAAATTTAATCGAGCTTGGAGCAATTGAAGTAATACCTGAATTCCGAGGTTTTTCAGTTGCTAAAAACATGTTAATTCTATCAATGCTCGATGATGCAATGGAAGACTATATCATTATCACAACAGAGTATTATTGGCATTGGGATTTAAAAGGTACTGGTTTAAATGTATGGGAATATCGAAAAATGATGGAAAAAATGATGAATGCCGGTGGACTCATCCAATTTGCAACTGATGATCCTGAAATCTGTTCCCACCCAGCAAACTGTTTAATGGTAAGAATGGGAAAAAGAGTTACAACTGAAGAAATTCAAGCATTTGACGCACTACGCTTTTTACAAAGATATATGTACTAACTGAACTTTACTCTCGAAAGGTAGGATTCAAAATAATGCTTATTCAAGATATTATGCGCAGTTCAAACATTACTTTAAAAAAAGAAAATACAATTGGTGATGCAGTAACAATTTTTCGAACAGGTGATGTTCGTCATATTCCAATTATTAATGAAGATGACCAAGTGGTTGGAATCATTTCTGATCGAGATGTACGTGATGCCCTACCTTCAACATTATTTCCACAAGCATTTTCATCTGTCCTTGAGGTTCCTGTTGAAAAAATTATGACGACTAACGTCATAACTTGCAGTCCAATTGACTTTGTTGAAGAAGTAGCAACTTATTTCTATCAATATAAAATAGGCTGTTTACCAGTCGTATCTAGTGGAAAATTAATCGGACTTGTAACCGAAATAGATGTATTACACACTCTAGTAACTTTAACAGGAGCATATCAACCTAGCTCCCAAATAGAAATCTTAGTCCATGATCATCCAGGCATTTTAAGTGACGTTGTTAACGTATTTTCAAAAGAAAACATTAATATTGTAAGTGTCCTTGTTTACCCTGCAAAAGAAGCGGATCATAAGGTACTTGTATTTAGAATTCAAACGATGAATCCACTTACGATCATTCAAACTTTAAAAACTGAAGGATATAAAATTCTTTGGCCAAATGAAGCGAGTGAATCATGATGAAAAAGGATGCATACTTAGTTTATAGTGAAGAATACCATGCCTATCAATTCAACGAAAAACATCCATTTAATCCGATTCGCTCTCAATTAGTTTATGAATTATTAAAATCCAGTAATCTATTAAATGATGCTGATATTATTCCACCAAGATTAGCAACAGATGACGAGCTGCTCCTTTTTCATGATTTACAATTTATCAATCAAGTTAAAAAAGCAAGTCTCGAACCAGTTAGTGCAAATATTGCTGAACAATTTGGGCTTGGAACTGAAGATACACCCATTTTTAAAAATATGCACGAGGCCAGTTCTTTAATTGTTGGCGGCACATTAACAGCAGTAGATGCCGTTTTAGAGGGAAAATCCAATCATGCTTTTAATTTAGGTGGTGGGCTACATCATGGTTTTAAACGAAAAGCCTCTGGTTTTTGTGTTTATAATGACTGTGCAATCGCCATAAAATATATTCAACAGAAATACGGATTAAAGGTGTTATATGTAGATACGGACGCACACCATGGCGACGGAGTTCAGTGGGCATTTTATGATGACCCGACTGTTTGCACACTCTCAATCCATGAAACTGGTAGATATCTATTTCCCGGTACAGGTGCGGTAACCGAAAGAGGACAAGGTAAAGGTTTCGGATACTCATTTAACATTCCAATTGATGCATTCACCGAAGACGAATCATTTCTATTAAGCTATAAAAAAGCAATAAACGATATAGCTGATTACTTCAAACCAGACGTAATTCTCACCCAAAATGGCTCTGATTCGCACTGTTACGATCCATTAACTCATCTATGTACGACAATGAAAACATTCGAGGAAATCCCAAAAATCGCTCATGAAATCGCTCATAAATATTGCGATGGCAAATGGATTGCTGTTGCTGGCGGGGGATACGATTACTGGAGAGTAGTACCAAGAGCTTGGTCTCAAGTATGGCTAGCTATGACAAATCAACAACCACCTTCAAACCTAATATCGGATAGCTGGCTAGAAAAATGGCAGAAAATTGCTAATGTTAAGTTACCTACAACCTGGACAGACAATCCATCAATCGTAAAACCTATTCCAAGGAAAAAGGAAATAGAGGAATACAATGAACAAGTATTATACCGTGCACTTGAGCCACTGCACATTCAGCAAAAGAGGCCTTTTATTTAAATACTACGCGCCGCTTGAGAGGGTATCTCGACGGCGTTTTTTTTATTTCGGGTAGATTTTGATCAAGAATTAGTAGAATTCAATTCCAATATGGTTCGTTTTTAGATAGATTTAGAACAAATTTGCTAACCTACTACTAAAAACTATCTAATATCTGTTAATAAAGGTGTGAAATACGATTACCGGTATATGTATACTATTGCTTTATTTGCGATTTACAAAGTTTTAATTGCTGTTTTACTAATTTTAATTGCGTTTCTTGGGTTTTAATTGCAGTTTTACTTTTATTTGCACTTATTTAAACTTTAATTGCGGACCCTTCAAGTGTATTTGCAGCTCAACGTTTATCCCTTATTGCCCTTTTGCACAGATTCAGCACTGATTTGCGAACTCCATCCTTCCACCCAAAAATCCCCATAAAAACAAAAAAGCCTAGAATCACTAAAATTCTAAGCTACTTTCATCATTTACTTTGTTGATTGTCTAATTTGAAGATGATGCGGAAGAATGACTGTATGATCTTCCACTGTCTCTTTATTCATATACTTCGTTAATAATCTCATTGCAACTGCACCAATATCATACATTGGTTGAGCAACAGATGATAATTTTGGACGCACCATTAATGCCAGCCTTGTATTATCAAATCCGAAAACCTCAAGGTTATTCGGTACTAATATTCCATGGTCTTGGGCACTGTGGATTACACCAATCGCCATTTCATCAGATGCTACGAAAATCGCGCTTGGGATAATATTACGCTCATGAAATGCTTCAAAAGCTTCACTGCCTGATTCATACGTATTATCACCATAAGTTACTAAATCTTCATCGAACTCGATTCCATTTTCTTGTAAAGCACGTTTATATCCTTCTAACTTACTTAATCCGATAATATTCGTTTCAGTAGGACCGTTTACGAATGCTACCTTTTGGTGACCTTTTTTAATTAAATAATCAACTGCATCAAATGCCGCCTGAGTATAGTCGATATTTACTGAAGGGATCTTATTAGCTTGATCATATGTAGCCGCTAATACGATTGGAACTCCAGCCTTTTCGTACTCTTCTTGGTGAATATCCGTAATTGTTCCACCAATAAATAAAATTCCGTCAACTTGTTTTGCTAACATATTATTTATTAATGTAATTTCTTTCTCAACATTCTCATCTGAGTTACTTAAGATAATATTGTATTTATACATTGTTGCAATATCTTCAATACCACGTGCTAGTTCTGCATAAAAAGTATTTGAAATGTCTGGAATAATTACACCAACTGTAGTTGTTTTTTTACTTGCAAGTCCTCTTGCTACTGCATTTGGTCTATATCCTAAACGGCTGATTGTTTCGTTTACTTTTTTTCGTGTAGTAGGTTTAACATTTGGATTACCATTAACTACTCGTGAAACTGTAGCCATGGAAACGTTTGCCTCTCGTGCTACATCATAAATCGTAACCGTCATTTTCATCACTCCTCTATTTTATTCTATCTATTATGTAGTTTGTTTTTTATTTAGGTAAAATAGTCATAAAACGTAATATTCCACAAAAATAGTGCTTCATTCTATCTTATAGTGAAACGAATATTCGTTCAATAGACCTATTAGAAAAAAATGTAAATTTTTCGTAGTTTATCACTATATATTGCTAATTTAAAACAAACGTTCACAAATTATTCAAAAAGCGCCGACTGATTTTGTTCAGCCAGCGCTTTTATGTTGATTATCGATTTATGAAAGAATTAACTTCAGACATAAATTGGTCAAATTGATCAAAATTCATTTGCTGAGATGAGTCACTTAAAGCAGTAGCAGGATCAGGATGAACCTCTGCCATAATACCATCAGCTCCAATAGCTAGTCCCGCTTTTGCTGCAGGTATTAGCAAGTCTCTTCTACCTGTTGAATGTGTAACATCAACTAATACTGGTAAATGTGTTTCTTGTTTTAAAATTGGAACAGCTGTAATATCTAATGTATTTCTCGTAGCTTTTTCATAAGTTCTTATGCCACGTTCACATAAAATGATTTCTTGATTGCCTTCTGACATAATGTATTCAGCTGCATAAATGAATTCTTCGATTGTCGCAGATAAACCTCTTTTTAATAAGATTGGTTTATTTACAGAACCTGCTACTTTTAGCAATTCAAAGTTCTGCATATTTCTTGCGCCGATTTGAATGATATCAACATAATCTAATGCCATTTCAATATGTTCTGGGCTTACTATTTCACTAATAATTGCCAACCCATGGTTTTGGCCAACCTCTTTTAAAATCTTTAAGCCCTCTTCACCTAGTCCTTGGAAGTCATAAGGCGAAGTACGTGGTTTAAATGCACCGCCACGCATAATTTTTATTCCTTGTTCCTTTAACACTTTCGCTACAGAATCGACTTGTTCATAGCTCTCTACTGCACATGGGCCTGCAATAATAATTGGGCTTCCATCACCAATATTAACACCATTTACATTTACGATTGTGTTTTCTGATTTTCTTTTTCTTGAGACAAGGAGAACTTTTTTATCGTCTTCTTCTTGAAGTTCTAGGCTACTTTTAAAAATTTCTTTAAAAATATGTTGAAGGGTAGCCGTACTAAAGGGACCTTCATTAATTTCGGCAATATGATCTAGCATCTTACGTTCCCTAACTGGGTCATAACGTTTAACGCCTTGATCAATTTTTGCTATTCCAATTTTCTTAGCGATTTCGCCTCTTTTATTTAATAACTCAAATATTTGATGATTAATCTCGTCTATTTCAATTCTAAGTTGTTCTAAATCATTTTTAGTCAATTTAAATCCTCCTTGCAAATACCAATATCTCATTTGTTATTATGACACTTTATTAAAAGCTAATCAAAAGTTGAGCATTATTTTAAAAAAATGTTTTTTTAGTGAATATTTTGTATTCTCTTTGGGAAAAGTTGCAAGATTAAATAAAAAAGAAGAGTTATAAAAAATAACTCTTCTTTCATGCTGTTGAAAAAAGTATTTGTCAATAGAATTTGGACTGATCATTGATAAGTAAGTAGTGTGATATTGATTTCCACTACAGGGTGCTCGCTTTCCATGGGGCGAGATTCTTTAGCCTCCTCGGCTCCGCCTGTGGGGTCTCAGCCTTCCCGCTTATCCCATAGGAGTCGAGCACCCTTTCGTTCCAATCATGATCTTAATAAAAAAAGATTAACCATAAAAACAATAGACTAGTCAAGTGAACGAATGTATTACTCTTTATTAATCAAATTGTAACTTATGATGACGAGTAACACATCTTTACAAATAATGATCGTCAAAAGAAGATATTTTAATTTTCGGCAAGTTAGGTAAAACATTTATATATCAACCAAATCATTTGTTTATCAATAAGATGACAGATAAAACAATAACAAATAGACTCTTTTTTCATAGAAATTCATTTAATATTTGTATTTATCAATATTAACTACACTATATTTCAACACACTAAAAAGAAGAGTTAGCAAAGTAACTCTTCTTTTTTATCTTAATTAATAGTACTTCCTTCTTCAACTTTCAATACTCTATCTAACCATTCAATGATCAGCGAGTTGAATAGATTATCTTGTTCTATTTGAAGATTATGGCCAGCTTTATCTAAAATTGCAAATGTTGCTCTTGGAAATTTTTCAAGAATAGTAAATGCGTCTTTATATCCTACGACCGAGTCTTGTAATCCTAATAAAAATAGACTAGGTTCATTAAACTTAATTTTATCTATTTTAAATGAAAACCCGTAGTTATTCCTTATTTTAGATAAAAAATCCTGATCGGCGATTGAACATCCGCTTGCAATTTCATTTTTATAACGATCCCAAGTTTTTTTATCTAAAACAACATTGTTTGAACGAAAATCAGTTTCTTCATATTCATTTAATTGAGTCAAAAAAGTTTTATCTTCCACTATGATCGTATGACTTGGGAGCGACCTTTTCTCAAATTCAGGAATAATCACCGGACAAATAAAAGCAGCACCTTTTACTTTTTCGGGTCTATTAGCAATAATTCCTCGTGCTAAATATCCCCCATATGATTCTCCGGCTAATAAAAATGATTGACCCGGTATAATCAAATCAATAAACTTCAATACAATACTCAGCATATCATCTGTCGTATTAATGCTTGCCCCGCCTTTTGTTTTACCCATTCCTGGTAGATCAAAGTAAATTCTTTTATAACCATTTTTCTTAGTAAAAATCGGTTCCATGCAACCTTGCATTAACCTAGAGTCTGGGGTAAATCCATGAATCATAACAATTGGTTTCCCTTCCCCCATTATTTCATAGTTTATATCAACATTATTTATAGTACAAAACGGCATTTTATTAACCTCCAATTTTCAAATCTATTCATTTTTATAAATTGAAGTGATATTAATATTATGAGGCAAAACAGCATGGACACCCTTAACATGGTTAACAATTTGAGTTATTCTCAAATCAACACAAACACTAGCTAAAGCAACCGCTTCTGTTTTATCAATATCGTGTAGCTCTTGAATTAACTCGACCATCCCATTTAATGCAGTTTTAGTTGCTATATTTAAATCTTCATCAAAACCAAAAGTAAGCCACCCTACTGGTGTGTTAGCTCGTGGCATCTTAATGTGCATGTCCTCTCTTAATGTAAGAGTAAGATTCACTTTATCAAAAGGAGCTTCAATCGCTTGGCCAGATACTTCCCCATCTCCTTGTGCAGCGTGTCCATCACCTGCGGAAAAAAGCGCTCCTTCAACGGCTATAGGTAAATACAAAGTACTACCTTCTACCAACTCTTTACAGTCAATATTTCCACCACAATATCTTGGCGGTATAGTTGAATGAACACCTGATTCAGAAGGCGCTGTAGCTAGGACTCCTAAAAATGGGACTACTGGTACTGTAACTTCCCTATCTCTAATTTTTGTCGTCGCTGTATTATTTTTTTCATTGATTAGCCAATTTAAAGTTACTTCTGGTTCTTCAGAAATATCTAATGCATTATTTTGCCAATTCTTTTTACCACCAGCACAATTCCAACCGTACCAGCCAGACCTTAATT
Source organism: Gottfriedia sp. NPDC057991 (assembly GCF_042886615.1). Classification (NCBI taxonomy): domain Bacteria; kingdom Bacillati; phylum Bacillota; class Bacilli; order Caryophanales; family Bacillaceae; genus Gottfriedia; species Gottfriedia sp. NPDC057991. The sequence continues at coordinate 103,622 of NZ_JBHVQN010000007.1, forward strand.
CATTTATTTTAATTTCAAGTGTCATCCCCGGTTTAGCACCTTCTACAAAAATTGGGCCAATCATAGGATGCCCCCATTCTTCTTCCTTTTCCCTTGACTCGAATCTTACTCTTTCTCCATTTTGATGCGAATAACCCCACCCGATATCAATCGTATCAAATTCAATTGAATCACCAGAACGAATCATTTGAATAGGTTCATATTCGTTACTAAAAGATGCATGTAAATGCTGATTAGTTGTTTTAAATTTATATGTTTCTTGCATATTTACTCCTTCTTTCAACGCTCAATTTTAATATGTAAAAATAATTTAACTATAATTAATTTCTGCATGTAACTTAATTTCCCTTGTTTTAATCTTTAATTTTCATTACTTTTTCCCTATAAACCCTATGATCATTTCCATCAATTTGAATTACATAAGACTTTCGGTGTATTGTATAGATGAGATTTCCAATTTAAGGAATTTCTAAATTCATTATACTGGAGGAGTAAAAATGGCAATTACATTTAAACAAATGGTTGCGGAAGCACGCGAAAATGTAGAAGGAATAAGTTCAGCAGATGCTCGTGAAAAAATTAATGCTAATCCTGAAACATTAGTAATTGATGTACAAGACGCAGCTGATGCAGGTGCATGCGGATTAATACCAAGCAGTCTGAATATCTCACTTGGAATGCTACCAATCCGTGCTGATTTAGAATTACCAGAACATTTACGTGAGCCTAAGTTAGCAGATCGAAATCGCCCTGTTCTTGTAACATGTGGTGCAGGTGGCCAAGCATCTTTAGGAGCATATTTACTAAAAAAAATGGGATTCACTGATGTTGCATATATCGATGGTGGTACTGCTGCGTGGAAAGCTGCTGGTTTTGACGTAGAATAACTCTCAGTCTGCCCGCCAAACGCTCGCTTTCTTCGTTGCTTCACCTGCTGAGCGGTGCTCATTACCGACAAAGGTAATTCCGCTCCTCATCAGGCTTCGCGCCTCGAAAGGCAAACGTTTTCAATCAGTCTGAGTATCGTCTCCAGTAGCAAACTTTATGTGTATTTTTCAAACAACATAAAAAAACTGCACCTTAAGTTACGATTTAAGGTGCAGTTTTTTTATTTTTTTAGTAAAGCATTTTCAATTGAATCTTTCTTAATTGAAAAATGAGAAGTATTATAAACTGCTTCTCCATTTTCAAAAATAAATAATTGAGGAGATTCGTGTTTTATTGCCGTTTTCTCAGCAATATAGTTAGACAATTCTCTGTCATCTTGAACTTGTAAAAAATACAATGGTACATTCTCATATGCAGATGCAAATGCTAAAAATTCAGTATAAGCTGCATGACTAATTGGGCATGTTGTACTATGCTTTAAAAACACAAATTTCTCTTCGTTGTTAATAAGTTCATCAAACTGTTGAATCGTTGATATTCGATTTACCATTTCTCTTTTTTCCCTCACGCTTCGTTTTGTACTTTTCCCATAAATCCATTGCTGTATTTCCCCAATTTACTAATTGGGACATTTTTTCAGTACTAACTTTTACAGTATTCGATACATTATTAGCAGTATCCCGTACTTTTTCATTCATTTCTGAGATTGTAACTCCGACTTCTTCGACTGATTTAGCTAATACATCAAGGGATTTTGCTCGTTCACGCATATCTTTCGTAAGTTCATTCGAATTATTCACAAAAATTTTAGCCTCATTTGCTAAATGATTCGAAGTATGTACTAATTGAACGGCTTCAACACAAACATTATGTAAATCCTTTTGTGTTTCAGCAATAGTAGACTCTACACCTCTAAATACCCTTTCTAGTCGGAATAAAGTACGACTAATAAATACAACTAAGATCACAAATGCAACAGCTGCGATTAATGCACTAATAGAAATTAAATCCATTCGAAAAAACCCCTTTCATTCATAGCTTTCCACAAATTTAATCACTTATTTCGTATTATACTACAAATTTTACCAAACACTAAACTAGTCGTAAAACAAGTTTTCAAATTCTTTAGTAAAAAAAGAATACTTTAGTAAACAAAACCGACTAAATAGTTTACAATAGGTATATAGTTATAATTATTGGAGGGAATTTTCAATGAAAGATCCACGTATTTCAAAATTAGCTAAAAACTTAATCAATTACTCTGTAAAATTACAACCAGGAGAAAAAATCTTAATTGAAAACTTTAAGCTAGAAACAGAATTAGTTACAGCTTTAGTTAAAGAAGCATATGCTGCTGGTGGTTTTCCTTTCGTATCAATCAAAGATCATAAAGTAGATCGCGCATTATTAATGGGTGCTACTGAAGAACACTTTAATAAAGTAGCAGAATACGAAGCAAATGTAATGAAAGATATGGACGCATATATCGGTTTACGTTCAGGTGTTAATATTAACGAACTTTCTGATGTGCCAGACGAAAAAACTAAAATCCATGGTAAAACTGTAGGCCAAAAAGTACATAGAGCAATTCGTGTTCCAAAAACAAAATGGGTTGTACTACGTTTCCCAACTGATTCAATGGCTCAATCAGCAAAAATGAGCACTGAAGCATTTGAAGATTTCTATTTTAATGTATGTAATTTAGATTACGGTAAAATGGACAAAGCAATGGATGCTCTTGTTGAATTAATGAACCGTACAGATAAGGTCCAAATTAAAGGTCCTGGAACTGATCTTACATTCTCAATTAAAGATATCCCAGCTATTAAATGTGCTGGTGAAATGAATATTCCTGATGGTGAAGTATTTACAGCACCTGTTCGTGATTCAGTAAATGGTACACTTTCTTATAACACACCATCTCCTAACAATGGTTTTACATTTGAAAATGTTCAACTTAAATTCAAAGATGGTAAAATTGTTGAAGCAACTGCTAACGACACTGAGCGTATCAACAAAATCTTTGATACAGATGAAGGTGCACGCTTTATCGGTGAATTCGCAATTGGTGTAAATCCTTACATCTTACATCCAATGGGAGACATCTTATTCGATGAAAAAATCGATGGAAGCTTCCACTTTACACCAGGTCAAGCTTATGATGAAGCTTATAACGGTAACAACTCAAATATCCACTGGGATATGGTTTGTATCCAACGTCCTGAATACGGTGGTGGAGAAATCTATTTCGATGACGTTTTAATCCGTAAAGATGGTCTTTTCGTAATCGAAGAATTAAAAGGATTAAACCCTGAAAACTTAAAATAATTTTTAGAAAAAAAGAACACATACTAAGTAAAATGTACCCTATAGAGTAGACACTTAAAAAAAGTGACCTCTATAGGGTACTTTTGTTTATAATTAGAAAAAACGGGATCGGGGAATATTTAAATGAGTAATAAAACATTTACTGACAAAGAAATAAATCTACTTTCTAAAAACCAATATGTAAAATCAGTTAGTTCAAAAGGAATTACTTATACTGATGAATTTAAACGTATTTTTATTTCGGAAAATGAAAAAGGAAAATTAGCGAGAGAAATATTTGAAGAGTACGGTTTTGATATTGATGTGATTGGAATGAAGCGCGTTAAATCTGCTAGTAATAGATGGCGTACGGCCTTTAAAGAGAACGGTGAACTTGGTCTTCGTGACACTCGATCGATTAATTCAGGAAGAAATGTGGAAAGAGAGCTAACTTTGGAGGAAAAGAATACTCGTTTAGAAGCAGAAATAAATCTACTTAGAGCTGAAAATGAACTATTAAAAAAGATTCGTTTCTTAGAAGGGAGGATGAGGAATTAGTTATTTCTCCTAGCCAAAAATATACTCTTATACGTTCTATAATTGAAAAATTCAGATTAAAACATATGGTAACTTACCTTTGTAAGATTGCCGGCGTTTCAAGAAGTGGTTTTTATAATTACTTTTCTATTAAGTCACAAGAGCGAAGAAAACAACAGGATAAAAAGGATGAAATTTTAAAAGAGAATATATTAAAAGCATATCGCTTTAAACGTTATAAAAAGGGGGCACGTCAAATCAAGACTACATTGGCGGGTCAATTTAAGATTGTCTACAATTTGAAACGTATAAGACGAATCATGAAAAAATACGGTATAGTTTGCCCAATTAGAAAGGCAAATCCCTACAGACGAATGATGAAGGCTACTAAAGAACATAGAGTAGTGCCAAACCGATTGAATCGTCAATTCAAACAAGGCGTACCTGGGAAAGCTCTTCTAACTGATATTACATATCTAAAATACGGTAAGAGTCAGAAAGCATATTTATCAACAATATTAGATAGTTCAACTAATGAAATAATGGCTTACCATATTTCAGACCGACTTACAATGGAGTTAGCTACAGATACTCTTCGAAAGTTAAAAAAGAATCGTAATTATAGGAAAGTAAAAGGTGCACTCATTCATTCAGATCAAGGAACACATTATACACACCCAGACTTTCAAAAACTAGTGAAAAAACTAGGTTTAATTCAATCAATGTCTAGACGTGGAAACTGTTGGGATAACGCACCACAAGAATCATTCTTTGGCCATTTTAAAGATGAAGCCTCTATTAAGTCATGTCAAAATTTAGACGAGCTCAATAAAGAAATAAAACATTATATGAAGTATTACAATCATTATAGATATCAGTGGAAATTAAAGCAGATGACCCCTGTACAATACAGAAATCATCTGCTTAAAACTGCATAGCCTTTTTATCAATGTCCTTTACAAAGGGTACATACTAAAGCTATGTGTTCTTTTTTATATCGTTTGATATGATTCTGACTTGAAAACATTTGGTTTGAAAACTGCTTATGAAACGAGCCGGTCAACCATTCGAACTTGCCTCAACCTATATATATCGTGACTCTTCTTTTGTAACAGGCCAAGTACTTCATGTGAATGGCGGTATTATGACTGAAACATAAAAAATGAGAAGGAATAATACTTTTATAAAAATAAAAGACTGGGAGATTCCCAGTCTTCATTATTTATGCGGCTTTTTTACCGTTAGTTAATCTCTCAACTAACATACTCACAGATAAATCACCTGTTGCATTTAACATTGTTGCAGGTGGATCTATTAGCGCACTAATTGCTGCAAGAATTGGTAAAGATTCTACTGGTAAACCAAACAGAGAAAGAATTAACATTTCCCCAATCATTCCACCATTCGGAATAGCTCCCATTACCATACCAACTAGTAATGCAATACCGATTGTTACAAGATAAATATTCAAACCAGAGAAATTCATTCCAAATACACCAAAGGCAAATGCAATTTTTACGACTCCACCCATAACAGATCCATCTTTGTGTAATGCACTAGCTATAGGAATGACAGCTTCTCTTACATTTTTAGATACACCCATTTTTTCAGCATTGTCAAAATTTGTTGGAATCGTTGCGGCACTACTACAAGTTCCTAAAGACGTAAATGTTGATGGCCATACATTTTTCCAATAAATTTTAAATCCATTTCTACCACCGGCCATATAAGCAACAATACTATAAAAAATAAAAAAGAATAGAATAGCAGTTACATAATATAAAATAAAAACTCTCTTATATGAACCTAGTAATTCCTCGCCATATGTTGGAACAAGATATGCAAAATACGCTCCAAGTCCTACAGGTGCAAGATACATAATATAGTTAACCATGTTCATGATTACTACATTACCACTTGATAATAATTTTTTGACGATGTCTGCTTTATCGCCAGCTTTATTCGTTGCTAATCCAACTAATACAGCAAATACGATGATCGCCAACATATTGCTTCTTGTAAACAAGCCAGAGAAATCATTAACTGTAAATGTGTTTACAATTTGTTCCGCTACTGATACTTTATCAGTTGCATCAGGCTTAACGATCGGGATATGAACCCCATGTGCAGGTGGATAAAATTTCATAACAACAAGCATTATGATCGCTGCAATAATACCTGTAAATAAAAATACCCATGACATATTTCGCATAATCTTACCGAATTTTTCTCCTCCACCATTTGCAAAGCTTGAAGATACAGAGAAAAACACAAGCGGTACAACTACTACGAATAATAAATTTAAAAATAAATCCCCTATAGGTTTAAGGGCAACTCCTACGCTTTGGTTAGTGTAACCGATGACTGAACCTATGATGATACTACTTAGTAAAATCAAAGGGAAAGCGTAATTTCTAAATGAAAATTGCATAAGCTTCCTCCTAATATAATTGCTACTTGTAGTATACCGAAAATTTAATAGTTTGTACTCCAAATTTTTAATAAAACCTACAAATTCCTACATAAACATACAAAAAAGAACACATAGTATTATCTACTAGTGTTCTCTTCAAATAAAAAATACGAAATACGTCCTATACCATTACCCGTATCCCTATTCTTTAATCCTATTTTAAATTATTTTAACTTTTCATCAAAAGCCGAAGATACTTTTTCAAACTCTTCTTCTGTTTCAATATCGTAAAACTCGCCATCTTCTGCAACTCTTAAGAAGAAAACATCAATATCCTCTTCACTTTCTTTTTCTACTTCTTCTAGTAAACCTACAGCTATGTATTCATGACCTTCAATCGTAATTGAGCCCAGTACTTCGTAATCTTGCTCGTCTCCTTCATCATAGCTAAGTGTAAGAATTTCGCCTACTTCAATCTTTTCCATAAATCTTTACCTCACTTATTTCGAATTCATTTTGCATAAAGAAAAACCTTTATGTTCCTTTAGTGTAACAGAATAATGCAAAACGTTAAATTGTAAATACACTTAAAGCTTTTCTAAATCGTTCTACTTTTAAACCATTTTTTCTCATAAACAATTTTAGTAAAAAAAATTATTTAAAAATTTCATGAATATTCTTACCAACGCCGTAATAAGATTTAGAACAATCAATTCTTATGTTTCTTTCAAGTTTATTAAGTTGGACAAGCTCTATGTCTTCAAATAGTAGATATTTTCTATATTTAGGGAGGATTACTGAATGTCAAAATTAATAACAGGTCAAGAACAAATAATAACTAGAAGAAAAACTGTCAATTTCAAATCTTTCTTTCAACGTTTTACTAAAAACCAATTAATTGATGAAACGCCATCACAACTTTTACATAATGAGTTAAGAAGCTTACAAAAACTTTTAGAGCTAAAAGAAATTAATTTTATTTATGCCGATCCTGAATACATTGATGTGGCTATTATGGAATTAGAAGCTATCCGTACAAAATACAGTATTACTGTTAGACAATTGAAGGAAATACAATCTACTAGTGTTGTATGAAAAAAAAGAGATAAATAGCATTTAGCTATTTATCTCTTTTTCTATGTTATTACCCTTGAATTACAATTTATCCTGATTAGGAACTGACCTCATACTTCGTTTCAAAGGTCTTAACTTTTTTAAACACATTGATGAAAATCGTTAAGCATGGAAGAAGCCATAAGAATATTGCATAAGGTAAATACTCATGTAATTTCATATTAATGACTGTACTACTCATGATTGCAAGAACATTCCAAGGGATCATCGCTGGAAATAATAAAGTTGTATCCGCCATTAACCGAGCCAATTCCTCTTTGTTATATTTATTTGACCAATGAGCTAAAAAAGATCGTCCTGTTAAAATAATAGGCATTGTTTGGTTACCTGCTATTACACAGATAACTGCTGTTGCACCGATTGTTTTCAAAGAATCGGATAACATTGAAGTTGAGGTTTGAAGCCATTTATCTAACATAGGCTGAATGATATTAAGCTCCTCCAATAACGCATTATAAATTCCTGCTACAGCAATAAATAATAACAAGCTATACATATGACTTAGCCCTCCACCAAGTCCATTAATTCCGTGCCAAAAAGAATTCACAATTTTACTAAAAGAAATTCCATTAAACAAAGCTATTAAACTACCAGACAAAATACTAATGACATACGAATAAATAATATTGATTTTAAATAAAACAAGTACAACTAATAAGATCGGTGGAATAAATTGAATGAACGAAATGCCCTTATTGCTCACAATTTCATGATGTGTCGGAGTAATTCCTTGCGTAAACTGTAAATCCATTACGCTAAAAAATAAGATTGTTACGATTACAGCAGTAATTGATGTAAAGAGCATCGCTTTACCTTGTTTTTTGACAGTTGTTTCAAGAATATTAGCTAAAAGTTGATGTGCGCTTGAAAAAGGTGACGTTCGATCACCGACAAATGCGCCCGAAATAACCGCTCCAGCCGATATTTCCACAGGTATATGCAGTAATATAGCACTACTAATAAGAGGAACTCCTAAGGCACTTAATGTTCCAATTGACGAACCCAAAATCATTGAAAAAATCATCGTCGTTAAAAAACAAAATACAAAAAAATGATGTGGATTTATTGCCTGTAAAGTAATCGAAACCATCGATGTTATCGTTCCTGATAAATACCATGATGGAAGTAAAAAGCTAATTAAAAATAAGATAAAGAGTACAATTTTAACTTTTCCCATTCCTTGGTAGCTTAACTTCATAATATTTCTAACTTCATATCCTCTTTTTAAACTTAATACGATTAAAAAAATTAATCCTGGTAAAATTCCAAATACGAGAGAGATATGTAATATGACGGAACTAATAATTCCAGTCAAAGTTACTAATATTAGGAAACTTGCCTGTTTAACTGAATATTGATTTCCCATCACTTCCCCTTCTTTCAAACAGATTTATTACACTAAAATTGTTTAAATGTCATTCATAATTATATAAGCTTTCAAGTAATAATACACTTATAATTCAATTAAAAAGCACTACTTCAATTTAAGAAGTAATGCTACTTATTGTTCTTAAATAATTGATAGCCACTTCTTTAGTCACTTTACATTTCCTTTAGATGAATATCTATAAATTTTAAGTATTTACCCGTTTCTGTCGATTCATAAACTCTAATGAATTCTACTTTAAATGTTTCAGTAGGATTTAGTTCTTGTTTAGCTTTTATTGCCATATCATTTAACTCTAAATTTGTTAAGCCAAAGTGCGTTTGACCAAGAGTTAAATGTGGGATATATTCATCAAGTTCGAAATAAGCTTTAATTAATTCCTTTGAAGGTGAAATGGTTTCAACTAATATTTCATGCAATTTAATTAATTCATCTGACTCAACGCTTAAATATAAAATATCTTCACCAAAAAATTTTGGATCCCTAATATTAACTTCAAAAGATAAAAAGCTTTCACATATCTTTTTTACCCTTTCTAACCATGCCATATCAGGGGTAATTCCCCCTTGAGCTTTCACAGTAATATGCGGTTCGACCCCATCAACTATTCTATTATTCTCCCAATGCTGTTGGAATTTCATTATTTTTTTCTTTAAATCATCTGGTGGTACAATTCCGATAAAGTATTGCATTTAAATCCTCCAAATTTATACATTCTTTAACTAAAATGTAAATCCGTTCCATATTGAACTAATTGTAATTTTCGCGCGACGGCTTGAGATGCATAATTATCCCAAGAGGTACTATACAAAGCAGTTCGTCCCTGGCCTTGAATATCCGCAGCCCATGCATTTGAAACGATTAAACCATACTCTTTTCCACGAAAATCCTCGAGTGTATATACGCTTGCTTCAGCAGCTTCGGCCGATTGTCTGGCACTACAGCAAATCGACACAGCTATGTCATTTTCAATAATTGCATAACATGGTTCTTTCCATTCTAGCTCCTCATATGTATAAGGAAAGTTTGGTAATAAATATTGTTTATTCGCCTCGGTAATTTTTATTGCTTTCGATGATGCTTTCCCAGCTGTTTGAAATACATATGCCGGACCCATCCATAAACTGTCTATCTGATGATTTTCACTTAAAATCTGCATGATCTTTACTAATGGTATACTAGAGTTTGTATCTAAGGCTTTCTCTAATTCAATTAGTTCCTCTTTTTTAAGACAATCTAAAAACCTTTTCACATTTCCCATTTTGGTGCTTCCTATATAAAATCGTGGTGCTCTTGTATATGGTGGTTCATTTATTTGTGTTATTTTTCCAAATTCATTGTGTTTAAATAATACGTTAATATGCATTTCCATAAGTTCTAGCTCTGATTTCAAAAGGCTTCCCCCTAGCATAAAAACTAGTTAGTTTTCAAACTTTTTACTCTATCTTTTAATTTTTACAAATGTTCCTTTTTCAGACTTTTCAATTGCGACCTTATTCATTTTAGCAATGTTGTCTGATAAAAGTGATGATTGTTGCAAAGTTTTTCCGTCCAATGATACAGAAACATCGATAATCCTTCTTTTACCTTTTCGATGAATATCGTAATCCTGCTCATTTTCTTCAAGCTCAACTTTTGCATATAAACTGTTTATTAATTCTTGAATTTCTTTATCATTGCTTTCTTTAATTAATGTCATTAACTGCATATCGTCCAATAATAAATCGTTTAACTTAATAATTTCTTTTTGTAATGCCAGTTTAATAATCTTTGCAAGTGAATCATATGAATAAATACTGATCGGACCTAAAAAATAATCGATAGCAAGCTTATAATAAATCATTGTAAACCACTCTGCCATTTCAATAGAGTTTACACAGATTTCTCCATTTACAAAAACTAATGAATTTAAAAATGCTTCAATTTCTTTTTTAGGTGTTCCAAAATATGTATGCATATCTCTTAATGTATAATCTATTCGATCTGCACATAGCTTCGGAAGCTCTTTTTCAAGTAGTTCCCATTTATCTATATCAAAAATTTCTTTCATATCGATTTGATATTTTTCAAGTATTGAAGGGATCTCCGAATCTAAAATTACTTTTTCAAAGATTGTTTCATGATAATTTTCTTCGCTAATATCAAAAACATAATCAATAACATGAGAAAATGCCGTATGAGAGACATCATGTAATAAACCCGCTATTTGTTCCTCAAGAGAGCCCCCTAACCTTTTTATTAACAACATAACACCAATAGAATGATCATATCGAGTTCCATTATAATGATGATCCACTAAAAAGGTAGCACCGGCTTGATGAATTTTTTTTAACCGTTGAATTGGTTTTGTATCGATTAATTCAACAAGTACTTGATCAATATTGTATTGGCCATATAGTCTATCGCTCAAAAACATACTGTACTCCTTTTCATTTTATATTTGAAATTCCATCTCTTTAACATAAACAGCGTTTCCAGTAATTTCTATGTCATAAGTCGAATTTACTTTTTTAACATTTACTTTTACACGTCCGTCTTTCTGAATTTCCGTTCCTTGTTCAACAACTAATTCAATTACATCATTAACATCATTATTAATATATTTAGCATAATAAGCTCCCATTATCCCAGAGGCAGTACCTGTAACCGGATCTTCAATCGTTCCTGAAAACGCCGAAGAAAAATGGCGAGCATGAAAATCTGCATTTGAATCGTATGTTTCTAAGCAAAACGGATGAACGGACGCTTTTGGAATTTCATTCAAAATACTAGGAAAAAGTAAATTATTAGGTTTCATCTTTTCAAATGAAGATAAATTTTTTATCGGTAAAAGTAAATTCCAGGCACCTGTACTCCCATAAAGAGTTGGTAGACTTTTATCGATTTCTTCTACACTAAGACCAATTGAGGACGCTACATCATCAATCGAGCCTTTAAACTCTACAAACTCTGGTGCTTTTTGTTTCATCGTTATGTAGATCTCATTATTCGAATGATGAATCTTAATTGGCAAAATCCCAGCCTTTGTTTCAATTGTTAACTCACTTTTAAACTCAATGACCCCTCTAGTGACCAAAGCATATATTACTGCCATTGTCCCGTGACCACATAAATCCATTTCATGACCTGGTGTAAAGTAACGAATTTTATGATCAGCAACTTTCGAATTTAATAGAAAGGAAGTTTCATTAAATCCTACTTGTTTCGCAATATCCTGCATTTCATAATCACTCAAAAAATCGCAATCTAAAACGACTCCAGCTGGATTACCTTTATTGGGCTCTTTACTAAAAGCATCGTAATGGTATACAGTAATATTTTTCATTTTCTCACCTCATTTAGTTTTTATACTCTTTTCTCTTCTATCAAATCAAACATAAACTAATTTTATGAGATTGTTAGAGTAGTAATTATATTCAATTATTTAATAATATACATTATTAAACTGATTAAATGAAACGTTTACATTTTCTTTATGATTTTGCATTTTCCCAATATTTTTATTTTGAAAGTTTGATAAAATAATAATATTCATTAAAATTTTGGAGGAAAATATGTCATTATTCATAACAGCTTTCGGAGGAAAACTTCTACTATGTTTAGTCTTTACCTTATTCTGCTTCTTAATTGCATGGCCAGTCGGATTATATTTTCGATACAAGGATGCACAGAAAATGAAAGAAGTATTGCGTGACCAACCAATTAATCGACGCAATTACTGGCTTAAACAATTCTTAAAATTAAGTGTATCGATAGTAGTTTTATATTTTATATCTTTTTTGATTGCACTTTATTTTGATATGCCATTTTCATCTACTGCACCGTTTGTCGGTCTATTTGCTCTATTAATCATGCTTTATATTAAATTTGCCCCACGTACAACTGGTGAGGCAACACCTGATATTGATGGATGGCATAAAACATCTGTAATCATCGATCCTGATGAATATTTCACTTCAACAGGAGCAACTATTATTTTTGGATCTTTTATATTTACTGCCTTTGAATTTATAAGCGTTCTATATTAATTATCTTTAGCCATTATTTTATATTTTTCCATAAGAAAAGCATTAATGATCAAACTGATTATTAATGCTTTATTTTATTACTTTTTAGATTGGTTATTTAACTGTTCTAATTCTTCCTCTATTCTACCTACATCAATTCTTTCAAAAAGAGGTTTTACTTCGTTAATTTTTACTAAAACCGGAGATATTTCCTTCCATTCAAAGTTTGATAAATTTAGCATTTCTTTTATTTCATTACTCGAAAAAGGTAGGATTGGATGTAAAATTTGCGCTAGGTTGGCAATAGCATATATACAACTCACCATCGTGTTATGACACTCGATCAAATTCTCCTTAACTTGTTTCCAAGGCGCTGCTTCATCAAAATATTTATTTGCAGATCGAATAAATTCAAATACTTCCTCCATGGCCTTTTTGAAATTAGCCGATTCAATCTGTGAACCAACATCCTTATAAAGCCTTTTAATCTCAAATCTAATTGATTGTTTAATTTCCCCTTCTGGGACTACACCATTATAGTACTTTTCAAGAAACTTTAATGTTCGGTTTACAAAATTCCCATATGCGCCTAATAGTTCACTATTATGGCTATAAATAAATTCCCTCCAAGAAAAATCAGTGTCTCTATTTTCTGGAGCATTTATTGTTAAAAAATATCGTATTGAATCTGGATGATATTTTTCGATTAGATATGGTACCCATACAGCCCAGTTTTTACTAGTGGACAGTTTTTTCTTCTCAAGCGTCAAATATTCGTTTGAAACGATATGAGTTGGAAGAGCCTCATTTTTTAAACCTTTTAAAATAGATGGCCAAATAATTGAATGGAACGGTATATTGTCTTTACCGTGAATATAATATGATGTTGCTTCTTTTTTCCAAAAGCTAGAGTCATCTTGATTCGTGCTAAGTGCCCATTGTTTACTTGCCGAATAATAACCAGACACCGCTTCGATCCACACATAAATTTTCTTCATTTCATACCCTTTTACTGGTACGCTTACTCCATTTGGCAAATCCCTTGATACCGCTCGGTCATGAAGCCCTTCTTTTAAATATCGTTCTGTTAATTGGATAGCATTCGAACGCCAGCATCCGCTCATTTTAGCAAAATCAAGATATTCCTTTAGCTCATCTTGTAACTTGCTCAATGAAAAATAAAAGTGCTCTGTATTTTTTACGGATGGAGGATTTCCACATAGCTTACATGTTTTATTTAATAAATCTAAAGGATCTAAAATAGCAGAGCAATAATCACACTGATCTCCACGCGCGTGTTGACCGCAATTTGGACAATTCCCTTCTACATAACGATCAGGTAGAAATTGTTCAATTTCTTCACAATAGCATTGTTCAATTTCTTTTTTATAAATTAAGCCATTTTGTAATAAAGTTAAGAAAATTTCTTGTACAGTATGATGATGATGCTCTGCGTCTGTCCTTGTATAAAAATCATAGGTAAATCCTAATTTCCTAAAGTTATCCTCGAATTCAAAATGGTAACGATCTGCAATTTCTTTATAAGTTAAATTTTCTTGTTTTGCTTTAATAGCAATAGGTGTGCCATTACAATCACTTCCTGAAACGTATAATACATTCGCTTTTTTTAAACGAAAATAACGAGCTAGAATATCGCCTGGTAGTAAAGCTGCAATATGCCCCAAATGTAATGAACCATTTGCATAAGGCCAAGCTCCTCCAATAAAAATATCCATTCCAATTCCTCCTTATTATTAAATGCAAAAAACCTCGCCCCTATCTATAAAAGATAAGGACGAGGTTTCATATCCACGTGGTACCACCTTAGTTCACAAAGTATTTGCATACATTTGTCTTTGCAAGTACGAAAAGCATAAAAATGCTCATATACTGTGACTTTGATAACAAGTGCCAACTCTTGTCGTAGCCTACTAATATGAAATATACGTTCAGTACGAAGCTCCGAGGCCATTGTTCAATTGAGTATTTATGCTTCTTTTCAGCTACCAAAGCTCTCTGTAAAAAATAACATCAATCTACTTTTCCTCTTCATTGCCTTTATTCAAATGTTAAAAAAATTTTATAAAAAAGATATTGAAAAGTCAATCTATTTCAAAAAAATTATTAGTTCTTTTTATATAGTATAAATTACAAAATAAAAGTTGATTCATTTATAAAGTTATTTTGTCGAAAATAAAAATGATTAAGAGTGAAGGGATTCTCACGAAAAAAGTTAAATATATTCAATTATCAAAGCTTTAGGGGGAGAAAAAATGTCTAATTGGAAGACTGCATTATTTGAGTTACAAAAAACGGATATGTCTTTTTCAACATTTAATGAAGTAAGAGCCGAAAACTTAGACTTTAATAATGTAAGCTTGGCGAATTCGAAATTTACAAATGCAAACATGAGAAATCTTGAATTAAATGACGTGAATTTATTTGGAGCTCGAATTTCAGATGTTAACTTATCTAATACTAAAATAACAAATGGTAATTTAAGAGATTTAATAATTGATCATGTTCATTTAGCAGGTACAAGCATCCGAAATATTGTCATTCCGGAAGATCTAAATCTTGAAGATCATTCAAATTCTATTAAATTTGAGAAAAGCAATTTAACAAATACTCAGTTCACGGACTGTGATTTAAGTCATGTCGAAATCAATAATTGCAATTTATCAGGATTGAAAATTAATGGCATTTTAATTGAGGATTTGTTAAAGAGCTATAGCCAGAGAAAATAATTCATGAGTAACCTATACATTTCAACGCACAGTAAAAAAAGAATCTTTAATGAGATTCTTTTTTCGTGTCTATTTTGTTAGCATGCGTTGTTCTTAATGGTCGTCCAGTACAATATTTCTGTTTCCATTCCCTGTTAACTGTGCTTCGAACGCGTCAATTATATGCAAAAATCGATCTGCTTCTCTAAATACATGGTCTGCTAGCAATGGGTGAATGATACTTTTAATTCTACAAGCTTCTATTAGATCTCTAGCTGTTTTCTTAAAATCTCTAAGGGATTTTACGGATACACGGTTTTCATCAAGGAATTGGTCAAGTATAGGAACTGTTTCCGATTGTGGTCTCATTGATTCTAAATCTACGGCTTGGTATAAAAGTTGATCAAAATCATGACTAAATTCCCTCGCTTGATCTACTAATTTTCTTTCTGATGGATCTAATAGATGTCCAATAAATTTTGCATGGTCTGCCATAATTCTTAAAAAGAAAACATTTTCCTGGATAATTGCAGCAGGTAGCGGTTGGAGTTGACCATTATTTAGTTCAGTCAAGCGGTTTGCAAAATAAGCTGCTTCCCTACTTGTATGGTCAACTAATAAAGGAAAGTTATTGCCTGTTATTTTACACGTAAGGAGTAAATTAAGAATTTTCCGCTTATAAGCCCATATCATGGAAGCTGCTTGATGAACCTCATTATTAAACTGTTTAATTTGCTGAGGATCCGTTTGAGGCGAAAATGATTGAGCCTTATTTCCAATTGCTTCAAATACTTGATAAAATTGATCTGCTTCTTGAATTAATTCAGTATCATCACAATTAAATCCTAATTTCAGGAATAGGGAATGCTCTTTCATGATCCTAGACCAAAACAGAATCTCATCTAAAGAACGTGCTATAAATGCATCCGACAATCGGACCCCTCCTAACATAATTCATTTCACTTTCTAATATATTGATGAAAAAATGAATTATTACAGATACATCTTTATTAAGTAGAATAGCTATTAGGCTACTAAAATTTTAGTTAATTAAAAAAGCATTACTTCAATAGAAGTAATGCTAAAGTATTTATTTAAACATAGCTTATGATTTCAAAACATCATGATCAACATATCGTTTACCATCTAATTGACTAATGACATTAATCGCAACTTTTGCTCCGTCACCTGCTGTAATAATCGTATGAACACTTGTTCC
Organism: Gottfriedia sp. NPDC057991; assembly: GCF_042886615.1. Lineage (NCBI taxonomy): Bacteria > Bacillati > Bacillota > Bacilli > Caryophanales > Bacillaceae > Gottfriedia > Gottfriedia sp. NPDC057991. The sequence goes on from NZ_JBHVQN010000007.1 coordinate 120,240, forward strand.
TGCAACAGTTCCCGCTGCCCATACTCCATCAATATTTGTTTTACCAGTCGAATCTACATCAAGTACGGTCTTTATGCGAGGTTCTGTTCCAGCTTTTGTGTTTAGCCCTACTTTTTCAGCTAATTCCACACTTAAGCCTGTAGCTAAAATCACTTGATTTGCTTCATAAGTTGCTGTTTCAGTTTCAATATTGAAGCCATTTTCTGTACTCACAATGTTACCTACAGTACCTTGGATTATTTCAGCGCCAAATTTTCTAACTTGATTTTTTCCCGTTTCTATTAAATCTGGGCCTGTAATTTCTGAAACCCCATAATGATTTTCAATCCATGCTTTTTTCGTTATACTCTTGTCATTATCAAGAACTAAAGTTTTTTTACCAGCTTTTGCTGCAAATAAAGCAGCACTTGCTCCCGCCGGTCCGGCGCCGATAATTACGATATCATACATTATTAAAATCGCTCCTTTTTACATATAAGATTGATTTAAGTACTGTAATTATTATTCTGTCGACGCCTTATTAATCCCTGCATAAATTGATCGCAAATTAATTAAATCCCGGGAAACTTGAAAGATCAGAATAATTAATCCATAAAAGTACAAACGCAATAATACCTAATAATAATATTGTAAAAGTTTGTTTAAACGAATCCTTGACACGGATATGTGCTATTATTCCACCGATTGCCACAACTCCTAATAATAAACCACCCGCTGGAACCCAACTTTCTTCCCAAAATCCAATAATCAGTGAAGCTACCCCAATCAATTCTACTAATCCAGTAATTACTCTGAACCATTGTGCTAATTTCAAGTGATTAAAACTTTCAACACTCGTTTTTGAACCAAAAACTTTACCTAACCCAGCAATTAAAAACATAAGAGCTAATAAAATTTGCAAGATAATTGATAAAATATCCATTTTTTATCACCCCTTTACTAATATATATGCAATTGAAAAAAGCACATATTACTCCAAAAGTAACTATTCAATGTAAAATTTTGATTAGAATATTTACTTATATCAGTAAAAATAGTTAGAGGTTTTTTAATTAGTTCATTATTCATCTTTTTTATTAGTAATCAATTTAAAATAATAATTTAGACAAAATAAAAAAGCAGTCTTACCTGCTATATTATTTAGCACTTATCAAGCTATTAAACTGCATTTTAATCCTTAAAAAAGTCAATTCGATTCATAACATCTTCAATTGTAAATTGCTTTAAATAATCTAAAGCCTGGCGTTCGGCTTCAAATAATATTCTTTCTATTTCTAAATCTAACTGCTCTCCAGCTTCACCACAGTCAACTGCCATTTCTTGTTCTATGGGACCCTTATTAACAGCAGTATAGATTTCACCTAATGTAATTAAATCAATCGCCTTTTTTAAAATATAACCGCCTTCACGGCCACCTTTGGATTCTACAATACCTGCTGAGGATAAAGATTGCATTACTCTTCGCATGAATGTCGCATGAGAATCCACTTGCTCTGCGATCATTGCACTTGATAACATACCACCACTATTTGCCAACCAAACTATTGCATGAACTGCTATTTTAAAACGAGGAGGGCCAATATTGACACCTCTGTTTACACTACTCATTGCTTTTCACTCCTATAATTACTTGGTTGAATACTTATTAAGCAAATGATAGAACATTAAATTTTCATAGGCAATAGAATGGTTAGAAGAAAGTTATTAACAATTTTTACCATTAATCACTCAACCATTTTTTCAAAGGAGACGTACTACTACAAAATCGTAAATCGATTAATTTTAAAGCCCAAAATGTTGCTTTGCTAATTCCTTATATCTCATTTCATCAATATCCTCTTTCGTGACTACACCGTTAATCCATTGTGTAAAAGAAGTATTCGTTAAAGTTTTATTCCCCTCATTTGTCAGTTGAGTTATTAAAGGATTTTTATTAAATGGTGATTCCTTGTGCTCAGCAATAATTGTTTGAATCTCATTAAATTCGGACACATCCGAAATCACATCGTGTGAATCAAATGCATATCCAATTCTCCAATTAGGATCTTTATGTTTTAGTTTTAACATCAATACATAGTCCCCGAATTCTGTGTCCTCTTTTTTAATTCGAAACTCACCATTACTAGAAGTTATCTTCTCACCGGAAAAGGAAACTGCTTTTAAAGGAAGATTCGCTCCAAATCCCGTATCAATTAAGTATGTTTCTTCATTTTGTGTTAATAGGATTGTGACGTGTGTTCTTCCAAAAGTAGGATATTTTTGAGCTATATTATCATAAACAACCCCTCTTGCTAATCTCACGTTAAACCCATTTTCAAGAAGAAATAAATAAAGCAGTGAATTCAATTCATAGCAGAGACCACCTTCACTTTTTACTAATAATTTACTAATTAAATTTTCTCGGGTGATCTCATTCGTTTTATTTCCTATAATACAAAGATTTTCAAAAGGTATATTTTTAGCTGTTTTTTCAAGAACGTCATTTAAATTATTAAAGTTAATCACTTCATTATCACGTAATCCGATTCTTTTTCGAAACAATAAATTAAGTTCGCTCATTAACGATTCCTCCTGTCTCATCAAACTTTTAATTAATCATATCATTTAAGTTTATAAGCTAAAAAAAATAAGCTGCAAAAGCAACTTCATGTAGTCACAAAAATTAGTTTGTCTTTTATAATCTTTTTTCAAAATAATATTGATTATACCCTTTTGGATGATTCTCAATTACTCCAAATACTTTAAAACCATGCTTCTTATAAAATTTTGGAGCTTGAAAACTAAAAGTATCTACTTTAATTAGGCGACATCCACTTTCGATTGCAAATTCTTCCATTCGATTGATTAGTTGACTACCAAAGCCTTCATGTCTATACTCCTCAGACACCCACAAGAAGTCTATCGATAAATGGTGCCAAAACATCCTTCCTGTAATTCCACCTACTATTTCCTCTTGATCATTTCTAACGACAAAGCTTATTTCTTCAGACGGTGCTCTTTTCTCATCTGGAAGGTTTTTAGCATTATATTCAATTACTTTTTTTCTAATAAAATCACTATCTTCTTGTACCCATTGTTTTACTATTTTCATTTTTTTCTCCCATTATTATATTCGACTTATAGCAACTAAATTTACTTATTGAATAGTAAATTCTCTAAATAACGTTATTTTCCTTTTAAAACCATTCTTAACCAAGAACTCTACTGAATAAGATATAAACAAAAAAACCTTCAAAAATTAGAAGGTTTCAATCTAAATGTTATGGTATAATCTTCCAAAAGGAGTGAAATTATTATGCATAACGTGTTTTTTCCTCTATTTTCAATCATACCGATTTTGTTTTACATAGCACCTTTTGTTTTTATGATTTGGTTCCTTTTAAAATTCCTAAAAATTCAACAAGAAAAAAATCAAATTCTCAAAAGTATTTCAGATAAACTAGATCACTTAAATAACAATCATTCAGAAACTTGAAAGAGCGTATGTCTCTTTCTTTTTTTATTTTTTAGAGATTGGTATCCATATTTCGCCCTTAAAATTTGGTGATGTGATGTCTTTCTGTTCATTCCATAAAATTTCAGGACCTTCTACTTGATGGTAATTTGAAGATGGAAACCATTCAGAATAAATTCGTCCCCACACTTCTTGCAATGCATCTGGAAATTTTCCAATTGCTTCGAATACTGCCCATCTAGATGCAGGAACTTCAAGTTGAATTAACTCATTTGGACAGTCATTTGTAGTGGCAACACCAATATAATGATCAAGCTCTCCTCTTTCTTCCATTCTACCTTCAGAAAAATTGGTTGATGCACTTATTATGCCAATCGGCTCAACATTGGAGAGTTCTTTTAATTTCGTTATTTTTTCCATCGTTAAAGTTTTCCACATGGATGCAATTTCCGGATTAACTCCATTAAAAATAATCGGAACTCTCTTTTTTATACCTACGATTCGAAATGCTTCTTTTTCTTCAATACGATAGTTCATTTCATTTTCCCCTTTAATTGATAATTGGAAGGTCATTCGTGGAAATGCTTTAAGCGAATTACCGTTATTTCTAGCTTCTGACGGAGTAATTCCATGTAAATTTTGAAAGGCTCTCGTAAAGGAATCTGGAGAATTGTATCCGTATTTTAAAGCAATATCAATTATTTTCTTGTTATGATCCTTAATTTCAAACGCTGCAACGGTAAGACGGCGACGACGAACATACTCTGAAAGAGAAATTCCAGCTAGAAACGAAAACATTCTTTTAAAGTGATACTCAGAACAATAAGCCCGTCTAGAAAGTTCTTTATAGTCAATTTCACTTGTCAGATTTTCTTCAATATATACTAAAGCATCATTCATATTCTTTAACAAATCCATTTTATAACCTCCTTCATCAATAGAATAACAGGAACGAAATTAACCAATCCGACATTTCATGCTAAGTTATGTAGGGTGTTCTCATGTACTATTTTTAAAGGGAGCCACATTAAGCAGCTCCCAAAATTTAAAACTTTTTACATCGATAATTTAAAATCTTCTTTTACATTCAATTTCTTATTAACTTTAACATAAACCAAAATTGCATTAAGTAGCAATAATGCACTTGTAACAAAAAATACGTATTTCACACCTAAATATGCTCCAATTTGCCCACCTAAAATGGAACCGACAAATACACCTAAATATCCAGCTGACATATTAAATCCAAATACTCGACCGGTAATGGCGTCTGGTGTAATTCGTTTAACTAATGTATTAACAGACGGAGTTAGACCCGCCGTTGCCAAACCTAAAATAAATCGTAGTCCCATCAATTCCCAAGCGTTTTTTACAAATGCTTGGGGAATAACCATCAGACCTGAAACAATCAGTGCAACGAATATAACTTTATGTGGACCAATTCGATCTGAAATCTTACCTAATTTCGGAGCAGCAATAATGCTTGCCAAGCCTGATGCTGAAAATGCCATACCCGCTAACAATGCAACATGTGTAGAATGAGCAGATAGCTGAGAAATATAGACAGTAATAACAGGTTCAATTGAATAAAGAGCTATTGTTAAAACAAAAAAAGTAATGAACATTGTGATCATTAAGCTTTTATCCGGAATAATACTCCATATTTCCTTAAACTTAAGCACTTTTTTATCTTGACGAGTAAATGATTCTTTTACAAATAATGCTGTCGTAATAAACGCAACCATCATGAGTCCACCTGTTACAAAAAACACATTTTGTAATCCTACAGTCTCACCAATATAGCCTCCAATCATAGGACCAAGTAATGAACCTGCTATACTCGCAGTTGAAAGTGTACCTAATGCCGATCCCGCATGCTCTTTATCTGTTTGCGTTGCGATTAAAGTTGTACAAGCTGTACCGTAACCGGTAATAACACCTTGTAAAAGTCTTAAACCTATTAAAACATAGACATTATGTGCGAAACCCATACAAAAAATAATAATTGACATACCAAGACTTGCTCTTAGCAGCATTGGTTTTCGTCCAAACTTATCCGCTGCCAAACCCCAAATAGGAGAAAAAATTGCTGAAATAATAAAAGTTACCCCAAAAGCAATCCCTGAAAATTGACTAATTAATGCAGAATTATGAACACCAAGTTTATCAATATATAGGGGTAATACCGGACCAAGTTGGCTCATCCCAATACTCGTTACAAACATTCCAAACCAGCAGACAATTAAATTTCTTTTCCACAATAACATCTTATCCCCCCTCCTTTTTGATAAAAATAAAATCAAAATAACAATAAGTTTTTATATAAACATAAGACTAAACTATATTTTATAGTTTGTAAATTATATTATATAGTTTACTGATTATCATCAGAAGTGTTAAACTATTTTCAGTAATATAGTCTCTCTTTAAAAATACTTTGTATTTAGGTATTGTATCTTTAAGGGCATAAGTTGATTGGCAGTGGAAATCAACCTAAATAATCTTAAAAAAACAATCTATACGTAAAACAACCTAAACATGAGACGGGAGCAAAAAAATGGTTCAAAAAAGAAATTTAACAAAAGAAAAAATTATTGAAGTAGCTTTTTCATTGGCTAATGAAATCGGACTTAATCAAGTTACTTTTCCAAAAATTGCAGAGAAGTTAGATATTAAATATCCATCTTTATATAACCATTTTGCGAATATGGATGATTTAAAATTGAAAATGACGATTTCTCTTTTAAATAAATTAAATTCGACTTTAATGCAAAGATTAGTCGGTAAAAGTGGTGAACAAGCGATTAGAGAAATTGCTTATGTATACCGTGATTTTGCATTTGATAATAGAACTGGTTATGGACTTTTTATGAATATCCCGAGTACAGAAAATGATGATGTTAAACGACTTGCTAGGGAAACAACTGGAATTATTCATCAAATTCTAAAGTTTTATATTACGGATCCTACTTTATTAATTCATCAAGGCCGAGCATTGAGAAGCATTTTACATGGATTTGTCTCCATGAATTTCCTTGGATATTTCCAACATCCAGTAAATGTAGATGATAGCTTTGACGTAATGATTGATGACTTTATTTCTTCTGTTTCTAAAACACAAAAGTAGAGTAAATTTTTAACCAAAAAAAATGTGAACACTAAACTAGGCAACTTTCTTTAGATGTCTAGTTTAGTGCTCACATAAAACAAAGGGAGGTGTGGTAAAAGCAATAAATGCTTTTACCATTTAAATGAAAATAGATAAAGGTATTGAAACAATTGAATTAGTAATGAACTTTATGGGACAAGAAAGAATTATTCATCCAACTTTGCTATGGGATGATCATGAAGTAATCTTAGTAGATACAGGAATGCCAGGACAAACTGGAGAAATTCGTGAAGCGATTGAGAAAGCCGGTCTAGAATGTAATAAACTGTCTAAAATCATCCTTACACATCAAGACATCGATCATATCGGAAGCCTTACTGAAATCTTAAAAACTGCTGATCAAAAAATTGAAGTACTAGCCCATAATGAAGACAAACCTTATATTGAAGGCGACAAAACTTTTATTAAAATGAATCCTGAACGAATCGCAAAAATGATCGAATCTCTTCCTGAAGAACATAGTCAAAAAATAAAAGCGATGTTCAATATACCACTTAATACTAAGGTCAATACTACAGTAACTGATGAAGAAGTATTACCATATACTGGAGGAATTACTGTCATCTTTACTCCTGGGCATACTCCTGGTCACATTAGTTTATATCATCATCAAAGTAAAACTCTTATTTCAGGAGATGCTCTAACTTCAGAGAATGGTGTAATCATGAGGCCAAGTCCAAGTAATACACCTGATATGGATACTGCTCTTACGTCCATTAAGAAATTCACAAAATATGATATCGAAACAGTCATTTGTTACCATGGTGGAGTAGTAACTGAAAATGTAAATGAACAGCTTTTAACATTAGCAAATTCAATTTAATATATGTCTAATAAATAAGGGCACCCAACAAGGCGCCCTTTATTTTTTGTTTAATGTTTTTGTTTTTTGCCTTTCATAAATGAACATAAAATTAATACAATTAGCATTCCTAAACATACAAAAATACTTAACCTGTTCTGTTCACTGAATGCAAAAGCTACACAACTTACACCTAAAGCAATTACTGTAAATGATGTTACGTATGGAAATCCCCATACTTTATAGTTTGGCATCTTAGTATAAGTTTTACGAAGCTTTAATTGCGCTAAACAAATGCTAATCCATACTATAGATACTGTAAATCCAGGAATCGCCATTAAATATCCGAATACGCGATCTGGAGAAAAATAAGCTACAAAAGTGCCCCCAATTAAAATAATTGCACTTACAATAACAGTATAAACTGGTACACCATTTTTAGAAATTTTTGCAAACACCTTTGGCGCTTCTCCTTCAGATGCTAATGAATACATCATTCGTGTACAACCATAAATCCCTGAATTTGCAGCAGATAAAACCGCCGTAATTAGTACAAAGTTCATAATATGAGCGGCACCTTGGAAACCTACTGTTGATAAAACTTGAACAAATGGACTTTCTTGATTACCAATCTCATTCCATGGAATTAATCCGCAAATAATCAGAATTGGTAGTGTGTAGAATAAAACAATTCTCCAAATAACGCCTTTTATAACTTTTGGTATTACTTTTTCTGCATCTTTTGTTTCTGTTAAAGTCAATCCAATTAATTCTGAACCACCGTAAGAAAAAATGACTATTAATAAAGCAGAAAATACGCCTGACCAACCGTGTGGGAAAAATCCCTTATGCTGAACATAATTATGTACATATCCACTATGATCACTTGGAATAATTCCAAATAAAATTCCAGCTCCTAACGCAATAAATAAAACAATCATTGTAATCTTAATTCCTGCAAACCAGAATTCTATTTCACCATATCGTTTCACATTCATAAAATTTACAGCCACAATAAAAATTGCACTAATAAAACTTAAAGACCATAAAGACATTGAAGGAAACCAATATTGTAGAAAGCTACCTGCTGCGATTACTTCAATAACACAAACAACTAACCACATAAAACAGTACAACCAACCAATTACGAAAGAAACTCTTGTACCAAATGCTTTACGAATAAATCCTTTCATATTCAAACCTGGGAACGCAATTGCCATTTCCGCAATCGCACTCATCACAACAAGAAGTAATAATCCAGCAAACAAATATGAAAAAATAACTGCTGGCCCTGCAATCGATACAGTTTCTGATGTTCCTTTAAAAATACCCGTGCCAATTGCTCCACCGAGTGCCATGAAACGGATATGTCTTGGTAGTAAATTTTTTTGTAATTCCATTTTCTATCTCCTCTTTCTAGCTTGTAATGTTATAAAAAAAAATCGCCCCTGCCACTAACGACAGGGACGATTTTCACCGTGGTACCACCCTAATTGCAGAATTAAATCTGCCACTTGTTTTATTTAACGATCAATGACCGTCTTTTTCAAAATAAATGTCGACCTTTACTTCGAAAAAGATGCTCCAGGATTGTAATTCATGCTTGTTTTTGTACTGATTCACACCATCCACCAGCTCTCTTAAACAGTGAAACAAACATTACTGTTTTCCCTTCATTGCATTTTCTATATTCAGTTTTAAATTAATAAAAAAGTCCCTACTGATTGTATCAGTAGGGACGAATTGTTCGCGGTACCACCCTAGTTGCAGAACAAAGTCTGCCTCTTAAAATTTGATAACGATCATATATGACCGTTTTCTCCTCAGGTAAAGATTAATCTTTCCTTCGAAAAAAAATAGCTCCAGGACCGTAATTCATGCTTATCTTTGTACTGATTTCCACCAACCATCAGCTCTCTATTACATTGAGATAAGCACTACTTAAATTCCCTTCATTGCTTAAAACTATATTAATCTAACATTAGTAACTTAATTCTTTTTTTAATATGTTTTGTATTATAGGGGTTATTTCACAATTCTGTCAACATCTTTTTATTTCATATTGTTCAACTACTATACAAAATGCTAGTTTAACTAGTTTGTAAGCTATGAAAATAATATAATATAATTAAGAAAAATGGAGGGAATAAAATCATGCTAAACATACGAAATGTAAGATTGGAAGATTTAACTGAACTTGTAGAAATTGAGCATCTTTGTTTTTCAAAAGAAGAGGCAGCAACAAAACAGGCATTCGAAAAACGCATTAAATTAATTCCCGATAGTTTTTTTGTAGCTGAGGAGAATGGTAAATTAGTTGGTTTAGTAAACGGTCCTATTATTAATGAAACTTTCATTACAGATGATTTATTTAGCGAAATTAAAAAAAATCCATCTACTGGTGGTCATCAAAGTATCTTAGGCATAGCAGTTGCTCCACAAAACCAAAATAAAGGAATCGCATCAAAATTGCTTTCTCATATCGAAAATGTTTCAAAAGAAAATAAGCGTGATTCAATCACTCTTACATGTAAAGAAAACTTAATTCATTTTTACGAAAACCATGGCTTTATCAATAACGGTATTTCAAGCTCAACACATGGTGGAGTAAAATGGTATAACATGAGTAAAAAACTGTAATAAGGCTTTAGCTTTATTACAGTTTTTTCTTTGAATATTTATATAAGACTTTATGACTCTATTTTATACCACTCCATTACTTCAGAAAGCTTCTCCCTTATACTTTGGATTAGCTCGGCCGGTTCCTTTACCGTTGCATCTTTTCCAATTGCAATGAATATTTGGGCTAAAAAAGGTAGTTCATTTTGTCTAATCCAATCCTCTATCCATCCAGTTCCGTCCTCCCGCGTTTGTACCTTAAACCTTGGATCAATTACCGTTTCACATCTTTGTACCCCTTGCCTACTAAGCTCTACGTAAAACTTAATTAATTTCTCATCTCTCATACTTTTTAATTTTTTTCCAAGCGGTATTAACGGCAAATCGAGCGGCTCATTATCCACTTCATGACCGATCGAAACAATTTTATCGCATCTAAATAACCGATAATCATGACTATTAAAACAATATGCAGGACAATACCATAGCCCATTGCTTGCATATATTCCGAGTGGTTGAATTTCTCGATTCGACTTACCTTTATACGACTCATAGTCAATACTAATTACATTTTGACGAATTGAGGTTTCTAATAGTATTGAGAGAAATGGGGATTTTGCTTGTTTTGTTGGAATGAAAAAATCAAACCGATTTTTCATTTCATCAATCTGATCTTTTACATCAGTAGGTAAATAAGCATAAAATTTCTTCAAAGCAGATTTAGATTGCGCTTCAAACGGAAGAGTGGAAAAGTGCCGTAATGCATGACTAGCAAAAAATATCGAAACTGCTTCTTCTTCTGTAAATGTAATTGGAGGTAAAACTCTCTCGTTCAACACTTGATATCCACCATGAGGACCAACTTCAGAATATAAAGGCACCCCTAATTCACTTAACTCCATTAAATCTCTTAAGATTGTTCTAGTAGAAACGTTAAATTCATAAGCTAATTCCTTAACTGTAAACTTACGCTTCCGATTGACGAGCATCATTAATTCAATTAATCGTTTTGACTTCGCAGACATATTTTCACCTTATTTACTAACTATGACAGTTTTTGTCACTATTATAATTTAACATATGTATTAAGCCAAACAAAAAGGAGAATCAAGTTATGCAATCAATCGAACAAAATAATAAAAAATTAGTAAAAGAATTTATTGAGATTTTCTGGAATCAGAATAAACTAGACAGCACCAACAATTTTTTATCACCTGATTACAAAGATTACTCTTATGGTTCAACAGAAGGATTAAAGCAATTCGCTAACGTAATTTTCACAGGTTTCCCAGATAGCCATTACACGATTGAAGAAATTGTCTCCCAAGGAGAAACTGTTATCACAAGACTGGAATTCACAGGGACAAACTCTGGATTTTTTAGAGGGAGCGCCCCAACCGGAAATTCGGTAAATGTATCTTTATTTAGAGAATTCAAAGTTGAAAATGGAAAAATTTTATCTCATCGTGGATTATTTGATACACAAACTCTTATGAGTCAATTAGGGCCTAAATAATATAAAAACTACCAACTATTCTTATTGAATAATTGGTAGTTTTTATTTTGTTTTGTTCAATAATAAAATTCGATTTGATTACAATTTAGCTAATACTTCATTTATATTTTTCCACTGATAAATTAGTAGATTCAATTCAGATCCTGAAAATGTAATCTTATCTGATTTCATTAACTCAGCACCATAATATTCATAGAAATAGCGTGTTTTATTGTCTTCTAAAACCTCGACGAATACCCGATTATAACCCCATTTTTGAAACTGTAGAAACAGCTGTTTCATTAACTGTTTTCCGATTCCTTTACCTTGATATTCTTCAAGAAGATAAATAGATGTTAAGTCACCAGAGTGATCAACTTGATTCCTCTCTCTTTTTCCACAATCTGCAAAACCGATAATTTCCCCATTATCATTTTCCGCAACAACCACATAATCCACTACTTTTGAAAGATTATGCTCCCATAATTTTTCTCTTTGTACATAAGATAACTTCTCTAAAAACTCATTAGGAATTATATTTCGATAAGTAGTTTTCCAACTATCAACGTGAACTTTAGCGATGCCTTTTGCATCTGTCATTGTAGCTTTCCTTATAATCAACTCTTCCACCTCGCACCACTCTTTTAAGAAATATATACCTTCAAAGTGACAATAAGTCCTTCAATTTTTCTTAAATTTTCCTTGTAGTGATGTAAAAAGTAGTAATTTCCTAATCAAACTAATTAAAATAGCTGCATTTAAGAGCGTTTCAGGGATTTAATTGCAATAATTTTTCCAATTTTAATTGCGATTCTCAGTTTTTATTTGCGATTACCCTTCTTTAATTGCGATTCTCTCTTTTTATTTCCGATTTCCCTCCTTTAACTGTGATTCACCTTTTTGAGATTTTCAATTCTTACAACAAAAAAAGCACCTCCACAAGTGCTCATTACTACCTTTTCCGATTATACTTCTCAAAAGAAACTGACTGAACCTCATATTTCTTTCCATTCCAATCATATAAAAGCTTCAAATTTCCAATCGCTCCTCCGCCGTCGGTTGAAATCATTACGACAGCATCTGCAACTAGTTTTTTCTTATCAACAATATAGTCCACTGGCACGTGGGTATATACACTATCGTCAGAAGAGGTATCTTTAAACCCTAACGATTTTAAATTAACTTTATACGTTTTTTGTTTAGTTGATATAGTTACAATATCCCCTTTTTTCTCCATTTCCACAAGACGTTTAACTGCTTCAGACACCGATTCAATTGGAACTTCCTTATATTCTTCACTTTGGTCATCGTTCGTACTAATTTGCAATAAATGAATCGGATCATTGAAATTATCCAATGCGATAATGACTTCATTTTGTTTATCTTTATTTAAGTCTTCACTAAACATTTTGGTGCCATATTTCCCACTTTTCCATGTTGGAAAATGATATAGCAATCCTTCATTACCAATTTGAACGTCAAAATTTCTGTATTCTTTCCAATCAATTCGATCAGCAATTAGATAAATATTTTTCTGCCACACATCACTCGGGATCCCATTCATAACCACTCGCTCCTCTTGTCTTGCACTTACGGATGAAGAAGTAAAAAATGTAAAAGTACTGATTAAAACAGCGATTATACGTCGGTTCATCGAAACACCACCTTTACCATTAAGGTGTCCTAATATGGAAAACATAACCTCAATCTAAAGGATTTGCCTATTCACCTTATCCACACAAAAAAAAGAGAGCTGCAAAAAGCAACTCCCTGTAAATTAAGAATTTATTCCAGCTGTCTGTCCCTGCTCCTGCAATATTTCTCCCTTAATTCTTCTTTCCAGTGCAGGAGTAATTCGTACAAATATAAGAATACCGATTACACCTAAACTCGTTAAAAAGAAAGATGTAACGAAATTTGATAAGTATGCACTTAGTGAAACAGTTATTGAGCAGATAAACATCGCTAAATTAAATGTTAAACCTGCAACCGCCATATAGGAACTCCTTGTTTCGTCAGCTGGTAAGTTAGCCATATAGTTTTGTTGAACGGGTACTCTTAATACTTCTGCAACTGTTGCAATGAACATTGCTATAAATAATAGCCAAATAGAGTTACTATATGAAATCACTGCATATCCACCAACAAATGCAATACAACTCCAAATTAACGTTTTACGATCATCCAACTTTCCTACAATTTTAGAAGCGAAAAGTGCCATTACGACTACTAGTATCGTATTTTCTGTACGCAGGAAACCATTCATTTCAATTCCACCAAATGTCCAGTTCAATAAATGTTGTGTATGAAAATCATTCGCTAATCGAATACTTATATAATTTGTTAATTGAAATTCCATTGAAAGCACTAGCAAACCTGCCAATACATAAAGAATAAAGAGCTTATCTTGAAAAACATCACGGTAATTTGAAATCATTTTTTGAGCGTGATGAGAAATCGTCTTTGTTTCCGTCTTTTCAGTAACTAAACTTTCTTCAACAAAGAACGTAATTAAGATCCATGTAACAAGTGACGCAACTGATAGCGCTAATAATAATTCAAATAAATATGATTTAAATAAAAATCCTCCAAGCATTCCACCAATTGCAATTGATAAATTGTTCGACCAGTACATGATTGAGTACATCAGCTTTCGTTCTTCTGGCTTACTCACATCTATTAACATTGCCTGATTAGCTGGCCCTGCAAGTCCCCAACAAATACTATTTAAAGTCATCATAAAGAATGTAATAAGAGGTGATGAATACCAAGGTGAATTACAAAACATCATCGTAATAAACGCAAGTAACCGAATTGTTTCGGCAAACACCATCGTCTTTTTTCGGCCAAACTGATCCGAAAAATATCCACCAAAAAAGTTCATAATAATTCCTATAAATACATTTACAAGCAAAAGTAATCCTGCTTGTTTTACCCCAAAATGCTTAGATAAATAAATCGCCATAAATGGAAAAATCATACTTCCAATTGACGAACTTAAGAACGATTCGAGTAATCGAATTTTTATATTTTTGTGAAACTTAAGTATCCCCATGTTGTTTCAACCTTTCTTTATCTATTGAATCCCCTTCGTTTTAAACTAGTACCAGATAAACTGATTATTTGCATGAAAATTCCCCCTTTTTAAATTTTTCACTCAATTAGCATAGCAGTTATTTTCGATTATGCCAATATGCAATCACCATACTTTTCTCCTATAAAAATGAGAAAAATTGGAATATCTAAAACAAACCAATTTGACTTGATTAAAAAACTGTATGAGTTTTGTTTTGTAAGGCTCCCAGTTCATATAAAATAGCAGCGTCACTATTTTCACACCACATTTCTTTAACCTCCTGAGCCTTCGAAGTAAAATATTAATATTCTGGTTTCTTTCACACGTTGATCTTCAGATGGTATATTGAACCATCCACCTTTATATGTCATCCAACCCGTATAACGTATAACTAATTTATCATCCTGCTCTATTAAGTCATCTATAATCCATTCATCATCATGAAATATAGAACGATACCATATCATAAACTCCTTCATCTTTACTTTTGAATTCTCACCATTTCTAGAGTGATACACAAAATCTTCAGTAGTAAATTCGTCTAATACTTTAAGATTTCAAACTGTGAAATATTCTTTAAACCACCTATTAGCAACTTTCAATTTATCAATACTAATCACCTATTCTGCCTCCTTCTAAACTACTTTTTTACTAGTGGATTTTTAAACATTCGATACATTCTTATAGTTATCCTATCTAATTCGCTAAATAAAAATATTTAGTATATATGAACTAAATTTACATTCTTTTAAAGCTAAATATTGAAACAAAAATCTAATTAGATTATTATCTAATTAGATGAATATAAAAGTAGGTGTTTATTAAATGCAATTAAATAAAATTGTAGATTTCCATAAAGCTTTAGGTGATCTTACCCGTGTACGAATTATTGCTTTACTGCAAAAAGGTCAATTAAGTGGGCAAGATATTGCATGTAAATTAGGTCTTAAACCACCAACGATTACTCATCATATGACAAAGCTCAGAGATGTTGGTCTGATTAAAGAGCGCCGTGATAAAAATACAATCTATTTCTCTCTAAATACAAAAATTTTAGAAATGAGTTCAAAGGCAATTATGACTGTAGGTACAGGAGGAGATTCCACTATGGAAATGTCAGTAACTGAAAATGAACGCTCAAGCATTATCAATAACTTCTTTACGAAAGAAGGTAAACTTAAAATTTATCCTGCACAGAGAAAAAAGAAATTAGTTGTATTAGCGCATATGATTAAAGGTCTAGAATTTGGAAGAGTTTATCAAGAGAAAGAGATCAATGAATATTTGAAGGAATTTCATGAGGATTACGCTACATTGAGACGTGAGCTTATTATGTGTCAATATATGTATCGCGAAAATAATCAGTATGAATTAAATCCTGTTGAATTATGGTGGTTGAAGTAAATCGATAGGAAATAAATGTACAATAAAATAGAAAAAGAGATACTTTAAAATATCTCTTTTTCTATTTAAAGTATTATTTACTTGGATTTGTAGAAATATATTTTTTAACTACTTCCATAACATACTCCTGACAAGCATCAGCTGTAGTTGGATCATATTTACCGCCATTTGTTTTATTGTTTGATAATACACGAATTCCTAAGAAAGCTACATTATACGCTTGAGAGATTTGAGCTGCAGCAGCGCCTTCCATTTCTTCTACTGAAGTTCCATATTTAGTATGGAACCATTTAATGCGATCAACTTCATTGTTCCAAACATCTGCAGATCCGATTGTACCTTCTACAACCTTACCTTTAGTGTATTTATTTTTTACTGCATTTGCAGCTGCTAATAAATCTTTATTACCTTCGTAAAAACGTGGTTTTTCAGCGTTTGGATCTTCACCTGCACTACCTTCTGAAGCCATTAAGTCCATTGGTTTCCATTGAGTTGCATCTATTCCTTGGTTTTCGTCTTTCGTTTCTGTTTTTAAAGAACCAATATTAGTTGTATTTTTACCTAATACGATATCAAAAACATTTAAATTTGGGTCATGACCACCAGAAGTTCCTTGGTTAATAATTGCGATTGGTTTATATTTTTCAATTGCAATCGCTGTAGCAGCAGCAGTATTTTCCATACCTTTACCTGTTTTTGCTACGATAACTGGATAATGATCTAAAGTACCTTTGTAAAATACGAAACTACCTGATTTTTCTACTTTTACGTTTTTTAACTTACTTGCAAATTTCTCAGCCTCTATTGGCATTGGCCCCTCAATCACGATTGGTTTTAATTGTTTTGATTTTGCTTCTACAGTATTCGTTTTAACGTTATAACCTACAAATGCTGAAACTAATAGTGCAGATGCTACTCCTACTAAACCGTACTTCTTTAACATGTCTTTTCCCCCTGTTGTTTATCACACTCGATGTTTTAGTCAAAAAAAATGATCTAGAAAATGTAGAACAATTTCTACCTTCTAGACCTACGAAAGTTAAAGTATAGATCAGCAATAAATCGAGTTTAATGCTAGAACTTAAGTATTGGCTACTTAAAATAACAGCCGATAACTACTTTAACTCGTAGTCTAGTTCTTTCATCGGGAACCAGGTAGAAACGCTCAGACCATATTACTGAGCATATACGAGTAATGTTTATGAATGATTACACTGCTAATATATCAAACTAAAAATATATTTTCAATACAAAATATGAACTTTTTTTACATAACAAGTAAAATCGTTCGTGTTTTATTTAAATTTTAGGTTAAAACAGTATGAAAAGTTAGAGAAAATAAAATGTTTAACCATTCAACATGAAATAACCGAAATAAAATTTCATCTTATTAAAATTCAAATTTTAGTGGTCTTAAAAATAATTCCTCTAAAGTTTCTTTCGCATTTTTATGCTCATAAATGATTTCAAACAACGCGTTACAAATCGGTAGTTCAACATCATACTGATTAGAAAGTTCCTTTAAAGCCTTAATTGTAGAAACTCCTTCCGCTAATTTATCAAATGGTTTTCCTTCAACAAATGCTTGTCCAAATTTTCGATTATGACTATGCATTGAAAAGAGTGTTGCCTCGTAGTCTCCTAAATGACTTAAACCGTAAATTGTTACATCATTTCCGCCAATTGCTCTTATTAAGCGAGAGATTTCTCTTGTCCCTCTTGCCATCAAGGAACCTTTTAAACTACTATAGTTTAATCCATCAAGCATACCAGCTGCTATTCCCATGACATTTTTTGTTGCTGCTCCAATTTCATTACCAATCAAATCTTGACCATAATAAAAACGAATTAATTCACTATTAAATTCTTTCGCAATCTTTTTTGTTACCTCAATATTTTCCGAACCAATAACCATGCAATTTGGAATATTTCTAACAAAGTCTTGTACATGACCAGGTCCTACCCAAACGGCTACATTGCTATTTTTCCCAACTTCTTCACGAAAGACTTGTGTCAGTCTTTTTCCAGTAGTAGATTCGATCCCTTTCATACAGAGGATAAAAGTTTTACCTTGTATTTCATTATATTGACTTAAGCGGTTTGCAAATGCTCTTAGCTCTTGGGCACTAATTGATATAATAATGACTTCTGCAAAAGATAATGCACTTTCTAAAGAGTTCGTTAACTCAATTCCATCTGGTAGGCTTAAATAGTCATTTTTTCTTGTCTGATTTAAGCCAATAAAATTTCTAGAGTTTTCTCTTCCCCATAAAACAACATTGTGGCTAACTCGATTAGCGTACCAAGCTAAAAAAGTTCCCCATCTACCGCAGCCTAAGACAGATACATTCATACATTGCTCTTCCTTCCAAAAATTATTATTGACTAACTAAACTGACCATTAAATCAAAAAAGAAGTCTAACTAAGTAACCTATTAGACTTCTTCTAACTGATGAAAAATGAGCTTGTCACTTAGTCTTTTTAGTAAAGTTGGTTGTGACTACAGCTTTTTATGAGTATGGTATTTTGTTCTTGCCTTTTTACTAACTCATGAAACTTTTATGAGTAACCTTTTTTCTTCTTTTTGCTTTTTTTCTTACTCATGAACCTCTCATGAGTAACCTATTTTCTTATTTTTGCTTTTTTACTTACTCATGAACCTCTCATAAGTAACCTTTTTTCATTTTCTTGCTGTTTTACTTACTCATGAACCACCCATGAGTAACCTTTTTTCATTTTTTTGCTGTTTTACTTACTCATGACCCCTTCTTCCTCATGCTGTTTTACAAAGTCCAATTAATAAGTAACCCGGCATGCGTTAATCCACCACCAAAACCATACAATAAAACCTTATCACCATATTTAAGTTTTCCTTCCTTCGCTCCCTTTGTTAGAGATAAAGGAATTGTGGCAGATGATGTATTTCCACAATCGACTAAACTATATAATGTCTTATCAATTGGAAATTCACTTCTTTCACAAATTGATTCAATCATTCTTAAATTTGCACTATGAGGGACAAACCAATCAACTTCATTTAACGAAGTCGCCCCTTTATCTAGTACAGCTTGCATACCTTTTGGAACTGTAGTGACTGCCCATTTATATACCTCACGACCATTTTGAATAATGTTACTGTTATAAATTATTTCTTCTCCAAACATTTGGTTTGATAAATTTGAACAATATAAATGTTTCCCTTTTTCGCCTTCTGATCCTAAGTAAGAGGAAATGAAGCTAGGCTGTTCCTCATCATACTCTACTAAAGCTGCACCAGCGCCATCACCAAATAAAATGCAAGTAGTGCGATCTTCATAATCGGTAATTTTAGACAAGGTTTCTGCACCAACTACTAAAATTTTACGATTTAATCCGGATGTAACTAATCCATTTGCCATATACAATCCATAAGTAAAACCTGCGCAAGCAGCATTTAAATCAATTGCCCCAGCATTTTTTATCCCAAGCTTTGCCTGAATAATTGAAGCAACACTTGGCGTTTTGAAGTCTGGCGTTAAAGTACAAACGATAATCATATCAACATCTTCAACAGTCTTATTGTATTTTTCCATTAAGTCTTTTATTGCCTTAAAACTTAAGTCACTTGTGTATTCATTTTCAGTTGCAATTCTTCTTTCTTTAATCCCTGTTCGTTTTACAATCCATTCATCATTTGTTTCAACTATTTTTTCTAAATCCTTATTTGTTAATACTTTTTCTGGTACATATGAACCTATTGCAGTGATACGTGCTTTCGAATTTTGCATTATGGTCACCTCAGTCATATTTATTAATCTCTTTTCAATATTATATCACCAGATATTAATACTAGGTACTAATTTTATTTTAAATTTTTTTGATTCTTTTAATTTATCGAAGGGGATTGATTAGTTAGGCGTGTATATAAAAGGTATTAAACTAAATAAAGTTGCTACAATAGCAACTCTACATTCAAAAATTTTACAATTCTAGTGTCATAAAAACACTATTAGGATCATCTTTATAATCTGCAAAAGGCTTACAATACTTAAAACCAAAAAGTTCATATAGTTTTTTTGCTGGATTAAATGCTTCCATTGAACCGGTTTCTAAACTAATTCTTTTGTAGCCTCTATTTTTTGCCTCTTTGATAATGTGCTGGAGCATGCACCTTGCCACACCTTTTCTTAAATGAGCTGAAGAAGTTCTCATTGATTTTACTTCTCCTTGTAAAGAGTCAAGTTCTTTTAGTGCCCCACATCCAACTAATTCACTTTGTTCCCATACACTCCAAAACGTTATTTCCGGTTTCTTTAATCCTTCAAGATTTAAAGCATGTATGCTTTCAAGTGGAGAATGCTGTGTCATACCTTGTAAATGCTCACTAATTAGGTTAGCAACTTCAGTTCCAGTTAAATCATCAACCTTAATTTCCACGCAATAATCACCTCAGTCTTCTTTTTTATGATTGCAATTATTATACTAAATTTTGACAAACTTCTAACTTTTTTTTGTCACAAAAAATAACTTCATTAACTCTTAAATAAAATAGAATTTTATGGAAAAAATAATGATCTAGAAGAAAAATTAGAAGTCAAAAGAAGGAATTCAAATGAATCGTAAATTAAATATAAGTGGTTTTCAATTCTTTTCTATGATTTTTATGTTTGGGGTCGGTGCTTCTCCACCAGTCGAAATATTTGCTAGGGCTAAACAAGATGGATGGATTAGTTTAATCATAGGACTCATAACAGCTTGTTTAATTTTTGCAGTGTATATTAAATTATATTCATTATTTCCTGATCTCCCTTTAACAAAATATATTCAAATTATTTTAGGAAAATATATTGGGAAAATATTTGCATTAATATATATCTTATATTTTCTTTATATCGCTGCACGTGCTTTACGTGATTTTGAGGATTTATTAACAATCACTCTATATAATGCTTCTTCTCTAATTTCAATCGGTTTAATCATGATGTTATTAATCATGTATGCAATGTCTAAAGGACTCGAAACATTCGCTCGTTCATGCGAATTTATTCTTATCATGATTATGTTTCTTATTTTTATATTTATAGGATTTGAAATCATTTCAAAATTAATAAAAATTGATAATTTAAGACCCGTTTTAGAACATGGATGGACACCTGTATTTAAGGCTTTCCCAATTTCTTTAACCATTCCTTTTGGCGAAATCCTTACATTTACAATGATTATGCCACATTTAACTAAACAAGATTTAGCAATAAAAGTAGGAATACCTGCCTTATTATTTTCGGGACTTATATTAACCTTATTTGCAGTTTTAAATACTGCAATATTAGGTCCATCTGTTATTGAAAGAGCAACCTACCCACTTCTAACATCTGTTAGTTATATTAATATTGCCGATTTCATCCAAAGATTGGATACTTTCATTGTTGTCATTGCAGTATGCAATGCCTTTGTAAAAATTACAATTTACTTTTATTGTGCGGTATCTGGGGCTGCAGATTTATTTAATGTAAAGAAAACTGAGCAGCTAGTCTACCCAATTGGCATTATTACTGTTTTAACTTCCTTATGGGTAGCTTCTAGTTTTCTTGAGCACCATTTAGAAGGGATCCATTTAGTACCGTATTTGCTTCACATTCCACTTCAAATAATTATTCCGGTTAGTTTATTGCTAGTTCTCCTAATCCAAGGAAAACTAAAAAGTAATAAAGAAGACTTGAATTACAATTAAGGAATATTAAAAAGACAAAACAAAAGGCTTCAGTTTTCACTGAGCCTTGTTTATTATTTTTTAATTTAATATTATTGAGTAACCGTAATAGTTTTAGGTGTTGTTGTTACTTTAAAACCATCTTTCGTAACAACATCTACTGTAACTGTATATGTGCCACTTGGAAGATTTTTTTCTGGCGCCCATTGTGTACTAAAAGTATGCTCATTTTCGAATGTAGACGAATCTACAAGATTTCCTTTAGCATCTTTAATATTAATCGTCCAGTCTACTCTGCTATAACCATATAGTGAAATTCTTGCCGGCTTAGATGCGCTTACACCAGTAGATGGAGAAATACCCCAAGTTACCATCGCCATACTTTGTTTATTATAGCTTTGGTCTCCCCATGTTGTCCAAGCATTGTTTCCTGCATAATCATTATATCTGAATACCATACCTTTTGGTTCTGTATTAACCGTTAGTTTCGTTTCGCCTGGTTTAAGTTCATAAAATGTTCCATTTACATAAATATCCGCATAGTTAAAGTCAGTTGCATTATCAGTCGCTTTAAATGTAATATCATATTTACCGTTGTTTGGTGTTACCTTAATATCAGAAATTTTTGGTGCAACTGAATCCACGATCATCGGCATTTTAACCGTTTGTGGTCTAGCGTTTGGATATGCTAACGTCGTTTTAATTACGTAATAGTACGTACCATCTGGAACAAAATTTCCAGATTCGTCTTTCATATCCCATTGATATAAATTAACATTATAATCGCCATTAAACATAATGTTTTTATTAAATTTCCAAGGCTCTCCAGTTCCAGTATACTCACTGAAGTCACCTAAGTATCTTAGTTGTTTTCCAGCAGAATCTTCAATAGAGACCTCAGCTTTATCTAAGTTACGTAAAACCGCCATTCCTCCAAAGATACCTTTGTCAATAGCGTTTGGCGAGAAAGCAATATGGTTCATATCAAAGCCTACTCCATTGTATCCTAATGGTGCCCCGCCCTCTGTATTATCATTCCAAAGTGCTGTATGACCTGCAAAAGAATCTTTTTCCCAAGCTGGAGCATCGATGTTACGCGGCTCATCCCATTTTCCATAAAATCCCATATAAGGCATAGTGATCGGTACAGCTTTATCTTGGTCTTTTGCTACTGGTACAAGACGAACATATCCTTCTACAAAACTATTTTTCTTTAATGAATCTGGTAATGATACATTAACCGTTAACATTTTTGTTTGACCTGGTTTGATTTTCAATGTAGATCCTGTTTTATCTGTTACGATATTATCATTTACAGTGACTTTTGCACCCTTAATTTGTTCACTTGATAAAGTTAAATAATCTTTTGAATCTAATTGTCCATCATGATCAAAATCAAATTGCTTTGTTTCTGTCTTATCTTTTAATAAATCAACATATACATTGTATTCAATATCAGCACTATTATTTTTCCCTTTAGGTGCATCAAAAGCTTGTACGTTTAATTTAAAGCTTGTATTTTGTCCGATTTCCTTTAATGCTACCGAACCAGCCTGTTCTAAAGGTGCGTTTCGATTTGTCACAACAACTGGTGTATTAATCGCATTTTGAATTTGCATTAAACCAGACCCTTGAATACGTGGTGAATATGGAACTTCACTATTAGTTCTTGGATCCATAACGATTTTAGATGTATTCATTAATGCAATTTTCGCTTTTAAAACTGTATCTTCTGAGTGTTTTAATCCCTTTTCATAAAGTGACTGTAATACTAATGCTGAGCCACCTGCAACGTGCGGTGTCGCCATCGATGTACCACTCATTACTTGATAAGCATTTCCAGGGATTGTTGAGTAAATATTTCCACCCGGAGCCGAAATTTCAGGTTTAAAATCTAATGTTGGAGTTGTACCCATTGATGAAAAATAAGACATCGTATCTTTATCAGGATTATCTACCCAATAATCGCCGATATTTTTCATACTTAAATATTGACCACTAGGCATTTTACTCATTTTATCTAGTAATGCTTGTCCGATTGATTTACTTGTTGAAGCAGTTGGTGTTGCAGATGCAGTTACTGGTAGCGTTACATAATCAGGCCAGTTTGAAGGTGGGATCATTATAATAGCCTTCGCTCCTGCAGATTTTGCAGTAAATTGAATACTCGAAACAGTACTATATGAATTTAAAAGTTTAACTACGGCAATATAATTCGTTTTTCCTTTTGGATAATTAGCCGCCGTTTTTCCTTCATTAACGTATACCAAATCATAGTTAGTATTTGGTAATAGATTATTAGATACATTGAAAGCTTGTCCATATTGAGAATGGTCTTTGAATGGTACTGCTAAGCTTCCATCTGAAATTGCGTTCATATGAATTTTAGAATTTTCAAAGGAAGCAACTGATATAGCAAATGGACTTACACCAGGTGAGCCAACCGTTCCAATATCAGGATTTTCCGCAAATGGTTTTATTGTTGCAGGTGTTAGAAAAGCTTCCGAACTGAATGCTGAATTTCCTGCTGCTACTACAACTAGCGTACCTTTTTCTGTCGCATTTCTGATTGCTTTTTGAATTGGATCATAGTTTTCGTCTACATAGCCTGCATCACTACCTAAGCTCATGTTGATTACATCTGCGCCCATTGTAACCGCATGCTCGATTCCTGCGATAATATCGTCTTCCATAGCCCCGCCGCCATTATCAGAAAATACTTTCTCTGCTAATAGTTGTACACCTGGTGCGATTCCAGCAACTCCGCCATTCGCATCATCACCATTTGCTCCAATCGTTCCAGATACGTGTGTTCCGTGTGAGCTACCTTTTGGTCCAGGAATAACATTCGTATCGTTGTCTGCCCAGTCATATCCAGATGGTACTTTATCTGAATACCAAGTTTCATTTACAGCTGTTGTTGTTGCAAACTGGTCAAATTTATCCTTTGTCCATTTTTCTTTTGCTTTAGCTGCATCTGATAGTGTCAGATCTTTATGTTTCCAATCAATACCAGAATCGACAACTCCTACTACTAGGCCTTCCCCTTTATAACCATATTGTTCCCAAACCTTTTGAGCTTGTACTAATTCTTTACTTGCTGCCATTGTTTCGTGGAATGTTCTAGCAACTGATACGTGCTTAACGCCAGGGATTGACTGGATATCTTTTAAATTTTTATATTCTGTTTCAACACTAAATCCGTTAAAACCTTCAAAATAGCGATGTTTTACCTTAAAATCAACATTTGATTTAGAATTTTTTTCTTTTGAGATTTCATCAATTACATTGTCTTGCTTTTCTTTAAACATTGCTTTTTTATGTTCAGGTGTAGCTTGCTCACTATCCGTAGGTTGTTCCACTTCAACGATTAAATGAACTTCTTCATCTGGTTTATACGTTTTTGTAACATCTTGTTTTGTAGCTTCTTGATTGTTGCTTTCTTTATACAATGAGTTTTCTTGAGATATATCTAAATTATTCTTAGTAAATGTTCCTTGTTCAACCATTCCTTCAGTTGAATCAGTTTGAGGTGTAACGTTATCGTTGTCTGCAAAAGCTAATGATGTAAAAAGTAATGATACTAAGGCAGTTGTAGACATAACTTTAAACGCTTTAAATTTTCCGTTTTTCATAACAACACTCCTACAATTATATTCTGTATTTATTTAAATCCACATTGGATCTATAGAGTAATAGTTAAATATAATAACAAACTTAAGTTTTCCTATTCATCTGATTTTCGTGGTTGTTAATTAAATACAGTTAAATTGTACATCTGACATAAACGAACGTATATTGGGGGAATCTACTTAGTTCTTTTACAAAATTTTTCATCATATTTATACATAGAAATGTCAGATATATGCAAAAAACATGTTATTTCATGGAAAAAAAGATATTTTTTTGTCGGATTTTTTATATTTTGACCGAAAAAATAAAACTGAAAATTGGGAAAAATAAAACAAAATAAATAATTTTTTAGCAAGAATTCGATAACCTTGACGAAAAAACAGGAGAAATTACCTACTATATTACAAGAGAAACATCGATAAATTATGAATTTTATTATCTTATTAAGTAAGTTTAATAGTTTAATGTAAGTATTAGCTTATAAATCTTTCCAAAATAAAAAGAGTCATAAATATGACCCCTATTACTTAACATGCATACGATTGAATTACAAAGCTACATTTTTCCTAAAGAAAAACCTTCAAATATCTGCCCTCCATATGGCTGCAAAACTTCATTCACTAATTTGATAACCTGTTTCTTTTCGCCTGTCGTATAAAATAAATCAAAAGCTTCTACAAAACAGTTAGCAAATTCTTCGTTATAATTTCTCAATGAACGTACGACCCATTTTGATGAACCAATCCATTTACAATTTGTTCTTAAAACGAATTCGCTTACTAGTTCGGCTAGCGTATTGGCTATAAATATTTCTTCCGCTCTTTTAGAGGAACCCTTAAAATCATTTAGTGCATCTGTAATAAAATATCGCTTTATTTTGTTTGTATCCTCTGACCATTTTTCTGGACCTTTTTCTAACAAATCATTTGCTTCTTTTTTAATATCCTCAATTATTCCTTCATCCTTTAAGATTACACCCTCTGAAACCATCCTCGGTAGTGAAGGCCTAGCTCTCTCATAATCACTTTTAAAAAATTGTTTATAGGATGATAGATTATGTACAAAAACTTCTATGTCCCAACTAAACTCATTTAATGACTCTCTATATGAAGAGCTAAGACTTTTATCAAAAATAACGATATCAAGATCAGATGTTTCTGTTGCCTCCCCGCGTACTACGCTACCCGCTAATAATGCTCCCTGACAGTTTGGAAAGTACTTTTCAATAAAATGTTGTGCTGCTTCAATTGGGTTTAACTTATTTATATGCTTCATTATCGTATCCTCTTTTCCTAAGAAAACCTTTTAATTAAAGAATACATAAGTTTCCAAGGAGAACATAGTCTCTATTAAATTTATAAACTCGGATAAGAAATTTTATATTTTATTGACACCTCGATCAATTTCTGAAGTTTTTCAGCTGAAGGAGGACCTTCAGGCTTTTTGAATCCTTTATAAAATGGAACAGATAGCTCTTTTACAAATTGATCAAAACCTGATGGATAAGCAGTAACAAGGAATTGAGTATTTTCAGAGCGCACTTTAAACGTATGAGGAATTCCCCGAGGAGCAAATACATAATCTCCAGCCTTTGCTAAAATTTTATGATCACCAATAAAAAAAGTCATTTCTCCTTCTAATACATAAAACGTTTCATCTTCTAATTCGTGTATATGAAGAGGAGGTCCACCATCTTTTTTACCATTGCAGTGCAAGACGCAAAAAGCTCCGTTTGTATCTTCTCCACTTACTAATATGGAAGTAAAGTCATTCAAAAAGAAGTAAGTATTATCTTCTGTTATACCTCGGTGCATAAAGTTAGCTATACTCTTTTGTTCGAATGTCATTTTTATCCCTCCTCTACTTAGACATATGCAGTTTGAAATTGAACTTATAACGTACTAATTAATGCTATTCATAAAAATTTAACATATAACTGAAATTTGGTTAAATGCACAAAGAAAGGCTAGCATTGCTAACCCTTCTTCTCTGAAAAATTTAAGTTAATTATTAGGATACAGAATCTCATCAATGATTCCATACTCTTTCGCTTCTTCTGCACTCATAAAATAATCTCGATCTGTATCCTTTGCCACTTTTTCAACTGACTGGCCTGTTCGGTCGGCAATTATTTGATTAATATGTTCACGTAATTTTAAAATACGACGTGCTGATATTTCAATTTCTGTTGCCTGGCCTTTCGCTCCACCTAATGGTTGATGAATCATGATTTCGCTGTTTGGAAGTGCAAAACGCTTCCCCTTTGTTCCTGCTAATAAAAGCATTGCGCCAAAAGATGCTGCCATTCCGGTACATATTGTTCTAACATCGGGTTTAATATATTGCATCGTATCGTAAATAGCAAATCCTGCTGAGGTTGATCCACCAGGACTATTTATATAGAGTGAAATTTCTTTATCAGGTGCATCCGCAGCCAAAAATAGTAATTGTGCAACTACACTGTTTGCTACATGATCATTTATTTCATCACCAATAATAATAATTCGATCTTTTAACAAACGGGAATAAATATCATATGAACGTTCACCACGATTAGATTGTTCAATTACATAAGGAATTGTCGTCATTTTAAAATCCTCCTTAAAAGCGTTAATTGGCTATGCAGCCATGCAGAGAGTGCTTGAAGGAGTTTGAGTTCGAGCTGATTGGAAATTACCGAATAGCATTTTAGGACTTTCAATAATTCGATCAAAGGAAGGGATAGCTTGAATTAAGACGGTAGGGTCTTGAACTTCTAAAGCTATATGAAAAAGTTCTTCAAGCTTCTCCCGTTCTTCTTCATTCCAAAAATTTTCAACGAAAAGTGATTCTTCTTCTTTGTCAGTTTTATCTAGACGCTTTTTCGCTCGATGCAGGCTAGATTTTATGGCTATTTCTGTTGTTCCTAAAATGCCTGCAATTTCCTTAGATTTATATTGAAATGCTTCTTTTAGGAAAAAGATAACTGCTTGTTTTGGAGTAAAATGTTTTAGTAAGAGCTCAACACTATTCATTTTATGATCAACCGGATGATTGACTGCATATTGGGAAAGTTCTAAATCAGGATTAATCGTTTCTTCTTTTCTTTTTCGTAAAGTATCGATCCAATGATTGTAAGCAATTTTATTTAATAAAGCCGAATTCATTTTTTCTTTACTATAGTATTTTATTGCTTTAAAAATGGATTCCTGAGCAATATCGTCACCGTCCCATTCATTCTGGGCTAGAAACCGACAATATCGTTGCAATTTAGGATAGAACTCCTTCCAATAGAATTTATCCGTCTCTTCATCCTGTTTTTCCTTTTCTATGCTGTGAAGACTAAACTTACTAGACATTAATGTTCACTCCTTTATTCACACTCTCTACCTTATAAACGGAATAGAAGTATAAAAAGATACGGGGGTAAAAAGTTTTTTATTTAGTTTAATTTATGTAATTTTAATTAAAACTCTTCTATCTTTATTTTTTTCTACTTTTAATGCATTTTAACATTAGAATGATAACTAACAACAAAAAAAGCGTGAAAAATTTATCCACACTTCTGTCCATATTTTATTGTATTGATTTTAGGATTAAGTGTTTAGCCTACGGAGCATGAGAAACTTCGATAAATGAAAGTATAAGTTCTACTTTCTCTCCACTTAATTGGTCCCTGCTACTTCTTTTACTGCTCCAATTACTGAAATAACAGAACCAATTGCTTGGATCCAACTTCCTGTTGCTACCAATACTTCGGACTCGGATTGTCCATTACTTTTTTTTAGATATTCCTCATAATAGCTAAGCTTTTTTTCATCCTCTTTAATATCATATAGTGCTTCTGACCAACCTATTGCTTGCAATAAGTTACCTATAAATTGTGTTAAGCTACCTACAATGTTTTCGGCCTGACCCGGGAAAGGAGTAAGTTCAATTGCCTCTCCAATATTAGCTCCTAATCCTAAAGCTTGTAACAAGTTGCCTGCAATGAATAATTTATAGGATGCTTCTTTTCGTATATCAAATACTAGTCCTGAGAAAACAATAACATTACCACTTGCTGTTATTTCTTTTCCAATCCCTCTAAATAGAGTGCCCTTTGCTTCAGCATCAATACCGTTTCCTGTAGCCTGCAAAACATTTCCGACTATCGATAAGTCATCCCGAACACTACTTTTTATATAATTGGACGGCGTAGAGCCAATTGCTGCTGTTATTGTTCCAATCGATACAATCACAGAGCCCACTACTGCTTTTGATTCGCCTCCCATTTTAACCACCAACCTGCTAAATGTAACCTTTATCGTAGTATTATGAATGAGGGTCCGATTATGTGCCTATTTTAATGTAACAGTTTCTTCTAACCCCCCCTTTAAAAATGTGATTTAAAAGTAATCGTGTGTTTCTCAAACCTCAGCCTACACATATTTTGGTTAAAAAACTTTAACATTTTTAATCGAATCATTAAAAAATAATTGATTTTGACAAAATTTCCCCAAATCAATATTCCAACAAATAATGATTTTTCACCAAATTCTAACAGGTTCCCTAAAAATAATTGTCTTGGAATATTTAACCAAGTTCGAAAATTGTCTATTTTTGTCATTGTAGTCAGAAAATTCGCATATTAAAACGATGGAATTTCCCCAATTTACTTAAAATATAGAGGGATATATATTAATTATTGTATTTATTTAGTCACTCAATGTAAGAGTTAGTTTAACATTTCAAACACTCATCTTTAAAAACCTACTATTCTCTTAAAAGCGTGTTGAAGAAATACAATTATTGACTAATTTACATAATGAAAAGGAGAGTTTTAATGAAAATCAGTAAAATGAATGCATTTAAAGTAATGACTACCGCAGCTTTATCATCTTTAATTTTTTCATCTTATACTGCACTCGCATCCGGAAAAGACTCAACACCACTATCTAAACCACTTAACTTTCAAGAACCGCATAAACTAGATCAAAACGGGAAAGAAAACCTATATAAAGATGGTCAAAATGCAGAAAAGGATTATAAACCAACTGACAAAGTTCGTTTTATCGTTGAAGTTGCACAGCCGTCTACTACTAATCTAACACCGACTAACAAAAGATCATTATTTAAAGAAAAGCAAGACAAAGCAATGGACGTAATCAAAAAAAATAATAAAGCTAAATCAAATTCTCCAATATTAAAACAGCGCTTCTATGAAGGATTTAATGGATTCAGCGTTGAGACTGAATACAAAAACCTAAATGAGATTAAGAAAGCTCCAGGTGTAACTAGCGTACACGTTGCTAGAACATTCCACGAAACGATGGCGGCAAGCAAAGAATTAGTACAAGCCCAAAAAGTTTGGAGTCAATATGGTTACCAAGGTGAGGGATTACTTGTAGCAATTATCGATTCAGGTATTGATTACTCACATAAAGATATGACCATCACGGAAAAGGGAAAACAAAAAGAAAAATTAACGAAAAGTGGAATACAAAGTAAATTAGATGCTACAGCAGTAGGGGATATTTGGTACACAGATAAAGTACCAACTGGTTATGACTGGGCTGATCATGACACCGATGTTATCCCACGAGGTGATGGTAGTCCACATGGTACACATGTTTCAGGTATCGTCGGTGCAAATGGCGATGACTCAACTGGTGGCGTTCAAGGTATAGCTCCAGGTACACAATTATTGGCTGAGAAAGTATTCTCGGACAATGATGAAGCTGCTTACGAGGACGATATTATTGCTGGTATTGAACATGCTGTAACAATGGGCGCAGATGTAATCAATATGAGTTTAGGTGTAGATGCAGGATATGTTAGCGAAGATGATGACCCTATTCAAAAAGCAATTCGAGTTGCGACTGAACAAGGAAGTCTTGTAGTTGTTGCAGCTGGTAATTCAGCGTACAGTACAAATCATAGTCTCCTCTTCCCTTCTGCTATGCAACCATATGCAGAAGATCCTGATATTGGGACGGTAAGTGCACCAGGTGTCAGTCCATTCGCTTTATCCGTTGCATCCTATGAAAATACTAAAATGCATCTAAATACATTAGGTGACGCAAACGGTTTTAAACTTCCTTTCCAAGATCAAACAATGTTTGCTCCTAGTGTTAATTTTAAGCTTTCTAAAAACTTAATACCAGGTCAAGAGTATGAGTTGGTATATGCAGGAGAAGGTTCGAAAGCTACTGATTTTACTAATAAAGATGTAGCAGGAAAAATTGTCTTAGTAAAAATGAATAATCAATATACGTCATATTCTTTCGCTCAATTTAATGCAGCAAAATATAAAGCAAAAGCAGTCATTGTTATTCCACCTGATGTTTTGAATGATTATTCGTACTTAAGCTTTAGTCCATATACAATACCAGCCGCTACAACCGGTAAAGCAGTCGGTCAAGAGTTAATTAACAAATTAACAAGTGGTCAAATTGTCAAAATGAAATTAGCAGGCGATACT
Source organism: Gottfriedia sp. NPDC057991 (assembly GCF_042886615.1). Taxonomy (NCBI): domain Bacteria; kingdom Bacillati; phylum Bacillota; class Bacilli; order Caryophanales; family Bacillaceae; genus Gottfriedia; species Gottfriedia sp. NPDC057991. The sequence continues at coordinate 152,024 of NZ_JBHVQN010000007.1, forward strand.
TGGATTGATAATGTTAACAAAAACAAATTGTCTAGCTTCTCATCATACGGTTCTCCTTCAACATTAGATTTCAAACCAGAAATTTCTGCTCCTGGAGGAAATATTTATTCCACTGTACCAGGTAATGATTATGAAGTGATGAGTGGCACATCGATGGCAACACCGCATGTAGTAGGTGGTTCAGCGTTAGTATTACAATCGCTTTACGAGAAAGGACTAAAACACTCAGAAGACACAGCTCTTAAAGCTAAGCTTGCTTTAATGAATACATCTAATATTGTAATGGATCCTAGAACAAATGGGGAAGTTCCATATTCTCCTCGCTTACAAGGCGCTGGTTTAATGCAAATTCAAAATGCAATCAACACTCCGATTATTATCACAAGTAGAAACACACCTTTAGAACAAGCTGGAGCAGTAGCGCTAAAAGAGATCGGCAAAAATACAAGTTTTAAATTAAATGTAGAAGCATTTGATCAACCGAAAGGTAAAAATAATAGTGCTGATATTGAATACAATGTTTATGTTGACCTGCTTAAGGATAAAACTGAAACGAAGCAATTTGACTTAGATAACGATGGAACGATGGATTCAAAAGATTATCTAACATTAACTAGTGAACGAATTCAAGGTGCATCGATCACAGTAAATGATAAAAAAGTAACAGATAAAACTGGAGCATTACTAAAAATTAAACCTGGCCAATCAAAAATGTTAACTGTGAATATTTCTTTACCTGATTCAATAAAGAATAATAGTTTCGTAGAAGGATTTGTACGTCTAGTTCCTGTTGACAAGGATAAAGCAGTTCCTATATCAGTTCCATATATGGGCTTTTACGGAAAATGGGATGAACCACGTAATATAGATGCTCCAGCATGGGATAAAGATGCATTTTTAGGCTATACGGCACTATGGGATGAATATTCTGGAAGTGCACCAAAGGGGTATGATGGTAAAACTGGAACTTTCAATTTAAATAAAATTGCTATCTCTCCGAACTATCATTTACAAGGTATATATGCTGGATTTACAGCATTACGAAATTTACAAAAAACTGAAATGTATATCAAAGACCAGTCAGGCAAAATCGTTAATTACTTAGGAGACTTTAGTGAATTTACAGGAACACCTTGGAAATTCAGAAAAAATATTATGTCATACGGTGATTATTCTTATGCTGACGGCTACTATTGGAATATGACTGATGAGTTAGGCAATCTTGTACCTGATGGAACTTATCAATATGTAATCAGAACAACTCTAGACTATCCAGGTGCTAGACCACAAGAAGTAAAAATGCCAGTAAAAGTAGATTCTACTCTACCAAAGGTTACAGATATTAAAGTAACACCGACTAATGGCAAATATGAAATTTCATGGAAAGGTACAGATAACGAAAACGGAAGTGGTTATGTTGCTTCATCTGTTTGGGTTGACGGTAATAACTATATGCCAGGCACAGCACAAACATTAGTAGTAAATACAGAACCGAAAAGTATTGTCGTTATTGGAGCTGACAATGCATTTAATCACTCATACACAGTCTGGGGAGATCAAAGTACAAAATATATGAGTGATTGGATGGTTCTTTCAAATGCTAGTGTATATCCTACAACTAAAATAAATAAAGATAGACAAGCACAAATCGATTATTTTGCTCAAAATAGAAGTGACTGGACATTCAATGTAAAAGATGCAAATGGTAATGTCGTCGATACGATTGCATTTAAAAATGAAAAAGAAGTCCATACAACGTGGGTACCAAAGTCTGACCTTCCGAATGGCACGTACTATATCTCTGCTGAGGTAGTTACGAAGGATGGATTTAAAATTACGACTACGCCTAAAAAAATAACAGTAGTACAATAATCAAAAAAGCTATCATTCCTGTTTTTAGGGATTGATAGCTTTTTTGATTAATATTTCAATAACTTAAATTAGAGGTCCTTACTCTATTAGCTTAATTAAGAAATCCGTAAGAAAAAGCCCCAACCTTACGGAAAACTATAAAAGGTTGAGGCCAAATCTTATACTATCGAATATGTCGGTTTTACGACCGTCATATATCGCTCTTTTGCAGAGATTTTTAGACCTGTTTCATCTTCCATCACACACGTCACTTTATATTTACCAGCAGGCATATCCGGAGTTGGAGCCCATACTTTATCCGTATAGCAAAACGCTAATCCCATTCTTGCAATTTATTTCCTTATAGTTAATTATAGAAAACATAGATTACAAAAAAATCGGCAATGACATTTCATCATCGCCGATTTTTCTATAAAACTATCATTAAATTACTCTAATCCAAGATCCGTTAAAACGTCATCTAAAGTTTCACCTTTGGATTTCTTAACTGCCTTTGGTGAATTGTCAACAAATGGGTTTTGCATTAAGTAGTTATTAATTACGTACTGCATATCTTTCTCATCAACTACACCATCATAGTTGATATCTGCATCACGTTTATTTGTTCCCCAATAAGTTTGGATGTACAGAGCATCTTTCACGTCAATTACATTATCTTTATTAACATCTCCACCTGGGATATAGCTATAATCAACTGGTTTAGATCCAGCTGTCACTTTACCGTCTTCTTTCAAACCAACTGTAAAGTCTTTCTTGAATGTGAAATGTCCCGGTACATCGATTGATAATGTAAATGGTTTATCTGTAATTGGTAATCTAGATGTAAAACCTTGTGGAGCTGTTGAACTATATCCTAAAGGATCAGCTACTCCGTATTCTTTACCATCGGAATCTTTCACACTAATTTTTGAACCAGCTTTATTATAGTCAATCTTAGTGTTCATATTAATATCCCCTTGAACAAATCCTGAAGCCAATCCTTCTGCCTGAACCGCACTCCTCATAAGAGAATAAGTAGGAGTAATATAGAAATAAGGTTGAATGCCTTGCGTTGTTACGGTAGTATTATCCACATTTGTATAAACAGCTTTAAAGAATCTACTTGTTCCAGTTGGATCTTCAAACTGCATTCCGCCTTTGTAGTATATATCTTTTGCTTTGAATGTTAGATCTACTAAAGAAGTATCTCCAGTAATCCCCGTCGTCGCAAGGTCGCCAAGAGCTGTTGCAGTGATTGTCATAACATTGTACGTACCATTAAAAGGTGCAGTTGTGTATTTAACATCTAATTTTCCATCGTATGTTCCATGTGGCTTTACATTTGTAACGTCTAGGAACTTAGTTGGGTATATGAATGAGTATTCAGCTTTTTTCACAGGAGTTGCTACATTTTTCGTTGAGAACGTTACTGTTGTTGAATCTCCCATGTTGATTCTTTGTTTTTCAGAAATTGCTGAAGTATAGGCAGTTCCTTTTTTTACAAAGTAGATGTCTTTAAAACTTCCATAATTTTCTACAGTTGATTTATCTCGATCATAGAAATCATATTCTGTAATTGGCAATGAGACTGGGCCTGCTGTTGACAATGGTATTGTTGAATTAAAGTTTCCATTTCCATCTACAGGAATATTAATTTCATTCGAATTATTCGGATTGTAATAATACATTTTATTTTCGCCTTGTGAAGCATCAATTCCTGCTGCTTGCATTTCAGCTATGTTTTTATCAAATGCATTACCTGTTACTGTAACTGTTTTGTCAGTTGCATTAGCCGTTTCAACGATTTGTCCTGCTTCATAATTCATTGTAACCTTTGGCTCTTTTATTCCATAATAAACAGGAGCGTCACTAGTGAAGGTTGCACCTTTATCATTTGTACCAACCATTCGTATTTTCCATAATCCTGGATCAACTTCTTTATAATCAAATGTAACTGGGCTATCCGGGTTTCCTGTTAATGGATAATATTGTCCACCGTTCAATACACCGCGGAAATAATACTGTATCCCCTCTTCTGCACCCATTCCATCCGATGTGCCTAGGTAACCAATTTCTTCGTTTGTTTTTGGATCGACAAGGAAGAAATCAAACGTACGCATGTGAGATTTTAGTTTAAAGTCCACGCCAATTGACCACTTTGTTGCATTACTACCCGATTCATAAGGTATAGTGAAAGCAGCTGGATCTCCTTTTACATAATCAATTCCTTCATCAACTGTATGAATGGCAAACGGTACTTTATACGTTTCATCAGGGTTCTTTTGATTTGTGTACACTACATACCCTTCATAAGTACCAAGTTTTGCCGTTTTAGGAACATTGATTGTCGCATCCATATTTGCACTGCTGTATCTTTTTACTTTTACAGATGACTTAACATCTAAAGTAACCCCGTTTGTAGCAGCATCTTGATCTGCTCTGGAGTCATTTGTAAAACGTGCATCTAATGTTTGGAATTGAACTTTTATATCATATGTTTTATCTTCAGAACTCTTATTGAATAAAGTCATTGAACGAGAATCTGATAGCTCCTTACCATCAACAGCTTGTTCACCAAAGCTTAAAGCTCCAGTAATATTTTTAATTGTTTTAATTCCTTTACTTGCAAGAGTAGCACTACCCGCATCTTTAGCATCACTGCTTAATGTTTTCGTCTTGTCTTTCACTTGAATTTCCGTCCCAGCATGCACAGCTTTGTACGGATTTACTAAACCTGCACCTACTTCATATACACTATACTTATCATTTAATGGATCTGCTGTATTCATTAGTGTCGCCTTAATATCTGCAGGCGTCATATCTGGATGAGCTTGTTTTAATAATGCTGCTACTCCTGATACGTTTGGTGTAGCCATCGATGTACCAGATAAGCGTTCATATGCATATTGATAATCAGTTAATGGATTTCCATTATCATCCTTATGCATATAAGAAGGTACAGTTGAGAATACCGAGACACCAGGTGCTGTTACTTCTGGTTTAATATCATATAATACACGTGATGGACCTCTTGAACTAAAATCTGCTAATTTATTACCTGTTGTTACTGATTGGCTCATATTTCCGAATGTAAAGTCAACTGTTTTCCCTTTCATTGCTTCACTTGTAGGAATTTTAATTTGAATATTTAAACCTTGTGAACTATTTATTAAAAATGTTGGAATATATCCATATACGTTACCTAAGTATACATCTGGTAATGTATTTCCAGATGTATTCACTAAAACAACAGCCTTTGCTCCATGTGATTTAGCTCGTTTAACAATTTCTTCTATACCTAAGCTACCACGTTGAGCCAGGACAATTTTTCCAGTTACATCGATTGGTATTGTGTAGTTACCGTCAGAATCTCTTTTATTATAAGAAGTTTCCGCTCCTGTACCCACATTTACCATTTGATACGTTTTCCCTTGAAATTCCGCTACATTATCCGAAAGTCCTTGAGCAGCTACTTTCAAATCAGCCGGTAAATCACCAGTTGAAGATTTTGCAGTTGCTGAAAATTGTTGAATCGTACTAGGAGTATCACTTGCTCCAACTGTAATTGCCAAAGGAGAATTTCCTGGAGTACCTAATGTATACATTTTATTGCCAGAATTTCCTGCTGCAACAACTGCTGTTGCCCCTGAAAGTACAGCGTTATTAACCGCAATTGCTGTAGGGAATAACGGGTCATTGTAGTTTGCTCCAAGGGACATACTAATGATATCCATTCCGTCTGTTACTGCTTTGTCAATCCCCGCTAATATTGCTGAAGTTGAACCAGAACCATATGGACCAAGAACTCGATAAGCGTAAATATCAGCATCTGGTGCAACGCCTGTTACCGAATAGTCAGCATTGTTTTTACCTTGTCCAGCAATGATTCCAGCTACATGCGTTCCATGCTCTGTATAATATGCTTCACCATTTGATTCAGGTAGTCCCGATTTCTTCCAATCCGCATATGTTGTTTCCATTGGGTCATTGTCATTATCAACGAAATCGTATCCACCTTTAAAAGCACCTTTTAAATCTGGATGATTATAATCGATACCAGTATCAATAATACCCACTTTTACGCCTTTTCCTGTATAGCCTTCTTGATGAAGTTTTTCAACACCAGGGAATGTTACCATCGTATGAGTTGAAGATTGTTGTTCAGTAGTCGTTAGATTTTTAGTAGATGGATCATCTAACTGAACTTGTAAATCACTCCATACTGCTTGTACCGCACTAGATTTAAGCAAACCTTTTACTTTATTAGCAGGGAGTGTCATCGCAACTCCATTAAATGCTTTTTTGTAAGCACGCTTAATTTTGTAAGGATTTTTCTTCTCTTTTAACTCTTTACTAAAAATCGTTTTTAAATCTTGTTGGAACGTGTCATGTGAAGCATCTACTTTTGCTTGTGCATCTGTTTCAGAAAGGGTTGTTCCATCTGCTTCTGCTACCATGACTGCTGTATTTGCTGGTTTGTCTTTAAATTCAACAATGACAGAAGTTGTCGCTGTACTTGTTAAATCCACATCAGCAGATACTTGAAGTCCTTCTTTATCACTGATTTTTAATTGTTTAATCGCCTCACGTTGAGCTGGTGTAAGAGCTGATAAAACTTGTTCAACTTTTGATGTTGATTGTGCATGAACACTGTGTTGAATAGAAATTGGATTGAATACGCTAGTTACAAGACCCGTTGTTACCGCTAGGGTCGTAACATTTTTTTTGATTCTCTTTTTCATTTCCCCCATCTTCCTCTCTCTCTTTTGATAGTTTTATTATATTGAGATTTGACAGGATTTTCGTTTTTACAAATTTTATCAAATATAAATTTTTTTATAATTCGAACATTTTCAACAAAAAAAGATAGGGAAACAAAAATAAAATCAGTAATCCTGTCGATTTTTAGAGCAAATGATTTTCTATCCTACTACAACATCCTAATAATCTAGAAAATAAAAACGGACCAGCCTTAAACTGATCCGTTTGCTTTTCTTATGTTATCTTAAAGCTAAAAAATAGTTTTTAGAGGATTGGTCTTACAGATCCCCTAACAATTTTTTAAGCTCGTCGCCCATTCTTACCCAACCAAATTTCGCACCATTGAACGCTTGAAATTCTTTTTCAAATCCTGTTTGCTCAAGATGTAAATAAGTTGTTCCATCCTCATGCTTCAATGTCCAAGTAACTGTCGTGTTTGTTCCACCACCGACCCATGTGTAAGAAAGCTTATTTGGTTCGTCTACTTCAAGAACCTCACAATCAAGAATTAAATTGTACTGCTCTAATCTAATGTTAAATTTATGTCCAACGACAGGTTTGATATCATTAGGCATTACCCATTTCGAAAGAGTTTCCACATCCGTAAGTGCATGCCGTACTTTTAGTCCTCCTATAATACTTTGTTTAAAAGGAATATTCTTACATTCCAGAACTTTTATCAACAAAATACACATTTTGTTCGGTTCAAATTCAACATTTTCACCTAATTTTTTTAATAACCTTTTCAACTCGTTTTCTTTTTGTTTCTTTTTCAATTTCATCCAACCTAGAGGTTAATGTTTCAATAAATAAATTTTTATTTTCTTCATTAATAATAGACATCGATCTTTCCGCATACATCGGGAGTTGGTTTGTTGGACTTTTAACTAATTGATTAATAAGCAAATTAAATGACTCTTCAGCATATGTCTTAACCGAACATAATTTTATAAGAATATTTACAACTTGATCTTTTGTAATAACTGAACCATTGTCACCTGCAACAATGATTTTTTTGATATTCGAAAAGATTATTTCAGGAAAATCACTTGTAATACTGTTTAAAGCAGTCATTGCTCCCCATTGAAGTCTATTATTTTTACTTTCTAAAAGCGAAAAAAATTCCTTCGTATAATCGGATATTAAAGATGGTCTGCGTTCACCAATTTCATATAAAACTTTTATGCAATCATTCTGGATGTTTTTATTTTTGTTGGTAAGATTTTCGATCAGTTCTTTTACGGCACTTTCATCATTTTGATCCGCAACTTGAATCGCTAATTCGATGTTAGGCTCTTCATCTCTACGGTTTAAAGAACTTGCTAATTTCTCTATTACTGTCATTCATAATTCCACCTTTTTCATTGAATATCTCTTAATTATTTTGCTAATCAGTATGTACATTGGCAAAAGCTAATACACTCCACTTTATTCTAATTTAAGACTTATTCGAATCTAAATACATAATTTTTCTTGAAGAAACCATCCTATTGTAAGGAGGTGTGTAAATATGACTGAACCATTACAACCAGGGAATAAAAAACTACCTGATTTTAATGAATTAAATGATCGGATTATTGCAGAGCATGGTACAACAGGACCTACATTAGTAATTAAAACAAACTTGGATCCTAAAGATTCTACTGAAGATAATCCTTATTATCGTAACGAAACACATACACCTAAAAAACCATTTAAAAATTATTTCGAAGAGTGATCCAAAAATGAGCACGGTTTACACCGGCTCTTTTTTTTATAAAAACCGTCGATTGAATGATTTTAACGCTTAAGTACATACTAAGAAAAATATGGCAATTTCTAAAAGGAAAATGTTTATACTTTTCAATGTACTAGGAGGTATAGGATTTTGAGTCCAACAAAAAGTATGCTATCAGTCTTTGCCTTAGGTGGAATTAATGAAATTGGAAAAAATATGTATGCTATTCAATTTTTAAAAGAAATCATTCTAATAGACTGTGGTTCGAAGTTTCCAGATGAAAGTTTATTAGGAGTTGATTTAATCATTCCAGATATTACATATCTAAAGGAAAATCAAGAAAAGATTAAAGGTTTATTTGTTACGCACGGTCATGAAGATCATATTGGTGGAATCCCTTATCTTTTGAAGCAATTGAACATTCCAGTCTATGCATCGAGATTAACGCTTGGATTAATTGAGCTTAAATTAAAAGAGCACGGATTATTAGGAGAAACTGAACTAATTTTAATAGACTCTGATTCGATTATTAAATTTGAACATTTTTCAATTTCATTTTTTAAAACAAATCATAGTATTCCTGATTGCTTAGGCATCGTATTTGAAACGCCTGAAGGAACTGTAGTACATACCGGGGATTTTAAATTCGATTTAACTCCTGTTAACAATCAATATCCAGATATTCATAAAATGGCCGAAATAGGTAGTAAAGGTGTTTTATTACTTTTATCAGAGAGTACAAACGCTGAACGACCTGGCTCGACCCCTTCCGAACGGATTGTTGGAGAGCATATTGTAGATGCTTTTATGAAAGCAAAACGTAGAGTTATTATTTCAACATTTGCTTCTAATGTACATCGAGTACAACAAATCGTTGATGCTTCCATTATCACAAATCGAAAGATAGCTCTACTTGGAAGAAGCATGGTTAATGTTGTTCAAGTTGCGATGGAACAAGGTTACTTATCAATTCCAGAGGGGATGTTGATTGATACTGATGAAATTAATAATTTTGCACCAGAATCAATTACAATTTTATGCACAGGTAGTCAAGGAGAACCCCTTGCTGCTCTTGCTCGTCTAGCTAACTCCAGCTTTAGAGGCGTTGACATTTATCCTGGTGATACTGTGATTTTAGCTGCTTCACCAATTCCTGGTAATGAGCGCAGCGTTTCTCGAATTATCGATAATTTTTACAATCTTGGAGCAAATGTCATTTATGGTTCTGGAAGCTCGACCGGAATGCATGTTTCTGGTCATGCTTATCAAGAGGAACTTAAGCTCATGCTTACATTAATGAAGCCAAAATATTTTATTCCGATTCATGGTGAGTACAGAATGCTACACCATCATCGTTCTCTTGCTGAATCTGTTGGTGTCAAACGAAATAATATTTTTATTATTAAAAACGGTGATGTTGTCGATATTCTACAATCAGAAGCAATTCAAAGCCGAAGAATCCCAGCAGGAAATATTTACGTTGATGGAATGGGCATTGGAGATGTCGGTAATATTGTCCTTAGAGATCGAAAACAGCTTGCCGAAGATGGTATGCTTGTAATCGTCATCACCATTAATAAAATGGAAAGAAAGATTATCTCAGGCCCTGATACCATTTCAAGAGGATTTGTCTATGCACGTGACTCTGAAAGTTTATTAAAGGAAGTAAATCAAATCGTCACGTCATCTATAAATGAATTACTTGATGAAAACAAACTCCAATGGGGAGTTATGAAGCAAAATATTAAAAAGTCTCTTGGACAATTTTTATTTACGAAAACGAAGAGAAAACCGATGATTTTACCAATAATCATTGAAATATAGAATTAGGAAAACTCCCTTTTAATTATAATTAGGGAGTTTTTAATTTAATCCGTTTTCTTTAATTTTAGAAATTAAATCGATCAAAGAATCGTTTTCTTGATCAAAATAGTCGTTCATTGGACAAGAACTATTTTCTAACCGATTTAGAACAAACGGGATTGTAAAAGTCTCGATTTTTAATTGATCATTTACCTCATCCCAAAGTAGTGGCGTTGCAACAGTTGGTTTTTCCTTTCCCCTTGTAGAGTACGGAGAAATAATGGTTTTTCCTTTTGCATGCTGTACATAATCAATATAAAGACGATTCCCGCGATTTTTTTTAAATCTTTCAATCGTAAAATCATCTGGAAATTTTTCAATTAAATAATGTGCAATAAAAGATGTAAATACTCTTGTTTCATCATAAGTAAGAGAATTTTCTTTAATTGGAATATGAATTTGAATTCCTTTGCTTCCAGACACCTTTGGATAACTTTTTATTTGAAAAGAATCAAAAATTAATTTCATTTCTAATGCAGCTTTTATTGCTAAAGAAAACGCCTCTGTATTAGGTGGATCCAAATCGAATACGATTTCAATCGGGTTTTTTGCCTCATATGTTTGAAAAGGGATATGGTATTCAATAGCTAATTGATTTCCTAACCATAGCAATGTTGATACATCATTACAAATAATAAAATTATTCCCCTCATGTTCTTCAGTTTTAATAAAATTCGGAGCATAATCTGGTCGGTTTTTTTGAAAAAAAGATTCACCGTCTATTCCATTCGGAAAACGAATCGTTGTTAATAAACGATTTTTTAGAAATGGAAGCATATAAGTGGATATTTGAGCTAAATACGAAACAAAGCTCTCTTTATTTATATAGGGATCCTTCCATATTACTTTTTCTGGACTAGTAAGTGTTAATTCTTCCTCTAAATTAAGATTACCCAATAGTAAGCCATCCCAAGTACATTCATTCCATGCATGCTGTAATTGAAAAGATCTAAATTTTGCATTTGTTAATTGGTTATTTTCTATGCTCTGAAACTCAAGTTCTATACAGATTCCAGGCTCAACAAATTTTATATTACCTTTTTTGCTTTTTTTATTTGCTTCGATTGCTTTAATCAAAATTTCCTTCTCGTCCTCGCTAAGTCCATTTGAGAAGGACCCCATTTGCAAAATATCATTTTCTTTTTTAAGTCCCACTAGAAAGGTTTCCTCTTTTAAATTAAAACCTAAAATAAAGAAAAAGCCGGTATAAATTTTATTGCGTTTATGAAAAAAGTGATTCATATCATAATCCCCTAATCTATCAGAGTACATTCTTTAGGATCTTTTTCGACAAACGCTTGGATACTTGGTTGTCTTAATGAATGACCTTCAGTCCATTCAATGAATTGAACTTTAACAGTTAACAATGGTTGAATCCATTGAATTTCTTTTATTCTTTTCGGTTGGCTACTGAATGGATTTTTTTCTATTTTTATCGTATTAATGACTGTAGTAAGGTCTTTCCATTCTGATTTCGTTAATTTCCCTGTTCCAACATGTCCAATAAACACGAGTTGATTCTCTTCGTCATAAAGTCCTACTAAAATAGAATTAACTATTCCAGAGCGATACGTTACCCCACCGATTACAGCAATAGTGTCTTTATAATTTTTTACTTTTTGCCACGCATTGTGCTTTCCATTGATCAAATATTTGCTATTTAAATTTTTACATACGATCCCTTCTAAATTATGTTGTTTCGCAACCTCAAATAAAGCAACTCCGTCCGTATTATTTGGAACTAATTGAATTTGCGTACTAGGTTGAACCGCTTCTATTAATAAATTTTGCCGCTGTTGTAGAGGTAATTGAGTAACCCATTCTCCATTGTAAAAGAGAATATCAAAAATCATATAGAAAATAGGCACAGCTTCTATAGCTGAATCAACCCGATCCATGCGCCTGATCCCATCCCTTCGCATTACCTCATGAAACGATGGATTGCCATTTTGATCGAGAGCAATGACCTCCCCGTCTAAAATGATTGATTGAGCATTCGTATAGGATTTTATATTTGTTAGCTCTGGAAAAATATTTGTACGATCATTTAATTTGCGGTTAAATAATTTAACTTCTTTCCCATCAAAATAGGTAAGGATTCTAACACCGTCCCATTTAATTTGCGAAATCCACTCAGGACCAATTGGTACAATATCTGAAGAAATAGGCTCAAAAGGAAAAATTGGATTTAGCTTCATTACTACCTCCTATTTAACTCGTTGCTTTTTTAGGTGCTTTTGTTTTAGGCTTTTTCGGAGGTGTTGCTTGTCCTTTTGTTCGATCGATACTAGCTTGTAATGCAGACATTAAATCAACCACATTTTTTTGTTCGGCCGGTTTCTCCTGCCCTGTAGCGATATAATCATTTTTATTAACTTTTTCCGTAATTAATTGTTCTAAAGCTGTACGGTATGTATCAGTATAGTTTTCTGGATTAAACTCTGTCGTTAATTGTTCAACTAGCATCATACCAGCCTGTAATTCACGCTCCGCCAACCCAGCCTTTTCAGGAACACCACCAGGTAGATTTTCAATTGCTCTAATCTCATCAGGAAAATGTAATGTTTCAAGAATAATCGCGTTTTTATATGGACGAATAGCAGCCAAACGCTGTTTACTACGAATTGTAATTTTTGCAAGACCGATTTTCTTACTTTTCTTCAATATTTCCGAAAGTAAAGCATATGCCTTTGTTCCACCAGAATCGGGGCCAATATAATATGTTCGATCAAAATAAACTGGATCAATTTCTGAAAGTTTGACAAAATCAATGATTGATACAGTTTTCAGTTCAAATTCTTCTTTTAATTTATTCATTTCCTCTTCAGTTATTTCGACAACTCTACCATTTGGTGTTTCAAATACTTTAATAATTTCTTCGGGAGTAACTTCATCGTCACAACTAGCTACCTTTTTATAGTTGATCGGTGTTTTACAATCCTTATGATATTGACGAAACTTTATATCCTTATCCTCAACTGCTGAAAACAATTTTACAGGGATTGTAACTAATCCCATACTGATTGTCCCTTTCCAAACTGTATGCATCTATTCACTACCTTTATTATTTTTTACGAATAGCTTTTGTTAAATGAAAGGGTTTAATTCAATTTGCTTTATTAGTTATCTCCGTCAGAATAAAATATAGTGTTGGTTGGTTTGCTAGTAATGATAGGTAAAATTAAAACTCCATACTATTGTAAGGAGTTTTTTTAAATTTAATTATTTAAATCATTCGGCATATCAGGAGTTTCTCGAACAGGAATACCTTTGGAGGTTCAGTTACGTTTAAATCTCTACCATTTCTACTTGCTGTTTTACTTTCAAATATTTCTCCCAAAAGTGTCTCATCAGATCCTGGTTGGCCTAGCTTGTCTTATTAATTAATTCTTATAACTCCTCTTTTCAGACTTGTTTTAATTAGATTTAGCGGTTTCTGTATCTTGGTTAGGCTTAATATATTTGATTGACAAAATAAGACCAAGCACTGCTAAAATTATAGAACAATACAACATATAATTATCTGGTTTACTCATTAAATAGGCAAAAGCAGGAGGTCCTGCGGCTACCCCTACAAAGCGTAAAGAACTATAAAGAGAAGTAATAGTCCCTCTTTGTTCCTTCTCAATCCCCTCTGTGATTAATGCATCTAAGCTCGGTAATGACATTCCGATTCCAATCCCGCTGATCAATAAACTCGTGATAATCATATAGATATTCTTGTTGATAATCGGCATTATAAATGAAAGACTTATTAAGATAAATCCGATGACAATGTATTTTTTCATGGCACCTTTTTGATTTCCAATTTTTTTACCTGTTTTATAAGAAGTGTAGGATAATGCAGCAAGCGGGATTGCCAGCACACAACCTTTCCATATTCCAATTATGTGATAACGCTTTTCTAATATTTTTGATAAATAAAAAAGCATACCAAATAAAATAAACATGATAATGGCACCTAAAATAAATATCGTATAAAGCCATTTTCCATTATTTCGAAATATTTTTCGAATTGATTTGATAAACAGTTTAAACTTTTTCTTTCTTTTATCTTTTCTTTTTGCTCTCATAGGTTGTTTTGGAGGTTTTACAAAAATTAAAATTAAAATAATTGATAGTAAGCAAAGGAATGGTATTGATAAAAATGGTAAATACCAAACAACCGCTGCTAATGCAGAACCGAGTATTGGGCTTAGTACTTTTCCAAAAGTATTCGATGTCTCAACTAAGCCTAATCCTTTACTAACTTCATTTTCATCTTTAAACATGTCTCCCACACACGGAATAACAACAGGCATTGCCCCAGCAGAACCAATCCCCTGAATGATTCTCCCAACAATTAACCACGCGTATGGATTTTCTAGTTTCCAACAAACAAAGCCGGCTAAGGCCCCTCCAATTCCCGCAATAATTAAACTTGGAATGATTACTTTTTTTCTTCCAAATAAGTCAGATAGATAACCTGCTATAGGGATAAGAATGATTGCAAAAACTGAATACACAGTTATAATCATTGAAACTTTAAGGCCAGATATATTTAATTGTTGTTCTAATTTTGGAAGAACGGGAATTAACATTGAATTACCTAAAGTCATTACTAGAGGTACTGTAGATAGCGCCCATAAACTTCGCGTTTGTTTTTTATCCATATTACCTCCGCGTTTTGTGTAACTAAAAACAATCACCAGTCTTTATAATTCCCAAGTATCTTTTTAGATTGAATTGTAATTTTTACTAATTACGATTTATAGGTAAAATTCGGGGCAAAATGAAACATATACCATTTTCGAAAGGAAGAGTATTTATGACTACCCAAGAGAATTCAGCTAATTATTTACATTTAAATTTATGGTCTGGAATTTTATTTGGACTTGGATTGGTGGCATTTTTTGACGAAGCAGTTTTTCATCAACTACTTCATTGGCATCATTTTTACGATAAATCTACAACAAGTATAGGACTTATCTCTGATGGTCTTTTTCATGCCTTTAGTTGGTTTTCGACAATTGGCTCTTTATTTATGCTTGCGAATTTAAGGAGAAAAAAATCACTCTATATTAAAAGATGGGTAGGTGGAGTATTACTCGGAGCAGGTTTGTTTCAACTTTATGATGGAACAGTTCAGCATAAATGGATGAAGCTTCATCAAATTAGATATAACGTCGATATTATGCCCTATGATTTAACTTGGAATATCACTGCTTCTATTATGACATTAATAGGTTGCATTCTAATTCTTAAAACTCGAAATAAAGGTGGTCAATTTGAGAGATAACTTCAATTCGTTTGATTCACTCATTATTTTATTAATTTTACTTTTTATTGTTGGATATTTAGTTGCTGCGATGAAACATAAAAAAAAGCCATGGCCAAAGTTTCGCTCTATATTATGGGTAATTGGTTTTGTTTGTATATTAATTTCCGTTATTGGACCAATTGCAAAACTTAGTCACCATCTTTTTGTTTTCCATATGATTATGCATTTGTTCCTTGGTATGCTTGCTCCATTTTTTATCGCTTTATCAAGACCGATTACATTATTATTAACATCATTAAATACACAAAATGCAAGGCGTGTGTCACGTCTTTTAAGAAGCGCTCCTGTTCAACTATTAACTCATCCTATTAGTACATTACTTTTAAATATCGGAGGACTTTGGTTACTGTATACCTCCACTGTATTTAATTTAATTCATAAGAGTACTTTTTTGTTCAATTTTGTACATATCCATTTGTTTTTTTCGGGTTATCTTTTTACCATCTCAATCATTGCCATTGAACCGATTTCTCATAAATTCAGTTTTTTGTTTCGCTCATCAATTATGATTCTTGCAATAGCAGGTCATGATATTTTATCGAAATTGCTTTTTTCAAATCCATTAGACAGTTTTGGTCTTAATGATGTTCAATTTGGTGCGGTCTTAATGTATTATGGAGGCGACTTTGTTGATTTGTTAATCATTACTGCACTTTGTTATTTCTGGTACAATTCATCAAATTCTAAAACAAGAGCCTTTATTTAATGGACTTTTTTGCCACATATAATCCTTTAGAAGATGCACAAAATATTAATGCATAAAGAAGGAGGGTTAAAGATGAATAAAATTTGTCTTACATTATGCACTGTATCATTATCGTTTATAATTTCAGCCAATGTTCATGCTGCTTCACCTGGACCTGATGCTACACAATTAGAACCAAGCTATGATCATAACGGTAAACATATCAAAAGAGATTTTAACAATGATTTTAATGATCCAAACCATGTTGTAAATAATACGAAAAATACAGTTAAAGAAGGGTATTATGATACTAAAAATACGGTTAAAGAAGGGTATTATAATACTAAAAATAATATAAAAAATACAACAAATGACATGTTAAATACCAATAATAATGGAGTAAATAATCCAGTAAATAATGATGGAAATTATTATCGACGAAATGTAAATGTAACGCCTACTCCTGTTACTAACACGTTAAATACTACTGACAATACCAATAATAATCATTTCAATTATGGATGGCTTGGGCTTCTTGGATTATTAGGATTCGCGGGTCTTAGAAAAAAGGAAAGAGTCGAATAAAAATAATAACCTTATTGGATTTTCCCAATAAGGTTTTATTTATGGACAATGTTTTTATTATGAATTGTCTCTTTATAAAAATTGATTTTTTGCTCTAACATTTTATTCGTTTCTTCTAATGTTTTTAGCTGTTGCTCAATAGACTGTTTATGCTCAACTAATAGATCCAACCTAGCCAAAGATGTGTGCTCACCTTCTGTATATAAATGTGCATACTCTTTAATCTTATTAACAGGCATTTGTGTTTCTTTTAGCTTTAGAACAAATCTTAACCACTGAATATGTGATTCAGAATACAGTCTTTCACCATTTTCATTTCGATCTGGAAGAATGATCTGTTCTTTTTCATAATAACGTAATGTATGTGTGCTTATTCCTAACATTTGAGCGACTTCACCAATTGAATACATAAGTACCTCCAGTTTAAGTCAAAAATAAAAACAGTTTGACTTAGAGTTTACTCTAACCAGTATAATGAATCCGTAACTGTTACACAATTAATTTAATTTTAGTATAAACCAAATTATTGGGAGGAATTTAGATGAAAAAATATACTGTCATTACAGGTGCTAGCTCAGGAATTGGTTATGAATCAGCTCTTGCGTTTGCCGCACGTGGAAAAAACCTAATCATCGTTGCTCGTAGAACGGAAGAACTTGAAAAATTAAAATCAGAAATCGCTAAATTGAATTCAGATCTTGATGTAGTCATAAAAACAGCTGATTTATCTGTTGTTAAAAATGCTTTTAATTTATATGAAGGACTTAAAGAATATGATATTGAAACTTGGATTAATAATGCAGGTTTTGGTAATTTCGCTTCAGTTGGTGAACAAAATTTAGCAAAGATTGAAACTATGCTTAATTTGAATATTGAAGCTTTAACGATTTTAACCTCACTATACGTAAGCGATTATTCAACTGTCGAAGGTACACAAGTTATCAATGTTTCATCTGGTGGAGGATATACAATTATTGGTAATGCCATCACATATTGTGCGACTAAATTCTATGTGAGTGCCTTTACTGAAGGACTAGCTCATGAATTAAAAGAGAAAGGTGCAAAAATGCAAGCAAAAGTATTAGCACCGGCTGCAACTGAAACAGAATTTGCAAAAGTATCATATGATTTAGAGGAAAACATTAAATTTGAAGGCGTTCTACCTAAATATCATACTGCAAAAGAAATGGCCGGTTTTATGTTGGAGCTTTATGACAGTGAAAAGGTAGTAGGAAAAGTTGATGGAATTACTTATGAATTCCAATTATTAGATCCACTTTACCCTTATGCAACAAGATTAGAAAGGCAGGCTTAAGGGTAAAAAAAGTCTATTAAAGTCTTTTCCTTTACCTTAAACTCTGCATCCTAATTTTAATTTTCTAACACTAAATTTAAATGTGGATATTTAGTAGCCCTATATTCAGAAGGGCTACTTTTTATGTATTTTTTAAATATACGACTAAAGTAATTCGAATCTTGAAAACCAATTCGTGTAGCAATTTCTTGCATGGTTAAATCAGTCATTTCTAAATAAAACATTGATTTTTCAATCCTTATTCTATTTAAAAAATCGATCACACTTGTGCCAATTTCTTTTTTGAATAGGTGACTGAAATGATATTTACTTACACAACAATATTGAGCAATTTCTTCCAGTGTTATACTAGTTTGATGATTTTCTCGAATATACTTAGTGGCTTTACGAATAACAGGACTCATCTGATTATTAAATGAATTGGCTATTTGAACCGTTAGCCAGTAAGCATATTCGCAAACCTTTTTTACAAATTTATCATAGCGAATAATATGATATAGTTCCTGAATCATTTGAGCGTTTTTTGACATGATGAGTGTTGCATTCACGCCTGACTCTACTACAACCCTAGAAATTAACATGATTAAATCGACTACTTCAGTCTTAAATACGTCTTCATTTAATCGGCATGCATTTGCTACCTTTTCAAGGAAACTATTTAATTGATTGACTACACCTTCTTCATCACCAATTCGTACAAGTGCTAATAATTCAATACGATCCTCAGTTGAGAGTGCTCTTAGTGTATTTTCTTCCACTGGTTTAATCCCACTATGAAATATCAGTTTGTTCCCTTGAAAAAAACGACCTGACATTGACTTTCTAGCCTCTTCAAAAGAGTGGTATAACAAATAAGGATCACTATATTTTTTACCTATTCCAATTGAAACTGTAATCTGAACCCTATCCAATGAATTTTGAATTTCTTCTGCCATTCTATAAATCTTTTTATTGAACTCGATTTCACGATCTTGATCATCTAGCTCAATTAGAAGTGCAAGCACACCTTCTTCTACCCAGTTCCATAAATAAGAAACTCCGATCGTCTGATCAATTTGATTTATTAGTTCATGGCCAATTTCTTTTTTCCACTGCTTTGGGTTTTCTATTGCTAAATCGGGATAGCGATCGATGGAAATCACCATTACAACATTTGGATAAGTATTAATGCCACATCTTTTTTGAACTTCATCAAAAGTTCCTATATGGACGAGCGTACCAGAGAGTAACAAATTTGAAAAAGCTGATTGAGTAGCATTTCGATTCATCTTTATATCTCCTTTTTAGCCTATGATTTTTCTTAGTTGAACATTTGGTAGTAAGTATCGAAAATGGTTGAGCCATAAAAAAAGAAGCTGTCGTACTCTTAGAGTATAACTGCTCCCTTACAATTTTCATAATTCCATAGCGCCTATTTTCTCTTCAACAAGATTAATAATGACTCCATCATGAATTTGATTACGAATTGTTTCAACATCATGATAAAAATAGCGATCCTCTTCAACTGCTGGAACTTGATTTCTAATTAGCTGATGTACACTTGCCGTTACCGGTGACGGTTTTAGTGAATCATGGAATTCTAGTGCTTGAGTGGCAACCATTAGTTCGATTGCTAATATATGTTCAAGTTTTTTTGAAATCTGATAGGCTTTCTTTGTAGCGAAATAAGCAAAGCTAACAACATCCTCTTGATTTGCACATGTAGATGTATTATCAATCGTTGCTGGATGCGACAGAACCCTTATTTCATTTAGTAATCCTGCCGCAGTATATTGTGGAATCATATAGCCGCTATTTAAACCAGGATTGACAACTAAGAAACTAGGAAGCTCACTTACATGATAATTTACTAATCGATCAATACGACGTTCTGCTATTTTTGCTAAGTTTGCCATACCTATACAAATAGTGTCCGCATCAATCCCCACATAAGAAGCATCAAAATTGCCACCCATTAATGCAATTCCGTCTTCTTCCTCCGGCCATATAATCGGATTATCACTTGAAGACATCATTTCATTATGAATATTTTCCAATGCATTTTTAAATACCTTCTTAACTGCCCCATGAACTTGCGGTATACATCTAAGACTAAGTGCATCTTGTAATCGATAGTCTTTATACTGTTCGGCAATCTCACTTCCATCTAGAATTTTTGAAACGATTTGAGCTGTCTTTGCTTGCTCCACATGTTTTTTTACCGAGTGCAGACGAGGATCTAAGGCTTTTATCGTTCCCTTTAGTGCTTCTAATGACATAGCACCAGTGACATCAGCTGTTTTAACGGCTTGAATTGCATTGTAAATCGAGAGTATAGCGAATGCTGTTACAGATGTTGTACCACTTAATAGTGCTAGTCCTTCTTTACATTCGAAGGTCACTGGCTTTAGACCAGCCCTCTCCAATGCTTCGTGGCCGCTTAATAACTCATTCTTATACCAAGCTTTTCCCTCGCCCATTAACACTAGCGCCATATGAGCTTCAGGTGATAAATATGCTACAGATCCCTCTCCAGGTACAAACGGCAATATATCATGATTAAGTATGGCTGCTATTAGCTCTAACACTTCAATTCTAACGCCTGAATAACCTTGACCTATATTATTTAAAACCATTAATTGAATGGCTCTGACCACTTCTTTTTCAAGTGGTTCACCAACAGAAACAGCATGAGAACGGACAATATTTCGTTGAAGAGTATGAGCATCTTCCTTTGAAATCACTTCGGTTACATTACTTCCAAATCCTGTAGTTACACCATAAACCGCTCTTTCTTCTTCAAGAAACTTTTCAATTAGATTACGAGACATATTTATTCTAAGATAATAGTTTTCTGTAAATGATACTTTTGCACCATATCTTGCAACAGCAATTACTTCATTAATTGATAACTCATGGTCTCCAAGAATAACCTCTTTAATATTTTTTGGATGAATAAAATTGTTCTTGGTCATCAAAACACCTCTTACTTTGAATATCTTAAGTTTAGTGACTTGAAACTGATTGTTTATTTAGCTCAGGCTGATCCTCTTCAAGTAATGGATTACTAGCTTCATTTAATGAAAGTGATTTTGTTTCTGGGGCCCAAGCGATCGAAACAATTGTACCAATGAATAGAATAATAGACATTCCAATCATAGAAGGTGCCATTCCCATTGAGCTAACGCTTATAGGTAAAAGGAATGTTCCAATAGCTGATCCAATTCGACTAACTGCTGTTGTCAAGCCAACCCCAGTTCCACGAACCTCAGTCGGAAATAGTTCAGCAGGATACACTAATGTTAAATTAGAAGCTGCCGACATGACAAATGTAAAGATTGCAAACACAATAATTGCGATTGTATGTAGACCTTGTGGTAAGACTGTTAATGCGAATAATGAAATCGTTAAAATAATAAATGTATTAATTGTAAACCCTCTACGAGTTAACTTTTCAGTACACCATACACCAGCTAACGCTCCTACTAAAAGGAACAAATTTAGAACCATATCTACACCAAATGTTTCTTCAAATCCCAATTTCCTTAAAATAGTTGGTAAGAATGTGTAAATTGCGAAATATGGAACTACCTGACACATATAAAAAAGTGATCCGAATGTTGTTCGTTTCCAAAGCTGCTTATTGAATAAATCTGTAAACTTGTATGCATGTTTAGAATTAGCATCAACTGATTCATCCATTACAGCATTTTCACCAATATACTTTCTTACAATAGCACGTGCTTCTTCAACACGGCCCATCTTTAATAACCAACGTGGAGACTCTGGAGTTCCGAAACGTAAAAGCAAGACAACTAGACCTGGAACAGCTGCACTCACTAACATCCAACGCCAAGCGTCTGGACCTGTTTTTTCTAAATAATAACCAACTAGATTTGAAGCTACATATCCGACTGTCCATAAAACGTTTAATGATGATAATAACATTCCTCTATACTTTCTAGGTGCAAACTCAGCTAGTAAAGTAGATCCTACGGCATAATCTCCTCCAAGAGCAACACCGATTAAAATCCTTAATGCAAAAAGCGTATATGGATCATGAACAAAAAACTGCAGGGCAGATGCGATTGTAATAATAACAAAGTTTGCTAAATAGATTTTCTGCCTACCAATGCGATCTGATAATCCACCAAGAAACAAGCTACCGAAAAAAAGTCCGATTAATGCGGAACTACCAATTAGTCCTTCCCATACAGAATTTAATTTCATCTGTGGACCAAGAAGCGAAAGTGCCATACCTATAATTCCTAAAGCATAGCCATCTGAAAAATTCGATCCAAAAGTAAGTCCAGTAATTCGAATATGGAATTTATTAAGCGGTGCATCGTCCATCATAAATTTTTTTTCTTTCAAAAGAATACCCCCTTTTTTTACTTTTCAGATAAAATAAATTATAAAAAATAGTATGTAATAAAATAACCCTTTACTTAACCGTTCTTAAAGCGCTTCCAAAATTTTCAGTATTTTTAATAAATTATAATTATTACGCTTTAAATTATCTCTAGATAAAGTTTCGGATTACTAGCACAATATTGCTGAAATGTTAAGTCCAGGTGATAAGGGAATGGTAACTAAGATGGAAATAGGAGGAAAAGAATTTAAAAGAATAAGAGATAGCTTATTGGCTATCTCTCAGAAATCTGCGAACTATTTTTTGAAGATTATTTTAGGAGTTTTTTATCGTTTTAATCAATCTTCATTCGATTTAACTGTATCTTAATCTGTTTTACTGTTATTCCTTCTATTTTTTGATTCATTCACACCGTATCTAAATGATTCGTTGGCTTATTTGCAGATTTGACTATTTTATTTGTAAATTTGCCTGATTTATTTGCAGTTTGAGCTTTTTTATTTGCAGTTGAAAAAACGATCTAATGAAAACATACTCAAATCAAAAGCAGATTTCTGATTTGTTACTAGGTCAGCAACAATCTCACCTACTACGCTTGCAAACTTAAAGCCATGGCCGGAGAAACCTGTGGCGATGATTAAATTTTTGTATTCAGGATGCTGATCAATAATGAAGTGCTCATCCGGAGTCATTGTATATAAGCATGTTTTACCTTTTACTAATCTACCATTTGCAAGTGGCATGTACTCACTTAAGAAATTTCTCAGATCCGATTCATCTTCAATGAACTCTCCAAATTCTCGGTTAAATTGATCCGGTTCTACAATTTGTCCTCCATCATGTCGACCAATTTTCAATCCGCTATTATGAAGACTAGGAAAGCCATAGTAATGTCGATCAATTAGATCGATTGTAAATGCCGGTAGCGAACTAGAATCATATAGCTGATGATCACATTCAAACCAAGCAACTGTTTTACGAGTAGGTTTTAGTGGTATATTAATACCAGTCTTTTCAAGAATTTTACCAGACCAAGCGCCTGCACATACTACAAGTTTATCCGCTGTGTAAACAGCATTCTCTGTACGTACTTGTGCCTTATTAGTTCCAACTTCAATATCTATAACAGGCGAGTTTGTTTTAAGACTATTTCCTTTCTCGATATATAGTTCTTTATACGCTCGAACACATTCTTCACTAAAAAGAATTCCGGAAGACGTTTCTAAACAACCAATAAATCCATCCGGTAAACGTAAGCCGGGCCATCTTTCATTGATCTCATTACTATCCATTATTTCAAGCGGCAACGAAAATTCTTTTGCACTATTTATTACTTCATTAGTAAAAGTCGAACCAGGTGCACCAGCACATAAAACGCCGGTTCTTGAGAATAATTGTTTTCCAGACAATTGTTCTAGTTCTTCCCATAGTTTTTGTGCTCGCAATGCTAGCGGCACGTATTCTCTACTTTCTCCATATGCATGACGAATGATCCTAGTATCGCCGTGGTGGCTACCTAAGCTATGAGGTGGATCATAAGAATCTATTAATAATGTATTTTGATTTCCTTTTGATAAGTAGTATCCTGCTGCCATTCCCATAGAGCCTGCTCCAACAATTATTACATCATAGTGATTATTCAATCATTTCACTCCTTACTTACTTCATTCGTATGACATATTCTTTTTGTTTTTACAATTTACCTTCTTAAATAAGCAATTTTTGTAAATCAAGCTTTTTCTAAAAAAACAAAAAACCCGTCTATGATTATTCATAAACGGGTTTTATAGTTTTTAAAGTTTTTCGTATGCTGCTTGGTATTTTTGAATATCTCCAGCACCCATAAAAATTAATACGCTATTTTTATGATTTTGTAAATTGCTGATATTGTCATCAGTCAATAGTTCAGCACCTGCAATTTTACAAGAAAGGTCTTCAATTGTTAAAGTACCTTTATCTTCTCTTGCAGAACCAAAAATATCACATAAGTAAACTTTATCTGCTTTTTCTAATGTATCAGCAAATTCATCTAAAAATTTACTTGTACGTGTAAATGTATGTGGTTGGAACACTGCTACGATTTCACGATCAGGATATTTTTGACGTGCTGCTTGAATCGTCGCTTGGATTTCAGTTGGATGATGAGCATAATCATCAATTAACATTTGATCTCCGAAGCGTTTTTCACTGAAACGACGTTTTACGCCACCGTATGTTAATAATCTTGCTTTAATGATATTAACATCGATTTCTTCATAATGGCAAAGCGCAATTACTGCTAAAGCATTTAAAATACTATGATCACCATATCCTGTAATATCAAAAGTAGCGTAATACGTATTACGGACGAATACATCAAATGTTGTACCATTTGTATGTTTTTCGATATTACGAGCTTGGAAATCATTGTCCTCGTTAAATCCATAATACATTACAGGTACTTTTGCATAAATACGTTGAAGATGTTCGTCATCTCCACATGCAATAATACCTTTCTTTACTTGATCAGCCATTTGTTGGAAAGCATCGAATACATCATCTACACTCTTATAATAATCCGGATGATCAAAATCAATATTAGTCATGATGCAATAGTCTGGAAAGTATGAAAGAAAATGACGACGGTATTCACAAGCTTCAAATACGAAATACTCGCTGTCTTTTTCACCTTTACCAGTACCATCTCCAATTAGAAAAGAAGTTGGACGCGCACCAGAAACTACATGGGCTAATAAACCTGTCGTAGAGGTTTTACCATGTGCTCCAGTAATTGCAACGCTAGTAAATTTATTCATATATTCCCCTAGGAATTTATGATAGCGTGCCATCGGGATTCCTTTTTCAATAGCAGCTGCAATTTCTTCATGAGTATCAGGAAATGCATTGCCTGCTATAACAAATTGGCCTTCTTTAATATTTGCTTTATCAAATGGTAAAATCGTAATATTTTTTTTTCTTAATTCATTTTCAGTGAAAAAGTGCTTTTCATAATCTGATCCCTGAACGGTCAAACCAGAATCATGTAATATTTGTGCCAAAGCACTCATTCCAGTACCTTTAATCCCTACAAAATGGTAAACTGTCATATTAAAAGAACCTCCAAAATCGATCACTAATACAACGGCCTATCTCTTAGACAGTATATGTGTGAATAAAAGAAATGGCATCAATATTTTATAAATTTGATGCATTGTTAAATTGCCGAGTCTAGTTATTTTTCTAATGATAACTAACTTAAATTTTTACGCAATTAGTATTATATCACTTTAACTCCCATAGGACTATTTATTTTAAGTCGCACTATAAGGAAATAGGTGGAAAAGTAAATACTTTAAGTTATCTGCTTATATTAAAATACTATCAATCTAAATTGATTTTTTTGTCCCTTTATAGTCTAGGGCTCATTTCTACTCTTTCTAATCGAGGATTTTCACGAAGCTTTCTTCCAGCTTTCGCTTGTTGTACACCATTTAACTCGACATTATCACCTGTAAAGCCTACATTAACTTTTAATAAACTTCCGCCTACACCATATAAATCTACTGGTACACCTTGTTTCTCAAAAGCTAAGATTCTTTCTACAGTAAATCCACCGCTTACTACAATTTGTACATGCTGATACCCTTCTTGATCTAGTGCATTTCGTAAAGCAAAAATTAATGGAGGATTTACACCCCTAGGGTCAAAACTTCCTAATAATTCTGGATTGCCAATAAAATACTGATCAATCATTGTTTTCGATGTATCTACACGTACAGCCTTTAATTTACTACCATATTCTCGTGCAACCTTTAAAGCGTCATTTATGACATCATTATTATAATCTACTAAGACAATTAAATCATCTTGTGGATAAACTTCTGTGTATGCACGCGCAGCTTCCACAACATCACCATTATACATTTGAATCAATGCATGAGGCATTGTACCCATACCTTCATTGCCCCACCACTCATTCATTGCATGAGTTGCTTGAGCAGTTGCACCACCAATAAATGCAGCGTAACCGTCACCTGCTTGTGTCGTGAAATGATCATCACGATCTCCCATGAAAATAACAGGCTTTTTAATACCTGCGGATTTTGCAGAATGTTTTACATTGTAAACATTTGTAGCAACAGAAGTACGTCTAGCCAAAATACCGTCAATAATTCCCTCTAAATAGCCAAAATCAGCATATTTACCTTTAATTGTTAATACAGTTTCAAATGGTTCAATCATATCTCCATCCTTTAATGAATGAACAATAAGATTTTCTGGATGATCTGCAAAAGTTTGTAAAATCGCAATTGCTTCATCTGTGCCACATAATACTGCACTTTCTCTTTGGAAAAATTGCATTGTTACTTCAGTATCTGGCTTCTTTTTTCGAATGATTTCTCTAGTTTTTAAAAAGTATACAGCTGAAAACCAGCCTTCTCCGATTCTCTCATCAAATTTGAATGTTTGGTTCGTTAATCGGCTTATTTTACCTTGTAATTTTAAATCTAATTCTTTTTCCATGAATCTTCACCTGCTGAAAAGTATCGTTCTTTTTTTTCTAGTATGGGTTAAAAAATCTTTAACATTCGTTACTTAATTTTTATCGAATTTCTAATTTATCACTCAGAACGAATCTCCTCTAATGATGTTATCAGTACATCACGAGGTTTACTTCCATTTTGACTCGATACAATCCCGTGATCAAACATTAGGTCAATTAATCTAGCTGCACGGTTATATCCAATTCGAAAACGTCTTTGTAACATTGAAACAGAAGCACCTTTTTGATCAATAACAAACTCCACTGCTTCTTCAAAAAGTTCATCATCAACATCCTGTGCATCCGCTTTTGCTACAAGTTCCTCTTGGTTAAATAAGTAATTCGGTTTTTGTTGGTCTTTAACAATCTCTACAACTTGTTCGATTTCATCATCCGAAACATAAACTCCCTGTAATCGAATTGCTTGAGATTTTCCATTATCTAAGAATAACATATCTCCTCGTCCAAGTAACTTTTCAGCTCCGCCAATATCAATAATTGTTCTAGAATCTACTTGTGACGATACTGTAAACGCAATACGCGTCGGTATATTTGATTTAATAATACCTGTAATGACATCAACTGAAGGTCTTTGAGTTGCAACTAATAAATGGATTCCGCATGCTCTCGCTTTTTGGGCAATACGACAAATATAAGTTTCTACATCCCCAGGAGATACCATCATTAAATCCGCTAATTCATCAATTATAATGACTAAGTAAGGTAACTCATCATTATAAGCACCTTTTTTCTTCGCTAAATCATTGAATCGCTTAATATCTCTTGCCCCAGCATGAGCAAATAAATCATAACGTCGATCCATTTCTTCACATGCCCATTTTAAAGCAGCAGTCGCGGCTCTAGCGTCCGTAATGACTGGCGAAATAAGATGTGGAATATGATTGTACGGTGCAAGTTCAACCATCTTAGGATCGATTAAAATTAATTTCACTTCATGAGGTTTCGCTTTATATAAAATGCTAACTAAAATTGAATTAATACATACACTCTTTCCAGATCCTGTTGCCCCGGCAATTAAACCATGTGGCATTTTTGAAATATCTGCATAGACAGGCTCTCCACCTATATCAAGTCCTAGAGCAACTGTTAAAGGTGACTCACTTTGCAAAAATTTATCCTGACTAACTAATTCTCTTAAGTACACAGGCTTACTTTCTTTATTTGGTACTTCTATACCAATGGCACTTCGACCTGGAATCGGTGCTTCAATTCGAATATCTCTTGCTGCTAAGCTCAATTTAATATCGTCTTGTAAGTTCGTTATTTTATTTACTTTTACGCCAGGATCAGGCTGTACTTCGAAACGAGTTACTGTTGGTCCTTGAGTTGCAGCAATTACTTTAGCTCCTACATTAAAATTATGTAATGTTTCTTGCAGGAGTTGCTTTTGACCTTCAACCCAATCTCCATCATTAAATTGTTCCATTGGGGGATCAACTAATAAATCTAATTCTGGTAATTCATAAAGGACTGGTGGCAATTCTTCTAAACTTTGAGATTCAACAGTCTGATCAATCTCTTTAGTGATATCCGTTTCTTTTTTACTTTCTTCAGTTTCAAGAACTGGCTGATCTTGAATTCCTTCAGGAGTATTTTCATGAGTAATTGCTTCATCAATTATTTCACTTGGTTGAACTTTCTCTAAAGGTAAAATTTCACTTTGTACAGATAAACTAGCATTCTCAATCATCTGTTCATTTTGTTTTGTCTCAACTTCTTCATTGACCTTTTCTACTGTTGCAGCAGATTCATTTTGTAATTCACGAAGTTGCCTCATTATATTTAATTTTCTTGACGCCTCTACGTCACTTTTAAGCATCATTACATTAAAAGGAAAATGGCGTTTTTTCTGACGTTTCTCGATTGGTTTAGGTTCAGATTCCTCTTTATTAGCTTCAATTTCAGTCTTTATCTGTTCATTAGTGTTTGTATCAGAATGTTGATTAATTTCAACTGATTCCTCTACTTTAGATTCTATAATTGAATTTTCTTGCTCTACCGCTTCTTCTTTAATCTCTTTTAAAACCTCATCTGTTAATTCTGACTCTACATCATACACTTCATTATTTTGAACAGGATCAATACCTTTGTCTTCGTTTTCATCATCTTGGACCAAAGTCTCAACATGATCATTCGAGTCATTTTGTTCAATGATGTCTTCCATATTTAGAGTAAAATCATCATTTTCTTTGTCTTCTTTAATGGAGGCAAGATCCGACTCATGAATATTTACTTCATGCTGTACTTCTTCTATCTCAACTTCAGCCTCTGCGTCGATTTTAATGGTTTTGAGCTGTACTTCTTCCTCTTCTTTCACTTCAACTTCTGTTTCAATTGGATGTTCAACAAGCTGTACAACTTCATTCGTCTCTTCAACTTCAATTTCATGAGTTTCAAGTTGTACATTTTCAACTTCATGTTCTATTTCATTTTGATGAACTTCAACTTGTAGAACTTCATTTTCAACTTGATTAGCTTCAGTTTGAATTTCTTCTTTTTCTACTAGATCTAATACTTCAATTATTTCTTGATTTTGATTGCCGAAACTTCCTTTTTCGAAAGTATCGATTTCAACTTTTTCAAACGAAGTTTCAAGTACATTATTAATTTGAGAAGCTTCAACTCTCAGTTCTTCTTTAGTTGAAGAAAGGTCAGAATCAGTAGCATTCTCTTCTTTTATCGGAGGCTTTTGATAACCATAAATTGGTGAAATATATTCACTTGGTCGAAATGGTGTTTTTCTTTTTGGACGAAAAACAATATCGACCTTTTCTTCTTTTTCTACTTTTACTGGTTCTTTTACTGGTTCTTCCTCACTTTTCGAGACCTGATGTTTTTCAAGTCGACTAGCTAAATTACTTTTATCGTATTGATTGCTTTGAAAAGTATTGCTTTGAAAAGTATTTCTTATAAAATTATTACTCTGGTTATATGTAGGTTTATATTCTTTATTTAAATTGTTTGGTGACTTTTTCCAAATATCATCATTTTTTTCTTGTTTAAAAACTGGTTCAATTTTTGTTTCCTTGATAGGTTTTAGTTCTGGTTTCGGTTTTGGTTCTGGTGTCGGTAATTCTTCATCTAAATCAATTGGAAACCTAAATTTTGGACGCTCAGATAAAGCGTTTCTCTTTTTTTCGATCGAGTGTGATTGATATACATTCTCCTCAACAGGCTTTTCTTCAAACTCTTCTTCAATCTCATTAAGGCTATTCGCCTTAAAAAGGCTTTTTAACCATTTTTTCATTTTTCTCACTCTCTCTATTTCTTTTCATACCTTTTATTTTACCATGTGACATAATGACAAAAAACACATTATTATTACAAATTGCGCTAGTTCAATCATATTTCGATATCAAATATATAATTTAATCAAATTATTATTAAAATAATAATTCTTTTATTGAAAAACATAAAAAATACTAGACCAATTATGGCCTAGCATTTATACGACATATTATTTAGTTAAAAAAAGCTTTTCCAACTTCAGCATCAGCTTCAAGAACTAAGATTCCTTTTTCTTGTGGAGCGTCAGGTAGGTCAAGTTCACGTGCAGAGCAAATCATACCGAATGAATCCACTCCACGTAAATTAGCATCTTTAATGACTAATCCTGATGGCATTACTGCACCAACTTTTGCAACAACAACCTTTTGTCCTTGTTCAACATTCGGAGCACCACAAACAATTTGTAATGTATCTGTTCCAACGTCTACTTTGCAAATATTTAATTTATCAGCATTTGGATGTTTTTCTTTTTCGATCACATATCCAATAACGAATTTAGGTGAAAGGTCTAATACTAATGTATCTTCAAATCCTTCTTTTGCTAGTAATTCATTAACCGTATTAACAATGTGTTCAGTAATCGTAACCATACCATTTTCTTGAACATCTACATAAGTAGATGCCTCAAACACATTAATAGCAACCGTTTCATTCGTAACTACACTATATACGCGTGCAATATCCCCTTTTCGTTCAACTTGACGATCTTCTGATGGAATTTGTTTTAATGTAATTAATAGAGTATCGCCGATTCCTTCTTTGTTATAAAAAATATTCACTGATTTCTTCCTCTCTATTGCTTCTTTTGTTTCCCTAAAATAAATACTGGCATTAGCTTCTCATTTTCGTAAGCAAATGACAATGATGTAATTGGTATTTTCCCACTTGCAAAGAAACTCATATTCATTTGCGCCATTATATCATAACCTACGTTATTTCGAATGTCAGCAAGGATTAGTACATCTCCATGAGGAATTCCTACTAATAATTCACCATTTACTTTTGATTGAATTTCTTTTATAAAAGTACTGTTTAGTACTCTACTCGCATCGTATCCATCATTTGTACGTACAAAATAAAAAGTATTATCTGCAACAATATCTTCTTTTATTTGAACAGGCATTTTTCTTAAATTAAATAAAGCAATAGAATGGAGTTGATCTTTTGTATAACCTGACTTTACTAATAAATTTTCATCGATTAGTTGATACGTTTTTTCTGAATCAATAGCATAGTAAATTCTAGTTTCTGCAGTATGCTCATCAGTTACAAATAAATTTCCTTCTTCCTTTTCTGTCGGAAACGATGTAGCTCGAATGACTGGTCGAATTTGTTCTTCAAGAAATACAGTTTCAGAGTGCATAGCAGAAAGTGCTTCTTTTATATAATAAATTAATTCATTAAATGCCTCTTCACCTTCTGCTTCATACTTTGCTACTGCACTATTTAAAGAGACACTCATCCCTTTATTACTTTCAATCCCTTCAATTCGAAGGTCTTCTTTTTCACGATCATAGATAAAACGCCAATCTTCATTTCCAAGGCGGTTTTCTATCATTTTTTTTAAGTCTAGTGTTGTTTTTTTAGCCAATTGTTTTACCTACCTTATTAGCCTCTTAATCCTTCAAGAAACTCTTCTACTTGTTCTTTTGTTTTACGATCCTTATTTACATAACGACCTATTTCTTCACCATTATTAAACGCTACAAAGCTTGGTATGCCAAAAATATCTAGATTTTGGCATACCTCAATGAATTGGTCACGATCTACATAATAAAACGTAAAATCTTTATTTTCATCAATTATTTCTTGAAAGAACATATCTAAAAATCTGCAATCCGGACACCAATCTGCTGAAAATTGGAAAACCACTTTTTCTCCTTGTTTCGCTTTTTCGAATTGTTCAACTGATGTAATTTTTTCCATTCTTTTTCCCTCACTTAATTCGTTTTCTTTTATTTTATCTTATTTTTATCGATATGCAAAAAGGACGACCTCAATTGTTTTCTTCTTTTCGTTTCTTGAATTCATATTGTCCAAATAGTAATTCACAAATATGTTCAAAGATTTCTGTCCTAGTAATTCGGCCATTCGTAAATACCCCTACTGCCCCTTCTTTACTACGTATATCTTTTTCATTCGTATAACGTTCCATTAATACAGCAAGCTCAGTTCCATTTCGTAGCTCATTAATAAATTCGCTAGGTAATAAAATTTTTGCTCCGCTTGCAAGTATT
Organism: Gottfriedia sp. NPDC057991; assembly: GCF_042886615.1. Taxonomy (NCBI): domain Bacteria; kingdom Bacillati; phylum Bacillota; class Bacilli; order Caryophanales; family Bacillaceae; genus Gottfriedia; species Gottfriedia sp. NPDC057991. The sequence continues at coordinate 184,540 of NZ_JBHVQN010000007.1, forward strand.
ACTTCATTTTCATATACAAGTGCTCCCCAGTTACAAAGAAAAAGCCGATCGTTTTCTATAATGACCCCACCTTCTAACCCAATACCGATTTCGGACTCACCTGCGACTCTAGCATTATGCGCTCTGTTTATAGCACCTTGCATAGTTTCTTGATCTGTCAAGGGTTGATTCGAAACATTTGATGGAACATTTAGTCCCTCAACTTTATACTGATTAAAAACTTTTTTAACAGCTCCTACTTTTGTAGGATTTAAAGAACCAATTATTATTTTCATTGTCGTAACTCCATTCACTGGTCTTATGCTTTATTAAGTTATATATCTAATTTTAATATACAATAAAAAAGACACTTTCAAAATGAAAGCATCTTTACAATTATCTCACCTATTATTTAATTCAATGACATATCTTCATTGAATCATTCAACTATTACCTTATTTGAGACAATGAATTTTCTACTAAGGTAACATAGAAACATTATACACCTTCCATAACTTTTATCTTTTAGCTACAAAAGTATCAATATATCTATAAATGGCATGGGCAACGCCATTTTCAAAATTATTTAGAGTTGACGTTGTACAAATTGCTTTGATATCTTCTTTTGCATTCCCCATTGCAACACTATATCCGACTTTTTCAAACATCGAAATATCATTATTACTGTCGCCAATAGCCATGGACTGGTCTAATGAACCCCTCAATAAAAAAACTAACTTTTCTAATGCTAATCCTTTTGATGCAGAGCGACTCGTAATCTCAATATTATGCTCCGCAGATGAAACAACCATTAACTCATTACATTTACTAAATTGATTTCTAGCTTCTTCTAATTTTTTCTTATTAAACGTACATGCTAATATATTATTAACTTCTTCATTTCGTTGTATTATTTCTTGATAATGATTAACTAATACATACCCACACTGATCGAATTGTCTTTCAGCAACATTAACTAACTCCTTCATTTCTTCATCTAACTCAGTTCTTTTTAGGCTATTAATCTCATTTTGGAAAATCTTTCTTCTTTCTTTAAGAGCATAAATACTTTTATCTGTAAAAACTTCAAAATAATAGTTTCGGTCATCAAGCCACTTTATTATCTGTTCAACATTAGTTTTTGAGATTGTAATTGATGAGATACATTCTCCGATTTTTGAATGGATTGTTGCCCCATTTGTTCCAATCACATATGGCGAGATCCTGAATCTTTCACAAATTTTTTTGGCATCAAAATACGCTCGACCAGTTGAAATAACGATTTCAATTCCATTTTCCCCTGCAAATTTAATTGCATTAATATTTTCTTCACTAATTTCATTTTCATTATTTAATAATGTTCCATCTAAATCTATTGCAATGAAACTCATTGATTTTGTCCCCTTTAATTTATTATACTTCTCATCTAGTTTAATAATGTTCATTAGACGGTCATCAAACGAATGGCAAGCTTAAGAAGGACAATAACGATTCATTAATTACGCTATTGTCTACTTAACAAAAAAGAATAAATATTATTTAGTCCGTCGATTTTAATTTGCTTGAATCCATTTGATTTCTTCTAATTTTGAATGCTCCTTCCATTCTTCTGGAAATGAATGGTCACATACTATTGCATCAACCTTTTCAAGAGAACAAACTTTACAAAATGTATCTACACCAATTTTCGAGTAATCTGTTAATAAAATCACTTGCTTGGACACTTCCACCATTTTTCGAGAAACTAAAGTTTCATGGAAATGATAATTGCTTACTCCATTTTGAGCTGAAACACCGCCCGCTGAAATAAATGCCTTATCAATATTAAATTGACTTAGTAATTGTTCTGTAATACTTCCACTTATTGATTGTTGCTTTGGATCAACTATTCCACCAAGTAATAATATTTGCCCGGTAAACTTATTTTGATTTAATGATTCTGTTAACAGAGAAGACACAGGTAATGAATTAGTCAATATAGTTATATCTTTTTTATTTTCAATACACTGAGCAAATTCAAGCATTGTTGTGCCTACATCAATTGCAATTACATCTCCATTAGAAATTAAATCCATGGCCTTTTTACCAATCTTTACTTTTGCTTCCTGATTCACAGTCGTACGTTGCATAAAAGGAGGTTCCTCATTTTGATAAACTGTTTTTATTGCTCCACCATACACCTTTTTTAAAAGACCTTTTTCCTCTAATATCATTAAATCTCGACGAATTGTTTCTTCTGATACATTAAATTGTTCAACTAATTCGATAACTTTAACTTTTCCTTTTTTATTAAGTTCTTTTAAAATCTCGTTTTTTCTTTCCTCAGGTAAAACAGACATTTTAATCCTCCAGAAACTTTAATAATTTATAAGATAACGCATTCTTTCTTAGGTACAATAATGTTAACATGCTCACCTTGCTGGAACATTTCACCTCGGTGGTTAAGGTTGTCTACAAGAAATGCAGATTCTTCGGTTTCAACTTCGTACCTTAAAACGTTACCAGTCATCGTAACATCTGAAATAATCCCCTTTATTCCCCAGTTTCGTTGTAAATCCATGCTGTCATTTCCTACAGCTACTAATTTTAATACTTCAGGTCGAATTGCTACATCATTTCCAATTAATTCATTACTACGAACAAGTTTATGGAAAACGTCCATCTCATAAACATTGTAATTTCCGATAAATTTTGCTACGAACTTATTTACTGGTGTTGTATAGATCTCGGAAGGCGTACCTTCTTGTACGACATTTCCATTATTCATAACAAAAATTCGATCCGACATTGTCATTGCTTCTTCTTGATCATGTGTAACAAAAATAGTCGTAATATCTAGTTCTTGCTGTATTCTTTTTAATTCTTTTTGTAAGCTTTTTCGAATTTTTGCATCTAATGCACTTAACGGTTCATCTAATAATAGTACTTTTGGTTCCATGACAAGCGCTCGGGCTAAAGCAACTCTTTGTTGTTGCCCTCCTGATAATTGGTGGGGATATGATTCTTCTTTACCTGTTAAATCAACGATTTCAATCATTTTTTTTACTCTTACATGTATGTTTTTATCTTTTTTCATTTTTAGACCATATGCAATATTTTCAAATACTGTCATATTTGGAAAAAGTGCATATGACTGAAATACCATACCTACCTCGCGTTGGCGCGGAGATAAATTAGTTATGTTCTTCCCATCTATTAATATATTTCCTATATCGACGTCTTCAAGTCCAGCGATAGAACGTAATAAAGTACTTTTCCCGCATCCACTTTGACCTAAAAGCGTAACGAATTCTCCTTTATTAAATGTTAAGGAAATATTATTTAAGACGACTTGATTTTGATATTTTTTAGTCACTTGATCAATATTTACGTAGCTCATTTAACTTCACCTTCTATTGCAGTATTTTTTAAATGACCTTGTTTTTTTAAAATAGACCACCTTTTATTTATCACAGCAGGATTTTTTTTAGTTTTAAACGAGAGTTTTAAGACTGTTCCAGTTAAAAGTAAAATCACCAAATAATAAGTAATAACTATGGCACTTGTTAAATGACCACTACTATTTAGTTTATCGGCAAGATATATTTGAAGGGTTTCAAATCTTCCACCTACTAGTAAATTCGCAAATGCAAACTCACTAAATAAAAGAGCTACGGACAATAAACTTGATACTAATATTCCAGATAAAATATTCGGAAGCACAACTGTTCTAAACGCTTGAAATTTAGTTGCACCAAGTAATTCAGCTGCATCTACAAGTTGAATGGCATTTATTGTTCTAAGACTATTACGAATACCTTGATACATAAAAGGTAGAATGGTTATAAAGTAAGCTCCAACTAGTATCCATGGAGTACCAGCAATTTGAAATGGGCCATTAGAATATAGCTTAATTAACCCAACTGCTCCTACAATTGGTGGGATACCATACGGAAGCATCGCAATTGCTTGGAGAATTCCTTCAAATTTTTTAAAATATACAGTTATAATAAAGATTGTTGGGAGCATGATTGAAACACTTAAAAAGACAGTTATGATAATTAAAAATAATGTTCGTTGAAAAGCCTCAAAAAATCGTCCATCTTGAAATAATTCAATATACCAATTAAATGTATAGCTCTCAGGTAAGATTGAATGATCCCACTTATTTGCAATTGAAAATAAAAATGTACCGACTAGTGGGATTAATAAATAGATTACAAGTAATCCAACTATTACTTTAAAAAATGTTGTTTGTAATTTCATCGTAAATCCCTCCTAATGCGACGCATCATTCTTTCATTAATCCACATTGCTCCAATCATGGTCGCTGCTAGAAGGACTCCTAATGCGCTACCTAATTGTGGTTTTAATGTAACGTCACTTGAGACTAGCGAGGCAATTTGTAATGACAATAAATTATAATTGCTACCAACTAATGCGTAGGCTGTTGCATAAGCTCCCATAGCGTTAGCAAATAAAATACTAAATGTGCCTACTATACTTGGTAATAGTACTGGAATTCCAATTCTTAGCCAAAATGATATTGTTGATCCTCCTAATAATGCAGACGCTTCTTTCCATTGTTGCTTTATTCCTTGAAAAGAAGGGTATATCAACAAAATTGCTAATGGAATCTGAAAATAAATATAGACAAGTATAAGTCCGGTCCAAGAATATAAATTAAAATCCGCAAATATATTCCAACCGAGTTTTGCAAAAAGCAAAGTAAATAGTCCATTGTTTCCAAGTAAAATAATATATGAGAAAGAAAGAGGGATTCCTTCAAAATTTGAAGTCACATTAGCAATCATTAATAGACGATTTTGTATTTTACGTGAAAACTTTGTAAAGGAATAAGCTGTGACAACGGCTATTAGAATAGATATAACTGCCGAAACAATAGAAATAACAATACTATTTTTAATAGCTTGTAAGTAAAACTTACTTTTAAAAATAGTTATATATTGATTCATAGTTAAATGGATTCCATCATCTGCGTAAAAACCATTCTTAATCATTGCAATCATTGGCCCTAATTCAAAACCTATTACAAACAATACAAATGGCAATAAAAGAGCTAATAAGTAAATCTTATGTTTTTTTATTTTGTGCAAAGCTTCTCGCTCCCTAAAATTCTTTATACATTAGAGAATTGGTAAAATTTTCACTAAACCAATTCCCCTTCCATAAAAATCTTCATATCATTAAAACGTCAATTAATTTCTTTAAATCCGGGTAACTGATATGAAATCATCTTATTTGATGGCTCAATATTTAAGAGCTCACAAACAAGTGGAGCAAAAGCCAACTGAGGGATTACTTCGTTATAAACACCAGGCTCAACTTTTGGACTGATGATAAACAGTGGTACATCTCGTTCGCCTGCTGTTATTCCCCCGTGATTACCAGTTTCGCTCATCCCATGATCAGAAGTAATTAAAATGTGATAACCTTCTGACATCCAAATTGGAAGAAGTTGCGCTAACAAACTGCCCATTTTTAAAATTTGTTCTCTATATTCTTTCGATTCCGAACCATATATTTCTCCTTTAACGTCTACACCTAAAGGGTGAATGTATAAAAAGTGGGGATCATATTTTCTACGTAAAGCTTCTGCATCCATAAACACGTGACTGTCTGGATAATCGTCATCCCAATAGAATTTTCCGTATTGAATCGCTTTAGATTGATCATCTTGTTCTCGATCCTCAATAAAATTAAATGGTGCTCGATTATATAGTTCGCTTACCCAGTAATAAGAAACCGCTCCATTTCTAAAACCATTTTCCTTTGTAAGATGAAAGATACTTTTTTCATTCGATAAACGAACTGCTTGATTAGATGTAATTCCATTTACAGATGATGGTGTTCCGGTTAATAACACTTCATATAGTGGGCGAGAAAGACTCGGAAGCTCCGATTTCATCTTGTATAGTGCTGCTTGATTTAATTCCACTAAATGCTGTACATATCCAAGCGCTTCGCATGCTTTGTCATATCTCATTCCATCAACAACTATAGCTATAACTTTATTTGACATTTACTAACACCTCTTCTTGCCAAATTTGAGGTAAAGTTTTTGCAGTTTCTTCCCAAGCCTTAAAATCTTTAATTGGCTTTGCTTTTTTGTATTGCTCTTTTGGAATCATTTTTTCAGCTACATCCTTTGGAAGTTCAACATTACGAATTGGTCGAGCAAATCCTTTTGCTAAGTTGATTTGTCCTTCATCGCTTAAAATATATTCTCTTGTAGCCATAGCAGCATAAGGGTGTTTAGCATATTTATTGATAATAGTTGAGTATCCACTAACAACTGATCCATCACTAGGGATAGATACATCAAATTGACTACGCTTAATTGCTTCAGCATAACCAAGCGCATTAAAGTCCCAAACAAGTGCTACTTCAACCTCTCCTTTTTCGATGTTTGCTGGTTTAGCATCTGTTAAGCTTAAACGGCCTTGCTTAGCAAGCTTTTTAAAAAAGTCGATCCCTGGCTGGATATTTGATTCATCTCCACCATATGCAATAGCAGCAGCAAGTACGGCCATTTGGTTCTGTGAACCACGTTGAACGTCTCCAACCGTTACTTTATAATTCCCCTTCAAAATATCGTCCCATGATTTAGGAGGTGTTTTTACTAGTTCTTTATTTGTTAGAAAAGAAATAGTTCCTTGATAACCGACTACCCAGTCTCCATTGTCATCCTTTGCCCAATCAGGTATCTCGTCCCAGTAAGATGTTTTGTATGGAATAGTTAATTTCTTTTGTTCAGCGAGTGGACCAAAAGACATACCAACATCCCCAATATCTGCAGTAGCATTCTCTTTTTCAGAGTCCATTTTTGCAATTTCTTCCGCACTAGACAAATCTGTGTCAGTGTGTTTCAAATTATACTTTTCATTAACTTCATTCCAAGTTTCAACCCAGTTAGCCCATGAATCGGGCATACCTACACTATTTATTTCACCTTCTTTTTTTGCTTTCACTTCAATTTCTTTAAGAGTTAATGAATTTGGATTTAATACAGATTCACTTTTCGATTCCACGGCTTTTCCGCATGCTGTTAGTCCTAGAACTGTCATACCCATAACGACAACTTGAAATGCCTTGTAACTTTTCTTCTTATATTCAGTTTTCATTTTAGATCTCCTCACATTAATGTGGTTTATTTAATGTTTGTTACTGATTATTACGGTTTTATCATAAAACAACATCGTAAAACCCACATTAACTGCATGTTAAGAATTTATTAATAATATTAATTGAAAGAAGAGTTAAAGCTCTAGGATCAAATGAATGGGGATAGGATAGAGAAGGCATAGGAAGGTTTTTCAATAAAAAAAGAAGCCTATTTTTTAGGCTTCTTTTTTACTTTCTTAATAATTACGTAATGTTTCAACAGTTGTTTTATCAGTCGCTTTAACTAGCTTAACTAGTAATTCCTTTGCAGCTAAATAATCATCAACATGAATAATTGATGCCGCAGTGTGAATATAACGAGAGCAAATACCAATTACAGCAGATGGTACACCATCGTTTGAAACATGTACTCGTCCAGCATCTGTTCCACCTTGTGAAACAAAATATTGGTAAGGAATTTTATTCGTTTCTGCAGTATCTAAAATAAATTCACGGATTCCTTTATGAGTAACCATCGTGCGGTCTAAAATTCGTAATAAAACACCTTTACCTAATTGACCGAACTCGGATTTCGAACCTGACATATCATTAGCTGGGCTAGCATCTAATGCATAAAAGATATCAGGTTTAATCATATTTGCAGCTGTTTGTGCCCCTCTTAGTCCAACTTCTTCTTGAACAGTAGCACCTGAATATAAAATATTTGGTAATGTTTCATTTTGAACTTCTTTTAATAATTCAATTGCAAGTCCACATCCGTAACGGTTATCCCAAGCTTTTGCCATGATTTTTTTCTCATTAGCCATAGGAGTGAACGGACAAACTGGTACAATTTGCTGCCCTGGACGAATGCCAATTTTTAGTGCATCTTCTTTGTTATCTGCACCAATATCGATTAGCATATTTTTCATATCCATTGGTCTAGCTCTTAGCTCATCGCTTAATAAATGCGGTGGAATTGAACCAATCACTCCAATAACAGGTCCTTGATCTGTCATTACTTGAACTCTTTGAGCAAGTAATACTTGGTTCCACCAGCCACCTAGTGGTTGAAATCTTAGCATTCCGTTTTCTGTAATTTGAGTAACCATGAAACCAACTTCATCCATATGACCTGCCACCATTACAGTAGGTCCATCTTCAGTTCCACGTTTAACTCCAAAAATACTTCCTAAACGATCTTGCACAATCTCATTAGTATATTTTTCAAGTTCTTTTCTCATGAAGTGACGAACTTCATGCTCAAATCCTGGTGCACCTTGTAATTCTGTTAAAAATTTAAAAAGCTGTTGAGTGTCTTGATTCATAATTAAAGTTCCTCTCTGTACAAATCATATCTTCTTTTTTTATTTTATCTAAAAATATCACATAATACCAATGCTAACCGTTGAAATGTTGCCCAGGTTTGACTAAGATAAGTAGTAGAATATTTATTCAAGCGCATAATACATAAATAGAGGTGGTACAAATGAAACTTAAACGCGTCCTAATTGGCCTAGGTTTAGGTGTTGCTGGTGGACTATATTTACAAAAAAAATTATCTTCACAATATATTCCAGCAGAAAAAGCATTAAAAACAATTAAACCAGTATTTCTTTCATATGGTAATGTAACTGGAACTTGGATCCATTCAGAACCAAAGTGGGCAGATTTACCTGATTATGAAGGTGATGTTTATGAAGGTGGTTTTACAGTAGTAGAATCAGACAATGACACTACAAACTATTCATTCATCATTAATGCCGTAAATGGTGAGCTAATTTCTGCTCAAATTGTTTAACTACAATAGCCAAATTATTTGGTGCGTTCGATCGACTGTAACACTTGTCCTTCGGCGCTCCATTTTATTGCTCTAAATACATCATCATGATAGAACGTAAACCAAGATTTTTTTTGCAAACCAAAATTAACCCATTTTTCTTTTGCGTAAATAGAAGTCATTGGGTAATCATCATATGCCATAACCCATAATGGTGATTGATGTGCATGTGTAGGCATTAAATCACCCATATGTATTAATAGCTCATCTTCAGTTTCAATTTTTATAATACTGTGCCCATCGCTATGTCCACCTGTGTGAATAATCGTTATTTCATCTGTTAAAGAATATTCTTTTTCAAATGCAATTACTTGGTGCCCGATTGCTTCCCAATTTTCTTTCCAATATGTATTACTTGAACGAATATTCGGATTTCTCATCTCATCCCATTCAATTTGAGAAGTAATAATTTTTGCATTCGAAAATACAGGTTTGAATTCACCATTTTCAAGTTTTGTTAATCCACTTGCATGATCAAAATGCAAATGTGTCATAATGACATAATCAATATCGTCTAGTTTTAATCCGTGCTTCGCTAATGATTCTTCTACCGTTGAATCCTCTGTAACGCCAAAATTTCTTTTTTGTTTCTCATTTAATTTGTTAACACCAATTCCACTATCAATAATAATGTTTAAACCATTTGTTTGAATAAATACTGGATCAGTACGTAAAGGAATTTGGTTTTTCTCATTAACTATATATTTTTTTGACCAAAGTGCCTTTGGAACAACTCCAAACATTGCTCCACCATCTAAATGGGTATTCCCTCCAGTAAGCCACTGAATTGTACAAGTTCCAATTTTCAACTGTTCCATACTTATCCCCCTTCTTTTTTACTAGACTTAAATATTATACCACTTTTACGAATTTACTGAATATTTTAAGAGCAGGAATAGGGAAATGAATCAATAGTGAATATGAAATCAAAAATCGGTTTAGATTGCTTAAACATAAAGAATCTTATTAAAATTTCTTGTGTTGAAGCAAAATAAAAAAGACTATCATGATCAATATATCACGATAGTCTTTTGATTAGTTTCTATAGGCAGCTTCAACTCGGTAAATACGGTTACCTTTTGAAGAAAACTTTTCTTCGTATTCAGTCATAATATTCCCTTCAAAATCACTGTTATGAAGGTCTAGACTTAAGAAATGCATTGTCATTCCGTAGTTCGCCATACTCATGATTGAAAACTCGAATAAATCTTGATTATCAGTTTTAAAATGAATTTCCCCATCATTTTTTAAGATTTGCTGATACATATTTAAAAATGTTTTATATGTTAATCGACGTTTTTCATGACGAACCTTTGGCCATGGATCAGAAAAGTTTAAATATACTCGATCTATTTCTCCATCCTCAAAGAAATCCGTTAATTTTTGAGCATCTACATTTAACAGCTTTAAGTTCGGAACTTCAGCTTCAATTAATTTATCTAATGCATCAGAAACTACACTTGTATATTTCTCAATGCCAATATAGTTAATATGAGGATTGGCTTTAGCCATACCGACCATAAAACGACCTCTACCCGTACCAACCTCGATATGAATTGGTTGTTCATTTTGGAAAACTTCTTTCCATTTCCCTTTTTGTTCAGACGGATTTGGAATTACATAATGAACATTTTGTTTAACTTGATCTGCCGCACCTGGCTTATGTCTTAATCTCATAAGATTTTACTCCCTCTCGATTTTGCAATTTATATTTACTCAAAGAAAAAACCAAGCACGATGGCACTCGGTTATTCACGTATAGTATAAAATCATTTCTTGTAACACAAACTATTTCAAGTGTACTTAATAAAACAAGGATGTGAATTTATGCCTTTAAATCATGAACATCAACTAACAATTTTACGTGATATTTTAATGAATCACCAATCTGACTGTTGTGGAACTATATCAGAATGTGAGCAATTAGAAAGACTTGTTCAATCCTTATTAACGAACGACCAAATAACAGATGATGTAAAAAGCATGTTAAATGACGTTTACTATTATAGTCAGTCTGGAAAGTATTCTGCTGATTTAGACCAGCACATTACAAACCACCAAAATCAACTCTCTCAATGGGTGACTGATTTCAATACTTATTCTTAATCTATATGACAATTTCCGAGGAAATTTTTATTTAATCTAATATCTTCTCTAGCAGGCTCTTCATTTTTTGAGTCTGCTTTTCATTTTCACGAAGAGTATACCATTTAATCCAAATGATTGTTTGAGCGACTACATACCAAGTCATTCGATTGAATAGGTCATCAGTTAATTTTATTCCATAACTTCGAAGCCATTTGTCCCAATCGTTCTGTTCTACATATGTGAATAAAAACATGCCCAAATCAAATGCTTTATCAGCAATGATTGCCTCATCCCAATCGATTAAATATAAATTATTTGTCTCAGTAAGTAACCAATTATGATGATTTAAATCACTATGACAAACGACTAAATCCTCTGAATCAAAAGATGGCATATTTTCCTCTAAATATTCGATGCCTTTTACAATGATCTGGCTTTGTGTAAACTCTTCAGTAAGATTGCCTACAATTGTTTGCAGTAACTCCTGAGGTTCTAATGGATTAATCCCTAGCTTCGTTAACATATATAACAATTCTTTGGAAGAATGGATACGATATAAAAATTGCGCAACCCCTTTCGCAGAGAGCTCATAAGGTTCTAAACTGCGTGCGATCACCCACTCTTGAGCAGTAAGTACATCACCATTTTCTAGTCTTCTAGTCCAAACTAATTTTGGAACAAAACCAGCTGCTGATAACACTGCTAAAAAAGGAGAAGAATTTCGTTTTAGAAATAATCTCTTATCATTATTTTCTGCTATATACGCTTCACCAGTAAAACCACCGGCTGGCGAGATTGTCCATTCTTTTCCGAGTATTTCTTGTATAAGATTATCCATTGTTCTTCCGTTCCTTGTTGTTATATATGTTTGTATTTAAAATTAATTTATTACAAAAAGAAAGATAGCCTATTACAATTAGCTGTAATAAGCCATCTTTTACAAGTTTACATTGTTTAATTAGAATCTGCAAGTAGTAGCTAGTATTTTACTAATACAATAGTCGAAAGCGATGGCATTGGCAATTTATTACAATCCACTTTCATCCCTTTATTAACATAATGATTATTACCATCCCATATATATTCCCAATTGTCTTCTTCATTTCCTAAATCAATATATTTATCAGTAAGACCATTATGAAATAACACCATTATCTCTTTAACTTGGTCGATTTCTTCTAATCCGCTAATTCGGTAACCAATTAGATCTCGATGAAAATTGACTGGCGTTACATACTTTTCTATTTCTTCTTTTAAAGAAAAACGGAAACATTTAAAGCGCTTTCGAATTGCGATAAATTCTTTAACAATATTAATCCATGACGCTTCACGTTCTGCTCTTGCCCAATCAATACTATTAATTGTGTCGCCTGAATTATAACTGTTTTCTATACCCTTTTTTGTTCGAAAAAACTCCTGACCACAATGAAGAAACGGTACACCAAACGAAAATAATACAATACTTGTTCCAAGTATATGCCTTTTCTTTAGTATTTCCTCACATTCTTTCTGATTGGAAAGCTTTAATCTGTCCCACATAGTGTGATTATCATGTGATTCTACATAATTTATTGATTGATATGGCTCTTTAAATAAATTTACTTGTTTAGTAATCCCAACACTTCCTAAAAGTAAATCGGACAAATATTCATTATGAATATTATTACCTTGAATAAACCCTATTTCTTGAAATGAAAAAGTGCTTCCTTTTATTCCATCTCGAAATTTATCATTAAAAAACCCAACCATTGAAAGTTGATGACTTTGGTTAATTGTAGCTTTTCGAGAAGATGGACTTAATGATGTATTTAAATCCCAACCTTCTCCAAAAATGATTATTTCTGGTTTTAAGATTGTCAGTTCAGTTACAATTTGATTCATTGTATCCGTATCCAATATTCCCATTAAATCAAACCTAAACCCATCTATGTCATATTCTTTAGTCCAGTATTTTATTGATTGCAGAATAAAACGTCTAGCCATCAATCTTTCAGATGCAAAATCATTCCCTACTCCTGTTCCATTCGATGGTAATCCACGTTCATCTTGTCTAAAGTAATATCCTGGTACAATTTTTTCGAATTGGCTAGTTTGTAATTCATAAACATGATTGTAAACAACATCCATAATAATTCGTAAACCATGTTCATGATAAACTGAAATAAGTTTCTTTAATTCATTTATTCTTTCGATAGGGTCATCCGGTTTTAAACTATAACTACCTTCTGGTGCATTGAAATTCAATGGATTGTAGCCCCAATTATAGCTTTGGAAAGGATTATTTTCATCTATTCCTTCAAAATCAAAAAATGGTAATAATTCAATATGTGTAACTCCTAGCTTGCATAGATAATCCAAACCTGTTGAAAAATCATTGTACATCGTATCTTTTTCATGAAATCCTTGAAAAGACCCCTTTTTTTGAATCCCACTTAGTGGATGTGAAGTAAAATCTCGAATACTGGCTTCGTAAATAATACAATCAGTATACTTACTTGGTGGTGTACTTTTTACTTTACTAACTTTGCTACTCTTTGATAAATCAATCACTACACTATGTTTACCATTTACAGTAACTGCTTTTACATATGGATCAACAGCTTCACGCCAAATCAGATTCACACATACTAAAAAATTATAAACTAAACCGTCACAATCTCGATTGATTACTGCTTTCCATGTCCCTTTTCCATCTCGTTCCATAAACATTTCAGTAAACTTTTCTACTTCACCATATTCTTGATAAATTCTTAACTTAACCTTAGAAGCAGTAGGTGCCCATAATTTAAATTGTGTAGATTTACGTGTGTAAATCACACCTAAATCCTCTCCATCATAGGCATATTTTTCATCAAAGTCCTTTGAACGAATAACTCCACCTACTTGTAGATCTGTGCGAATACCAAATTCATCTTCAATCTCATACTTTTTTTCTAACAAAAGGACTTCAGTAGTCAAAACAGTATATTTAAAAAATCTATCAAACTCTATTCGAGATACGACAGGAAGCCTAGTTTTCCGACCATCCTCTTCAATTAGTTCAAAATATGACTGCACTGTATGTTTGTTCGACTTGGGAATAATCATTGTTATTTCTTGAAATCCATCTATATAAGCTTCAAAAGCCCTTTTAATATGAAACAACGCTATTCACCATCCAGACTATAAATTTAAAACTTTTACATAAAAACTACTCATTTTCGTTATTTATTAAATCGATATGATTAGTATATTCACAAAGAGATCAAATGGATTCTCAGAACAAACACTTAATGATGTTACTCACTTATTTTGAATGTCAATTCATTCCGCTTTAATGCTTCTTCAGAAAGTATTCGTTTGTTTCTTCAAATATTTCTTATATTTCATCAATTTGTTAAAGATTTTCGGGTAATATTTATTTACTTTAAGTTAATTGGTTTAGCAATATGGTAACTTGGTTTTTTAGAAGGTTGAATCTTATATAAAATGACTTCATTCACTTTGAACTTTAAAGGTTCTTCTTCCCAACTAAGCGGGATTTCAAATTCTTTATCGAACCTATCATTATATTTCTTTGCGATTGTAATATGCGGATTATATGGACGTTTATCAGTTGAAAAACCGATTTCTTCACATATGTTACGAATTCTATTTTGTAACTCCATTAATTCAACACTATTCTCTAAACCAAACCACCATACACGTGGTTGTATAGTACTCCCAAAAATACCTAACTGATGAATCGACAAATCAAAACTTTTAAAATCGTTAAGCTCTTTTTGTAATTGATCCATAAGCTCTTCACTTTTTGTATATGTAACTGGACCTAAAAATGATAAAGTAATATGAAAATCATCTTTAAAAGTCCATTTCTTTAACGGTAATTTTGTATACCATTTTTTTGAATAATCATCTAAAATTTCTTTTATTTGTATCGGCAAAGGAACAGCAAGAAAATAATGTTCACTCAAACTACGCAATCTCCTTTTTATCTTTTATGTTAGAATCCTTTTTTAAGTATTGCATGATTCCAACTGCAACTATACTAAGAGAACCAAATAAAATATAAATTGCTTTAATTGAAAATACCTCTGATATAAATCCACTTATGAAAGTACAGAACCATTCTCCCATCCCTAAGCCTAAACCAGAATATATTGTAACAGCCGTAGCTTTTAAAGAATCTGGTGCTTGATCTCTTACAAACTGGAGAGCTGCAGGAATAAATAATCCAACTGATAGTCCTTGTGTAAGACAGGATAAAAAAAGAATCGAAATCGGAGGATTTGTAAAATAAAAATACCATCTTAAGGCTGATACTAAAGCGGTTGCAATTAATATATTATATATCCCAAATCGATTAATTAATCTCTTTGCTACTTGCAAAAATGGTGCTTCACTACCTGCAGAAATTAGGAATGCAATACCAACACCTGTTAATGTTCCACCTAAGGATTGAATATATAAACCGAAGTAAGTATTATTTGCACTAATTGGTCCAAAAACTAAAAAGGCACAAATTAAAAATAATAAAAATCTTTTATTTGATAGCAAAATCGGGATTCCTTTTAAGATTGGCTCCCTTTTGCTAATTGTCGTAGCGTTAGGAATAAAAATTGAAATACCTAAGCCGACTAAAATACAAAAAGCAAATACGAAAAATATAATGAATAAACCGAAAACTTCAGCTAATCTTCCCGAAACTAATACAGCAAAAGCAAAACCAATTGAGCCATATAATCGAATAGCTCCGTAATTCCCACCAATTTTTTGGACATAATTCAGTGCAATACTATCTGAAAGAGGAATTAAAGCACTTTGTGTCATTGATAACATGATGACAACAAATAAAAGCATGCCATACGAAGTGATTGTAGAATAGAAAAGGGCAATTACGATTGTGGAGATTTGCGCTATAAGCAACATTTTTTTAGGATTAAGCGTCATGTCACTAATCATTCCCCATAAAGGCTGTGAAAAAATAGCAACGATCGGTGTTAGAGACATTAATATTCCAATTTGTGAATTTGATAAATCCAACACATTTTTAAAGTAAGAAGAAAGTAAAGGTCCTAGCGATCCTATTGCAAAAAATAAACAAAAATAATAGCCCTTAAATATTAGTAAGATGCTATTTTTACGTGCTTGTAATGTGTTCAAAATTATTCTCAACTCCCAAAAAAATACATAAAAAAGGGGAGGAATTTTTCTCCCCTTACTGATTAACCGAAAAACGCTCGCTTCACCTTATTGTCTCAAAAAATCGAGTCGTTTAATCAGTCTAAATCTTGTTTTTACTTAACTAACTCAGCAATAGACTGTGCATAAATTGCAATTGCTTTTAATAAATCATCAATTTCAGCATATTCGTCTTTTTGGTGAGCTACTTCCGGTTTCCCTAAGAATAATGGTCCAAAAGCTACACCTGCACTTAATGAACGTGCGTATGTGCCACCGCCGATTGTTAATAATGTTGCTTCCTCACCCGTTTGCTCTTCATATACTTTTTGTAAAGTTTGAATTAATGGGTGATCTTGTGGAACATGGTGAGGCTTCGAATTTTTAATTTCATTATATTCAAAGCTGTATTTACTTCCACGTTCAGTAAGTGTTGATATAACAAAGTCAATATCAGTTGTCACTGGATAACGTAAAGTTAAGCCAAATGAACCACCTTTATTTTCTTCGTATTGCATAATTCCTAAATTAATTGTTAAATCTCCAGTAATATCATCATTAAACGCAACGCCCAAGTTTTTACCACGAGAGTCACCTTTGAAGTTTTCAACGATAAATTTTAAGAATCGATCAGCATTAACATTAAATTCAAATTGATTTAAGAAGCTTGCTAATGCAATACCTGCATTCTTACCTTTATCAGGTTCCATTCCATGTACAGAAACACCTTCTACTTCTAAAACTTGGTGTCCATTTTCTTCAGTAACTTGAGCTTTACAACCTAATTCACTAATATGTTTTGTAAATGCTTCTTGATCAAATTTTGATCCTGTAACGATAGCTTTTGCATAATCAGGAACCATATTTACTCTTCTACCTGAAGAGAATGATACTAATTTATATTCACTCTCGTTATCTTCATTTAATTGCACTTGTTTGAAATTAATATCCAATATTCCCTTTTCAGCGTAAATAATTGGGAAATCTGCATCAGGTGCAAAGCCCATTGTTGGCATTTCTTCTTTTTCAAAGTAGTGATCCACACAACGCCATTGGCTTTCTTCATCTGTTCCAAGAATCATACGGACACGTTTATTAATTGGTAAACCTAATTCTTTCACAATCTTCATTGCATAATAAGCAGCCATTGTAGGACCCTTATCATCAATTGCGCCTCGTGCATAAATATTTCCATCTCTAATAATTGCATCAAATGGATCATGAGACCAGCCATCGCCAGCAGGTACTACATCTAAGTGACAAAGAATTCCTACTAGTTCTTCGCCGCTTCCCATTTCTAAGTGGCCAGCATATCCATCAACATTTTTTGGAATAAAACCGTCTTTTTCACCTAAATTTAACATGTATGTAAGTGCTTCTTTAATACCTTTACCCATAGGTGCTTCTTTTGAAATTGTCGCTTCATCATAAACGCTTTCAATATTAAGAAGTTCAATCGTTTGCTTTAAATAGTCTTCTTTACGTTTTAAAACTTCTTCCATCCAATTAATTTGTGTCATAGAAATACCTCCTTTAATATAAATAGTTTATCATCTTTTAAAATTTAAACATAATTTATTAATAAATGGAACGAAAAAAGAAGGAATATGACACTCTTTGTAGAATATATTACCTTAAACTTGCAACATGATTACGTTTGCGCAAATTTTCATTAAATTTTTGTATTTTTTTCATAAATTTCGTTATGAAACTACTGAAAAAGAGTAAAATGAAAATATAAGCTTAACTAGTAAAATACTTAACTAACCTGTTATGAAACAATGCGGTAGGTAAAGGAGTGGTTTTTTGAATTCTGGAACTTCTCGAATGCTGACTCGAATTAAAGCCATTTACATGTATATTAGTGAAAATGGTACCGTTTCTACAAAAGACCTAGTGGAGGAGTTTGGTATTACACCTAGAACAATCCAACGAGATTTAAACATTTTGGAGTTTAATAATCTAGTTTATAGTCCAAGTAGGGGAAAATGGGCCGTAACAGGGAAAAAAGTAAAAGCTTCTTCGTAAAAAAAGAAAAACAAAAACCTCTGATTGTCTTGTCTGACGTCTAATCAAGGGTTTTTGTTTTTCTTTTGGCTCTCTATCTAATATCCGATTTACGGTTACTCGACATAAGTGAGTCTCAACTGACCACACAAAATGCTCCTAAACTTTATGTTTACATTTTGATTCATCTAATCTCATTTATAAGTAGCACTTTATTTCTCTTCGTTAACAGATTTTAATAGGTCAATTTCATTATCAGTTAGTTCTCTATATTCACCTAACTCTAAATCTTCATCTAACTTTAAAGGACCCATCTCTAATCTTTTTAAGTAAGTAACTTTCTTTCCTACTGCTTCAAACATTCTTTTAACTTGATGGAATTTACCTTCCATAATAACTAGTTCGATCTCAGATTCTTCTCCGGATTCAAGAATTGTTAAATAACCAGGTTTTGTTAAATAACCATCTTCAAGAGTTACGCCTTTTTCAAATGCTTTAATGTCAGCTTCAGTTACTACTCCGTCAATCGTTGCATAATATTTCTTTGGTACGTGTTTTTTAGGAGAAAGTAATTGATGTGCCAAATGACCATCATTCGTTATTAATAATAATCCTTCAGTATCTTTATCTAAACGTCCAACTGGAAATGGCTCGAAAATGATATCTTCATATTCTAATAATCCGATTACAGTTTCATGCTCAGAATCTTCTGTGGCAGATATAACACCTGGTGGTTTGTTCATCATTAAATAAACAAACTCTTTATACTCTACTACTTCACCATTTACCGTTACAACTTGCTGTTCAATATCAACATGCTCTTTTGGGCTTTTTACAATATTATCTCCAACTTTTACAACACCTTGTTTTAGTAGAGACTTTACTTCTTTCCTACTGCCATATCCCATATTGGCTAAAATTTTATCAATTCTCATTAATTAGCACCTTTTCTTTCTAAATAAAAATTTAAGAAAACTCGCCGATTAGCGAGCTTTTTTAGCGAAGTCAGAGGCGTAGTTGCATTTATACTTCATTCCTGAAATTGGCTACTACTTCGTTTTTCTTCTCCGCTATCAATTTATACTTACTTTCTTAATGTGTAAAAAAAGGTGAACCATTACAAAAGAAGGTTCACCATATATTTTTATCCTCTTTTTCCAAACTTAAAACGATTATTTAAACGAGCTCCTAAAATAATTTCAAATAAGTTTAATTTGTAAGCAACACCTAAATAAACAATGGCTCCTACAATTGCTCCAATAATGACAAGGAACATTGAAATCATTCGACCATCTTTATAAGTCCACCAGAATCCTAATAAGTATTCTACAGCATAAACCGCTCCGGCCATTAAGCCAGATAAGATAATCATAAAGATAATCCTTCTAAACACTTTATTGAAAGAGAACTGCGCATTTTTACGAATATAATAGAAATTGTATACGATTGAAAATGAATAGCCTAATGCCGTCGCTAATACCGCGCCATATGTTTTAAATGCATAAATTAACGGTACATTTAATACGATTTTTAATATTACTCCGCCTATTAAACCAATAATCGCATATTTTTGTTTATCTAAACCTTGTAAAATGGCTACATTTACTGTGAAAAGTGAATACAATAAAGCTACTGGAGCATAAAAGCCTAGTATACTTCCACCAAGTGTACTTTTTTGATAAAAAGCACTATAAATTGGTTCAGCCAAAACTGATATACCTACTACAGCAGGAAGAGTTAGGAAGAATACAACCTGGTAAGTTTGGGTAATTTGACTTTGTAGCTTTTTATGATTTTTATTTACGAAAGCTTCAGTTATAGCAGGAACAAGTGTTAAACCAAATGCCGTTGCTAATGAAACTGGAATCATTACTAGCTTGTGACTTGTGTATGAAAACATTACATAAGTATTCTCTGCAATATCTTTTAATCCAATTGTTTCCATTGCTCTATTGTAAGTAAACTGATCCACTAACTGATATAACGGGATTGCAAGTCCAACAAACACATAAGGAATTGAATAAGAAAATAACTCTTTAAACATTTCCATTTTAGTAGGATAGATTAATCCTTTTGATTTTGGAAGAAGTTCATCTAAATGAACTTTTCGCTTTCTCCAATACCATAGTAAATTTAAAATACCACCTACAGCACCAATTGTAGCTGCAAACGTTGATAACCCTACTGCTTGTGTTATTGTTCCACCCATAAATTTTAGAATGATATAACTTCCAACTAGTGTAAATACAATACGTACAATTTGTTCAATTAGCTGTGAAACAGTAGTTGGGCCTGTTGATTGATGCCCCTGGAAAAAACCTCTATATAAACTTTGAGAAGGTACTAATATTAATGCAGTACTTACTATTCGCATAACTGTAACAACATCTTCTACACTATTACCTTTTGAATCCTTTGGAATCATAAGAGGTGCAATATAAGGTGCAATGATATATAACGTTAAAAACGAAAATATACCTGTACATATTAGGAGTAGCTGACTTGCATGAAAAAGCCTTCTACTTGTTTCATATTCTTCAATAGCATTGTATTTGGAAACGAACTTTGCTACAGCTAACGGAACACCTGCAGTCGCTATACTGATAAACAATGTATATGGAACGTAACCATAATTATATAATGCAGACCCTTTTGAACCAACTAGCGCATAAAAAGGGAATGTATAAATCATTCCTAGAAATTTTATTAAAAATGTACCAGCAGTTAATATGAAGGTACCTCGTAGCAATTTTGAATCTGACATAAACTGCCTCCTACCAATTCTCGATCAAACTAACTAATCTATCTTACCATATCATGTAAAAAGAAAAAATTAAAAAATGATAAGAAGTTGGAGCTTACTTGAAATAATGGTAAACTTACTAAAAGAAATTTGTAACGAAAGTAGTGAAATAATGGTTTATGATGTGATTGTAATTGGTGGCGGAACTTCTGGTCTGATGGCTGCAATTAGCGCTGCTGAAAACAAAGCTAAAGTACTTTTACTTGAAAAAGGAACTAAATTAGGACAAAAACTGCTTATATCAGGTGGTGGGCGTTGTAACGTAACAAATCGCTTACCTATTGAGGAAGTAATTAAACATATACCTGGAAATGGCCGGTTTTTATATAGCGCATTCTCTCTATATAATAACGAGGATATCATACAGTTTTTTGAAAACATGGGAGTCGCATTAAAAGAAGAGGATCATGGGAGAATGTTTCCTGTTTCAAATGACTCAAAATCAGTATTAAATGCATTAATGCAAAAACTAAAAAAACATCATGTAGATATTCAGACCAATCGAACTGTTAAAGACGTAATATATGAAGATGGTAAAGTAGTAGGAATCCTATTGGATGATCGAACAGTCATTCACTCAAAAAGTGTTGTCCTTGCGGTAGGTGGTAAATCTGTTCCACACACAGGTTCGACAGGTGACGGATATGCTTGGGCAAGAAAAGCTGGTCATACAATTACTGAACTCTTTCCTACAGAAGTACCAATTACTTCAAGTGAAGAATTTATTCAAAATAAATCATTGCAAGGCCTTGCTTTACGAGACATAGAATTAAGTGTATTAAATCCAAAAGGCAAAAAAGTGATCGGCCATAAAATGGACATGCTCTTTACTCATTTTGGAATTTCAGGCCCTGCTGCACTACGTTGTAGCCAATTTGTATATAAAGTACAACAAAAGTTTAAAACAAAAACTGTATCGATGGCGATTGATTGTTTCCCAGAGCAAAATGAAGAATCACTATTTCAAGAAGTAAACAGTATTCTAAAAGAAGAACCCAAAAAAGCGATTAAGAATGTACTGAAAGGTTATGTACCTGAAAGATACTTACTATTTCTGCTTTCAAAATGTGGAATTGAAGAGTCAACTCCTTGTAATGAAATTGCTACTATGAAATTAAGAGAGCTTGTCCAATTATTTAAGAGCTTTTCATTTGTAGTAAACGGAACTCTTTCAATTGAAAAAGCTTTCGTTACAGGTGGTGGCGTTTCAACAAAGGAAGTTCACCCAAAAGAAATGTCATCTAAAATCATGAATGGTCTTTATTTTTGTGGAGAAATATTAGATATTCACGGTTACACTGGTGGCTATAACATAACCGCTGCTTTGGTAACTGGTAGATTAGCAGGAGCATCTGCTGGGGAATACTCTCAAACGAATTTTTAACAAATAAACAAAGGACCGAACGAATACATTTTTTCGCTAGGTCCTATAATCTTTCCATATAGAAAAGCATAAGAATTGATCCATAAGAAACTTTATAAAGTCTAAACTGTTATTCCCCAAGGTTATTGCCATAGTTGTATTCGAAAAACAATCAAACTGATTTTCTAGTTTTAACTTATGCTTTTCAATTATTATATTTTTCTTTGGCACAAATCCACCGTCCCTAATTTAAGGTCAAAGGCGAGCGTTCGATTGTTCGTGTTGCAAGTTCACTAATAAATAGAATCGTCCATCCTCTTCAACATATCCATCTGCCAATTCGAAAGATTGTTTTAAGTCTTTAAAATAAAACCTTCCAATTAAATACTTTGAAGAATACAATTCCATATGCCCATCTTTAAATTTACCAATTATTTTATCGGTAATATCAATTTTTAATGTTTTAGGCAAATCAACCCCCTCCTTTCTAACAAGCAAAGACCTCAATGAAAAAATATATGAGGTTCTACTTTAATATATGTCACAACTCCATGGTTAATATTCCTTATGCCAAAAAACATTAGCCTAATTTAAACCAAATAAAGAAAAAATCCAACAAAAACGTTGGATTTCAGTAGTTTAGACAAAGTATAGACACAGACAATTTTTTTTATTCAATCTCGCCTTCCCAGGCCATCATTCCACCTTCCATGTTGATCGCCTTATAGCCTTGCTCATTTAAATATTCGCAAACATTCTCACTACGAACGCCTGCCTTACAAATAAAAATGTATTCAAATTCTTTATTAAAAACATCTAATTTGCTAGGAATTTGTCCCATTGGAATATGAACTGCTTCTGGAATTTTCCCATACTCAACCTCATAGTCCTCTCGTACATCTACTAAAAATAGCGTTTCTCCTGCTTCTAAACGCTCTTTAACTTCATTTGCAGAAATCGTATTCATCTTAATTCATCCTCCCTATATAGCAACATCTTAACAACTAATTATTTTCTATGCAAAAAGTACGTTTCATTGGTTAAATTTACAGATTAACCATAAGTTTTTCTATTTACAAAAATCTTTAAGGCAAAGTCTCTGGCTAACTTAAAGCTTTCATAAAGG
Source organism: Gottfriedia sp. NPDC057991 (assembly GCF_042886615.1). Lineage (NCBI taxonomy): Bacteria > Bacillati > Bacillota > Bacilli > Caryophanales > Bacillaceae > Gottfriedia > Gottfriedia sp. NPDC057991. The sequence goes on from NZ_JBHVQN010000007.1 coordinate 208,010, forward strand.
TTTCATGAATTAGAAAGTAAAAATATGAAATAAAAAAAGAAAAAACCTCAATAAGAGGTTTTTTCGAATTAACTATTTAGTTAGCAACGATATTGACTAATTTACCTGGTACAGCAATGATTTTTCGAACCGTTTTACCTTCAACTTGTTCCTTAACTGCATCGTCTGATAATGCAATTTGCTCCATTTGCTCACGAGAAGCATCTTTTGCAACAAGTAATTTTGCTTTTACTTTACCATTAATTTGTACTACGATTTCAATTTCGTCTTCTACAAGCTTAGCTTCATCGTATGCTGGCCATGTAGCATATGAAATTGAATCACTAGCCCCTAGCTTACTCCAAAGTTCTTCACCGATATGTGGAGCTACTGGTGCTAATAGCTTTGCAAAACCTTCAACCATTTCTTTTGGTAATTGGTCAGCTTTATATGCTTCATTAATAAACACCATCATTTGTGAAATTGCAGTGTTAAAGCGTAAACCTTCAAAGTCCTCTGTTACTTTCTTTACTGTTTGGTGATATGTTTTTTCAAGACTGCTAGAAGTAAGACCTTCAACAATTTTATCTGAAAGTTCTTCGTTATCAGTAATAAATAAACGCCATACTCGGTCTAAGAAGCGACGAGAACCATCTAATCCATTTTCTGACCAAGCGATTGATGCATCTAATGGACCCATGAACATTTCATATAAACGTAATGTATCAGCACCATGGCTAGCAACGATATCATCAGGATTTACAACATTTCCTTTAGACTTAGACATTTTTTCATTATTTTCCCCTAAGATCATTCCTTGGTTGAATAGCTTTTGGAATGGCTCTTTTGTAGGAACTACACCTAAATCATAAAGGAATTTATGCCAGAAACGAGCGTATAGTAAGTGAAGAACTGCATGCTCTGCTCCTCCAATGTATACATCAACTGGTAACCAATGCTTTAGTAATTCAGAATCTGCGATTGCTTCGCTATTATTTGGATCAATATAACGTAAGTAATACCAACAGCTTCCGCCCCATTGTGGCATTGTATTTGTTTCACGTCTTCCTTTTTTACCTGTTACTGGATCAACTACATTAACCCAATCAGCAATATTCGCTAATGGAGACTCTCCAGTTCCACTTGGGCGAATATCTTCTGCTTTCGGGAGAATTAATGGTAATTCCTCATCAGGAACAACTGTCATCGTACCATCTTCCCAGAAAATTACTGGAATTGGTTCTCCCCAATATCTTTGACGAGAGAATAACCAATCGCGTAGACGATACGTAACTTTTTTCTCACCTGCTTTTGAAGAATCTAACCATTCGATCATTTTAACAAGTGCTTCTTCTTTATTTAAACCGTTTAAGAAATCAGAGTTAACATGTTTGCCATCTCCAGCGTAAGCCTCTTTTTGAACGTCTCCACCTTCAACAACTTCAACGATTGGTAATTTAAATTTAACTGCAAATTCGTGATCGCGCTCATCATGTGCTGGTACTGCCATAACTGCACCAGTTCCATAGCTTGCAAGTACATAATCAGCAATCCAAATTGGAAGTTTTTCGTTATTTACAGGGTTAATTGCATATGCTCCTGTGAATACACCAGATTTATCCTTCGCTAAATCAGTTCGCTCTAGATCACTTTTCGATTTAACTGAATCGATGTATGCTTCAACTGCATCTTTTTGGTCTGCGGATGTAATTTTATTAACGAAATCATGTTCTGGAGCTAATACAACATAAGTTGCACCGAATAATGTATCTGGGCGCGTTGTAAATACTGTTACTTTTTCATCGAATCCATCAACATTAAAGTAAACTTCAGCACCTTCCGAACGACCTATCCAGTTACGTTGCATTTCTTTTAAGCTTTCAGGCCAATCTAATTCTTCTAGATCTTCTAATAATCGATCAGCATAAGCTGTGATTTTTAAGATCCATTGCTTCATTGGACGACGTTCAACCGGATGTCCTCCGCGCTCACTTTTCCCATCAATTACTTCTTCATTAGCTAAAACTGTACCAAGAGCTGGGCACCAGTTAACTGGAACTTCATCTACATAAGCTAATCCTTTTTCAACCATTCTTAGGAAAATCCATTGAGTCCATTTGTAATAATTAGGATCAGTTGTATTTACTTCACGATCCCAATCATATGAGAATCCTAGCGCCTGAATTTGATTACGGAAAGTATTAATATTCTTTTCAGTAAACTCGGCTGGATCATTACCTGTATCTAATGCATATTGTTCTGCAGGTAGACCAAATGCATCCCAACCCATTGGATGAAGTACATTATAGCCTTGCATTCTTTTCATTCTTGAAAGGATATCAGTAGCTGTGTACCCTTCTGGATGACCTACATGTAATCCCGCTCCAGATGGATAAGGGAACATATCAAGTGCATAAAATTTCGGCTTGCTTGTATCGTCAGTTGTTTTAAACGTTTTATTTTCTAACCAATACTTCTGCCATTTCTGTTCAATAGTACGATGATTAAAACTCATATTATTGCCTCCTTTTTTCATGTATAAATGGCTCGGCTGTGGTACTAGCGGTCTACAAATAAAAAAAACCTCCCATCCCAAAAGGGACGAGAGGATTTCCCGCGGTACCACCCAAATTAATGTAAAAATACATTCACTTGTTTCCGTAACGTGGAACACGACATTTATTACTTGGTAAAAACCGTTCACAAATGTGGCTTATGGGCGAGTTCATGAATAGAATGGATTGACTTTCACCAACCGTCAACTCTCTAAACCTCTTCATATTCACTACTATTCCCAATCATTGCCGATCATTTAGATTTAATTTATACCATTTTATTATAACCAAAGAAAAAGGTCAATTATACATTGCCTATTTTTAAGAAGCAAAAGTTTGATTTTCTGCTTTTACTACTTTTTTTACAAATCTTTCATAGAGCACAGAGAAAACCATGCTAATTAATAAAAAGACAACTAAAATGATAAATAATACCCTCATATTAAAAGTATCAACAAGTGCTCCTCCAATAACAGGTCCAAGCATTCTTCCAACCGTCGCTGCACTATTTACAATCCCTTGATACATTCCTATACGATCTTTTGGAGCAAGCATATTTGCAATAGTTGGTACTGCGGGCCATACAAACATTTCTCCTATCGTTAAAATGATCATACCAGTCATAAACATTGAGAACTGTTCTGCAGTACTTACAAAAATAGTCGAAACGATAAAGAATCCAATTCCAAATAACATTTGCTTTCTCATACTTAAAGCATATTTACGAATAGCAGTTGATATTACAGGTTGAGCTAATACAATAAGTGCACCATTTACAGTCCATAATAGACTATATTTTTTTAAGCCAATGTGTAGATTTTGCATTTCTGAAGCAATCGTAGTTTGCCATTGAACATAAACTAACCAACATAAAACGTACGCACAACAAACAATCATCAAAGCCTTCATTGAAGGAGTAAATGAAAATTTTTGTTTTTCTGCTTTTTCTACTTGAGAAGTTTCTTTTATTTCCTTAGGTACTCCAATATCTCTAAATCCAAATAAAGCTACTAAGAAGAAAACAATGTATAATAGCAAATTAGCAGTGAAAATATAATTAATATTAGCGGCCGCAACAACTCCACCTAATGCCGTACCAATCGCCACACCAAGATTTTGAGCTACATAAATTGCATTAAAAGCTTTACGTCCACCTTCTGGCCATGCCGCTCCAACCATTGCATACATTGATGGAAATACAATACCAACTCCAAACCCTAATATGACGAAGAAACAACTGTAATATGTCCAAGAATGATTAATAACCAAACCTAAAATCGACAAAAACGTAATACTAATACCAGTAAGGATTGACCTATATCCTCCAAATTTATCAAAAAGCCAGCCTCCCAGCATATTACCAAATACACCGGCCAATGAATTAAACATTAAAATAAGCCCCGCAACAGACAAGGACTTTCCTAAATATATATGGATGTATACTGTATTGAATGGCCATAAAAAAGAATTACCTGTAACATTTAAAATCATACCGATTAACAAAAACCATAGTTTTTTTGGCATCCCGTACTCCCCTCAAAGCTGTCCCTTTTTATCTATTTTTATCTCTTTAACTCATTAATTGTAGAGGAGAATCGACCTACTTTCAAGAGGGACGCTTTGAGTGAGGAGAGCTAAGAAGGACAAAAAACCTAGATTGAGTTAGAAAAGCATCATAAAAACCCTAAAATTACCAAATAACAAAGAAAAAAGAAGGCAGTGATGCCTTCTTTTAAGATTGCTTTTCTATTTCATTATCCCTGCTTTGATCTCTGTGGTTGACCTTTTTTAGAGTTATTTATTTTGACTTGATCTACTGCTGAAAGTTCACCTGAGAATTCTGTTTTTGTTTTATTTTTTGTTGTTTGTTCAGGGTTATTACTTTTTGATTTCTTTTTTACCACTTTTGGATTCCTCCCAAGGATTGCATATTCTTGAACGTATTCTTGCATATTCTAATCTCCTTTAGTGCGGAGTTATAATCATCTGATGTTGTAGTTGTGTTAATTGTCTACGTAAACGATAGAACTCATCTTTATTTTCTGCATTTGCAAGGTTTGCAACTTTTTCAAGCTCAATAAGTGCTTCTTCAACACCTGCCTGTGCTTGTGAATATTCAATATCATTATAATGCTCTTGTCTCATCCCAATTTCTAATTGTTCTACTGCGTAATCATACGCTTCTTTTGCTTTTTGTACTTGTTCTTGTCCGAATGCGCGATCTGTTATTCCCATGAAAATACCTCCTTCAGACTTTAATGAAGTATCCGATATGTAGGTTACCTCAAGGATAGTATTTCCGAACCTTTCAATCAGAGTACAATTATTTCTTTACAAATAAGAAAGGTTTTTCCATTTGGTTTTCTTTTTAGAGCATGATAAAATCGATAATATTGACTTAAATTAAGGGAGGGATGAGGAATGACAAAAAACAATCCTTTTCCATATACAATAGATCATAAAAGATATCATTCGTGGAATTATCATTTAAGACAACAATTTGGCGAAAAAGTTTTTAAAGTTTCAATAGATGCTGGATTTGATTGTCCAAATAGAGATGGTACAGTTGCGTTTGGGGGTTGTACTTTTTGTAGCGCATCTGGTTCAGGCGACTTTGCAGGAGACCGAGCTGAAGATGTTGTAACTCAATTTCATAAAATAAAAGATAAAATGCATGAGAAATGGCAAAACGGAAAGTACTTAGGCTATTTCCAAGCATATACAAATACTCACGCACCAGTAGAAGTATTAAAACAAAAGTTCGAACCAATATTAGAGCAAGAAGGCGTAGTAGGTTTATCAATCGCAACAAGACCGGATTGTTTACCAGATGATGTCGTTGAATATCTTGCAGATTTAAATAAACGAACTTATTTATGGGTTGAATTAGGATTACAAACTGTTCACGAAAAAACTGCAAATATTATTAATCGTGCACATGATTATAAAACTTACGTAGAAGGCGTAGAAAAATTAAGAAAGCACAACATCCGTATTTGTTCACATATTATTAATGGGTTACCTCTGGAAACACCAGAAATGATGATGGAAACTGCGATGGAAGTTGCTAAACTTGATATCCAAGGAATTAAAATTCACTTACTTCACCTATTAAAAGGTACGGCAATGATGAAGCAATATGAAAAAGGACTAGTTGAATTCATGGATTTTGACGCTTATATTAACTTAGTCGTTGATCAGCTTGAAATCATTCCAAGTGATGTAATCGTACATCGTATTACTGGAGACGGTCCACCTGATTTATTAATCGGACCAATGTGGAGCTTAAAAAAATGGGAAGTATTGAATGCAATTGATCGTGAGTTTGAACGTAGAAATAGCTGGCAAGGTAAATTCGCAAACAATCGAGTACAATTAACATGATTCTAGATCGTATTTTACCGTACGCTAGAAAGCTTCTCCAATCAACTGTTAAAGAAGGCGATATTACCATTGATGCCACAATAGGTAATGGTCATGATACAGTATTTTTAGCAAAATTGGTTGGTGAAACTGGTCATGTATACGGATTCGATATCCAAGAATTAGCTATTCAAAAGACGACTGAAAAAATAAATAATGAAAATTTAAGCAATCAAGTTACACTTTTGCAAAGAAGTCATGCAGAAGTAAAAAAAGTAATCCCAGCTTCATTTCATGAGAAATTAAAAGGTGCAATTTTTAATCTTGGTTATTTACCTGGTAGTGATAAATCAGTTGTAACAGTACCCGAGTCAACCATTTCTGCAATTGAACACATACTCGAAATGATGGCTCCTGAAGGGATTATCGTAGTTGTGATTTATCATGGTCATGAAGGCGGAGAAATTGAAAAAGATGCATTAATGAACTTTGCTCAAAACATCCCTCAAGACTTGGCACATGTATTAACTTATCGATTTATTAATCAAGCAAATAATCCTCCTTTTATATTAGCAATTGAAAAAAGGGGTTTAGAAAAAAACTGTCTAATTTAAGACAGTTTTTTTATTTTCTCCCTCATTTTTTTAAAAAGTACTATATAGAATTTTGTTTTGACTCCCTCATATCCATTATAAATACCTTAAAAATTCATTAAAAATTCATTAATGGTAAATTTTTCTTTGGAAATTGGTAAAGATAAAAAAATCCAAATAAGAAAAGAGGTAATCAAAATGAAAAAAGCTATTTTTGCAAGTGCAGTAGTTAGTCTTTTTACACTTAGTACAATTACAGTAAATGCCGAAAACATTGCGGCAGCAAATTATTATGTGCATCCACATCATGATCACGATGCAACAACAGAAGATGGTGAGCATCATAGACATCATCACCATCACCACAAAGCAAATAAAATGTTAGAAAGCCACAAAAAAGAAGTTGTTAAGTATATTTCAAATTACTTAAACCAACCTGAAGCAAATATAAATAAAGCTGTTGATCAACATAAAATGGAAATGAAGAAATTAATATTTATTGCAGTTGTATCAAAACTTTCAAATAAACCTTTGGAAAATATCATCGCTCAAAAAGGTAAAACAAATTCATTTAAAGAAATTTTAGATAATAATAATATTAAACGTGAGCAATTTTTTGAAGAAATGAAAAGAGTTCATCGAGATATATTTACTCAAATTGAACCAACTAAAAATTAAATTAAACAGAGCGCCTTTTAAGTTGTTTTACTTATTGGGCCTCTTTTTTTTGTTTAAATTATTCGTTTTCTAAAGAAGTGTAGTAAACAGATCATCAAGTTTTTTATTAAGAACATATCCTTTTTAGATAAAACATAAAATTTATTTATCTAGTTACTTTATCGTTCTATAAATATTTACAAAAAATTATTTATAATATCTAATTACGGCGTATTCATGGAATCAATTGAATATTATGTAAAGATATTACCACTTAATTGATTTGTTCTCGTAGTTGATTGATCTAAACCAACTCTAGGAGCGTGAAGAGTTGACTACAAACCTAAACTATATGAATAAAATATTTCGTAATGTTTTTCAGTTCATTTTACGGAATTCGAATTGGATATTATTATTAATTGGATTAATTGCGTTCATCAATTACTGGTCAGTTTTTTATCTTGTCTCATTATACAGAGGATTTCGTACTGAATCTTCACAAGTAAATCAGATGACCCTTTGGGTAATTTTTGGATATTTCTATGGTTTTTTCGGGAGTATGATTTTAATTTATGTACACTCTTTTGTACTAAAACATATGTTATTTTTTCGAAAAATAAAAAGTGCCATTTCGTTTATACTCCTTCATTTTGCTTATTTTATTTCGCTTATTTTATTAATTCTATTAAACTAAGTTTCTATCTAATTGTTACCAATCTATTACTTAAGCTTGTTTTCTAATTCAATTTTAGTTTATACTTAGATTAAATTTAATGCATTGTTCGGAGGAGCCTGTCACGATAGGGATAAGTATGTAGTATTTTACTTACCCTATTGTGGCAGGTTCTTTTTTTATGCGATCAGACAGGAGATGAATTTATGCTTTATGTGCAACTTGCGATTATATTGATTGCCTCTAAAGTTTTTGGGGATTTAAGTACAAAGCTTGGTCAACCTGCAGTTTTAGGAAAGCTTTTAATAGGGATCATACTAGGTCCAGCTGTACTTGGAATCATTACTGAAACAGAAACATTACATGAAATGAGCGAAATTGGCGTCATTTTACTTATGTTTATTGCAGGTTTAGAAACCGATGTTAATGAATTTAAACGAACTGGGAAAGCTTCTTCTTATGTAGGTGTACTTGGAATACTATTCCCATTATTCTCAGGTTATCTTTATGGTATCTCTATAAATTTAAGCCAATTTGAAGCTATTTTTTTAGGGTTGATTCTTTCTGCAACTAGCGTAAGTATTTCTGTAGCTACATTAAAAGAAATGGGTAAACTTAAAACAAAAGATGGTGCGACAATTTTAGGTGCTGCTGTAATTGATGATATTGTTGTCATCATAGCTTTAGCATTTGTTATGAGTTTCAGCGGTAGTGCCGTTAGTTTACCAATTCTTTTATTTAAAAAGTTTATATTTTTTACATTTGCTATATTAATCGGGTGGAAGGTTGTACCTTGGTTCCTAAAAAAGTTTATAAAACTAAACGTTTCAGAAACACTAATCTCTGCTGCCTTAATAGTATGCTTCTTATTCTCGGCCTTTGCAGACCAAACAGGAATTGCTGCAATAATCGGAGCTTATATCGCAGGTATTTCGATATCCGTTACTAAGTTTAAACAAGAGGTTTTTGAAAAGGTCGAAACGATTGCTTACTCTGTATTTGTACCTGTGTTTTTCACTTTAATCGGTGTATCAGTTCAATTTACAGGGTTAAGCCATTCGATTCCGACCATTATTATGATAAGTATTATCGCTATATTAACGAAACTAATAGGTGGAGCATTAGGAGCAAAACTGGCGGGTTTTCCAACTAAAAATTCACTCGGAATTGGTTCAGCAATGGTATCACGCGGAGAAGTTGCCCTAATTATGGCATCAACTGGCTTAGCAAATAATCTTTTAAGTAAGGAAATGTTTGCGATTCTTGTTATAGTGGTACTAATCACAACAATTGTAACTCCACCACTTATGAAGAAATTTTTTACAGAGAGTAATGGAGCAACTATGACATGAGCCCGAATGGAGCTTATGGATTTAGATATAATATATTGAAAAAAAAGAATAAATAAATGAAAGCAGATTGTATATGTACGAAACAAACTGCTTTTTTATTTTACGATCATATTAAAAATTTAGTATTCCATTAAAAAGCCTTAACTAAATCAAATCACTCGAAAGATAAATATGACCAAGAAATTTTAAATTATTACACTCAAAAATAGAAGTAGTTTTTATAGACAAAAAATTTAAAGTTAAATAATAGGTTAATGATTGCAGGGTTATATGCAGCTTTTAAAATTGTATCCGATAATGTTGATTATGCAAGAATGTATAAAATATCAAATAGTTGTAAAAATAAAATATCCTATTTACCCCTATTTACCTGTATTTTCATTTCCCTTTTATAATTATGTGTAAATATAAAAGGGAAATCTAAATCAAATGAAAGGAGTTTATTTATGGAAGAAAACCAAAATAAAATGAAAACATTACTTAACAAAGTACCAGAAGTTACAATCTATTTCTGGATTATCAAAGTTTTATGTACAACGGTAGGGGAAACATTTGCTGATTTCCTAAATTTTAACTTAGGTTTAGGATTAGGACCTACTACGTTTATCATGGGTGTAGCATTTTTCATCTCATTGTTTTTTCAATTCAAAGTAAATAAATATACTCCAAGTATTTATTGGATAACTGTTGTTCTGATAAGTGTATTCGGAACATTGGTAACTGACAATTTGACAGACGCAATGGGAGTACCTCTTGAGACAAGTACAATTGTTTTCTCAGTACTACTAGGATTAACGTTCCTTTTTTGGTATCTTAGTGAAAAAACACTCTCTATTCACTCAATTTTTACAAGAAAAAGAGAAGTTTTCTATTGGCTTGCCATTCTTTTCACTTTTGCACTAGGAACTGCAGTTGGAGATTTATATTCCGAACAACTTGGTTTAGGGTATTTTAATACAGGATTAACAGTAATTGTTATCATTCTTTGTGTATTTTTAGCTTGGAAGTTTTTAAAACTTGATGGGATGTTAGCTTTTTGGATTGCATATATTCTAACTCGCCCACTTGGGGCATCTTTAGGAGATTACTTATCTCAGCCCAAAGTGAATGGTGGGTTAGGTTTAGGAACAACAAGTACAAGTATCATTTTTCTTATCGCAATCTTAGCGATCATCGTATTCCTTGCTGTTACAAAAATTGATTCTTCAGCAAAAGATGAAACTACAAAAACGAAAGAAGCAAATAGAAGTAAGAAAAATGTAATGACACAAACTATTTTGGTACTGTGCATTTTCTTAGCAGTTGGTATTGGCGGTTATGTTAAATTATCATCAAAAGCCGCATCTACTAAAACAACATTATCAGGCCAATTATCTGATTTTGTAACAATAGAAAATAAAATACTAACTGAAGTGAATACTAAGAACTTTGCATCAGCCAAAAAAGATGCTGATACTCTGGAGCATCAATGGGATACGTCAGAGGCTAAACTTAGAAAAATAGATGGCTCGACATGGACTAAAATTGATGGAACCATCGACGTTGTATTAGCAACTGTACGCACATCAAATCCAGATGCAAGTAAATGTAAAACTGCAATTAATCATTCGCTTAGTGTAATAGACGCCGCGAATAAATAAAAACCGTTTAAGAATTGCAAATTGAGATTCCTTATTTTATTAAGGATCTAACTTAAAAACCCCCTTATCAGTAAAAAGACAAAAAAGGATAGAGGGTAAGGCAAGCGTAATTGATAAATTCCCCATATACATTATGATTGATTTTGGCACTAGTTTTTTGAAGATCAACTTCATATGCTAGTGTCTTAATTTTTATACAGCCCTTCTTACAAGTGTTTCTTCTCTTCGTTTGTCATAATAATTAGCACCCATTTTTTAATAAGGTTCTCTCTTCTTTAAAAGGTTATAAACGTTCTTTAAAACCGCGTGACTAATCGAAATGGCAGCTCGATTTTTAAATCACCTTGAGCCATTCAATGATATTTGGATGTTAAGAACTTCCATTTGTTGTACAATAAATTCATGCTTAATTTATTGAGCAAATAATCTTTTTTGATTTTTTAGCTGTCTATATTTAGAACTGCATTCAAAAATATATCTGTAAATAGAAGAGGAATCGTTTACTACTTTATATGAGACTTTAAGATAATAGAATAATTACGGATTCCACATGTTAAGTGGGCTTGAAATCTATATTTATTTTTAAAGAAAAATAAAAGGAACTAGTTTTAATTTAAAATAAAATAGTGCATTAAAGCATTTTTTATTATTTCCATATATTATTAATCGTTTTAACTGATTTACTTGTACCTGCATGTTCTAATCCGTAAATATCCTCAATAGTATGTAAGAGATTAAAATGGTTTAACTTTTCGTTAAATTGCCCTTTTTTTACCATGGGACCGACAAAAAAAGTGGGAATTTTGTTATTATGTGAAAGGTCATCTTCATCCCATGTTACAATTAATAGACTATTATTCATTTTTGCCCAATTGACATAAGCACTTATTTGTTTTTTTAACCACTGGTCTCCTTCTTTAATTGATCCATCGTGCATGTCATTTTGGATATTAGGGATTATAAATGAAACAGTTGGCAGTTGCCTAAAATTTGTTGGGAATTTTTCTAATGGCTGATTTGCTTTTTTTGTGACGTTAGTAAAATTAACCCAGGGATTGTGCCTACGTGCATAATCTTTGTTGTATTCTCCATTAAATCCAATTGAAGGTAGGTCTTCAGAATAACCGACAAACGTTAATTTTTTTTCAATAAGCTCATTTGCTAAATTTTCTGATGAGAATTTTGTTTTTGGTAAATCATCGTCAGTGATACCTTGATTTGATCCAGAGAACAAATCCAAATAATTCGGCTGGCTAGGATGTTCTATTGCATGATAGTTAGTTAAATTGGCACCTTGGGCCATTAGTGAATTTATATAAGGTGCCGAATGATTTCCCATAATCTGTTGCTTCGCGTGATTTTCCTCAATTACTATAACGACGTGATCAATTTTCGGAATTTTCAACTCTTTTGACGGATTAATTATAAATAATTTATTCGTAGTCTGTTTTTTTGTATTAATTTGAATACAAGCAATTAAAACAAAACATACTGAAAAAAGTACTAAACCCCATTTTTTCAACATAACACTACCCTTTATATTAATTATTTTATTGTTTTAATAAAATTAAAGGATCTTTAACATCCTCTAATTATTTCCTCTGTATTATTCCTTAAAGCATAAATTCTCTGTGCATAAGCAAAAGCAATTACCAATCTTGGATCCTTCTTGTCATTTAGCAAAAAAGAGGGTGTTCAAAATTAAGATCATCTTCTTATTAATGTTGAAGTATTTGAGGACATTTAGTACAAAAAAGAACAGATAAAGCAGCTATATATTGCTCCTTATCTATCCTATTTTCTATACTTTTACAATGAGAGACTTTTATAAAAGTATAACTTGCAAGTTTTAAAGGATATGCTCTTTCTTAATTTAAACTTCTTAACACTTCAGAAATACATTTAAAATCAATTTCCAATGTAAATCTAACTTTAGACTGATCCCATAGACATATATTCAGAGAAATAAAGGCTAGTAAAATCAACTTAGATTACTAAATTAATACTCTTGTTTATCAAAAAAATAATATCCGATTATAAAAAAAACGATCATGTATCCTAATAGCATGAAAAAATGATTTAAATTATATAAAAGTGTTCCACTTGATAACCATTCGTGTGACCAGTTTAAATAATTGGTAAATAGTATATTATTAAGACCTGAGATAAATAAAGTTATTATTTGTATACCAATATAAACTAAAATTCCACTGATCAGTGCTGTACTGCTACTTTTAAAAAATTGCACCACAAAGGTTGTGAAAACCATAAAAACAACAGCCGGAATAACATCCATAAAATAAGTACTTATCACATATAAAATATGGTCAATGGGTAATTTTAATATCATACTTGAAATAATTGAAACCAATAACGCCATCACTAAACAACTAACAATATAAAAAGCAATTGCTATATTTTTTGAAATAAAAACTTTTAAACGACTTATCGGTCGAATCAATACTAATTTCATCGTTCCGTCAGCTACTTCTCCAGAAAAAAGTTCTGCAGACACCATAAATATAAATAATGGTAATAGTAAATTCGTTAGTATACTTAAGATAATGGAAGGATAATCTATAGAATCCATCGCTATAAAAACTAATTTTTGTTTTATTGAAGAGATAAAGAATGCAGGTAAGAAGCTGATCAAAGCTATTAAAAGTAAAGAGACAATTGTCTTTTTCTTCAAAAAAAGCTTCTGTGTTTCGTTTAAAACATTACCAACCAATGTATCCATTATTTTAATACCTCTTTTTTTATTGAGGACATATAAAATTCCTCTAATGAATTAACCTCTTTTTTAATTTCAGAAATTTCTTTTCCATTATTCACTAATTCTCCATAATGGATAATTGCAACTCTACTACACATAAGTTCAATTTCATGGACAAGATGACTAGAAATAAAAAATGTAATTTGCTGTTCTTTAGCTAATTTTATTATTAGATTTCTCATTTCAATGGTACCTTCTATATCGAGACCATTTGTAGGTTCATCTAATATAACGAACTTTGGCTTTGATAACAGTGCTATCGCTAATGCTAGTCTTTGTTTCATACCTAATGAAAAATTTCTGACTTTCTCGTTTTTATATTCTTTTATTTTAACAACGTCCAGAATCTCGTCAATATCAGTTTCGCTTATTGACTTATAAAATCTTGATGCTATTTTCAAATTATTATAAGCCGTCATATATAAATATAAATCAGCTGTTTCAATTATCGATCCAACATGTTTTATAGCTTCTTCAAAATTTTCATGCAAGTTCGTTCCAAATATGCTCACGGTCCCAGTTTGAATTGTATTTAATCCCACTATCGCCTTCATTATTGTTGTTTTGCCCGCCCCATTAGGGCCAAGAAATCCAAACACTTCACCTTTATAAACTTCAAAGTTTATATTTTTAACTCCTCTACCATTTTTATATATCTTTGTTAAATTATTGACCTCAAGAATTTTTTCCATATATGCCTCCATTTAGAAAAGCCAAGCGCCTACGTCAATATCAGACCAATTACGATGTTTTTCTCGTATTTTTAGATACTATTTGTCTGTTAAAATATAGAAATCTGAAATTACTTCAAATTTTTCACTACAAGTAATAACATACTTAAGGCTCTCATTACATATAACAATGAGTTTGTTTTATCATGTTCTACCATCTCTATATTAATTCTATTTATTATTTAAGATAAAGTTGAAATTTGAAAAACAAAGAAGGGAGAACCAAAAGCTAAGCTTTTGGATCGCTCCCAATCAAAATATTATTATTCTCTATGGTCTTCTTTAAAATGGCGAGTGATAACCTTTACTTTTTTACCAGATAAGTTAATAGTATCTGGTGTTGTTTTGTTTATATTTGATAAATCTAGATTAACATCAATTTCGATGCTGTGAGTTTTACCTTTAGCATCTGTACCATTTATTACGATTACAGCATCTTGGTGATTAATAACTTTATTATTAATATCCACATTAGATTTCACACTATTTATTGTAATATCGCTCTGAAGTTGTGGAATTAAATTTTTTAAATTTTCTACCTCTGTAAATTGTTCATCTTTGTTATTTTCCTTGTTATTATCCATTTCGTCATGAGATTCACCAGCTTTAGTTAAGGCAATTGATGCAAATGCATTTACTAACGGAGTAACTTGATTTTTATCCATTGCAATTGTTAATTTAGATCCATCTTGATTAGCTGTTACACTATCTTTCATATTACCAACTAAAGAGTCAATGATAACTCCCACACTCTTTTGTATTTGAGGGTTCACTTGATCATGATGGTCTTTAAATTTTTCAAATTCATTTTCATGAACTAAATATTGATTACTGCTACTTGATTTTGTAATTTCTTTTCCACCTTGATTGTAGGAATTAATAGTTTCAGTCTTAGCTCCTACTGTGATAGTCTTTGTGCTGCTAGAAGCATTTTCTTTTTGGTTTTGTTTCATGTTTGCGCTAGCATCAAATAATTGAACTCCATTATCCTTAACAGCAACATGTAAAGCAACCGTTTCATTTGTTAATTGCTTAGTTTGCATTACAGCTTCTTTATATGCTTCATAGCCAGATACTTGAGAGGCACTAGCAAAAACCGTACCACCTAGTAAAGCTCCACCTATTGTAAGACTTGAAATCATCATAATATTTTTTTTCTTCATAATCAGTTCCTCCATTTACTTATTTTAATTAAAGTATTTTAAATAAATTCCGTTCTCGTCCCAAGTTCAACCCCAAAAAAGAAGTAGCATTTATGTATGACTAATCTAAAGGTTGATTTTGACTCCTAAATCATTTTAAACAAGGAAACTATTTCATAAACATTTAAGAAAGTAACTTAGGTAACATTGTTATATTCTAATTACATATACATCACCACCTATTTCAAAGATTCTTTAATTACGATAATACAAGTTATTTCAAAGTCTCTTTAACTTTCAATAAATATTTAGCATTATAATTAGATACGATACAAAATAAAAATGAAAACTTGATGAAAATATGTTCCAATTCTATTTAATTTTTGGTGTTTACAAAAACGAGCTTCAATTAAACTGCCAGTTACTTCGAAATCGAGTAGGAGGCGCGTTACCGCGCCGACCTCTCACACCACCGTACATACGGTTCCGTATACGGCGGTTCGAAAGTTTATGAAATTATCTCACTCAATAATTTTAATTTTAGTTCTTTCCAGTAGTTATTATTTAAGGCATAATCTAGAGTAGGATTATTTGAGGTGCGCCAATATCCTTTCCTTGAGTTGGCACATCTCTAAAGAAAATGCCATTTTAGTGGGCTTCCTCACTTTTCGAAAAGTCGCCAACTTACTCCGCCGCCGTGCTTCACACTTCTTGCATTAGGGTCTATCTTTTCGTCTACGGGTCTCTCGATTTACCGCATCTCCTTCAGACAATACCTCGCGATAATGCCCTAGATTAGACTTCTCGAGCTAGGGCAGTCTCCTCGAGTATGGATTTTCACCATCTGGAATTCATAATTTTATCCTTCATCCAGTCGTTAAACCGAAGTGTCGTCTCTGTCTAAATAAAATAATTGAATGGCGCTGACTAGGTCAGCACCCTATGCGACTGCCCGTCGCACAAAAAGTTACCATTGGCAACTTATACTAGTTGAGTAGAATGGAGTATTTGATTGAGGTGATTTAATGGCAGTTAAAGAGGTTGGAACACTAGACGTATTAAAATGGATCGAATTGCTATTAAAGTCAAAAATCATTGAAGAGAGAAATAATGGTTACACCTGAGGCTACCCATTAATTATTAGTCTACTCTGTTTAGGATCTGTTTTAATTGGGTTAGGAGTTTTATTTGGAGGGGAAAACTCATTGTTCAAGAGTCTGTCGATCAGGAAAATAAAGGGATTGCGCTTGCAACTGTTCCGTTATTCCAGACCATAGGTGCTACAGTAGGGGTTAGTCTGTTTGGAAATTTATTATCAACAACACTTACATCCAAATTACAAAGCTTAGGTGACATACTTCCTGAAAGTATGGCAATAAATATGAAAGGTTTAGCTGGTGCGGGTGTTCACATGGGTTAACTGGTGAGCTATTAACACAAATTAAAACATTATTTATTGAATCATTTCAGCATATTTACATGTATTCATTTTTCATCGCAATACTTGCGTTTGTCTTAAGTTGTTTTTTGAAAAAAGAAGTATTATCCCCGAAATCAGAAGAAGAAAACTTACAAGAAAATTAGTCGAGGAAACTGTAAAGTAGTTATGCCTTGATAAATAATTAAGTGTAGTTAAACGAATCTTTTAAAAAATAGCCTTTGCTCTCAAAAAAAGAGCAAAGGCTATTTTTTAGTATTTTATAACACTACTTATTATTAACAAACTTAACACTTTAGTTTTCATGTAATTATTTTCAAACTGATTCCTTCACCCTTTTATTACTCGCCTTTAACTCTTTTAATTTAAAATATAACTTAGCATTTCCGTAGAAAAAGAATGATGTCAAGCCACCGTTCTTAACAATCCCTCTTCTAATTCTTTTCATCTCGTCTGGTCCTGCCATTTTTTTATCGGCCAAGTAAATGCCTAACAATCCTTGACAGATCATTCGATGAAAACGATAGTCTTTTAAATCTTTTAAGGCTTGATTACTCTTAGTTGAAAAATACTCAATCCTTTTTAACATGACATCTTTTGAAGGATAATAACTGCAGAAATTTAAATCTCCGCCTTCTTCGTCTTCCTTTTGATCAATTACATAATCTAGTAGTATATGAAGTCCTTGGACATAAGGGAAATAACTCTTATAAACTTGTTCAAATAATTCTTCAGAAATCACTTCGTTAAATGAATAAGAAACTAAACAAAAAATCCCAAGAGTTGAACCTGCGCACGCAGAGAATTCATACCATTCTAAGTCAGAAAGTTCTGGTTGATATTTTTCAAACCAATTTGTTAATCTAGGAACTCGCTCTTCTTTTTTTACATGCTTATGTATTTGTAACTTACAATAATAATCAGCAAGCTGGACTAAGTACTCTTTAATTCCCTCATAATGCTTCGATTGATTTAAACTACTATGACACTTTGAAACTAGTGCACGTAAATATCCACCATCATCTTGTTCTTCTCGGAAGCGATAATACATTTGATCTGATTTTTGACATTTTACTGCATCAATCATTGACTCATGTAATGCTTCAAAATCAACTGGATCAAGCGAAGTACTACGATCGCATAAATTATCTAAGTAATCACTAATTGTTTGATATGCAACGATAAACTCTATTACTGGTTTTAAATTCTTTTCAGAAAGTAATGCTAAAATTGCACCACCTTCACAATGGAATGTTTTTGTATCGATACTCATTAATGCTTGTTTTCTAAGTTCTCGATTTGGAATTGTCGTCGCAAAATTTCTCCAATAGTTTAATTCCTGATGCACTAAAGGAAAAACAGCTTTATAAACTTTCGGCATTAATTGTATCGGATTTTTAGGTAGTGACATTTTTTCACTCCTCCCTATTTTTCATTAATTACATATTGTTAAAATAAGTTATACTCATATTGAAGTAAATATTATGGAGGTGAACTACGTTGCCTTGTTGTTTAGACAATAACACTAAACAATCATCGTATTTTTTATATGCTTGGCAACGGTATAGTATGATATTACCATACAAAGGGAAGCAACCCAAAATCGAACCATCAGCTTTTATCGCTTCAACTGCAACTGTTACCGGTTCTGTCACAATTGGAGCAAATAGTAGCGTATTTTTTGGTGCAGTAATCCGTGGCGACGTTAATGATACAATCATTGGAAATGATGTAAATGTGCAAGATTTATCTGTTCTTCACCAAAGTCCAAAATGCCCTCTTATTTTAGAAGATGGCGTAACAATTGGACATAGTGTTATTTTACATAGCTGTACAGTTAAAAAGAATGCATTAGTTGGGATGGGTTCAATCGTTTTAGACGGTGCCGAAATTGGTGAAGGTGCAATGATTGGTGCAGGAAGCTTAGTCCCAGGCGGAAAAGTAATACCTCCTAACACATTAGCCTTTGGTAGACCTGCTAAAGTAGTTCGAGAATTAACAGAAGAAGACATCACTGATATGGATCGAATTCGTAGAGAATATATTGAAAAAGGACAATTCTATAAAAAAGCAGAAGAAGAAAATCTGTCAAAGTAATTTGAGGATTTGTTTACATACTAGTGAAAAAGAGAAGGACTGGATTTAAGCCTTCTCTTTTTGTTTCACTGATAAATTTATTAATTTCGGTCTATTTTAAATCTATTTTATGAGAATTTCATGTAAATACTGTTGTTTTGGCTCAGTTTATTTATCATTTGTGATCTTATTTGCAGTTTTACAGGTTTTATTTGCAGTATTGACTTTTTTAATTGCAGATTTGATAGTTTTATTTGTAGTTTCAGCTTTTTTATTTGCACCTTCAAGGATTTATTTGCTGTTTTAGCCTTTTTATTTGCACTTTCCTATTTTTTATTTGCACTTTTCATAAATTTATTTGCACTTCACGGTTAATGCATACCCCAATCATCCCCGCTCCAATCCGTTTAATAAAAATTTACATATCTAAATTATTCATTTACAAAAGCTTCTATTTAAATCCATAAACCCTTTTTATAATGAAGTTACAACAATCAGCATATTGGAGGATGAAAAATGAGCGCTATTCTTCAAAAGATTCACACTTATGAATGTCAACTGTTTTATCGCGTTAATTCATTGTTCCAG
Source organism: Gottfriedia sp. NPDC057991 (assembly GCF_042886615.1). Classification (NCBI taxonomy): domain Bacteria; kingdom Bacillati; phylum Bacillota; class Bacilli; order Caryophanales; family Bacillaceae; genus Gottfriedia; species Gottfriedia sp. NPDC057991. Next base: position 227,573 of record NZ_JBHVQN010000007.1, read on the forward strand.
AAGCGTTACTTGAATTTTTTCTTTCGTAATATTACACATCTTGGAGGAGCTACTTTTACAATTGCATCAGCATTAATTTTATTAATTTATTCCAAAGGTGAATTGCATGAAGCATCAATCTTATGTTGTTGTACCCTTGCTCTTAGCCATATTCCAGTTCATTTTCTTAAACGTTTTTATCCACGTAAAAGACCTTATCTTAAACTAGAAGGTACTTTTGTTCTAAAAAACCCTTTAAAAGATCATTCCTTCCCTTCTGGTCATACAACAGCATTTATTTCTGTTGCACTTCCAATTATGATTTATATACCATTTACAGCATTTATTTTACTTCCTTTAGTTTTGTGTGTTTCTTTCTCTCGAATTTATCTTGGCTTACATTATCCATCTGATGTATTTTTCGGAATTTTACTAGGTATATTTACTACATTTATTTCACAATTTTTCATCTATCATTTGTAAGGAGGAGAAGTTATGAGAGTAGCTATTTTTACAGACACCTATATTCCTCAAGTGAATGGTGTTGCCAAAACATTAAATAGATTTACAAATTACTTAAAAGATCATGGCCATTCATACCATGTGTTTGCTCCTGAGGACTACGGTTTATCTTCAACGGAAGATGTAACAAGATTAAAATCTGTTCCATTTAAAATTTATCCTGAATGTAAAATTTCATTTCCAAACCTTTCTAAAATGAAAAAGACACTCAAAGAATTTAATCCTGATATTATTCATATCGCAACGCCATTTACTATTGGATTAAGTGGTCTTCATATTGCTAAAAAAATGAAAATACCTTTGGTAGCTTCGTACCACACAAATTTTGATCATTATCTTCAGTACTATAACTTAACCTTCTTAGAAAATATTTTATGGAAGTATTTAGATTGGTTTCATAAACCTACTCAAAAAATATTTGTACCTTCGAAGGATACATTCAATCATTTAGTGACGAAAGGTTTTAATAATCTTTCTATTTGGACCCATGGCGTTGACTGTTCAATTTTTCGTCCAACTCTAAATCATAATGAAATAAAACAAAAATATAATATTACTTCTAAATATACGGTTTGTTTTGTCGGAAGAATTGCACCTGAAAAAGATTTAGAAACCTTATCGAAAATAATAAACTATACTAAACAACGTTTTAACAAAAATTTAACTTGGTTAATCGTTGGAGATGGTCCAAAAAAAGAAGAAATGATCAAGAAAACGGGTAATGATCAAATTATTTATACAGGCTATCTTCAAAAAAAGGAGTTAGTTGAGATATACGGTTTGTCTGATTTAATGGTCTTTCCTTCAGATACTGAAACATTTGGAAATGTAGTACTTGAAGCAATGGCGTGTGGAACACCAGTGATTGGTGCAAATGCAGGTGGAGTTAAAAATATAATTAGAGATTATTCAACTGGTGTTCTTTGTGAGCCTCAAAATACATCTTCTTTTTGCCAAGCAATTGAGGATTGCTTACTTGGAAACGAGATGTTGAAGCATATGTCAAAAAAAGCAAGAGATTATGCATTAACTCAAGATTGGAATAGCATCTTTAATAAATTAGTACTGGAATTTGAACTAATCTTTAAACCACAACCACCAATCCTCATATCTAAGAAGGCTTGAGATTTTTCAAGCTTTTATTTTCTGAATATTTTTAATAAAACAACAAAAAAACTTATCGATCAGTAACTCATCAATCCTCAACTTATGTGAATAATGAATAATTCAAAAACAAACAATATATATTGAGTAGTTACACTAGCGACTATTGTACAGTCGCTTTTACTTTTGATACGTACTTTTTCACTTTGTAAAATTAGGAGGACAATAGATGAATATTTCATCGTCAAATAATTTTCAACTTTATGGTTTTAATAACTTAACGAAATCACTAAGTTTTAATATGTATGATATTTGCTTTACAAAAACGAAAGCAGAACGTGAAGCATATATTCAGTACATCGATGAACAATATAACGCTGATCGTTTAACAAAAATTTTAACTGAAGTTACGCATATAATTGGAGCTCACATTCTAAATGTTGCAAAACAAGATTATGATCCTCAAGGAGCAAGTGTAACAATTCTCGTTTCAGAAGGTCCGGTTGATAATCCTTCATCTGAAACCTTTTCCGAATCACCTGGTCCATTACCGGAGCTAGTAGTAGCAGCTTTAGATAAAAGTCATATTACTGTTCATACCTACCCAGAATATCATCCGGATGATGGAATTAGTACGTTTAGAGCAGATATTGATGTATCTACTTGTGGAGAAATTTCTCCCTTAAAAGCCTTAAACTATTTAATTCACCAATTTGATGCCGATATTATGACAATTGATTATCGTGTTCGAGGATTTACTCGTGATGTTAGTGGTTATAAATTATTTATTGATCATGATATAAACTCAATCCAAAATTACATTCCTCAAAAAATAAAGGACATGTATCAAATGATTGATGTGAATGTGTTCCAAGAAAATATTTTTCATACGAAATGTAAGCTGAAACAATTTAATTTAGATAATTATCTTTTTGGCTACACAAAAGAAAAATTAGATGCGGATGAAATTTCAGAAATAGAAGAAAAAGTGAAGTATGAGATGGATGAAATCTTTTACGGTAAAAATTTGTGGAATGGTCCTGATGTGGAGGATATTGATGGATGATGGATCACAGTAAAACACCTCTTTTAACTGAATTAGTCCGTTATGCTAAGGAAGATATTACAAGCTTTGATGTTCCAGGGCATAAAAGAGGTAATTCACTCGAGGAATTAAGAGAGCTTTGGAGTGATCTGGCTCTTAAAATGGATGTCAATTCTTCGAAGCGTGTTGATAACTTATCGCATCCAACAGGTGTAATCCAAGAAGCCGAAACTTTATTAGCAGATGCGTTTCATTCAGATAACGCTTATATGTTAGTAAATGGTTCGACTTCTGGAGTTCAATATATGATTATGAGTGCACTTGAACATGGAGATAAAATTCTCCTGCCAAGGAATGTACATAAATCAGCAATAAATGCATTAATCTTAGCGGGTGCTAAACCAGTATTTATTGAACCAGAAATCGATTATGAGTATGGAATTGTAAATGGTGTTTCAGTAAAATCTGTTCTTCATGCCCTAGATTTAAATTCGGATGTTAAAGCCATTCTTATTATAAATCCAACTTATTTTGGAGCAACTTCAGATTTAAAACAAATTATCGACATTGGTCATTCCAGGGGGATTCCTGTTTTAGTAGACCAAGCCCATGGTGCTCACTTTTCGTTTCACCCTGATTTACCAAGTAACGCTGCCCTTCTTGGTGCTGATCTTGTTACCCTTAGTTTGCATAAAACTGGTGGTGCTTTAACACAAGCATCAGTTCTATTACATAATGATGGGATCATTACTAAAAATAGGGTTCGATCTACAATTAATTTATTTCAAACAACATCTGCTTCCTATTTACTTATGTGTTCAATCGACGTTGCAAGAAAGAAATTAGTTTTAGAAGGTCAAGAGCGTTTTGAAAAATTACTCAATTTATCAAGACAAGCTAAAGAAGAAATTAACTCTATAAAAGGATTAAAATGTATTACGCGAGATTCATATCGAAATGGCGTTGGAGTTTTCGATTATGATGAGTTAAAACTCGTTGTGAAAGTTTCAGATTTAGGAATGTCTGGTTTTAAAGTATATGACATGCTTGCAGAAGAATATAAAATTCAAATCGAACTTGCCGAACCTAATGTCATTTTAGCAATTATCTCGCTAGGTGATAATGAAGACACCATTCAAACATTAATTGATGCATTAAGAGATATTAGTAACCGATATTACGGTAAACTTCCAAAACTTGAGACAGATATAAGTGTTGCATTAAAAAATCCTAAAATGGTCATGACTCCTAGAGAAGCGTACTATCATCCAAAACGTATTATTTCAATTCATGATGCTAGCGGTTTAATTAGTGGTGAATCAATCATGATTTACCCTCCTGGTATCCCTCTTTGTATACCTGGTGAACTAATTTCAACCGAATTGATTCAGCATTATCTTTATTTAAAATCAGAAGGAACGATCACAATCAACGATGATGATGATCCTTATATTATAAAGGTCGTCGATCGAAGTTTGGAGGAAAATTTAATGGATTTATGGTATACAGAGAATCACCAAGAAGATACGAAGTTCTCCATAAAAGTTCAAGAGCATATTCATTCTGAAAAAAGCGAATTTCAACAAATCGATTTCTTTAGAAGTGAAACATTTGGAACATTCTTTACTCTAGATGGATATATGATGGTGACTGAAAAGGATGAATTTATTTACCATGATATGATTACGCATGTATCAATGGCCGTTAATCCAAACATAAAAAAAGTGCTAATTATCGGTGGAGGCGACGGAGGTACTGCTCGTGAAGTACTACGTTACCCAAGTGTGGAAGTTGTTGATATGGTAGAAATTGATGAGCGAGTTGTTAGACTATGCCAACAATACTTGCCTTTAACGGCTTCAAAATTAGATCAAGACAGTCGATTAACCTTATATTTCGAAGATGGCCTAAAGTTCGTACAAGAAGCTGATGAAGGTTATTACGATTTGATTTTGGTAGATTCAACGGATCCAATTGGACCTGGTGAAGGGCTTTTTACAGTTGCTTTCTATAACAATTGCAAACGGGTATTAAGTGAAGAAGGTATACTGATTAACCAGCATGAAAGTCCATATTACGCTAGTTACGCCCACGAAATGAAACGTGCTCATTCCAAAATTAAAGAAACATTTCCGATTTCAAAAGTCTATCAATTCCATATGCCAACTTATCCATCTGGTCATTGGTTATTCGGATTTGCTTCAAAAAAATATGACCCAATCAAAGACATTAAAGCTGATGAATGGAATAAGTTAGGGATTGAAACAAAATATTATAATACAGACCTACATGTTGGGTGCTTTATGCTTCCTACTTATGTAAAAAAACAATTAGATAATGAAGAGTAAGTAAATTTAATGTACTTTGTCTACAAACTAAAACCAGCAAACTGCTGGTTTTTAAATTGCAATTAAAAAAGCTGCCCCAAAAGTACTTTTACTTTAGGGACAGCTAGATTTTATTATAGTACTTCAGCATCCTTCGTTCCATTTAAAGTGAAACTTGCTGTAATGTTAGCGTTTAAAGAATGAGCTACTGAGCAATATTTATCCTTTGATAATTTGATCGCTTTTCGAACTTTTTCTGTATCTAACTCTCCACCTAATATATAATGCAAGTGAATATCAGTAAATCGCTTAGGGTGCTCCTCAGCTCGTTCACCATTTACTTCAATTTCGAATGAAGTTAGTTTTAATCTCATTTTTTCAAGGATTAATACGATATCAATCGCTGTACATCCTGCTACTGCATTAATTAAAAGTTCAACTGGTGTAGGTGCACTATTGTCCCCACCTAATGACTCAGCAGTATCCATTTTTATCTCATGGCCAGATGGTGCAATTCCTGAAAAGGCTAACTTACCATCCCATTTAATACTTGTTTTCATTACCTATTTCCCCTCCAATAAATAGATTCTTTCATTTATTATTTTTTCATTTCTACTACTAAATAATGTGAAAAATCTTTTGATTTTATTTTAATATCTTCTTCAATTATTTTTGCAGCATCGCTAGCTTCCAATAGTTCTCCATTCACAATGGCATTTCCTTCTAATAAGACTAAATACGCTTGTCGATCCTTTTTCATTTCAAAAGTAATTTCTTCATTTTCATTTAATGCAAGCGAGTAAATATTTGCATCTTGGTGAATTTTAATTGGGGCACTCCCTTCAACAGGAGATACCATATGATACCATTTTCCTTCTCTCTCTTCCCAATCTGATATTAAGTCACCGTAATTTGGAGTATGACCTGCTTTGTCAGGAATAATCCATAATTGAATTAATCTTAATAAATCCTTGTCCATATTGTGTTCACTGTGATATACACCCGTACCTGCACTCATGTACTGTATATCGCCACGTCCTATTTCATGTTTATTCCCCATACTATCAGCGTGTGTTAAATTCCCATTAATGACATATGTTATGATTTCCATATCACTATGTGGATGAGTACCAAATCCTCTGTGTGCTTTAATTAAATCATCATTTAATACTCTTAATACACCAAAGTTCATATTACTTGGATCATAATAATTTGCAAATGAAAAATGATGAATTGTTTTTAACCAACCGTGATCAGCGTGGCCTAATTGTTTACTATTGATTTTTTCGAACATAGTTTATCGCTCCTTTAATTTTTATCTTTAATTCGAGATATTTAACAAAGAATAACTCATCTAGATATCTTATTATTTTACATGTTTAAAACGATATTTTATATTTCATTTTACCGAGCTCTTAACTATATTGTATCAAAAAATATCTTTAATTCAAGATATTTTTTTGTAGAAAGTTTAGCTAAACTTCCTATCCAACAACTAAATATAAAAATCCATATGTGGTTTTGTTTGCTTATAATATTCGATTCGATCTCGCAGGGTACCAGTATGAAATTCAAATTTATGTCCATCTGAATCAGTAAAATAAATTGAATTTTTATCCCGGTTATCTCTTTCACGTCCATTTAATATATTCACCTTAAGTTGAACTAATTTATCATACATTTTTTCAAATTGGTCTTCATCAATTGTAAAAGCCATATGGGTATATGAATGATGAATTTCATTTCTAGGAATAGCCTTCTCTTCATTTAATGCAAGCCATATTCCATTCAAATCAAAATAGGCTGTTGTTTTGCCCTTTACTAAGAGAGTTGCATCAAATACGTTTCTATAGAAGTCGATCGCTATATCAAGATTAGATACTGAAAACAACAAATGATTGATTCCTTTAATCTCCATTTTTACTCCCTCATTTCATAGCTAATTATCAATATTTTACTAAATCCTCCATTCGAACCATTTCCCATGACCTTCTGTTTCACCAATTACTTCGTCATGCTTTACCCCATCAATATAATAGTCAAGATGTAGCATTCGATCCCAAATATTGTTATATAGATGAAACACATCTCTATTTTCACCAATACCTTCAATAGTTTTTAGTAAACTTTGTTTTCCCTCAACTGGTATTTGATTTGCGACATGTGTATGAAAAATACATAGAATGGAATCATTTGATAGCTGTTTAACTACTTCTGGAAGTATTTTAATTCCGTCTGCTTCTATTAAATTGATTTCATTTTCCTTCATACTTATAACAGCTTTTTCAAATAATTCTCTTCGTTCAAAATGCTCTGGCCATATTAAGGCTTTTAGCCACAAATAGTCTTCTTCGTTTGTTAAATCATTTACGTGTAAATCTATTCCATATCGATCAACAACTGGAGGCACTTTGTCTAATAATGGGAGAATAGTTGGACCTTTATCTTTTACCTCTGAATCAATGAGTACATTAGATTTTATATTCCCATAAATAGTTTCGCTTGAGCTATAAGAATACTTATATTGATCCCATAATAGTTGAAGTCCAGCACTAGTTCCTATTTCTATTAACGAGATTGGTTTATTCACCTTTTGATAAATGTAGGAAAAGCATGGATAAAGATATGCACAACGTCTAACTTCATTTGTTTGGACAATTTTCGTTTGAATAAGCTGAATAATTTCGTTTCTAAATTTTTTACAAAAATCCTGAAAATATGGATAAGAATCTTCTAATTTTTTTGGCCTTTCTACAAGACTCGGATAGTAATCTTTCAACGGATGATGATTGCCATTCATTAATAAATAATGAATGGAACCTAATAATAAATTAGGAATAGGCTGACCACCTTCCGCAAAAGTACACAAATCAAGTATCTCTTCGTCTTCTGATATTTTTAATGATAAATATTCATATAATCCACTAGAATTTTCACATTCATTTTTCGCAAATTGCTTAAAACGTTGCTTCAGCTGAATATTCATATTAATCATCCTTAATATTTTTATTTTTCAAACTTCTATTTACATAATTTTACCATAATATATAATTTCCTTATTGTACTATGCTTTGTTGATCTTTAATCTTAAAACTTTGAGGTGATTAATAATGATGTCTAGACCAAATTCAAACGAATATAACCCACACTTTAAAGGTTATATTGGACTAGTTCCTGAAGGGGACTTACAAACTATTTTGAGGAAGCAGTTAGATGAATCAATCAGTTTTTTTAAAGGAATCTCTAAAGAAAAATCCGAATACCGATATGCGGAAGGCAAATGGAGTATTAAAGAAGTTCTTGGACATTTAGTCGATACTGAGAGAATAATGTGCTATCGTCTATTGGCAATTGCAAGAGGAGACCATACTCCATTGCCATCTTTTGATGAGAATGCCTATAATGATAATGCAAACTTTAACCGGCTTGAGCTAGAGCAAATTATTTATGAATTTCAAACTGTTCGCCAAGCGACTTTATCTATGCTAGAAAATTTATCTAATGAAACATTAGATAATGAGGGGAATGTTCTAAATCACCCAACGACACCTCGTGCCATTGCTTATATTATTGCAGGACATGAGTTACATCACTTAAAAATCATCAATGAACGATATTTTTAAATTAGAAAGAGCAGGAAAATCCTTTTCCTGCTCTTCTTTGTAAACTTACTTTTAAGCAAATCTACTCTGTAATCGATTTACTTCTGCGATTACTTTTTCTTCATCAATTGTTAAACTAATACGGTCTTTTACGATTGCTTTTCCATCAATGAAAACATCACATACATCGCTACCACGTGCAGCGTATAGTAAGTGAGAATATGCATTACTTAATGGTTGTAAATGCTCTTTATCAAATGGATAAATTGTAATAAAGTCTGCCTTTTTATTGGCTTCAAGTGAGCCAGTATGTCCCATTCCTATAGCATCTGCGCCACCTCGAGTAGCCATCGTTAATGCAGTTTGTGCTGAGAATTTCGTAGCATCTTTATACATTCCTTTTTGTAGCAGAGCAGCTATCCTCACTTCTTCAAACATGTCTAGATTGTTATTAGATGCTGTGCTATCCGTTGCTATACCTACTTTTATTCCGGCGTCTAATAAACTAACCACATCAGCAACCCCAGAACCTAACTTCAAATTACTAATTGGATTATGGGCAACTCGTACATCATATTCCTTTAGTATCGCTCTTTCTTCATCATTTAGAACTACACCGTGAGCCATTACTGTCGGCTGATTAAATACACCTAATTTGCGAAGATGTTCTACAGGTCGATTCAAATAGCGGGTTTCAATATCTTGAATTTCAAAATCTGTTTCAGATACATGAATGTGCATCATTAGATCATTTTCTTTTGCAATACGTGCACTTTCAATTAGAGCTTCTGGTGTACATGCGTATGGACTATGAGGTGCAACCATCGTTGTTAGACGGCCTTCAGCAAACCTTTTGTAGTCTTTTGAGAATTGCTCAGCACCTTTAAGATTCAATCTTTGCTCTTCTTCTGTTCCAAAGCTAAATATTGAATATGAAAATGCTCCTCTAATTCCAGTTTCACCAATCGTCTCCATGACAACATTTGGATCGATTCCATTAGGGTTAAACATATCTGAAAATGTTGTAGTTCCCGACTTAACCATTTCTAAAATACCAAGCTGTGCACTTACAGAAGCAATTTCCGTAGTATATTGTCTTTCGATTGGCCATATTTTAGTTTCTAACCAAGGCTTTAGTAGCATGTCATCTCCAATACCACGTAAAAGCGTCATAAGAATATGAGAATGTGTATTTACAAGTCCTGGCATTACCCATTTCCCTTGAAGATTAACTACTTGATCCGCATCCTTCATTAATTCTTCAGAATGATTTCCGACATAAGTAATGAATTGATTTTGTACAATCATCATCCCATTTTCAAAAATTTGATTCTCCTGATCCATTGTAAAAATTGTTGCATTTATATAGACTGTTTTCATTATTATTTCCTCCCTAATCCTCTTTAAAATTGTTTGAAAATAAAAAAAATCCTGATTACGAAGAAGGATGTAAATAAAATTACATTCTTTTTCGTAATCAGGATTTTACGGTTCCTGGTAGAGACCCTCATACCATATCAATGAGGTTATACAAGTTTTGTATGTTGTTATATTAAAACATAATAAATGATTAGTAAGTTTTGTTCAAGCATTTCCATAATTTAACAAACAAAAGAGGGCATCGTCGAAATTCCTCCGCTTTGATATACTCTCTATTCTAATTTGCCAAGTATTCTTATGATCTTGTGCATTGAATAATCTAAATCAAGCAAGTCCTCCTCATCAAGTTGTCCAATCCGTTCACAAAAAATATGATAAAAATCTTCCCATCGTTTTGTGACAACTTTTTTTCCTTTTTCAGTCAGTATAATTTTTACACTTCGTTTATCATTCAGATCCTGAATCTTAGATACATATTCTTTTTCTTCTAATTTCATAATTAATGGAGTCATTTGCTGTTTAGAAATGCTTATATTTTGAGCTAGCTCTGTAATTGAGATTCCATCTGCTGTTTGAAACAATTCTTCTAGTATATGACTTTGTAAATGCGTTAACTCGGACTGCTTATTCTTTAAAGAATTTTTTGAGCCCGGCTTGTTAAACTTATTAAAAACTAGAGGAAGTAGTTGAATAAACTTCTCTGCAATTTGATTTGGATTTGAATTCATTTTATTACAAACCTTTCTAGGAAAAATTTAAAAATTGACATATAGTAAATAAAAGTTTATTATTTATCCGAGATATAATTCGATATTATCATATTTAAATAAATAAAACCAATTTAATAAGTAAATATCTATTTACTATTTAACTAAAGGGGTGATGTAGATGAATTCAACTGGATTAACTTTTGGTATCTATCCACTTAGCGTAGCTGGTACACCAATAGGATTAGCTACAGGTCCCGATGATAATTATGAAAAAATATCATCCGCTCTTAAAGAGCTAAAGGGTAATGCTAATCAGCTTTTACCAAGAATGTATGCTGTCTATATGGGACCAGAAACAGAAGAAAAAGTATTTAACGCTCTAAATCGATATAAAAACGCAGATTTATTAGGTGATTTAACAATAGGCTGCCTTATGGATCCAAGCCTGTCACTGGATTATTGGTTGAATTTTGTTCGTAAAGTAATTAAAGAATTTGGCATCTTCCTTGATTCCATTCAAATCACGAATGAGCCTAATTTATCGTTTATGGATGGATCTAAACCTTATGTATTAGAAGCGCTTGTACAAGGCGTTCTAACTGTAAAAGAAGAAATAGAAAAAAGCAATTTACCTATTAAAATTGGATTTGGCTCGGTTCCTGAGGGAGATAAGACCATTCCACATTTTTGGGAAAATCTAATGAAAATTGGTGGGGACGAATTAATTCATTCAATTGATTATGTAGGCCATAATTTTTATGTGGATGTATTTGAGGAACCATTAAAAATTGAAGAAGTTGCTGTTTCAGTAGAAAACATACTACGCAAATTTCGAAAAACATTGAAAAATAATGGTTTCCCTTTCACTCTTCCAATCCACATTACAGAGAATGGGTGGCCAACCGGGAAAAATCCGTTTATACAAATTGAAAGGTCATATGAGCAACAATCAATCGTACTTGAGAAAATTATTCGAACAGTCTATTCATTGCGTCAGGAACTAAATATTACTCATTATGAATTTTTTGGTTTAAGGGATGCTGATAGTTCCAAAGACGACCTATTTCATCAATTTGGAATTATGAAGGATGATTATACTATTAAGCCTGCTTATCTAATCTTTCAAAAATTAATAAATGAATTAAGCGAGTAAATCAATTACTTCTATAAATTTGAATGAAGTTAGTCAATTCGTTAAGACTAAAACAACGGAGTTTCATCGACTTTCTACTATTTATATGGAGGCAATATAATTGAGCAAAAAAAATAAACCCATCATAAACGAAGAGCAAATGAAAATACAAGCTGACCTTAATAATCTCGATCCAGGGCATTCCGTGGATGAGCACCGTAAAATTGAAACAGCTAATATAATGTTTGCTGGAGAAGAAATCCGACAGCAAAATGAAAATCTATAAAAGAAATCCCTCAAAAGGTCATTTTGAGGGATTTCTTTGTAGATAAAGTTAAAAAGTTGCACTTTTCTTTCGAGGCGCAGAGTTACCCAATATGGTAGTGAGCATGGTACAAGCAGGCAATTTTAACGAAGAAAGCGAGCGTTTGTCAACAGTCTGATATCCCTCGAATGTTAATTACGACATTCCCCTTCTTATGCCCTTTTTCTACGTAACGATGCGCTTCAACAATTTGATCAAGCGGGTAATGTCGATCAATAACAGCTTTTAACTTATCCGCTTCAATAAGTGCTTTTATATAATTTAAGTCTTCATTGTTCATATTTGCTACACCAAATATAGCTTTTTTATTACTAATCAAATTACACCATATTGCTTGAAAATAAACTGAAAGCTTCCATACAGCACTTAATAAATAGACGCCATCTTTGTTAAGCAATCTTTTACAATTTGAAAAGGTGCTTTTTCCTACCGTATCAAAAATAATGTCATAAGTTTTCTTACCCTTAGCAAGATCTTCATTTGTATAATCTATAACTTCATTTGCTCCTAGAGATCTCACCAATTCTAAATTAGATGTACTACATAATGCGGTAACTTCTGTACCAAAATATTTAGCTAGCTGAATTGCATAGGTTCCAACACTTCCTGAAGCACCATAAATAAGTACTTTTTGTCCATTTTGAATAATACTTTTCCTTAGAAAATGTAGTGCAGTAAGCGCCCCAACAGGTACTGCTGCAGCTTGCTCAAATGACATATTTATTGGCTTTTTAGCTAGAACACCTTCTTCATGTAAAGAGATATATTCAGCATTAGCCCCAAAAGTAAAACCACTATATCCAAAAACTTGATCACCTGTTTTAAAATTTCTTACGTTTTTGCCAACTGTGACTATTTCTCCTGCAAGCTCACAACCCGTTATTTTATTTTTCGGCTTAGTCAGGCCAAACATAAGGCGGGAAGGCAGCCAGTACATATAAGGAAAATCGGAGCTTCGAAGTTTTACATCTCCTGCGGTTACAGTTGTTGCATGGATTTTAATTAATACTTCATCATCTTTTATTTTTGGTTTTTCAACTTCTGTTATTTGAAGAACTTCTGGTGGACCATATTTTGTACATATAATCGCTTTCATAGGTTCCTCCATTACAAACTTTAATTTAGTCATTTAAACCTATGAAAAATGATTTTTAAGTATACCTATATGTAGAATAAAACAGATGTAATGTAATTCTAGCTAAACAAAAAAGACTGAATATAGCATATGCCATATTCAGCCTTAATCATTTTATTATAGACCTGCTTCAGTTTTTAAAACTTCTGCTTTATCAGTACGCTCCCAAGGAAGATCGATATCTGTACGGCCAAAGTGACCATAAGCAGCAGTTTGTTTGTAAATCGGGCGACGTAGGTCAAGCATTTTAATAATTCCAGCTGGACGTAGGTCGAAGTTATTGCGAATTACTTCAACTAATTTTTCTTCTGAAACTTTACCTGTACCAAAAGTATCAATAGCGATAGAAACTGGTTTAGCTACACCAATTGCATATGCTAATTGAACTTCAGCTTTATCAGCTAAGCCAGCAGCTACGATGTTTTTCGCAACGTAACGTGCAGCGTAAGCAGCAGAACGGTCAACTTTAGTTGCATCTTTACCAGAGAATGCGCCACCACCGTGACGAGCATATCCACCGTAAGTATCAACAATAATTTTACGACCTGTTAAACCAGCATCCCCTTGAGGTCCACCGATTACGAAACGACCTGTTGGGTTGATAAAGAATTTTGTGTTTTCATCAATTAACTCAGCAGGTACAACTGGTTTGATTACAAGTTCTTTAATATCATTTTCAATTTGAGCTTGAGTAGCTTCTGGACCATGTTGTGTTGATACAACAATTGCATCAATACGAACTGGTTTGTTGTTTTCATCATACTCAACTGTAACTTGAGTTTTACCGTCTGGACGTAAGTAAGAAACTGTTTCATTTTTTCTAACTTCAGTTAAACGGCGAGCAATTTTGTGAGATAATGAAATTGGAAGTGGCATTAATTCAGGTGTTTCATTAACAGCGAAACCGAACATTAAACCTTGGTCTCCTGCACCGATTGCTTCAATTTCTTCATCTGACATGCTACCTTCACGAGCTTCTAATGCTTGGTCTACACCTAAAGCGATATCTGCTGATTGCTCATCAATAGAAGTTAAAACTGCACATGTATCTGCATCAAATCCGTATTTTGCACGGTCATAACCGATTTCACGGATTGTTTCGCGAACGATTTTTGGGATATCTACATAAGTAGAAGTTGTAATTTCACCTGCAACAAGTACTAAACCTGTTGTAACTGAAGTTTCCGCTGCTACACGAGCATTCGGATCATTTGCTAAAATTGCATCAAGAATTGAATCTGAGATTTGGTCACAGATTTTATCTGGATGTCCTTCTGTAACTGATTCTGAAGTAAATAAACGACGTTGTGACATTGAGTCCCCTCCTAAATTGAATTGACGGATCTCTTTTTTCTCAACATAAGAATAAAAAGTTTGTTCCTATTCCTATGTTTCCCATTTAAGATAAAGATAACTCAGTGTAAATTACGAAATTGCCACTGTACTTAAGTTTTGAGCAAAAAAAAAGCCTTCCTCTTATCAAATATTACCTGAGGAAAGGATTCTTGGTATTTGCCTTTCGCTCTTATCGTCCAAGACATAAAAAAAAGTCTTGCATCAGGTTCAGCACCTTTCACTAAAAGTGAGGTTGCTGGGCTTCGTAGGGCCTGTATCCCTCCACCTACTCGGGATAAGAGAGTATCCGTATGAAAAGTATCATATTAAAATTTCACTTTCTTGTCAACAATTTTCATCATAACTTAGACATAATTCTACAATAACTTTATCTCTACATTCATTTCTATTTAATGGGAAATTACTAAATATTATATTTACATTTATATAACTTACTTCATTTAATAAGTAAATTTTACTCAAATTTATTTTTTAATCAAATTCATAACACATTTTGCCAACTAATAGTATACACTATTAAAATAAATGTGTTATACTATTTATCGAGATACCTACATGGCAGACAAATATATTTAAAGGATGGTATTAGTATATGAAGACAGTTGATGTAAACTTTGAATTAAACGAATTACTTACTAGTAATCAAATGTATAACCAACTAAGCGTTTCTGAGTTAGTTGAAAAAGTCCTAACAAGACAAGAAGGAATTTTAACGTCAACAGGAGCAGTTAGCGTTTCAACAGGCAAATATACTGGACGTTCACCTAAAGATAAATTTATTGTTCAAGAGGCATCTGTTGAAAATTTAATCGATTGGGGTTCAGTAAATCAACCAATCTCTGCTGACGTATTCGAAAAATTATATAGCAAAGTACTTAACTACTTAAAAGATCGTAACGAATTATTCTTATTTAAAGGATTTGCTGGTGCTGATACTGAGTATCGTTTACCTATCCAAGTAATTAACGAATTTGCATGGCACAACTTATTTGCTCATCAATTATTTATTCGCCCAACTGAGCAAGAGCTTCAAACACATGAAGCAGAGTTTACAATTGTTTCTGCTCCGACATTTAAAGCAGACCCTGTAGTTGATGGAACAAATTCAGAGGCATTTGTTATTGTATCATTTGAAAAGAAAATAATCTTAATTGGTGGTACGGAATATGCTGGAGAAATGAAAAAATCTATTTTCTCAATCATGAATTTCCTATTACCACAAAATAATGTTTTACCAATGCACTGTTCTGCTAACGTTGGTAGCGAAGGCGATGTAGCATTATTCTTTGGACTTTCAGGAACTGGTAAAACTACATTATCTGCAGATGCAGACCGTAAACTAATCGGTGATGACGAGCACGGCTGGTCAGATAATGGCGTATTCAATATTGAAGGCGGTTGCTACGCTAAATGTATCAATTTAACATTTGAAAAAGAGCCACAAATTTTCTCTGCAATTAAATTTGGTACAGTTTTAGAAAATGTAGTTGTTAAATCTGATAGCCGTTTAGCTGACTATGATGATACAACTTTAACAGAAAATACTCGTGCTGCATACCCAATGCAAGCAATTCAAAATATCATTGAGCCAAGCGTTGCTGGACATCCACATGCAATTATCTTTTTAACTGCTGATGCATTTGGAGTATTACCTCCAATCAGTAAATTAACAAAAGAGCAAGCTATGTATCACTTCTTAAGTGGATTTACTAGTAAATTAGCAGGTACTGAGCGTGGTGTTACTTCTCCACAAGTAACATTCTCAACATGTTTCGGATCACCATTCTTACCGCTTCCAGCTGTAGAATATGCAAAAATGCTTGGTGAAAAAATTGAAAAGCATAATGTAAATGTATTCTTAGTAAACACTGGTTGGACTGGTGGAGAATACGGCGTAGGTAAACGTATGAATCTTTCTTACACAAGAGCAATGGTTCACGCTGCACTTGAAGGTGATTTAAACAACATTGAAACTACACAAGATGAGTTTTTCGGTTTAGCAATTCCAACTCATGTACCTGGTGTACCTGATAGCGTATTAGTTCCTTCAACAACTTGGGAAGACAAATCAGCTTATGATCAAAAAGCTCTTGAATTAGTAACTAAATTCAAAGAAAACTTCAAAAAGTTTGAAGGCTTTGATGCTCAATTAGCTGAACTTGGTGGACCTTTAAAATAATCTAATAAATTAAAATGTAAGGGCTGTCCAAAAAGTCGGAATCTATGACTTTTTGGCAGCCTCTTTTTATTTTCAGTATTAAAAAACAACCTCACTCAATAAAAGGAAATTATTAACATTTATAGAATAGGATTAAAGTAACATTAAATAAACTGAACATGAATACTAATCACTATTTATTTATCGAATTAAATGGAGGATTAAAATGAGATCCATAAAGATATTCACTCTGATTTTTTCATTTACTGCAATTTTATTAACTTCCTTTTTTTTATTTAATACTGGTACCTCGTCTAAAAATTTAGATAAGCATGATTCACTGTCTTCTAAAGAAATTGAACCAAAAATTGAATCATTATCCAAAAGAGATTATGAGATCAAAGATTCTGTGAATAATCAATTACTTTATGGAGTGGAATATTATTTAGTCTTATCAGTACCAGAACGTTATAAAAACGATATAGAAAATGCTCAAATAGAAATCCTACTACCTAAAAAAGTCCAATCAATATTTGGAGTCAATATTGAAGAAATAAATCATAATCAAGTATACGAAACCATAAATGGAAGAGCCTTTTTTAATCTCTCTAGTTCTATTGCTACTTCAAATATAACAATAGATCAAAAAAATTATATTAAAAATAATAATGATCTTTACACTATAAAAATTTAT
This sequence comes from Gottfriedia sp. NPDC057991, assembly GCF_042886615.1. Lineage (NCBI taxonomy): Bacteria > Bacillati > Bacillota > Bacilli > Caryophanales > Bacillaceae > Gottfriedia > Gottfriedia sp. NPDC057991. The sequence goes on from NZ_JBHVQN010000007.1 coordinate 245,042, forward strand.
TCTAATAAAAATAAATTAATAAAAAGCGATGTTATAAAAGTACAAAATTTTAATAAGAATTGAAAAATTTCATTAAAAAAATGAGCCAATCTTCGGCTCATTTTTTATTTTTTAATTTTATTAGGATATTATTTTTCAGCTGGTCTATTTCCCATAGAAATAGAGATACGATTCCAACTGTTAATTTGATTGATTGTGAATACAAGATTTACATATTCTTTTTCGCTAAAGTGTTTACTTACACGATTATATAGTTCCTCAGGTACACCTTTATTCGAAATCAGTGTAATATGCTCAGTTAATTCTAAAGCTGCTTTTTCTGCATCTGTGTAAAAGTCACAATCTCTCCATGCACTAACACAGTATAAACGTTGTTCAGTTTCTCCTATTTCCCTCGCTTCAGAGGAATGCATGTCAAGGCAAAATGCACAACCATTTATTTGTGAAGCACGAATTTTAATCAGTTCACGAAGTTTATCATCAATACCCGCTGATTTAATATACTTTTCCATTTCCATCATTATTTTAAGTGCTTCTGGTGCTAATTTTGAATAATTAATTTGTTTTTCCATTTTAATTCCCCCTAAAAAAGTTAATTCTAAAAATAATTAAATTAAATGTAGTTTTTGGAAATATCAAAATTAGCGACATAAGTAATCGCCGATTCATATTATCTATAATAAGTCGTTTATCTGTTTATGTCAAACTTCTTTTAACATTGAATTGCTCCTAAAAGTAAATGTTTGACAAAGAAATAAAACATTTCTAAGATTAATTAAAAATAATCTCATTTATGAAGAAGGTGTTTTCATGCAGTATAGCGTTGGAGTTGAGTATGCACTTCACTGCCTTGTTTATTTAATTGACACTCCTGAAGATTCTCCAATTGGAATAAAGGAACTATCCTTCTTTCAAGGTGTTTCAGATACATATCTTTCAAAGATTTTTAGTAAGCTGTCTAAAGCTGGTATTGTAAGTTCCGTTCCAGGAGTTAAAGGTGGCTTCAAACTTGCCAAGTCACCAGAAGAAATTTCTTTTTGGGATGTAATTGAAGCAATTGAAGGCTCTAAGCCAATATTTCAATGTAAAAATATTAAAGATAACGGATATCTTATTAGAGAAAAAGGTTGTACTCCAAGTGCCACCTGCACGATTAATTTAGTCATGCTCTCTGCCGAAGAAAAAATGCATGATTATTTACGTAATAAAACACTTTCATGGTTAAACAAAGAATTAGAAAGTGTTTTACCTAACGAAATACGGGAAGATACTCGAAAATATTTTACAAAAAGTAGATAAAAAACCTCTCTAATTTCCTAAAAAGGAAGTAAGAGAGGTTTTTTCTTTGTTCAACCACCTCAGATTACACATAAGTAACCGAGCTATTTTAGTAGAGTCCGTACTCCGCATTCACCCATTTTCTCCTATTGCATAGGCTAATTGTATATTTTCGATTAGGAGGGATTAAATGAAAATCAAATGGCTTGTTATTTTGTTTTTATTAGTTGCTTCTATTTTAGGTGCATGTTCGAAAGATAAACCTAAAGATGGTACTACAAAGGTAAGAGTTGCAGAAGTGACACATTCATTGTTTTATGCACCTCAATATGTGGCCATTAGTGAAGGAATCTTCAAAAAGCATGGTTTGGATGTTGAGATCACAACTACTGCTGGTGGAGATAAAACTATGACTGCTGTATTGTCAAACGGTGCAGATATAGGATTAGTTGGGCCTGAAACAACAATATATGTATACGCTCAAGGTGCAAATGACCCAGTAAAAAGCTTTGCCCAATTGACTCAAACTGATGGAACATTTCTAGTAGCTAGAAATCAAACTGTACCATTTAATTGGGACCAACTAAAAGGCAAAACATTTTTAGGTCAAAGAAAAGGTGGAATGCCACAAATGGTTGGCGAGTATGTCCTAAGTAAACATGGGATCGATCCACAAAAAGATTTGAACCTTATTCAGAACATTGACTTCGCAAATATCGCGAATGCATATGCTTCAGGTACTGGAGAGTATGTTCAATTGTTTGAACCTACAGCAAGTATTATGGAAAAAGAAGGAAGAGGTAAAATTGTTGCTTCATTCGGCTTGGAATCTGGAAAAGTTCCTTACACAGCTTTTATAGCAAAAGAAAGTTATTTGAAGAAAAATGCGAAAACAGCTCAGAAATTTACAGATGCAATTTATGAAGCTGAACAATGGGTTGATACTCATTCTGCAGAAGAGATTGCAAAAAGTGTTGCACCATTCTTTAAAGATACTCCCTTAGACATTTCAATAAAAGTTATTGATCGTTATAAGTCTCAAAATTCATATTCAACAAATCCAATATTAGAAGAAGATGAGTGGAATAATCTTCAAAAGATTATGAAGAACTCTGGTGTATTACCAAAAGAAGTTCCACACTCAGTTTTAGTTGATACAAAATTTGCCGAAAAATCTACGGAGAAGTAGTAGGTTAACAAAATGAGTTATCTAACAGTTAATGATATTTCTCATGTATTTTTATCGAAGGAAAAGGCAATTAAAATATTGGATGGCTTAACGTTTGAAGTTGAAAAAGGTGAATTTGTATCTGTATTAGGTCCAAGTGGCTGTGGAAAAAGCACACTTTTATCGATTATTTCTTCATTGCTTACACCATATGACGGTTCAGTAAAGTTTAAAGGTAAGCCTTATGATATAAAATCGGGAGAAATTGGTTACATGCTTCAGCATGACTATTTATTCCCTTGGAAAACAATTAAAGAAAATATCTTTCTAGGTCTTCAGATTCTAGATAAGGATACCGAAGAAAATAAAAATCGAACGCTAGAATTGTTAAATGAAGTTGGACTAAAGGATTATGAAAATGCATACCCAAGAGAACTATCCGGCGGAATGAGACAACGCGTTGCATTAGTGAGAACTCTTTCTACAAGTCCATCAATTGTATTATTAGATGAACCATTTTCCGCTCTAGATTATCAAAATAAAGTAAAGCTTGAAGAATTAGTTTTCAACTTATTTAAGAAGTTAAATACTACTGCTATCTTAGTAACTCACGATATTGAAGAAGCAGTAGCCATGTGTGACCGGGTTATAACGCTAACAAATGCTCCTACAAAAATATCAAAAATTTTCAATTTACCAGAAGAATTAAGTATTCGCTCCCCTTTTGAAACACGACACCAATCACTCTTTTCTTCTTATGTTTCTGCGATTTGGAAGGAGTTGGAGAAACGTGGCTAAAGTAAATGACGAACTAAAATCCTATCACGCCAGTATCGTCAAAAAAAATCGCCGTAAAAAGCTACTCATATTTTTCTTCCAACTATTAATTATTATTGTCTTTTTTATAGCTTGGGAGCTTTTAAGTCATCGAAGAGTAATTGATCCTTTATTGTTTAGTTCACCTACTAAAATTTACGATTTACTCAGTGCAAAATTGGGAGATGGCTCTATTTATCATGATGCTATGACTACAATCACTGAAACACTCGTTGGATTTATTTTAGGAACAATTATCGGGGTCATTCTGGCAATCATTCTTTGGTGGTATCCATTTGCCTCAAAGGTACTTGATCCATTCTTAGTAGTCTTTAATGCCATGCCAAAAGTCGCGCTTGGTCCAATCATCATTGTAATTTTTGGTCCTTCATATTCGTCCATAATTGCAATGGGGATCATAATAAGCTTTGTCATAACAGCGCTTGTTATTTATCAAGCCTTCTTACAGGTAGATGAAAATTACGTAAAAGTCATTAAGAGTTTTGGTGCTACTAAAACTCAAATCTTTAAAAATGTCATCTTTCCTGCTAGTATACCTACCGTCATTTCAACATTAAAAGTAAATGTCGGATTAGCTTGGGTAGGAGTGATTGTCGGAGAGTTCTTAGTTTCAAAAAGCGGACTTGGCTATTTAATCGTTTATGGTTTCCAAGTATTTAATTTCACTCTTGTTCTAATGAGTGTATTTATCATAAGTGTATGTGCTGGTTTGATGTATATTATTGTTGAATTTATTGAGAGAAAAACAGTAAAGAAATAATTTAAGATAAAAGTATTGGAAAAGTTTAATATAAAGAAGTTCACTTAAAATAGTAAGCTTTTTTTACGCTGTTGAAAAAGAGATATCAATTAAATTGTTGGATTGATCATTGATAAGTAAGTTGTGTGATATTGATTTCCACTACAGGCTCTAGATAAAAAATAATAATCTTAAATACAATAGAATAGTCAATTGAATAATGCATTACCCTTTATTAATCTAATTGTAAGTTATGATGACGCCTTACACATCTTTACAAATATTGATTGTCAAAAAAGATTATTTTAATTTTTTTGCAAGTTAGTTATAACACTTTAAAATAAAACAAAATCACTTGTTTACCAATAAAATTGCTCAAACAGATTAATATTTAGAATCATTTATAGATCATGAACCTCTCATGAGTAACCTTTTTTCCTTTTTTTCCTGTTTTACTTACTCATGAACCCCATATGATATATTTCAACACTAAAAATGCTCACCTTATAAAAGTGAGCTTTTTTTAGTATTCAAGTAACTTAAACTTTGTGAAAATACTTCGTCACGCATGATAAAACTAAATCGGCGATCTTTTTTTATGTTTGGTGGAAACTCGTCTAACAATACAGGGCCGTTTGTTTCAAAATAGTGCTTTTGGGTTAAAAGTTCTCCTATTTCGGCAAAATAAATATTTTTGATGATAATTTTATCCTTACCTGTAACACGGTATTGCCCTAAATATTTAATTTTAGATACATTTCCACCTGTTTCTTCTAAAACTTCACGTTTAGCTGCTTCTTCAGGTGATTCGCCTTCCTCGACTTTTCCGCCTGGGAATTCGTATCCTCTTCTTTGATGGTCTGTGAGTAACCATTGATCATTGTATTTACAAATAACCCAAACATGTTTTGGATCGGGTGAAAATGGATGTTTCTCAAACGATAATTCAACTGTATTATGGTAAAAATCTTTAAATATGTACATTTTAACCTTCCTACATTCATACTTGTTTTTCCATTGTACTATTTCTATTAAAATGTTTCATCATTATTAAAATAATATTCCTGAAACTTTATGAAAATATTTGATTGCCTTGCATATTGGACAGTATACTATATCATAGTAGTATAACTATTTAGGAGGATATAGTATGACTGGAGTATTTGTTGTTAGTGGAATTATTATCGTTGTTGTGTTCGGTGCTTTCGTTCTTACTGTAAATAAAGGCTATGGTGTACAACATAAAGTCGATAAGCTAGAAGACGTAAAAATGAAAAATAACCATGAAGAGAAATAATTCTAGCAGACGAAAGGTTTGTATATGAATAAAATTTTAATTGGAATCATTAGATTTTATCAAAAATGGATTTCACCTGCAACGCCACCATCATGTAGATTCTATCCAACTTGCTCAAGTTATGGACTAGAAGCAATACAAACCCATGGTGCGCTTAAAGGAACTTATTTAACGACTAAAAGAATACTTAAGTGTCACCCACTACATCCAGGTGGATATGATCCTGTACCTGATAAAATAAATAAGGAAACAAAAAATACGGTCAAAGAAACTTGAAACGAATAACAAGTTTAATTTGATCGTATTTTTTTTAGGCTATTTCTGTATAGATTGAGTGTGTTGAATTCCTAGACAGAATGCGCGATTTGCAGTGTAAGATCTGAGCTAACAAATCTTCTATTTTTGAGAAGAATATTTATAAATCTTTTTAGAAATACTTCGGATTCTCTCTTCATCCACTTCTACCCCTAAACCAGGACCAACTGGTACTTTAACTTTTCCATTTATTAAAGCTACCTCTGGAAAAATGAGATCATGCTCCCAATGTCTAGATGAAGCCGAAATATCTCCTGGTATTGTAAATCCGGGAAGAGATGCTAATGCAACGTTTTGAATTCTAGAAATCCCTGTTTCAATCATGCCTCCAACCCAAATTGGAATATTTTTTTCCACACAATAATCATGAATTTCAATTGATTTAGTTAATCCTCCGACTCTCCCAGGCTTTACGGTAATGATTTTGCAAGCGTTTAATTCATACGCAATTTGAACATCCTCTAAGGAACATATACTTTCATCTAAACAGACTGGAGTAAAAATTTCCTTTTGAAGAATGGCGTGCTCGATGAATTGGCGTTCGCCGAAGGGCTGTTCAATCATTAACAGATTAAATTCATCTAATTTTTTTAGTTTCGGAATGTCTTCAATCGAATAATCTGAATTGGCATCAATCATTAGAGGGATTGTTGGATAGCTTTTTCGTATAGTTGATACAATTTCATAATCATTTTCTTTTGAAACTTTAACTTTAAATCGTTCATATCCTTCTGCTATATATGCACCAATTTGTTTCAACATTTTTATTGGCTCGTCTATACTAATGACAACCCCAACTGGTATATCTGCCTTATTGCCCCCTAAAGCTTGTGCTAAAGTGATTGAATTTAGTTTACTATACAAATCCCAATATGCACCTTCAAGCCCAGATTTAGCCATTTGATTGCCTTTAAATTGATTTAATAGGATCGCGATTTCACTGGGATGATTAAACTGTTTATTTAATAGGATTGGTATAAAGAAATCATTTAAAGTATGAAGAGCTGTTTGAATCGTTTCCTCGGTATACCAAGGCTCTGAAAAAGCAACGACTTCTCCATAACCGCATATTCCATTAGCATCTAAAATTTTAACAATAATACTTTCACGTTTTTCATATGTACCATAGCTTGTTTTAAAAGGTATTTTTAAAGGCTGTTCAATTAAAAATAATTCAATTTGCCAAATCAACATATTTATTCCCCTTATAGAAGCTTAAGTAGCTCTCTTCTAACTAGCTTGTTTGTTGCATTTCTTGGTAGGTTGTCCACATAAAATATTTCCTTTGGTATTTTATACCCTGCGATTTTATCTCGACAATACTCGATTAGTTCTTCTTGTGACGGAGGATTAGAGGATTTACTTACAACAAATCCAACAGGTACTTTCCCCCAATTTGGGTCTTCTTTACCTGTTACGCCAGCTTCAATGATATCTGGATGCGATAATAATACTGATTCAATCTCTGCTGGATATATATTCTCTCCACCGGAAATAATTAAGTCACTTCGACGGTCAACTACAAATAAAAAACCATCCTCATCTACATAACCCAAATCTCCTGTATATAGATACTCAGACGAATCAGATAACTTAGCGAGTTTATAATAACCTTTACTCACGTTTGGCCCTTTGACTACAATTTCTCCTACTTCTTTTGGTAAACAAGTTCGATGATCGTCTCTTATTTCTAGCGTACATCCAAATAAAGCTTTACCTGCGGAACCAATTTTAGAAAGCATATATTCAGGAGAAAGCGTTGCAATTTGTGAACAAGTTTCTGTCATTCCGTAAGTTTGATATACTGGCACATTTAATGCTCTTGCCTTTTGTAAAAGAGGTAATGGAGCAGGTCCTCCACCAAGTAAAGCTGCCCTTACGCTGTTTAAATCATTTGTATCCTCAACAATCGTTAAGAGGTCATTTAATACTTTTGTTACAACAGATAGTATTGTTACATTATGTTTTTTGACACATTCCTTAATGGTATGTGCATCAGCTTTATTCGTTAACACAATTTTCATGCCATAAATCGCACTTTTATATACAGTAGATAAGCCACCTACATGGAACATTGGCAAACAAACTAGCCAAACATCTTTATGATCTAATCCTAAATTTAATACTGAAGCAATTGCACTGCTCCAATGATTAAAATAAGTTTGTAAAACTGCTTTTGGGAAACCTGTTGTACCAGATGTGTACATCATAGTTGCGATTTTATCTCCATCAAAGTTTGACTTAATCGGAAATTCTTTAGAACCACTGTTTTCCATTTCATTTCTATTTAACAGTTTTATATTTTCAGGTATCTTCAACGTATTTGAATTCGCTACGATTAAAAATTCAGAATCACTATTTTCTAATTGATACACTATTTCGTCATGACTTAATCTTATATTCAGTAAAATTGACGTCGCTCCAATATAATGAAGTGCATAAACAACTTCTATAAATTCAACGGAATTATTCATTAAAACCGAAACGTGAGATCCGTCTTTTATGCCACAATGGTGAAATTTGTATGCAAGATTTATAACTCGTTCATGTAAATCCTTAAACGTAATTTCTTTCCCATCTGTTGCAATTGCTATTCGATTAGGAGTTAATCTGACTCTCTCAAGCAAAAAATTCGGAATTTGGTTCATCAAAAAACACTTCCTGACTATTTTCAAAATGTACAAAATTTCATTTAAAGAAAACTCTCCGATTGGCGAGCCTTTAGGCGAAGACAGAGGCGTAGTTGCACTTATACTTAATTCCTAAAATGGGCAACTACGTCGGTTTCTTCTCCGCTGCCAAATTTTACTTTCTTAATGTGCAAAAAAAGCTTGATGATTTCTCATCAAGCTTTCAGACTGTTGGCAAACGCTCGCTTTCTTCGTTGCTTCGCCTGCCTACGGTGCTCATTACCGTCAAAGGTAACTCCGCTCCTCATCAAGCTTCGCGCCTCGAAAGACAAGCGTTTTCAATCAGTCTGAAAATCAAACTTTTAGGATATTTTGATTATAAACTGAAAAGCTTGATGATTTCTCATCAAGCTTTTATCATCTTTCAAATCAAGGAAAACGTGGGAACTTATCGAAATCTGGTGTACGTTTTTCTTTAAATGCATCGCGACCTTCTTTTGCTTCCTCAGTTGTGTAGTAAAGAAGTGTTGCATCTCCAGCTAGCTGTTGAAGTCCAGCTAAACCGTCTGTATCTGCATTCATTGCTGCTTTTAAGAAGCGAAGTGCAGTTGGACTTTTTTCAAGCATTTCTTCAGCCCATTTAACTGTTTCAGCTTCTAATTCTTCTAAAGGTACTACTTTATTAACTAAGCCCATATCTAATGCTTCTTGTGCATTATATTGACGGCATAAGTACCAAATTTCACGAGCTTTTTTGTGTCCTACTATACGAGCTAAGTAGCCTGAGCCATAACCAGCATCAAAGCTACCTACCTTTGGACCAGTTTGTCCAAATTTAGCGTTTTCAGCTGCGATTGTTAAGTCACATACTACGTTTAATACGTTACCTCCACCAATTGCATAACCAGCTACCATTGCGATTACAGGTTTTGGAATAACACGAATTAAGCGTTGTAAATCTAATACATTCAGGCGAGGAATGCGGTCTTGTCCAACATAACCACCGTGTCCGCGAACACTTTGGTCTCCACCAGAACAGAATGCTTTTCCACCTTCACCTGTTAAAATAATAACACCAATTTTTTCGTCGTCTCTTGCATAAGCAAAAGCATCAATCATTTCTGATACTGTTAATGGTGTAAATGCGTTATGTACGTGCGGACGATTGATTGAAATTTTAGCAATTCCATTATATGTAGAATATAAAATTTCTTCATATTTTCTTTCTTGTACCCATTCAATAGTCATGAAATTTCCTCCTTTTCACTTTTCAATAAAAACCCAATTACTATTGTAGCAAATTTTTCCGAATGTTCCACATGAATTGCATGGCCTGCATGTGGAATTTTAATAATTTCGCTTTTTTCTAGCTTCTCGTTCATTTTCCCCATTATTAAACAAAACTTTTCATCATATTCTCCACAAACTAATAAAGTAAGTTTTTTAAATTGCTTCAAGTAGCTCCATAGAGATGGTTGAATGCCCGTCCCCATCCCTTTTAGACTATTACTTAACCCAATTGGTGACTGATTTAATCTTCCTTGTTTAATCTTTTGTTGTGACTCTGATGTCAAATACTTTTGAGTTGAAAATAACGGAATGTTTTCCCAATAATTAACAAATACTTCAATACCTTCATTTAGGATCATTGAAGATAAATGATCGTCTTGTTCGATTCGAGCTAATCTTTCATTTTCAGTTATAAGACCAGCCGTGCAGCTTTCTAAAATAAGCGATCTAATTTTTGTTGGATAGGCTAAAGCGAAATAGAGGGCTAGTCTACCTCCCATCGAATAGCCTAATAGATGCACAGAATCAATTTGCTTTTGTACTAAAAAATCATGTAAATCTTTAGCAGCAAACTCCATTCTATACCGCTCATCATTAATTGGACAATCTGTCATTCCATGCCCTAATAAATCAATTGCTATTACATGATAATTTCTTTCTAGTTTACTTATTAAACTTCCCCATGTATCCTTTGAACCTGTGAAACCATGCAATAATAGTATTGTTTGCCCTTGGCCAGATTCAATATATGAATATGTGACTTCATTTATTTTAATTTCCATGAACAAGAACACCTAATTTCATTTCTCGTATTCTGCTTTTACAAAACTCCAAACTTTTTGATGAAGATCATAATTTTCTTTACGATTTGTCTGAATTTCAATTACATGTAATCCATTATTCTTTTTAGCTAATTCATCTTCAAGTTCAAACCAATTATGAATTTTCGTATGAATTCCACCGAAAAGGGCTGTTGCATGCTCGAATTCCAATCCTAAAGGAGTTCCGAATAGTGCTTCGAAATGTTTTTCTTCTTTTGATTGAGGTAAAAATGAGAAGATTCCACCCCCATCATTATTAACAAGTATCACTCTTAAAGGTAAATGATGTAGTTTAGAAAGGACTAGACTATTTAAATCATGGTAGAAAGATAAATCTCCAATTAATAATGTGACTCTTTCTCCAGCTGCTGCCATTCCTAATGCTGTTGCAATTGTCCCGTCTATTCCATTTACCCCTCGATTACAAGCAATTTTTAGCTTTTTAGATTGATTATGTAAAAACGTATCCACATCACGTATAGGCATACTGTTTGAAACAAACAATGTACTTTCTTCAAGTAAATTTTTTGCTAAAACTTGAACAATTTTCCCCTCAAAAAGTTCATCAAACTGTTCTGCTTGTTGTAGTCCATTTTTTGTTTTTTCATTAATTGTTTTCCATTTATTCAACCAATCTATTTCTAGACTACTTGTTTTCAGATATGACTCCAAAATTGCATTACAAAACTGGATATCATCACAAGAAATCATTTGAGTTGCTTTTAACGTCGGATCCCTCCATAAGTCTCCTTCATCAATTACAATTAGCTCGCAATCTTTTTGCTTTTGTATATATTGGCTAAACGTTTTCGATACAGGCATTGCCCCGAATCGTACAATCACTTCAGAATCAAGCGAATCAACAACGTCTTCAAAACGAAGAAATGTATCATATGTATCAATTACATTCGAGTCTTCATTACCACTAATCGTTCTTCCATTTGAAAGAGGATCACATAGAACTGGATAGTCTAATAAATTCCCTAAAGTTTTAATCTTCTTTAAAGCTCCTTCTTCAACATAAGGACCACAAACTAATAAGCCTTTTCTTTTTGATTGAAAAAGCTTGATAAACTCACTACTTGTTTCGTTTGAAATTGTCGCAAGAGTTTCAGTAAGTATCGTGTGGGCAGAATTTTTACGCTTTCCTGCTGAAAACAAATCATCAATCCCAAAGTTTGGAACCAATGGTTCTCGAAGTGGCACATTCATATGTACTGGCCCCATTGGAGCGGTCACACAAGAACGGTAAAGTCGATTAACGCTTGAACGTGCATATTGGTACATTGCCTCAGAAGCCTCTGGTAAGGCTAGTTCAATGAATTTTTTTACAAATGAACCGTATAAACCAATTTGATTCATAGCTTGTGGTGCGCCTATATCTCGAAGCTCATGTGGTCGATCAGCTGTCAATACGATTAATGGAATTCTAGATTCTTTTGCCTCAGATATAGCTGGCAAATAGTTAGAAGCAGCTGTTCCAGAAGTACAGATTAATACTGTAGGCTGTTTCGTGCTTTTAGCGATACCTAAAGCAAAAAATGCTGCCCCTCTTTCATCTATTGCGATATAAGACTTTAACTTTGAATGCTCATTTACTAACATCGATATTGGTGTTGAGCGTGATCCTGGACTTATTACAACGTTTTGAATATTTAATGCACTTAGTTCATCTACAAGAGCACCAATATACTTTGTTAGTGCTTCATTATCTTTCATTTCGTAACCCTCCTAATGCATTTAGCATTGGCAGAAACTTTACACCAGTTTCAAAAAATTCTTCCTCTGGTTTTGAATCTTGTACAACACCACAACCGGCATATAATTTTGCTTTATCTTCTTTTATTAAGGCACTACGTATACCTACAGCAAAATCGCCATTTCCGTTTAAATCAATCCATCCGATCGGTGCACCATACCATCCCCGGTCCACAGGTTCAAGTTCACGGATTAATTTACATGCCTCTTCCTTAGGAAATCCTCCAAGTGCGGGTGTTGGATGTAATGCTTGAATCAACTCAAATAAAGAAACGTGATTATATAATTTCCCTTCAACTGGCGTGAATAAATGCAATAAGCTTTTTGTCGCCATTATTCTTGGTGTTGAAGGTATTGATAATTCATTACAATATTGTTGTAGCGTTTCTCGTATATAGTTTACAACAAAAGCATGTTCACCATTATTTTTTTTACTATTTAATAACCAATCGGCGGCTTCTGTGTTTTCTTCCTTAGTTATTCCTTTTGCGGCAGATCCTGCAAGACACATCGAAGAAACTGTATTATTTTTCTTTGAAATTAATCTCTCAGGTGTAGCGCTTATAAATACAGTATCTTTTAATTGATAAGAAATAACATAGTTAACATTTCTCGTTGCTTCTAGTTCATAAATTACTGTTGTTGAATTTACTTCTGAAGAAAATGTTGTATTTAACGTTCGATTTAAAACAACTTTTTCTAATTCTTCGTTTTTCATTTGATGAATTGCTTCTTTTACACTCTGAATCCATTCATCTGGTTCAAATTCATCTTTGTTTATACATTCTGATTGTGTAAAGCTTGGTTGCTTCATTCCAAATTTTTCTAAAAAGTCGTCATATTCTTTATATTGAAGCAATAAATCCTCTACTGAAGTTTGTTCATTTATTTCATAATTAGAGGTGATGAATGTCCCTTCGTTTGTAACCGTCACCATTAATTTAGGTACATAGAAATGAGAAGTACCAAAATTCTTCCAATCTTGATCATTTTTATAATTATCAAAAAAAGAGAAACCCCCAAGAGCTATCGGTCCTGTACCAAAGCAATTTTCTTGCTCGATATACACTTGCTCTCCAAAGCGTTTCCATTCTTTTTCTATTGCAGAATACTGTTCTTCTGTACTATGATGAAAAGGAACTAAAGTACCAATTCCTGTGAGAATTAACGAGTTTTCTTGGTTTGACCAATAAAAGCGTTCAGTAAAACCCAATTCATGATAAAAATGGTAAACACTTAGGGGATGGATATTCATTATTTTTTCCACTTTACAAATGAAGCGTTTTGAACAAGCTTTTGCCTTTTGAAGAGAATGCTCAAAGAAGGCAATCGATTCCAGTTGACCTGTTCTAAGCATAATAGTTCCCCCTAGCTTAAATATACGTTAAATACATGATATAACTAAAGATACAACGATGAATGTAGACTGTCAATTTTATGAAGTTCGTCCATACTTTTTTAAAGTAAAATGACCTACATTTTCAAATAATATTAAAAAGGAGGATGTTAACATGCAACCAACTGTTCAATCTCCAACTTCCTCAACAGGTTTTAGAACATGGTGGAATTTATTAAGACCACATACATTAACCGCAGCGTTCATCCCTGTTGCGATTGGAACAATGTTAGCGCACATAAATCACTCATTTCATTTACTTTTATTTCTTTCAATGCTTATTGCAAGTTTACTGATCCAAGCCGCTGCAAATATGATTAATGAATATTATGATTATAAAAGAGGGCTAGATCATGAAGGTTCTGTTGGTATCGGAGGAGCAATCGTAAGAGATGGTATTAAACCTTCAACTGTCTTAAATCTTGCTTTTACTTTTTTTGGTATCGCTCTTCTACTAGGCATTTATATTTGTATTCAAAGTAGCTGGTGGATAGCAGTTATTGGACTTATTTGTATGGCAGCAGCTTATTTTTATACTGGAGGACCACTTCCAATCGCATACACTCCATTTGGTGAGTTAGTTGCGGGCTTTTTTATGGGAGTTGTAATTATTGGTATTACTTACTATATTCAAGCTGGAAATTTACCATCAAATGTGATCTTACTTTCTATCCCTACTTCAATTACAATTGGAGCAATTTTAACTGCAAACAATATTCGTGACCTAGATAATGACAAAGAAAATGGACGTAAAACACTTGTTATCTTATTAGGTAAAAAGAATGCAATTATCTTTATTGGTTCATTATTTGCAGTTGCATATGCTTTAGTTATTGTATTTGTTATCATGAATTTAATTACACCTTTTGCCCTTATTTCATTAATAAGTATTCCTGTTGCAATTAAAGCAACAAAAGGATTTATAGGTAAAACTCAACCAATGGAAATGATGCCAGCCATGGCAGCAACAGCAAAAACAAATACTATAATGGGATTCCTTCTTGTTATAGGCTTAATAATTGGAAGTATTTTTTCCTAATTAAGGCAGAACAATTCCTCAAAAAACTTAATTCATGTTTTCCTCCTTTTTGAACAAAATATGGATAGTCATATTCATTTATTGAAAAGGGGGAGCATGATGCTTTCACAATCACAAATCCAAACATTTAAAAACGAATTACTGAAACAAAAACAACATATAGAAGAAAGACTTAATGATCCAGCCTTTACACCATACTCACTTAGAGATTCAGTTGATGAGCTTTCTCTTGCAGACAACCACCCAGGTGATTTAGGTACTGAATTATTTGAGCGTGAAAAAGACATATCTCTTCATGAACATTTAAGAAACGAATTAATTGATGTTAATGCAGCGTTAGAAAAAATTGAAAATGGAACATATGGTATATGTGAAGTAAGTGGTGAAGAAATACCGTTTGAACGGTTACAAGCTCTTCCTACAGCAAAAGCGATGATCGAACATACTCACGATCAGCATATTTCAAGTTCTAGTATAAGATACGATCGTCCCGTTGAGGAAGAAGTACTAAACCCTCCGTTTAGTAGAGACCCTAAAGATCGCTCAATGATGTATGACGCTGAAGACGCTTTACAAGATGTTGAAAGATATGGAAATTCTCAAACACCGTCTGATTTTGAATTTAATAATATTGAGGAGTATGGAAGCACATTTACTGAGAGCTATGAAAATGTAGGTTATGTCGAAGAATTTGAAAACTTTATCGGTACTGATATTTATGGAAAAAATCAAACTGTCTACCCTACAAAAAAACATGAACAATATGAACAAGATCTTGATGACTATGAAGAACAAGCTTTAAACGGAGAATTATCTGAAATTGATGTGAAAGATATTGAAAAGTACTAAATGAGTTAAAATTTCATTAAAAAACGATTACTACAATGTGGTCGTTTTTTTTATATTTTTAAATTAACTACATATACTTAATCAAGACAACTTAATTGAGGAGGTTTTATGAATATTAAGTTAATTGTATTATTTTTCTCCATATACTGTTTATTTTTTGTTTCTTCTATTTTATTTCCGATCGACTACGAGTGGTATAGTCATCTAAATAAACCAAGCTATACTCCTTCAGGTAAAACAATCGGAATCATTTGGGCATTCTTATATTCTTTCATTTCTTTAAGCGTATGTATAATCGTTTCTTTAGGAGAATCCTTTAAAAAAGCAAAATGGTTTTATATTCTATTGATTATTAATTATATATTTAACCAGTTGTTTAGCTATTTTCAATTCAAACAAAAAGATTTACTGATGGCTACAATCGACTGTGGACTCGTCTTTGTCACAGCAATTCTTTTAACGGCCATCGCTTATAAACATTCAAAAACTTCATTTGTATTACTCATTCCCTATTCTATTTGGTCATTATTTGCAACCTATTTAAACTACAATATCTACTTACTAAATAGATAGATATCTAGATTAATATAAAAAGGCATCCTAAAAAAGGATGCCTTGAACATAACAAAAATTATTTTTTGTTTACGTTAGCTGCTTGTGGTCCACGGTTTCCTTCGATGATTTCGAATTGAACTTCTTGACCTTCTTCTAAAGTTTTGAAACCTTCGCCTTGAATTGCAGAGAAGTGTACGAATACGTCGTTTCCACTTTCAGTTTGGATGAATCCAAATCCTTTTTCGCTGTTAAACCATTTAACTTTACCGAATTCCATCGATAATACCTCCTAAAAATACATATATACACTATTAATGCGTGCATAAAAGAGGGGTAAAGAAAAAGAACGTCATTGTTCAATCGGTTTAAGATCGCTACAACATTGAAAGTGGTCAAAACTTCTTTTCAAGACAAAGAAAATGAGCGTTACTAAAAATTTTGTAGTGCAAATATCGTTAATTTCTTACCTTCAAATAAATATGCAGTTAATAGTAAGTTAAATATAACATATCTGAAAAAGAGCGTCAATGACACTCAGGCTAAATTGAGAGAATTTTTTATATAATTCTTAATATTTATCTTTTATACATTTAGACTACCCTAGCTCTCTATAAAAATGGTAAATTTTCTCATTAATTAGTCAAAATAAATGAGGATTCTGTAATAATTTATCAAATTTTTTATTATTAAATAACTGGATTTTCGTATTACAATATTTGTATAGTTAAACTAAAAGGAGGCATAAAAATGAAAAATTCACATGAAGTTACATATAAAATTCATGGCCATGATATGCAGTTTGTACAAGTAGAGCTTGATCCAAAGGAAACAGTGGTTGCTGAAGCTGGAGCAATGATGATGATGGATGATGGAATCGAACTTGAAACAATTTTTGGCGACGGTTCTTCACAATCAGGTGGTTTATTTGGAAAATTGGTTGGTGCGGGTAAGCGCCTTGTTACAGGTGAGAGCTTGTTTATGACAAGTTTTACTAACCAATCAAGCTCACTAAAAACGGTCAGTTTCTCGGCACCATACCCTGGAACAATTATACCGTTAGATCTACATGAGTATGGAAATAAAATTATTTGTCAAAAGGATTCTTTCTTGGCTGCAGCAAAAGGAACTTCAGTTGGAATCGAGTTTAGAAAGAAATTAAGTACCGGCCTATTTGGTGGCGAAGGCTTCATCATGCAAAAACTCGAAGGTGATGGCCTTGCTTTCCTACATGCTGGTGGTTCAATTTACAAAAAAACTCTTCAACCGGGTGAAAAAATTAAAATCGATACTGGATGTATTGTTGGCTTCACCGGAGATGTTAATTATGAAATTGAATACGTTGGAAATGTAAAAACTGCTCTTTTTGGAGGAGAAGGTCTATTCTTCGCTACATTACAAGGCCCAGGAACAATTTGGGTTCAATCATTAACTTTAGCAAGATTGGCGTCCCGTATTGGTCAATACTTACCATCTTCATCTAGAGAAGAAGGAAGTATATTAGGTGGTCTTGGTAATCTATTAGATGGTAAAGATTAATTCAGACTATTGAAAAGTGTTTGTTTTGTTTACGTACAAAAAAACTAGTCAAGAAATTTTGACTAGTTTTTTCTGTACAATTAGATTACTTCCTCTTCCTCTGGCTCCGCTTCTCGTAATTTATAAGTAAATGTAGGAGTATAATCATAATCCAACTGCATCTTTTTAACGCCTTCAATATAAGTCGATAGATGATGACTATTCTTAATAGACCCTTTATTTAGTGAAAAAGTGATTGGATGCTTCACTTGAACGTATTCTAAATAAATGTTTAATGGCTTCACTTCTACTTTAAAGGGCGGGCTTAATGGGACCATATCATATAAATTTACAAATCTTAAACTATGCCTAACATTTTCATCGTAGTTTTCTTTAAACTTTATATTTCCTACTTTAGGAGAGCCAAATGAATAGACATTCGGGTTACAAATTCCAGTCATTGCTATTTCATATCCTAATAACGTGGCCAATGAACCGCCTAAACTATGACCGGTTATGAATATTTTTTTTGAAAGTGCCTTTTCCTTCACAATTGCTAAAAGCATTTCTCGACAAGATTGATAAATTGATAGAAACCCCGAATGGACACTCCCACCGTTCATCACATAAGGAAATAAGTCTTGATCAATTTTTAAATCAGCTAACCAATCCAAATCTGATTTCGTTCCTCGAAACACAATGATCACAGATTCATTATTTTCAATAATATAGCCAAACCATTCTAGCTCGCTAATTACACATGCCTTAATTGTATCTACTAATGAATAGCTTGCTGGAATCATAAATTTACCATCATTATCAAACTGAGCATATGCCTGTTCAATGCAAAGTAATAATTCTAAGGCCTTATCATAGTCAACTGAAAGGAATTTCAACGTATCTCTCCTTTCTCGCTTTTCATCATTATATGAAAAACCTCCTAATAATCTAAGAGGAGGTTAAGAATGGTGTAACGTTCTTTGATGAATATTCCATATTTCTGATGCGTATTGACGAATCGTGCGATCACTCGTAAAAAATCCCGATTTCGCAACATTGTTAAGACTCTTTATAGCCCAATCCCTTTTATTTTGATACGTGTTATTAATACATTCATGCGCTTTTACATATGAAGAGAAATCTCTAAGTAAGAAATACTCATCATTATAAGACATAAGCGAATCAAAAATTGGTTCAAATTCTTCTCTTGGTAACGGAAATAATCCATGGAGCAATTGATCTAACACCTTTTTTATTCGCAGATCATGATGGTAATAATCACTGCTTTTATATCCACCGTATTGGTAATAATTTAATACCTCGTCAGCTGTAAGTCCGAATGTGAAAATATTCTCCTCGCCAACTTCTCTTAAGATTTCAATATTTGCACCGTCAAGTGTACCAAGCGTTAAAGCACCGTTCATCATAAATTTCATATTCCCAGTACCTGAAGCTTCTTTACTTGCTGTCGAAATTTGTTCACTAACATCCGCTGCTGGAAAAATAATTTCACCTAATGAAACTCGATAATTTTCAATAAAAATTACTTTAATAAATTGGCTTATATAGCGATCATTATTAACAATATCAGCCACTGAATGAATTAATTTAATGATTTTCTTAGCAAAGTAGTAGCCAGGAGATGCCTTTGCTCCAAAAATAAAGGTTCTAGGATGCATTTTAAAATGTGAATCTTCCTTCAAACGATTATATAAATACATGATATGTAAAACATTTAGTAATTGTCTTTTATATGCATGCATCCGTTTTACTTGAATATCAAAGATTGAATCTGTATCTAATGCAATTCCATTTGTATAGTGAACATAATGTTCGAGAACTTCTTTTCTCTTTTTCTTTACATTCATAAATTGCGATAAGAATGCATCGTCATTTTGATATTCTAATAGATTCTCAAGTTGAGTTGGTTCGTGTATCCAATCGTCTCCGATCGAATCATTTATTAAGCTACTAAGCTCAGGATTACATTGGAGTAACCATCTTCTATGAGTAATACCATTTGTTTTATTATTAAACTTGAATGGTTCATACTCATAAAAAAGCTTCATTTCTCTTTGTTTTAAAATTTCAGTGTGGATTTCAGCAACCCCATTAACGCTCTTACTGCCTACAATTGCTAAATGAGCCATTTTAACGACTCCATGAGCAATAATAGCCATTTGTTCAATTCGATCCCAATCACCTGGGTATTTGTTCCAAAGCTCTTTACAATATCTTTCGTTTATTTCTTCTACAATCATATAAATTCTTGGCAATAAAGGCTTAAATAAATCAACTCTCCATTTTTCGAGTGCTTCCGATAAAGTTGTATGATTCGTGTATGAAATCGTTTGAGTTGTAATTTCCCATGCTTCATCCCAGGATAACTTTTCAACATCGATTAAAATTCTCATTAACTCTGGAATCGCTAAAACTGGGTGTGTATCATTTACATGAATAGCAATTTCTTCATGGAGCTTACGAATATTACCATACTGCTCCTTATATGAATCTACTATTCTTTGAATACTTGCAGAAACTAAAAAATATTGCTGTTTTAGACGTAAAATCTTTCCTTCATCATGTGTATCATCTGGATATAAGAATTCTGAAACTGCTTCTGCCTCTCGCTTATATTTCATCAGTGATTTATTTGAGGAATGAGTAGACGCTTCAGCACTCCATAGTCTCAATGTATTTACCGTGTTTGTATGGTAGCCAATAATCGGTAAATCATACGGTACCGCTGTGATTGCTTCTGCATCATGTAGGCGAAATTCCAATCGATTTTTATTATTAAATGATTCTACTTCTCCCCCGAATAAAACTTCAATTGCTTCATCATCTCTTCTAACTTCCCAAACATTTCCGTATTTCAGCCATTGCTCAGGTAGCTCCACTTGATATCCATCAACAATTTTTTGGTCAAATAGGCCATGTTTGTAGCGGATGCCACATCCATGACCTGGCAAGTCTTGTGATGCTAACGAATCCAGAAAACATGATGCTAGCCGTCCAAGTCCACCATTTCCAAGTCCAGCATCGCTTTCAAACTCCTCAAGATCACTTAAAGAAATTCCTAATTTCTCAAGGCCAGATTCACATAGTTCTCTAAGCCCTAGATGAATTAAATTACTTTTCAAAAGCTTTCCTAATAAGAATTCAATTGATAAATAATAAACTTGTTTTTTTCGCTCTAAGCGGTATTGTTCACTCGTTCCTAACCAATTACCGCTTATATGTTCACGAATCATCGTTCCAAGTGTTTGAAATTGCTCTTGAGTAGTACTATCAGCAGTACTCTTTCCATGCATACTTTCTAGTTTCTCTTTAAAACACCACTCAAACTCCTCCACACTAGAAAACATGGAATCACCTCACCCTAAAAGATTTTTACTTTGAAGACTGCATATATAGTTTTGCATATTCTTTAGCTGATTTTAACCAACTTGAATCTCTTCTAATTGCATTCCTTCTGACTGATTTCCAATGTTTTTTATTCTCATAAATACTCAATCCACGTTCAATTGTGTGAAGCATATCGTGAGCATTATAGTTACTAAAAGTAAAACCAGTTCCACTCTTCGTCTCTTCATTATATGACTGGACAGTATCATTTAGCCCCCCAGTCTCTCTTACAATTGGAACACACCCGTACTTCATCGCAATAAGTTGACCTAGTCCACATGGCTCAAATTGTGAAGGCATAAGGAATAAATCTGCACCTGCATAAATCCGATGAGCAAAGCATTCATCAAATCCAATATAAGCTCTTACTTTATCGTAGTAGTTATGCTCCATTGCCTTAAAAAAGTTCTCGAATTCTTCATCACCAGAACCTAAAATGACTACTTGGACATTATAATCCATAATTTGAGGGAATACGTGTTGAATGAGATCAATGCCTTTTTGACTTGTTAATCGGGAAACCATTGCAATAATAGGAATATTTTCATCTATTTTTAATGCAAGTGACTCCTGCAATTTCAATTTATTTTCTGTCTTATTTTCGATTGTAAATTCATCGTAACTAGAGTGAATTTTTCGATCAGTAGCTGGATTATAAATTGTTTCATCAATTCCGTTTACAATTCCAAAAAGTTTGTGATCTTGCTCACGTAATAGTCCATCTAATTGCTCTCCAAAAAATTCATGCTTAATTTCTTCTTTATATGTTGGACTAACAGTTGTTACGAAATCGCTTGAAATGATTCCAGCTTTCATAAAGTTGATACAATCGTAAAATTTCAAATAGTCATCGCGAAAATATTGTTCATCAATCCCTAACATATCGTCCATTACTTCTTTTGAAAATACGCCTTGGAATTGAAGGTTATGGATTGTAAAAACAGATTTCATTTTTGGATTAATATCTTTTAATGCACCATACTCTTTCATGAAAAATGGGATCATTGCTGTATGCCAGTCATGACAGTGAATTACATCAGGTTTAAAGTCTAATTCTTTAATACATTCGATTGCAGCTAGAGAAAAGAATGCAAAACGCTCCCCATCATCAAAATGACCATACAACTTATCTCGATTGAAATAGTATTCGTTATCAATAAAATAATAGGTTGTACCTTCTACTTTCAATTCAAATAAACCACAATACTGTTTTCTCCATCCTAGATTTATAGAAAGCTCTTTTACTAGCTTAGCTTCTTCTCTAAATTTAGCGGGAATTAACGAGTAGAATGGAAGCATTACTCTTACATTCATATTTAGTTTATTTAAATACTTAGGGAGAGCGCCTGCAACATCTGCAAGCCCTCCCGATTTAACAAATGGTACACATTCTGAAACAATATATAAAACATTTACCACTGAATCAACGCTCCTTGGACTGAACCTTTTTGAAGCACTACTGGCTCACTTAAGCTTCCTTTTATTTCAACACCATCTTCAATTCGAACATCTTTATCTAATATAACGCCATCTAATATACAATTATCTCCAATGATTGATTTTTGCATAACAACACAATTGCGAATAATCGTATTTTTTCCAATTTTCACAGCTCTTGAAATAATACTATTTTCAACTGTTCCCTCAATTTCACATCCATTAGCTACAATTGAATTTTTTACAATTGCTTCTTTTGAATATTTTGTTGGTGGCTCATCTTTAACCTTAGTAAAGACAGGATAAGATTTTAAGAATAATTGATTCCATATCTCAGGATTTAATAATTTCATACTTTGCTCGAAATAATCCTCAATTGTTTGAATGATTGAAACTTGTTGAGGTATTTCATACGCACTTAGTTCAACCTCATTATTTTGATCGCGTACAACGTCCATAATTGTTTCATAGCCTTTTTCGTGGAAGTTTTCAAAAAGCTTTAACAATAACTCTTTTTCAAGGATATAGATATTTAAAGATTTACCGAATTGCTTTAACTCAGTAATTTGTGCATTTGTTTCGATATGTCTCTTTAAAACTGGTCGAAAATCAACTGAACAAATCGTATAAGTATTTGCTACTACTACATACTTTTGAGTAGAACGTTGTAAAAACTGAATATGCTTTTCAATAAAATCGAATGTACCAAAAGCGCCATCAGTTGGCTCAGGCGTAAAAATAAATAGTCCATCCTTTTTACGATTTAAGTCCCAATGTTTACCAGAGCCTAAGTGATCAATAATTGATCGATAAGGTTGATCAGGAAATACAGCGACACTCGTAATACCTGAGTTCACCATATTACTTAACATAAAATCGATTAAACGATATCGACCTGCATAAGGAAGTGTTGCCAATGGTCGATGCTGTGTTAACGGCTTTAAAGATTCAAAATGTGTTGACGCCTCAATTATTCCTAGCATAGTATGTTTCATCAAATAACCCTCTCAATCTATTTTTCTATTTGAGGAATGAGCCACCTCTTATTCTTCGCTTGTAACTAGAATTACCTCTTCATAATCTTTCACTGGACCCAGAAGACTTCCATCAGGAATAACCATACCAGGCGCTACTACTGCACTTTCAATTCGAACATCTTTTCCAATAACACAACCTGGCATAACGACAGAATCTTTAATCATACTGCCTTCTCCGATTGTTACTCCTTGGAATAATACAGAATGCGATATAAACCCTTCAACAACACACCCCTCATTAATTAGAGAGTCTTCAACGATTGCCGTAGGTGCAATATATTGTGGTGGTTGATTCGGATTAACTGAATAGATGCGCCAATCACGATCATATATATTTAGTTCACTATCTTCATTTAACAAATCCATATTAGCTTCCCATAAGCTTTTAACTGTACCAACATCTTTCCAATAACCTTTGAAAGGGTAAGCAACTACTTTTTTCTTTTCTTCTAATAAAAGTGGAATAACGTCTTTACCAAAGTCATTACTTGATTCTGGATTGCGATCATCCATCTCTAAAAACTCTTTTAAAACATTCCATTTAAAAATATAAATTCCCATTGATGCTAAATTACTCTTTGGATATTGAGGCTTTTCTTCAAATTCTATAATATCCATTTCATCATTTGTATTCATAATTCCGAAACGGCTAGCTTCATCAATCGGAACTTCGATAACTGAAATAGATACATCTGCCTCTTTTTCAACGTGATAGTCTAACATTTTACTATAATCCATCTTATAAATATGGTCACCTGAAAGAATTAACACATATTCAGGCTGATATTGCTTTATATAATTTAAATTTTGATAAATTGCACTTGCAGTACCTGTATACCATTTAACGCCAGATGCTTCTGAATATGGTGGTAAAACAGTTACTCCACCATTTAAGCGATCTAAATCCCATGCACTTCCAATACCAATATATGAGTTTAGTACTAGTGGTTGATATTGGGTTAGCACCCCAACAGTATCAATACCTGAATTTGTGCAATTACTTAAAGTAAAATCTATTATTCGATATTTACCTCCGAAAGCCACGGCTGGTTTTGCTAGTTCTTTTGTTAAAGAACTTAATCTACTCCCTTTTCCCCCTGCTAGTAACATTGCTACGCATTTTTTCTGAACCATTGCTGCTAATCCCCTTTCGCATTTTAACTGGACGAATGATTGTAAAACTAAAGGCAGGTAATGCTATTTCAATACTGTATGGTAAACCATGAAATGGTATTTCTTCTGATTCAATGGCAGAACGATTTATTTTACTATCGCCACCAAATTGTACATAGTCACTTGAAAGCAATTCTTTATATCGATGCTTTGCAGGTACTCCAATTCGATATGTGTCATAAGAAATTTCTCTAAAATTACAGATTACGATGACATAATCGTCTTTGTTTTTTCCTTTTCGGATAAATGAAAATACACTTTGATCTGCATTATTTGCATCAATCCATGAAAATCCATCCCAATGATTATCAACTTCATAAAGTGATTTATTTTTTTTATAAATCGATAATAACTCTTTGAAATATTTGTTCATCTTGGAATGATATTCATAATCTTTAATGATCCAATCAACTTGCTCTAAATCCTTCCACTCATCAAATTGCCCAAATTCACTTCCCATAAATAAGAGCTTCTTACCTGGATGAGATAAATAATAACCAAATAGTACCCTTAATTGAGCAAACTTTTCTTCGTATGTACCTGGCATTTTATTTAGCAAAGATTTCTTACCATGTACTACTTCATCATGTGAAAAAGGTAAAACAAAATTTTCTGAGAAGGCATATAAAAACGAGAAAGTCATCTGATTATGATGATGCTTTCTTTCCGTTGGGTGAGTCTCCATATAAGTCAAAACATCATTCATCCAACCCATATTCCACTTAAAATTAAAACCTAATCCACCTTCGTATGTAGGTGCAGTAACTAATGGCCAATCAGTAGAATCTTCTGCAATCATTAATACTTGTGGATCGTGTTCAAATACCGCTTCATTTAATCTTCTTAAAAAGTGAGTTGCAAAAGGATTCTCTTCATTTCTATTTTTCCAATATAATATATTTGCAACAGCGTCTACTCTGAAACCATCAATATGAAAATATTCCATCCAATATAAGGCGTTTGAAATAAGAAATGATTTTACTTCTGGTTTTGATAAATCAAAATTCGCTGTTCCCCATACTTCATTTTCTCTAGCATCATAACCTTCATATTCATATGTAGGTTCACCATCAAACATGTATAATCCGTGAGAATCCTTACAAAAATGACCAGGCACCCAATCCATAATGACTCCTAATCCTTGCTGGTGGCATTCGTCAATAAAGCTCATTAGCTCATGGGGATTTCCATATCGACTAGTAGAAGAAAAATAACCTACTCCTTGATACCCCCAAGAACGATCATATGGATGTTCGACTAATGGTAATATTTCAATATGTGTAAAACCATGATCTTTTACATATGGAATTAGTTCTGTCGCTAGTTCTGCATAAGTGTAGAAGTCACCGTTTTTCTTCTTTTTCCAAGAACCTAAATGTACTTCATAAATCAAAACTGGTTCTTCATATACAGACTTTTTAAATTTCTGCTTACGATATTTTGCATCTTTCCATTTATAGCCCGAAAGATCATAAACGATCGAAGCTGTACTTGGTCGTAGTTCACTATAGAAAGCAAAAGGATCACTTTTTAATAAAACATCACCCTGTTTGGTTGAAATTTCATATTTGTATATCGTCCCATGACCAATTTCGGGGATATATATCGTCCAAATCCCTTGATCGTTCAACTTTTCCATTTTATGATCAGAACCATTCCAATTATTAAAGTCCCCAACAACTGAGACACCTTGCGCATGTGGAGCCCACACTGTAAAAATAGTTCCAACTTTATCCCCTTTTTTTACTACATGTGCCCCAAAACATTCATGGCTATGGAATAAACTTCCCTCATGGAATAAATGTACATCAAACTCAGTTGGCCGTGTCAAAAGCAACATCCTCACCTCATTACAATCTCTTAAATTCTTCTATCTCTTAATATTCTACAAATATATATATTCACCTTGTTTTTATGCAAAAAAAATTCAAAAAATTTTTTCGCAAAATGAATAACCATTCATGAAACCGTTGTCATTATTGCATTTGTCGTAAAAATGTCGAATTTGTCGAACGAATATTTATGTATTTTTATACATTGCGTTTCGGAATTCCCTTGTAACAATTTGTAAAAATTTGATTTTTCATAAAATTTCATTCATATTTCACACTTTTATCTCATATAAACTTTATATTTAAAAAGATTTGTCGAAGATTGTCGGATTAAGAGGGAGAGTTTTTTTTGAAAAATATTTAGAAATCACTAACAAATTATTTGGAAATTCAGGTGCAAAATTAAAAATAATATCTAAACTAAAATTCAACTTATGCGGTTATATGGAAGACCAAGCAAAAATACATGTTGATCAAAATAGTGGAATTAAATTAACTAACATTCGTTTTAGGCAATGCAATAAAATTATTGAGATCCATGTAAATAGCTTCACTTCAAAGTTACTAAATCTCGTGTCAATATCATTATTTTCCTAGATGTGCTACCTCCTATGTTTAGACACCTTTTTTTAGCTCAATAAAACAACAATCGTAATATAGTAAAAAGGATCTTCGTTTTTACGAAAATCCTTTTTTGTCTTATTATTTAAAAACCTATTAAACGTGCATTCGCTTACTTGATGATACTACACGTAAACGAATATCTGAAATTAGAAATACACCACATAAAATGACTAGAAAACCAAACAACATTCCTAATGTAATATGTTCTTTCAAAATAAGAACTCCCCAGATCATTCCAAACACAGGTATTAAAAAAGTAACACTTAATGTTTTGGTAGGTCCAACACTTTCGATAAGATAAAAATACAATAAATAGGCTATAGCAGTACATAATAATGCTAATCCTAGAACTGCTAATATCGCAACTCCCGATACTTTATCTGTAAATGCAGTGAAATTTAGAAATGTAAAAGGTAAAAGTAAAATTGCAGCACCAATTTGTTGACCAGCTGCAAGTGAAAGTGGTGGCACCCCAATAAATGCTTTCTTTGCATAAACACCTGCAAGTCCATATGAAATAGTCGACAAAACTGCAAGTCCAATTGCTATTTTAACATCATAAGTAAACGGAATTGAACTCCATCCTACTAACAAGATCACTCCTATTACTCCCACTATTATTCCAGTCCACTTTCGCATACTCAACTTTTCTTTCGTCCATAAAAAGACAACAAGCGCAGTAAATAGTGGCGTCAAAGAGTTTAGAATGGATGACATTGAGGCTGTCAGATGCAATGCTGATGTAGCAATTAATGTAAATGGAATTGCTGCATTTAATGCCCCTATTATTAAATATTGTCTCCATCTCTTTTTAAAGTTTAATGATTTTTTAGTAATAACCAAATATAGTACCAGGGCAAAAGCAGCAATTGTAACTCTTCCTTGTATTGTTAAAATTGGTCCAAAAACTGGTGAAGCTATTCGAATAAATAAAAATGAAGCTCCCCATAATGCAGCTAGGCTCAATAAAGCTATTCCATCTTTTAATTTCATTTATTTAACCCCTTTCTGAATGTAGTTGGAGTGTAATTAAAACGATGACGAAACATGCTTGAAAAATGTGCCGAGCTTTTAAAGCCAAGTTTATGCGCTATTTCAGTTATCGTTTTCTCAGTATCTCGTAACAATCCTAAAGCTTCTATCATTCTTAACTTAGTTGCGTATTCTAACGGTGATAAACCAGTGGATTTTTTAAATAATCTTTGCAAATGAAATTTACTTACTCCAACTTCAATTGCTAACCGATCCAATGTTAAGCTATTTCGATATTCTTTTTCAATAAAATGTTTAGCTGATAAAATAATATCCTCTTCATTTGAGTAAAGTAAATCAGGGCGACACCTTTTACATGGACGGTATCCATCGTTAATTGCCAAAGAAAATGACGGATAATATGATACATTTTCTTTTAATGGGATTCTTGACTTACACGAGGGTTTACAACAGATCCCAGTAGACTTAACTGCATAAATAAACACTCCATCATAGTTTTCATTGCATGATTCAACTGCATTCCACATGACCTCATTATTTAATCCGTTCATTTAATCACCTCATCTTTAGCTATTCACATTTTAACACTAAGATAATGCGCTTGCTTTCAATTTCTTGCTTTCTAATTTCTATGGAAGAAGGATAATAGTTAATAGACCAACTCTTGATGTTTGGATTTAAAATGAGTGAAAAGGATATTAGTATTGAAAATGAAGAATATGTGATCCGAATAAAGATTAATGGGTAAGGGGAAGAGCGAGACAATGGAGAGAGGACAAGGATATGAATTTAACGAATTCAAAGAATACTTGAGTTGAGTGAAACGCTTAGCAACTAATATCTTTTCAGATGATGAAATTAAAGCATATCAAAAAATGATAAAGAATGACCCAACGTAACTCCCTGTCATCTTAAAACGAACGAGAACACTCTAATATAATGAAGAAAGCCGTATTGAGCTAAATATCGTTCACTAAAATCCTAAAAAAGACAAATAAAAAACTCAGTTACCTGTGTTATCACAAATAACTGAGCTTTAGATATGACCCGTACGGGACTCGAACCCGTGTTACCGCCGTGAAAGGGCGGTGTCTTAACCGCTTGACCAACGGGCCAAAAAAAATATGGCAGAGAAGAAGGGATTCGAACCCTCGCACCGGTTACCCGATCTACACCCTTAGCAGGGGCGCCCCTTGAGCCACTTGGGTACTTCTCTATCATATGGCTCCGCAGGTAGGATTCGAACCTACGACCACTCGGTTAACAGCCGAGTGCTCTACCACTGAGCTACTGCGGAAAAACTAATTATAAAATTAATGGTGGGCCTAAATGGACTCGAACCATCGACCTCACGCTTATCAGGCGTGCGCTCTAACCAGCTGAGCTATAGGCCCATTAAATTTTATAAAAAGCGGGTGATGGGAATCGAACCCACGACCGAAGCTTGGAAGGCTTCTATTTTACCATTAAACTACACCCGCAAAATATGGGGCGACCGATGGGAATCGAACCCACGAGTGTCGGAACCACAATCCGATGCGTTAACCACTTCGCCACGACCGCCATAAAGAGTGCCGACTAGAGGACTTGAACCCCCAACCTACTGATTACAAGTCAGTTGCTCTACCAATTGAGCTAAGTCGGCTTATTATTAATTAAATCACTTTGTATAGTTACTTATATAACATATATCCCACTCAAACTTAGGTTTTGTGTAGTAATCTTCATAAAGTCGTCCTTGTCTCATATAGATAATTCAAGGTGTTTTTCGACAAGTACGCTGATGTTTCGCTACGAAGCTTATTCGTTCGTGCTCTACCAATTGAGCTAAGTCGGCTTATTATCATAATCATTTTTTGTATTTAAGATGGTGGCTCGGGACGGAATCGAACCGCCGACACGAGGATTTTCAGTCCTCTGCTCTACCGACTGAGCTACCGAGCCAACTTAAATGGCGGTCCCGACCGGGATCGAACCGGCGATCTCCTGCGTGACAGGCAGGCATGTTAACCGCTACACCACGGGACCATTTGGTTGCGGGGACAGGATTTGAACCTGCGACCTTCGGGTTATGAGCCCGACGAGCTACCAGACTGCTCCACCCCGCGATAATGTGGATACTATTTAATATAGTTCCATGAAAGTTATTTCGTTAAGACCATCCCAATCTCAGGATGATTATGCAAGTAGCAGCTCGATTGGTATGCTGAAGTAATTTCTTCGAAGCATATTCGTTCGTGCTCCACCCCACGATAATGTAGATACTAACTAAGTTAGTTCCATTAGTATGAAATTTAATAAAAATGGAGGAGTAAGAGGGATTCGAACCCCCGCGGGCTGTTACACCCCTGTCGGTTTTCAAGACCGATCCCTTCAGCCAGACTTGGGTATTACTCCATTATAAGTGGTGGACCTTGTAGGACTCGAACCTACGACCGGACGGTTATGAGCCGTCTGCTCTAACCAGCTGAGCTAAAGGTCCTTAAATAAGTAGCGGCGGAGGGAGTCGAACCCACGACCTCACGGGTATGAACCGTACGCTCTAGCCAGCTGAGCTACACCGCCATAATAAATTAATTTAAGTTCTTTAAGTGGAGCCTAGCGGGATCGAACCGCTGACCTCCTGCGTGCAAGGCAGGCGCTCTCCCAGCTGAGCTAAGGCCCCATGTTTTAAATGGTCGGGAAGACAGGATTTGAACCTGCGACCCCCTGGTCCCAAACCAGGTGCTCTACCAAGCTGAGCCACTTCCCGTTCAGAATTACAGGTGAAACAATATGGCGCGCCCGAAAGGACTCGAACCCATAACCTTTTGATCCGTAGTCAAACGCTCTATCCAATTGAGCTACGGGCGCATATTATAAAAATGGTACCGAGGGCCGGACTCGAACCGGCACGGGGTCAACCCCCGCAGGATTTTAAGTCCTGTGTGTCTGCCATTCCACCACCCCGGCAGTATATATGGAGCGGAAGACGGGGTTCGAACCCGCGACCCCAACCTTGGCAAGGTTGTATTCTACCACTGAACTACTTCCGCATATACTGATTAACAAGATAAATGGTGCGGGTGAAGGGACTCGAACCCCCACACCGAAGTACTAGATCCTAAGTCTAGCGCGTCTGCCAATTCCGCCACACCCGCAATATTTTCTTTTTAGAAAATGGTGAGCCATGAAGGATTCGAACCTTCGACCCTCTGATTAAAAGTCAGATGCTCTACCTACTGAGCTAATGGCTCATAAAGAGTGCCGACTAGAGGACTTGAACCCCCAACCTACTGATTACAAGTCAGTTGCTCTACCAATTGAGCTAAGTCGGCATATGGTGGAGGATGACGGGCTCGAACCGCCGACCCCCTGCTTGTAAGGCAGGTGCTCTCCCAGCTGAGCTAATCCTCCATCAAACCAAGCGACGTTCTACTCTCACAGGGGGAAACCCCCAACTACCATCGACGCTGAAGAGCTTAACTGCCGTGTTCGGTATGGGAACGGGTGTGACCTCTTCGCTATCATCACTTGATTCATTTTCTTTAGGACATTAATTATTATATCAAAATATCTACCGAAGTCAATAACTTTTTCAAAGTTTTTTTATAATAATTTTGTACCTTCAAAACTAGATAATGTCATGATCAAACTTGTTAGTTAAGTCCTCGACCGATTAGTATCAGTCAGCTCCACGTGTCACCACGCTTCCACCTCTGA
>NZ_JBHVQN010000008.1:0-192282 GCF_042886615.1 Gottfriedia sp. NPDC057991
TTGGAACGCCGTATGCGGTGAAAGTCGCACGTACGGTGTGAACAGGGGGAAAAGGGAGCGATAACTTCAAACCCTTACCTATCTGTATCAATAAGGATTTTTGATAAAAAAGGGATTTTTAGTTATTAAAGAGAAATTATTTAAAGGAATATTTTACCATTATAAAAATATTCGATATTACAAACAGATATTTTGTATATTAGCAAAGGAAAAGGTGATTGGTTTGAGATTATTTATTGGAGAAATAGTTATAGTTTTTGTAATTTTGTGCTATTTAATTTTAAGAGCAATTATTTTTGTACTAAAAATGAAAAACAAAAAGACTTTTGATTGGTATAAAGAAATAATAGGACTTTTGCTTGTTTTATATTCACTTATGGTTTTTTCAGTGACATTGTTCCCTTTATACATAACTCCACATGGGAACTTTCAATTTCCATACTGGTCTATAAACTACATACCTCTTATCTCAATAATGAGAGATATTAATGAAGTAGGAATTGCATATAGTGGTGACACATTTTTTATGATTAAGCTGATTGTAAGAAATGTAGGAGGCAATATAGTGATGTTTATGCCTCTGGGTTTCCTTGTCCCTGTAATATGGAAAGATTGCAAGAGACTTAAAAAAATTTTAATGATCGGATTGATTGTTTCCCTTAGTATTGAAAGTTTACAATTTTTAGAAAATTTTTTCGGAGTTGGTTTAGGAAGGATAATAGACATTGACGATGTTAT
This sequence comes from Gottfriedia sp. NPDC057991, assembly GCF_042886615.1. NCBI lineage: Bacteria > Bacillati > Bacillota > Bacilli > Caryophanales > Bacillaceae > Gottfriedia > Gottfriedia sp. NPDC057991. Next base: position 739 of record NZ_JBHVQN010000008.1, read on the forward strand.
TTGTAATGTAATTGGGACTATCATAGGTTATCTCATCTATAAACTTTTAATTCTATTTTTGGGTAAGACAAAAAAAGTATTTAGCCGATCAAATCATCTTGATATTTAATTAAAGTAGTTGAAGAAGGATATTTTCTGTTTTAAGGGAATTAGAATATCAAACAAACCTTAAACGACACGGATATTGAAAATAACAGGAACATAGGAGGTATAAGATATGAAAATCAATAGAATTGATCATGTAAGTATAAACGTAAATGATCTTTCAGAGGCTAAAGCGTTTTTTCTTGATTTAGGACTTGAAGTGCACGCGGAATGGGAATTGGATGGAAAACAGTTAGACAAAATAGTCGGGCTTAAAGATGTTAAAACGGCATGTGTAGGATTAGGAATGCCAGATGGTAAGACATGGATAGAATTAGTCAAATTTTATACGCCGTCAGATGAAACAGATATTCAGAAACCTTTTGCAAATACGCTAGGTATCCGACATATTTGCTTTGCTGTTGAAGATATTGATGCTATTGTTGCAAGATTGAAAGAGAAGGGCAACGAAATCTTTAGTGAGATACAGCAATATGAAGAAAGTTATAGGTTATGCTACGTTCGTGGTCCAGAGGGGATTATTTTAGAGTTAGCGGAGAAAATCAGTTAAATATTGAATGGTACTTTAAATGATTTAGATCCCTAACTTTAAAGATTTCTTCTTAAACTATCGGGTGCAATAGTAGAACAACATGATCGGCTATTTAGTCGATTTTTTTATTGAGCCAAAAATAAAAAAGGATGTCTAGATAGATAGCCTTTAGTAGATTTATTTAGTCATAAGAGGCGGTACAATTTTATTTTTTAGGAAGTTATTATTAATGAGTTAAGACAGCAATTTATTATTTAGATATGAAACTCGGATTATTTAAATCATTATTTTAAAAGATTACATTGGCATTAAGTTGAGGTGAGTGTTGATCCAAATAGAGTTTCGAAGCTGCATGATACCTTTTAATAAACATTTCTTCAGCTTTTTCAAAGCTTCCGAATGCTCGTTCTTCACGGATTGCTCCTCCTTTTCTAGCAATTTCGAATTCGGTATCTACGAATATTTTAAAATCGTACAGGTCACATAAATCCCTCTTAAATAAAAATGTTCCATCTATTATAAAAATCATATCATTGGTTGCAACTCTTAAATCTGAATTAACATACTCATCCTTAAGCAAGTCGAAGGAAGTTGTTTGATAATGTAGGTTGCCATTTGGTCTTAAAGGAATTAAAAGTTTTTGCTTAAAAGACTCGTAATCATGCGCAGACTCATAATAACCTAAAGCAGAATCCTTCCCGAGTTTTTAACGAATCTCTCTCGGGTTATGAAAATTATCTATACTAGTTCTAATCACGTTCTTTTTCCTACGTTTAAGTTCCTCAGCAATTTCATTAGCAATTGTTGTCTTACCAGATGCTGTGATACCACTAACTCCTACTCGAATTGGATGATTTATTTTTAAGCACAATATTTTATTTACCAAATCAGAAATTAGTTTGCTCCTTAACATAAATCCTCCTGTTTAGCGAAGCACTTTTTAATATGGTCCATTAATATTATTCGAATTATTAGGATTTGTTGATTCTCTCCCAATTTCTTCATTTAATGTTTGATTATCACTTTTATTTGGAGAGCCAGTTCCAAACTTCTTTTCCATAAAGAAACCAAATGCAATTATTAAAATAACAAATCCCAAAATTACATATCCAAACATTGTTGTATACCTCCTGCCATTTTTAAATGTAATATAAACAAAACTCAAATTTACACAAAAAAGTATGTAAAATAAAAATCATTCAGTTCTATCTTTTTTAAAGTTATTCCATATTTTGCCACAAAATTCCTCTACCTTTATTGAATTAAACTACCATTTAGCTCTAACAACGGCATATTATTAATTGTTTCCTTAGGCCTTTACTATTCTTCAAAACCCCCTTGGTAAATAAAAACAGTAAGAATAGCAAGCGAGCATACATAAAAGCAAATAATATTAAACTATTAAAAGAAAAGAACCTATCCTGAATGGTATTTTCAAAATAGGTTCTTTTTCTTTTATCTACCTAAAACATGTTCAATTAAACGAAAACTCCAAAATCCAAGTAAAGCTAAACTACTCGCTAAAATGATATAGGCAATAAAAATTTGCCATTTTTTACGATTACTAGAAACATAATAAGTTTCTAATGTTTCCTGTTGTTTCAGCAAAGGTGCCACCTTTTTATGCTTAATTTCTTGAATCTTTTCATCAATATAAGTTCTCCAGTCTAAGTCTGGTTCATGGAGGCGTGCTCGAACAGATCGAATTAGATAGTTTATTTCAAGACGTTCCTTATGAATTTCTAATTCTAATTTCTTATTATCTTCAAAAAATGGGAAAAAGAAACGTTTTACAATCGTACGATCAGAATAGTCATTAAAAATCCTAAATTGAAATTGTTTAATTGTATGTTCATATAGTTTTATTTTTTCTTTAATTACCTTTAACTGGTAAGCTTCTCGAATTCGTTTAATGAATGTAGTAATACCTAAAATAATAATATAAAATGCGATAAAGTTAGGTTGATAAAATAAATATACTAGCATCATCATAATTCCGATAAACCAAAAAATTGGAGGTAAAACACTTAAAATTCGCCCTCCATCTAAAGGAGAAATCGGAATTAAGTTAAACAAATTAAGTATACAGCCTAAAGCAATTACTAATCCGAAAAATTCATTATGTGTGTAATGATAGAGAGGAATTGCTGGTAAAACTGAAATTAATCCTAAAAACGGACCACCAAACGCTACATAAGATTCCGTTACAGCATCTTTTGGCATTTCTTTAAGTGAAATAACCGCCCCGACAAAAGGAATAAAAAATGCTGGTGAAGTTGGTAGACCTTTTTGTTTCGCAGCAATTAAATGCCCACCTTCATGACAAATTAATAAGTAAACAAGAGCGAAAGCAAAATACCATCCAAATGTAAATCCGTATACAAATAAATATAAGATCATGCTTAAGAAAGATAAAAATTTTGCAGCTTTTAATAACGGTAATACTAGCTTTAATTTAGTACCTATTATTGCGATTACTACACCAATTCTTGTTAACGATTTTTTCGTTTTACTATTGATTATTGGTTGTGCCATTCATTTCACCTGCTCGCTAATTATGATATGATTATGTAGTATTAAAATTATATCATTATAAACTAATAGAATATAAGGACTAAAGTCGGTACTTTTATTGAATTTAAAAGAAAAATTAAGATTTAAATATGAATATAGATTAGTCCAATTGATCGTTAGAAAGATCTCTTTCTAACTTTTGTGTTTTCAAGAATATTTAAATGGATGAAATACTAACAACGAAATTAACTAAGGATTGATAAAGTAATGAATATATATGGAATCATCAAAGAAGTAGCGGAAAATAAAAGGAAAAACATAGCATATAAATACAACGGTAATACAACGAATTATGAAGAACTCATTTCATCTTGTGAATATCTGACTCAAGTTTTAATTAAAAATAAGATTGGAAAAGGAGATAAAATTGCGATTTTATTAGGAAATTCTCCTGAGTTTATTCAAACTTATTTAGCAATATTAAAACTCGGTGCAATCGTAATTCCGTTAAATCCAGCTTTTACGGAAAGTGAACTTAGCTATATTTTAAATGACTCTTCTACAAAACTTGTAATTTCAACTAGTGAACAGGAGAAAAAACTTAAAAGTGTTAAAAATCTGTGTCCTACATTATTAAATATTATTTTAATAGATGAAATACAACCGACAGTGAAAATAAAAAATCAATTAGAAGAAATTGAAACCCTTAAAGATGATACGGCTGTTATTCTGTATACATCAGGAACAACTGGCAATCCTAAAGGTGCAAGGTTGTCTCATTCTAATTTAATTGAAAATGCAAATGATTTTTCTAAATTAATCGAATTAAGCGAAAATGATCAAATGATCGCGGTCCTTCCAATGTTTCATTCATTTTGCTTAACATTATGTGTAAATATGATTTTGTTAAATGGAGCATCAACGATCATCATTCCGAAGTTTAATCCAGCTGAATTAGTTGAGGTAATAAAAAAAGAAAAAGCTACTTTAATTGCTGCAGTACCGACGATTTATAATTATCTATATCAATTAAAAAATGCGACAGCAAACGATTTTAGTAGTTTGAGAGCATGTATTTCTGGTGGGGCATCTATACCAATCGAATTATTACAGTCGATCCAAGAAAAATACAATGTGTCTATAGTGGAAGGTTATGGATTATCTGAAACAGCTCCAGTACTTACTTTTAATCCATATCGTGGTATTTGTAAACCAGGATCAGTTGGTCTTGATCTACCTAGTGTTGAGACAAAAATAGTAAATGAAAATGGAGAAGAAGTTCCAACTGGCGAAGTAGGAGAAGTTGTTGCGATTGGACCAAACGTGATGAGTGGGTATTTAAATAATATAGAAGAAACTGAAAAAGCATTTTTTAATGGTTGGTTTAAAACGGGTGATCTAGGTAAAAAAGATGAAGATGGATATTTATTTTTATTAGATCGAAAAAAAGATGTTATTATAACGAACGGATATAATGTTTACCCTAGAGAAATAGAAGAGCGCCTTTATCAGCATCCTAATATTATCGAAGCAGCGGTTGTCGGAAAACCTAATCAATTAATAGGTGAGAGTGTATGTGCTTATTTAGTCGTTTCAAATGATTCACTTTCAGAAAGTGAGATCATTGATTTTTGCAAAAAAGCACTTGTTTATTATAAAGTTCCTAAGGAAATTTATTTTGTAAAAGAACTACCTAAAAATAGTACTGGGAAAGTTTTAAAAAGAAATCTTAAATAAATTTGGAGACCAATCAATTAAATGGTCTTTTTGTGCGACGGGCAGTCGCATAGGGTGCTGACCTAGTCGGCACCCTTCATTTTCTTTTCTAGACAGAGACGACACTTCGGTGTAACGACTGGATGAAGGATAAAATTATGAATTCCAGATGGTGAAAATCCATACTCGAGGAGACTGACCTAGCTCGAGAAGTCTAATCTAGGGCATTATCGCGAGGTATTGTCTGAAGGAGATGCGGTAAATCGAGAGACCCGTAGACGATAAGATAGACCCTAATGCAAGAAGTGTGAAGCACGGCGGCGGGATAAGTTGGTGACTCTGCGAAAAGTGAGGAAACCCACTAAAACGGCATTTTCTTTAGAAGTCAGAGCGAGAAAATGTGGCTTATAACGTGATGGTGCAGGGTATGTCTTGAAGGAAAATGCGATGACCCCGTGAGGTCTCCACCTTACCGAACAGGCAGGGTTCTAATCTATAAGGGTAATCCGAAGTGATGACGAACGGGTGGAGAAGTCAGATGTTCTCATAGTACGGAAGTAGTTCGATGACCATAACATCGAATGAACGGAAGGGGAACGACCTATGGCTCCAAGTCATGGACAAGATGGAATGTTAACAATCAAGTTACCGAGGTAAAACCGTTTGGATGAACATCAAGGAAAGGCATGGAATACGTAATGAATCAAGAGTGGAAATTCAAATTACACAGTGTTTATGGTCAATTATTATTCGACCGTAAATTAACTCAAAGTTTTGAACAAGTAAAAGCGAACAAAGGTACAGGTGGTATTGACGGAGAATCAATCGAAAGTTATGAATCTAACTTAGATAGAAATATACTGTCACTACTTGAAAAGTTGAAAATGAAAACCTACAAAGCACAACCAGTCAAAAGAGTATACATACCTAAGAAAAATGGAAAGAAACGACCTTTGGGAATCCCGACAATTGAAGACCGAATTGTCCAACAGAGTTTAGTTAATGTACTCCAACCAAAATTTGAAGACCTTCTATTTCATAGTTGGTCGGTAGGATACCGACCAAATCGAGGAGTCCAAAGAGCTTTACAGATTATTCTATGGAACATCGAACAAGGATACAACCACATCTATGATTGTGATATTAAAGGCTTCTTCGATAATATTCCACACAAGAAACTAATTGGAGTATTAAAGAAATACGTCTCGGACCGAACGGTCCTAAGTCTAATTGAACAGTGGTTAAAGGTTGGTCATATGGAAGAAGGCAAACTAATTCATTCTGATTACGGGACACCTCAAGGTGGTGTAATCTCTCCTTTACTAGCGAATGTATACCTTAATGAATTGGATTGGGAATGGGATTTAAACGGTATTCGCTTCGTTCGTTATGCGGACGACTTTCTTTTATTTGCGAAATCAAAGGAATCAATCGAAAAAGCAGCGACCTTAACTAAAGAAAAGTTGAAAGAATTAGGACTAGAGATTTCAAAAGAGAAAACTAGAGTAGTCAACTTTGAGAAGGACGATTTCGATTTCTTAGGTTTTACATTTCATCATTGGAGACCGAATAAGAAAGATAATAAACCTATATTTCATGTAACCCCTAAAGAAGAATCAATCAAAGACTTTCGATTGAAAATAAAGAAAAGACTCGAAAGACATTAACTCTGAACAAAGAAGAGTGGATTAATCGAGTAAATCCAATTATACGTGGTAAAGTGAATTATTATGTGACGATCATCAAAGCGATTAAGGCTAATGAAGAACTAGGTCAGACAAGTCATTGTAAAACGAGATGGACGAGAAAAAGGCTTCGAAATCTAGATGGATACATAAGAAAGCGACTGAGAGTAGCGTTTATTCATAAACATCCAACCCAAAGAAAAGGGGAGAAGATGAAAAGTTTGTGGAATAACACATTCTTTCTAAAGATTAATCTGATTCCCTCCTACTGGCTGTACTTAAATAAAGCGTATGGCTATACAAAAGAACAGTATTTAAATGAATGGAAGATAAAAGCTAAACGCAGGTTACAGAATAGAATTAAAAGAGCAAAAGAAAAAGGCGAAGAATATTACAACCATCTTCGTCTCCAAAAGATGCAAAACGCCTGGAATGCATCCTCATGATAATCATTACAACATATGGGTAAGCCGTATGCCTTAATAGGGCATGTACGGTTTGATAAGGGGGAAGTCTCGTGAGAGATTTCCCTACTTTCTTTTTTTTTGCAAATTTGGGCTATTGTCTTCTCCAAAACCAAACTAGTAAATAGTCCTGCGAAATTAAGAAAATGATATAGTCTAAATGTTGTATATTTGACACATTACTACGAACTAAATAATGCTCATTTTTGGTAAGATTTAGTAGGAATATACTTTCTGTCCAAAATGCTAGAAAAGATGAATTCAATGGAATCAATTATCATTTAAATAACGAAGGCATAATAATGAATAAGAAAATGAATTCACTATTTTTAATATATTATCGCTTTCCTTTTTAACTGTGTGTAATAGTATAGCAAGATGGATATATTTCTGCAAAACAAATCGGATTGAAAGATAAATTTCCAAATTTAACAAAAAAAGAACTAGACGAAACATATTTGATCATACCAGACGGTCATAGACCATCGGTAAGAGGTGATGAATTTGTTGCCTTTTTATCTTTATCATTATCCGACAGGAAGACTCCTTCCTCAATTACGTGAAGGTCTGATAATACCAGGAATAGGTGGGAGATGAATGTCGGTTAGGCGTGCGTAAGTCTAAAGGCTTTTTTGTTTTCTGCTTCATAACTCAATGATATGCTCAGTCTTAAATAAAAGAAAGGCTGATATTAAAGTGAAATTAGAAAGCAATTATCATGATCAAACGTGCCTTTCCACAAATTAGAAAAAAGCTATGGGAAGAAATGTTTTGGTCAAGAAGTTTTTGCTTACTAACTACTGGTGGTTCTCCTATCAATGTAGTTAAGAAATAGATTAAAAATCAAGGAATGAAGTGAGGTGAAAACAATGTTAGTGAATAAAGCATATAAATTCCGTATCTATCCAACTAGAGAACAGGAAACACTAATCGCCAAAACGATTGGATGTAGTCGTTTTGTATTCAATCACTTTTTAGGACAATGGAACGACACATACAAAGAAACTGGCAAAGGATTAACGTACAATTTTTGTTCTGCTGAATTAACAAAGCTGAAAAAAGAATTATTATGGCTCAAAGAAGTTGACAGTATTGCTCTTCAATCCTCACTGAAAAACCTCGCAGATTCGTATTCACGATTCTTCAAAAAGCAGAATAACGCACCACGCTTTAAGTCTAAAAAGAATCGAGTTCAATCCTATACAACAAAAGAAACAAACGGAAATATTGCCGTTGTCGGAAACAAAATGAAACTTCCTAAACTTGGTCTTGTTCGCTTTGCTAAAAGTCGCGAAGTACATGGTCGTGTTCTGAGTGCTACCGTTAGAAGAAATCCAAGTGAAAAATACTTTGTATCCATTCTTGCAGAAGTAGACGTACTACCACTGGTGAAAGCTGAATCATCGATTGGTATCGACTTAGGCATTACTGATTTTGCCATTTTTTCTGACGGTCGCAAGATTGACAACAATAAGTTTACTGCCAAAATGGAAAAGAAACTAAAACGTGAACAGCGAAAACTTTCAAGACGTGCGTTACATGCTAAACAGAATGGGATTAACCTTTTAGATGCAAAAAACTATCAGAAACAAAAACGAAAAGTCGCTAGATTACACGAAAGAGTATTGAATCAGCGTGACGATTTCCTTAACAAGTTGAGTACAGAAATTATCAAAAACCACGATCTAATCTGTATTGAAACCTTGAATACGAAAGGAATGCTACGTAATCGCAAATTAGCCAAATCGATTTCTGATGTATCATGGTCTGCTTTTGTTACGAAATTAGAATACAAAGCTACGTGGTACGGAAAAACAATCATGAAAGTGAGTAATTGGTTTCCATCCAGCCAAATATGTTCCGATTGTGGGCACCAAGATGGTAAGAAACCTCTTGAAATTAGGGAATGGACCTGCTCCTTTTGTCACGAACATCACGATCGAGACATAAATGCCAGTAAAAATATTCTAGCTGAAGGCTTACGAGCATTGGCTTTGGTATAATTAATCAAAGAACCGTAGGAATCTACGGGGATAGCTTGGCAAATAAGAGAAACCTCTGCTGGCAAAGAAATACACTAGCAAGTATGCTCTGTTCCCAAGAATCTCCTACTTCAAACAACCTAAAAGGGTGTTAAGTGGTGAGTAGTTCAAGTGACTATAAAGTTAGTCATTAAACAAAGGGGATAGAAAATGAGAGTGAAAATGTTTATTGTGTATGCAAGTTTAATATTAGTATTATTGTCAAGTTGTACGATGCAATCATCTAATGACAACTCTTTTGAATTGGATGATTATGAAAAATTAACTTCATTTAGTGCACATAAAGGGGACGTGTACTATGTTGATTATTCATTTATTGTCAATAAAGGTTATGTGGATTTATTTATCTATAATAAAAAAACGAGAGATATTGTTTTCACAACTTCAATTAAAAAGAAGGCAAAATATCAAGGTTCTTTTAATATACAAAGAAGCGGTATTTATGTTGTCGAAATGGATGGTTATAAAGCATCTGGTGAATATAAATTCAAACTTAATAATGAAGCAATTACAAAAAAAGAATCAACTATTGAACACATGGATGAAATGTTGTTAACGAATACAAAAAATCACGATTTTGAAATAGAGAGATGGAAAGATAAAAAAAATACTTATTACAATGTATCATTCAAAACAGATTATACTGGAGTAGAGCTATGTACGTTTGATGGAATAAAGAATGAAAACAGTGGAATAATAGCAGGAAATTACGATCGGCAGGATGATCTTGTTGCACTACCAACAACAATTGATGTTTGGAAAAGCGCAAAAACGATGATTCATTTTAATATTCCAAATGAAAAAACGATAGGTGGTATGGTAATTTGCTATATTCCTATTGAAAAAGATGGGGAAACACTTAGTAAGGAAATCAAATATGATCGAATCCTCTTTCATTAAAAAATAATCATGCAATGCATTTCTTTAAAAGAGGTGTATTTTTAAACAAAATACTAATGGTAAAACGTTAACCGAGATTATTAGTACATTAAACTGATTTTATGAGAATATGACTAGATTAATCTAATTTCTTAGTGCAAATCTATGAAGCTATACTTCTTTTTGAAGTATAGCTTTTTGTTTTGGAAGAATGTTTTTAATAAAAAAAATCATGTAATTTGAAATGAATTCCTACAAATCCCACAATTTCTAGCTTGAAAAATCTTACAAAAAACAACAAAAACCATCTTTTTGTGATTTTTTACCTTTTTATTTTCATAAAGTAGTCAATATGAAAATTATTAAAACTAAGTTAAAAAACTAAAAGACTAATAATACTTCCGCAAGTCGAAAATGATTAACATTTAATTTGAAATGTTGCATGTTTAATTCGTTTATTAAGCGATTTAATTGTGATGGAAAAATAATGGGTAGGTTCATGGGGGCATTGTATAAAAAAATTCGGAGTTTACAAAAACTAAATGAGGTTTTATTTTAAAATGAAGTTTGTGTTCATTTAGTAATTTTCGTAACATGGATTCGGTTCTTTTAAGTTGTTCGTAAGGATTTTTTATTTCGGTTTTTGGAGGTTTATACCAGCGATCTCCTTCTATATAATTAATAATCTTCTTCAAAATTTTCACTTCAAATAAATAGATGGTTTCTCCGTTTATACCAATCGAATCAATTTGGAATTCGGATCTGTAACATTCGAACAATAAATCGTTAAGAAAAAGCCAGTTATCTGATAGTTTTGAAGTCCATTCATCAAATTTCTTTTCACGTATGAACCCTGTTTCTAGATAGGATAAGTATGCTAAATCCTCATCAGATAGTTTGCTCCTTGCATTTAATATTTGATAAATCCTTAAATCCTTTGATTCTAATCGTTCTTTTTGATTTTTCATATTTCACATCCTTTCAATCTATTATTACATATTAACAATCATGATAATTTGATGACTTTTTACTATTTTTCGAATTTGTTATGAAAAACTTAATTATAACGACCGAAATGAATATCAATTTTGATGGGAAAATAGATATAAAATATAAGTGGTGTTTAGACTTATTTCACAAAAAATTTACACTTTTTTAAGATTTATATGATATAGTTCACTTAATTTCAAAAGAAAATGGTCATTTATTTTTGAATGTGAAGTTTACGAAAGTAGATTACATGCTAAGAATAAAAAATGGTCTGATTAAAATCTAATAACTGAGTGAGTGAAAGAAATGTCAATTAAAATGAGGTTTCTGTTGTCATATATTGGGGTGATTCTTTTTTCAATCACATTATTATTGGCAGCAGGTTTTTTAATTATTTTTGCTATAACAGGAGATGTAAAGTCAGTAGAAAATCTTTACAAAAAGACTTATGTACAAAAACCTTTGACTACAGTTGAAGAAAGTGTGTTTCTTGATCTGAAGTTACTTGCTAAACATAATCCAATTCAATTACTTAATAAGCAGGAAATTAAAAGGATTGAGCAAAAAAATATCGGCATCGTAGTTAGAAAAGGAAAAAATGTTGAGTACGCTTCCCCGTCTATTGATAAAAAAGCATTGAAACAGGCTCTTCCTGGGTTTGAGGCTACGAATATTAATACTCGTGATACGATTAAAATAAATGATTTGTTTTTTACGTATGTGAAATTTGATTTTTATTTTCCAAATCAAAGCCAAGGTAGTATTTTTGTCTTAAAGAAAGCAAGCTCATATACTGAGGTTATACGAAATCTGTTTCCAATTTTACTAGGATTATTGCTTTTTTTATTTATCGTGATTATTGGCATGCTAAATTATTTAGTTTCACGTAGCATCATTAAGCCAATTTCTAAGCTTAAAAAAGGAGCGGAAAAAATTAAAATTGGTGATTTGAATTTCGAAATTGATACGAATTCAAATGATGAAATTGGTGAATTAAATAAGGCATTTGAGGAAATGAGAATAAAATTAAAAGAATCGATTAATCTCCAAATTCAATATGAGGAAAATCGTAAAGAGCTTTTGTCCAATATTTCACATGATCTAAAAACACCGATCACTTCAATCATTGGATATGTGGAAGGGATAAAAGATGGTGTAGCAAATACACCTGAGAAAATGGAAAAATATTTATCGACCGTTTATTCTAAAGCAAAGGATATGGATTCATTAATTGATGAACTCTTCTTATTTTCCAAGCTTGATTTAAAAAAAGAACCATTTCATTTTGAAACAGTCGAGATTAATAAGTATATTGAGTCTTACGTCGAAGAAATTTATTTGGATTTACTTCAGCAAGGCATAAATATAGAGGTAAGTCTATTGAATAAATCAATCAATGTGAATGCGGATCGAGAAAAATTAAAAAGAGTATTGTCAAACTTAGTAAGCAATTGTGTGAAATATATGAACAAAGAAGAAAAGAAAATTTCGTTTTCATTACATGAGCAATTAAATGAATTTATTGTACAAGTAACGGATAATGGGCAAGGTATCGATCCTAAAGCACTACCCTTTATTTTTGAACGTTTTTACCGTGCAGAACAATCAAGAAATTCTCAAACTGGCGGTAGCGGGTTAGGTCTTGCAATCGCAAAGCAAATTATTGAAGAGCACGGTGGGGAAATCTGGACATCTAGTGAAATTGGTAAAGGGACAAGTATATTCTTTACCTTAAAGAAAGGTGAGAAAAATTGAAAGAAATATTACTGATTGAAGATGATATAAGCATTGCAGAATTACAAAGAGATTATTTAGAAATAAATGATTTTCGTGTTGATATTCAACATAATGGCGATGAAGGACTTCAACATGCACTAAAAGGCAATTATGATTTAATCATTTTGGATATCATGCTTCCAGGAAAAAATGGTTTTGAAATTTGTAAAGAACTACGTGCAGTCAAAAACATTCCTATTTTATTTGTATCTGCTAAAAAAGAGGATATTGATAAAATTAGAGGTCTTGGTTTAGGTGCAGACGATTACATTACAAAACCATTTAGTCCAAGTGAACTAGTAGCAAGAGTAAAGGCACATTTATCGCGATATGAAAGATTGGCAGGGAACAATACCGTTTCAAAAACAATTTTCGTACATGGTATTTCAATCGACCGATCAGCTCGTAAAGTTTTTATTAACGAAGTAGAAGTACCATTTACGACGAAAGAATTTGATTTAATGGTATTTTTTGTAATGAATCCGAACCAGGTATTAAGTAAAGAACAGATTTATGAAAAGGTTTGGGGCCTCGAATCAGCTGCAGACGTTTCAACGGTAACTGTCCATATTAGTAGATTACGTGAAAAGATAGAAAGAGATCCTACAAACCCTAAGTTTTTGGAAACAGTTTGGGGAGCGGGATATCGATTTAATGTATAGCAACATTTAAAAACCCTCACTTTGTGGCGGTTTTTTTATTTTATGTTGTTATTTGCCTTGTAACTTTACTATAAAGTAGTTTGTTAGTAAAAGGAATGAAATAATTAATGTAGAATTTTATAGATAAAAATAATTGAATAATAGGGGTAGAGAAATAAAAATGAATCAAAAAGATGAAGAAAAACTAAGTAAATTTATGAGTAAAATTTTAAGACATGACCCTTTAAAATTTGGGTTGAATTTAAAAGAAGATGGGACATGTACGATACGAGAATTGGTTGACGCAATAAATAGTCAAATAAACTGGGGCGGTGTCACTGTAGAAAATATTACACAGGTTGTAAAGAATTGTTCAAAACAGCGATACACAATAAATGATGGTAGAATTAAAGCGAATTATGGGCACTCGAAAACTAAAATAACATATCAGCCGAAAAAACCACCTGAGATTCTATATCATGGTACAAATAAAAAAGTTGAAGAACTAATTCTCAATGAAGGAATAAAACCAATGGGACGTAATTATGTTCATTTATCTGAAGGGGTTGAATTCGCGACACTGGCTGGAAAGCGTAGGGGAGAATTAGTAATTTTAAAGATAGATGCTAAAAATGCCTATGAGAATGGTGTTAAATTTTTTTATGCTGACAATGAAGTGTGGTTGTCTGATTATATTTCACCTAAATATATTATTAAAAATTGAAATTTTTTAACATTGTAGTAAATGAACTAGTAATAGTTTGTTAATTTTAACAAAGAAAAATATTTGTAAATCAATTATCCTTGTGTATGAAATGTCTAAGCTTGTGTCTGTAAAATAGTTTATATTATTTTACAAATAGGATATTGCTTCATTTCATTCAATTTATTTTGTATGACTGTCTACTTGACAGTCATTTTTTATTTCAAAAAAATACATATCAATTCATTAAAGCAACCTATAAAGAAATATTATTAAAAATTTTATACTTTTTTAATAATTTGTTTAGAAGGAGTTTTCATTTAAGGATTAACATAGATTTCAGACGAACTAAGGTCTAACTAATGAAAATGATTGGAGGGAAATTTCCCAGGAATATAATGATATTTTCATGTTGTTTTGTAATGGAAAAGGAGGACGTTGTACTTTATGTGGAAGTTACTTGCAGTAATAATCAGCTGCATACTTTTGCTAAATGGATGTTCCTCATTTGCTAAGGGGGAAGAAAAAGTGAACGAACAGTTATTTCAAGCAGCTAAACGAGGAGAAACTGATTTCGTAAAGAAGTTGATTGAGAATGGTGCGAATATTAATGCACAGAATTCTAATGGACAAACTGCCACAATGATTGCAACTTATCATAACGATTTCAAAACTGCAAAAGTACTGATTGAAGCTGGAGCGGATGTCAATATTAGAGATCATATGAAAAACAATCCCTTTTTATATGCTGGTGCTGAAGGCTTTATTGATATTCTAAAACTTACAATAAAAGCTGGTGCTGATCCAACAATTACGAACAGGTATGGAGGAACAGCATTGATTCCCGCTTCAGAACATGGATATGTAGATGTCGTCAATGAACTTCTTACTAATACCGAGATTGATGTTAATCATGTTAATAATTTAGGATGGACGGCCCTTTTAGAAGCAATTATTTTGAACGATGGGAATAAAAAACAACAGCAAACAGTGCAATTGCTTATTGATAACGGAGCAGATGTAAATTTGTCTGATCGTGAAAATGTTAGCCCTTTACAGCATGCACGTGAGAGAGGTTTTAAAGAGATTGAAGAGATTTTGCTAAAAGCAGGTGCTAGATAATTAAAGTCCATGACCAATTGTATGAATAATTGGAGATTATATAAATAACGAAAAAAAATTTGAGGAGACAATTAAAATGATTAAAAAAACAAAAACAATTTCATCAATATTACTCGGAGTATCTCTAGTAGTAACAGGTTATAATACTGCTGCTAACGCACAAGTAGAGCATGGTAAACAAAAGCAAGAAAGAGTATACAAAGCTCCCAAAAAAGTAAAGAACAAATTAACAAAAGGGCAGGAAATGGCTAAAATTTTAAGTAGTACTAATTGGCAAGGTACTAGAGTTTATGATAAAAATCATCATGACTTAACAAAAGAAAATGCAAATTTTATTGGTCTTGCTAAATATGATGCAAAATCGGGTAGATACGAATTTTTTGATGCAAAAACAGGTCAAAGTCGTGGGGATAAAGGAACATTTTTTATTACAAATGATGGTAAAAAACGAATTTTAATTTCTGAATCAATGAATTACCAAGCTGTAGTCGATATGACAAAACTAAATAAAAACGTATTTACTTATAAAAGAATGGGAAAAGATGCAAACGGTAACGATGTAGAAGTGTATGTAGAACATGTTCCTTATAAAGCAAAAGAGCTTTCTTTTACAGATCCTGATAAAAAATTAGACTCTAAAACAGGCGAGATTGTAAAAAACGTTGATGGTGATAAAATTTTAGGTAAAACACTTTGGAACGGTACAAAAGTAATGGATGAAAATGGGAATGACGTAACGAAATATAATACGAATTTTATTAGTCTTGCGAAATTTGATGGATACACTAATAAATATGAGTTTTTCAATCTTGAAACAGGTAAAAGCCGTGGTGACTACGGATATTTCGATATTGCCCACGAAAATAAAATTAGAGCACATGTTTCAATCGGAACAAATAAGTATGGTGCTGTTCTTGAACTGACTGAGCTTAACAATAATAAATTTACTTACAAAAGAACAGGTAAAGACAAAGATGGTAAGGATATAACTGTATTTGTTGAGCATGAACCTTATAAAGGTGATTTTAAACCAGTATTTAGTTTCTAAAAAACGAATATTCAAAAGAGGAATGGAGAAATCCATTCTTTTTTTAAAGGTCATTAAATAATCTTAGTAATATTTGAAAATGTTACTAAGATTATTTATGGTTTTAATAATATTTTTTTAGTATTTTTTAAAAATTCCCCCAATACACTTTTATTGAATTTATTGGACTTTCCACCAGAAAGTAACCAAAATTTGGTTATTTTAGAATTCTTTTCAGGATAAAATTAGTTAATTTCCCCCAATAGTAATTAAAGCTTTTATCTTGTTTAATTAAAGTGTGGATAGATTTAAGCAAATACATATTAATGTCTTACTAACTTCTAATCTATTATTTGAAAAGGGGAATTAACATGGAAAATAATACTACATATTACGATGATAGCGTACCGGTATATGAAGTACCATTAGAAACAGGAAAGCCAAAAGAACAAACTAATGATGATTTGGATGAACTAAACATAAAATAACTGATGAAATGAGAAAAAACATCAGTGGTAATCCATATATCTTCGACTGAAAATTAAATTGTTAAAGCTTGTAGACTAAAGGGTGTTCCCAAAGTTTACAGGCTTTTTTTGTCCGCTCGAAATGTGTACATAATCTGAATATTCTCGTGATTCATTATTCACAGAAATAGGTCTTTAAACATAAAATAAATTGGCACAAATACAATATTTTTAGTCTTAAAAGGATGTGAGGAAGATTTATCCATTAAGTAATTATAACTTAACAGGTATGCGGTATGATTATTCAACCCCTCAATATCAAAGTGCTTTCCGATCACACAATATGAATAGTAATTATACGATTAAAGCGTCAGGAAAAGGTGAAGTATATGTAAAGCCCGACCAGTCGTTTGTACTATTAGGCTCAGTAGTAGAAAATATGAAAGTACAAACAGCTCAATCAGAGAATGCAATCATTTCGAATAAAATTATAGAAGCATTAAAAGGAATTGGAATTAAACAAGACGAAATTGAAACAAATTCATATACAATCGATCGAATTGTTGATTACCAAGATTCACAGCAAATTTTTAAGGGCTATCGTGTGAGTCATATTTTTAAAGTAATCGTGAAGGATCTTGCAAATGTAGGGAAAGTGATTGACGTTGCAGTTGAAAATGGAGCAAATGAAGTACGGAATCTTACATTCGAAGTATCAAATCCCGATCCGTATTACGGAGAAGCACTACAAAAGGCTACGTTAAATGCAAAAACGAATGCAGAAAACATCGCAAAGTCGCTAGGGTTATCGATTAATAACATACCTATCTGGTTGGCTGAAGAAGGTATTCAAATTGTCCGTCCGATGTCCTCATTAACAATGACTGCAGCAGCATTCAGTGGTCCAACAACACCAATTCAAGAGGGACAAATAAAAATAACTGCTTCAGTGCAGGCAATGTTTAATTATGTTAGTTATTAATTGTTTAAAATTTAAATTAGACAGAAATATATAAAATTAACATTATGATTGTTTATTTAAACAGATAGAGATATAATAAATCCGGATGATATGGAAACGTGATAATGTATTTGTTATGGATCTACTAAATTCATTTAACTTAAATTGGATTGGTATTTTAGTAAATTTTTTGCTAATTAACTATTCCACCAAGAAGACAGAAAGCCTCTGAATGGGCTAATTGTCTTCCTGGTGGAATTTTTTTTTTCCAAAAAGTTGGGAAGTGAAATGAAGTTGTGAGAAACGAAATAGAAACTAAAACAGTATTTCTTAGTCTGAGTAAATAGGTTAAAGAATACTGTGCAAAGATAAGCTATAACATTTAAAAATTGAAATTGAGGCGAATAAGTAATGTCAAAAAAAATACATGAATTTAATGATATGATGAGAAAACTTCGGAAAGATTTGTTTGGAAAAGGTCCGGAGCGAATTCATACAGTGTTTGTTGAAAACATGGCCGTTTCAACATTATATGGTAATTTGACTCCAACTGAAAAATTTATTTCCGGAACTATGAACGGGGCAGAAATGGTTCATACTGCACGAACAAAAATGATTCAAGAATTGTACTTAAATAACCCACCCGAAGGTTTAGAAGAACTTGTGGGCGCAAAATTAGTCCATCTATTTTCAGATATGAAAGTTGAAGAAAATATAGGCATTTCGGTTTTTGTATTCGATCGAAATATTATATAGAAGAAGCGAAAATGCTTAGTGTTAAACTTTCGTGTCAACAAAATCAAATAAAGAATCTTTTTATAGGGAATAAATGGGGGAGACAAATGCTTGGAACGAGCTGGTTTAAAAACCGAAAAATGCTGATCAAACTTTATCAAACTGTATTAAATATATCTTTATTTTTTCTAAGTTTGATTCTTGCGTACTTTCTTTTTAGAGAGCTTTATTATATTTTTAACGATGTTTTATTAGGAAATAAAAATGTTCATCAAATTTTTGGCAAAGTTTTAATATTTTTCTTATATTTTGGATTTATTTCGATTATTGTTCAATATTTCAAAGAAAACTATCATTTTCCAATACGATATCTTCTTTATATTGGGATTACAGCTACGATCCGATTTATTATTGTAAATAATGGTGAATCGGATCATAATTTTTGGTTAGCTATTATCATTTTAGTCCTTACAATTAGCTATATTATTTTACCTTTTGGGGAAACGAGAAATGGATAAATCGACTCTAAATAGGAGCAAAAAAAGTTTACTAAAAATAAAGCAGTTTAACCCAACCTTAAGGTTGAGTTAAAGTAGATTAACTTGGATGACAGTATCAATAGATCAACTTGAACAACCAGAACTTGAACAACTTGAACTTGAACAAGAAGAGTGAGAACTGCTAGAACATGAAGAATGTGATGAACTAGAGCATGAAGAGTGCGAGTTATGATGTTGACTATCACTCTTGCTTGAACAATCATTTGAACTTTCATTTAATGCAAAAAAAGAATTTGTAGCTAAAAATGTTGAATTAAAATGGCTATCATCTGATTTTTTGCTAGAAGAAGAACGATTAGCTGAACTTGGGTAAGATTTTGGTGATTGGTGTTTAGGTAATTTTGTTGTATTTTTAAGTGCCTTAGTTCTTTTTTCTTCATTTTCTATTTCTACTAAATTTTTTTGAATTCTAGCAAACTCTTCTAAAACCTTATTTTTAGTTTGTGAATTAATACGAGATACAAAACTTATTGTTTGGATTGTTTTGCTCGATAAATATTCTAGTACCTTAGTATTTTTATAATAAACATTTAGATTTCCTAAAATATAGGTATTTACAGAAGTCGTTTCAAACAGAGTTTTGTAAAACAAATTGTAAACAGCTCTAGCATCAGCTACATCCGTAATGGTTAAATCATCTTTATGAATATTTGGTTCATGGTGTATCATTTCACCACAAAAAGACTGACAGAAGTTTTGATAACTTTTCGTAAATAAAATCATTTCGTGCCAGATTTTATCTACTTCTTGACTATACATTGGAACGTTTTCAAAGATGGCTGCCATTAAGAAAAAGCGTTTCAACTCTTTCTCAATAAAGGTATACTTTGCATTGCTCCAACCTTCTTTTTCCATAACTCTTTCTTTAACATCAGCTAGGAATCCCATTTTCCATGCGTTTTCTAGTCTAGAAACCAACGATAAATTAGCTAAGTTAGAATTTACCATTAAGTCGTTTTGATTAAACTGATTATAAAGATTGTTATAAAATGCATTATCATTTTTTAAATTCTTTTTAAAAAATCTTCCGAAAAACTTTTTCATATAAACCTCCTTTTATTTATTTTTAGTTCAATTATATAATTAAAAAATAAACAAAAAACAAAATTGTTAAAATAAGGAAATACTTTGGATTTTAACATCCTGTATAAGATTAGGGGACAGGGATCCAATTGGCAGACGGTTATATCATTAATAGTATGATCATCCTTTATTAACTTCGCATTTATTTCAATTAGCTGCGAAGTTTTTTGATGTTGTAAAAATATGGTACAATCTATTTATTATTTACATTTTTTAAAAGCTAAATCTCCAGCGGAAATAGATGATTTCGAACTGGTTTGTTTTTTAGGTAATTACAAATTGTTTGGAGGGTTTTAAAGATGACAAAAGAACAAGTAATACCGGTCGTAACAGGGCAAAGGATTATTCCATTTCTTACGTTTAGCGGGAATGCGGAGGAAGCAATGAATTATTATGTTCGTACTTTTCCAAATTCAAAACTCGTTTCTCTTCGAAGATTTACGAAAGATGATCGAGGTGTAGAGGGGAAAATCATGAATGGCATAATTGAAATTTTAGGGCAGTCTTTTATGGTTTTGGATATGGAAAAAGAACATTGTCCTGATTTTACTTGGGCTGTTTCCTTTTATTTAGAATGCAATGACGATGTGGAGTTTGATTTAATTTTTGGTGGCTTGAAGAGTGATGGGAAAGTACTTATGGGGCCAGTAGAAATGAATGATTTTAGTAAGGTTACATGGGTGACTGATTGTTTTGGTGTTTCTTGGCAGCTAGTGTTAAGAAAAAAATCTTAATAATCGGCGAATTATCCCTTTTTCTGTTATTCAACAAGTAATTAAAAGATGACAAATGGACAAGTTTTCTTAAATAATAATTTATCAGTGAATGTTTTGAATATTTCCGCAAGTTTCAATAAAAAAATATTTTTTAAAAATAATAATCTGAAAATATTGAAGTTTACTAATTGTTGGCATATAATGTAATTAGATACTAGTTTATTAGAGAAAGTAAGTAAGAGGTATTAGCGAAATGGCAGAGCAAAGTCAACGAATTGGTCGAACAGCTATGATGCTTGCTTTGACTGATCAAGAAGAAGAATTAATGAAAAATGAAAACCTTGTATGGTGTGTAGGTAAAGTCGGTACAATGGATGCTCAAAAGGTCGTTGCTGCGATTGAAACCGCTGCCAAACAAAATGGTGTAATTAATGGAGCTCTATATAGAGAAGTTCATTCATTATATCATGCCACACTTGAAGCAATTCAAGGCGTAACAAGAGGTCATGTTCAATTAGGTGATGTTCTAAGAACAGTGGGACTTAGATTTGCTGTTGTTCGAGGTAAACCTTATAAAAACGTGAACGAAGGTGACTGGATTGCAGTTGCATTATACGGAACGATTGGTGCTCCAATTAAAGGATCGGAGCATGAATCAGCAGGACTTGGCATTAATCACATATAATCGCCCATAGTTTATTAGATGATAGGGGGCTATGATTCGTAAGTTACTATTTACGTCTCATAGCCTCTTTCTGTGTTTTTTTTGACAAAATTCGGAGGTGTTTTTTAATGGTAACTTTAACTGGTAATAGCTTAACAATGGAACAAATGAAAAGTATTTTATTCGAAATGGCATATGTAAAAGCGAGTGAAGATAGCTTAGTTGCAGTAAAAGCATGTAGAGAAAAGGTTGAAGAAATCGTAAATAATGGCAAAGTCGTTTATGGTATCACAACAGGTTTTGGAAAATTTAGTGATGTATTAATTGAAAAAGAAAATGTTTCAACACTTCAATATAACTTAATAGCTTCTCATGCATGTGGTGTTGGTGAACCATTCCCTGAATTAGTTTCAAGGGCGATGTTAGTACTTCGTGCAAATACAATGTTAAAAGGTCATTCTGGTGTACGTTTAGTAGTAGTTGAAAAATTACTTTCATTAATTAATGCTCAAATTCACCCAGTTATCCCATCTCAAGGATCATTAGGTGCAAGCGGAGACTTAGCTCCTTTATCTCACTTAGCTTTAGTTTTACTTGGTGAAGGTGAAGTTTTCTATAAAGGAAAACGTATGGAAACAGCAGAAGCTTTAGCGAAAGAAGGAATTTTACCAATTACTCTAGAAGCTAAAGAAGGTTTAGCTTTAATTAATGGTACACAAGCAATGACAGCAATGGGTATTCTTACTTATCTTGAAGGTGAAGAATTAGCTTATCAAAGTGAATTAATTTCTTCTATTACATTTGAAGCATTAAATGGCATTACAGATGTTTTTGATGAAAGAATTCATATTGCTCGTGGATATAAAGAACAAATTGAAGTAGCAGAACGTTACCGCAATATTTTAGCAACAAGCCAATTAACGACTAGACAAGGTGAAATCCGAGTTCAAGACGCTTATACATTAAGATGTATTCCTCAAGTTCATGGAGCAAGCTGGCAAGTACTGAACTATGCAAAAGAGAAGTTAGAAATCGAAATGAATGCAGCTACTGATAATCCATTATTATTTGGAGATGATGTATTCTCTGGTGGGAATTTCCATGGTCAACCAATCGCATTTGCAATGGACTTCTTTAAATTAGGTGTTGCTGAGTTAGCGAATATTTCAGAAAGACGTATCGAACGTTTAGTAAACCCACAATTAAATGATTTACCACCATTTTTAAGTCCAGAACCAGGATTACAATCTGGTGCAATGATTATGCAATACGTGGCGGCTGCTTTAGTTTCTGAAAATAAAACATTAGCACATCCAGCAAGTGTTGACTCAATTCCTTCTTCAGCAAACCAAGAAGACCATGTAAGTATGGGTACAATCGGTGCACGTCATGCATACCAAATTCTTCAAAATGCTAGAAGAGTTTTAGCAATCGAATGTATTTGTGCAATGCAAGGTGTTGAATATAAAGGAATTGACAAAATGTCTGAAACAACAAGAAAGTTTATGGAAGATGCTCGTAAAACAGTTCCATCAATTACTAGAGATCGCGTATTCTCGAAAGACATTGAAAAATTAACAACTTATTTAAAAGAAAATTTCATAGCAAAAAACTATACAAAACAAACACAAATATAAGAAGAGGTGGAATTAAAATGGAAATCACAAAAGGATCTTTAAAAGCGCCAATAGGTACTGAATTAAACACGAAAGGTTGGGTTCAAGAAGCAGCCCTTCGTATGTTATTAAACAACTTAGACGAAGAAGTAGCAGAAAGACCAGAAGATTTAGTTGTATACGGTGGAATCGGTAAAGCTGCAAGAAACTGGGAAAGCTTTGATGCAATTATTGAATCATTAAAGAAATTAGAGAGCGATGAAACATTATTAGTTCAATCAGGTAAACCAGTTGCAGTATTCAAATCTCATGAAGATGCACCACGAGTTTTATTAGCAAACTCAAACTTAGTTCCAAAATGGGCAACTTGGGAACACTTCCGTGAATTAGATGAAAAAGGCTTAATGATGTATGGTCAAATGACTGCTGGTAGCTGGATTTACATCGGTACACAAGGAATCTTACAAGGTACTTATGAAACATTTGGAGAAGCTGCTAAACAACATTTTGGTGGCAGCTTAAAAGGTACAATTACAATTACAGCAGGACTTGGCGGTATGGGTGGAGCTCAACCTCTAGCTGTAACATTGAATGGTGGAGTTGTAATCGGTATTGATGTAGATGAAACTAGAATTCAACGTCGTATTGACACTAGATATTGTGACGTATTAACGCACGATTTAGAAGAAGCATTACAACTTGCAACTGAAGCTAAAAACGAAGGAAGAGCTTTAGCAATCGGCTTAGTAGGTAATGCTGCTGAAATTTTACCTCAATTAGTTGAACGTAATTTTGTACCAGATTTAATTACTGACCAAACTTCAGCACATGATCCATTAAATGGATATTTACCAATTGGAATGACAATGGAAGAAGGAAAGAAACTTCGCGCTCAAAATCCAGATGAAGTAATTAAACGTGCAAAACATAGTATGGCAGTTCATGTTGAAGCAATTTTAGCGATGCAACAACGTGGTGCAATTGCATTTGATTACGGTAATAACATTCGTCAAGTTGCTTTAGATGAAGGCGTTAAAAATGCATTTGATTTCCCTGGTTTCGTACCTGCATTTATTCGTCCATTATTCTGTGAAGGTAAAGGTCCTTTCCGTTGGGTAGCACTTTCTGGTGATCCAGAAGATATATACAAAACAGACGAAGTCATTTTACGCGAATTTGCTGATAACGAGCATTTATGTAACTGGATCCGTATGGCTCGTGAAAAGGTTGCATTCCAAGGTTTACCATCACGTATTTGTTGGTTAGGCTACGGTGAGCGTGCTAAATTCGGTAAAATCATTAATGAAATGGTTAAAAATGGCGAATTAAAAGCTCCAATCGTAATCGGTCGTGACCATTTAGATTGTGGATCTGTAGCATCTCCAAATCGTGAAACAGAAAGCATGAAAGATGGTAGTGACGCAGTAGCTGACTGGCCAATCCTAAATGCACTTATTAATGGTGTAAATGGCGCAAGCTGGGTAAGTGTACACCATGGTGGTGGAGTAGGTATGGGTTACTCTTTACATGCTGGTATGGTAATCGTTGCTGACGGTACAGATGCAGCTGCAAAACGTATCGAAAGAGTATTAACTTCAGATCCAGGAATGGGTGTAGTTCGTCACGTTGATGCAGGTTATGATTTAGCTGTTGAAACCGCGAAAGCAAAAGGCGTAAACATCCCAATGATGAAGTAGGTGTTAGAATTGAAAGCAGATATTCTATTAACAAATATTGGTCAATTATTAACGATGGATCATGGCGATGGTCCAATTCATGGTAAAGACATGAGTAATCTACCTGTTTTAAAAAATGCAGAAATCGCATGGAAAGATGGGCAAATTATTTATATCGGACAAATGAACGAACAGAAAATTGATGCAAAAGAAGTAATTGATTGCCAGGGAAAACTAGTCACTCCAGGATTAGTTGACCCTCATACTCACGTGGTCTTTGGAGGATCACGTGAGCATGAAGTTAGTTTGAAATTACAAGGTGCTTCTTATTTAGAAATACTAGAAATGGGTGGCGGGATCCATTCTACTGTAAGTCAAACTAAATTAGCTTCACATGAGGATTTAAAAAAGAAAACGATTCATCATTTAAACACAATGCTTTCATTCGGTGTAACAACAGTTGAAGCAAAAAGTGGGTATGGACTTGATGAAGAAACTGAATTAAAACAACTTCGAGTTGCTAAGGAATTACAAGCTGAGCATGATATTGATTTAGTTTCAACTTTCTTAGGTGCACATGCAGTACCTAAAGAGTATAAAGGAAATGAAGAAGCTTTCTTAGAAAAAATGCTTTCTTTATTAGATGTTATTAAAGAAGAAGAACTTGCCGAATTTGTAGATGTATTCGCTGAAACTGGTGTATTTTCAGTTGAACAATCTAGAGAATTTTTATTAAAAGCAAAAGAACAAGGCTTTAACGTGAAAATTCATGCCGATGAAATCGATCCTCTAGGTGGTACTGAAATGGCAGCTGAAATT
Organism: Gottfriedia sp. NPDC057991; assembly: GCF_042886615.1. Classification (NCBI taxonomy): domain Bacteria; kingdom Bacillati; phylum Bacillota; class Bacilli; order Caryophanales; family Bacillaceae; genus Gottfriedia; species Gottfriedia sp. NPDC057991. Next base: position 26,232 of record NZ_JBHVQN010000008.1, read on the forward strand.
GGCGCTATTTCCGCTGATCATCTATGTGGAGCATCTGAAAAAGGTGTAGAAATGCTTGGTAAGAGCAACACAATCGGTGTCATTTTACCAGGAACTACTTTCTATTTGAATAAACCTGAATTTGCACCTGCACGAGCGATGATTGAAAATAACGTAGCAGTTTCATTAGCAACTGATTTCAACCCAGGAAGCTGCCCAACTGAAAATTTACAATTAATCATGACAATTGCAATGCTTAAACTAAAAATGACGCCTGAAGAAATTTGGAATGCCGTTACGATTAACTCATCATATGCGATTAATCGTGGAGACCAAGCTGGTAAACTAAAAATTGGTCGTAAGGCAGATGTTGTTATTTGGAATGTACCAAACTATACTTATGTACCTTACCATTTTGGTGTAAATCATGTAGAATCAGTATTTAAGAATGGTAAATTAGTAGTAAGTAGGGGTGAACACGATGTCGCTATCACATCTTAAAAAAGCAGGAGATGCAAATTTCATTGATTCAAAAGTAACAAAAGCAAATGAAATCATCTCTGCATGGAATGGAACAGAAGCATCAAATTTCTCAATTATCGGTGTACCATTGTCTAAAACATCAATTAGTCATTCAGGCGCAAGCTTCGCACCTGCTTCAATTCGAAAAATGATAAGTAGCTACAGTACTTATCATATTGAAGACCAAATTGATTTAAAGGATTTCAATGTAACTGATTTTGGTGATATTACGATGCATGTGACTGATTTTGAAGAGTCAAGAAATCGTATTAGATCTACAATCTCTGAATTGCTAGGTCAATATAAAGAAACGATGCCAATCATTTTAGGTGGGGATCACGGAATAAGCTTTCCAAGCATTTCAGCTTTTGCAAAAGAACGAGGAACAGTAGGAGTTATCCAATTTGATGCTCATCATGACTTAAGAAATACTGAAGATGGTGGACGTTCAAACGGTACACCTTTCCGTAGCTTGATTGACGAAGGCATTCTAAAAGGTGAACATTTAGTTCAAATTGGAATCCGAAATTTTTCAAATAGTGCTCCATACACTGAATTCGGTGTAAATAACGGAGTAACAATCTATTCAATGCGCGATGTTCGCGAATTAGGAATCTCAAAAATTATTAAAGAGAGCATCAATCATTTAGCAGACAAAGTAGATGCAATTTACATTAGTCTAGATATGGACGTACTAGACCAAGCATTTGCTCCTGGTTGCCCAGCAATTGGACCTGGAGGAATGGACAGTCAAACTCTATTAGATGGTATCTGTTATCTAGCATCACATCCAAAAGTTACTGGAATGGATATTGTTGAGCTTGACCCAACAATCGATTTCCGTGACATGACAAGCAGAATCGCAGCACATGTTATCTTAAACTTTCTTGTTGAGAAGGTTAAACTGTTAAATAAGTAAAATGTGAAACTCGTAAACTTCGTTGTTTACGGGTTTTTTGCTTTTTATTGGTAGTGGTGGAAATAAAATTTGAAACAGTGCAAATAAGAGCCATGAAGTAGAAATAAAGGTCGAAGTGCAAATAAGAGAAGTGAGACTGTTAATAAATTTTATAACAGTGTAAATAAGAGCCACGAGGTAGAAATAAAGGTCAAAGTGCAAATAAGAGATGTGTGAGAGCAAATAAAAATATAGAAACTGCAATTAAAATTGGGAAAAGTGCAATTAAAAATAACTAAACTACAATTAAAATTGTGAAAAGTGCAAATAAAAATTTCAAAACTGCAAATAAAATTAACCAAAGTGCAAATAAACTTAGAATACACGTTCTAAAATAGCAAATCCTGATGTTTTTAGTTCTTTTAATCCAATATATCGATATTTGATAGCACCAAGCTTGCTTGTTATAATCAAAATAAGAACAAATATTCGGCGAGAGTTACAAAGTTAAAAAATGTATAAAAGAAAGTAGGAGGAACAGTTTTGGTAAATAGCATAAAACAAAGAAAAATAATTTTAGATTTAGCGGTTACATTAGATGGTTTTATAGAAGGGAAAAACGGAGAAATTGATTGGTGCATAATGGATCCTGAAATGGAATTCACAAATTTCTTGAATCAAATAGATACTATTTTATATGGTCGAAAAAGCTATGATTTGTGGGGAAATTATACTCCAAGTATTGATGACTCTGAATCTGATAAAGAAATGTGGAATTTAGTCCATAGTAAGGAAAAATATGTATTTTCCAGAACTCAAACAAAAGATGAAAATAAAGCAATATTTATTAATAAAAATATAATTGAAGAAGTAAATAAATTGAAGGAAAAGCCCGGTAAAGACATCTGGTTGTATGGCGGATCAAGCCTTATTACATCATTTATAAATTTAGGGCTAGTAGATGAATTTAGATTATCAATTCATCCTATAATATTGGCTGAAGGAAAACCTTTGTTTGCTGACATAAAACAGAGAAAGAATTTTATTATGATGAATAATAGAACGTTTTCTTCTGGAGTTGTGCAGGTAACTTATCATTTGAAGGAAGAATAAGTTTTTTAAGAGCTTTACATTTGGTTATAGCAGTAATTATTTTAATTATATCTAGTAAAAAATTATTGGAAAATTAAGGTGGTAACTATGATACTTCTTAATGGTATAACTGGCTTCTATGAAAAACAAAATGTACCTCCCAATACTGATGGTATGCAATTTAAAAAATTGTGTTTTAGTATAATAAACCAAAATAAAGGAACAATTTTGAATTTTAGAGAATCACAAGTTGCTACAAATTTTTTTGCAATGGAAGTAAAAGTTTCCAATAAATATTTTTACATTCTTTTGAATGCTCATTATCCATTTTTAGCTTTTGCTTCAGCAGTTAATTTTGGTGAAATAAATTTTTTAGATGTTCCTCAATTAAAAGAAGAGTTTAGCCCATTTTATATAGTGTTGAGTACAAGTGAGTTGAATGAACCACTCATTTTAAAAAGTGAGAATAAATTAAATAGTGCAGAATTAAAACAAATAGCTTACTGGAAACCTAATAGAATAGGTGAAGTATTATTTAATCATTGGGACTAGTTATAAAATACATAATATTACAATGTTCTTATTCATCTAAATCGAGTCGTTCGTTGAAGAAAAGGAGGATGGATCATGAACCCATGGAAATATCAAACAACAAACGATTACTTTGATTACTTAGATTTTCACGATTGTATCGTTGAAGAAATAAAAATAGAAAAAGATATTGTTACTATCGATTTTGAGTTTATTTACATCTCTAATGATCATCCCCTAAATCCTTTTAAAGTAGCGAAATCAACAGATAAATGTAAATTGACATTCTATAATGTAAAAATGAGTAAAGCAATTATCTATATAAATGATGATCAGGAAAAAGAAGTCAAACTTATAGACTTAGATGGAATGGAATTTTTAGAGGTTAAACAGCAACTAGTTGAACAAGATTTCATCTATGAAATTTTTGGTACTGACTGGAAAACACATAATTTTTGTAGCATTAAACTCAAGGCGAAAAGTTTTAAAGTGGAGTGGAATGAATTCACTGAAGATGCGTGGTATGTATGACTGATATTTTAGTATAATATAACTTTCTCTTCAAATGAGGTGAAAAGCTATGAGTGATGAAGTCAAAGAAGAAGGTAAAAAAGATCTCGAGGGTCTTCATGTATTTTTAATTGTTATCGTTTTTTCATGTTTACAATACTTTTTTCATTTATCCGATTTCATTATGTTAATTTTGTCTGTTCTATATGTTTTTATCATTGTTTATTTTGTTGATAAATGGAAAACTAAAGAAATTTTAATGTATTTTACTTTGTTATTAATTGTTTTTATTCTCAATAAATTAATTTTTTCTTAGTTATTGATATACTATGTAGTTGAAGATTCATTATTAGAGTAACAAAAAAGAGGATGATCTAAGGATCTTCCTCTTTTTTGTTAAAAGAATATTAGCTAATGGATGTAAATAAAATTTTACAGTAAATTGGAAAAAAACTTTAGGTATACTTTTATATTATTTTAAGAGTAAATTAGGGACACTCAGCAAATTAGCATATATAATTAATAAAGCCGAATAAATAGGCAAATGTGAAAATTAATAACAATATGGTTCAGTTTAGAAAGTGAGATAAATTAATTATGAAATATGATTTAATTTTTGATTTAGACGATACATTAATTCAAACCCAAGCTGCATTTCGGCATAATGTAGATTTATGTGCGAATTTAGTGCAGCAAGCGCTAGATGAAAAAGTTTTAATAAATGACATTAAAGAAGTTTTCAATAAAATCGATCTGGAATTAATTAAAGATATGGGTTTCAGTAAAGGGAGATATCCTTATGCATGGGATTCAACTTTAGATTTATTGGCAACTAGAAATAATTTAGAGATATCAAGCATTGTCATTGATCAATTACAATCTTTAGCAAAAACGATATTTAAAGTAAATATACCACTGCAAAATGACACATTTATAATAGAAGTATTATCAAATCACAAAGATGTGGCAAGTATGACTATATTGACTTTAGGTGAAAAAGACGTACAATCAAAGCGGGTGATGGATACTGGCTTAGTGAAACATTTTGATAACGTATTTATTACTAATAAAAAAGATATAAATACTTATCTTGAGTTAAATGAAAAACTAAGTAATCCAGTAATGATCGGGAACTCTCTTAGAAGTGACATTGTACCTGCTTTAGATGCAGGTATGAAAGCAATTCATATTATTAGAGATTCATGGTCTTATGACGAAATTGAGCATAATCACAGAATAGAGAGTATTAAGTCATTAGTCGAAATAAAATTACTTTTATTTGGTAATTTGGTAAACCTTTAAGGGCTTTTTTTTTCAGTCATTTTATTTATCTATAGTATAATTAACAACTCTTTGGAATAGTCAATCATGTTGTTGAATTAATGCATACACTATTTCACTTATCGATGATAATTGATCTAGCATTTTGATGAATAGAATAAATGGATTTGGAAATCTAAGTTGAATTATTGTAATTATTGAGTAGAAAGTGACAAAACCAGAAAAGTTGTAATAAACTTTTCTGGTTTTTTGTCGTGAAAATTTAGAGTTTAATCAATTGTGATGGCAGAATTCTTATTCAACAAAATAGCAGTTTAGTTTATTATGGAATGATATAATTAAATGGATAAATTTGGTAAACCAATTAAATGATTAAAAAGGTATTTCCTTTTGGTAACCAGATTGTTAAGGAGGGTATTTAATGGCAATTAAGCTCTGTCCTATGTGTGGTAATGAGAATAAGTGCTCAAGTGGGAAGACTTGTTGGTGTAATGATGAGTATTTCCCAAGAGAGATCTTTAATCAGATATCACCAGAAGAGGTAAGAAGATCTTGTATATGTAAGTCGTGTTTAGATAAGTACAAAGAAGATAACAGAATAGGAGACCTAAAACCTTCTGATATCGGACCAATGGTCTTTGGTCGAAAGAATGCACCTAAACAGGACGATGAAGTATGTTACTGCTATGAGAAGTTTAAAGATAAACTTAAACCAGGAATAGTAACTAAGTGTTTCAAAGAGAAATGTGCTAATTACCTAAGATGCACAGAAGAACGTAATAATAATCAGAGGTGTTAATAATGGAATATGAATATTTACAACAAGGCTCAATGGAAGGTGACTTGTGATATTCACGCATGCGTTAGTGTATTTTAGTTTAAAAATAAGTGCTACTTCCTATTATTCCCCAGATACCTAGTAGAATAGCAATAACAGACTGAGAAAAAAGATAAATGAACCTCTATTATTCTTCATAAATTGGACCTCTTAAAAAAATTACTGAACTGATTAATTTTCCCCAAGTAGTAAAATAGTAGCTGATCTATTAATCAGCTACTAAGTTCCTGTTCAGCGAAAGCATGCGATAGTTGAACAACACGAGTTTCAAATTTAAGGATTTTTTATTTATGTAAAAAGCAGGTATCAATAAAAATTTTGAAAATAAAAGGATATTTACCAATTATAGAGAAATCTTTACTTTATGGTAATATTATCCAAAAAGGTAATTAAAAACGATAAGTATACATAATAGACTGAAGGGTTTAAAATTCTTTCGAGCTATATTTATGCCAAGTGATAAAGCAAACACCTACTTACTCGTTGTTAAGTTAGAAAAGAAGGGTCTTGTAGAAAGACAACCAAACCCAAATGATAGAAGGGCTTCTAATGTCGTACTGACAGAAGAAGGAAGAACGTTATTTGACGAAGTTTTTCCCAAACAGGTTCCAACCATTTCTCAAAATTTATGATTTATATCGAATGATGAAAAAGAACAGCTAATTGATTTATTTAAGAGAATGGAATTGGTGCACAAAATTTGGAAAAATAAATTTTAATATGTTAAATAGGAGGAAAAAACAATGTCAAATGAAAAATTAAATGTGGGTATTATTTTAGGAAGTACAAGACAAGGACGAGTTAGCCCACAAGTTGGAGAATGGGTTAAAGGAATTGCTGACAAACGAGGAGATGTAAACTATGAAATTGTAGATATTGCTGATTATCAATTGCCTTTTTTAGGAACAACTGATGGGACTGATCCAGGAATTGCAGCATGGAACGAAAAACTTAACAGCTTGGATGGATTCGTATTTATCGTTCAAGAATATAATCACAGTATAACAGGAGCCCTAAAAAATGCACTTGATTTAGCTCGTGAAGCCTGGAATAACAAAGCAGCAGGGATCGTTAGTTATGGTTCAACTGGCGGTGCCCGTGCAGCAGAACATTTACGAGGAATAATGGGTGAGCTAATGATTGCAGATGTACGTGTTCACCCTACACTGTCCTTATTTACCGATTTTGAAAACTATACTACTTTTAAGCCAGCTGAATTACACCTTAATAATGTAAATGCAATGCTTGACCAAGTTGTTGCATGGAGTGGTGCATTAAAAACCTTGAGACAATAGTCTTTATAAAGTGAACTATGTTACGAATATCAGACGCTATAAAAGTGTCTGATATTTTTTTTATCTAGTTAATAAATTCATTTTCGAGAATGCACTCTACAATAAATAGTTTGTTAACCTTTACACTTCAACTAACTCATTCTTTAGTCGAACAACAACTAGTTTTACATCCTACATCAATGGCAAAACTAATGAAAAAAGGAGGATACAAATATGACACAGGATCGATTTGAAGAAGCATACGAAATGTATAGAAATCAAAGTGATGACGAACAAACGATAGAGGATTCAGTAAATCAAGACAAAGAACATATTGTTGCTGTTCGTAAAAATGAAGATGGTGATTTAATTGGTTTCAGAACAAGTTTAAATCGTGAACTAGATTATCTTCAAGCTTTGCAGGAAGCAAAAAGTGGAAATTTAGCACATGTGGATGTAATCCATAAGTATGGTCGCGACATCCTCAGAAGTGAACCGGATGGTATTGCAGAAAATAATTTAAGTAATTTACCAGAATTTTAGACTGAATGGCCTTTAAATAACCCACTAGGGATTTTCCTCGTGGGTTTTTTAAAAGATATACTCATATGTCTTCAATTGATGACATATGTAAGAGAGTGAACATAAATTGCAATCGGATTTCAATCTCAACATTCACAATCAAGATTAGTCCTTTTCTATTGAAATCTTAGTAGAGCTTGTCCACACTTTATGACTTCAAAATAATGAGTCATCTACTAACCGAAATTCGGTTATTCTGTTGTTCTGTTAAGTCTATTTAAACTTGGTAATTGGAATTGTTCAACATCTTGGTCTTCAGTTACTGCTCCTTCAGTGTGTTCGGAATCAGTTCTGATTCTGCTTCTTTTGATTCTGCTTTCTCTGATTTTAATTCCTTGCTGTCCGCCTAATTCATCATTATCTCTTCCAGCAATACCACTTCTACCATTTCCATCAGCGAATTGTGAATGATCATTTGCTGTATGACTATTGTCTCTAGCATTTTGTCCGCCTTGATTTGCGTTCATTCCAACATTTCGATTAATTTGTCCTCCGCCTTCAGCTCTTTGTTCGACTTGGATGCGATTCTCTTTAATTTCAATGTTGATAAAATTAAAATTGATAGCGCCGTCTGGATTAGCTGCTGCAAGTAACTCTTGAATTTCTTCTTTTAAATCTTTGAATTCTTCAAATTCTGCTGCCATAGTAAAAAACACTCCTTTTCTATTATACCTTTCACTATATTCATTTTTAATAGATTCTGATTAGACATTTAATAGATTATTTAACTTTTAAAATACTTTAGAGAAAAAAGTTCAAAGGAAACATTTTGAAAGAGTTATCTATTTTTAAAAGTAAATTTTTTATTTCCCTGATATATCCAGTGTAAATAGTTGTTTTTTCCAAGAATCAGGTACTAATTACATAGAATAATTCATTATTTTACATTTAAATCATAGATTAGTAATGGAGTGTGATCTAGTTGAATCCTTTTTTAATAAAAATAGTAAAATCATTTTGCGGTGTAATTGTGATCGACCTGCTATTACTTACTTATTGCTTGTTACTTGGTAGCTATTTTCATATTTTACATTCATTTACTTGGTTCGGATTTAAAATAATGGTGTTACCGTTTAGCTTATTAGCATTTATTATTTCAATTATTTATTTTAGTAAAAAAATAGAAATCGAGGCATTGGAAGATATTGATGAAATTGAAGAAATTGAAATTGAGCATTCAACAAGAATGGAAAAATACCATCAGCCTTAAAAAAATTTGAACTGAGGTGGTAAAATGGACCTCGAAAATATTGTTTTACGAAATATTGAAGAGCGGATCAAACGTCTAAGAACGAAACAAGATGAAGAAGGTTCTTGGGAATATGGTTTTGAAGGTTCATTATTAACGGATAGTTTTATGATTTTATTAATGAATGATCTTGAATACAAAAATCAAAAGGTAATTGATGGGATTATTGATCGTATTATCAATCTTCAACATCCGAATGGAGCTTGGAAATTATACGAGGATGAAAAAGATGGTAACTTAAATGCAACAGTACAAGCTTACATAGCTTTATTAATCTCAAAAAAGTATACAAAAGAACATTCAAGTATGAAAAAAGCTGAAAAATTTATTCGTGAAAACGGTGGTATAAAAAAAACGCATTTTATGTTAAAAATGATTCTGGCTACTCATGGTTTAATTGAGTATCCTAAATTATTTTACTTTCCAATGAGCTATTTTTTACTGCCAGATAAAATGCCGTTAAGTTTATTTGATTTAAGTAATTATGCTAGAGTTCATTTAGTTCCAATGATTCTTTGTATTAATAAGCGATTTAAAGTGAAATTGGATGACGATTTAAATATTGATCATCTTCTAGAAACTAGTGAAGTAGAATGGTTTTATGAAGAGAGAGGGAGTTTTTACCAATTTTTACTTGAAGAAGGTAAAAAGCTAGCGTCATATCCTCTCTATTTTCACCAAAAAGGATATGAAAAGGCAGAAAGATTTATACTAGATCGTATTGAAACAAATGGAACTTTTTACAGCTATGCCAGTTCTACATTTTATATGATTTATGCTTTAATGGCTTTAGGTTATGAAGCTACTTCATCTGTCATTCAAAATGCGCTACAAGGACTTCTTTCATATGCAGCCGATACAGAAGCGGGACTTCATATTCAAAATTCGCCATCAAAAGTTTGGGATACTGCATTATTGTCATATGCAATTCAAGAAGCTGGTTACCATATAAGTGATCCGATTGTTGCGAAATCGATCAACTACTTAATCAAGAAACAACAAAATATGAATGGTGACTGGAAGGTTCATGCTAAAAATTTAAGTCCTGGTGGTTGGGGCTTTTCTGATGTAAATTCTTTTATCCCAGATAATGATGATACAGGAGCAGTTTTAAGGGCGCTTGCAAGAAGTGCTTTGGATCAAAACACGATTCATGAAAGTTGGTTGAGGGGAGTTCATTTTTTACTTGGACTTCAAAATGACGATGGTGGTTGGGGAGCATTCGAAAAAAATGTAACGAATAAATGGTTAACATTTTTACCAATTGAAAATGCAAAAGATGCAATCATCGATCCGTCTACTGCAGATTTAACTGGACGTATATTAGAATTTATAGGACACTATACGACGATTTCAAACGATGATCCGATTGTGAAAAAGACGGTTAATTGGCTTTTAAAAAACCAAAAATCAAATGGTAGTTGGTATGGTAGATGGGGAATTTGTTATATTTATGGAACTTGGGCAGCAATTACTGGTCTTAGAGTTGTAGGGATTCCTAAAAATCATGAGGCAATTAAAAAAGCTGAGAAATGGTTAGTTAGTATTCAAAATGAAGACGGAGGTTGGGGAGAATCAGGTCTTTCACCTGTTAAAAATAAATATGTTCCTTTAAAATATAGTACGCCTAGTCAAACAGCGTGGGCAGTCGATACTTTACTATCGATTCGTAATAAAGAGGATGAAGTAATTAGAAAAGGGATTAAATTTTTAACTACCCAAAGTGAATTGCCTAATAAAGCATTAACTTATCCAACCGGATTAGGATTACCTGGTCAGTTTTACATTCATTACCATAGCTATAATGAAATTTATCCGCTATTAGCACTAGCACACTATAAAAATAGTTAAATAATACTATTATGTAAACAAAATAAATTTATTTTTGGAAATCTTTCCATAAATGTCTTTTCTTTATCATATAAATATAGTAAACTGTTTTATATTGAATATAACTAAATAATCCTTATCGAGAGTGGTGGAGGGACTGGCCCTTTGAAACCCGGCAACTTTAGCGAAAGCTAAAAAGTGCTAAATCCAGCATGTTTAAAACATGAGAGATAAGGCGTGATCTGTACTTAAACGTCATTCTCTCATTTTTTTTGAGGGAATGGCGTTTTTTATTTTATATAAACGGGAAGTGATTGAATGGGCTTATTGGAAAAGTTAAAAGATGGAATTGTTTTAGGTGATGGCGCAATGGGAACACTTTTGTATTCTGGCGGACTTCACAGCTGTTTTGAAGAACTTAATATTACTGAGCGTGATCGAATCATTCATATACATGAACAATATATAGATGCTGGCGCAGAAGTAATTCAAACAAATTCGTACGGTGCTAATGCTGGAAAACTGCGACAATATGGTTTGGAAAAGCTTGTTAAGCAAATTAATCAAATGGCTGTTAGAAATGCTAGAGCGGCATCAAAAGGAAGAGCTTTAGTAATTGGTGGTATAGGTGGAATGAAATACGTAGGTTCTACTTTTACTACACCTTTAGAACGAGAAATGATGCTACTTGAGCAAGCTTCAGCGTTACTAGAAGAAGGCGTAGATGGGATCATGCTTGAGACATTTTATGATGAAAATGAATTATATGATGCTGTAAATCTATTAAGAGGAAGAACAGATTTACCGATCATTGCACAAGTTACACTACAAGAAATTGGCATCATGCAAAGTGGCCAATATATTGAAAAAATTCTTCCTAATTTAATTGATTTAGGTGCAGATGTAGTCGGAATCAATTGTCATCTTGGACCACTTCATATGCTGGAGTCATTAAATACTGTTTCATTACCAACGAATGGTTACTTATCGGCATTTCCGAATTCAGGATTACCACTATACAATGAGGGAAAATACGTATACAAATCGAATCCAGAATATTTTGAAGATATGGCAAAACCATTTATTGAACAAGGTGTAAGACTAATCGGTGGATGCTGTGGTACAACACCAGCGCATATCGCTGCTTTACGAAGTAAGATTGATACTTTACAACCGGTTACAAAAAAAGATGTGAAAAACAGAACAATTAAAATTACAATTCCTAAGCAAGAAGAACAAAAGAATGAAACTTTACCAGAAAAGGCAACAAAGAGAACGACGATCATTGCAGAGCTAGATCCGCCAAAAACACTACAAACGAGAAAGTTTTTTGAAGGAGCGAAAGCATTACATAGCGCAGGGGCTGATGCAATTACGCTAGCAGATAATCCATTAGCTTCACCTAGAATTTCGAATGTTGCGATGGCATCACTGCTTCAAAGATTGGATGTACCAGTCTTGACCCATTTAACTTGTAGAGATCGTAATATGATTGGACTTCAATCTCATTTAATGGGGCTATCTACATTAGGATTAAATGAAGTTCTTGCTATTACCGGTGATCCAGCAAGGGTAGGAGATTTTCCAGGTGCAACTTCAGTATACGATGTAGCATCACTTGAACTTATTCGAATGATTAAGGAAATGAACGATGGTAGGCTATATTCCGGTAAAAGTTTAGGAAATGGAACGAGATTTTCTGTCGCAGCAGCTTTTAACCCGAATGTTCGAAAGTTTGATGCCGCAATTAAAAGGCTTGAGAAAAAGGTTGAGGCGGGAGCAGATTATTTTTTAACTCAGCCAATTTATGATTTTGAAACGATTGATAAGTTATATGAGTCAACACGTCATATTAAACAGCCAATATTTATTGGAATTATGCCACTAGTTAGTAAGAAAAATGCTGATTTTATCCATTATGAAGTTCCAGGAATTACTTTATCTGAAGAGGTAAGAAATAGAATTTCATCTGTTGAACCTGAGAGAGCAGTTGATGAAGGGAAAAAAATTGCAAAAGAGCTTATTGATTATGTTAAGGATAAATTTAATGGGATTTATTTTATCACTCCATTTTTGAAGTATGAAATAACAGAGGACTTAATTCAATTTACTAAAAGCAGCAATAAAGAGGAGATTCAACTATGAAAACTTTAGATATAGCATTAAAAGAAAAAATATTACTTCTTGATGGAGCAATGGGAACGATGATCCAGCAAAGAAACTTAACAGAAGAAGACTTTGGTGGAGAAGAATACGATGGTTGTAATGAATATTTAGTTGTTACAAGACCAGATGTTATACAAGAAATTCACGAGGAGTATATAGATGCAGGGTCTGACATTATCGAAACGAACACATTTGGAGCAACTAATATTGTTTTATCCGATTATAATTTACAGCATTTAGATATTGAACTAAATGAAATTGCAGCAAGGATTGCAAAACAAGCAGTTGTGGCATCGGGTAAAGAGGTATATGTAGCGGGTGCTATGGGGCCAACAACAAAAGCAATCAGTGTTACAGGTGGTGTGACTTTTGATGAATTAATTACTGCATATAATCGACAAGCAACTGGATTAATAAATGGTGGCGTAGATGTTTTATTAGTTGAAACTTGTCAAGATATGAGAAATGTTAAAGCTGCCTGTATTGGAATTAGTAATGCATTTAACGAGCTAAATAAAAAATTACCAGTTATGATTTCCGGAACAATTGAACCAATGGGGACAACATTAGCAGGTCAAACAATTGATGCTTTTTATTTAGCCATTGAACATATTTCGCCTATATCAGTAGGTTTAAACTGTGCAACAGGACCTGAGTTTATGAGAGATCATGTTCGTTCATTGTCAGAGCTATCTGAGACATTTGTATCTTGTTATCCAAATGCTGGCTTACCAGATGAAGATGGCCATTATCATGAATCACCAGAATCTTTAGCGCACAAAGTACGTGATTTTGCTGAACAAGGATGGATCAATATTATAGGTGGTTGTTGTGGAACAACTCCTGAACATATTCGAGCAATGAAAGAAGCAATCAGTGGAATAACACCTCGTCAACCTAAAAAAAGAGAGGATCACGCTGTTAGTGGTTTAGAATCACTTCGCTATGATGATAGTATGAGACCACTTTTCGTCGGTGAAAGAACAAACGTTATTGGATCTCGTAAATTTAAAAAATTAATAGCTGACGGAAAATTTGAAGAAGCTTCAGAGATTGCTAGAGCTCAAGTGAAAAAAGGTGCCCATGTTATCGACGTATGTATGGCAGATCCAGATCGTGATGAAGTTGAAGATATGGAAAATTTCATAAAGCAGTTAGTTAATAAAGTAAAAGTTCCAATCATGATTGATTCAACTGATGAAAAAGTAATTGAATTAGCACTTACTTATATTCAAGGTAAAGCGATTATTAATTCGATTAATCTAGAAGATGGGGAAGAGCGATTTGAGAAGATTTTACCTTTCATTCATAAATATGGTGCTGCAGTTGTAGTTGGTACGATTGATGAAGATGGGATGGCTGTATCAGCAGAAAGAAAATTGGAAATTGCAAAAAGAAGTTATCAACTATTAACAGAAAAATATAAAATGCGTGCGACAGACATCATCTTTGATCCACTTGTTTTCCCTGTTGGAACAGGTGATACGCAATATATCGGTTCTGCAAAAGCGACAATTGATGGAATTAAATTAATTAAAGATGAATTACCAGAGTGTTTAACAATTTTAGGTTTAAGTAATATTTCATTCGGATTACCAAATGCTGGTCGTGAAGTGTTAAATGCAGTTTTCTTATATCATTCTACAAAAGCTGGTCTTGATTATGCGATTGTAAATACTGAGAAACTAGAACGATTCGCTTCAATTCCTGCAGAAGAACGTGAGCTTGCTGAGAATTTATTATTCCACACGTCACAAGAAACTTTAGATAAATTTGTTGAGCATTTTAGAAATTCAGTAAAGAAAGAAGAAAAACCAAAAGAACTGCTTCCGATTGAAGAAAGATTAGCGGCGTGTGTAATTGAAGGTTCGAAGCAAGGATTAATAGAAGATCTGCAAGCCTGCCTTGACCGTGGTGACATACCGTTAAATATTATTAATGGTCCACTAATGACCGGTATGGATGAAGTTGGAAGACTTTTCAATAATAATGAATTAATCGTAGCGGAAGTATTACAAAGTGCCGAAGTAATGAAGGCATCTGTAAACTTTTTAGAGCAATTTATGGAGAAAACTGAAAGCTCTAGAAAAGGGAAAGTCATTTTAGCGACAGTTAAAGGTGATGTTCATGATATTGGAAAGAACTTAGTAGATATTATTTTGACGAATAACGGATTTGATGTTGTCAATTTAGGCATTAATATTCGACCAGATGATTTAATTACAAAGATTCGTGAAAACAAACCAGACATTATTGGCTTATCAGGCTTATTAGTAAAGTCTGCTCAACAAATGGTTATTACAGCTGGTGACTTAAAAAGTGCAGGGATAGACACACCAATATTAGTTGGTGGCGCTGCATTAACTAGAAAATTTACTGAAAACCGTATTCAACCCATTTACGATGGATTAGTGGTTTACTCAAATGACGCGATGACTGGTTTAGACTTAGCAAATAAAATTGTTAATCCTAATGAATTAAAAGCATTGGAAGAAAAGAAAAAGGCAATTAAAAAAATAGACAATGTTATTGAATTGCCTGTTCCTGAAGTTAGTACAAAGAGATCAGCAATACAAAAGTCAGATTGCCTAGTTCCTTCATCATTAAGCAAAACGGTCATAAAAAATATTCCAGTAGCACAAGTGGCACCTTTTATTAATTATCAAATGCTAATAGGACATCATTTGGGGGTAAAAGGTAAATGGGAAAATCAAGAACGTGGCCAAGAGTTATACGAGTTAGTTCAAGAATTCTTAAAAGATGGAAATGAATATTTTGACTGCCAAGTAATCTATCAATTTTTCCCTGCTCAAAGTGATGGCAATGATGTTATAATCTATGACTCTGAAACTAAAAAACCGATTGAACGTTTTCAATTTCCGAGACAAAGAAAAGAACCAAACCTTTGTATAAGCGACTTTTTAAATCCTGTTGGTGAAGAAATGGATTATGTTGGATTCTTTTCTGTAACATCGGGACCACGAGTAAGAAATATTGCCGAAAGATTGAAACAAGAAGGAGAGTATTTAAAGAGTCACGTTTTATTCTCATTAGCTTTAGAATTAGCAGAAGGTTTAGCTGAAAAAACTCATATGCTGATGAGAGAAAAATGGGGATTCCCAGATCGTCCAGATTTCACGATGTCTGAGCGTTTTAAAGCAAGATATCAAGGAATCAGAGTTTCATTTGGTTACCCTGCGTGTCCAAATCTTGAGGATCAAGAAAAGCTATTTAAGTTAATTAACCCAAATGAAATTGGGATTAATCTGACAGAAGGATTTATGATGCTACCAGAAGCATCTGTAACTGCAATGGTATTCTCACATAAAGATGGAAGATATTTTTCAGTTTAAAAAGAGAGAATAATTATTCATTTGATTCAATAAAACCAAAATTTAGTTTAAACATTTCAAATAGGTAGTAGAAATAGTTCATGCATCATTCTACTACCTTTTTCCTAAGAAAAAAGAGGAGTGGAAAAAATGCCTGTAATTATCAACAAAGATCTACCTGCAACGGAAATACTAACGAAAGAAAATGTTTTCTATATGACCAAAGAGCGAGCGGAGTCGCAAGATATAAGACCGCTTCAAATAGGGATTTTAAATTTAATGCCAACTAAAATTGAAACCGAAACGCAATTATTACGTTTAATTGCAAATTCACCTATACAAGTAGATATCGATTTAATTGGTACTGAAACATACAAGCCAAAAAACGTTTCAGAAGAGCATGTTTCAAGCTTTTATAAAACAATTTCACAAATTCAAAATACAAAATATGATGGCTTTATTATTACTGGTGCTCCAGTTGAGACACTGGAGTTTGAGGAAGTTGAATATTGGTCGGAACTTAAAGATATCATGGATTTCACAAAAGAAAATGTAACTTCTACATTGCATATATGTTGGGGTGCACAAGCAGGTCTTTATCATCACTACGGAGTTCCTAAATATACATTAGATAAAAAAATGTTTGGCGTTTTCCCACATACAGTAGAGGATCGCTTTGTGAAACTAGTACGCGGCTTTGATGACGAGTATTATGTACCGCATTCAAGACACACTGAAGTTAAGAAGGAAGACATCGATAAAATAGGAGAGTTGAAGATTTTAAGTCTATCAGATGATGCAGGTGTCCATCTTGTTACTAGTGAGGACGGAAAGCAAATTTTCGCAACTGGACATCATGAATATTGTATTAATACATTAAAATCTGAATATGAAAGAGATGTACAAAGAGGAGCGGAAATTACTATTCCAAAAAACTATTTTCGAAATGATAATCCGGAAAAACCACCAATTGTTCGTTGGAGAAGCCATGCTAACCTACTTTTCTCAAATTGGTTAAATTATTATGTTTACCAAGAAACCCCTTACAATTTATGATTTTAAAATTTATGTTTCATAATTTCGTCAAATAATAAATAAAAATAATTGGAAAATTTAAAAAAATGTTTGCTATTTTCATAAAACATTCCCATAATGGAAATAATATCAAATTTTAACGGAGGAGATCATATGAAGGACTGTATATCTATTGGACTATTAGGACTTGGAACTGTTGGAAGTGGTGTTGTAAAAATTGTTGAAAATCATCAGGACAGATTGGCCCATCAAATTGGTTGTTCTGTACAAGTAAAAAAGGTTCTTGTTAAGGATCCTGAAAAGGAACGATCAATTTCAATTCAGAAGGATTTATTAACGACAAATGCATATGAAATTTTAGATGATGCTGATATAGATGTTGTTGTAGAGGTAATGGGTGGAATTGAAGATGCTAGAGAATACATACTTCATGCTCTTCGAAATAAAAAGCATGTAGTCACAGCTAATAAAGATTTAATGGCTTTATATGGTACTGAATTACTCCGTGTAGCAAATGAAAATAAATGCGATTTATTCTATGAAGCTAGCGTTGCCGGTGGGATTCCTATTATTCGTAGTTTAGTAGATGGTCTTGCTTCAGACCGTGTAACTAAGCTAATGGGAATTGTAAATGGAACGACAAATTTTATTCTTACAAAGATGAGCAACGAAGGTAAGGCCTATGACGATGTGTTAAAAGAAGCTCAGGAACTCGGCTTTGCAGAAGCAGATCCAACATCTGATGTTGAAGGTTTAGATGCTGCGAGAAAAATGACAATTTTAGCTAAATTAGGTTTTTCAATGGATGTTGAACTAGAAGATGTGCAAGTACGTGGAATTAGTTCAGTATCTTCAGAAGACATTGATTTTGCTAGATACTTTGGTTATACAATGAAATTAATCGGTTATGCAAAGAGAAACGATAATCGAATTGAAGTTAGTGTTGGACCAACTTTAATTGCACACAATCATCCATTGGCATCTGTTAGCAATGAATTTAATGCAGTTTATGTATATGGTGAAGCTGTAGGAGAAACGATGTTCTATGGTCCGGGTGCAGGTAGTTTACCAACAGCAACTGCGATTGTATCAGACTTAGTTGCAGTAATGAAAAATATGCGATTAGGAGTAAACGGTACAAGTGCTGTTTTACCACAATATCCAAAAGAATTAAAAGAAGATCATGAGATTTCTTTTAAATCTTTCTTCCGCTTTACAGTAAAAGATCAATTAGGTTCGTTCGCAAAAATCACTTCAATTTTTACAGAATCTGATATAAGCTTTGAGAAAATTATTCAAGTTCCATTAAAGCATAAAGGTCTTGCTGAAATTATTTTAGTAACACACCATGCTTCATATTCAGCATACAAAAAAGTAATTGAAAATTTAGAAACATCTGATGTAGTCGATGAAGTACGTAGCTATTATCGAATTGCAGGTGAAGATCGTGATGTATAAAGGATTAATCGAAAAATATTCAAGTTTCTTACCTATAAATGAAGAAACACCAAAATTAACTTTAAATGAAGGAAATACGCCATTACTATTTTTACCTCGCTTATCAGAAGAGTGGGGAATTGAATTATTTGTTAAATTAGAAGGGCTAAACCCAACTGGTTCATTTAAAGATCGTGGGATGGTAATGGCAGTTGCTAAGGCAAAGGAAGCAGGAAGTTCAGCAATTATTTGTGCATCGACAGGTAACACATCTGCCGCCGCCGCTGCTTATGCGGCAAGAGCTGGTATGAAATGTTTTGTAATTATTCCTAATGGTAAAATTGCATATGGTAAACTTGCGCAGGCTGTCATGTATGGAGCACATATAATTAGTATCGATGGAAATTTTGATCACGCATTACAAATGGTAAGAAAAATTAGCGAGTCTGAACCAATTACACTAGTAAATTCTGTAAACCCATATCGAATAGAAGGGCAGAAAACGGCTGCTTTCGAAATTTGTGAGCAATTGGAAAAAGCTCCTGATATTTTAGCAATTCCAGTTGGAAATGCAGGGAATATTACGGCTTACTGGAAAGGATTTAATGAATACAACCTTTCAAAAGGTTATCAATTACCTAAAATGCATGGTTTTCAAGCAGAAGGTGCAGCACCAATTGTTAATAATAAGAAGATTGAAAATCCCGAAACAATTGCAACAGCTATTCGAATTGGTAACCCAGCAAGCTGGGAGCACGCAGTAAATGCAATTGAGCAATCACAAGGTGCAATCGATAGCGTATCAGATGAAGAAATCTTACAAGCATATAAATGGATTGCATCAAAAGAAGGCGTATTTGCAGAACCAGGTTCATGTGCAAGTATTGCAGGTGTGTTTAAACAAGTACAGTCAGGTGTAATCAAAAAAGGCTCAAAAGTAGTAGCCATTTTAACAGGTAATGGATTAAAGGATCCAGATATCGCAATTCAATCAAGTAAAATTGAACCAATATTGTTACCGAATGAAGAAAAAATTGTATTAGAACATTTACAAGGTGTGGTTTCGATATGAAAAAACTTTTCCAAATAACAGTTCCTGCAAGCACTGCAAATGTAGGACCTGGTTTTGATTCGATTGGTATCGCTTTAGATCGATACTTAACAATTGAAGTATATGATCACGATCAATATAGCTGTGAGGGATTTAGTGAATATTTGAAAGATATTCCACTTGATCAGACAAATCTAATCTTAAAAACAGCAATTGATGTTGCAAAAGCAAATCATGAATCTTTGCCAACATGTCATTTAAAGCTTGAAAGTAATATCCCGTTAACAAGAGGTTTAGGAAGTAGTGCCTCAGCAATAGTAGGTGGCATTATTCTAGCGAATGAACTTTGTAATCTTCAATTATCTCTAGAAGAACAGCTTAGAATCGCAACTTCAATAGAAGGTCATATGGATAATGTCGGTGCTTCACTTTATGGCGGCTTAGTTATTGGGACTTTTATAGATGGAAAAGCTTATATCCAACACTCGAAATTAAATAAAGTATCAGTAGTAGCAATTATTCCAAAATACGAATTAGAAACTGTGCATGCAAGAAATATATTACCATCAACGATTCCATATAAGGATGCGATCCAATCTAGCAGCTATAGTAATATATTAGTTTTAGCACTATTATCAGAAAATTGGCCATTAGCAGGCGATATGATGAAACGAGATCTGTTTCACGAACCATATCGATGCAAAATTGTAAAAGAACTAGACACCCTAAAACAAATCGAATTACCTGAATATGTGCATGGATTTGTATTAAGTGGTGCCGGTCCGACAGTACTAGCATTTGTTTCAATCGAAGGCTGTCCTGAAGCAATCAACTATTTTACACGTTTATTTCCAAATTGTGATGTAAGTGAAATAAAAATAGAAAACAATGGTGCAACAGTTAAACATTCAATCCACTCGAATTAAAAGAAACCACTCAACT
Source organism: Gottfriedia sp. NPDC057991 (assembly GCF_042886615.1). Classification (NCBI taxonomy): domain Bacteria; kingdom Bacillati; phylum Bacillota; class Bacilli; order Caryophanales; family Bacillaceae; genus Gottfriedia; species Gottfriedia sp. NPDC057991. Next base: position 46,781 of record NZ_JBHVQN010000008.1, read on the forward strand.
ATGGAAAGTTGAGTGGTTTCGTATTTTTTGAGATCTATCTGAAGTGCAAAAAAATTGTGGAACTGCAAATAAAATCAGTGAAAGTGCAAATAAATCTGTGTAAGTGCAAATAAATCTGAAGTGCAAATAAAAAAGGTGGAACTGCAAATAAAATCAGTGAAAGTGCAAATAAAAAGATTGAAACTACAATTAAATCTGTGTAGGTGCAAATAAAAATTGCGAATCTGCAAATAAAATCACTAAAACAGTAAATAAGAGCATGATCTGTGAATAAATTACTTGAAAATCACGAGAAATAACAATAATTTAGAATAAGGTATCACTAATACTTTATTTTTCTCGTTCTTTCATATATTTTTCTGCAAGTAATTGTTTAACTTGATTATAAGTTAAACCAGAACTTGCATTTTTTCTTTTCACATCGTTAATATTAGTTCCAGTTATCGTAAATCTTTTATCATTCATTCGGTTTCATCTCCAAAACAAATATTTAATTTTATTATTTATTTCTTAAACGGAAAATATGCTTTTAAAAGATTATGTAATTAAATTGTTATTTTGATTGTACTAAAGAAATGATAAAATTATTGGTAGTATAAGGAATAGGGGATAAAACCATGCACGAGGTTGTATTGAAAATTTTATTTTTTATTTTTCGAATATTATTTCAATTAATCTTTCAAATAGTTGTTGACTGGATCTTTGATTATTTGCCAAAAAAGTTTTTTGGTTATCCTTTTAATGAGCAAGATGATGAATTAATTCAAGGGAAAATTTACTTATTAGAAAAGGAACCTTGGTTTGAGCCATACAAAATCTATGCATTGGAAATTTCTCAAAGAAAAAGTATTCGAAAATTAATCGTAAAATTAAAGATGTTAGAGATTCAATCGAATGAGGAAAAGAGAAATGAATTCTTATATGAATTAGATCGACGATTATTTGACTTAAATCCAAATGGAATTAGAAATAGAAAAACGAGCCCGAATTAAGGGCTCGTTTTTTATTTTTTATAAACTTTTACTGTAACTGTTTTAACTCCCCATTTTTGGGCGTTTTTCTGACTTGGGATAAATACATCAATTTTATTTCCTTTTAGTGAACCGCCTGTATCTCCAGCAATTGCATAGCCATAGCCTTCTACATATACTTTAGAACCTAGTGGAATTACTTTTGGATCCACAGAAATAACTTTTGCTTTTGGATTCTTTTTTAAATCTATACCAGTAGCTGTTTTACCACTGCATCCTTTACAGCTACCAGTGTAAGCTGTAGCTTTCATTTTAATTACTTTATAAGGTGTAGCAGCTTTAGCTGTTGTTTTTTTAGTCGTTGTCGTTTTTTTCTTAGTTGCAGGTTTAATTTGCAATACTTGATTTACTTTAATAAGGTCTGATTTTAAATGGTTCCAAGATTTAATCTGAGAGACTGTTACCTTTTGCTTTTTTGCGATAGCAGATAAAGTATCTCCAGATTTAACTTTGTAAGTTGCTGCGTATGTATTTGTCGTAAATCCCATTGTTAGAATAACAGTAGTAACAAAACATGTCATTAATTTTTTCATATTTCCCGCTCCTGTCCATCTTCTATGTATAATACTTTACCATGGAAATGTGACAGTAAGATTTCAGTAGTTTTATTTTATATTACAAATATATTACCTTTTTTTATAATATTCTATAAATTCTGCATAATAGTTACAGCTTATTTCGACATATTACCTATTTAAGAATGTTTATCGCTATATTTTGAGCTAAGATGCTTGATTTTAAAGGACTTTAAGGAAGTAATTATAAGATAATAGGGAGAAGGTTAAACAGTAAAAACTGTTCAATAAGTTATTATATAGAGTAGAAAAACATACTTTTTTACCACAAATAAGATCGGTTTTATTAATTTAGAATTAAAAACTATGTAACAATTCGAGAGTTTTTGTAACATTTACTTCATATTTAATGTGTTACAGATCCTAAATTAAAGTACTAAAAACTGCTAAAATTTACTAAAAACTATCTTCAAAAGGAAATATGTTATCATTTCATATTTTCATAAATAGACAAAAAGTATGTGTAAATCAAAATTCAACAAGCTTGGGTAGGATTTAAAAATGGTAAAAAGTAGTATGATTAGACTAAATATTTTGAATAATGTATAATAACAAATGTACTTATAAAACCAAAAGGTGGGGTCGTATGTCAACAAATACATATTCACTTACATGGGATTTAGATGTTTTCTTTAAAGGAGGCAGTGAATCTCCTGCATTTGCAACATACATAATAGAAATTACTAATTTAGTAGAAGGAATAGAGAGACAGGTTTCTTTGTTTTCTGCTCCTAAAACTAGTGATGAAGTCGAGGAATTAGCTGATATCATAGGTAATATTGAAGTAATAGGCAAGAAATTATCGCAAGCTGGTGGATTTGTTAGCTGTTTACAAGCTCAAAATATGGCTGATCAAAAGGCAAATTTATTAAGAGGAACATTAACGCAGCTTTATGCAACATTTTCTACTTCTTTAACAAAATTCCATAGTCAATTAACTAAAATTGAAGATTCTGTTTGGAAAAATATTTTAGAAACTGATGAGTTTAAGGAAATTTCATTCGCCTTAAATGAGCGTCGTCAAAATGCTAGTGAATTATTATCAGTTGAACAAGAGGCATTAATTACTGCCCTTTCAGTTGACGGATATCATGGTTGGGGCCAAATGTACGATACTGTTGTTGGAAAAATGCAGATCGAACATGATGATAAACTTTTATCTGTTGGTCAAGCATCAAATCTCTTTTCTTCTAAGGAACGCAATGTTCGTAAAGAGATTTTCGAAAAATGGGAAGAAACATGGGGCGATGAGTCAGATTACTTCGCTAAAATATTAAACCATCTTGCAGGTTTCCGTTTAAGTGTATATGGACAACGTGGATGGAATAATGTATTAAAAGAACCATTATCAATCAATCGCATGAGTCAAGAAACACTTGATTCAATGTGGGGCGCGATAATCGACAATAAAGCTCCATTTGTTGAATATTTAGAAAGAAAAGCTAAATTACTAGGCGTTGAGAAATTAAGTTGGTATGATTTAGATGCGCCTGTTGCTGATATTGATTCTTCCGTTTCATATTCTGAAGGTGCAGAATTCATATTAGATCAATTTGGTAAATTTGGTGATGAATTAACTAGTTTTACAAAAATGGCATTCGAAGACTCTTGGATTGAAGCAGAGGATCGTGCAGGTAAACGTCCAGGTGGATTCTGTACAGGATTCCCTGAGAGCGGTCAATCTCGTATTTTCATGACATATTCAGGAACACCTTCAAATGTTTCGACATTAGCACATGAATTAGGTCATGCTTTCCATTCATTTGCGATGAAAGACGTTCATACGCTTAATAAATATTATGCAATGAATGTTGCTGAAACAGCTTCTACATTTGCAGAAATGATTGTAGCTGATGCAGCTGTTAAAAATGCGAGTTCAGATCAAGAGCGTTTAGCTCTATTAGAAGACAAAATCCAACGTAGTGTTGCATTTTATATGAATATTCATGCTCGCTTCTTGTTTGAAACGCGTTTTTATGAAGAGCGTAAAAATGGTGTTGTAAGTAAAAATAAAATAAATGAACTGATGGAAGAAGCTCAAAAAGAAGCGTATTGTGGGGCTTTAGAAGAGTATCATCCACATTTCTGGGCATCAAAACTACACTTTTATATTACAGGTGTGCCGTTCTACAACTTCCCATACACTTTTGGATACTTATTCTCATTAGGAATCTATGCAAAAGCATTGGAAGAAGGTAAGAGCTATGAACAGAAATATATTGCCCTTCTAAAAGATACAGCTTCTATGACAGTTGAAGAATTAGCTCAAAAACATTTAGGTGTAGATTTAACAAAACGTGATTTCTGGGAGAAGGCAGTAAAACTATCTCTTAAAGACGTTGAAGAATTTTTATCGATCACTGAATGATAACTTTTTATGAGGAGGACTCGTTTAATTACGAGTTCTTTTCCTGTTTTAAATGCTTTTATTAAGGTTTTTGTAGTTTTATTAAAAAGAGATAAGAAAATACGGAGGGGTTTTTAATCATTACCTCTTTAGTAGGGGAGTGACTAAAGTGAATAGTTTTAAATTTTTAAAACCATATAAAATAACAATTTTCGCAAGCATAGTCTTTTTACTTTTAGAATTAGTAGTTGAATTATTTCAACCATATATTTTATCTAATATCATTAACAATGGAATAGTTCACAAAGACATGGCTTATGTTACAAAATGGGGAATCGTCATGATCGTGTTATCGATCGTTGCTTTTATTGGAGGAGTATTAAATACTTTTTATGCTACTCATATTGCTCAAAGCTATTCATTTACGTTAAGGAAAACACTATTTGAGAAAGTACAAACTTTTTCATTCACAACGTTTAGTTATTTACCAACTTCATCAATTATTACTAGATTGACAAATGACGTATCACAATTACAAAGTGCAGTTTTTATGAGTTTAAGGATTATTTTGAGAGCGCCATTAATTGTAATTGGTAGTGTCGTAATGGCATTAATTTTGAATTGGAAGCTTTCGTTTATTCTATTTTTAATTTTACCTTTCTTATTTATGTTCCTAAATTGGATGGTAAAAAAAGGTAGAAGACTATTTAAGAATGTTCAAGATAATGTGGATATTGTAAATAGTGTGCTTAGAGAAAATTTAGTTGGAATGAAATTAATTAAAGCCTTTGTGCGAAATGACCATGAAAATAATCGATTTCAACATATAAATCAAAATTTAAAACAAAAAACCTCTGTTGCATTACGAACTATGGAAATTACGATGCCAGTCATGCTTCTATTTATGAATGCTTCTATTTTGATCGTATTGTGGTTTGGAAATAGTAAAGTACACTCACACGAAACAAATATTGGAGATATTGTTGCAATCGTAAATTATATTTCTCGTATTACTTCATCATTTACTGTTTTTTCATTTATCATTAGTGCGTTTTCAAGAATGAGAGCTTCTTCTGAACGAATCGATGAAATATTAACGATTGAAGAAGACTTTGTAGAAAAGAATGAAGGAAACCAACTAGTAAATCGATTGGAAGGAAAAATTCAATTCCATCAAGTTTCTTTCAGTTATCCTAATTCTGAAAAAGAAGTGCTAAAAAATATTTCATTTGTTGCTTACCCAGAACAAACTATTGCAATATTGGGTTCAACAGGTTCAGGCAAAACTTCTTTATTCCAGTTAATCCCTCGCTTATATGATGTTAATTCTGGAACAATTTTAATTGATGATCAAGATATACGTAAAATGAACAGTAAGCAACTAAGAGGACAAATTGGATATGTACCACAAGAATCACTACTATTTACAGGAACAATTAAAGAAAATTTACTAATGGGTAGAGAAAGTGCATCAGATGAGGAAGTTTATTTAGCTGCTAAACATGCACAAATTCACGATTCAATTTTGACTTTTCCAAATGGATATGAAAGTTTAATTGGTCAAAAAGGTGTTAACCTTTCAGGTGGTCAAAAACAAAGACTTTCTATTGCAAGAGCAATTCTTAGAAAACCTAGTATCTTATTACTTGATGATAGTACAAGTGCATTAGATTTAAAAACCGAAGCTAGCTTGATTGAAGCTTTAAAAAATTACGAGTGTACTACATTAATCATCACGCAAAAAATCAGCACTGCTAAAAATGCAGATAAAATATTAATTATTGATGAAGGCGAACTTGTAGAAGAGGGTACACACGAATCTTTATTAAAGAGTTCAAAATTATATAAAGCAATCTACTATTCACAATATGGAAAGGAGGAAATTCATAATGTTAAAGGAGCTAACTAAACCTTTCCAATATAAACAATTACAATTATCAAAGGAAAAAAAGAAAAAGGAAGCTTCTCGAGCAGATAACGTTTCCTCAACATTGAAAAGAATATGGTCTTACCTAGCATTAATGAAAGGTAAACTTGCTGTCGTACTTGTAATGGTTTTAGCAAGCTCTGTACTCGGTTTACTAGGACCAGTATTAGTTGGTTATTCAATCGACCATTATATTCTAAAAAATAATTTAAGTGGTTTAAGTTTGTTAATTGTTGCTTTAGTGTTTATTTATTTAGGTTATTCTGCATCATTGTTTTTACAAAATTTTTGGATGATCGATATTGCTCAAAACACTGTAACAAAAATGAGAACAGAATTATTTAATATGTTTCATAAATTACCAATGTCATTTTTTGAAAAAAGACAACATGGAGAGTTAATGAGCCGTGTAACGAATGACTTGGAAAATGTAAGTTCGACTTTAAATACTTCAGTCATCCAAGTATTTTCAAGTGTTATAACTTTAGTTGGTACTGTTTCAGTTATGCTTTGGTATAGTCCGATCTTAACTTTATTGACTTTATCAATTGTTCCAGTTTTAATAATTGGTATAAAATGGATTACGCACCGTACTGGCCAACTTTATAAAATCCAGCAACGTAACTTAGGTGAGTTAAATGGATTTATAGAAGAAACAGTTTCCGGGCAAAGAATCATCAAGACTTTTTCTCAAGAAGATAAAATGATTCGAGATTTTTTAAATAAAAATGAAAAATTGAAAAACTCAGGATTTTGGGCATTTATCTTTGCCGGATTAATTCCAAAATTCATGAATGTATTAAACAATGTAAGTTTTGCAATCATTGCAGGTATTGGCGGCTACTTTGCCTATAAAGGACATATCTCGATTGGTACAATTGTTGTATTTACTGAGTATTCAAGACAATTTACTCGTCCTCTAAACGATTTATCAAATCAGTTTAATACATTACTTTCTGCGATTGCTGGAGCTGAAAGAGTATTCTCGATCATCGATGAAGATATTGAAGCGATTGATGAATCCCACATTATTAATGACCAAAAAGTTATTCAAGGTGAAGTTGAATATAAAAATGTTAATTTTTCTTATGGGAAGGATTCAAATACCTTAACAAATGTTTCATTCAAAGTATCACAAGGTGAGACAATCGCTTTAATCGGTCCAACGGGTGCAGGTAAAACGACAGTAGTAAATTTACTTTCACGCTTTTATCAAATCAATAGTGGTGATATACTCATAGATGGTGTAAGTATTGGTCAATATTCTAGAAAAAACTTGAGACAACAAATGGCATTTGTTTTACAAGATTCATTTTTATTTAAAGGAACAATTCGAGAAAATATTCGATATGGTCGTTTAGATGCAACAGATGAAGAAGTAGAAGAGGCAGCAAAGCTTGCTAATGCACATAGTTTTATTATGAAATCTTCAAAAGGATATGATACAATTTTACAACAAGATGATCAGCAAATTAGTCAAGGTCAAAAGCAACTTCTCTCAATTGCTCGAGCTATTCTAGCAAATCCTGCCATTTTAATTTTAGATGAAGCTACAAGTAGTATTGATACAATTACTGAAATTAAAATTCAAGAAGCTTTACAAAGACTAATGCAAGGCCGAACAAGCTTTGTCATTGCTCATCGACTAAATACAATTAAAAATGCTAATCAAATACTTGTTTTGAAAAATGGAATGTGTATAGAGAGAGGTTCACATGAAGAATTAATTGATAAACAAGGTTTTTACTATGAATTAGTAAAACATCAAGGGATGAATGAAGATCAGCATATACAATAAAGGGTGGAAGCATGGATTACAATTCGTTTAAAGAAATTATTCACGGAAGAAGAAGCATTCGAAAATTTACTGATCAAGCAGTTTCAAATGAAATAATTGAAGAAATTATCGACTGCGCACGTTATGCTCCAAGTGATACAAACTCACAAACTTGGGAGTTTATCATTATTAAAAACACTGACAAAATTAAAAAAATTGAAGAGATGACATGGGATTCTCTACATGAAGTTGCTGAAAAAGCAAAAGAAAAAGGATTAGAAAAAGAAGGTAAACTATTAGTTAGATCTTTTGGTCCTTATGCAACAGCATTTAGAGAAGCACCAGTTTTAATTATTTGTTTAGCAACACCGTATGAATCAAAATTCAGAACAAAAATATTTGATCCAATCGGCTTTGTTGAAAATGAAGTTTGGAAAGAAGAAGGAATTAAAAGTAGTTGCTTAGCATCACAAAACTTAATGTTAGCTGCACATGCATTAGGCTTAGGAACATGTCCAATGACAGGTCCGGTCCTATTAGCTCAAGATAAACTTAGAACGTATTTAGAGATCGAGGAAAACCGTGAAATTAACATGGTTATTTCACTTGGATATCCATCTGAACCTGCGAAAAAACTTGCACGTAAAGAAGTTGGAGAAATTATTCGTTACGTTGATTAATAAATTAAGTAGCCCGCGAGGAAATTACTCGCGGGTTTTTTTGTGTTTTTACAAAAGAAATATCTGGATTTTGACTAGAAGTTCTATTCTATTAACGAAGTTCAAAACTTTATCAATAACCCATCATTTAAAGATGAAATTTTACATCAATTCAAAATATTATTCTAGTATAAGATAACATTTGAATTTATATTAATATATCTGTATAATTACTCAAGTGATTAATATGAAGAAGATTTATTAACATTGAAAGGTGCAGTATCATCATGGATTCGACTAAAAAATTAGGTGTAATGGGTTTATCATTTTTAAGTATAAATGCAATATTAGGATTACGGAATATTGCTTTTGCTTCAACAATTGGTCCTTCAGCTTTATTTTATTGGATTGTTGCAGCGATAATTTATTTTATTCCAATTGGATTAATTGTAGCTGAGTTATCTTCAACTTATCCAAACCAAGGCGGTATGGGTGTTTGGGTTCGAAAAGCTTTTGGAGAAAAAGCTTCATTTTTATGTTCGTGGTTTTTTTGGATTGCTAATTTTACGTATTATCCATCACTATTATTAACAACTACAATTGCGATTGCATATGGAATTAACCAGCCTCAAATGGCAAGTCATCCTATGAAAACAGCTATTATATCTAGTATTATCTTTTGGGTTGTTACTTTACTTACATTAAAAGGTACTAAAATGAGCGGAAGGCTTGCATCGATTGGGGCGCCACTTGGAGTATTAGTTCCAGCAATTTTAATATTTGGTTTCGGATTTTATAGTATGTTTAGCGGTGAACCAAGTGCTACTCATTTTACACATAGTACAATCATGCCAAATAATTTATCATTTGGAACGATTATGTTTTTATCAACATTAATGTTTGGTTTTTCAGGTGCAGAAATGTTAGGAACGATTGCGGGGAATGTAAGAAACCCACAAAAAACATTTCCGAGAGCAATTTTTATTACATCAATTATTATTGCATTAGTCTATATTCTAGCAACAGTCGCATTTCAGTTTGTCATTACAATTTCATCTGACCAAACTGCGACAGCACTATACTTATTTGCAGATAAAATAACGACTCAATTTGGACTGAATTTTTCGCTCTCTCAAATTTTAGGTATCTGCTTTTTATTAGCATTTGTAGGATCTCTTTCATTTTTAATTTTGAATCCTAGTGTGATGATTGCTGAAAGTGCAAAAGAGGTTCTTCCTAAAAATTTATTAATAGAAAATAAAGATGGTATGCCATCAATTTTAGTATTAGGTCAAGCAGTTGCAGTTACATTTATTTTAATTCTTTCTGCTTTTGTACCAAGTGTTTCAAAGGCATTAAATATGTTAATTTTAATGTCCACATTGGCATTTTTTATCCCTTATGTATTTTTAATTAGTGCTTATATTAAACTTCGCATGACTGATAAAAAAGTAAACAGACCGTTTAAAATTAAAAGCAATTCACTAGCTATAATCGTTGCACTAATTGGAATGGTTTCGGTAGTTGGAACAATCGGACTAACACTTATTCCAGCTCCAGATACTACATTATTAGAATATTTACCAATCGTACTTGGACCGATTTTATTCGGATGTATTGGATTTATTCTTTATAGTAATGGAACAAAAGGGAAGAAGAAACAAATGAAAAACTAATAAAAACACCTAAATTATTTATATTAAAATAATTTAGGTGTTTTTTGATTTTTTTAGAAAAGTGACTCTAATTCAGACACTAATGAACCAACATACTCAACAGCTTCTTTGATTGGTGCACTTGTTGTTAGATCAACACCAGCCATTTTTAAAAGTTCAACAGGTTTTTTCGAGCCACCTGTTTTTAATACTTCAATCCAAGCATCAATAACTGGTTGGCCCTCAGATTCAATTCTTCGTGAAATAGCAGTAGATGCAGTTAATCCAGCAAAATAAGTATATGGATAAAGACCCATAAAATAATGAGGCTGGCGCATCCAAGTTAAACTTGCACCTTCATCAATTTCAACAGAATTACCCCAAAATTCTTTCAGAACATTCCCTTTAACTTCACAGAATGTTGTCGCAGTAAGTGGCGTACCTTTTTCAGCAAGTTCATAAACTCTTCTTTGGAACTCGCCTTCAAGTAAATGTGTTACAAAATTATGATAATAAGTACCTAGTAATTGAAGGATGACCCAACGCTTCATTTGTGGATCATTCGTTTGTTTTAATAAATATTGGCCTAATAACATCTCGTTAAATGTCGAAGGTGCTTCAACGAAATACATAGAAGGTCGAGTATTTACAACACGTTGATATTTGTTTGCATAATAGAAATGACCAGCATGTCCAAGCTCATGAGTAAGTACAAATGCATTTCTCATAGTATCCTGCCAGCTAATTAAAATATATGGATGCACTCCATATGGACTAGAGCAAAATGCACCTGTTGATTTTCCAACATTATCAGAATAATCAATCCAGCGCTCATCAAACGCTTTTTCCATAATCGAAACATAGTCAGTTCCCATAATTTCTAGTGATTTTAAAATCGTTTCTTTTGCTTCTTCATAAGTAGTACTTGGGTTGAAATCTGGATCTAATGGTGCTTTTAAGTCATAAAAATGAATTGTTTCAAGTCCAAGTTGTTTTTTCTTTAAGTTCGCTAGTCTACGCATATGTGGTGCTAGTTCCTTAAAGATGATATTTAATTGATTATGATACATTTCTAAAGATACTTTATGATCTTCAAGTAGCATTTGCGTAACTGATTCATAATTACGTAATTTACTTAAAGCGACTTCCTTTTTTACTTGAGTAGCATAGATCGAAGCATATGTATTTTTGTATTGGGTAAGAGTTTTAGTAAAAGATTCATACGCTTGTTTACGCACTGTATGATTTGGAGAGAATTCATATAAGTTTTCAAACATGGCAAACGAATTTTCTAATTCTTTTCCATTTTCATCTTCAAATGAATCGAATTCTAAATCAGCGGCCTTACTAGTTTGGTAAATTCGATATGGGGCAGAAGTAACTTCACCAAGCGCAGCTAAAGCTTCTTCAGTCTCAGGGAGTAATCTATGTTTTTTAGATGCAATAATCTCTTCTAATAATAATTTAAAAACCTCAATTTCATTTTCTTCCTTAATAAATGCCTCTAACATTTCATTAGTTAAATGTAAAAGCTCTGACTGAATAAACGTTAAAGCTGTATTTGCTTTTGTACTTAAGCTAGAAAATTGTAAACTATCAGATTGATTTTGAGAATCTGAACCATCTCCAGACTGACGTAAGCTTACATATGTACCACAACGAATTAATTGAAGCATAATAGATTCATAAGTTAATAATGCCTTTTTTAAAGATTCAGCAGACTTAAGGACAGAACCTTTCAACGATTTCGCCTCTACTAAATCATTTTCAATTAGTTCTAAAGCAACTAGCCACTCAGCACGAGTCGGATATAAATCCTCTAATTTCCATGTCATTTCTGTAGGAACCTCAGCACGGGTTAAACGTTTTACTAACATTTTTTCCATCAAATTGCCTCCTTTAGTAGTAGTTGGTACGAGTCTATTATACTGTATAAAAACATTTTAATGGTGAAATTATTCGATAAAATTGAAAATTATAACAATTTTACTGCACAAGCAGTCATTATTTTGATAAAATTAATTGAATTTGGTTAAAAATTTCAACTTTTAGAAATAATTTTGGAAATAAATTTTATTACCTAGAAAGGAGTTTTTTAAATCGAATGAAAAAATTTAAAATGATCTGTTTACTAGCTTTGGCAACTGTTGCACTATCAGCATGTACAATTAAAAAACCTCCACAAAATTTAGCTATTAAACCACAAGGTACTTATGATTTAAAAACTGTTGGGATTAAAGTGGAATCATCACTTCCTAAAAATGCAAAATTTAATCTTCTGTTTAAAGATGATGTTACAAAGAAAGTAATCTATGAAACTACTATTAAAACGGATGAAAATGGTACTGCAAATAAGAAAATTTTATTAGACACAAAAAATAAAAACTTAACAGGTTTATTATTTTTTAAGCCTGAAGAGCAACCAAAAAACATTCAAGACAAATTCGGCAAATATGGTGAAAACATTCGAACCACTACAGAAGGTTATCGAGTTGGGAAAAAAAATAACCAAAAATATATGTATATTAAACAGTACGGTACATTTTGGAAATTCGGTAAATTAAGTGATGGAGGTTTTCTAGTATTTAGTAAAGATAAGATAAAGCAAGAAAAGGAGGGGAAATAATACACAATTAGACAAACAAGATTGTGTATAAAATATGGTACAAACAAGTAAAATTATATCTAAATATCTTCTCCAGTTTTGTTTAACTGTATTCGGAATTGGATTAATAACGGCTACTTCTTTTACTCTATTTTTACCAAAAGGAGAGCGACTAGCAGAGTTTTGGAATCAGATACAAATCTTTTTTTGGAGTTTTTTTTACTTCGATAATTTAGAAGTTTACTTAAAAGAATATCAATATGTTCCTTTTTCTTCTGTATTTTTAGAGCCATATGTTTATTCTTTTACGATCCTTTTTTCAGCGTTTTTACTTTCAATTTTCGTCGCATTATTTATTGCTTATATAGTAAATTTAGGCCCAAAATCATTTAGAAAAATAATGAATAGCATCCTATTTTTCCTACAATCTATACCAGACGTCGTAATGATTTGCGCATTTCAAATTTTCTTTTTTTGGATTTTTAATAAAACCGGCGTTAAAATTGTGGATCCAATAAGTGGCTTTGAATCGAAAGCTTACGCATTACCAATCTTCCTTGTATCGATTATTCCTACGATTCAACTGTTCCAAATGTTATTTCTAGCAATACAGGAAGAAAAAATTAGAGACTATGTAGAGTACGCAAAAGCAAAGGGACTTTCTAATTCTTGGATTATTATTCGTCATATATTTCGTAATGTTACGATTACTTTATTAAGTAATAGTAAGCTAATATTTTGGATGATGATTTCAAATCTATTAATAGTAGAAAAATTCTTTAATATGAAGGGCTATTTTTCATTTCTATTTAATAACAGCCGATCACCTGAAATCTTTTTTATGGCACTAGTTTTACTATTTATCCCATTCTTTTTACTAGAAATTATATTTAAACAAATGGTTAATCGAATGAAAGGGGGACAAGCTGTATGATAAAAAATAAAAAGTATTTACCAATCATAATAGGAAGTGTTATCTTACTTGGCTTGATCACCTTTAGCTTTATTTATACTTACTTTATAAAGGATACGATAAAACCAGCCCCTGCTTTGTTATACAATGCTGAAGGTAAATTAGTAGATACATATGGTTATCCTCCAAGTTGGAAATATCTTTTTGGAGTCGACCGATTTGGAAGAGATGTATTTTGGATGGTAATTGATGGTGCTAAATACACTTTATCCATTGCCATAGTTGTAGGACTAATGAGAGTCATATTTGGCGGTTTATTAGGAACATTTTTTGGATTCATGAATCAAAGATTTTTAAAAATTATTGAACCAATTTTGAATGCATTTCGATTTGTGCCAGCTGTTATCATTATTTTTCCATTTTTTGAGAGATTAAATGACGTTTCAGAAGCAGCTAGAGAAAAAACGATTGCAATTCAAATATCATTACTAATCATTATTTCGATTCCAGTATTGATGAATTCAATCGGTGAAGAAGTTAGAGATTTTTTGAAAAATGATTTCATTACTAGCTCTAGAGTCATTGGTGCACGAAATAGCTGGATCCGTCGAAAACATGTAATACCATATTTACGAAGCCGTATTCTTTTATTATTTGTACAACAAACTATTCAAACTTTATTTTTACTAACTCAATTAGGCGTTTTTAAATTATTTATTGGTGGTGTTAAAGTTCTTTATTTAGATCTTGGGGTCGATCGACCGATGTCACAAGCTAATGAATGGTCTGCAATGATTGGTGCAAATTATATCGAGTTATCGATTGATTCATGGGTAATCATTGGACCAAGTATAGCTTTTATTGTTTCGATATTTGCTTTTAATCTTATTAAATTGGGTATTGAGCGTTTAATAGAAAACCAAACTGGGGTTAAAAAGAAGCAACCAATGAAAAATGAAGGTTTATTTCATGGATTAAATGATTTTGATTTTGTGAATAAGGAAGAATTAAGTGAAGTTAGTAGGATCGTAGAGAACGAACCTAAATCTAGTGGACAGCTTGTAACTAGATAATAAAGTAATTGAAAACCTTTGTTCTAAATAGAGAATAAAGGTTTTTACTTTTGTATATAGAGGAAAACACGAATACCACATAGAAGTATTATTTTATCTATTTCATCGGGGGAAGAAATTATTGGATAAAGAAAAAAATAATCAACTACATACATATAAGGAGTCTAATTTTATGAAAAAAATAATTCCAGTTTTATTACTAATATTAGTCATATTTACTGGTTGTAATTCTGATACTGTTTACACACCACTTTATCATGGGAAAAAATTATTTATTGGTGTGATCGGTAAATTTCCAAAAGTAAGAGAAGAAAATGTGAAATTCAAAAAAATAAATTTTGATAAAATGGAAGAAAGTAAAAATCTTTCGTCGGAATTTGATGCCATATTGATTAAGAAGGAACATCTTTCTGAAGCTGCCAATCGTAAATATCTAACTATTTATCAACATTCTGGTCTTCCATTTTTCTTTATGGATTCAAAAAAATCATTTGGATTAATTATAAATGGAAAATTAGCCTACAAAGATGCGCCCGATAAAGTTGACCAAACCTATGCAACGGGTATTTTGGATGAAGATCATTTCTGTGGATATGGACTTTATAATGACAAAGTAAACGATCGTAACATTAAGGATGTATATACACAAATATTTAACACAATTGATTCTGGTAAATGTTTCAACGATTAAGAAATGCAATTATCTTTTTTAGCCATAAAAAACACCCCTTAAATTCAATGTTGTCTAACTTAAGGGTTTTTCAACATCTACTTTAAGGGGTGCAATTTTTTCACTCTTTATGAATTTCTTTAAAGCCTTTGTTTGGTCATGAAACTATTTAATAATTGGATGTCTTTTTTCTTCTGCCCAATCAATTATAAATGGTTTTTGACGTGGATTTAAGTTAACAGGAAGGTCTGTCTTACTGAAAAAACGATGTTCTCTGCTTTCAATATCCTTTTGTTTTAATTCTCCTGTATATTGTTTGGATCTAAAAATTATTTGAACACTGAATGATTTATCCCCATTAGGGTACTGAACAAAACATTTTTCACCTGAATAAATTCCAAACAACTCTAAGCCTGTTACAGTAAGTCCCGTTTCTTCAAGAGATTCCCTTTTTGCTGTCTCCTCAAAAGTTTCGCCAATTTCCATAATGCCACCTGGAATGCACCAATTGTCTTCGTCTGTTCTGTGTTGCAACAATATTTGTTCATTATCCTCTATAATGATCCCACAACCCACAGTAAATAGGGTTTCATTACCAATATATTTCCTCATATTCTTAATATAATCCATGTGAAAATCTCCTTCAATGAACTAATCCTTCAAAATTCGACAGTAGTGATAAATTTTCCTTCTTTTTTAGCTGACTACCTTTTGAACGGAATAATTGATATTTTCATCCATAGACATATAGTTACTATAAAAAGATGCGTTTAGTTTAATAAGAAAGGACTCTCTAAGTATTAATAGAATAAATAAAAAGTATTATATAAGAGTTAAAAGTAGAAAGGGGAAATTCTTTTGTTATCTAAGGACAAAAATACAGAAAATAAGTTTTTGCCACCCAAACATATTATTTCAGCTGCGACAATTGTAATGAATGAACAAAATGATATTTTATTAATTAAGGGTCCGCGTAGAGGGTGGGAAATGCCAGGTGGGCAAGTTGAAGAGGGGGAATCATTGAAGGACGCTGCAATTAGGGAAACAAAAGAGGAAAGTGGGATTGATATTGAAGTTTTGAAATTTTGTGGAGTATTTCAAAATGTTAGTGCTTCGATTTGTAACACTTTGTTTTTAGCTAAACCAATCGGGGGAAAGTTGACAACTTCTTCAGAAAGTTTAGAAGTGGGATATTTTCCTATTGATGAAGCTTTAACGATGGTAACTTGGAAAAATTTCAAACAAAGAATTGAATATTGTTTGAATGAAAACAACCATCCCTTTTATATAGAGTTTTAAGATTCTTGTTCAACTAACACATTTCGTTAATCCAGTATCTATGAAATATGACAATATCATGTTAAAAATATATTTTTTTCCTAATTTTTGAATTTCCAAATGCATTTTATCAAATTTTTTTCACTTCTTAACTCTTTATCTAAGGAATATACATAAAAAAGTTTAATGTTTTTCAAATCTTAATAGTTAAAATAGGTGAATTATGGGGGAATTTATGAACGTTTCTTCTTTTTACATGATTGTTATTGCGGTTGCTGCATTGGTATTATGGCGAAGAACGAGAGCTATGTATCACCCAATTAAAGGAAGCGGAATTCGACTTCTCCTCCCAATACTATATTTGCTGATACCTAGCATTCCCATTGTTTTGAATCCAAAGGCTCATGCTGCTAGCTGGGAATGGATTTGTGCACTTTTCTTTGGAATTATTTTATCTATTCCACTTATTTGGATGACTAACTATGAACTCCGATCCGATCAACAAATCTATGCTACAAAGAACAGAAGTTTCATCGTCGTCTTTATTATTATCTTTATTATCCGATTTGTACTTCGCGATTATTTAAAGTGGCTCGGCAATGAGACCGAGGCAGCACTGTTTATGACCGTTGCAATCGGATATATTTGCCCTTGGAGAATTGTTTCATTTCTCAAGTTTCGGCGAATATATAGTAAAAGGAACTATAAAAATAAAGATTCCCTTCAGAAGAATATCTGAAGGGTATTTGGGTTTCTAAAATAGATTCACTCACGATGCTGCCATTTGAAATCGTTCATATAAAAAGTATGCTAACAACTATATACTCGAACGTATAGTCGATTTTATAGATCTAAGTAAAATAAATAATGATAATTTAATTTTAACGAAAAAAGGAGAAATTAATTCATGTTACAAAGATCCGTTATAAGATGGATGTGTAAAAAATGAATAATATCTACCCGCGTACCTTAATTCAAATATCTTTTTACAAAAGTATAAACTGAATCAGCAAGTGTTTTTTTGCGATCTTTCAGATAGTTAAAAAGTGCTGCTTTGTCTTCGTTTGAAACATTCCAGTCTACTGGGATATCCTGAATAACTTCTTCGATTGAGGCATCTGATAATGCTAGGATTTTTTCAATATAAGACGTTATGATGTTTAAGTCATTTAACATGTCTACCGTCCAAATATGAACGATTGAATCCTTTTTAAACTTTTTGGATTTTTGAAGAGTTTCTGCATTCCATTTGTATCCTCCTGGAAAACATTTTCCATGATCAATCATTTGAATGTCATACTGTCCATCTGGGTGTCGTTTTAAAAGTATATTGCTTTTAGTGCGGTCTGCATCATGCACCCAATAATCGAAAACGAGAATTCCTGCCAAAATATGGGGATTATTTACTTCATTTATAGTCGGGCGAGGAGGTTTTTTCGCAAGGCCAATACAGTTATCAATAAAAAGGCTAGCAAACTGGTTGCCTGGTTGGTATTGAGAAGAAAATTTTTGGGGTATTTGCTGAATTTGCTTTTCGGACATATTTACAATTTCAAATGGGACAACAGGTAAATTCAACAACTGACCTAATTTGGCGACTACGTATTCGTTTACGAGCTCCCGTGTTCCATGGAAATTATTTTTACATTTAACTGCATAGCGATTACCATCACTAAACAAAAATAAATGTGCAGCCTTACCTGGTAATGTTTCTAAATATTTTATTGGTACAATCAATTTTATAGCTCATCCTCCTTTTTTAAGTAGAACATAATAATATATTCCACATTAGTAGAAGGGTATTGGACATAAGAATTAATGACCTAGAAGATTTTGTGGATTTCTTATTAGATCACGTTCGGTCATTTATCTTCTCTTATTTAATTTTGATAAGAAAAGGAATTTTAATAATAGATAGAGAATAATGGTCTTTATTCTAATTCGGAGTTGTGAAAATGAATATTTTAGTTAAAGAACTACCTGAATATGAAGTTGCTTATTTCAGGCGCTATGGATCATATTTTGAACCAAATGGAGAACATTGGGATAAGCTATTAAATTGGGCAATAAATAATGGACTTGTTCCACCACAACAAGCTTTCATAGGAATTTCTTTAGATAATCCAGATTTAGTAGAAAGTCATAATTGTCGTCACGATGCCTGTGTAACCATACCTGATAGTTTTAATAAAGAAAAACATGAAAATATTCAATTTAGAAAATTAGATGGTGGGCAGTACGCTTTATATCAATATTATGATTCTCCTAATATGTTAAATAGTGGTTATAAATTTATGTATGAACAATGGTTACCAAATAGTGAGTTTGAACCTGATTACGACCGTTATAACCTAGAATTTAATATGAATAATCCTGCCAAAGACCCAGATGGAAAAGCTATAGTTCATTTATTTGTGCCTGTTAAAAATCGGACACTTTAACTTACTAGTTACTTTAATAAATGTTATACAGATTAGTAAATAATTAAAATGATTATCTATTAACCTAAACATCTTTTTTCATATATGATGTAAGTATTGTTATTTCTTGGTAATAATAATATAATTAAACAGAATTTAAATTAAAATTATATCCTTTGTGAAAGGGTGTTAGACTATGAATTTCACTATTTATTTTGGAAATCATGAAGATAAAGAAGTACATACAATGGATTGTTATGTAGACGTTGAGGAAGAAACTGTTTCTTAAGCTACCGATCTTAATAAGAATTATTTCAAGGATGCGAATAATTTTCGTATCCTTTTTTCATTTTTGAGATTTACATTTTAAAATTTATTGTGTATGATTAAAATATAAAAAGCGAACTAATGTTCTGTATATAGATTTTAGAAGGAAAGGAACTTGCATGATGAAAAGAAATGGAGCAACTAAAAGGAATTCAAAAACACCTATTATATCCAATACAGGTTTTATCGGAGCAAGTTTCATTGATATGGAAGAATTGCAAGAAAATCAATATTATTTCACAAGGAAGCATCCTTTAATTATACATGAAGTATTAAATGGTCTATTACAAGCTGCATGTGCATTATTTCAGAAACAAAATATTCCAGCATATATTGCATGTGAATATTTACGTGATGAAAAGAAAATAGGTTTAATTTTATCAAAAAAGCCATTCGAAAAAGAAGAAGGAATTCGTTATTTTATAGAATATCTTCGTGAGATTGGTCACTTACATAATGATAAAACAATAAGGGCTGAAATTTCAAATACTGGATTTATTGGCGTAATTTTTGTGGATTTATCCTATATTACAAGGTTTACATTCGATACAGAAATTAAGTTGCTTTCTGCTTTTGCTATTAATTTCATGGAACCTTTAAAAGAAATTTATCATCAAAATAAAATTCATTTATATATGTCAGGTGTTGAACTTCAAAAGGAAGATAAGTTAGGGTTTGTACTTTCTAAGAATCCTTATGATGAGCGAAAAGAAGCGAACTTGTATTTTAAGGAATATTTGAGAGAAAGAGGCTTGTTAAAAAATTATAAAGAGAATGTTTTTATTCAAAGACATCGAGCATAGATGTTTTCATCAAACCTAATTTAACGATGAATTTTAGTTTTAAAAATACATATTAAATCAAAGAGGAACTAGAATGATTAGTTTCTCTTTTTATTCATTCAAAAAAAGTTCATTATTTGTACAAAGTTAGAAACTTACTTAAAACATTCGTTTGCATATTATATAGAAAGGAAAAAGTTAAAACGTAACGAATACTAATAATATAAGACCAACCAAAAAGGTGGCTAAAAAGATGACGAATAATGGAAAATATGTTGATTGGTTAAGTGAAATTGTTAAGCGTCATGAAAAAGAAGGTGGATTTGAAGATCTACCTGGATTAGGTAAACCATTACCTAAGGAGCTCCTAAAAGATGATTTATTAACAACTGTTATTAAGAAGTCGGGTTATAAACCAGATTGGGTAATACAACAAAAGAAAATATTTCAGAAGCTTGAAACGATTTTAATGAAGATAAATTCTGATGAAAATAGTAAAGAAATAGCTAAAATGATCACAGAAGTAAATGATGAAATAAAGAAATATAATTTAGGCTGTCCTTTTCCAATGCAAAGAAATTATGTAAAGAAGGAAAACCTTGAGAATCAATTGATTTATTGGAAATAAGTTTGTGAAAAAATGAACGATTTCACTATATTGATGTTTATACTTTTTTAGACGGTATAAGCATCTTTTTATTTTCCAACTTTAAAATGGTAATTCTATGAAAAAATCTATATTTAATGTTAATGTAAAATAAATACATAGTAAGTATAGTTGTACAGGGGGAATAGGAATGAGCGCCACTCTTGAAGTAAGGAGATTAGATCGGAATTTTCCATTTTGCTTATTTTCAAATGATGGATTGACGTTAGTAGGTCATCATTGGCATAAACTCGTAGAAATCATTTATGTACAAAAAGGCATTTTAAAGATTGGAGTAAATGATGAATTACTTCATTTAGAAGAAGGAGAATTTTATATCATTAATAGTGGTGACATTCATTATTTTTTATCTTCACCAAATTGTATGAGATTGGTCGTGCAATTTGATTTTACTATTTTCGAAGATATACAGTTTTTGAAGAAAAATAATATGGAACTAATCGAATTGTTTAATTGTATTCAAAAGTCTAGTGTTTTTTGGAATAAAGAAGTTAAACAGAAAATGATTACCTTTTTAAAAGAACTTGAAAGTGAATATATCGATAAAAAAGAAGGATATGAATTGGCGATTAGAGCTAGATTATATGATATTTTACTACTAATCTATCGAGATCTACCTCATACAGAAAATAATAAGCTTAACTATCCTAATAGGAAGGCTAGTCTTTTAAAATTAGAAAAAATATTTCATTTTATAGAAGAGAATTATATGAATGATATTACATTAAATGATGTTGCGAATTATATCGGCTTTACGAATACATATTTTGCAAAGTTTTTTAAAAAATACACTGGTTCTACATTTTGTCATTTTGTAAATCAATACAGAATAACGAAGGCTCAATGGTATTTATTTAATGAAGATTTACCTATTACAGAAATTGCTTATAATGTTGGATTCATCAATGTGAAAACGTTTAATCGATTATTTAAAAACGAAGTTGGTTTATCTCCAACCCAATATAAAAAAGACAATATTTGAGAAGTTTTAGGCAAGGTGTAAGGAAGACTGAAATGGAATATTTCTATAAACTGGAAATGTAAATAACATTTCCGGAGGTTATCATGATGAAATTAAAAGTAGGAATAATCGGTTGTGGCGGAATAGCAAATGGTAAACATATGCCAAGCTTAGCAGCATTAGATCATGTAGAAATGGTAGCTTTTTGTGACATTATTGAAGAACGCGCAATTAAAGCGAAGGCACAATTTGGTTTTGAGGAAGCAAAAACATATACAGATTACAAAGAATTATTAGCAGATGAATCAATTGAAGTAATTCACGTTTGTACACCAAATAAATCTCATTCATTTATTACGATTGATTCTTTAGAAGCAGGAAAACACGTTATGTGTGAAAAGCCTATGGCAAAAACTTCGGCAGAAGCAAAAGCGATGGTAGAAGCATCTAAACGTACAGGAAAAAAATTAACGATAGGATATCAAAATCGTTTTCGAAACGATTCACAATATTTAAGCGAAGTTTGTAAAAATAATGAACTAGGTAAAATTTATTTTGCAAAAGCTCATGCGATTAGAAGAAGAGCGGTACCTACTTGGGGCGTATTTTTAAATGAAGAAGAGCAAGGTGGTGGACCATTAATTGATATTGGTACTCATGCTTTGGATTTAACATTATGGCTAATGGATAATTATAAACCTAAATTTGTAGTTGGAAACGTTTACCACGAATTATCACATAAAGAAAACGCTGCAAATGCTTTTGGGCCATGGGATCCAAAGGAATTTAAAGTAGAAGATTCCGCATTTGGTTTTATCACGATGGAAAATGGTGCAACCGTTATCCTAGAATCGAGCTGGGCTTTAAACACACTAGAAGTTGGAGAAGCTCAAACTACACTTTGTGGAACTGAAGGTGGAGCTGATATGAGAGATGGTCTTCGAATTAATGGGGAAGCATACGGGCGACTTTACGATAAAAAAATTGATATTCAAACTGGCAACGTAGCTTTTTATGAAGGTGCAACCGATTCCGCTGAAGTATTAGAAGCGAGACAATGGATCGACAGTATTATTAATGATACAGAGCCAACTGTTAAACCTGAGCAAGCACTGGTTGTAACTCAAATTTTAGAGGCAATCTATGAATCTTCAAAATCAAAGAAACCGGTATATTTTAGCTAATTAGTATAGGAGATGAAATAAATGACATTACCAATTGCCCTACAATTATGGAGTGTAAAAGAGGACGCAGCAATCGACTTTTTCGGTACGTTAGAAAAAGTAGCGCAAATGGGTTATGAAGGTGTTGAGTTTGCTGGATACTATGGTAAAAATGCTTCGGAAATAAAAGCTGTTTTAAACAAACTAGGATTAAAGGTAGCGGGAGCCCATGTAAGTGCTGATCAAATTATTCATCATATTGATGACGTAATTGCTTTCGAAAAAGAATTAGGAAACAAATATGTTGTATGTCCTTGGGCCAATTTTACTAGTTTAGAAGAATGGGAAGAATTTGCGGAACATTTACAACAATCTGGAAACAAGCTAGCCGAAGCGGGAATTTCGTTAGTTTATCATCATCATGCTCATGAATTAATCAGATTAGAAAGCGAATATATACTAGATATTTTATTAAACTCAGTTCCAACTAATCTCTTAAAAGCAGAGTTGGATACTTATTGGCTAGAATTTGCTGGTGTAGATGCGGTTGAATTTATGAATAAGTATAAAGGAAGAACTCCATTAATTCATGTGAAGGATATGGCTCGATCCAAAGAGGAAAGTACCGAAGTAGGAAATGGAATTATGAATATAAAAGGAATTGTCGAACAAGCAAAACTAAATTCAGCCGAATGGTTAATTGTTGAGCAAGAGGCATTTACTAAACCACACTTAGAAAGTGTTGAAATTGGATTGAATAACTTAAAAATGATACTAGCTGAAGCTTAAGACACAAAAATTTATGTAAAAAAATAGAGATGGGTGAGTCATATGGTAAAAGTAACGATTTGGAATGAAAATCGACATGAACAAATTAATCCAGATGTAAAAAGCATCTATCCAAGCGGAATACATACAACCATTGCTACTTTCTTAAATGAAGCAGGGTACGATACTACGACGGCTACATTAGAGCAACCTGAACATGGATTAACGAATGAAGTGCTAGAAAATACTGACGTATTAATTTGGTGGGGACATATTGCTCATAATGAAGTGGAAGATCAAATTGTTCAAAAAGTTTATGAAAAAGTATTGCAAGGTATGGGGTTAATTGTCCTACATTCTGGACATTTTTCTAAGATTTTTAAAAAATTAATGGGGACTAGCTGCGATTTAAAGTGGCGTGAAGCAGCCGAAACAGAAAGACTTTGGGTTGTTGATCCGTCTCACCCAATAGTAGATGGTATTGGTGAATATATTGAGATTGACCAAGAAGAAATGTATGGCGAACATTTTGATATTCCTACTCCAGATGAGCTAGTTTTAGTTAGTTGGTTTAAAGGTGGAGAGGTATTTAGAAGTGGGTGCACATTTAAAAGAGGGAATGGGAAAATCTTTTATTTCAGACCAGGTCATGAAACTTATCCAACTTATCATCAAAAAGAAGTTCAAAAAATTATCATTAATGCAGTAAATTGGGCGAATAAATCAAAAAGAAATTATCCTTCATATGGACATAAAGAGGCCATAGAGGCATTAACGTAAAGAATAGATTGGAGCGAGAAAAAGATGAAATTGGGAGTATTCACGGTATTATTTGCGGATCAATCATTAGAAAAAATGCTTGATAAAGTTGCAGATTCCGGACTAAAGGCTGTTGAAATAGGAACTGGTTGTTACCCTGGGAATGCTCATTGTCCGTTAGATCGTTTATTAGAAAGTGAGCAACTCAGAAGAGAGTATATTGAAAAAGTGGAAAAACGTGGACTAACGATTAGTGCTTTTAGTTGTCATGGTAATCCAATATCACCTGATAAAGAGTTTGCGAAGGAATCTCATGATGTTCTTGCAAAAACGATTAACCTAGCTTCACTATTAGGTGTTCCAGTTGTAAATTGCTTTTCTGGAACAAGTGGTGATCATGAAGAAGCAAAATACCCAAGTTGGCCTGTAACTGCTTGGCCAAATGAATATAGAGATGTGCTAAATTGGCAATGGGAAGAAAAGCTAATTCCTTATTGGAAAGAAATGGGCAAATTTGCGGAAGATCATCAAGTAAAAATTGGGCTAGAACTACATGGTGGCTTTTTAGTTCATACTCCATATACATTATTAAAGTTACGTAAAGAAACTAGTGATGCTATTGGTGCTAACTTGGATCCTAGTCATCTTTGGTGGCAAGGCATTGATCCGGTAGCAGCAATTAAAATACTTGGAAAAGAAAATGCGATTCATCATTTCCATGCAAAAGATACTTATATCGATCAAGATAATGTAAATATGTATGGTTTAACTGATATGCAACCATATGGTGAAGTTCAAACAAGAGCCTGGACATTCCGATCAGTAGGCTGTGGACACAGTTTGAAAGATTGGTCAGATATGATGAGTGCACTACGAACGTTTGGATATGATTATGTTGTAAGTATTGAACATGAAGACCCAATCATGTCGATTGAAGAAGGTTTTTCACGTGCCGTCAAAAACTTACAGTCCGTATTAATAAATGAAGAGCCATCACAAATGTGGTGGACTTGATCAAAATAGGTAACCAGTAGAAAAAAAGTTGGTGAAAAAATGGAAAAATTAAGAGTTGCGATTATTGGTTGTGGAAATATTTTTTTAATGCATGCACAACCTGCATTCATTAGAGAAAATGTAGAATTGGTAGCGGTTTGTGATAGTAAAGAAGAGCGAGCAAAAGAGAAAGCTGAACAATTCAAATGTAATTATTATACAAATTATCTAGAGCTTTTTGAGAAAGAAAATTTAAATGTTATCCATATTTGCTTACCGCATTATTTACATGCTCCGGTTGCAATTGAAGCCGCAAAGCGAAAAATCCATGTTCTTACTGAAAAGCCAATGTCAATTCATTATTCTGATGCACAAGTAATGGTAGAAACAGCAAAAAATAATGGAGTAACATTAGGTGTCATTTTTCAAAATAGGTATAATCCAGGATCAGTTCTGATTAAAGAAATGTTACAAAATGGTACTTTAGGGAAAATAAAATCTGGAAAACTATCAGTAACATGGGACCGTTCTGACGAGTACTATTTGACTAGCGATTGGAAAGGGACTTGGGAAAAAGAAGGTGGAGGGGTAGTCATTGACCAAGCTATTCATACGATGGATTTAATGCGATGGTTTGTTGATGATGAGATTGAATATGTCGACGCGACAATTAGTAATAGAGCACATGAAATGATTGAAGTTGAGGATTGTGCAGAAGGAGTTATCAAGTATAGAAACGGAGTAGTTACGGCATTTCATACGATAAACTATTATTCTTATGATGCACCAGTTACGATTGAACTGCATTGTGAAAATGGAATTGCGAAAATGGTTGCTGACCGTGGAGTTGTCTCTTTAAAAGATGGAAGAGAGTTCGCTGCAGATAACAATCCAAATGAAACCTTTGACTACGGCAATGGTGCGAAAGGATACTGGGGCGTTAGTCATGTAAAACAGATTAATAATTTTTATGAATCATTGAATGATCATTCTCAGTTACATATTACTGGCGAAGAAGCAATGAAAACTCAAAAAATGATTTGTGCAATCTATGAATCAGGTAAGAAAAAAGAGAGGATTTATTTATAAACTATTTAAATTCCTTAAAATTTAAACGTTAGACAGAGAAAAAGCAAATGATGTGGACTGTTTCTTTCACGTTGTTTGCTTTTTTTATATTTAAAAAGCATCTTTGAAATTGTAAGGGAAATCTTACTTACTGTTTTCACTCATCAATATGAAGACGATGGTAATAGACCACAATGGATTATGTTTAATAAATATTTAAGTATTCAAGCCGGTGAAAGCCACAGAGATATAATTGTTTGGTCAATAAAAGCTTTAAGTGATTATCTTTTAGCAACCAAAGAATTTAGCATATTAGCAGAAAAATTTCATTTACCGTACTTAGTACATTTAGAATAACTACAAGAAAAAGAAGCTTACTAGAACATGCTAAAAGACTACTATTCTGTATAATAGATAATGTAAATACCGTAGAAAAAGAATGAATTCAAGTGTAGTGCTTGTTGCGTAAATAGAACTCGTCTGGTGGTTGTCATTCGCCTATACCATTCAAGAGTCGCAAATAGAACAACTGGAATACCCCTCAGTAAAAAACAGGCTGAGTACGTTTCACCTAACGTTAGGTGGAACCAAACCGTAGGAACTACGGGGTTAGCTTGGTAAATAAAAGTAACCTCTGCTGGTAAACAATCACTAGTAAGTATGCTTTATTCCCAAGAATCTCCCACTTCAAACAACTTGTAAGGGTGTTAAGTGGTGAGTAGTTCAAGTGTGACAATAAATATAAACATTTGATCTATTTACACATTTGTTTGAAACCAATTAAAACCAATAGGCAATAACCCAATCAAACATTAAGTCTGTATCAAAGATTTTGATATGGACGAATTTTAACCACCATAATAAGGTGTAAAATAACTAATATTATAGGGTTACTTACGAGATAATTCTATCTGATTCTTAATACTCTGAGTTAATAAGAACTCGGTGTTCTGCCAGTCCGGATAGAGTTTCATCATTTTCTGTTTTGCCTCGTCTTCTGTCTCAGATATTTGGACCGCGTTCAGTAAATCATCCATGTACTTCTTATCAATTTCAAAAATTGATATATCCGTTGGGTCTCCATGCCCAGTTATTTTTCGGATTTTGGTTTCATGTGCGGTTCACCCTCAAGCCAATTCACAGAATCCATCCACTCTGTAAAGTTGATGATATCATCTTTTACTTCCTGGGAAGCAACGACAATTTTAAGATCAGGAAATTACTGCAACATTGCCCCCATACCGAGATAATGATCCGGATGTCCGTGTGTAATTAGCATTGTCTTTGGTATAGAACCCTTTGACAGAACAAGTGCCGCAACTTTTCGTGCCTCCTAGCTGTTTCGTGTGCAGTCTACAATAAAGGTTCCTTTATTATCAGAAAAAATATAAGCATTTACATTAGCTTCAACAGCATGGTATACATCTATGGCAAGTTTTTGTTCTTTCATTTTTTTAATTCCTCTCTTTTATCAAAAATAATATTTATGGATATCGTAATCCTGAAATAATATCTCTTCACGTATTATTACCTTTTGCTAGTTGGTGCTTAGTACAAGAGTGGTAAATAATACATAATTTCAGAAACTTACTTTTACATCAATCTAATATTAAATTTGCTATAAATTAAGTTAGATATATTATACCTTTACCAAAAATATGGGTATATACGGTACTTTTTTGTGCTTATGGTACTTCAAAGTTCCTATTTATTTCTGGTTAAAATTTTACAATGAGAAATTTAGTTATGTTCACAAATCCATCCATAAATTGTATGTATTTATATCCTGCATGCGTTTCAGATAGGAATACCAACTTTATTAATATAGTGATTTAAAATAACTAATTATTGGAGATGCAATTTTTTCATTACTTAGTTTACTTTACATCTTCAGTTAATATTTAAATTTATGTTAAATAAAAAAGAATCATTGAAAAAGGTTCTTCAGCGAATATACACTTCAAAGCGGTCTTTGAATATGATGGGTATATATGGAAAATAATATTTGATGCTGAAAAGAGGTATATTATGAATCATTTATCGGGGATGCCAGTTCAACAAAGTGACACAGGGGCGTCTGACAGTGTTATAAGAATGAAAATTCAACAGATGATTGAAGATCCGACGGTTCATGCATATCGATCTATTGGTGAGTTTGAAAGTAGGTTACGAAATAATATCACTTTAAGTGCGAGAGCTATGTTTCAAAGTAGATTGAGATTTGCCGTATTTACAAGATCGCAATGTAATCCAATGTACTGGCAATTAATGAGAACGGGAGCATTCCAATTAAGGCCAGGTGTAAAACCTTCTGACGCGATTAATGATATTTACTTTAATAGTTCATTTTATGCGTTTGAATGTGCAACGGCAATGGTCATTATTTATTACCATGCAGTTCTAAATCTGATTGGTGAAAATTTATTTAATCAAATTTTTCAAAACATCTATTTATACGGCTGGCATGCTGATCCTGACTTAGGAATAAGTGCCCAGTATTCTGACCGTATTTTACCTGGAGATATCGTATATTTTAACAATCCAGAATTTAATCCACTAACCCCTGAGTGGAGAGGAGAAAATGCAGTTGTTTTAGGAGATGGTACGTTTTTTGGACATGGACTAGGAATAATGACAGCTGAACAAATGATTTTTTCGCTAAATAAAATGAGATGGCCAGGAGCATATCGGTCTGCCTACTTGACTAATTCAGTTACAAGACCGAATTTTAAACATTTGGCGGAATTATCGAATTGGCAACGTGATCAGTCAATTAATAAATATAAGAATATTGTCATCCATCATAATGAAAGTTCGATTTCATTTGATCAATATATGTATTTGTTAAATTTCTTTACGCGAGATTAAATAGTTATTGCTATTACTTAAACTTATACAATTACAAGGTGAGGTAGAAGAACATGCGAAATGTTATTCTTTAACTAAATCACCCAAAGATAAAGCAACAAATTCATATTTAAAAAATTATATCGTTCGAAAAAAAGGCTTTTTCTACATTGCTTCTTATTATGGGTATGCCTAAGATTTAATTTATTTACAAGGTTGAAATTATAATTCTTCTTTAACTAAAGCATTGCTTTAGTTAAAGGACAAGAGCAGCCAAAAGCTGCTCTTGTTTTTAGTAAATGGCAAAAGATAACTTGAAATTCAAAGTATATAGTCGGAATTACCCCAAATTATAAGTCAAACTAACTTGGTATAAATAATGTAAAAAAAGCTAGTTAAGAAAGTGGTGTATTATGAAATAAATTTGGATTGAAGCTGAAGAGTGGTCAAACGAATATGATATTTATAATGAAAATACAGATGTGAAAGTGATTTTTGGTGATGGCGCAGAAGGGGTTGCAACCTATATTACATATAAAAATATTTTAAGTTTAAAAGAAAAAAATAAAGCTACTGGCGAGTATCTAAGTGGTAAATATTTTTGGGCAAGTGATATGATATTAATAGACGATATAAGTTGTGAAACTATAACAGATGTCGTAGTTCAACTTCTTAAAGATAATGAATTTTGGTCCGTATTTGAAAAATCTTGATTTGAAAGAGCTTATTCAAAAAACAGATACGAGAGATGTTTTAAAATAACACCTTATTTGAAAGTCTTTAAAAGTCATATTTTAGATATGGCTTTTTTGTATTAATACAATTGTTTTTAAAATAGACGTAAACATTAAGTTGAGTACTTCAAAACTCGACAAAAAATGGTTTTCTAGATTCATATAATCGAGCCGTTACATCAAACTTGGTGTCAGATCGAGTAATAGGAATAGATAAAGGTGCAACATTGCTGAAGATTGAAAACTATGGAACTGGGGATTAATTTGGGATTTATTCATGAAAAAAGATTATGTAAAGAAAGGGGTTAAATTTTTAGGCTGGAAACGCAATAACTTAATTACTTCTAAATTTTACCAGAGATGTAAAAGTGGGCAATGGAAGTTCAAAATACTTCAGTGCTCACTTTTTATAAGTAAAAATTTAACATGTCTCATTTAGGTACAAATGGAAAAAAAAATGTAGGGAAATTTTACTTAATTTTGATAAAATTAATATATGTATTAAATTCATCTACATTTAATCTAAACGTAATAAAAGTGAAAAATAGAACAAATTGGCTTTTTGGTATACATTGAATGGAGGATATGGGATGGCGGGAATAAAAGATATAGCCAAAGAAGCTGGAGTTTCCATTTCAACAGTGTCATATGCGTTGAATGGTAGTCCAAAAGTAACAGAAGAAACTCGAAGCAGAATTATGAAGATCGCAAATAGATTAAGTTATGTTCCTAATGCAGCGGCAAGAATGTTAAAGGTTAAAGAAACTAAAATTATTGGGGTATTCTTAGCTGATTATGGAGGTTATTTTTACGGACCACTATTAAGAGGAATGAGACAAGCTTTAAACGACAAAGGGTATGAGTTAATTGCTTGCTCTGGCGTGCAATCACACCGACTTTTACTAGAAAAAGTAATTGATGGTGGAATCATTTTAGATCAAGCTTTTTCAGATGAAGAACTTTTAGATTATGCTGAAAAAAATTATAAAATGGTAGTAATGGATCGGGAATTACAGCACAACAATATTAAAGGTGTTCTATTAGATAATAACGGCGGAGCTAAATTAGCGATTAAAGAACTTCTTAAAAATGATGTAAAGAAAGTATATGTTGTAACAGGTCCAGAAGGATCATACGATTCAAGTAAACGTATTGAAAGTGTTAGAGAAGAATTAGCAAATTATCCTGAAATTGAGCTAATTGAAATCGGCGGAAATTTCATGAAAGATTCAGGAGAATTAGCAGCACAACAAATTTTTTCAAATTATAATGAATCAAGTGCAATTTTCTGTTTGAATGATGAAATGGCAATGGGTATCTACAACTATTTACAAGATACAGATTACAAGGTAGGCAAAGATGTTTTTATTGTAGGTTTTGATAATATCGAATTATCACAATATGTATCACCAAGATTAAGTACAGTATCTTATTCGACATTTGATTGGGGGTCATTAGCGGCTAAAAATTTATTGAAACTCATATCTAACGAAGTTGTTGAGAATAAGAAAATTGAAGTTTCATTAACTATTGGTGGTTCTTCTTAAGTAGAAAATTAGATCAGAAACTTAAGTTTTTCTTCAAGAGACTAAAATTCCACTTAAAAAGGGAGGTTTAAGTTTCTTTTTTTTGTCTAATACTGAAAATTTCACATACCGTAATGAAATGGACAAAACGAAAAAACACAGTCTTTAATAGTCAATATTGAGCAGATGACTTAATTTAAAAAGAACATACCTTAGAATTCAACCTCTTTTACTAATATGACAGGAAATTAAACTGACCTTGTCGAAATATTGAACTATATAAATTCTACCAAAGGAATGAGTGCTTTTGAATACATTATTGTTAACAGGTTTTGAACCTTTTCTGAACTTTTCAATTAATCCTACAGAAGAAATAGTGAAAGAGTTAAATAATCAAGAGGTTGGAGGGTTTCAAATTATCGGGGCAGTATTACCTGTTGATTTCAGTACAGCGGGTAATGAGTTAATAAAATTGTTTCATACGTATAACCCATCTGCGGTTATATCATTAGGATTAGCAGGTGGTAGATTTAAAATTACGCCAGAACGGATCGCCATAAATTGCAATGATGGTGCAGCGGACAATAAAGGGAATAAATATGAGGGAGCTAAAATTGATCCTGAAGGCCCGGATGGATTATTTTCAACACTTCCAATTCAGAAAGTTGTTAATGAATTAAACAATCACAATTTTCCGGCTGAAATATCCGATTCTGCAGGTACTTATTTGTGTAATAACGTTATGTATCAAATGCTTAATGAATTAAAAAAAATAAACAAGCAAATTCCGAGTGGCTTTATTCATATTCCAGCTTCACATGAAATGGCCGTAATTGATCGGAAGTTGCCAAGTTGGTCGCAAACAGATTTGACGAATGCTATAAAGCTTGCAATTGATGTGATTAGTCTAAATGACTAACAGCAAATTAAATATTTTTCCATTAGGTTGCTCTGGCTTAGTATGTTATTTAAGTGATTCGATATCAATGGAAACAAATAATCTAGTACATGCTTTCTCAGAATATCTAAGAATTAAAATAATGACTAAAATAACAGCAGTCGTACCATCTTATCATTCCATTTCGATTTTTTATGATTCTCTTAATTTTTCATACACAGAAATAAAACAAGAAATAAATCATCATTTTAATCATTATAATCGTTCGAAAATTAAGCGAGAGCAAGCAATTTATGAAATTCCTATTTGTTTTAGTTCCACTTTTGGGACAGAACTTCAAAAAGTAGCAGAGCATAATAAACTAATAACGGAAGACGTAGTTCAACTTTATTTAGAAACGAAGTATCCCATTTATATGATTGGTTTTATACCAGGGTTTCCATATCTTGGCGGGTTAAATCCTAAACTTTCAACTCCTAGACTAATAAAGCCAAAAATAGTCTTAAAGGGTTCAGTTGGGATTGCTGGCAATCAAACAGGAATTTATCCATTTGATTCCCCAGGTGGGTGGAATATTATTGGACGTACTCCAATCTCAATATTTTCAATTAAAAATAATGGCACAGAAAACTTTAAACCTGGAGATTTAGTAAAATTTTTTGAGATTAATATCGAAGGATTTAATCAGATAGAACAGCTAGTGAAAGAGGACAACTATTCAATTAAAAAGGAAGTGCGTTTTATTGATTCACATTGATTTGAACTGTGATTTAGGTGAAAGTTTTGGAAACTACAAAATAAATGATGAGCAAATTATGCCACATATTACTTCAGCCAATATTGCTTGTGGATTTCATGCAGGAGATCCGTTTGTAATTTATGAAACAGTAAAATTAGCAAAAAAGTATAATTTATCAATTGGAGCGCATCCAAGTTTTCCCGACTTACAGGGTTTTGGCAGAAGAGAAATGAATTTCAGTGAAGAAGAAATATATAAATTAGTTCTTTATCAGATTGGAGCACTCTATTCGGTATGCAAAGTAAACCGAGTTGAACTTCATCATTTAAAACCTCATGGTGCACTTTATAATATGGCAGCTACTAATTTAATGATCGCTTTAGCGATTACAAAAGCTATGAAAAACTTTGATTCTTCACTAACCTTATATGGACTAGCAAATAGCAAATTAATTGAAGCAGCGATCGAAATGAATATACCTTTTTCTTCAGAAGTATTTGCAGATCGAGCATATAATGATGAAGGTTTATTAGTACCTCGTAATCAGTCAAATTCGGTACATCACAATACAAAAGATGCCATTAACCAGGCACTTCAAATTGTAACAACCAAAACCGTATCGACAATTTCCGGTAAAGATATTCCACTTCAAGCTGATACCATTTGTATACATAGTGATTCTGACATTTCAATTAAATTAGCGATGGAATTACGCAAGGTATTTCGTGAAAATAATATTATCGTTAAGTCTATAGGAGCGTAATACTTTGAAAGAGTATTTTGAAGTTTTACAAAGAGGTGTATCTATTTCAATTCAAGATATTGGTAGGAATAAATTTAGACATTTAGGTATACCTGTATCTGGTGCTATGGACAAGTTGGCTTATCAAATTGGAAATCTATTAATAGGAAACAAAGTTAACGCTGCTAGTATTGAAATTGCGATTGGTGGTACAGTCCTAAAAGCATTAAATCAATTTTCAATCGTCATTACAGGTGGAAATTTGAAACCTACAATTAACGGTAAATTAGTTGAGATGAATAAAATAATCGACATAGCAAAAGGCGAAATTTTGACTTTTAACGGGGGAAATACTGGCGTTTATTCATATATATCAGTACCGGGTGGAATTACAAGTGAATGTCATTTCGAAAGTCAGTCCTCGTATGAGCCTGCTTCTCTTGGATTAATTGTTAAAAAAGGTACAATAATTTATGGTTCAAGTACTACTTATAAACTAGTGAAAAATGGACTAAAACATGAGTATATTCCAATCTACCCAAAACATAATTTGGTTTATTTTATAAAAAGTAGTCATTTTGAGAAAATACCTACCTATATAAAATCACAAATTTTATCTAATCCTCTTACAATTGGTACGTTTAATAGAATGGGTATGTATTTAAGTTCTAAAAATACTAATTTAGAACCGTTTGATTCAAATATTCTATCAGAAGGCACTACTTTTGGATCGATTCAAGTCCTACCAACTGGACAAGAAATTATCTTACTTGCAGACTCTCAAACTACAGGGGGATATGCCACATTAGGTACAGTCATTTATTCAGACCTTTGGAAACTTGTACAAATGCAACAAGGAAATACAATTCAATTAATACCAATAGATGTGGACGAGGCGAGACTTTTAAATAAAAGGCTTCAATTCTTTTTGAACTATTTACAAATTGAATGTAGAAATGGGGAGAGATAACGATGGCAAATTTACTTGCAAAATTATTTGAAGCGACGGAAAAAGGTGAAAATGAAATTGTAATTGAGATAATAAGTGAACAGCCAAATTTGATTCATGAAGAAAATGAGCATGGTCTAACATTACTTGGAATTGCAGCACATTACGGTCAATATGAAGTTGTAAAAACTTTAGTAAAAAATGGTGCACAAATCAATGCACTTTCTCATTCAAAGCTTTCATTCATTCCACAGAACACAGCTCTACACGCATCAATTGCAGGTGCTAAGTCATTAGAAGTGATCGATTTTCTTCTAACAAATGGAGCAAATCCAAATATTTACGACAGTGAAGGTCACACTCCATTACATATCGCAGCATTTGAAGGAAATACGTCTATAGCTGAACATTTATTAAAAAACGGTGCTGAAATTAAAACGAATCATTCTGGTAAAACCCCAATAGCAATTGCTGAAGAACGTGGAAATTCAGCGTTTATCAATTTTATAAAAGAAGTGACTTCATGAATAATTCGAAGTGTTGCGATGACTGTTATGTCACTGCACTTTTTGTTATGATAAAAGAAAGAATAGTAAAAGAGGAATAAGTATTGAGAATTAATGTTTATATTAGCGCATCAGGTTATTGTTCTAGAAGAGCGGCAGAACGACTAGTTGCTTCGGGACAGGTTAAAATTAATGGACTAACTGCTGAAAAAAACAGCATAGTAGAAGTAGATGATCTTGTACAAGTAAATGATGAAGTTATTTACTTAACGAGTGAAAAAGACTATATCATCCTAAATAAACCAGTAGGAATTACTTGTACAGGATTACAAACTGTCGAAAGAAATATAATTGATTTTGTCAATTATCCAAGGAGAGTTTTTCCAATAGGTAGATTAGATAAAGATTCTGAAGGATTAATCATCCTTACAAATGATGGGCCTATTGCACATAAAATTTTACATAGTGAACATGGACATGAAAAGGAGTATATTGTCACAGTCGATCAGCCAATTGATGAAGATTTTATTAATGGCATGTCAAATGGGGTTCTTATAGGAACTGTTTTAACTAAAAAATGTAAAGTTGAAAAAATAGATGAATATACATTTCGAATTATTTTAACGCAGGGCTTAAATCGTCAAATTCGAAAAATGGCAAAAAGTTTTGGATTTAAAGTGATTAAATTAAAGAGAATTCGAATTATGAATATCCATATGGAAAATCTAGAAACAGGTAAATGGAGAAAATTAACAGATAACGAATTATTTAATTTAAAAGAACAATTGAAAGAGGAAGAATCAAATGAAAATTTTAATTGATGCAGATGGCTGTCCAGTAGTTTCAGAAACAATTAAAATTGCGGCAGAATTTAAGATCAACGTTCTTTTATTATGTGATACTGCTCATATAATGCAAAGAGAGGGTGCTGAAACGATCGTTGTTTCACAAGGTGCGGATGCAGTTGATTTTGCTTTAGTAAATCGAGTTGTAAATGGAGATCTCGTCATTACTCAAGATTATGGTCTAGCTGCAATGGTTTTATCAAAGCAAGCTTATGTACTAAATCAAAACGGTTTTCAATATACAAATGAAAATATTGATTCACTTTTACATACTCGATATGTTTCAAAGAAAATTCGAAATGCAGGTGGAAGAGTGAAGGGACCGAAAAAACGTCAGAAGCTTGATAATACAAATTTCGAAAACGGCTTAAGAAATTTACTTACTTCAATTTCTTTATAGTAAAATAGAATTGTACAAATAAATAAAAAAGGAGGCAAGCATGTTAACACTTGCAAGAGAAAACTTAAAAAAGTATTTTGGATATGAAAATTTTAGAGTTGGACAAGAACAAATTATTGAACGAGTTTTATCAGGAAAGCACACAGCAGGTATTATGCCTACAGGTGGTGGAAAGTCGATCTGTTATCAAATTCCAGCGACAATTCTCCAAGGAGTTACCCTCGTCATCTCTCCTTTAATCTCTTTAATGAAAGACCAGGTAGATGCATTGCATCAAGTAGGTATTCCTTCCACATTTATTAATAGTTCACTTTCTTATAATGAAGTAAATGAAAGAATGATGGATTTAAGCTATGGTGAATACAAAATTCTATATGTTGCACCTGAACGTTTAGAATCAGAAAGCTTTATTAATGAATTAAAAAGATTGCCGATCTTACTAGTAGCAGTAGATGAGGCACACTGTATATCCTCTTGGGGACATGATTTTAGACCAAGTTACTTAAGAATAAAAAACTTAATACAAGAATTGCCTACTAACCCAACAATATTGGCACTTACTGCGACGGCAACTCCACAAGTTAAATCTGATATATGCAATCAACTAGGAATAGTTGAGGAAACGACAATCATTACAGGCTTTGAAAGAGAGAATTTGTCATTTAAAGTCATTAGAGGTCAAAATCGATTAGATTATATTTGTAATTACATAAAACAAAATAAAAACGAATCAGGTATTATTTACGCCGCAACTAGAAAAGAAGTAGATAATGTTACGAATAAATTAAAAAACCAAGGCATTTCTGTCGGAAAATATCATGCAGGTTTAAGCGATTCAGAACGTTCAAAACAACAGGATGCATTTTTACAAGATAATATTACCGTAATGGTCGCTACAAATGCATTTGGTATGGGAATTGACAAAAGTAATGTTAGATATGTAATTCATTACCAAATGCCTAAAAATATGGAAAGCTATTATCAAGAGGCTGGGAGAGCAGGTCGAGATGGATTAGAAAGTGAATGTATTTTACTTTTTACTGCACAAGATGTTCAAATACAAAGATTTTTAATTGAACAATCTACCTTTGAACCTAATCGACTAAAACAAGAAATTTCAAAACTACAATCCATGAAGGATTACAGTTATTGCGAAACATGTTTACAAGCATTTATTTTAAAATACTTTGGTGATGAAAGAGACCATGCTTGTGGTAAGTGTAGTAATTGTATTGATCAAAGAACTGCAATAGATATTACAATTGATGCTCAAATCGTTTTATCATGCATTATTCGAATGGGCGAAAGATTTGGTAAAACGATGGTTGCATCAGTACTAACAGGGTCAATGAATAAAAAATTAATAGACTTAAATTTTCATACTTTAACGACATATGGTTTATTCAAAAATCGCACATTAAAAAGTGTTGGTGATTTAATTGATTATTTAACATCGGAACAATTTATTGGCGTTACTAGCGGTAAATTCCCACTGTTAACTGTAACAAATAGGGGAAGAGAAGTACTATTAAATAAAATAAACGTAATGAAAAAAGAAGAAATCCAAGTTACTGAAATTACAAACGTTGATAATAATTTATTTGATCAACTACGAAGTTTACGTAAAGAAATTGCTACAGAACTTGGAGTACCACCATTTGTCGTTTTTGCGGATAGTACTTTACGAGATTTATGTAAATTGCTCCCTACAACTGATGAAGAGTTCCTACAGGCAAAAGGTGTCGGATTACAAAAACAACAAAAATTTGGTACGCAATTTATAGAAGTGATCAAGAAATATAAAGAAGAGAACCATATTGAAGTAGAAACTACAAGACCAAAAGCGACAACAATTAATAAAGTCCCTTCACACAAAATATCTTACGAATGTTATCAAAACGGACTTACTATTTCTGAAATTGCAAAAGAGAGAGGATTAAATATGACTACTGTTGAAAATCATATTCTGCAAAGTGCAATGGAAGATGATCAATTTGATTGGAATGAAGTAGTGCCTATTGATATTGAAAAACAAATTAAAGAAGTCATTCATACAGTTGGAAGTGAAAAACTTCGACCTATTAAAGATGAATTACCAACTGAAATTAGTTATTTTATGATAAAAGCAGTGATTATGAAATCTGCAACTTAATATAACCTTTTTCTAAAAGAATAAAGAGCTTCCTATATTGAATTGGAAGCTCTTTATTATACCTATTTCTTACTAGCTTTAACCTTTATTTGATTACTTACTTTACTTTCATTATGAAGTCGGTCTACAGCAGTTATTTCATATGTGTAGTCTTTATCTATATTTGCAGTTGTATCAAAATATGTTGTTTTGCCATTTTCTGATTTACGAACGGTAGTTAAGATGTTTCTTGGATCATCAATACTACCTTTATGTAATCCATCAAAACGGTATACAACATAATATGAAACATCTTGATCATTAGGGTGAGTATTCAAAGTGAGTTGGATTCCATCTTTAGTACGAAGAGCGTTTTCGAATTTTGGTTTCTTTGGAGCTTGGTCATCTAGCCATGGCATAGAAGGAATTAATGCCTTAGTTCTATATAAGTCTTGGCTTAAACGATCTTTAATTCCAAGTGGATTTCGATTTAAGTCTTTAATTGAAAAATGCATACTGCCTTTGATTTCAGGAATTGTACGATTTAATGCAATTTGATTTGGTAATTCGTCAGGTAGAGCCCATGCCTCATTGTTAGCATTAATTTTGTAATCAGCTTGTCCAATATATAAATCAACATTCTTACCCTTTACTTCCTTCGTCCACCAATTTGCTAACGTATCATATGCAGCAGCTTCAAATCCTATATTCCAATAGATTTGAGGAGTAATATAATCAATGTAATCTTTATTAATCCATTCTCTTGTATCAGCAAATAGGTCATCATAATTTGTTTGACCAGCAGTTGTATTTGAACCAGTAGGGTCTTTTGCTATATTTCGCCAAACTCCAAAAGGACTAATCCCAAATTTAACATAAGTTTTTTCTTTTTTTATTGAATTATGAAGAACTTTAACGAACTGATTTACATTGTCTCGTCGCCAATCTTCAATATTAGCAAACTTTTGTTTACCATATTTTTCGTACGAGGATTGATCTGGAAATTCTTGACCTGCGATACGATATGGATAAAAATAATCATCCAAATGTACTGCATCGATATCATATTTTTTTACAACTTCCATTATCCCATCAATAATAAATTGACGTGCATCAGGATTGCCCGGATCAAAATATAATTGCTTTCCATATGGGATTACCCATTCAGGATGTTTTCTTGCAGGATGGTTTTCTGCTAAAGTATTTAAATCTGCTAAAGTCGCATCTCCTGGTGCAGTTCGAGGCATTGTAATACGATACGGATTAAACCAAGCATGAAATTCAATATTCCGTTTATGTGCTTCTTCAACCATAAATGCAAGCGGATCATAGCCCGGATCTTTTCCTTGTGTACCAGTTAAGTATTTTGACCAAGGACCATATTCAGATGGATAAAAAGCATCAGCGGTCGGTTTAATTTGTACAACAACTGAATTCATTCCCATCTTTTCCACATCATCTAATAGTTTCATAAACTCAGATTTTTGTTGCATTTCAGACAAGCCAGTAGCTGATGGCCAATCTATGTTTGTAACTGAAGCAATCCAAGCTGCTCGCAGCTCATGCTTAGGCGGGACTGAGTACTGTGAAGTAGTTTCAGCATGAACATTTTGAATTTGTTGAAATAATAGAGATGCGCCTACTGTAGCAGCAATCGCATATTTTCCTAGTTTTCTTGCCTTCATAAGTGTTCCACCTTACTTTCTATTGAATTAGTAGCGCTTACATAATATAAAACTACCAAAAATGGAAAGTATTGTCTATATTTTTTGAAATTAAATTTCAAAAGAATCTAAAAAATTAAGAAATTAAATTTCGGTTTGTTTGATATTTTTGTGAAATCCCTCAAATATAAATCATTTTATCATTCATGATCTATAGCTTGGATTGTCTTAAATTGGTAAAATATTGATTGTAAGTATAATTGCAGAAATTAAAGGTCATATAAGGAAAGAACATACATAATTTATTCAAATTTTACGAGACAAGAGAGGATAAGAATTTGAAAATAAGTCAATTAATTGCAAATAATATTAATAAATTAGATGCAATTTTACCTGAGAACCAATCATTGGGAATCGCTGGATTATCTGGTTCTGGTAAAACTACTTTTTGTCAAACAATTGGTGAGGAGTCAAAGAAACGACTAGTGTCTTTACTTCCAAAGGCTGAATATCAATATTTATTCCCAAACATAATGGAAACAAATTTTAGTGCGATTAAAATGGAAGAAATGCCATTAGTACTATTCCTTGGCAAATCATCCATTTCTACGAATCCACGTTCAACACTTGGAACACATACTGGTGTTTTTAAAGACATTCGTGTATGTCTTGCAGAAAAATTTAATCTTTCTCCAGAAGTTTTTTCATTTAATAATGAATTAGGCTGGTGCCCGGATTGTAAAGGCCGCGGAATTACAAAAAATATTGAATGTAAAAAGTGTAAAGGAAACCGTTATAATCAAAAAATTGAAGAATATACAATTGAGTTATTTGATCGTCCACATTCTATTTCAGATATTAATTACTTAAGTGTAGAAACAATCTTATCACTAGCAGAAGAATTACAAATTAGTGAAGCTAAACAGCATTTACTCAACAATATAATCAAAATGAATATTGGCTATTTATCCCTAAATCGAATAACAGGAACATTATCCGGTGGAGAAATAACTCGACTTTATTTAGCTGAATTTATGGCAACTAGTGAAAATACTGTAATTATCATCGATGAAATTTCGGTTGGTCTTGACCATGATACTTTAAATAGAATATTAGACGAGATAAAAGAATTAGGATTTAAAAATCAAATATGGTTAATTGACCATTCCGACACTGTGCTAGATGCAACAGATGATCAAGTATTTTTCGGACCTGGAAGTGGTAAATACGGCGGGAAAATTGTTGAAGTATCTCCACGACCTAAACCGATTTATTGGGAAAGAAATCAGACTTTGCCAAATGAGTTCTATGAGTTTAAAGATCTTCATTGTCGTAATATCCAAATTCAGGAAATACAGATCCCTAAAAATAGACTAGTCACATTTACTGGCGAATCTGGATGTGGTAAATCTACTCTAGTAAACGAATGTATGTCAAAAGACTTTTTAAAACGATATCCAAAAGATAAATTAGTGATGGTAGGACAGGATCGAAACCAATCGATTACGAGCCGATCAACAGTTGCTACATTCTTAGATATAAAAAGAAAGCTAACAAAATATAGTGAGGAAATAGATGATATTTTTCTACGTTCAATCGAGGATTTCATTGAAGAACTGCCGAACGAAGACATTGCCCATAAGCGTTTAAGCTTATTAATTAAACTTGGTCTTGGCTATCTTACTCTTGAAAGAAAAACACAAACACTTTCAACTGGAGAATTTCAATGTGTACATTTAGTTTCTGAACTATTTTCTAATTCAAGAAACCCTCATACACTATTCATTTTTGATGAACCATCCAAAGGATTATCACAAAATATATTAAATCAATTTATAGATAGTGTTCGAGAAATTCTAAAAGATGAATCAATTTCTATTATGATGATTGAACATAATGCCTACATGTTAGAAAGTTCAGATTTTATTGTTGATTTTGGGAAAAGAAAGATTACCCCAGTTGAACAACTTGAAGTTGTAAATCATGATGATTATTTTAATCACATAAAACAGGATCATGAAAAGCCTCAGGCGCATATTTCATCATCGCTTAAAGTACAAAAGGGAGTTCAATATTTACAAGAAAATAATATAAATTATTTCAAAAATGCAGAAAACATTTATAAAGGTGGAATATTAAAAAGTCTATCATCGATGGCACGACTTATTTATGGAGAATATGAATCTGATGCTATTCTTCCTGTTATTGCAATTGATTTAGAAAGACATTTATACAGTCAATATACATTTTTATATGAGATCGGCGGATTAATTAATCAAATCGTTGCTTCACATCCGACTAATAAAGATACAAGAAGTTTTGACTTTTATAACCAAGAAAATCATTGTCCATCCTGCTCTGGCCGTAGAGTAATTGAGAAGTTTGATATTGATGTCGTCATACAAGATAAAACAGTACCTTTTTGGGAAGGATTATTACATTCAGATGTAATGGAAGTTTTAAAATATTACCAATATCCTAAATTACAATTCCTATTTGATGAAATAAAAAATGAACTTGGACAAGACATTAGTAAAAGTTTTAATGAGATGTCAGAAGCAGAAATGCATACTTTTTTATATGGATACTATGAAAAAACTTTTTACGATAAAGCTGGGAAGACGCAAAGATTATGGGAAGGCTTTAACACGATTATTGGACGATATATGTCAATTTCAAAATCGTCTATCAAAGAACAAATGAAGGCTTCCAAAGAGCAAATTATATGCCCTATATGCGAAGGTACAGTATTAAACCACCACAAAAAATTAATATTTGGCAAATTTGATATTCGTGAAATCATCAATCAACCTATAGATCAAGTAATTAAAATAGTTGGTCAGCTATCAGTCCTAGAAGAAATAAAATCAATTGTTGGTGGAGAAACAACATTAACAGTAGAAGTTTCTTTACTATCCCGAGAGCAACAAGTCGCGTTAAAGATGCTAGAAATAAAACAAGCAAGCCTCGTTGGATATGAAGTAGTACTACAAAATGCTTT
Source organism: Gottfriedia sp. NPDC057991 (assembly GCF_042886615.1). Classification (NCBI taxonomy): domain Bacteria; kingdom Bacillati; phylum Bacillota; class Bacilli; order Caryophanales; family Bacillaceae; genus Gottfriedia; species Gottfriedia sp. NPDC057991. Next base: position 90,181 of record NZ_JBHVQN010000008.1, read on the forward strand.
GCCATTTTGGGATCGTGTTAAGACAAATATTGAAGAAGTAAGTAATAAAAACTTAGTAACGATAACTGATTTTAAAGATATATTTGAGACTAGAGAAGACATTATAGACAAATATTTTACGAATGGTAAATTCAAAAAACTAACATATGTTTATGAAGCATTTGGATATAAAAAAATCGTTACATTAATTAATAAAGTAAAAGCGAGTAACCCATGTCCGTTTTGTAAAGGAAAGAAAGTAATTTCTGAAGATAATCTACATGACGGGGTATATAAATTAACAATTCCTTGTGTTAGCTGTTTTGCTAGTGGGATCAATGAGAGTGGACGTCAACAACTTGTTGAGGGCATTGCGGTTCAAACATGGCTCACTGGTAAAGTAAATGAAATAGTTCCTGAAAATCAACTAACTGAAGAAGTTAAAAATATACCGATATTCAATCGCATAAGAGAACTAAATAAACGTGATATGATGGCAGTTTATCAATGCTTGATTCAAAATAATTAACAAAAATAAAAACTCATTTTCAAAGATCGTTTTGAAATGAGTTTTTCATTTTGGAGCTTTATATATAAATGTGTCAATATAACAGCTAAAATTGTTAAAAAGTTTTCATAGAATAATGTTCACAGTTTATACATGGAAATAAAACAGAATTATTAGTATTATTAATCTGTAGCATATAACGAATTTTCTAAAAATATATTTTTAAAATATAATATTCCACCAATATATTATTTGAAAGTAGGAGATATGTTGAATCATTTAAACTTAGGTAGGAACTTAAAAATATCAGCGGGTTTAACTGTGTTTGTAATATTCTTGATGTCATATCTTTTAAACTAAAATTTTGTATTTGCATAATAATTTGATCTGAAAACTCATTTGTTAAAAATACAAATGAGTTTTTTATTATATTACATTTAAAAATAAAGAAACTATTAGATCATTTCATTCGTATAAATATAGAACTGTAAATTAGAACAATGCTTTTATCAAGAGTATATAAAGATAATATACATACAAATGTACATAGCAACTTTGATATTATGGGTTTATCTTAAGTATGCCCTTACACAATATAAAAATCAGACAACATTGCTGATATTGAATTAACTGTTTATTTTAAATACCTTACTTTTAATAAATTATCCTAGAAGAAATTAAATAGAGAATCACACTTAAGTTGTGGTCCTCTTTACTAAAAATTCATTTATTCGTTCATCAAATCTTTCTCTTTCAATAAACTCTGATGCTAAATTCGATAAACCTTTTGCAATGCAAAAAGGAGATAACATGCCAGTATAGAATATAAGCATTGTAAGGAGTGTGAGGGGCATGATAGACGGAGATGTAATATTAACTAGTACTCAAATAAGAGAGCAGTTGGAGTTGAAACCAAGCACCTTCAGAAAGTATCAGGATATCTTAGAGAATGTTGGTTATACAATCAAGAAGAATAGTAGAGGACATCGACAATATTCAAATTATGATGTCTTGATCTTCGAAAAACTAATTGAATTAAGTAAGCATGATGGTATGACGTTAGAGAAGTCTGCGAGAATAATAAAAGAGCAAACCAATAGATTAATACCTCATACTGACATGATAGTCGAAGAAAAGTCTTTAAACTTAACAGAGCACCTAATACAGATAAACAATGAACACCAGTTGCAAACAATTGAAAAACTAATGAATAAAATGGAAGAAAGACTTTCTAAAAAGATGGATCTACAACATAAAGAAGTATTAAAGCAACGAGAAAAGCAGACTAGCTTACTGTTAGAAGAATGGAGAGAACAAAGAAAACAAGATCAACAACTGTTATTAGAAACGGCAGCCACTCAAGAAAAGAATTCATTACTAAAGAAAGTAAGTGAAAAAATAGTAGAATTAAAAAAATGGTATTTCGAAATATGAGCTTATATTACATACTAGCGATTTCGCGTTGCTTTTGTCGTTGGAATGATAATAGCCATCTTATATGGAATTTTATACTTAATAATTAATAGTAGAAATTAGGGAGCACTTATAACAGGTGTTCTTTATTATTTATCTGAAATTATTATGTAAACTTGTTTCTTATTGATCGTTCTTCAGGAATGAAGGATTTTCATTAATCCATCATTCTAGTACCCTTATTAAGTTCAAAAAATGCTGTTGAGGTAAGGTTACTCTTCATGAATAGACGAAATGGCTTGTAATCAAATATCACAAAAAACAGAACATACATTCTGGTATTTTGAATATACTTATGGTAAAATTAGGTAGAGTAGAGTTGTGGTAGGTGCCTTTCTTCGCTAAGAAGGGAGGTGAGAATGTGACTGGCTATGAGATTGCAAATTTAATTATTCAAAGTGTTGGGATAACTGCAACTGTAATCTTAAGCATAATCGGTATTATCATTTCTATTAGCAAAAAAAAATAACCACCCTACCCCTCGAAATGGTTGTGGTGATTATTTCTTCACTGGGTCCGAGGAAAGCAACTTTACCAATTACTACTCGGAAGGGGTGTGTTCGCAGCACATCCCTTTTTAGTATATTCTTAATGACTTTATTATAGTCCTTTTAGTATAGTTTGACAATGAAGTTAAAGTTCTTTTTAACTGAATAAATCGTTAATTTGCAATTTTTTCATTTGAATTTTGCGATACTTTCTTTGGTGAATTCAGTAGCAAAATTAAAGCGATACCTAAAAAAGTCATAAAAATTCCAATTACTTGGGTTGGTGTTGGTTTAAATCCTGTTATGACTGTATCCAAAACAATTGCAACTGCAGGATCTAAAAATGTTAACACAGCAATCATATTAGAAGGTAAAAATCGAATATTACCAAAGAATAATGCATAAATAACGCCTGTATGAACAAATCCAATAATCAAAATAAAAGTCCAGTTTTCTAAATGCAAGTTTTGAAAAGAATCAAATTTAACAAAAGGAATTAAAAGTAGAAACCCTAATGTTGTCTGAAGTAAAGTCGTAAAATATGAACTTGTTTGTGTAATCCCTTTATTCACAATCATTAATAATCCATAAAAGATTGCAGCAAGAAATGCCCAAATGACCCCAGACGAAAGGAATTTATCAAGTGTAAAATCAGAATTAATACCAGATAAAAGGATCGATCCGATAAAACTACTTAAAACGCCAAGTAAAGGAACTAGCGTAATTTTTTCTTTATAAATTAAACTACCTAATAAGAATAAAATTACGGGAGCTAAGTAATAAATTGAAACCGAAATTGTAACGGATAAATTTTCAAATGATTTAAATAAAAATACCCAATTCAAAACTAATAAGATTCCACTAAATAATGAAAGAGTTATATCTTTTTTATTAAATATTTCTTTTTTTACTATCCCTGAAAAATACCAAACAGAAAATAAAAATATACTCGCAAAAACACATCTAATAAAAACTAAATCAATGGCTTTTAAGCCCGTTTTAGGAGCGACGAAACCTACTGTGCCGAAAGTAGCCATTGCAATAATGATACTAATTGTCGCCTTTTTATTTACTGCCAAATTCCCCAATATGTATCACATCCATTCCAAGTGTAATTTCAATATTCTGTCAAATAAGTATATACTAAACTTTAGTATTATATCAATCGAATAGATTGTGGATAAGGAAATACCTTATTCATAGGGTAATATTGAGTAAGAAAAATTCAAGGAGATGAGATTTACTAACACATAAAAAGTTCATGAGGAAGTAAAATGGCAAGAAGGAAAGAATTCCTTACTCATAATAATAATATTTTCCACGATCTTATATGATTTTTAAAATCGAAGTTTTCATTAAATTCTGTTTAAAATATTAGTCAAATAAATAGATTTCATTTATACTATATTTTGTAGTTTAAAGGAATCTTTAGTAAAAAATTGTCAAAATGATGGCAACTATTTTAAATTGTGAGGGGAATATCAATGAATATCGTAGTAGTAAATGGTTCACCTAGAGCAAATGGTCGAACTAGATTCTTAGCAAAGCAAATCGCAGAATCTAATAATTATACAAATTTAGATTTAGCATTTGAACAAGTTCCTCTTTATAATGGGGAAGCTGAACAAAAAGAAGTAGAAGCAGTTAAAGCAATTAGGGAATTATTAGTTAAAGCAGATGGAATCGTTATATGTACACCAGAGTACAATAATGCGATGAGTGGAGCTTTAAAAAACTTAGTTGAACTATTAGGCTCTGAGCCATTCAAGAAAAAGCCAATTTCTTTATTAGCAGTAGCTGGTGGAGGAAAAGGTGGTATTAATGCTTTAAATAGTATGAGAACAGTAATTCGTGGTGTTTATGGAAATGCATTACCAAAACAACTAGTTTTAGACCCAGTTGATTTTGAAAATGATACAGTTGTGAAGCCTGAAGCTTTTGCAAAAGTAACAGAAGTAATTGATGAATTAAAAGAATATGTACAAAAAGAAATTTTATATAAAGAATACATAGAATCAAATAGTGTTTCTAAGTAATAAAAATGGTCCTAATCAATTATTGGTTAGGACCATTAAAAATAGCTTAACATATTTGTTAAGCTTAAAGTAAAAACGATTTATCATTTACTTTTCTAATAGGAAAGTTTACTTTGTATCGTACAGCGATCATTCTAATTGCTGTTGTAATTAAAAAGCAAATATACAAAGATTGTAGTTTAGTAAATTCACCATGCGTAAACAAAATTGTTATAGAGCCAATAATTGCTGCGATTGCATAAATTTCTTTTCGGAATACAAATGGAATTTCTCTTGCGAATACATCCCGCATAATTCCACCACCAATTCCAGTAATTAAACCCATCGAAATAATTAAAAAAGAACCTTTTAAACCGTGATCAATTGCCGAATATGAACCAACTGCAGTAAAAACACCTAGACCAATTGCATCTGTAATGATTAAAGTTGATTGGAACTGCATTGTTCGTTGATAAAATAACCATGTTACAATTGAAACTACTGTACTTACGATAAAGTATTGAGGTTTTGCAAAAGCATTCGGTACCGTTTGACCTAAAATAATATCACGAATTAACCCTCCGCCAAGCGCAGTACAAGCTGCTAAAAAAACTACACCAAATAAGTCCAATTTCTTTTGAATACCAACCAAAGTACCAGAAATGCTAGCAACTATAATTCCTGCATATACAAAAACCTCGATCAAAATCATCCATTCTATCCCCTTAATTCCATTTTCTATGATTCATTTTAGCAACAGGAAGGGACTATTACAATATTAAAATAACTTTGAAAACGCTTCATTTAAAAAATTTTTTTTACATAAAAAATTTACAGTATTTTACATAAAATTCACTTGAAATTTATAGATTGGAGAGGTTAAAATGCAAAACAATATGAAACAACAAAAAAATAAAATAGTATCGAGAGAAATTCAATTAATAATGGACAAATTTAATATTGTCGGGTGTCAAGCAGCTGCGATTTTAAAAGATAAACTGATTTGGTCTGATGCTTATGGTTTTCGTAATTTAGAAACAAGTGACTTAGTTACAGAAAATACGATGTTTCGAATTGCTTCTATTTCAAAACTTTTTACAGCTACAGCAATCATGCAATTAGTCGAAAGAAAATTAATCGATTTAGATCAAGATATTAGTCATTATTTAGGATTTAAAATAAGAAATCCTAAATTCCCAAATTCTTATATTACGTTGAGACAAATTTTAACTCATACATCATCACTTAATTCAGACGATGCATCAAATAGTATTTATGCAAATTTTATTAGAGATGGACATTCAAATTTTTCTTTACAACTTACAGAATTATTTGATGAATATGGTAAGTATTTTACGAAAGAAATATGGGGCGATTGGAAACCAGGAGATCATTGGATGTATTCAAATATTGGGGCGATCATATGCGGTGCAATTATTGAAAAAGTCTCTAATTTACGCTTTGACCAGTATATTAAACAAAATATATTTGAACCTCTGGAAATGAAGAATGTAGCTTTTTCATATTCAAATATTAATAAAAGCCATGAATTAGCAAACTTATATGAAAAAAATAAAGATACACACGAATATAAAGTAACAATTGATGACATTAGGCAAAGTGGATATTCGGAATCTCATTGGGATCATTATATCATAGGAAACCATGGAGGATTATTTGAACCTCAAGGTGGACTAAGGACAAGTGCAGTTGAATTAAGTAAGTTTCTACGAGCACATATGTTAAACGGGAGTCTTAATGGTCACCAAATTCTTGAACAAAAAACGTCAAAATTAATGACATCAATTCAATGGTCTAGAGAAGAAACTAATCATTTCTTTAGTAAAATGGGTCTTGGTTTTCATATTAGCCACGACTTCTTACCGGGTTATAAAGAAATGATTGGGCATGCGGGTGAAGCATACGGTTTAATTAGCAATTTATATTGGCATGAAGAAAAACAATTCGGCATGATCTTTATCTTGAACGGAAGTCAGTTTGATTTATCAAAAAATTCAAGATTCGAAGTAGAAAAAGAATTAGCAGAAGTTATATATAAATATGTTATTGAAGAAAGATTATTGAAACAGATTTAAGGTAAATAATAAAAAATAGTGAAAAGTAGTCCTTAACGATACACTTTTTTATTTTTTATTCTTATGGGGGTAAAAGACAATCTATCTTAGAAAACAGCACTTTAATTGATTGAATATCTGAAGTCTTAGTAAAAGGATCTACTTCACAATAGATCTTTTTTTTTTAAAAAAATCAATTCCAAATTAAATTTTCATCAATTTTTCATAAAACTTTTATATAATAATTTCCGAACAAAAAATGGAGGGGAATTTAATGAACTACTCAATATTTAAATTAATAAATAGTTTTGCTGGCAAATGGCCTTCATTAGATAATTTAATGATATTTTTATCTAAATCTGCCATTTTAATCGTAATAGGACTTTTATGTTATTTATGGATTCAAAAAGGTAGCGAACGTAAGCATACAGCTTTTTATATCGCTTTAACACTTATTTTAGCACTAGGCGGTAACTTTATAATCCATCAATTTTATTATCACGCACGACCATTTGTGAATCACCATGTGACGAAACTGATTTCACATTCATCCGATTCATCTTTTGTAAGTGATCACGGAACATTAGTATTTTCTACAGCTCTTATTTTATTGCTTAGAAAAGATCGTTTAGGTATGGTTTCACTTGTTTGGGCGATATTAGTCGGTATTTCACGTATCTTTGTTGGGGTACATTATCCATTTGATATAATTGGTGCATTTATTTTGGCTGGTATCGTCGCGATTGTTGTTTTAAAAACATCATCATTAACGGAACCATTAATGAAAATATTATTGAAAATATACGAAAGAATAATAAAAAAGTTACCATTTAATAAAAAGAAATTAAGTTTCTGATTAAGAACTTAATAGAGGAGACATCTTTTGAAAATTTTATTTGCTGAAGACGATCAAAAATTAGGAAAAATGACAACTCATTTGCTAAAAACACAAACTCCATTTCAAATCGAATGGACTACAAATGGAAAGCAAGCATTGGAATTAGCAACTCACTATGATTTTGATTTACTCATTTTGGACTGGATGTTACCTGAAATTAGTGGTTTAGAAATATGCAAAAAGCTTAGAAAAGATGGATTTAAAGGGCCTATCTTAATGTTAACAGCAAGAGATAGTATTAACCATCGTGTTGAAGGTTTAGAAGCTGGAGCGGATGACTATTTAATCAAACCATTCGATTTTAGTGAACTTGCCGCAAGAATTAAAGTACTCAATCGAAGGAATTTTGCGCCACTACAAGATGAAATAATCACGATTGAAGACTTATCATATAACCGGACAAACTTTAGTTTATGTAGAGAGAATGAACAAATAATATTAACTCAAAGAGAATTACAATTATTTGATTTATTAGTAAAAAATAGGGGGATCGTGCTCACTAGAGAAGTTATTTTTGAAAGAGTTTGGGGAATTGAATCAGAGGTAACAAGTAATGCTGTTGAAGCGTATGTAAAAAATCTAAGAAAAAAAATCGATCCACCAAATCAGAGAACTTATATAAAGAGTGTTAGAGGTGTTGGATATACAATCGAAAAATGAGGTCTCATTATTTCATCAAATTAGCAAGCGATTAACTTTTTTTAATCTTAGAATTTTAATGATTTTCATTATCTTATTTAATATTTCAGTAGGAATTGTATTGTCGTTTTACATTTATTTAGACCAAAAGAGCGATCTAATTACAGTATTAAAGGAAGAAATAAAAGAAGTAAAAATGAATGCTGCATCTCAAGGTCCAAATGATGACATTACGCAAAGAAAACATAAACGTAAAAATGTTTATTTTAATTATTTTTTAAATAAAAATAACGGATTTGAAATCTATGATGAAACAGCACCCGGGTATACAAATGATATAGAAAAAGTTTTAAAACGGATTAATCCGAATCAAAATAAAGTAGTTATTAAACGAATTGATTCTCATGATAAAGAAGAACTAAATTTAATGATTGCTGCGGAAGAGGTATATGATTCTTCAAATCATTACCTCGGTACAATTTATAGTGGTAAAGATTTATCATCAGTTATTTATTTAATAAAGCAGTTTATCAGCATCTCATTTTTACTCTCAATTATCTTTTGTTTTATGGCGTACTACTTTGGCAAGAAAATTACAAATCAAGCAATGGAACCAATTATCGCATCTTATAAAGAACAACAAGAATTTGTAGAAAATGCTTCACACGAACTAAGAACACCGTTATCTGTATTACAAGCTGGTATCGATGTATTAAGCGTTGAGCAAAATCGCCTATCTGATTTCGGAAAAGAAACCTTATCCGATTTAAAAAAGGAATTAAGTGATACACGTAATCTAGTCCATCAATTACTGTTTCTAGCAAGACTTGGTCATAAACAAATCGCTAAAGTTAATATTGAAGAATTTAGAATCGATGTCTTTTCTGAACAAATTCAAAAAGCATGGCAATATAAAGCATCAGAAAAAAAACAAATAATACAGTTATTAAATGAAGAAAAATTTAATGTTAAAACAAATCAAGAAAGTCTGAAACAATTGATTAATATCTTTGTTGATAATGCGATTAAATACTCATCTGAGGATTGTACAATTTCGTTAAATTACTACGTAAGATCAGAAAAAAAAGCAAACTATTTCTATTATGAAGTAAATGATAATGGTATTGGAATTGCAAAAGAGCTACAAGACAAAATATTTAATCGGTTTTATCGAATAGAAGAGCATAGATCAAGAGATGAAGGTAATACCGGACTAGGGTTATCAATCGCAAAATCGATAATAGAGTCTTTCAATGGAGAAATTATTGTTAATAGCGAATTTGGTAAGGGAAGCAGTTTTAAAATTAAAATTCCGATTTCAAATTTGTTTGAAATTAAGACAAACATATAGAGAAAATTTTGAGGGAGTTAGAGTATATGGAGATTATAAAAAATTTTATTGATCTCATATTGCATTTAGATCAACATTTATTAACTTTTGTGCACAACTATGGGGCAATAACTTATTTCATCTTATTTTTCATTATTTTATTGGAAACGGGACTTGTTGTGACACCATTTTTACCAGGAGATTCACTAATTTTTACTGCAGGTGCACTTGCATCCTTACATTTATTAAACTTATTTGGATTATTAATCCTTTTTATAATCGCAGCTAGTTTAGGTGATTCTTTAAATTATTTTATAGGTAGGAAATTCGGAAGTAAATTAAGTAAGAGTAAAAAAATAAATACAAAATACATTCATGAAACTGAAAACTTTTACAAACAAAAAGGACCTAAATTTATTGTATTAGCAAGGTTTATTCCGATTGTTAGAACTTTTGCTCCATTTGTAGCAGGAATCGGTGAAATGAACTATTCAAAATTTTTTTCATATAACATTTTCGGTGCTACACTTTGGGTTGGACTAATGGTGTCAATCGGTTACTTTTTTGGAAATATTCCAATTGTAAAAAATCATTTTGGGCTCTTAACGATTGGGATCATTTTTGTTTCAATCATCCCAATTTTTATCGATATACTTAAAAAAATAATTAAGAAAAAATAAATTGAAACAAAATTAATCATTTTCACTAAAACATAATACTATTTTCATTAAATTTTCACTTTTATTTTGTACATTAGTTGTATAAAAAAAGGAGGAAATTCCAAAAAATGGACCAATTTTCCTTCAAAACTTGAAAGGAACAAATCAAAATGATTAGTAATTGGATAAAAAATAAATATGAGAGAAAATTAATTTATATAGCATTTGCAATTTCGATCATTATTTTCATTATTGCAGGATGGAAAGTCTCGCATCGAACTGAATTATTAACGAATATTGGACCACATTTACAAAATGGTTTACAACATGGATTTCGTAAAATAAATCCTTTGAAAATTTATGCGAAAGATAAAGGATCCCTTGGAAGAATAGGTGTATTTGCGGCATTTATTCTCTTTCCACTTTATTTTTTAATTAGATTTAAAAAATTAAAGGACAAAAAGCAATTTAAGAAATACTTAGGTAAATTATTGAAATGGTGCAAGTTAATACATGTCCCAATCTCGTTAATTACTTTTGCTTTAATTACAGTTCACTCTGTGATTATGACTTTTTTTGAATGGAAAACAGATGCTGTTTATATTTCAGGCGTAATAACTTATTTGCTCTTAGTTCCACTTGGAATATTTGGTTTTTTAAGATATAAACGCAAAGATAAAAACTGGCATTACTATCTTTCATTTGCAGTAGTAATCTCAATGTTAATTCATACATTCGTTTAATTAATTTGTCTATTATAAAGAGGTTGATTAGTATGGTATTGCAGCCTAAAATACTTGTCGTTACATCGAGTTTTGGAAATGGGCATAAAGAAGTATCAAAAGCGTTAAAAAGTGAGTTTGAACATATTAACCTTAACGATGTAACAATTATTGATATATATGAAGAAGCATATCCAACAATAAATGTATTTGCAAAAAGTATTCATTTGCAATTATTCCAACATGCCCAAACAATTTATAAATGGTTCTTCTATGGAACTGAGAAATTATTCAGTACAGTTTTTTTTGACAGGCTTTTAGAATTATGCGGAAAGAATATAAAAAGTATTCTTCAAAAAGAGAAGCCTGATATTATCATTACTACATTTCCAGTTGGTTCTGTAGCAAAATGGAAAAAATATTCATCACATCCTTGTAAATTATTTACAGTTGTAACCGACTATTATATTCACCGTTCATGGATTCATAATGAAATTGATCGCTACTATATAGCGACGGAAGGTTTAATACATCAAATGGTGAATTTAGGCGTTTCATTATCGAAAATATTTGTAAGTGGTATACCTCTTCGCCAAGAATTTAAAGAAATAGATTTTTTAAATGAAGGACCAAATAAATCGAAATCAAACGATCAAATCTTAATAGTTGCTGGAGCAGTCGGATTATTAAAGGATGTAGAAAAAATGGCCAAGCAGTTACTTGCAGAAACAAAACTTAATGTAGCAGTTGTTTGTGGTTATAATCATATACTTTATAATAAATTAAGCAAGCTGAGCGAAGCATACGAAGACCGACTACAAGTATTTGGATACGTAAATAATATACGTCATTTATATAAAAAATCTGACCTCTTAATTACGAAGCCTGGTGGTATTACATTATCAGAATGTATTGCCTGTAGTTTACCGACAATCCTATATAAACCAACACCAGGTCAAGAAAAAGAGAATTCCCGATTATTTGAAAATGCTGGTGCTTCAGTAACAGTAAAGTCGTTAAATGAATTAACTTTTTATATAAATCGAATTCTTTTCAAATCAAATCATTTAGAACAAATGAAATCATCTTTAACCGCATTAAATAAAGGTTTTAGTTCACAATTAATTGTAAATGATATTTTTAGGTCAATTTCTTAGAATTTTTATGACTAAAAACTTTATAAATACGTAAAAACGCCACAAGGTAAAGAGTTCCTTGTGGTGTTTGGTTTGAATGAATAAATAACTAATGATCAATTCTAACAAATTGATATTGGTTTTGTAAACAATGTTCAATAAATTTTTCTAATGCTTTTAATGTATGAATAGGTGCATCTTCATCTGCACCTAATGTATCCCCATTATCATGTAATAAAATAATTGACCCTGGTTTCGTTTGATTTAACAAACGATTATAAATGCCTTCACTTCCTTTTTTACTACTCCAATCATTTGCCATTACAGACCATAAAATAATTTTGAACTTTTTTTGAAATAGGAGAGGCAGTGAAACTAATCCCCAAGGTGGCCGATAATAAAGTGGATCACTGTTCGTTATTTTCTTAATAATACTTGCAGTCTTTTCTATTTGAATTTTTAAGTATTTTGGACTGAGAAACCAATTACATTTATGTTTATAATTGTGTATTCCGATTAAGTGACCATCTTCATGTATTCTTTTAATGAGCATTGGATACTTTTCTGCCTCAGAACCTAATACAAAAAAAGTTGCTTTAATTGAATGACTTTGGAGTAAATTTAAAAGTAAAGTCGTATAAACTGGATGTGGACCATCATCAAAAGTTAAAGCAATACGTTTTTGACTATTATTTGACAATTGATGTATTGAAAAGAATTTAAATAAACGTGTTAGCAAACTCGGAATTGGTCCATAGAAAATAAATGATATTACAATTAACCCTCCGATTATGACGAAAATTCTAAGCATATATTCTCCTTAACTAACCTTAAAATAAAAATAATAATATAACATTATTATAATCTAATTTACTTTTTGTTGGTAATTAAAAGAAGATAATATTATGATGAAATAAGATTGTGCTATTGAAAAGTAAGTAGGTGATAAAATGAGAAAGATTATATCGATTCAAGGCCCAATGGCTGGCGGAAAAACAACACTTGCGAAAAGATTAGAAAATCAAATAAAAAATTTTCAAGTAATATATGAAAATCCTTATCCAATTGTTCAAAGTAGGAATAATTTAAAACTCGATTTACATACATTAGAAGGGTTTAAAAAAATCAGCAATTATTTATTGAAGCAGAAATTAAGCGATTTAATCATTTTTATCATGAAAATATTCTTTTAGATCGTGGTCCTGAAGATATCGAATTCTACACGCTCTTTTTTCCAATTGCAAACGGTTATACATGGGATATAGAATATTACTTAAAAGATGAATTAAATCAACTTAGAAAATGCAGATCTGATTTAATTATTTACTTAGATGCAGAATTTGAAACTCTTAAAAGAAGAAAACAAAATGATTTGTCAAAAAGAAGAAATTCATTTGATCAAAATATGAAATTATATCAATATGAAAAAGATTGGTATAAGCAGTTTAACACTAAGTTTATTGATGTAAATGAGAAGGCAAAAATTAAAGTAGAAAAATCAGTCTTGGAAATATTAACTAATCATAATTTTTTAAGAAATTGAATTTCACTTTAATAAAAAGGGTTTAAACCTATTACATAGAATTAATACATTATACGTTTTAAATTTTCCATTTTTAACTAATGTAGTATAAAAATGGTATTGAAATAAAAACACAAAATTGGATTAATCTTTTTGTGTAAAGAATAAAAATTTTGAGGTGAACAATATGATCGTAGTTACAACTGAAAATATTGAAGGGTATAAACTGGTTGAAGTAAAAGGACCTGTATTTGGAGTAATTGTACGTAGTAGAGGACTAGGTGGCGATATTTTAGCTGGTCTAAAAAGTCTTGTTGGTGGAGAAATCAAACAATACACTGCAATGCTTGAGGATGCGAGAAAAGAAGCGATGGATCGAATGACTAAAAATGCTAGTGAAATGGATGCAAATGCAATTATTATGATGCGCTTTGATTCAGGTGAAATAGGGCAAAACATGAGTGAAATTGTCGCTTATGGAACGGCTGTAGTAGTCGAGAAAATATGATTGAAAAACCTTGAATTTTCAAGGTTTTTTTTATGTAATTGTTAGACACCTCTCCAATCACGGCTATTTAAATTGCACAGAAATACTAGATTCTTTGTGAAAAAAATAAATTTAAAACCTAGGATCGTCAGACTAAATGGACATAAAATCACAAATTAGATTACCTGTTTTTCAAATGTTTAAATGACATAGTAGGGGTCGCTGGTTTGTCGCTGATTTAAGTCCAGATAGAATCATACTAATGAGAGGGCTCAGACCTAAGTGTATCAAGGGTTTGGGCTATTTACTTTTTTGCTGAATTTACTTTATTTCTATAAACTCATAGAATTAGTCTAAAATTAGAAAAAACAAAATTTAGTAAATAATTAAACTATCGAATGATAGATAAATAGGATTTTTTATTTGAAAAGAGGCAATTTGAGTGGGAATATATTCGGTTGATTATACAGGGGATATTAAACTAAAGGACTGAAGGTTTCAGTCTTTTAGTTTGCTTAACCTTGAATGGTACCATATTCACTTTTTGAGATGGTATACCAGTCTGTCCTGTTTTTGATGATGACGTTTTGGTTGATTATGTAAACGTCGATTTTCTCTTTTCGACAAACCACTTCATAAACTGGTTGTTTGTTTTTTGGAAACGGCATTTTCACTGTATTTTGATGTCTTTTTATCACAATTTTGATAAATCGCTTGCTCACCATTTTTTCTTTTTTAGTTAATGGTGACGGTTTCTGTTTTCAAACAAGCTGTTAACGTCAGCGTCATCATAAGAACACAAAAAAAGATCATGATTTTCTTCACCTGTTCACCTCGCTTAAAAGTTACACCAAATATCTGAAAACGCAAGAAAAATATTTCGTTCTTTCTCAACCCTTTGATTCAAATTTATGTGGGATCTCTACGCTTGATGATAGGAGATGAAAGGAAACTCACAAGCCAAAAAAGAATGGAAATCAACATGAATGGATGAAGGAAAACAAATCTTTTTTATGAACTCGTTAGCGTCCCTGTCAACTGGACACGTTTAAGTTTTATAATCTTTATGTAACATACCAGCATCTCGTTTTGCCAATTACAAACTAAACATGCAGAAGTCATGATGCATGTTGAATTAAAGATGTATAATTAAAAAATTAAAATAAACATTTGCTAGTTCGAGCTTGATTTCGTTAAAAAAATACTTTTGCGACTTCGGGGTCTTTTTTCTGTTAAACCGTTGTCAATCTAGTGTTTTCAATTCAATCTTTTTAGCAAAATTAAATTAATTCAGTTTTGACTGGAATCTTTAGTACAAAGAAATGATCTAACTTGCTCTGCGCTTATTCCTATTTCGATGCATTCTAATAACAAATCTATCCAGTTTAAATCCGTTAAAATTTTTTCTTGTTCTGATTGCATAGCAAAGCCCCCTTAAATAATGAATGTATTAAATCGTTAATACCAATGTTTCCTCCGTCTATCTTCCTTAACTAGTATGTTATTATTTTTGATTACATCTGGATCCTTCGACTTCTCTGTCATTTTACTTTTGTTCTTTTTATTGAAAATTTTCTTTCTAATATTACGTGATTTTGTAATAATTGTAATGTTAATTCCTTCTTTTCATAATACTGTTACGGAAATACATTGTATATTGGGGGAATATTGATAAAATTAGTTTTTTTTATTCGGCATTTATCGATAAAATTGATTATCGATGACGTTAAATAGACAATAATAGAAGCGGTTTTAGATTTTTTACTAAAAAAAGTACTAATTTTTTGCCATTTATTATATTTTTTTTGATTAAAAACATTCTAATAAAATTGGGCGAATTATAAGAATTTCTAATGTTTTTTTACTAATTTCCAAAATTTACATAATATTCTAAGGCGTTACAGTGAAATTTAATTATTAAGAAATGATCGCCACAAAAGATAAAAATAAAATAAGTTCATGCTCGCTCATTATCTTGCATATGACGGCTATGCTCTTGGTGATAATTTGAAAAAACACGAGATTGAACCATGCATAAATCAGTTAATTTGTACACGCCAACTAACCAAACGTTTAGTAACAGTTCAATCAAGTTACTCTATTAAACCACTTTCGCAGAAGTAATGTTTTATGTGTTTAAAATGGATTAACTACATAGGAGATTTATGAAATGGAAATATTCTTACGATCTCAAGTTGTATCAATACTAAGTAATCCAACAAAGCAACAATTAAATTTACTGATTTGAAAAATTCGGAAACGTTTACAAATTGTCCAATCAAATTACGATATAATTCTTCTGTATTTGGAGACAACAGTAATTACTTAATACAGAAAAAATTATAAAAATATTACCAGTCTGAATAAATTTTGGATGTTTGGAAACTTATTTTGTAAGGTCTTATTATTAAAATTACGGATATATTTCTAATAAGCAGGTGACAATTTTTTTAATGGGAAACTTTCGTTAAGGGGTGTAGTAGTAGATGAGCCAAGTACGTTATACGGAAAATATGCTGATGAAAGTAGTCTGGTACTACTATAAAGAGAACTTAACTCAAAATGAATATTTATGGTTGGCCTAGTTTGGGGAAGAGCCGTTTCCAGAACGATTGAATACTTGACTGAACTTTCAATAAAAGACATTCCCGAGGTGGCTAAATCCACAATATAAATCATTGTTGGTATTGGCGGTATTTATCTTGATGCCACGATAATTCAGGAAGAAAAAATGACCATGTACGAACTGACATTTATTAAACATCCGAATGCAGCCAGCAATATTTTAGGTCAATTTTACGATCAAAATGGTAAAATTATTGATTTGCCACACCAAAAAAGGCTAATCGGAACGGACTTGAAGAGTCTAAGAGTCTTAAATGTTATAGCCGTGGCAAGCGTAGAGAAAAAAATTGAGGCCATCTACAGAGCTTTAAAAGGAAAGTATATTACGGTGTTGATTACAGATGAAGCTACAGCTATTTCATTACTCAATATGGAGGTGAAATAAATTAATGGCGTACATTCTGGCATTTGATGCTGGTACTGGTAGTATTCGCGCTGTTTTGTTTGATCAATTAGGAAATCAAGTTGGGTTTTCACAAATAGAATGGAACCATTTATCAAATGAAAAGTATCCAGGATCTATGGATTTTGATTGGGAAACAAACTGGAAGTTAGTCGTTCAGTGTGTAAAGTCTGTTATTGAAGAAACAGGAGTAGACGGTAAAAAAATAAAAGCGATAAGTGCAACGAGTATGAGGGAAGGAATTGTCCTTTATGATGAAATGGGTAAGGAGATTTGGGCTTGTGCAAATGTAGATGCTCGAGCTTCGGATGAAGTCAAAGCATTAAAGGAATTAGATCCTGAATTAGAATACAAGATTTATAGGTTATCAGGTCAAATGTTTGCATTAGGAGCACTGCCTAGGCTTTTGTGGATAAAAAATCATTTACCAGAGATTTATGAAAAAGCCACTTACATGACAATGATTAATGATTGGATTCTTTATAAATTATCAGAGAAACTACAAGTGGATCCTTCAAATGGGTGTACTACAGGGATATTTGATATTGAGAAAAGGAATTGGGAAAGTGATGTAGTAAAAATGTGCGGACTAAAAAATAACTTATTTCCGCCGGTAAATGAAGCTGGTACTGTTATCGGTTACTTGACGGAGGAAGTAGCAGCGTATACAGGATTAAATGCAGGAACTCCGGTTATTTGTGGAGGCGGAGATGCTCAAATGGCTTCCGTTGGTGTCGGTGCGATAAAAGCGGGGCAAGCCGTTGTATCAGGTGGATCATTTTGGCAGCAGGAAGTCAATGTGAGACAGCCTTTAGTTGACAAAAGTGGCCGTATACGTGTTAACTGCCATGCAGTGCCTGAATTATGGCAGCTAGAAACCATTGCTTTTTTCCCCGGGCTTGTAATGAGATGGTTTCGTGATGCATTTTGTGATTTGGAAAAAACAGAAGCAAAAGTGACCGGTAGAGACCCGTATGAAATTTTAGAAGAAAAGTCAAAAAGTGTTCCAATCGGGGCAAATGGGATTATTTCTATCTTTTCAGATACGATGAATTATAGCGCTTGGCGCCATGCATCTCCATCATTTATTAATCTCACTCTAGATCCTCTAAAGACTGGCAAAAAAGAAATGTTTAAATCGATTCAAGAAAATGCTGCGCTTATCACACTAGGAAACTTAAAGATTATAGAAGAAGAAACTGGTTATTATCCAAGTGAAGTTATTTTTACAGGTGGTGCTTCGAAAGGAAAACTTTGGAGTCAAACCCTAGCAGATGTCCTTGGAGTACCAGTGAAAGTACCTGTAGTCAAAGAAACAGCAGCACTAGGCACCGCATTATTTGCGGGGATTGGCATAGGAATTTATGAGAATATCCATCAAGCAGTAAAACAAGTTGTAAAGTGGGAGAGGACACATATACCTAACAATGAAAATCATGACCAATACCTAGAAATCTATGAAAAGTGGAGAAGTGTATATTTAGAACAGCTTCAACTTGCTGATCGTGGTATAACGACTCATATGTGGAAGGCACCTGGTTTGGAATAATGTGAAAGGGGGTGAAGGGATGAAGAAAGTTCACGAAAATGACTTCGATTATCGGTTTGGCGACAACGGGCCGAAATATTTAACAAAAGGTCCGAACATAGATATTGGTGTGGTTGTATTGAAACCAGGTCAAGACTTCCAAAATCATTATCATAAAGTTTGCGAAGAAATTTTCTATATCCTCGAAGGGCAGATAGATTTCTATATTAATGGTAATAAGGTTCCTACAATACCAGGTGATATGATTCAATGCCGCCCAGGAGATGCTCATTATCTTATCAATCAAACTGACAAAACCTTTAAAGCCCTCTTCATTAAATCTCCGCATATTTTGGAAAGAGATGTTGTGAATATAAAGAATCCAGAAATCAAGTTAAGGAGTGAATAGATAGTGAGCTGGGGATTTCAAAATCGATTAAACAAAATATTACCAAATAAGAGGGCAGTTATGCTTGCGATAGATCATGGCTATTTCTTAGGGCCAATAAGAGGTTTAGAAAAGCCTGAGGAAACTGTCAGAGACTTACTTCCATACACGGATTCGCTATATTTAACAAGAGGTACACTTGCTGCGTGTATTCCGAAAAATACGGAAAAACCTATGGTTCTTCGTGTTTCAGGCGGTCCTACAACGTTAGGGAAGGATCTAGCGAATGAAACGATCGTTACTTCAATAAAAGAAGCAATTCGCCATAATGTTGTTGGTGTAGGGGTTTCGGTTTTTATTGGATCTGACTATGAAACTCAAACAGTAACAAATCTAGCTCAAGTTGTAACTGATGCTCATGATTACGGAATACCTGTACTTGGAATTACTGCAGTTGGAAAAGAGCTTGAAAAACGGGATGCTAGGTTCTTAGCATTAGCTTCAAGAGTTCTTGCTGAAATGGGAACCGATATTGTTAAGACTTATTACTGCGACGACTTTGAACAGGTAACGAGTAAGTGCCCGGTTCCAATAGTTATTGCAGGTGGCCCAAAATTTGATACAATTCGTGAAGCACTAGAAATTACGTATAATGCTTTAGAGCAAGGTGCAGCTGGTGTGGATATGGGAAGAAATATTTGGCAATCTCAACATCCTCTTGCAATGATCCAAGCGATACATTCCATCGTTCATAAAGGATTCACAGTAAATGAAGCGGTAGATTTATATGAATCTTCTTCAAAAGTAAAAGCTTAATATGAGTAAAAAAAGGAAACTTTTTACAATACCACCCTAATGCTACGAACACAGTATCAGCAAAAGTGATTAGTAAACAAGGCTTTAAAGTTACGACAAGTCCAAAAACAATAACAATATCACGAAAAAAATTAATCAATTAAGAAAAGTGTAGGGATGTAAAAATTTCTTGCACTTTTTTATTAATTTAAAAGATTGTTAGTTTTAATAAGTGAAAATTGATACGAGCAACGTGTTTTCCCAGTTTATATAGTAGCTCGAAAATGCAATTACACTACAGATAGTCCCAGTACTTTTAAAAAAGAGACTGGTCTTTATTGTAGTTTATAGTAATCTTTCAATAGGCCGTATGTTCGAGTTAAATAAAAAAGACGATACCGTTTCATTTTCTTTTATACTTAGATTGCTGGGAAGCTGTTTTCATACAGGTTAGTGATTTGCTTTCCGAAAAAGCTTTAATCGAATATTTTCTATAAGCAACTTATCATGTATTTCCTCTGCCTTTTGTTCATACTCCTTTAATGCCTTTTCTACTCTAGAATTAACCAGATCCCTCATTAGCCCAGATTGAATTTCATAATCCCCTATATCTTTATGAGTTGGTATATTTGATTGTCGAACAACCATTTTAGCCGTTTTTTTAAGTGTCAAAACCGTCATGTTTTTTATATTCAAGCATATTTTCAATGGCCAGAAGGTTATGAGTTGAAAAAGTTCTATGTTTCTTTACTATCCCTCTCGATGTCAAAACCTTCATTTTCTAGGATACTTACACAATGTCTAAAAGTACTTTCTTTATTAAAAATGAAAAGTCGATGCTACACTCCTAAATTTTTATTATTCAATATAAATACTTTATTTATATCTAAAATTTTGGTAATATAATAAAAAAGTAGTTTGAAAGAAAAAGTAATTAAAATCATTAATTCTTAATTTTTCATCATTGTATGAAACGAATAAAAAAATGTCCACTAGGTTATTTGTATAAGTTAGAATTACAAAAAGGATTTAGTCGTATTACTCATTAAGGCTAGCTAACTTGGTACGAGTTAATGTTCATCTACATATTGATGAATGAGTTTTCAATTGTGAATCAGAAAAATCAAAATATAACAATGAAGTAAAACTAAGAAAAATAATGATGATTGGGGAGAAGAAGATGAAATTCAAGGCAAAAAATATAGCTGAATTAGGGGAACATGTCTTTTTTAAGAATGGAATTAAAGGGATTGTTGAGAGGGTCAATGAAAATACAGTTATTGTAAATATAATTGATAATAAAACGGAATTGGTGTTTGAAGGAAACAGAACAGTTGTAGCACACAAAAATTATCAAGTAATTGATGATGTATGAAGGAAAAAGGAAAGTCAGTTATACATGAGTTATAAAATATTTTAAATGAAAATTCTAAATATTGAAAATGTAAGCGTTTTCTGATATACTAAATAGTAGGTTGGATGGCATGTGTGGCTATCATCGTATTTGGCGTAGGTGGGGCCAATACAAGGGACTAATGAAATAGTATATGTGATGTAAATTGTTAATGCTTTTGAAAATGTGATGAATCGATAAAAAGTAATAAGAGTAATAATGTAATTGGATAAAAAGAAATTACTGGATAGTTTTAAAGGGCTATCCAGTTTTTGTTTTTTAAAAAATCTCACTAGCAATGACTAGTTCCACAACAGGAATGACATTTCTTCGATCTTTTTTATAGTAGTTAACGATTTCTTGAGTAGAAAAATAGAATGTGCTTTTTAATTATGGATTTTATGGAGTAAAAAATTTAGTAATAAATGTGGTCATAAAACACAATTACATAATTATTTTAATTTAATTATGAAAGTTATATTGTGTTAAACAAATTAAAAAAGACATTGATAATTGTATATCCATAGACTTTTACATTTAGTTCAAATTACATATCTACTACTTTTTTAGGTCTTGTTCTCCAACTAATTTCATTAATTCTGATTCTGTATTTCGCGTAAGATATGCAATGTGTAAACTGACGAAAAGAGCATGGATAAACAAGACTAAAAGTGAAGAAGAACTAATGACACTAAGTAAGGTCAATCCATCAAAGTTATCTTTCAAGATCGATTTAACTGACAATAGTAGTTATACAAGGAAAACCTTCTAACAATAAAATCAGCTACAAGTGTCATAGGAGCACCTAAATTAAAAGTTAAGAAGTTTATTGACAAGAAAAAATGATAAGCTTATCATAACGTGATATCTATTATTAAATTAAATGTTACTATATAAAGGATAAGATAAATATATTTTCATTATGATTTTTGAGCGGATTTAATAAATAGAAAGGAGTTTACCATTGCAGGAATCTCAATTTTCAGATAACCACCATTTTAAAGTTCCACGGGGAGCATACTTATTTACGGTTCTAGTCATTGGTTCGCTACTTAGTATTATTTCTGAAAAATTAACACTAGGTCCTAGTTGGATAATATTTACTGTCGTAGTTATTCTGCTTGTACCAATGGTAATAAGTATAGTCCGTGGTCATCATGGATGGACCCGTGTATTGTCCCTTAGTATAACAGGGGTAATTACATTAGGTTTAATCAGCAGTGTGTCATTTTTGATTTATGCATTGTTCCATCATTCTGCTAGTGCAGCAAGTTTATTCCGGAGTGCAGGCTTGCTATGGTTTATTAATATTGGGGTTTTTGCAGTATGGTATTGGGAAATCGACAGAGGAGGCCCGTTAAAGAGGCATTGTGGAAAAAGTGATCCAATCGATTTTTTATTTCCGCAAATGACCTCTGAAATCCCAGGATGGGAAAAATGGACTCCGTCATTATTTGATTATGTATATCTTGCTTTCAATACAAATACAGCATTCAGTCCAACAGATACGATGGTTATTTCCAAAAAGGCAAAGATTCTTATGATGATTCAATCATCTATCTCCCTTATTATAGTAGCAGTATTAGCTGCACGAGCAATTAATATAGCCTGAGTAAATAATTTCCCTTAGGCAATCTGTAAATTTAATTAGTTCAATGTAACATACGCATTTGTTAGTTCAATTAGAATATTTAAAGTCGATTTCAAACAATGAATTCGGCTTTTTTTGATTTAACTAAATCAAAAAATTGCTCAAAATTTATTTTCAGGTTAAGAATGTAATATGGTTGATCTATTTTATAACCATATTGAGCAAACGCATGCTTTAGCTGAAGATCATGTAATGCTGTATGGGAGAGTTAATTTATTATGTGGGAAGGTTTTGAAATATTAAAGCATCTTTCTAAATATCTCTCATAAGAAAAAGGCAACCGGGGGTGGGTGCTTTCTTCAAGAGGGAGGAAAGTAATGTTAACTAAGAAAAAATATAGATAGGCTTAACAAGTTTAGTATTCACGGAGAGGTGTGCGGACGTAAAACTTGAGCGGTAACTTACTTTCTTAATAAAACTTCTTGAACCGAAAAATGCAAACTTGTAAAAAATATTAATTTTTCGTTCTTAAATTTTCTGATAAGCCATTGTCATTAATGATTTTGATTACCGAGATTTTTCCTTTTTCTTTGGAATAGAAGTAGACTTTACCTTCTACATTTGCAGCTTTTTCTTCTTCTTTATTTTTCTGATAGCCGACTTCTGCTATGAATGTATAACGAGTTGAATCCGTATCACTTTGCTTAATTGAAATCTTCTTAAGACTTAACTTATATCCATTATCGTATGCAAAATTCGAATATTGACTAAGAATTGTTGAAACGAAGGGATCGAGACATGAATCTGTAATATATGGTCCGTATACCTCTGCTACATATTTATCGAACATTGGATTTTCTTCTTTATAATTTACAACAGTTCTATATTTAGGATTCCACATTAGATCAATAAGCTTCTTATCTGGACCAGTAAAAAGGTGCTCAAGAACTTTTTTAATTGCTTTCTTTGATGTTTCAGAAGATGACACTTCGGTTGATTGTACATTTTTTTGTTTTGTTGTTTTGTTAGAATCAGAACAAGCAGTAAGCATCATTGCAGCCATAAGTATAATAGATAATTTCTTAATCATAATTTATTCTCCTTTTAATCAAAACTTAATTCGTTTTATCTTAGCATGATAATAAATATAAATTTGTCGATAAAAGGAGAGAGAAAGTAAAAGATAAATATAATATTAAAAATAACTCTTTTTAAAAATAACTCTTTCATTCATTTTTAAAAATGATAAAAACTAAGTTTCCACTGGAAAATGTGATTAATCCAGCAAAGGTACCAATTCTTAAAGCAATCATTACTTTTGTTCAATTTATTTCATTAAAAAATATGATTTTGTTGGTTGCTAAATGAAAACAAAATTTACAGTGAAAACCAAATAAAATTAAGTACTGGCCCTCTTACGAAGATATATGGCACAGTTAAAGGGGGGGTGCCTTCTCAGACAAAGGGCTTCAAATTGCAGTTTTGGGTTGTTATTTTAATATGATTCATCCAGACAAAATAGAGAGAAGAAAAGGGATGGATCGTTTCAAAGAACATCTGAGATACGCAAAGGATTTTGGCTGCAACATTGTGGCAACAGAAACGGGTAACGTCAATGCAGAATTTATATATACAGAAGAAAACTTTAAAGAAAAGCCTTTTATGGCAGTAGTTGAAAGTGTTTTAGAACTTGTTAAAGAGGCTGAAAAATTTGGTGTCATTGTTGGAATAGAAGCGGGAGTAAATCATCCGATTTATTCTGTCCCAACCATGAAGCGTCTTTTAGATATGATTGACTCTCCTAATCTCCAAGTTATTTTTGATCCGGTTAATCTATTGACCATTGATAACTATATAAATCAGGAGGAGATTTTTGAAAAGGCATTTGAAATATTAGGAGACAAAATGGTTATTTTCCATGCGAAAGATTTTATTATTGAGGGTGGTTCACTAAAACAAGTGCCAGTGAGGCATGGTTTGTTAAATTACGAAAAGCTATTTGGTCTAAAAAAGGAAAAAAAGCCAAATATAAATATTTTAATAGAAGGAACTAAAGAACCGTTTATAGATAAAAGCATTGCCTATTTGAGCCGTAAATCAGAATAAAAATAAGTTCCCACTCGCGGTATTTTTTTCTTTATTTCCCCAATATTCAGGTAATATAATTAAAATAAGCTAAATATTGATAATTATGAGAAAAAAGATACATTTTCATCATTTTAAAAAGAAGGATTAACAAATTTTTGCAATTAATTTCATGCTAAATCAAAGAAGCCTCACGTAGACCTAAAAAAATAAACTTGATATAATCAAATTCATAATGTGATTAGGTAATTCTGGAGGAAGCAATTAAACTAACTTGTTAGATTATTGCATGGTCTTTAAAGTTATGATTTCGAACGTTCAAAATGACGTACATTTATTAGTGAGTGAAATCGTTAGTGTTTAACATCAATACTTTTAGGAGGTCTATTTACATGGAGTATAAAATGAGAGATTTTGACGCTAGTATAACTTCAGTAATAGTCGAGAAAATATAATGGAAAAATTTATTTTCGGTTTTTATGGTATCCAAATTTTATTTCTCATTATTTGTTTATTGCTAGGTTATTTTATTTACGATAAACGATTTAATCGAAATCATGGAAACCAGATACCAGAAGGATTTAGGCGGACTAGCGAAGTTAATATTGATCCTGTAACAGGGGAGAAAACTAGAGTTTACTATAATCCAGATACTGGTGAACGCTTTTATAAAAAAGAAAAGTGAAATTTTAAAAACGCCCTTTTGGGGCGTTTTTGTCTGAAATCAAGTTTATTTGATAGTTGAGTTAATCAATTCAAGCATATCATCAAAATCAAATGGAGATTTCGATTTTACGGTCTCAGCAAATTGAGATACAAGTTTTAATGTTTCAATGCTTTCAATTGGATGATGGCCAGCAGCACTTTCAGCGGATAGCATGACTGCATTGGTCCCATCCATCACAGCTTGAAATACATCAGTTACTTCAGCTCTTGTTGGAAGTGAATGATCAACCATTGATTGTAGCATTTGAGTTGCTGTGATCACATATGTCCCATTTGAATTACATTCATGAATCATTGCTCTTTGTAAGAGAGGAATCCATTGATAAGGTAATTCAACACCTAAATCACCACGAGCAATCATGATTGCATCTGTTTCTTTATTAATTTCTTGGAAATTTTTTATTGCTTCTATCGTTTCAATTTTTGCGATTAATTGAGGTGTTTTATCACTTTTTGAATTCATAAAACTTCTGATTTCTTGTAAATGCGATGCCCGTCGAATAAATGAGCAGGCAATATAATCTAAACTTTCTTGCAAAATGAATTCGATGTCTTTTCGGTCTTTTTCAGTAATAGCAGGTAAACTTGTAACGACTCCGGGTAAATTAACCCCTTTATGTGAAGAAATTTCGCCTCCAGTTTTCACAGAAGTGACAATCTTATTTTGTTCAATATTTTCAACAAATAACTCCACGGCACCATCATTAATTAATATACGATCTCCTTGTTTAACATCATTTATTAAACCTTTATAATCTACACTTGCTTGATTACGATCACCTGTAATCTCATCAATTACGAGTGTAAAAGTTTGATTAGGTTCAAGATTGATTTTTTCCTCTTCAATTTTTCCTAAACGAATTTTTGGACCTTGGAGGTCTCCTAAAATCTTGATTTCTTTTCCTGTTTCTTTTCTAATTGATTTTATTAGTTCGATCACATCGTGATGACTTTCATGAGTTCCGTGTGAAAAATTGAGTCTTGCGATCGTCATGCCATGCTCAATCAATTCAGACAATATTTTTATATCAAAACTAGCTGGTCCAATCGTACAAATTCGATCAATGGTCATTTGATATCGCCTCCATTTACTGGAATTATTATACCCAAGATTAAGTAGAAGAAATCTAAATGATTTTTAAAGTGATAGATGAAAGACTATGAGTTGTTTTAAAAATTATATGAAAGGATGCCAAAATGATTAACAATTCTGGTACTCAAAAATTTGAAACAAAACGATTAATTAATAGAAATGAGTCATAGTAAACGTAATTAAAGGTGCGCATAAATCAGTTGAAGAAACGATTGAACAGTTTCAAAAAAGAATATCTCGAATAATCTACATTTCTAAATTTTGACATTTTTCTACGTTTCGTAGAAGGAATTCATGTAACTTTTGTAGAACACTACTATTCGATCAAAATTTAGTATGAGGTGAATCTACTGGTGATTAAACAAGATGAAATAAAGGTTGTAATTGGAGCAGGTGAATATAACAATAATCCAACATGGATTCAAACTCAGGAAGAAGAACTTAATTTATTAGTTAAGTCAACTTGGGAAAATAAATTTGAGAAAAATTCAGTTTCAGCTATTTTAGCTGAACATGTTTGGGAACATCTTACATATGATGAAGGTTTAGAAGCTGCTAAAATTTGTTATGAATATTTAAAACCATCAGGCTATATTCGTTGTGCTGTACCAGATGGATTTTTTCAAGACGAAACCTATCAAAGTATCGTTAAAGTTGGTGGACCTGGACCAAAAGATCATCCTGCTGCAAGCCATAAAATAGTATATAACTATAAAACACTAGTTAACATGTTTGAAACAGCGGGTTTTAAAGTTAAACTACTAGAATATTGTGATGAAGAAGGAAATTTTCAGTTTAAAGAATGGGATGGTAAGGATGGTGTTATTTTCCGTTCCAAAAAATATGATCCTAGAAATTATGGGGAAAAAGTACTGTTTCCTTCAATCATAGTAGATGCAAAAAAAGCGATAAAATCATATTATTAAATACAAAGAACTGAAGGATCACTTCAGTTCTTTAAAATAGATTAAATTAGTAGATCATTATATCTCTAATTTCTTTCGTTATTCGTTCGATTTGACCTTGAAACATCATAGAAGGGATGAAAATCGATTCCTCAGGATGGTTTATTACTAGATAAGCACTATGTGATGGTGTTTCTTTATAGCGGTATTGTAAATTAACACGTGTAATATGATGAGCAGGAATCGTTCGCTTAAAACCCCAATGTTCGTATGTAACTCCGTGATCGTTTATCCTAATAACCATACTACGAATATAACCGATATAAGCTAGAAAAATTAAGCTTACCATAGTCATGATCATATATGACTTAATCGTATTAGAAAATCCATGCTTTCGTACATAAAAGATAAAAGTGACCATACAAATCGCAAACAATATCGAAACTAAAAAATTGGAAAGCCTTCCACTACTTCTAAATTCCACTTTTGATACACCTCTTTCATATTAATATAGTTTGGTCTAAAAACTTTTAATATTAACATTAGGATGATCTCTTTTAGTAAGAATCAAAAAACAGGTTTATTAATGAATCTTATCCACTCTAATAGAAGTAGTCATCAAACAATCTTTTTTTTCTATTAAAATAAAGAATACAATTGTAAGGAGTATAAGATGAAAATACAACCTCAGATATTTACGGAAAATGGCCTTCAATCTATTATTAGACATGCAGTACTTACTGACGCTAAACAATTATCTAGTTTGAGAGTACAGATTGATGGAGAGACAGAAAATTTAGATAGAGAAGCAGGAGAAGGATTTATTGATCCAAAAGGCTTTGAACAATTAATTATCTCTGATACAGAAACTATTAAAAATTTATTTTTAGTAGCTGAAGTGCAAGATAAAATAATAGGTTTTTCTAGATGTGAAGGTAATCAATTAGAAAGACTTTCCCATAAAGTAGAGTTCGGAGTTTGCATTTTAAAAGAATTTTGGAGACACAGGGTCGGTAAAAATCTTTTAAAACAATCAATTTCTTGGGCAGATACTAATAATCTTCATAAAATAAATCTGAGCGTTTTAGAAACGAATACAAAAGCAATTAAACTATATGAAAAGTTAGGCTTTGAAGTTGAAGGAGTAGTGAACTACTCCCACCACTTAGCTAACGCTTGAAGTGGGGGCTTCTCGATTCCGTGACGAAAGCAACCTTTCATCTCCCACCTACCGTTGGACTAAAGTCCTTCACACGCTTGAAGAAGGAGATTTCTTCCTGATTATGTTAAAAAATACATTTTTAATATTATAAAATGAATTTTCTGAAAAATCTAGAGTTTTATGGTTTACTAGGATTTATGTTTGAGTAAATTTCAGATAGAGCACAAATCTGGTAGTGTTTGGGGTAACTCCTAGGTATTGACACATAATTAGTTTAACGAAAAGAGTTACTTTTGTGACTCTTATTTTATTTTTGGATGTTCAATCCCTAAAATTCCTGCAAATTTAATCTGTTTCTTTTTAAATTTGAAAATAAAAACCGTTTTGTCTTGCATTTTTCAAGTATAATGAATCATATTCAATAAATGAATATGATTTTTCTTACTGAGAATTCTATACATATATCGAAAAAACTAAAAACGAGGTTAAGAAATGACTAAAAGAAGTTATGCGGACTATCATCTAAGTGAGGAAATTAAAAGAGCGCTCGCTGTTTTAAAATACGAAACACCAACTGAAGTTCAGAGTGAAGTTATTCCATTAGCGATGGAAAATCAAGATTTAATCGTAAAATCTCAAACAGGAAGCGGCAAGACTGCCTCTTATAGTATTCCTGTTTGTGAAATGATCGAATGGGAAGAAAAAAAACCACAAGCTTTAATTCTAACTCCAACAAGGGAGCTTGCAGCCCAAGTCCGTGAAGATATTACGAATATTGGCAGATTTAAACGCATTAAAGCGGTGGCCGTCTATGGTAAAGAACCGTTTAGTAAACAAAAGGTAGAATTGGAACAAAAAACACATGTAGTAGTTGGTACACCTGGAAGGGTGAAGGACCATCTTGAACGTGAAACCCTCGATATAGATCGAATAAAATATCTTATCATCGATGAGGCTGACGAGATGCTTAATAGAGGTTTTATAGATGAGGTAGAAGCAATCATCAACCAATTACCTTTAAACCGAGTAACCATGGTTTTTTCTGCTACTTTACCTAAAGATGTTGAAAATCTCTGCCATGAATATATGAAAGATCCGATTCATATAGAAATTGAATCCACTGGTTTAACGGCCGATACTATTGAACATTATTTAATAGAAGTGAAAGAAGAAGAAAAGATTGCACTGCTTAAAGACGTCACGGTTGTAGAAAACCCAGACAGTTGCCTAATTTTCTGCCGGACTAAAGAACACGTTGATGCTGTGTATAGTGAACTGGAAAAAGCTAATTATTCTTGTGAAAGACTACATGGAGGACTGGAACAAGAAGACCGGTTTGCTATAATGGATGGATTTAAAATAGGGAACTTCCGCTATCTAGTAGCAACCGATGTAGCTGCTAGAGGTATTGATATTGATAATGTAACGTTAGTCATCAACTATGATGTACCTATGGAAAAAGAGAGCTATGTGCACCGTACTGGGAGAACTGGCCGTGCCGGAAATAAAGGAAAAGCAATTACGTTTTCGACACAGTTTGAAGGTAAGTTCGTTAAAGCAATTGAAAATTACATCGGCTTTGAGATAGCGACTATTGAAGCTCCTAGTCATCAAGAGGTGGTTAGTCGAAAAGCAATATTCGAAGAAAAACTTAACAGCAAGCGAGTAGTAAGAAATAATAAAACAGCTCGAATTAATCAAGATATTATGAAACTCCATTTTAGCGGCGGAAAAAAGAAGAAAATTCGTGCTGTTGATTTTGTTGGAACAATCGCAAAAATCCCTGGAGTCACTGTTGATGATATCGGTATTATATCTATTCATGATCAGATGTCATATGTTGATATTCTGAATGGAAAAGGATCACTAGTATTACAAGCCATGGATAATGCGACGATTAAAGGAAAAAAATTAAAAGTGAGTAAAGCAATTAAATAAAGAAGGATTTAGAAATCCCTTAAATTCCTTGCACTTTAAAAATACTAACCTATAGTGAATATGGACATAAGCATTCAAACATAAATATTATTAAAATCTTGAGTTCTTTAGTTACAGAAAAAAGTCGATTTTCCTATCAGGAGATCGACTTTTTGTTCTACATTAATATTTAATAATTTGAGAAAAGGGTGGCGCTATTTTAAATCAATTTTATTTTACAAACAAGCTTCTAATGCAAGTTTCATCATTTTATCGAATGAAGTTTGTCTAGCTTCAGCACTAATTTCTTCATGAGTAACTAAAGAATCTGAAATAGTAAGTAAACAAGCTGCTTTCTTTCCTAAGACTTTCGCATTATGGAAAAGTGCATAACTTTCCATTTCTGTACAAATACAATTATGCTCTTTATAAAAATCAACAAAATTTGGAACTGAACTTTCATAATAAAAGACATCACTAGAATGTATTCTTCCTTTAACGATAGGAGTATTGATCTGATTTGCAGTTTCTTCAATTTTGTTTGTTAGTGATTCACATGGATACTGAATGTCACCTTCAACACCTGCTTGTGTCTTTGCAAATGTAGATTGACTCCAAGCACTATCTACTAGTACAATATCGTGAATGTTTAGTTTATCTGTATAAGCTCCTGCACTACCAACTCGGATAATATTTTCTACATCATAAAATTTATATAATTCGTATGAATAAATTCCTATACTTGGCATGCCCATACCAGATCCCATTACTGATACTTGTTTTCCTTTATATGTTCCTGTATAGCCAAACATATTACGTACAGTATTAAATTGCACTGGGTTTTCTAGATAAGTTTCTGCAATATATTTTGCACGTAGTGGATCCCCAGGCATTAAAACTGTTTTTGCAATTTCTCCTGATTTTTTAGCTGTGTTATGTGGCGTTGTCATATTATTTTCTCTCCATTTCTATTCTTTTAATTTTCTTAACTAAATCCAATACAACTAATATTCTTACTTATTTCACACGGAAATTTAACTTTAGATTATCATTCTTTCCTAATATGTTTCCGTTTACAAAATAAAACAAAACAATTAGTTCAAAAAAGGATGAATCAATACCACGAAGTATAGTTGTATACATAGTTGTCTATTTCTCTGCAAGTAAATTATATTTCAATAAAATAGATAAAGCAATAGTAACTTAAACTCACACAATATTTTATACTTATCGATTTTCGGGAACGTTATTTAAATGAATAATGATCGTGTTTACCATTTCCACTTAATCAGACAAGTTTGCGAATAATTCATAACTAGATATAATATTTATAAGGAGTGTTGTTATGTCCGTTGAAAATAAAAAAAAATTACCTCTATATGTAGAGGTTTATGAAAAATTATTTAAACTAATTAATGAGGGAGTCTATCCGATTGGAAGTAAGCTTCCTTCTGAACCAGAACTTTCTAAGATGATGAATGTTAGCAGAATGACCTTAAGACAAGGGTTGAGTTTACTAAAAGAGGACGGTTATATTGAAACAATCCATGGACAAGGTAATTTTATAAAACAAAATGTGAATGTAAGAAGTGTTGGCTTAGAAAAAATTGATAACTCAGTTTTTAAATGCTGTACAGAAACAATTGATGATGTAGATGCTTATTTAGAAGTTAGTTTTTCAGATGATTATGAATATGTTAAAAAGATTTTTAATCAAGATTCTGCAGTAATGGTCAGGTTTAATAGATGGTACAAATCTAAAAATAAAATTGTCGCCCACGCTTATACTATGTTCCCAAGTGAAACAGCTTCCCAATTTCAAATAAACCTAGGCGATCAGCAGAGTTTACTAAAAATACTTGAAGAAGATATATATAAATTAATACATTCATCAACAATCGAAATAAAATATACAGAATCAGTCCTTCCCTCATCAAACTATGAATTACTTTCAACTAATAATTTTTTCGTTTTACTAGTTGAGAATCTATATGACGCAATGGGGAACATGGTACTTAAAAATAAAATTTATATCCCAATCGAACTTAGTTCTTTAAAAATAAATCGAATAAACAAATAGTAAAAATGAAAAAAGCAAACCAGATGAAGTATGACAGTTTTTAATTGAGAATTTTAAATACATAAGATTTTGCACTACTAATCAATTGTGAATCAAATAATGAACATTTCAGCAAACTATATCATATTTAATTGTTTTTAAAGGAGAGCAATATGATTAAACTTGTATTAATCAGACACGGGCAAAGTATATGGAATGTCGAAAATCGGTTCACAGGCTGGACAGATGTTGATTTAACGAAGAGCGGTCTTTCCGAGGCAAGAGAAGCTGGTATCATTTTAAGGAAAAACGGATTTACATTTGATGTTGCCTATACATCAGTACTTAAAAGAGCTATCCGTACATTATGGATTATTTTAAATGAAATTGATATGATGTGGATTCCTGTCTATAAGACATGGAGATTAAATGAACGACATTACGGTTCACTTCAGGGGCTGAATAAATCCGAAACAGCCCAAAAATATGGAGAAGAACAGGTTAATATTTGGAGAAGATCTATGAATGTTAGACCACCTGCTCTAAAACCGGATGATCCAAGATATGAAATAAATGAACCTCGTTATCAAACCTTATTAAAAGATGAATTTCCGCTTACTGAAAATTTGGAGGATACAGAAAAAAGAGTATTAAAATATTGGGATGAAGATATTGCACCAGCTTTGAAAGCAGGCAAAAAGGTTATTATATCTGCACATGGAAATACGTTGAGGGGGATCGTGCAATATTTAGATCAAGTCTCAGTTGACGGAATTGCTTCGCTTAATATTCCAACAAGTATTCCTTTAGTTTATGAATTAAGTGACGAACTCAAGCCTATTCGACATTACTATTTAGGTATGGATGGTGAACTTCCACCCGATGTAATCCCAAAACATATCCCTAGCAAATTACTTGATCAATTTGATGATGATCATCCAAATATAACAATACAAGATGATTAGGATACAAAAAAGGATGGGTGAGCAATTGTGCTTCCCATCCTTTTTTTGATTATGCTTCAGATAACTTTAGTTTTTTTATTTGTAGTTGCACTAATCGGAACGATAATGTTAGTGCAGACACACCTAAACCGACGATTAATCCAACCCAATATCCTTTTGCACCAAGATTCGTATTAGAGAGTGCGTACCCGACTGGTAATGCTATTACCCAATAAGCTAAAATCATCATAATTAACGTGGCATTCACATCTTTATAACCTCTTAATGCACCTTGGATTGGAGCTGCGATTGCATCAAATAGTTGGAACATGACTGCAAAGATTAAGAATCCGCCTGCCAAAATTTGTACAGATGGATCATTTGTATACCATCCAGCTACATCATATCGGAATAAATAGATAATGATCCCAAAAAATGAAGCAATTGAAACTGCCATTACTAAGCCAATTTTGCTATATTCTTTTGCATTTTGAAACTCTTTTGCACCAACTTCATAGCCGACAGCAATTGTTAAGGCCATCGAAATACTTAATGGGACCATATAAAGAAGACTCGCAAAATTCATTGCCACTGTATGTGCAGCAATCGTTTCGGTATCAAACTCACTTAATAGTAATGTTACGACCGAGAATACACTTACTTCAAAAAAGATACTAAGACCAATTGGAACTCCTAATTTTAAAATACTTTTCCAAGTTGCAAATGAAATTGGAGGAAGTTTTTTAAATAGATTGAATGTGCTAAATGGCTTTTTAGTTTTAATAATGTAAAAAGCAATTCCAAAAATAATCCAATAAGTTATTGCAGACGCTACACCAGAACCTACGCCACCTAAACGTGGAAGGCCAGCTTTACCGAATATAAGGAAATAGTTCAATATTACGTTAACTGGTACTGAAACAACCGTAATAACCATAGTAGTTCTTGTTTTACCTAAACCATCAATAAACTGACGAATGACTGTATATAGAAATAAAGGTAAAATTCCAAATGATAATGCGAATAAGAAATGAAGAGCAACACGATGAACTTTCGGATCAAGATTCATATGATTCAAGATAGGATGAATTGAAAATATACCAATAATAATAATGACAATTGCAATAATCCCAGCCAAATAAATTGCCTGCATAACAAGTGGGGCTATTTTTTCATCCTTTTTTGCACCATTTAAATTGGCAACCATTGTCGTAATTGCGACTAAAATGCCAGTTAACCCCGTACTGATTGGAGTCCAGATACTAACACCTATCGCAACCCCTGCTAAATCCCCTGGACTACTATTACCAGACATGATAGTATCAAAAAATGACATCGAAAATAATGTCACTTGAGTGATTAAAATCGGAAGTAGTAGTTTAAAAAAGTGTGAAATTTTATCCGTTTTAGTAGTATTCAATTTATCGACCTCCTAAACAAACACTTTTACAATTGTATCATGTTTTGGTTTAATAGCTATAATGAAATTATTCGAATAAATATTGATAAAGAAAGTTGGTCTTAGATTGGGAAATCAAGTTGTTATAATCACAGGCGCAGGAAGTGGATTAGGAGCGTCATTAGCAAAAAAGTATTCTGAAAATGGAGCTCACATTTGTTTGTTAGGAAGAAATGAAAATAAACTTAGAGAAATTGGTAAACAATTACCTAACAATTATTCAATACATACTGTTGATGTTTCAGAAAATGAAGATGTAAAAAGAGTCTTCGATACAATTATTCAAACATATGGAAAAGTTGATTTATTATTTAATAATGCAGGTGTTGGAATTTTTGATCTTGCAGAAGAATTAAATGAAGAAGCAGTACATAAAATGATCGATATTAACCTAAAGGGAACCATTTTCTGTTCTCAAGAAGTTTTAAAACAAATGAAAAAACAAAATAGTGGAACGATCGTCAATATTGTTTCTACCGCAGGTCTAATTGGAAAAGCAACAGAATCAGTTTATTGCGCAAGTAAGTTTGGAGTTAAAGGCTTTACCGAAAGTTTGGTTGTTGAATTAACAGGAACGCCAATTTCGGTGTTTGCAGCATATATGGGTGGAATGAATACAGACTTTTGGGCAGGTATTTTTGATGAAGATAAAACTTCAAAAATGATGAATCCAGAAGATATCGCTGAAATCATTATTGAAAATATAAAACCACGTAAAAATATATCCATACCTGAAATTATTATAAAAAACATAAAATAAGTATTAACCAAGCCATCTTTTACACAAACTATATCCAAATCATTAAGGACTAAGTGAGGTATAAAAGATGGGCAAATCAAAAAAGAACAAATCAACTGATTCAAATCAAAATAATTTTGACGAATTATTACTTGAAGATCTTAATACTGCAGATGATATTCCAATCGATTGGTTACCAAAAAGTGAACCGATTACAGAAACTATGTCATACAAAAATGCTGAAGATTAATTAGACTTGTTTTGTTTCTATAGGATGAGTAGGCTTAGTGACCTGAAAATTAAGCGTTTTCAATTAGTCTGATTGGCATGTTTTTTTGACATTGTCTTCAAACTGTAAAGAATAGCCATTTTGGCTATTTTTTTTTATTTTGATATGGTATTATTATTGAAGCGTTTTATATTAAAGCCAATTCCTGGCATTAAAATACATAAAAAAATGAAAAACAAGATATAGTTAGGAGAATTTTAGATGGAAAAAGTACTAGTTTTTGGTCACAAGAACCCAGATACAGATACAATTTGCTCTGCAATTGCATATGCAGAATTAAAAAAGGCATTAGGTGAAAATGCTGAAGCAATTCGTTTAGGTGAAGTTAGTGCAGAAACACAATTTGCACTTGATACGTTTAAATCTGAAGCACCACGTTTAGTAGAAAAAGTTGCATCTGAAACAAATAATGTAATTTTAGTTGACCATAATGAGCGTCAACAAAGTGCTGATGATATCGAACAAGTTCGTGTACTTGAAGTTATTGATCATCACCGTATTGCTAATTTTGAAACTAGCGATCCTTTATACTATCGTTGTGAGCCAGTTGGATGTACAGCTACAATTTTAAACAAATTGTATAAAGAAAATAATATCGAGATTAAGAAAGAAGTTGCTGGTCTAATGCTTTCAGCAATTATTTCTGATACATTATTATTTAAATCTCCAACTTGTACTGATCAAGATGTTGCTGCTGCAAAAGAACTTGCAGAAAAAGCAGGTGTAAATGCAGAAGAATATGGTCTAGAAATGTTAAAAGCAGGTGCAAATCTAGCTGATAAATCGATTGAGTCTTTAGTTTCACTTGATGCTAAAGAATTCCAAATGGGTAACTATAAAGTAGAAATCGCACAAGTTAACTCAGTTGATACAAATGAAGTACTTTCTCGTCAAGCTGAATTAGAAAATGTACTTGAAGGCATCGTTGCTAATAAAGGATTAGACTTATTCTTATTCGTTGTAACTGATATTTTAACGAATGATTCAATCGCTGTTGCAAAAGGAAATGCTACTAATGCAGTTGAAAAAGCATACAATGTAACTTTAGAAAACAACACTGCTTTATTAAAAGGTGTTGTATCTCGTAAAAAACAAATCGTTCCAGTATTAACTGAAACATTTAATACACTTTAATTCGTAATTTAACAACAAAGTCTTTTGAAAGGCTTTGTTGTTTTTTTATAATAGTTAATAAATGGGGGATTTGAAATGGAAAATTTAAAGTATCCGATTGGCAGATTTAACATACCATCAAGCTTCACTCATCAACAACGTAAAGAATTTATTAAAGTACTAAAAGATGCACCGATTAAATATAAAGAGGCAATCACGTCACTTACTGATGAACAATTAATCACACCTTATCGTGAGGGTGGTTGGACACCAAAGCAAGTTATTCATCATGTTGCTGATAGCCATATGAATAGTCTTATTAGAGTTAAATTAGCTTTAACTGAAGAAAATCCTACAATCAAAGCCTATGATGAAAATGCATGGATTACATTAAGTGATTCGAATTTTGATTTTCATAGTTCTTTAAAAATAATCGAAGGTATTCACGAACGATACGTAGTTTTGCTTGAATCACTAACAGAGGAAGAGTTTAATCGAACTTGTTATCATCCTGAGCTTAAAATCAATATTAGTATAGATTTCATCATAGCTTTATACGCTTGGCATAGTGAACATCACTTGGCTCATATTTATTTAGTGAAAAACAATTAATACTAAGGTGTGAAAAACAATTAAATTATTATTCATTTGTAGTAAAAATCAATGGAGAAGTCCTACAGCAGAAAAAATTTTTCACTTATATAATGGCTACCAGGCGAGATCAGCAGGGACAGAAACTGGTGCTAGAATTAAAGTGACAGAGGGACATATTGGTTGGGCAGATATTATCTTTGTAATGGAGAAAAAACATTTAAGAAGAATTCGCGATAAATTCGGTGATTTACTTTATGAAAAAAAGATTATCATTCTAGATACAGCTGATGACTATCAGTTTATGGACGAAGAATTAATTGAGATTCTCCAAAATAGAGTATCCGAAGTAATTTAGGGAAAATGGGCAAGAAGCGTAAAAAATAGATAAGTTTTAAGGAACCCACTCAGCTAAAAGAGTGGGTTTAGTTCATTTTTACCTATTTGAAAACTGAAATAATAAGCATTTTATCACGAAAATAAAAATTTCCAAAAAAACCCAATTTCTACCTGTGTCAAAGTACATGTCGTACACATAAAAATAAAAATAGAGCAAAATAAGAAAAAGGTGTGAGTATGTACTACAAATTATTAAGGCAATATATTAAAAATTCAAATTTAAGTTTGACTGATATAGCCAAAGAATTAAATAAGTTGGGGTTTTCAAAAGACAAGAGCTATTTAAGCAAATTACAAAATGCGAAATTGACTCCACCTGAAGAAAAATTAACTAGAGCGATTGCAAAAGTGACTGGTGGAAATGCTGAAGAATTAATTTGGTGTGCTTATATTATTAATGCACCTGAAAGATTGAAAACTCCTTTACGAAACATTTCAGAAGAAGTATTCAACCTTGGAAAGAAAGAAATGGAAGGTAATCTGAAAATTGATGTGGTCTATACGGATAAAATTATTGATGATCGTTCAAAGATATTTGCTGAATTTATTAGACAGACACGAATACAAAAAAATCTATCAATAAAATGCCTTGCAAAAAAAGCAAATGTATCCCATTCATATATTTCACAAATTGAAAATGGTAAAAGAGGTATTCCATCAACAGAAATTATACGAAAGTTGGCAGAACCACTCGGTGTTCCTTTTATTCAGTTGTTTCAATTAGCTGGATATGTACCAATGGATGAAAATGATTGGATAGAAGGTATGAACCTCATACGTAAAGCTAATTCAATGCTAAACAATGAAGAAAAAGAGAAATTATTAAGGTTAATAGAAGCTTTTCTAACATTGTCCTCTTTACACTTTTTCTAATTATATAGAAAAAATTAAAATGCAGGATTCAGGATATCTCCTTTAGCCTGCATTTTTCTATCCAGCTAATATGCTTTTAATTAGGTAAATCGCAATACACCAAATTATAATGGCCGATATTTTATTAATAATCAGCATAAATTTGCCTGATTGATCAAGTTTTCCAACCGTTCTGCCGGCTATTGCAAGTGACAAAAACCAGATCCACGAAACTGCAATACAAGTTACCGAGAAAGCAATTTTTTCAATTCCGTCATATTGAAGTGAATTTGTTCCAATTATTCCTATAGTATCTAAAATTGCATGAGGATTTAGAAGTGAAACTGATGCAGCAAACAGTATTTGTTTTTTTACTGCAAAATGTTCATTTCTGGTAATTACATTTGAAGATTTAGCTTTCCATGTTTGCCAGCCCATATAAGTTAAAAACAGTACGCCAAAGCTTAAAAGGGTAATTTTTAAATAAGGTGAAGTTAAAATTAGCACTGAAACCCCTGTAACAGATAAAGTAATTAATAAAGTATCGCAAATCGATGCAGTTATTACAGCAGAAAGTGCATTAATAAATCTCTTCTGGGTTGCACCTTGTTGAAAAATAAAGACATTCTGTACCCCTAAAGGAAGAATTAATCCAAAAGATAATAAAATAGCGTGTAATATAGTTTGAAATATAGAACCACCTAACTAATCAATTTTATGTACAATTCAATTCTTTTTTACGAATCCTGACTAAATTTGTAAATTTTAGGAAAGGATAATAAGAAACTGTAAAAGGAAGTGAAGAGTATGTCACAACAATTTGACAATTTACCTGATTATGAATTATTAGCGAATAATCCAGCATTATCTTTACATGAACTGTCATATCACTATGATATGAGTTTTAATGATATTGCTGAAATTAGAGGAATCTCTGTAGAAGATTTAGTAAATTACTATCAGACAAATACTTCTCACGATTCATTATTTTATTTTGAATAAAATATACATAAAGCTGAGCCAATATATATTGGAATCGGCTTTTTTTTACATAAAAAAATCATCTATTTATTATATTTAAAAGTTTGTGAGAAAACTAGAATTTTAGACTGAATTAAGTAGTCGGATTGAAAATGAAGCTAAAAAAAAAAGTTAAGCCATTTTTTAGACTTAACTTCATTTTTTCTTCCTTGTACTTAGTTGCCAATTATTACATACCATAAAATTACCAATTGGATATTCAAAATTACATTTTTTAATAAACTTGAAATTTAATTTTTCACATATTTTATTAGATGGAATGTTATTAGTGGAAGGAAAAGCGTGAATGTATTTATGCTTTGATTCTTTTTGGGCCTTCTTAATAGTTTTTTTTACTGCAATTGTTGCAATCCCTTTTCGTTGAAATTGTGGTAAAATGCTCCAACCAATTTCATAAACGAGTTTACCATCCCATATCCGATCCCAATAGCCAACAGTTCCTATTTTTGATCTGTACGGAAGCAAAATGATTACAAACATTTGTCCTGAACCGATTCTACTCATTTCAAGATAATGCTTGTGCCGACTCATAATTTGATTCAAGCTTTCTAATCCTCCAAGATATTTCATCATACTATTCGTATTTGATGACAGAAGTAAATTAAGATCTGCTTCGTTCCAAGGCTCGATTAGAATGTTTGATTCATTTATTTTTGACAATTAATTCACTCCAAAATTATATTAAAAACAGTCATAATAAAATAGTATTCTAAAGTGAAGATGATATTTCTAATTAATAAACACAAATTAAAAAGGTGAGACTCTTATCACGAATTTTTTTTAATATGAGTAAAATAAAAAGGCTCATCTAGTTTTTCCTAGATTGGGCTATTTTTTACTTTTTAACAATTTTTTTCTCTGTTGAACAAAGTCATAATTAACAAACAACATACAAATCAAAAATAACTGAAGATTTTGCTTATTAAAAAAAGAACTACAATTAAAAGCAGATAGTTGTGTTAATATTTTTGTCCTTTTTAAAGTTTCTTTACTGAAGATTTACATCACTTCCACTAAGCCTTAAAAAATCACTTATATATAAAGTTTTATAGAAGACTAGTAGTTTATTGGTTAAATAGATAAGTGTTCATTACCTGAGATCATTTTTTAAGACACATAATTTCATTGGATTAAAATCTGCAAAACGAATCTCTGAAAATATTCGACTAGCACTTGCTGAAATTTTACCAGGCATTGATTCATGTTGAAATCATTTAGGGTTCTTCCGTATGCCAAACAATGAAAACCTGGTTTGGTGCAATGAAGAGTACATACATCAATATACGGATTTAATGGATTGGTCTATTGATCAAGATAAAGGACATCGACGTAACCTGTTTACAATTTTTTCGAATTCGTTACCGTAAATCAACCAAATTGACCAGGAATGGGGACGTAAAGTCCATTGTATTTCTGTGAATAAATTCCAAGTAAAACAATATGCAGGATTTTATACAAAAATCAGAGAATCAAATAAAGGTAGATTCTCCTACAGCCCATAAATATCAACGATGTATAAAAAAATGTATATCGTAAGAAAACACAAAAAAGCCAATCCCTTGCTGCACAAGGGATTGGCTTTTTGTCAACTTCCGTTAAGAATCTTTATGTAAACTAGTTTTGCATACGATATTCACGGGAAAACGAAGTGGATCTTGTTTAATTAACGCTAGAGATATCAGTTTAATAGAACTTTTTTCTCGAAAACAGGCAAAGAAATTCAATATGAAAATGTCTTTTAGATTGTGCCTAAGAGAAAATATTACATGAAATGTAGTTGAAAATATAATTAAAACCAAAATTCGATAAAAACTAATTATATTCGTAATAAACGAACTAAAAATTACAATAATTTTAAAAATTAAGTATATTCAAAAGGTTTTTCTTTATTTTTTGTCTAATTAATAAAAAAGATAAAATAAGGAGGAAACGAAATGAAAAAAATAGCCTTAAATGCATTTTTAGTTTTAGTATTATTATTCTCTTTATTTAAAACAGATGCAACTGTATCTGCAGCTGGTGAAGGAGCTTGTGTTGCAGATAAAACTGGTCTCACAGAATTTGATGGGTTAAGTAATCTCGACCTATTAGCGCGTTTAATCTATTCTGAGGCTAGAGGAGAAACAACTCAAGGTTTATATGGCGTTGCTCGTGTAGTCCATAATAGAGTGCTTAAAAATTTGACTGAATTTGGTGGTAGTTCAGTTAAGGGAGTAATATTAAAAACACCAGGTGGTTTTGTTGGTATGACAACAGTGGACGCAAGATGTCCTTATACTGATGGTGCACAAGGTGCAGAATGGAGAGCAGCCCTACAAGCAGCAAATATTTATGGAACCGAACCAAACCCAGTCGGTAAAACATTATGGTTCAATACAAACAGTGTATATAGTAGTCGTGTGATTAAAGATTCTCAAGGTAAAGATACATATAAATTCCCTAATATATCATATTACCAAACAGTTGTTGAAAAATATATTGTTGGAGGGCATACATTTTTTCGAGTATCTGGATATTAATTAAAAAGTATCTTACCTTTGGTAAGATACTTTTTAATTAATATTATTGAAAACTTTCTTCAACAAACTTAATATCATCTGCTTGATACATATTATCTTTAAATGTATAGGTAATATAAATGTTACCTATATACCCACCAGAAGGTGATATCGTTGCTCCAACAACTGCTTTTAATTTATTATTAATAACTTTAAAACGTAAGATATTTCCTAAAGAAACATCAGGAAATATATGAGTCGGTTCAATCCCAAACTTTTTAATGTTGATTTTAGTAATTTTGTTACCAATTTTAATTATTGCATCAGATTTTGTTAATTTAGTTTTTACATTTTTATTAATAATGGACATTGGATTTTCAACAAGTCGTTCTTCGTATAATTCTCCAATGTTAGTTTTAACTTTATTAAACACATGAGCTTCTTGTTCTAATAGTTCAGATCCTTGTCCTGTGGTTAATATAATAATTATTTCATTTTTTTTATCTTGATTTATGTTATCAAAGTAAATAAATGGATACCAAGTTTTGTTACTTACATTTACCCAATAGGGAAAATTTTGTGTCTTGCCATCTATTGTAATATAAAAATTAGTTAAATATTCTGTATAATAAGCACCTAAATTGCCCTTTATTTCCGTAGCAATTAATTTAGTCTTAGCTTCTGGTAGGTTTCCAACATTTTTCACTTCAGTAGTAACCGGGGTTGGAGTTGTGTTTGTTTTAATCTCGTTATTATATGTTTTGTTTAATTGAATGAAAAATAATACTATTATTATCAAAAAAAATGGGATTTTTAGTAGATGTTTATACATGAAGTTCTTTATTCTCCTAAGGAATTTTTTAGTAGTATTAATTTTCTTTTAAAATTATATACAGCATTTCTTCAAGTAAAGTAATTTTTTATTATAAGTGAGTTTTTTTACTTGTAATTGTAAATGGTGAAACAACAAAAGGACCTTCCTGTGAAGATCCTTTTTATTGCCGATAAGGTCCATTATGTAAACTAGATTTGTATGTAATATTCATGTGAAATGAGTTGATTTCTCCATTATTTAATTGTTTTTACCCAAACTTTATATACAAATTTATTTTTTACTTTTCCATAATCTGAAAATATTTGAAATCTCTCACCATGTAATGTATTTACCCTAATTAATTCATAAACTAGCGAATAAGCAATTTTTTCATCATTTGTAATATACCCATCATACAAATTACCAATTTCATTGAAAACTACACTATATGCCCATTCATGTGATTCTCTAATTGTCTCAAATTTCATTCCATCTTCATGCCAACGAATTATGTTATCTTCATTAGCTTGTTTCATCATTTACCTCCAAAAAGAATAGTTTTTAAGGTACCTTACATTCATTAAAAAGATGACCCGTAGAAAATTCACCATCAATATCAAACCATAAATCAATTACGTCACCTGATTGAAGTTTTGCTGTAGTTGATGAACCTACATATGAATAGCTTGTTATACTACCATGAAATGTATACGGATAAGCCTGAGTGTGTGGTGAGTAAAGGGATAGTGGATATAGTGTCCTAGTAGTACCACTTGTCTTTGTTACTAAAGCTTTTGTCATAGTTACTGTTGCAGGATTACCTATTGTTGATACACCTTGTGGAGTGAGCTCAAACTCCCATTGGAAAGTATATGTTGTCGGAGAAACTTGGGAATTCCATTGTAATATACCCAATGGGTCGTTTACCCATGACCTATTACAAGATGGAAAAGTAGGATCCATTGGTTGAACTATATTTGTTGAAATTTCCGTTTTGGACTGTGCATCAGCAACAATTCCTGATGTAGA
Organism: Gottfriedia sp. NPDC057991; assembly: GCF_042886615.1. NCBI lineage: Bacteria > Bacillati > Bacillota > Bacilli > Caryophanales > Bacillaceae > Gottfriedia > Gottfriedia sp. NPDC057991. The sequence continues at coordinate 134,550 of NZ_JBHVQN010000008.1, forward strand.
GAGAATTAATGAGAATAAAACAAAAAAACTAATGATTTTAAAACGCATAGCATACCTCCTCATCCAAAATAAAAACATATAAAATTCATATTCTTATTTAAAATATATATGACAACTCTATGCTGTTCTCCTTTTTTCAAGAAAGGAATAGATAACCTATGGCGGATAATCCCCACAATATTTTAACTAAAAGAAGTTATCATCTTTTGTTTCATCACGTTCTTCTATACAAAATCGGATTCTAATGGCACATGGAATACTCATTAATAGAATTAATTCTATACAAAAAAAAGGATTTCCATATAAAATCCTTTTTTTGTTGCCGATAAGCGTACTTAGTAAACTAGAAGTCCCTTTAAACATAGTAATTGGACTCTATTTTTAAGTATTTATTAGAAAAACGTTAGCTTTTGTCTCTTGGGGTCTTTTTCTGTAGGACTCTTGGTTATGTTCAAGATGTACATCCTTATAGCGCTAATTCTAAAAAATGTCCAAAATATCGAGTAAGAAAAGTTTGAAGAATTAATATAGATCGTCTATTCGAAATTCTAAAAAATTTCTATCTACTGTCACTTCTAAATTTTTTATAAAAGTACACTTTAAGCAACAAAAATAGGATTTCCTCATGTTGAGGATCCTTTTTTTCGATAAAAACCATTATGTAACTAGATTTGTATACGATATATAAACTTTATTTGTCAAAGTTATAAAAAAAAGAAGCTTTAATAAAAACATCACTAGGTTTTATGCACTATTCTTCAGATTTGTTTTGAAGCCGTATTTAATAATTGAAATGGGAGATACTAAAAAAAACTAAAAAGGAGTAATAGATTTGATTAAAAAGAAACTAATTATTTTATTATTTGGATTTAGCCTCTGGTTCAGTAGTTGGCAGTCAGTCCAAGCAGTTCAACAAAAGAGCTTAGAAAAAAGTTACTATAACTTAGGATATAAATCTGTTTCAGATGCCAAAAAAGAAGCTGAATCTTATTTTAAAACCAAATTAAATTTACCTCAAAAATTACCACCATTAACTTTTACACATTCTTTTGGAAGGTTTATTGGAAATAATAATATTAATGATGGACTCGAGGTTGAATACCTAAATGATGGTAAACATTTCAATTACATAATTAATGTTCGCCCTTTAAAAAATAAAATAAAACTTCCATTAAGTTCCAAAATAAATTTAAAAGATGGAAAACAAGCCGATTATTATACCATTAGAGAAGGGCAAAAAAAATTAATTGTTTTTAATTTTGATAAAAACGGATGGAACTATACATTAAGTATTCAAGAAAAATTATTAGATAATGCTCTATCTACATTAGTTAAAATAGCTGAATCCGTATAAATATTAAATATATAAAAACTCCCCATAATTATTCTTTAGTAAACAATAGTATGGGGAGTAAATTACTAATATTTAATTATTATTCTATTCTAGCAAAAGAAGCTCCACTAGAATTAGTAGCTAATTGATAATATCCTTCAGTATCATTACTTGTAAAAGATTCCCATTCTACTATGTATATACCACCTGGATGATCTAATCCACTAAAAACAAATGAACCATCGTAATCCCCGTCAAGAGGTTTAGCCCCCTCGATTAACCCAGTACTTTTATGTCTAATTTGCCAATAAGTATACGCTTTTTTCCCTGCATTAATTCCTTGTTGCCACACAATTACAGTAACTGCACTATCAGTTCCTGGCAAGTCAACCTGTGCTGCCCCTGTATCCCCAATAGTATCTGGTCTAAGTTGCCATTTCGGTGAATAAGATGCTGCAAAAGTTGAAGATGCAAAACTAAAAACTAATACCCCAGCAAGAAGTAATGGCTTAACTTTTTTAATCATAATAAATTCCTCCCTATTATATTAATCTTTAATTATCAACAATTGAAATAATATTTGATAATAGTGGTGGCCTATTATCTGTGGTAAATGGATTTTTAATACCTATTACAACAAATTTTGATGGAACTTGATTACCTTTTGGTACTTCAATTGGAAGTTTAATAACTCCTTTTGAAGAATTCGTTGAAATAAATTTTGTAACTGATTTGATTTGGTCAAAATTCAATGTAATTACGGCATATTTGCTAGTTTCTATTTCTTTTTCAAAACTTCCCCAAATATTGTCGGTAACTTTATTATTTATTAAGCTTAAAGGTTTTTTTAAATCTATAGAGGGTCCATTATTAAGGATAATATTGTTGCCGTAGTTAGCTGTATTAGGCTCAGGTTCTACATTAATAAATTGGGGAGGATTAATTTTATTAGTTGACACAATAATATTTTTTTTAGTAACAACCGCATTCAGTGCACCCATTTTAAAATTTGGTTTCTTTAATACCCTATCAGGATCTCGAATCATTATAGTAGTCATATCATGTTGACCAATGCTAAGTTTAGGAAAAATAATATCAATTTTTTCTTTAGAATTCGAATTGATATTTAAATCGATATATGTATGTTCTTTTCCATCAACTGAAAAAACTACAGGCTGTTGGTAATCAAAAAGAAATAGAATTCTATATTTTTGTTTTGTATCAAAACTATTTAATATTTCCAAGGTGGGAGTGAATTGTTCATTTGCCTTTATGTTGAAAATAGATTTGGAACTTGCTGACATTGATTCATCTTCAAATCTCATTCCCATAAAACTTGCATTTGAGGTATCTTTATGTACTTTCATTTGTTTAACCGTATTAGTATTTTTATTACAACTAACTAGAATTAACAACACTGCTAAGAGTATAAATATCTTTTTAAAAAAATTAATAATAGCTCTCCTTCCTCTGAATAATTTTGGTTGTTTAATAAATTCCTAATGTTATTTATTAAACAATTCTAATCGTTTTACCTCCTTTTTTGGAATATTTTTACAAAAAAGTAATTTTTTAGATATTATGTAAGTGAACTATCTCTCTATTAAATTATTAAATGGTTATTGCGTTAAAAAAGGAACTCCAAATGAAGTTCCTTTTTTATTGCCCATAAGTTTATTTATGTAAACTAGAAATGAATGTGATATTCATTAGAAAAAAAGTGATTTTCGTTCGTTTGGTGTTCAGGATAGTGAAAAAAATTCTATTTTAAAGAGGGGTACAGTGAGGAATACTGAAGCTACCCCATATTCTACAAAAGAAGATAAAATTCAGCAATTTAACTTATGGACAGGAGTATTAACATTGTAAATAATGAAACTAAATACCAGTTTTTAACAAATTCAGAATGGAGATTAATCAAAAATGAAAAGTGGAAAAATTCTAATTTATTTTTTAGTTACCATTTTAATAGTGTTCAGTTTCTTTTACATAGAGATAAATAGTGAAAAAAAAACCGTGCATAACGAGAGTAATAACAAAGAATTAACACTTAAGGAGGCTATATATCTTGGCTTAAATAGAGCAAAAACATGGAATAAAAATGCTTCTTTAACGAGGATAACAAGTGTCGACGAAAATTTGGAAGGTTCAAAGGGAGAAACTGGGAAACGGTATAATTGGAATATGGAATTTAGTGCATCAAATCAAAAATTATTATCTATAGGAATTTCTCAAGGGAAAATATCCTTTAGCCGTGAGCATGTAGGGGATAATAATGGAACGATAAAATTGGAGGATATTAAGTTTGATAGTCCATACCTACTAAATATAGCAAAAAAAAAATATGGTCTCCAGAAAGGATTGGATTGGGCTACAGGTTACCAGTATACTCTTGATCTTATCGAAGGGAAACCAAGTATAACCATTTTGGGTACTGATAGAAATAAATTATTTACACGAATTAGCTTCGACCCTAAAAATGCGGAAGTTACAGACGCAATGCACAAAGTGCCACACGGAGGAGGTTTATATACTATATCATTAAATTCCAGTTCACCTAAATTATTTTTAAATGAAAAAGGAAGGGCTATTAAGGGGATTTCAACTAATAATAAAAATTTGGTTAAATGGGGAGATCGAAAGCCAAGAGTGTTTAATTTTGCAGTGCAACCTTTCGTAGAATTAAGTGGAAATTCCGGAAAAACATGGGATAAACTTGACTTTAATCAAAATATACTCAATGCATGGATTAATTCCAATAACGAATTATATGTTGCAACTGAATCAGAGATTTTACGACTTAACTCATCTGGAAATAAAAAGAAGAGAATTTTAACATTAAAGACAAAAATTGAGAAAATGGATTATTCACAGAACAATAACATTGCTGTTTTATCTGACAATTATATATACACAACAAACGATGATGGTGAAAATTGGAAGAAAAATAGTGTGCCTAAATCTCTCTCTATCATTTCACTTCAAATTTCTGATAAGGGTACTTTAATACTTTTAACAAATGATTGGAAAGTAATTCTCAAAAACCATGATAAATGGATTCATTTAAATTTACCTCATAAATTAGGTGCTCCCTCAAATCTACGGCTAATTGGTGATGATTATTTAGTTGTTCAATCAGAGCAATCAATATGGATTCATAATTTAAAAGATTACAGTTGGCACAAACTTGAAATCAATGATCAAATAAGTATATTAATTAAAAAGAGAAACAATTTATTTGGAATCTCTGAAAATGGAACAATTTATTTAATTAATTTAGGAGGTGATAATAATGAGTGGATAACAAAAAGTATATATAAATTTAAAAAAGGAATTATTACAGATTTAGATTTTACCCATAATAATTTATTTATTGCAACTGTACCAGACTTTTATTGGGAAAACATGAATTGAAAGTAAAATCATTAATTTAAGTATATATTTTTAATAAAATCAGATGGAAGAAAAATTAAATAAAAGTACTTTTAAGTGGGAGAGGAAATTACATGAGAAAGAAATTGAACATACTTTTTATCATAAGTTTAATTTTTGGTTTAACACCATCGTTGGCATCTGCCAGTACAGATTCAGTTCCTGGTTACTTTACGGAACCTGCTCAAAATGTAACTGCTTATACAGCAAGCCAATATATTACACCAGGTGTAAAAAGGTATACAGCTTCTAATAAACTTCCAACTGATGGTATTGTTGCAATGAAAAAATCCACAATTGATGCTAGGGTTCCATTTGGATCACAGGTTGTTACACCACAATTAATAACAAATTATAGTGGGTATACTACCGACACTTATTATTTACAAGATTCAGGGGTTGACCCTACTCTAACAACTTATGCTATAGATATTTGGTGGGGTTTTTGTCGTACTGATGCGTATTCAAGCGTTAATTTAGGTTGCTCTACGAGTGATGCTACTTATAAAAGTGCAAAACTTTGGGGAAAGCCACCAATGAATCTTAAATTTTATACCAATAGTAATTAGATTAGACATCTAAATTTTTTCGAAACAAACTCTTTTCCGTTATCAATTGGAAAGTTCAATTCCAGGATTTACAAACTACAAAAATTCTGATTCTTAGTTTCTTTATTACTATTTTCCTTGCCTTATATGTCCAACAATCGCAGAAATCGACTTTTTAATACGCTCATGTTCAGCTATCACTGCGATAGTTATATAAGCAGCAAAAAAAAGAATCTTCCTTGGAAGGTCCTTTTTTTATTGCCGATAAGCTTTTTTATGTAAACTAGATTTGAATATAATATACATCTAAAGTTTCTTTTAGTTCTCATAAATATTAAATATAACGGAATTACAATCTATCATAGTCATACTATGATTATTGCTATTAAACTAAGAGAAAAAAGACAACAAAATAAGAGTTTTAGTTATGAAACTCCTATTTTAAATAAATAATGTAATCAAATTTAAACATTTGATGGGTAGCGTCCTGAAAATACGGATTTACAACGTTTGATTAATATTCCTAATTGACTATTAAGCCTCAGACTTGAAAGATTTTTGTAGAAACAACAAAATTTATGTCTAATTTCCTACCTTGCTAAATTTACGAATTAATGTAACTATTTATATGTATTACCATTTTATGGAAAAAGGAGAGGTGTCAGGTGAAGAATGTTGTACTAAAAAAGAGAGTGCTAGTTTCATTAGTATCATTGAGCTTACTATTGGGCACAAAAAGTGCTTATGCTTCAACGTACTACACTGATGAATATGGTGATACAGTAAAAGAGACTGTTACATATGATAGTGATGGTATAGAATCAGTCGAGGTAGAAAAAGAGCTACAAGTAGTACCTCTAGGAGCTCCATTCTGGGTGGCATCATCAAAGGTAGCTCGAACATATGAATTCAATTTTACTATGACATTCAATGGCACAGGATCTTCTAAATCTTATACTAGTAAAAGTAAAAGTGGTTATAAATCTATTGATAAAGTTGGCGTATTTACTACCTTAACCATGGGATCAACGGTCTTGGCTCAAAAGAGTGTGTCGAATCAACATGCATCCACTGCTGTCGCAACTGCTTCAAAAGCAAATGTTATTGGAGATGGCACATTGAAAGATACGTCCAATCATACTTTTGAACATACTGGATACCAAAGCTGGTACCCTACAACCGTAGCTAAATCAGCCTGGTAAAAATTAGAAGCATAATATAGCTAGGCTATATTATGCTTCTAAAATTTTTAAGATAGGAGAAATTTATGAAAGTACATGCCTATGTAGCCGCCAATATATTTTTGTTAATCTTTTTATTTTTATTCTCAGGTTGCCAAAAGGAGCAGATTCAAATAAAACAACACGACGATGATTATAGGGGACATGAGCTTCCAGTGTCTAAGGGAGCAGAAGGTATCGGTCTATCCTTTTATAGCGAAAATAAAACTATTGAAAAAGAAAGAACTTTTACATTAAAAGAAGACTTTTTCAAAAAGACGCTAGTTTTAGAGAATAAAACCTCAGAAGATCTTGAATTTATCTTATTACTTTTTGATAATGGAAAACAGGTTCAATTTAAAATAGATGGGACATCAATGGATTCCTATATTTTTCATACGAAGTCAGGAAACATAACCCCTATTCATATTGAAAAAGGAATTGATGATGGTTTTCACTCCCTTAGTTACCTAATTATAAAGAACCCTAATAAGAAGTATGAAACAATAGAAGAAGCATTTAATGATTCACAAATTTATTCGGTAAGAGTAAATATTTTAAAAAACATTAGTAAAATTCCATCTAACAATACTCCAATTTTTCAGGCGAAAAATGAAGATTTTGAAGTTCAAGGGACAGTATCAGGTGTACTAATAGGAAAAAATAAGGAAAAATATAAACCAATTTTAAGTAAAAATTTAGGTGGTTTTGATTACCAATTAGTATTTGGAAATCAATGGGACAAAGAAGTTGATTTTTATGTAGTCACTCTTTTGAACTGGAAGCAAATCAAAATCGACTCTAAACACCTTTATGTTTATGATAAATTAAAATCAGGGGAAGAAAAATCAATCACTTCCTCAATCCAAAAAAATCAATTAAAAGAAGGCAGAAATGTTTTAGTTAGTTTATTCTTACCAAGTCCTTACAAAAATCTAAATAAGAATACACCTTTTGTTGATGCTGAGTTTATGTCAAGTAATAGGGTAATTATTGAATAGAATATTCAAAAAGAAACAAAATGGGATCTATGTATGTTATTAACCCTTATAGTAGACAGTGCAAACCTTTCTTTTGACTGTCTACTATAAGGGTTAATAACAACTGCAAGATCCTTTTAATTACCTATAATCGTACTTATGTAAACTACATCATTTTTTATAGTCTACCAATTGCTGGTAGGCTTTTTTTAATTAAAAATTCCTTTTTTTACAAAATTAACCCAATTTTACCTAATTAACTATGTTGTTTTTTGTCGTTTAAAACTCAAAAACACCCGAATTATCTATATATTGAGGGAATAAATAACCCGATTGATTACTATTTAAAACTTATAGATAATTTAATAAATGACATAATTTTCAAAAAATATATTTGGTAATAAAAAAGGAGGTGGATGTTTTAAGTATTTTTATATTATCTATATATTTAATAAGAAAGAGGGAATTTTAATGAAAAAGTTTATAGCCTTTTTGCTGGTGTTTGTTTTAAGTATAACTGTTTTTGTTAAACCAGGATTTGTGAAAGCTGATAGTGGTGATAACGAATTAATTCAAACACCAGGTTCTTATCAAGAATATTTAGAAGAGCAAATTCAGCAAAATATTTCTTCTGGTTATGAAGATCCTGATTTGACTGCAGCTTATAATCAATATATGAATTATACAGATGAGGAAAAAACAAACTTTATTAATTCATTAAATTATTTAAATCAACCTGAAGTAACTACAACCACTGTAAATGCAATAGATGAACTAGAAGCTCCAGGAGAAGTTGAATTGGGACAAGGTATTGAGCTTGTTAGAGAAGATTCATCAGTAGTTGCTCCTCCTGATTCACGTATTATAGGTGGTACTTATAAAACAGTTACATTCAAAATGACAATCTTTGGTTTATCTGTAAGTTCATTTTCTCTAACTTTGTATTACAATTATAAAAATGGTGATTATGTTACATCTACAAATGGAGCTTTGACAGCCCATAAAAATTTTAATCCAGCTGTAATAATTACTGATGGATCTGCTGTAGGTTGGGCTGATGGTGGTTATGGTTTTGCAAATGGGAATTTTCGTATTGCATCAGTAGCAACTTTGGGGTTTGTTTCATTTACAAAACGTATTGAAATGAAGAATGTTGATCCTAATGGATGTGACGCAAGGTTTTTTACACCATAAAAATTTAAACAAAGGAGATTAGTTCATGAATGGGTTTTATTTAGTTTATTTTATTATTTTAGTTTTCTATGTTGGTGTTTGGTTATTATTAAGAAAATTTTTACAAAACAAATCAACTTGGAAATTAATTTCCAGAGTAGTAATGGGATTATGTATACTTCAATTATTAGCCGGTTTTGTATTTATACAATATTTATAATTACACTATTCTAATAAAGCTACTATGAAACTACAAATATATTACATAATAAATAAAAATTAATCTCCATTGATAAACTTTTCTCTTTCAGTAGTATTCAGATTTTAAAAGCAGCACTAAAGAAGGTTCTTTAATTAAGGAACCTTCTTTTTATTGCCGATAAGGTCCATTATGTAAACTAAAAATGTATGTAATATACAATAGGATTTTTCTTCATTGAAATAGAATAGATATTATATATTGATAAGGGAGGATGAAGCAGATGAAAAAAATTCATTTACTATGGCTAGCCCTTATTATATTAATTGCTGTAGGGGGATTTATAGTTTATCAGAAAATCCAAGGTGATCCTCACGAAGGAATGAGTGTGATTCCAGAACAACGTAAAGACATTGGCCTTTACAAAAAATTAGAACTAAAAGATGGCCACTATGTCGTTAAAAGAAATCATTTGAAAGAAATTCATAATTTTTATTTAAAAGATCTCCAAAAATCCGGATGGGAGTTAGAATACGATGAAGTGTTTCAATCAGGTTTTATGTCCCGTTGGACCAAGCCAAATCAAGGAAAATTAAACATTTCTGGTGGATATAGTCACAATGATAACCAAACTGAGATTAGATTTGATTTATACTTTCCACCTGCAGCTACCACATGGTTTTCCATTATTCCAATTACAGTAGAAGTAATGAATGAAAACAAAATTACAGAGAAGCTTATAAAGAATAAAAACAAAATCAATCAATTAATTAATTTTATTAATGAGGATGCATACGATACCAAAGAAAAACCATTAGGAGAACTATTTCGATACTTAAAAATAGATGATGTAGAAATAAAAATATATTACAAGAAAAACGGTCCTATTTTTTTCGTTTCTGAAAAAGGAACAAAGATGATGAAGCCAGAGAAAGAAATAATTGATCTTTTACGCTAAAATAAAGAGGACTAGTTTAATTACACTAGTCCTTGTCTATTGTATATTCAAATATCATTTTACTGGATTAGTATAATCGTAATCAACATCTAATTTTCTAGTCCCTGTTCCATATGAATAGGTATTTGCCGCCAACAAAGTGTGCAAATTTAGCCTCTATTCGAATATCCATCGTTGCATATGTTCCAGTAGATTTCCAACTTATGACAGGTCTAAAAGCGTCGCCATTCATATCATCAGCAGCAGTCACTGGTTTACTTACAGTCCATTGTGCATAATCAGTATCAATATTTCCAGTTGCATCTACTTTTGGCTCACCGTTCATATTAAAACCAAAAGCAACTCCCCATGGATAAGCAATTTCAACATTGTATGGATTACTGCTGTCATCATGTGGATCCCATTCATCAAGTTCGTCCGGACTAAGTGGAAGAACATGACTTACTTTTAAATAGTACGGCCATGAATTATTAAATCCTTTTAATTGTACTTTGTGTCTTACATCAAAAAGATCAAAGGTTTTGTCGTGTTCAGAAAAAACTTGATCTAACGCCCAATCTTGCCAAGCCTCACCTATCTTTAAACTACCTGAATAAATTGATATTATATCAGTTTTAGGAATACTTTTCACTTGATCCGATGCATAAGCAACAGATTTATTCAAAAATGAAGTATTTTTTTCTCCTGTAACCTCGGTAGTCTGTATCGACTCTATTTGTGTTTGAATTGTATTATTTAAGCTATAAGCTATATAAAATATCACGTAAATACTTGGTTTCATTAGTTTGTTCTGGAATAGAAGGAGTACCTCTAAAAACACGTGTGGTTATTTCTGTATCAGGATCTGTTGTAAAAATGGCAGACGTAAATAAACGTTCTGGATTATTTGTATTCAATGTATACCCAATAATATCATGTATATCTTCATCTTCAAACGGCATACTATCAGGGTTTTCTTCAATTGTACCTCCTTTGTCTGTTAAATCCGGTGCGGCACCAAATTCTTCATCCCCAATTGTAATAAGTATCCCTGTGAACTCTGCATACTCTGCATATGTTAATCCGCCATAAAGATAAACTTTCTTACCTAATCTTAAGCAGTCAAAAAGTTGTTCCTGAATTATAGGATTATTTCTTACGTACTTTACATCAATTGCATAATCACTAGCCCCAAATAAATTCGGACTAGTTCGGATTGAAAGAAATCCTTGGTTTATTAAATCTCTTTCTTCAATAGTAGATTCATCATATGTTTCATTTTGAATGGTCTGTATAGATGAATTGAGATAAATTTCGGATTCAGGAGTAGGAGTATAGATTGATAGGTACGACCATAAAGTGAAGTAAGTTCTTCAGCTGAGGCATTCAAATTTCGTTTTGATAAGTTAATAGTAAAATAGATTTGAAAATTTTAATAAAATTAAATATTATTTATGAGTATAAAAGACAAGCAATCTTTTCAATCGCTGAAGCACTCAACATTGTTTGAGTGCTTTCTACTTTTGGATAAATGCAATTAAGTTAAGGTCTTTTGTAATTAAATGCAGAATATTTGAGCAATTATAATTAGTTTTTTGTAGAAAGAGGCTTGAATTCCCCCCAATCGGTTCAACTGAATATACAAGTTTTCTACTAGATATGCTTATGAGTACTCAAGAAGATGGGGAATTTTCTGAACTTGAAGCAAATCCTGATTATAACTTTATAAGAACTTACGCAAGTACATATTTAATAGAGTTAGATAATTCTGGAAATACTGGCGGAAATTTTCAGTTAGATCCAAGTATTACTAGTAAAACGATTAATGAGATTAGAAATGAAAACCAAGTAATGAACTACGAGTCAGAGACGAAAGAGCCAGCATCATCTCTTGTAACTCCTACAATTACTTATAGCAGAAGTGCAGCTATAAGTTATGCTGACTACTGGGCAAAAGGTAGTAATCCAGCTTACCGTGACTTTGGTGATACAGATTGCACAAATTTTGCGTCTCAAGTAGTCAAAGCTGGTGGTTACCCTATTGAAAGTAGAACATATTCTGGTGTAGATCCAAGTGCAGAATATTGGTATTATAAAGACTCAACACATTACTCAAATAGCTGGTCAACTGTTGTTGGTTTTTACAATTATTGGGTAGGTAGCCAAGGTCATTCAACACAAAAATATAGCTATGCATCAGGAGTAATGGGATATTCCCTGGCAGGTGATATTGTTCAATTGTATGACAAAGGTGGACGTGGTTGGTATCATACTATTGTAATTGCATATAATAGTAATGGTACAGTTACATACGATGTTCATTCAATTGATAGATTACGCTATTCACTATTCACCATTAGTGATGAAAATAATGACTATAGGGTAATTAAGTTTTAGTTAAAGATTTCCCACAAGTTCGGGTAGTAGGAAACCCTAATTAATTAAATTGGGAAAGTCGCTTTTAAAAAAATAAAAATTAAAATAGAGGTTCTGTTTATGAAAAATAAGAAACGTTTTCTCGCACTTTTTCTATTGCTAGTTGTAGGAATCTCAGTTTTAATCTATCAGCATCAAACGGATACTAATACAAATGCTGAAACGGTAAAGGAAAAAATAGGACAATCTGAAAAGTTGACTAAGAATGATATTAACACAGCATTTGATACCGTCGAGAAAGAATTCAAGAAGAATGAAGACAACAAAGGATGTACAATTACGGATCTACGTTATTCAGAGAAAGAAGCGATAGCGATTGGAACGACTGAAGATTATATGCATGATGAAAATGTTATTGTGGTCTTTGGTGCTATTAAAACAGGTCCTTCTGTTGTTGGAGGTTGGGAACCGAATAAAACAATGGATGATTTTAGTTGGACTCTGGTTAGAGATAATAAAAATGGAAAATGGAGAGTTAAAGATTCTGGATATGCATAAGAGGTAAAAATACATGTAGTCCAAAATATATTAAGGATTTAAGTCATTCTCGTTGAGAGTGACTTTTTTTATTTTTTCTTCGACAAAAAACCGACAAAAACTAGATGAAAGTGATGACAAAACTAGGGATATTTCAGTGGAAGTTTTGAATTGCCATAAAAAGTAAACTTTTCTTATCAGCTTAATTGAGTTGAGGGGAGAAGCATAAGCTCCTGTCTCAATTATGTAAATCGAATAATCGATGGTACTACGTACCTTAGTAGCTGGTCTGCGTATGAACAATTAGCTGAAGGTGTAGCCAATCCATTTCCTAAGATTCTTTTAATAATGCTGCTTTTTTTAATGCCAATTGATATGATCGTGTTTTACATAAAGTATGAATTTTATCAGTTAACACCTCTTCGCATACTTCCAGAACTTTTTCAGAGGTAGGGAATTCTTTTAATAGATTTAAAGAAACCTTAGAAAATATATCACCAAATACACGTCTATATTCAGGGAATACTTGATCTAACATAGTATGAAATTGTAGCTTTGCTTGAATATACAGACCAGTTACAGCCTCATGTTGTCTTGTTAAATGGCGTAGATTTAAAAGATTAATTCCTCGCTTTTTATAGGACTCTAATTCTTCTTTATAAAACATTTTGCACAAATTGTAGGCATCCATGGCATCAGTTTTTACTTTTCTTAAGCTTGTTTTTTTAGACTGATGAGACACTAAAGGGTTAATCATAATATACAAGTAATTGTATTTCTCTAAGAATTGAATGACAGGTGCTTGATAATGTCCTGTGGCTTCTAGAATGATAGTAGGTTTAACTAACGTCTTGTTTTCTAAATCCTTTAAAAATTGTAGAAAGAAATTTAAACCCTCGCTTGTGTGATAAATTTTGAAGCTTTTTCCGTAAGGAATACTCTTATTTAAAAAGGCTTGTACTTCACTTTCTCCTTTGGAAATATCCAACTACTGGATTCATTAACATCTCTCCTTCACTCTTTTTTACACCAGTAACCTCTAGCTCTTCTTATAGTTTCATAACTTCGCTTGTTATTCGGGATCAAGTCCCAACCAGCCTCAAACATGTACTCAGTCATATCAAATGGTGTATCCTAAACAAGTAAACCAATACAATCGACACAGTTCGCTAATGCCAACATAAATGACAACTCCTAAGTTGAAGGAGGCATAACATGAACTTTGAACAACTTTCATTTATTGATGAAATAGATGAGAAGAAGGTTAGAAAAGTAGTTATTAAATAGTTAAAACGATTTAAGGCATCAAGGGTTGCAATACAAAATAAAGATGAACAAATTGCTGAAGGTGTAGTGATTTTCCTAAGATCGTTGATAAAGAAAAGGAAAAGAGAATTAAAGTCAAGCAAAAGGAATATGCATTAGATGATATTGAACGTGAAATAATTGAAAAGAAATACTTGTCTCCAAATAGGTAAAAGATATTAATATTTTTCCAGAACTTGGATTAAACTAAGGACCAATTTTACGAATAAAAAAAGCAGGCTATTTTTTCTATTGCCGAAGCACTCAACATTGTTTGAGTGCTTATTAATTAGAAGAGATAGCACAAATAATCGGTCCATAGCATATTCAATAGTCAAAGTTAGTTTGGTATGAAAAAGTTAATTAAAATGAACAATATAACTATTGTAATAGAATAGATGTTTATTATTTCTTTTAGTATAGTTTTTTTATTAGTGGGTTTTACAAAATCGTTATATTCCTTTATGGAATTATCTTTCTTATTTTTATTAAAATTAGTGTTCCATAAGTAGATAATTAAAACTAAGAGTAAAGTGCAAAAAAGAATGGTAGTATAATTATTTATAAACTGAAAATATGATTCTGTTGAAGTTTTTTTTGGGATCAGTTGTAAACAATTATATAAAACATGCATGAATAAAGAGGAAATTAAAGATTTTGTTTTATGCACTACATAACAACATAGCATCCCAAATAAAAATGTATAAACAAGGGCTGTTATATCAAAATGTATTAATCCAAATATTAGCCCATTCCATATAATTGCCGTTCTTACCCCCATATGTTTAGTGTTCTCAAACAATACACCTCGATACCATACTTCTTCATATAATGGTGAAAGTAGTCCTACAAAAATTAAGGCATATACAAAAAAACCATACGAAAATGAGCCATTTTCAGGTGAAGTATGAATATTCAATATATTTTCAATTAATGTCACTGATTTGTATGCAAAGGGTTGAAATAAAATTACAAATATTGCCAAGTAGAAATATTGATAATAAGGAATTTTACTCCAACTTAAATCCTTTCTCCAATCAATTTTATATTTTTTAAATAAATAAAGAGTAGGGAGAATTAAAAGAAGTGATTGAGTAAACAACATTATTCCATTATTTATATTTATATTTACCATTGCTAATAACATAAACACTAGTATTTGGCTTAATTCAATGGCTAAATACATTAATAGCAAAAATTTCAAAGTTAGATTAGCATTAATGATTTTCAATTTAAGACCTCCAAAGGAAAAAGTAGAAAGAAAAGAACTAAAAATATACTAGTTATTTTTATATACGGAAAAAAGTAAAAGTACATGCTAGATGTACTTTTACTTTTTAATTAATGCAGTGTTTTACTATCCTCATTAGAATTAATTTTGTTAAGTATTTCAATAGTGATTCCAAACATAAGAGCTACAAAGATTGATGAAACCATTGAGTTATGCATATATTTCTCTGTGTAATGAACAATTACATCACTCTTAAATATTAAAAATGAGAGGACAATAATAAAGATTAACTTTTTCATGCTATTTTATTTTAATAGTATAAGTAATCTGAAGAATCGTTAAACAAAAGATGAGAAATATGAACCTTTTTGACTGTTGATCTTGAAGAATCTGTGTAAGTAGTAGTATACCAGTTATATACATATCTATTATAGTAACTACTCCAAGAGCGAACTATGTATGTTTTTGTATATTCTGGTGCTGTTTGAGTATTGATGTAATTTGTAGCAGCTGCAATTAAATAAGCTCTGTATGTTATAGCAGATGCTCTAGTTAGTTTTCCAGCAGCGTCAGTAACAGCTATAACAGCTGAGGTTAATGCAGCATTGAGTACATCCTTGGCTACATTACTAAAAGTATTGTTGTAAGTAGCGATTATTGTTCCTCCGCCTTCTACCGGGATAGATGTAGTTTCTACTTGATCAGTTACACCAGTATCAGGGATTGACTGAATCGTGTTCATAAAGGCTTGAGTTGATGCAGTGTTTTCTTCAATGACTTCTGGCTCTATTGAAGGAGGTACAGGTTGATCTGCAACTGAACCCAATACAGTCTCAGTTATGATTCCATTGATATTCTGTCTATATATCCAATACTCTTCTGGTCCTACTGTTCTAGTAACAACCCCTACTGTATTTTCTTCTGTACTTTTATTTAATACATAATTACCACTTAGTGACGAATCGTTTAAAGGTTTTGTTTCTGCTTGAGCCACAGTTCCATTGATACCTGTTCCTGCTATAGTTGCTGCTAATGCAATTGAACAAATTTTCTTTTTCATTAAGTTTTCCTCCTAATATTACAGTTCGATATCGTTACCTGTTTCCATTTTTTGGTAATTTTAAATGCGCATAACTAATTCTAGAATTTTCAAACTATTTATGTCAAAGTAATTTTTTCTGAGCCTAAAGTTAAAGAGGGTAAAGTGATATTATTTTCTAGATAATTGGGTAATATTGAGCTACTTTTATGGTTATTTTTGTAGATTGTTGTCGAATGTGAACCAAAACGTTATTAAATCAGTATTAAAATAACCCAATATAATTATTAGTATAATATTAAGAATTTATAAAAAATAAAGAATGAAAGAATTTGCATTTTACTAATATTTTTTAACTTGGAATATATATTTATAATTTTTTCGAAAATATACTGACATAATTTAGATAAAATGGAGATATTTCAGGGGAAGTTTTGATTTACCATAAAAAGTAAACTTTTCTTATCAGCTAATTTAGTTGATGGGAGAAGAATGAGCTCCTGTATCAATTATGTAACTCGATTAATCGATGGTACTGAATAAGTACCTTAGCAGCTGGTCAATCGGTCAAGGGGTAAAAAATTTTTTTTAAGAGTGCTATCGCAACGTAAAAAACTTTTTGTGCGAAGAACTCCCTTGACCATTTGCCTATGTGTAGTTTTCGTTCTACTTGCAAAAGGGAAAAATCCCCTCCTTTTGGGGAACCTATTCGCTTCGTGAATCAAAAGAAAAAAATACTAAGTGAAGAGGAGTTTTGAAACATGGAATTAACATCAATCTTTGAAGTTGTAAGTATCAAACAAGAAATTAGAGAAGTATCAGCACCGTTTGTAAATTATAGTATTAAATGCCCAGAAGATGCACAAAATTTAGCAGCTTCCTTTATCTCAAATGAGGATAGAGATGTGTTTCTTGCCTTATGCTAAAGGCAAAAATATAGAACATACTGTTGAAATTTCTGAGATTAATGAAAATGAAGTTTCAAAGATTCATAGTTTAGTCAGCTATGTTTGGAAAGATTGAGGGGAAAAACGTATTGTTTAGTTATGATGGTAAGAACATGCATCGGAAATATATTTAAACCGCCTTTTAGGCGGTTTTTATAAAGGGCTAAGTTCTAGGAGGATTCAATATGGGACGTAGAAAATCGAGAAAAAAATCTTCAAGTCTACCATATATCGAAGGAATCTTATTAGTAGGTCTTCTCTCATACGTTCGAAAAGGTCCAACAAACTTTCGCAAATTTTAATGGATACCAGTGGCTTCTTGTTATCGTTTTTTATTTTGTACGTTGATTGTTATTAGCCAAATTCGGTCAATCATGAACCATAACAAATTGGTAACTAAAAAAGAAGAAAGAAACGATTTTTTCCTGAAAACTTAAAAGTAAACTTAAAATGATCCTTTTTTAAGAGAGGGTCATTTTTTTTGATTGGAAAGAAAATATTCTAATCTGTCTCCTTTTACGATACAAAAAACATAGTATAGTCATAATGAACGAAACGGCTCCATTTTACTTATCGTAGGTTGCACTTGGCAAGAATGGTAGTAATCAAAAAGCCTACCCAAAATAAATGTAGAGCTACAAGACTTATATTATTTACAAAGTCGTTATTATAACGCTGACTGGGGAAGATTAATTAGTGCTGATGATATTGTGGGGAAAACAGGTGAATTACTTTCTCATAATATTTTTGCTTATGCTCGAAACAATCCAGTAAACCATGTTGATTCAAATGGCAAATGGGTTGTTGATGCTGCTTTTTTAGCTTGGGACATAGCTAAATATATAAAGCATCAACAGTTGCATTAGCAGGTATGTTGTTATTCGATATTGCATCATTTGGCGATCCCACAGGAACAATCTCATCAGTTGCTCATGCACTAAATGGTTCAACTGGAATAAGGTTATAAGAAATGATCATTTTTATTAATACTGGGTTAAAAATTAGTTTTAATTGTTAATCCGGTGTTTTTATTACTGTTTGAGAAAATATCCAATAATTAGAATTTATATAGTTAATTATCAGAAAATTTTAAATTGTTATTAAAATTATATATTGTAAAATTAAAGAGTTGCTTTACTCATAAAGTAGCGAATACATAAAAATAAATACATAGGAGGAGAAGATGAGATTAAGACAACTAAGTAACGACCTTAAAAGACTTTTAAGTGCCTCTTTAATTTCAACTCTGATTATTAGTTCAATACCTTTTAATCAGATAATTGGGCATGCATCAACTTCAGAACTTACTGAAGCTGAAAAAGCGCAACAAATGAATTCGGAGTTTCAGAAACAAATTGCTACTAAGATTGCGATTCCACCGTCTAATGAAGCAAAAGGCACTAAAGAATTAACCGACAAAAGGACTGAATTTACTAAATCTTTCTCATTAGGGAATGGTAATTATAGTAAACAAGTCTACAGTGAACCAATTTTCAACGAGTCAGATTCAAATAAGCTGCAACCGGTTTCTACAAGACTAGTTGATAGTACCACTAGTGATGAAGATGCAAAACCAGTGAATACCGATTTAGATGTAACTTTTAAAGACTCTGTAGAAAAAGGATTGTATTCAACATTTTTAATAGATAATCACCAAATTGATTATTCTTTATTGGGTGCTGAGGGGGAAGCTAATACTTTAGAACCGCATGAAGGTATAAAACCTAATGTAGTTGAAAATCGAATTACATATGAAAATATCATTGATGATGTTGATATTAGAAACATTGTTTTTAATAAATCAGTTAAAGAGGATATTATTCTATCAAAATATAATGGAGTTAATAAATTTAATTTCTTTATTAAAACTGATTTGAATGCAAAGATTGATGATAATAAAAAAGTTATTTTCTCTGATGAAAATAATAATGAATTATTTTATATTCCGGCACCTCATATGAGTGACTCAAATTTAAACGAGGAATCAGGTGAACCCGCTACCTCATATGGTGTTAGTTATGAATTAAAAAAAGTTGATGACGGATATAATTTATCATTGGTTGCAGATGATAAATGGTTAAAGGATGATTCTCGCAAATATCCTGTTTATATTGATCCGACAGTTTATAAGCAAAGTAATTATACATTTACTGATAGTTTTACTTCAGATGCATATAAAACTACAAATTATGATAATTTTTGGGATTCTACTTATGGATTTTACGCTTTAAAATCTGGGTACTATGATGCATCTTCAGGAACAAATTATTCGTTTATTAAACCTTCAATATCTGGTTTATCAGGTGCAAACATTAGTAGTGCTACGTTTGATATATATACTGGACATTCAGCATCTTCTTCGGCTACTACTGTATGGCTAGATAAAGTGACAAGTGCAGATTGGAGTGCTAGTACAATAACTTGGAATAATCAACCTAGTTCTACGAATATAGCAACCGACAGTGTTGCTAAGGGGGATACTGCAAGTTTTAATGTAACAAATACAGTTAAAGGCTGGGTAAATGGCTCAATACCAAATTATGGATTTAAGGTACATGAAAATGGACAAGGAAGTACTTACTGGAAGAAGTTTTATTCAGAAGAAAATAGTACAAATCAACCTAAATTAACAATTAATTATAGTTATCCTACTCCTAGTCAACCAACGATAAAAACATATTCACATAACGATGGAACTGATACAAATTATATGGACTTATCTTGGACTGCTGTTCCTGGAGCAAAAGGATATAAAGTTTGGTTTTATAATGGAGCGACATACCAGTCAATTGATGTGAAAAATGTTACGTCTTGGAGTACAAATGGTCAAAAAATTTGGCCAACACCAAGTGAAATTAGTAACGGTATAGTAAATCTTCATACAGATAAAACCGGTGCAGAATTACCAAGAGATCCATCTGCAACATATACAGCTGCAAAAAGTGTAACTAATGCAGATACATTAAATTATTTTGTGAGCATTAGTGCATATTTTGATGGAGGAGAATCAGATTGTTCAACAAATTTAACTCCAATTCTTCCAATAGAAAAGCCAACTGGTATTGTTGATACTACTCCGACAGATCCAGATAGTGGTTATGTAAAATTTAATTGGAGACAAGATCCAAAAGCAAAAGGATACTTTATTTGGGCGTTTAATGGTAAAGGGTACGAGGGAATCGATGTTGGTAATGCTTTATCATGGAGTAGTCAAAACATGAAGATTTGGCCAACAGAACAAGAAATAGCATCTGGTAGGTATTTACTTCATTTAAATGATAACAAAGGAGTAGAGTTACCAAGAGATCCTTCGCCGGTTTATCGTAACGCTGGCTCAACTATGTATGCAAATAGTCCATACTTTTGGTTTAGAGTAACAGCGTATTATGACGATGACCACAGTATAATGAGTGATATATCAGATGTTTTTAAGGTTTCAATGCCTTCACAAGCTACGAATCTTCAATTAGGTACTAAAGAGTATTGGTCAATGGGAGAAATACCAGGTGGACAGGTCAATTTATCAAATGGAAACTTTGTAATTAGTAATACTGATTATTCTCTGCAAACAAGAAGTGAGAGCTTGGGGACAACCAGAACTTATAACAGTCAATCAAACAAAGAAGGTATATTCGGGTATGGTTGGACTTCTTCGTATGAACAGGCAATAACCGTTGATACAAATGGGGATTTAATTTTGACTGACGATGTTGGTACACAACTTCGATATAGTAAAATAAAAGTTGCAGGTAAGGATTTGTATCAAGCACCTGTTGGAGAATTTGATGACCTAGAACTACAAAATAATGGGACATATACACTTAAAGATCCATCTGGATCATTAAGGACGTTTAATACAACTGGTAAATTAATTGAAATTAACGATAGTGAGAAGCATATTGATATTACACTAGACCAAACAGGTGGTCATTTAAATTCCGTTTCATTAAATGGAACTAAAAAAATACAGTATGCTTATAATTCGAATGGTAAGGTAGATACAATCACATATTTAACTGGAAGCTCTTCAATAATATGGACTTATTCATATACGAATAACTTACTAAACTCAGTAAAAGATTCGCTTGGAAATGTAACAAAATATAATTATACAAACAATTTAATATCTGAAATAAGAGAACCAAATGATACAGCTGCAAAGCCTTATGTAACGAAATATACGTACGTAAATGGCAAAATTTCAAACGTCACAAACGCGTTTAATAAGGTAATCAATATTTCTTATGATCCTTCAAATCTAAAGGCTAGCATATCAGATTATAAAGGAGTCCCTACAGACTATTATTATGATTCATATACGAGCCCATCTAAAGTAACGATTGATCCGAATGGGGTAAATATTACTACAAAATCTGTATATCAACAAAATAAATTAGTAGAAACAACCGATCCAAATTCAGTAGATACTAATACCTCATATGACGATAATGGAAATGTAACCCGTGAAACAAACGAAGTTAATACTAGTACTAATGAAGAAAGTTGCTATCAATATGATGAGGATAACAATTTAACGAAACTAACGGATACATTTAAAGATGCTAGTGACTCGTCTATATGTCCAGATTTAAATAATTCTACAATTTATCAAAAGAAAAACCAAAAAGTATTTCGATATACACAAGAGGATGATCAAAATGTATCGTCTGTAAACCCGGATACATCGAGTTCAGCTAATGTTTATGATACTGCGACTGGAAATTTAATTAGCGCTTCATCTGAGATTTCAGTTTCAAACAATTTATTAAGTAATCCAGGTATGGAACATACAACTTTAGATGGTTGGGGCTTTGCAAATAATAATAGCACTGGTACACATACACTTGATACAAATCAATTTCATAGTGGAAAACAATCCGAGAGAATTGATATTAGTTCCGCAAATGCAACTTTTGGTTATCATGCTTTAACACAGTCAATTATTGTTAAACCTGATACAACTTATACATTTAGTGCTTATATCAAATCAAATGACATTAAAAATTCAAGAGCATTTTTAAATATAGGAGAGACAAATACAGAAGACTCTACAGTACTCTGGTACAACAATAAATATTATCCAGTAAAGGGAACAGCTGATTGGTCAAGAAGAGAAATATCATTTACAACAGGCCCAAACGCTAAAAACGTCGTATTATATTTAGAAATGGATCATACAAGTGATTCAGCAAGTGGAACTGCATGGTTTGATGATGTTCAATTTGAAGAAAATGAAACACTTTCAGCTTATAATCCTGTTGAAAATAGCAATTTTGAAAAGGGTGCATCAAGTTGGACAGCTACAAATGCTACCGATGCATTATTTGACACTGATGTATACTTTGAAGGGTTACAATCTCTAAAAATTACTAAAAAGACGGGGAATTTAACAACAACATCATATAGCCAAACAATTCCAGTCTACCAAACAAAAGCAAAACCACTAACAATTTCTGGGATGAGTAAGAGTAATATTACGAATGAAGGAACAGGCTCAACTGTTTACGGATTATATTATGATGTTACTTATACGGATAATACAATAAGCAATGGTATAGTTTCTTTTGCGAAAGGAACTCATGATTGGCAAAGGAATGCATCGACTTTAAATGATAATCCAAGTACTGCAAAACCAATTAAAATTATTACATTAAAGGCACAATTAGGTGGGAAAGTTGGAAGTGTTTGGTTTGATAATCTTCGAATTCAAGATGGAAGCGTCTGGACAAAAAATGATTATGATAGTTCAAAAACATTTGTAACTGGAACGACGAATCCATTAGGAATAAAAACATCTTCTACTTATGATGCTAATGGAAATGTATTATCATC
Organism: Gottfriedia sp. NPDC057991; assembly: GCF_042886615.1. NCBI lineage: Bacteria > Bacillati > Bacillota > Bacilli > Caryophanales > Bacillaceae > Gottfriedia > Gottfriedia sp. NPDC057991. Next base: position 157,639 of record NZ_JBHVQN010000008.1, read on the forward strand.
GACAGACGGCGAAGGATACACAAATAATTTTAAATATAACGATAATAATCAATTAACAAGTTCATCTTTACCAAGTGGTACAAAGGCTGTTTATCAGTATAATAATAACGGAAATGTCATTGAAAAGAAATTAACAAATGAAGATGGCACAACAGTTTATAATAAAACTACTTATGTTTATAATGAATTAAATCAGTTGGTATCTGTATTAGATCCTTTAAATAATGAAACAAAGTCAACATATGATGAAAATGGAAATCTTGATACTGTGACGGCACCAAATGGAGATAAAATTACGAATTCATACGATAGTACTAACAAACAAACGGAACTGAAAGTGAATGATGTTAGTTGGTACAAATATGGGTTAGATAAAAATGGTAATAAAACTAGCATCCAAGATGTTCAAGCAAGCCAGACAAAAAGTTTTACGTATGACCTTGCGAATCGAATGACTAGTCAATCGGTGAATGGAATAAAAACTAGTTGGACTTACGATAATGATCAATTAAGTAATCGTAAAATTGATGATGGAAAAAATAATGAAAACAATGGAGTAAGTTACACTTACGATTCGGGTGGACGTAATACTTTAATCACTGATAATGAATTAAAAGAATTTCATCTAAGTTATAATGATTCTGGTACTCTTCACACGTTTGTATCTGCAAACTCAGTAGGAGCATCGATGGAATATGATGACTTAGATCGAATGACGCAATTAGTAATCGCCGATAATAATGGAACGAAGATTGCCGGATATAAATACGATTACGATCAGCGTAATAACATTAAAACAATCACAAATGATAATGGTAACATAACAAGTTTTCAATATGATCAAGATAATCAATTAACAGATGAAACGATTCCAACGACTGGTCAAGCTGTTCATTACGACTATGACAAAGTAGGTAATCGTATTAAAAAAAGCGTCTCTGGTTCTACAAACCAAACAATTAATTACGAATATAATGCAGCAAATCAATTAACAAAAGTTGATGGGCAGTATTATATGTATGATAAAAATGGTAATTTAACAAATGATGGTCAATTTATCTATGTCTGGGATGCTTTAGGTAACCTAATTACTGTAAAAAAAGCATCAGATTCGTCGGACGTTGCAAATTATAAATATGACGATCAAAATCGACGTATTTATAAAAACCTAGATGGTAAGATTACGAAATTTGTTTATGATAGAAATAGTATTCAACCAATCTATGAAACTGATGAAAGTGGAAATATAACGTTTAAATATATTTATAATGCGAATGGACAATTAATCGCAAGATATAATGTAACTGATCCTAATAATCCTAAAAAGTACTATTACCAATTAAATAAGCATGGTGATGTAATTGCAGTTACTGATAATAATGGATCTGTTGTGGCATCGTATGAATACGATGCTTGGGGGAATGTTGTACAGAAATCTGGAGCATACGCTGATGAAAATCCAATTCGATATGCAGGATACTATTTTGATAATGAAACTGGATTATATTATTTAATAGCTAGATATTATAATTCATTAAATGGGAATTTTCTTTCTATAGATCCAATTTCAGGTGATATAGACGATGTATTAGGACAACATGAGTATATTTATGTAAGTAATAATCCTGTAACCTATGTTGATCCAAATGGTAATGTTAGGAAGCTACCTGAAGAAGAGGAATATGGTGGAGAAATACCATTAGAAGGTCCTGTAAATTTTAAAAATACTAGTGAAGAAACCTCTTCTAATGAGGGAATAGCTAAACCCCTTAAATTTTCTAAAAGTGTATATAAAAATATGCGAACTTTAAGAAAATGGGCAAAAAGTAAAGGGTGGATTAGAAAGTACACTGATGGTGGTGTAGAAATGTGGGGTGTTAAGAAACATGGTGAATTTAAGTGGAGGCTTAAGTTAAAACCAGAAGCAAGTAATAGACCAGGTTTACAAGAAGGTAGTAATAAGCCAAGGTTTGACGCTCGTCTAAAAGAAGGGGTTTATGTAAATCCTTTTACAGGGCATGTAGGTGGAAAATCTGTCGGAACCCATTTACCATTGTGAGGTATTTAAATGAAAAAAGCTGACTTTTTAATAAAGATTTTACTAGATTTAAATTGTAGTGATGCTGAAAGAGATGATGCAGCTATTGAATTAGGCTACATATATAATGATGAATTTGTAGAAGACGCATTGTTACAAATAGCGAATAACCAAAACACCGATGAGATGATTAGAGCAAGCTGTGGAGAGTCTCTAGCACAAATATGGTTATCTAGAAAAGTATTCGAGTATAACAAATTGTCATCACTTAAGGGAATTGCCTTTTCTGAGGCTATGGGACTTATAAAAAGAGAAGATAGAAATATTTATGAGGATATAAAAAAAAAATTCAACATATAGCAAACAAATAAAATGTTTTCAAATATGGACTTAAAAATTAAGCCTTGGAGATATAGTTGGGCAAGTGAGTATGAAATGAAGACTACATTTAAAGAAAATCAGATTATTGCTAGTTTTGATGGCAATCAAAAAAATAGGTATCTATAAGGATGAGGTTATATTTTTTGATACAGTATCTATTTATTGAATAGTTATCTAATAAAAATAAGGGATACATTAAAATTATTACTTTAGGTGACTAAAAAATATAGAAATCTTCTAATAATTATTTAATACTTGTATTCAGTATATTAAAGGTAAAATCAATTATTAGAATAAAGTAGCTTTGTTTATGATTTGCAAAAAATTATTACTAAAAATGATTATGGATATCTAAAAAAAAGGAGCTGACCATTACGGTTTTGCTCCTTTTTCTAGTGTACTCATCATGTGCATAATCCATAGGGTGCAAGTCCCGGGTAGTGTTAGCCTAAAATGAGGGTGTCTGTGGCGACGCGAAATCTGAAGGAAGTCGGTGGTGTTAAATTTCCGACTAAATGGACAGACTTCATACGGGGTCCTACCAACAAAACGCGTAAAACATACGCTAAGCAAATTCCAATCTAAAAAAAGTCGAATTCCTGTACGCTAAGGAACCGACTTTTTAATCTGGCTTGTTAAGCTAACGCATTCGATAGTTTAAGTATAATCCTTCATAATCTTGCTTGTTGAATAAGAAAAAGAGTTAAGTTAATTTAAATGTTTTGTACAATTGTACAAATTACAATCCCATTTGCCTTCTATATTATTTATATGTACTAAAAGAAAAAAACACAGTCGGTTCGATCTTAGCAGAAGCTTCTCCTGCGATCCGTTCATCGTTCGAATCCGATTACGAGAGCGTAGAGGTTGCAATTTCAACGATTAAACACAAATTTTTAGACATATTTAACACAGTCGGAATGAGAGTCGATAATGTCACAAAGGATTTTGAAAAGGAAAAAGAAAGTATAGTTGCTGGGTATGAAGCACGCATTCAGACGCTTCAAGAAAGACTAACTTCTTCAAATCAGAATCTCGAAACGGCTGAAGAGGCTGTGAAAGCATTGAAGAAATCACAAAGATAAGTAATGAAAACGAACGTCTATTGAAAGATGCTACAAACGCGATTGCTGAAAAAGAGAAAATCGAAACAAGTTACATCAAGTTAGAAACGGAAAAAAAAGAAACAATTGAGGAACTAAAAGCTGATAAAGCGCAATTACAAGACTTAAATCTGACAAAAGATAAACGGATCTCCGAGCTGCAAGCGTTTGAAGAAACAAACGAAGATTTAAAGGAGAAATTAGGTAAAGAAGAAACTAAATGCAAATTACTGGAACAAGAGAAAAAGCAATTAGAGCAAGTTAACACCGATTCGAAAAAAGCACATAAAAACGCACTCGACCTCCAGAAGAATGGATTTGAGGAACAAATCAAACAGTTACTAGCACAAATTGACGAAATGAAAAATGACAAAGTGCAGTTGAATAATCAAGTAACAACCAGTTCACAGCAAATAACCAATCTGCAGGAACAATTAGCAAAAAGTTCGGATCAAATCACGAAACTGCAAGAACAAATTAACAGAATGCAAAAAGCAAATCAATCCACTGAAGAATAACAAAAGCTCCCCATTTAGAGGAGCTTTTTCAAATACCCCTACTTAAAAAAGCAAAGGGACAATGTTACTTATAGAGTTTTATTAAAATGATTATGAAATGATAAAGCTTTTGTTAGTTTTTATAAATAAAAGTCCAAACTACTCTTTTTCATTAATAAATCGTGACAATATTATTATTTTTCTGAATATTGTGGACATTATATTATTCGACATATTACACTAATAAATGCAAGTCCAATAGAAGACTTCATAAACTACTACAACCGGAGGTTCATCATGTTAAAAAAACCATTAGCTAGAGCAACTACAATCGCATTAGCCGGATCATTATTAGCTGCACCTATTTCATCCTATGCACAAGTAAAACAACCTACAAACACAAGCACAGAAAATGGAGGAGTCTCAATTAATCCTATGAGCCTTAATAATGGGACTTGGCAACAAACAGTTGATGGAGAAGTCTATCAAATCACGAAGACTAAAGATGCCCTTTCTACAACAATAACTGTAAAAAATTTAAGTGATATAAGTGTACCAGATGTAACAGCTGTTCAATGGGTAGGAAGCAATAGCCTTGATTACTCTATTGATGGTGGGGAATCTTTTTATGTAGAAGGTGACCAAGCATATGATTCTGAATCTAGTGGTGAAATCGTTAATCCAATTCCGGAACCGCCAACAGAAGTTATTGCAACTGACGGTGGATATCCTACTACCGGTACATATTTAACAGGTAAAGAGGGTTTACCATATTTTGCAATGTGGAAAAGATATGTCGTTAATGGAAAAGTTAGGTGGGACATGACTTCTTATGGTGCAACGAAACAACGTTATCAAACAAAAGATAACTATGGTGACATTACAAACTTTAAAAACCAAGTTGATGATATCGCTAAGGATACGATGTCAGCTGCATTAGCCCCAGTCATAGCAGGTGCTACTTTTATTGGTACTATTAAATCAATGGCTGCACCAAATACCGGAGCTGCAGCTATGAAAAGTCTTGCAATTACGTTTTGTACGGCTGTAAGTCTTAGCTTAAGTGCAGTATTACCTATGATGACTTTAGCATATGATGTAGGCGCTGCTAACCGCATTTGGTTGTGGGACCTGTAAAATTTAGTAAATCTTTATATAATAGAAATAAAAGACGAAAAAGGCGGACATCATGAAAAAGAATTCAGTTTTTCCATTGGTTTGTTTTGCGTTTACCTTGCTTTTCCTTAATTTGCATTCTCTACATTCATTCAGTGGCAGTTTCATAGAAAAAGCCTTATTTATTTTTCTGACTCTATTATATTTCTATATGTTCTACGTTACTCGAAAAACAAAATTTATAATTTTTAACATAGTAGCTTATATTGGAATTATTATTCTTTTTGTAAATTAACACCGTTCCATAAAAAAAGCCTCTGCCTTTTTAGGTAGGGGCTTCTTAATAACTTAATATACGCACTAATGCAAATCCAACTCTAGTTCCAATTATATTTAAACTATCACCATTTACCTTATCATTAAATACACGCACATATTTTTTGATTAACCGATCCGACGAATAATTCCCAAACACACTCCATACACCTTCACCTGGAAATTGCTTTGTAGGGTATTTTGGAACGTTCACATATGCAAAATCCGTATTTGAAGTCGTTGCCCAAACAAGCGTAATACCGTTTCTACATTGAGATACCGTTTTGGATAACATAACCTCATCTGTAACATCCATTATCAAACTTCCAGACCATAATTCCTCTCCGGATGATAATAGACCAGATGCAAAAAACGCATCAAGCTTAGCCGGATGTAGTCCTATTTTTTTCGCAAATGAATTTCAGTGGCTTGTAAAAACCACTTATTAGGTATGACACGGACCAATTTAAGCGCGCGCAATTAATCCCTATAACCTTTAAACAGAGTTTTCTATGATTACAGACACAACGTAAGCTATTCATTTCAGAAAATGCAAGCTTTAATTGTCCCTACACTGGAATTAGCGTTTCAATTGGAGAAATTGGTACAAAAAAAATCCCCCAACTATTGGGGGACTTACATTTTTTGCTCCAATTTATACGATTTGACTTTCCATTTTCCTTTTTTAAAAAATACCACAAACGACCGTTTTTGGTTAAAAACAGGGAACTTCTCTAAAACCTCAAAAACTACTTAAAATACATAACCAAAAATATAACCAAAATCTAAATACCAATATATCTATTACAAACCCCTTTTTGGTATAGTTAGGATATTAAAAAAGGGGGGATTCTTGTTGAAATTTGGATATGCACGTGTCAGTACACAAGATCAGTCATTATCGTTACAACTAGATGCATTGACTCACTACGGAGTGGACCAGACTTTTGAAGAAAAGGAGTCAGGCAAGAGAAAAAACCGTCCACAGCTTGACGAGCTTCTTAAAGTTTTGCGTAAAGGCGACACGGTAGTTGTCTATAAATTAGACCGTATCAGTCGTAGTACCAAACATTTAATTGAGCTTATGGAACATTTTGAAGTAAAGGATATTCATTTTGTCTCCATACAAGACAAGATTGACACGACAACTGCTATGGGACGATTCTTTTTTAGAATGTTGGCCAGCATAGCAGAATTAGAACGAGATATTATTAGTGAACGAACGAAAGATGGATTGACGGCTGCTAGAGCTAGAGGAAGAAACGGAGGCAGACCGAAGGTTGATTTTAAAAAAGTAGAACTTGCTATAAAAATGTATGAAAGCAAAGATTACTCGTTATCTCAAATTAAGACGGCAACAGGAATTGGAGCGACAACCTTATATCGTTATCTAGAAAAGAAAAAGATACCTAGCAAGGAGTAATAGCATGAGAGGGAAAGAATTACTAACAGATGATCAAAGAACGGAATTTGTACGAATTCCAGCTGATATGAGCGAAAGTGAACTAGAAACTTATTATACTTTTTCACAATATGACCTTGAAATTATTAAACGACACAGAAGAGAGCACAATCGACTGGGCTTTGCTGTTCAATTATGTGTTCTACGCTATCCAGGATGGTCCCTTTCAGATGTTGGGCCTATTCCAGATTACATAATCGAATACATAGCTAGACAAAAATCGGCAAATTACTTGTTAAAGTAAATTCAGGTACATCGATAACAATTGATGATCCAAGTCCAAATACTAGACCCTATTTTCATCTAATTAGTGAAAATGGTATATATACAGTAGTTGCAGAACGTAAAATTTCACTGCAAGGAACTTTTAACTTTCGAGATTTGGGTGGATATGAAACAGTAGATGGAAGAACTGTTGAGTGTGGGAAATTGTATCGTTCGGATGCCCTAGGAGGATTAACTAAGCAAGATATTTCATACCTGCAAAATTTAGGTTTAAAAACCATTCTTGATTATCGTAGTGCAGATGAAATCGAGAAAAGTTCAGATCCTGTTATACCTGGAGTAAAAAATATCAATGATCCGGTTATAAAATCTGGTAGTACTAGCTTAGATATCTTTAATCTAGATATGACAGGATTGGATAAAACTTTCCAACAGATGCAAAGAGAAATGGTTGAGGACCCACATGTAGATGCGTATCGAACGTTATTTCAGTTACTTTTGAATTCAAAAAATGAAGCTGTTTTACAGCATTGTACAGCGGGGAAAGACCGAACTGGGGTTGGGTCGGCACTAGTTTTACTAGCACTGGGAGTTCCAGAAAACACTGTACTTAATGATTACTTGTTAAGTAACAACCCAACTTATATTGAGAAACAATTGGCTGCCCTCGAACCATTATTGAAAACAGATGAACAAAGACAAGTTGTTACTGCAATATATGGTGTAAAAAAAGAATGGCTACAAGCTTCATTAAATCAAATTAAAGAACATTATGGATCATATGATAATTATTTCAAAAAAGTTATTGGATTGACTGCAAAAGATCGCCAAAAATTAAAAGATATGTATTTATATTAGAACGAAAGAGCGTTCTGAAAGAAAATTCTGCTTTAACTAAAAAGGCTGTTTGAAGTTAATAAAACTTCGGACAGCCTTTTAAAGTTTATTTTTATTTATTAATAAATTTAGTCCTGCTCAGTAATTTTCATCTGATAAGCTCTGACGATAATCCCATCATTTGCTGGTTCAAAGTCAAACTTTGGCAATCGTTTAAATCCTAATCTTTCATATAAACTTATGGCATTTTTCATAAATTCACCGGTATGTAATCCAATCGCATCGAAACCTTTTTCCTTCGTACGATTAATACATTCTGAAATTAGCGCAGAAGCAACTCCTTGACCGCGGCAGTCTGACTCTACAGCAAGCATCCGGATTTCTGGGTAATCAAGCTCGTCGATAAAATCTCCATAGGCATTTATTTTAGCCGGAAATAAAGCGACACTTCCGACAATTTTTCCTAAAACCGTCGCAACAATTATTTCCACACCTTCTTGTTCATCAACATTCGAAGAGAGGGACTTCTTTAAAGCATTCCAATGATTAACTGGTAACAAGTTTCCGTATTCATAATAAGCGTTAATTCTTTGTTCTCGAATTGACTGAAACATCTCTTTTTCAGCATTACAAATTTCTATTCTTACCATTTCAATGGCATCTCCTTTTGCTTCAATGAATGAGGAATTTTTCTTTTTGACCACTTAAATCTTCGCGATTGTGCTTCGAATTCCAAATCGTAACTTCTGGACCTTTTGGTAGGACTTTTGGCTCTTTCTTATCGGGCGAAATGGTAATCGATAAATGGTAATGTCGCTTAATCGCATCAAAATCAGTCGTATCCCCAAACCCTGGTGTTTGATATAAATCTCGTGCATAGCCCCATAAATTTTTATACTCACGTATTAAATTTCGATTCGTATTAAAGGCCGTAAAGTAAGCAGCATCGAACCGTACAAGTGTTGTAAATAACCTAACGTCTGAATCAGTAATTTTATCACCAAATAAAAAACGTTGTTTAGATAAGCGCTGCTCTAGCTCATCTAATCTATTAAATAATGTTTCATAAGCATCTTCATAAGCTTTCTGAGATTGTGCAAAACCACATTTGTATACGCCATTGTTTACATCAGTGAAAATGATATCATTTAGGGCATCAATTTCTTGGCGGATTGATTCTGGGTATAAATCTGGTGCATTCTTTTTGTGATAAGGCTTCCAAACAGTTTCGAAATAATTTGTTAGTCTAAAATAATCATTATTAACTACCTTACCAGAACGAATATCGATCATTGCAGGCACTGTCGGACGTCCGGAGTAGTTTTGATCAGATTTATGATAAATTTCACTCATATATCGGATGTCTAATATTGGATCAACTCCTCCTGAATCCAAAGAAAATTCCCAATCGACGTGAGGCAATCTTGGTCGCATTGGACTGACGGTTCCCAAACTAATCGCATTTTCTAGCCCTAAAACTTTTCGTACAATAACAGAACGATGGGCCCATGGACAAGTAGCTGACCAAATGAGTCGATATCGACCTGCTTCAACAGGGAGTTCTTCTGGCTTATTTCCAAATGGTGTAGAAAAACGATTTAACTGGCGTTTAAAGAAACCATCAACTGATATTTCAGTTGGTTTAGTTTGATTCATACTTAAACTTCCTTTCTCACTAATTTGGATAATATTTCTTTTGCTCAGAATGGGGTATATAGAAGTAATTCTAATACTCTATTATACTCTAAAAATTCAGAAAATGTATTTTTTCTGGAAATAGAAATGATGATAATACTATATCTTTAACTACTGTTAAACTACTTTGTTAGAATTTATCTCGAATTTGAGGTATATTTAAGTTGATTAATAAATATAGGAATAGAACCTTGTAAGTCGATTCAAAATTCACTTCAAAAATGACAGAAATTCGGAGGAATAGCTTAATGGAAATAGGAATCAGTACTTTTGTTGAAACAACACCTGATGCAAAGACAGGTGAAGTAATAAGTCATGCGGAACGATTGCGTGAAGTTGTGGAGGAAATTGTTCTTGCAGATCAAGTTGGATTAGATGTATTTGGAGTAGGAGAACATCATCGTAATGATTTTGCAGCATCATCGCCAGCTGTCGTACTAGCAGCTGCTGCATCACAAACAAATCGAATTCGGTTAACAAGTGCCGTAACTGTACTTTCATCGGCAGATCCAGTACGAGTATTTCAAGATTTTGCTACGCTTGATGGTATATCGAATGGACGAGCAGAAATCATGGCGGGACGTGGTTCTTTTATCGAATCCTTTCCTTTATTCGGTTATAATTTAAACGACTATGATGAATTGTTTGAAGAAAAACTGGATTTACTTTTAACCTTGCAAAAATCTGAATTCGTAACTTGGAGTGGAAAACATCGACCAGCTATTAACAATATAGGAATCTATCCACGTCCAGTTCAGAAGCCCCTCCCAATTTGGATTGGAAGTGGCGGAAACAGTGAGTCAGTCGTTCGAGCTGGATTATTAGGACTTCCACTAGTACTTGCAATTATTGGTGGACGCCCAATTCAGTTCGCACCACTTGTTGAACTTTATAAAAAAGCAGCTGCTCATGCCGGTCATGATGTAAACAAACTACAAATTGCATCCCATTCACATGGCTTCATTGCAGAGGATACAATGACAGCAGCTGATAAATTTTTCCCATCAACACAGCAGGTCATGAATAAGCTTGGAAAAGAACGAGGTTGGGGGATTTATGACCGACCTGCATTCGACGCGGCAAGAAGCTTTGAAGGTGCACTTTATGTTGGGGATTCCGAAACTGTAGCACAAAAAATCATCCACCTTCGAAAAAATGTAGGTATTACAAGATTTATGCTTCACGTACCAGTTGGTTCAATGCCACATGCAGACGTAATGAAAGCAATTGATCTATTAGGTAAAGAAGTTGCACCAATCGTTCGGGAAGAGATCTCTAAGTGGGAAGCAAATCAATAAGTTGAAATAAATGAAAAACTGTTTTCTATAAAGAGGACAGTTTTTTTATACCAAATAAAAAATCGTGATAATATTCCATCAAATGGAAAAGAATAGAACGTAGGAAAGGAGGGTATGCGAGTGTTAATAAGAAATTGGTTATCAGGTCTAATTGTTATTTTGGCAACGATTGTATTGATAGCAACACCAGGTAATTTTAAAGCTTTTGCTGAATCTGAGGGATCAGATGCAAATGATCGCGCACAAACAATCGTAGTAGAATTGAATGATGATTACTTTAATCCTAAAAACATCACGATTCCAAATGGAACAAAAACAACTTTATTATTGAAAAATAAAGGGAGTAAACCACATACTTTTACTGTGAAAATGCTCAATATTGATGTAGAACTTCAACCGGGAAAAGAAACATCCATTGCCGTTCAACCAAAACAAGCAAATACATATGATCTTACTTGTAAATACCATTTCAATGTTGGAATGGTAGGAAAAGTAATCGTCAAATAAAAGCAAGGCCACAGGGCCTTGCTTTTATTTATGTAATGCTAATTTTACACTGTAAAGAAATGCCATAAATTCCAACTTAAGAAGGTATTTCATTACTACTTCCTCATACACTTAAAATGAGGAGGGATATGGATGGAGAATATCGATTTTCATATACTTCAATGGTTTTTCGGTAGTACACCGATTCTTGGTTTAACATTAATGATGTTTATTGCATCATCGCTTGGGAAACGCCCTACTATACCAATTATTACAGTTATCGTAACTTCATGTTTGTGGTTTATTTGGAAAACGCTCCCAAATGATATATGGCATCATATGGGTGCAGTTGATAACGTTGGGCTGTACCAACATATAACCTTTGCACTAATCCTTGGTTTTGCCACATCGAGCATACTCGGAGTGTTTCAAAAAACTCCTCACGTTAAATAAGACATCATTTGTTATATGAACATTTTAAAAGCTATCAATGGTTTTATATAGCTGAATGCAAAGTACCAATAACTATGAGCTTCTCTCAAAGAGGCTCTTTTTTATATTTCAAGAAATAAATAAATTTAAGAAAGCGAATTCATAAAAATAGTAATAAAAGTGATAAAAAAAAACGATTGACTCTCCCCTCAGAGGAGGCTTTACATTATGTTTTGTAGAGTTTTAAAAGGAGTTGAGTTAAAATGAAAAAACAAAACATAATGTTATCTTTAGTATTAATGAATTTATTCATTATTTTTTTAGGGATTGGATTAGTAATTCCAGTAACACCATCAATTATGAATGAGTTAAATATATCAGGTACAATTGTGGGATATATGGTAGCTGCATTTGCTATTACACAATTATTTTTTTCACCAATTGCAGGTCGCTGGGTAGACCAGTTCGGACGAAAAAAAATGATTATAATTGGTTTATTAATCTTTAGTATCTCAGAGTTTTTATTCGGAATGGGTAAAACGATTGAGGTCCTTTTTATTTCACGTATGTTAGGCGGAATAAGTGCGGCGTTCATTATGCCAGCTGTAACAGCATTTATAGCAGATGTTACAACGGTCGACACAAGAGCAAAGGCACTCGGCTATATGTCGGCTGCAATTTCAACAGGTTTTATTGTTGGACCAGGTGTTGGAGGATTTTTAGCAGAATATGGTCCACGCATTCCGTTTTTCTTTGCGGCAGGATTGGCCATTTTCGCAGTGATCTTATCTATTACAGTTCTTCCTGAGCCTGAACGAAATCAAGAAAGTATTCAAGAAAAAGGACAAAAACCAGGATTTAAACGTGTTTTTGCACCGATGTATTTTATCTCGTTTATGGTCATATTGATCTCACAATTTGGTTTGTCTGCTTTTGAATCATTATTTTCACTGTTCACTAATCATAAATTTGGTTTTACACCGAAAGACATAGCAATCATGATTACTGGTGGTGGGATTATTGGTGCGATTGCTCAATTAGCATTATTTGATCGATTAACAAAATGGATGGGAGAAATACGATTAATTCGATATAGTTTAATCCTTTCTACAATACTAGTGTTTATGATGACACTAGTAAACTCATATTTTATGATTTTACTAGTGACGATTACAGTATTTTTAGGCTTTGACTTAATGCGTCCAGCTGTTACAACCTATTTATCTAAGATTGCAGGTAATGAACAAGGCTTTGTGGGTGGAATGAATTCAATGTTCACTAGTTTTGGGAATGTAATAGGACCAATAATAGGTGGAATCCTATTTGATATAGACTTAAACTATCCTTTTTATTTTGCAACAGTCTTATTAGCGAGTGGCGTTGGTTTAACAATCGCTTGGAAAATGCCAGTGTATCGAACAGCACAATAAATTAACAAAGCATATTCTATATTTTCGAATAAAGAATATGCTTCTTTTGCTAAAATAAGAATGTGGAGGTGATTGAAGTGAAGGAAAAACTATATACAATAGGTGAGGTATCTAAATTAGTTAATATTTCGATTAAAGCACTCCGTTATTATGATAAAATCAACTTATTTAAACCCGCGTATGTCGATCCAGATACGAATTATCGATATTACAAAGACTCACAAATTCATCTTCTCGATTTAATAAAATCACTCAAATATATTGGTACTCCTTTAGAAGAGATGAAAGAAGTACAGGGGCTACAAAGAGATGAATTTTTCTCCTTTTTAACAGAACAAGAAAAAATTGTAAGAGAAAAAATTGATTCATTAATCGAAATTAAAAAAATCATCGCAAATGCAAAAAAGGGATTACTAAAACAAAAGGATTATCCACATTTTGGTGAAGTGTTTTTTTCGTATGAAGAAGAAATGCAAATCATTCAGACGAAAGCTAATGGGATTGACCCGAAAAATATTTTAAATGCTTCATACAGTAAATTGAAGAAATTTGCTGCATCTACAGAAGGTTTTAGGAACAATGGGTATGGTGCCATTGTGCCATATAAATTTTATACACATGTTAATGAAGTATCATATCAATATTTATTTACACCCGTTTTAACAAAAAAACAAACTACACTACTTTTGCCGGGTACAGAGGTTTCAACAATCCCCGAAGGAAAATTCATATGCATTACCTATAAAAGCGTATCATCTGATGATTATTTTACAAACTTACAAAGACTTATTAACTATATAGACAAACATCAAATAACGATAAAAAGTGATATATATGAGTCATTAATACATAATAATTATTCACCGAATCAAAAAGAAGAATTTTTGATTGAAATGAGAGTATTGGTCGATGATGAAAGAGAATAGATAGAATAAAATACGATCTTAAAAGCTCTTAGATTAATGACGAGCTTATTAAAGATTTTAGACAGACTCCTTAAAGAGTCTTTTTTTTACTTTTATGATCCAAGAATAAATTTATTTAATATACAAATTGAAATATTGAATAAAAAGTGAAAGGTTTATAGAGAAATTTAATTTATACGATCGGCAAATCAAATTATTTAATATAAAAATTGAATTATTTAATTTAAATATAAATTTTTATAAATAATTTTAAATTTTTGTTTGAAAAATTAAATATATAGTGTATGATATGATTAAATAAAAGAAAGGAGAACAGTATGTCGTATCCTTTACTCACTAATTGTCCTGTTTGTAGCAAGGCACTTAAAATTACTAAGCTACAGTGTAATCATTGTCAGACAACGATCGAAAATGAATTTGAAGTATCAAGATTAGCGGCTCTAGGTCAAGAACAACTTCATTTTATTGAGATTTTTCTTAAATGTCGTGGAAATATCAAAGAGGTCGAAAAGGAACTAGGAATTTCTTATCCGACTGTCAGAGGGAAATTAGATGAAATTATTTCTACTCTTGGATATTCCACTCAAAAGAAACCAGAAATAGATAAATCAAAAATTGTAACGTTATTAGAAAAAGGCGAAATTACGGCTGAAAAAGCCATTCAATTATTAAAAGAGGGGGACTTATAATGAAAGACGAGATTTCAAGAATCTTAACGTTGATGGAAGATGGTAAGATTGATAAGGATAAAGCAAGTGAATTAATTAATATTTTACAAGATAAAGATCAGCCAGAACGCGTATCACTAAAAAAAGAAGCCTATGGAAATAAAATGTTAAAGATTCGTGTTAACTCTGAAGTAGGAGATAATGTTAATGTGAATGTACCGATTAATCTTGTAAAGGCTGTTTTAAAAGTAGGTACAAATATTGCTGAAAAAATTCCAGAGGCTGAAAAATATGTAAAAGATATTAACATTGATCTGCTAATCGAAGCGATCGAAAACGAAATGGTCGGACAAATCGTTGACATCACTTCATCTAACGGTGATAAAGTTTTTGTTGTGATCGAGTAAATTATGTTAAAGGTCAAGTTGAAAATAGATGGAAAGCGATTCTCCATTCCCGTTCCTTATTCGGTTTTAAATTTAGCTAGTATGATCATCACATCTAAATTGCTTAATCGTTTAGTAAATAAAGCAATAAAAAAAAATGGCAGCAAATTCAATTTCCCTGAAATTAATAGAAAAGATTTGAAACCGTTACTACAGGGACTTTCTAAAAACAGCGGAGTGATCCTTGTTGATACGATTTTAAAAGATGGAACAGAGGTAATCGTAAAGCTTTAAAGTTCAATTTTTTAGTCACTAATTTATATATTCTTATTTACCAAATTGTTTTAAACTGATTTACTAATAATAATATTATGTAAACAAGTATAAAGTATAAAAAGAAACCCCTTTTTTCAAAAATGGGGTTTCTTTTTAATATTCTGCATCATCCCAAACATTACTTGCATTTTGAGTTCGATTCATCATTTTTGCTAAATAAAGTTCAGTCGTTTGAATACTTTCATGACCTAAACTTCGACTAACTTGATATATACTAGCTCCTTTTTCAATTGAACGACAAGCGTAATGATGTCGAAAGAAATGAGGACTAATATTGTTCGTTCGATTATGATCTTTTACAAACGTTAACTCAGAATCTTTTATCATTTCAATTACATATTTTGATAAATATTTAAACGAATAATGTTGATTCAGTTTATTTGGAAAGAATGGACTTGAATCAGTTTTTGAAATTTGATTTGATAGACCACGGCGACTCCTTAGTTTACATAAATCTACAAATACATGATTTAATAATTTAACTTCACGTTTTTTATTTCCTTTTCCAACAATTTCGAGCCAATAACCGTTTGAATCCTTTGTAACTTTACCCCAATTTGCCTCAGCTAGTTCTCGAATTCGCATACCAGTTGTAGCTAATAATTTGATAATAG
The DNA here is from genome assembly GCF_042886615.1 of Gottfriedia sp. NPDC057991. Classification (NCBI taxonomy): domain Bacteria; kingdom Bacillati; phylum Bacillota; class Bacilli; order Caryophanales; family Bacillaceae; genus Gottfriedia; species Gottfriedia sp. NPDC057991. The sequence goes on from NZ_JBHVQN010000008.1 coordinate 173,884, forward strand.
TCGTTTTTAAAATATTGCCATTATAAAAATGCAATAATCCTTTAACTTCACTTTCTTCTAAATCACGATTTGGCAAGTCATCCTTTGTAATTTTTGCATTCAATATTCGAGTATATAAAGGTACTTGAACGTAATGACTATCAAATAAAAACTTAAAAAAGCTTTTTAATATGACAAGTTTTCTTGAAAGAGTTGTAACACGATATTGTTGTTTGTTCGGTCCGTACTGATAAGTAGACAGCCATTGTTGATATGAATCGATATGTCTTTGTTTTAAATTTTTGAAAAAGGAAGTTTCTATATAAGATTCTACATCCTGACGCAAAAATTCTTCACTCTTTAATAAGTATCGATAAAACTGCAGTAATTCTCGTATGTACTCCATCTTTGTACTTTCTTTTCGTTGTTTTGATTTTTGAATATCTTTTCTTTGATGAACAAAGTAGTAGATCATATCTAAATCCGTAAAACCTTCATAGATCATACGATGATTTTTTTCATTTTCAAACTTTGTTTGTAAAAGAGTAGGAAAGTATGTTTCATCAATTAAATACGCAATTATGTTAGATTCATTAAGTTTCATAGCTGGTAAATGTATTGAATTTCTAATAAGTAGGTTTGATTTTACTAACAAATTACTCACCTCATAATCTATTATACATAAATCATTGTATTTATAGTATTAATTCGAATACCATTTCCAATTAAATAATTTAATTCGATTTTTTATAATTATAAAAATGCATTAAAATAATAAGGTAGAAAAATACACTATTATTCAACCTGTAACAAATCACGTATAATTTATTATTTATAAATAAATAGATTTATTTGTATCTATTTAATTACTTTTTAACAATTTGTTGGAAATAATTATGATATAATGAGTCTATAAAACAATGAAAAAGGAAGAATTCAAATGTTAGAACAAGATCAAAAAATGAAAGAGATTGTTACAACAAATGAGGCTGTAGAACTGTTAGGTGTATCGAAACAAACGATTTACAATTATGTAAAGGCAGGGAAACTTAACCTTGTTTATGAAGATTGGCAAATCGATGGGACAATGAGGTTTTACCTAGAGGATCTTAATCAGTTAAAATCCCAAACTGTAAAACCAGTAGGACTAACTGTTCTTGAAACAGCTAATTTATTAGGAGTATCAAAAGCAACGATCCATCAATATATAAAAGCTGGGAAAATAAACGCAACTAAAGTAAATTTTAAAGGTAGACTAACTGTTTTTATTCCAGAAGAAGAAATTGAAAATCTAAAATTCTCACAAAAAAATGCAACAAGAAAAAAGTCTTTTTTTACAAAAGACTTAGAATTTTACTTATTCGGATTATATGAAATTCCAAACTCGAACGAAAAAGCTCGAATCATAGAGCTTAATGAGACTGGAGAGATTGTAGCAAAAACGAATATGGGTGAACTTTTAAATAAAGAAGAACTTACAAGCCGTGGTTTTAGAAAGGCCAATGAAATGAAGAAAGCCAATCATAGTACTAAAAGAGGCATGATCACTTTTCAATTTCCAATACCTCAGTCAATTAGTGCTCCGATTTTTGGCATTATCGATGCATTTTATAAACAGATTGGACATCAAAATATGAATCTTTATATAATGAACAACTCCATTAAGGTCGAGATAAAACCAATTAAATTACCATATCTTGATGCCCAAATTGAACAAGATTTTGAAATTTTACAAAACTGTTTAATTGATGGTAAGCTTTCTACTAGACCAGGTTTTATTGTGTTTACGAGTAATAAAGAACAACTAACTATTTTCGTGAAAGATTCAATAAAAGAAAAAATTAAACAAATTGCACTAGAACATCACACAGGAATTGAGGATATTACTGAGAAGCTTTTGCTTATGGGTTTAAAGGAATTTGAAAAAAATAACTCATTTAATGTCTAAATTCACCCTCCAATTTCCGACAATGAGGTGGGTACTTGTATGAGAATTCAAATCTCGATGCGTCTATCAAACTAGTTTAGATAATTCTGAAAATAGTAAAAAGGGGAATGAAAATGAAGTTTATCGATTTAAGAAGTGATACTGTAACAAATCCTACAGATGAAATGAGACAAGCTATGTTTTTAGCAGAAGTTGGGGATGATGTATATGGAGATGATCCAACTGTGCAAAAATTGGAAATTCTAGCTGCTTCTATGATTGGGAAAGAAGCTGCTTTATTTGTACCAAGTGGAACATTTGGTAACCAGCTAGCATTGTTTACACATTGCGATCGTGGTACTGAAGTCATTCTTGGAGAGGATTGTCATATATTCGAACATGAAGTAGGAGCAGCCTCAATTATTGCCGGTGTTCACTTAAGAACATTACAAACAACTCATGGCAAAATGGATATTAAACGAATTAAACATTCGATCCGACCTGATGATATTCATTATCCAGAAACTTCATTAATCTGTTTAGAAAATGCCTATTCAAATGGATCTGTAGTTGATATCGACTATATGAAGCAAGTTTATAACATAGCAAAAGATGCAAATATTCCTGTTCATTTAGATGGTGCAAGGATATTTAACGCTGCTACTTATTTAAAAACAGATGTTAAAGAATTATCTCGATATAGTGATTCAGTAATGTTTTGTTTATCAAAAGGTCTTTGTGCTCCAGTAGGTTCAATACTTGCTGGAAGTAAAGAATTTATTGAAAAAGCGAAAAAGAAACGTAAATTATTAGGCGGGGGCTGGAGACAATCTGGATTTTTAGCAGCCGCTGGTATAATCGCATTAGAAAAAATGACGAAACGATTAAATGAAGATCATGAAAATGCGCTATATTTAGCTAATAAACTAAGTGAAATCCCAGGAATTAATGTTGACACATCTCAACTTCATATCAATTTAGTATTCTTCCAAATGACTGATATGAGAAGAAGTCCCGAGGATATTGAACAAATTTTTAAAGAGAACGGAATGATCATTTTTGCGCCGGATGAAGATGGCATGATGCGTTTTGCTACACATTACTGGATTTCGAAAAATGATATTGATAAAGTAATTTGTGTGATGAAATCAATTTGAACTTTGGGTTTGAAATAAAAAAAGAGGAGAATTCCTCTTTTTTTGTTTTGGAGACTTTTTTAGTACAAATGGAAATCTTTTTATTCAACTAGTTGGCGATTTAATTGAATAATGAATTATCAAATAAAGAAAGTGGGGCTAAATCATGCCTACGGTAAACATGACTTTGCGAAAGGTGTTACATGAATTATATTACATCTCTTTATAATACTTTACACGGTAAAAACTGTTATATCCAAGGAAAAACAAATATGCAATAACTAATGGCAACAACATTGTTAAATCCATATCCATCAAGGAAAATGCTAAAATTAACGCTCCAATCACAACAACCATCATGTCATATGCTTTCGCCTTTGCTTGATTAGCGATTGCCAAATTACGCTCATCTTTCTTGTCAATCTCGATCTGCTTTGATGCGACGGGATTATACTTCATAACCAAACGGATCAATATTTCTCCGATACAGTGAGCAAAAATACTACAACCAAGACCAAAAAAGAGAGAAGGCAACACTCGCTGCAAACCATGTGGATGATCATTTGTTTTGATGAAGTATATACCAACTACTAGTAGTACTAAGGCTACTACGGTAAAATAATAGATCGAATTATTTTTTTTCATATACTTTTATCCTCCTCATATATAAAGATTTCTTCGATACTCATACCGAAAAAACGAGCAATCTTGAACGCTAAAAGGATAGATGGGTTATAACGCCCGTTTTCTAGTGAACCGATCGTTTGCCTTGACACTTCAAGTGTTGTTGCTAATTCCTCTTGCTTAATTCCGCGTTGTTTCCGGATTTCTTCTAAACGGTTTAGCAACTTGTTCCCCCCTTTGTTATGGAAAGTTAACTTTCCGTAAATTAAGCTTATGGTGTAACAAAAGTGATGTCAAGCGTACTTTCCATTTAAGGGGAAAATATGACGATCTTTTTGAGACAGAAAAGGAATTTGTACAAATATTAACAAATTATAAATCGACCTTATCCAACGAACGCATGACAAATATTTAAGATCATGAGCTGCTATAATGCAGCTTTATTTATTTTGATAAATGGCAGTCTAGTTTCATTAATGATGCTCTATTTCATCAAAAATAAAAGTTAGTATATTATTAAATTAGTTAAACGTATTGGGGGCAATCACTTGAGTAATGGTTTTGTATGTAAATGTTCTGGAAAATATCATGAAGAATTACCGATGAATAGTTTTAAAGAAAAAACCAAAGATCTTTCACACAAAGGTTAAACATCCTTATTATACTTTAGTTAAAAATGAAAGTTCACAGTATGGCGATCCAATCAAGGTTATACTTATTTTTGTTATAAAGGGGAGGAAAAACTATGAAATACTGTATGGAATTTGATGATACCAATTTTATTGGTTTAGTAAATGCCAAACGATATAAATCATTCGTGGATAAAGATTGGGAGTTGAATATTCTCTTAAAACATTTTGCAAATGAAATGAAAAAAGGACATATTTTGGTTTTTCAAATGACTGAAGAAGGTATTGAACATTCTTGGGAAATTGACATTAAATTTGGAGCTAAAGAAATTAGTCCTAAATGTTTTCGTAGGGCTGTAAGCTACATAGAGGTAACAGATAATCAATTATATTTGGTAGACTATGGATGTCTCACTTTGGCAGCTCAGTTTGAAGATGAAAAAGTACCTGATATAAATTGCTCAAATTATAGAATTGAGATTGAAAGTGGCATTTACAAAGTTGAATTTATTCAATATTACAATGTTGATGAAGATGAACATATTGGAACAAATAATACAGATATTCTATTGAATTTCATTAAAGTATCTAACTTTGAACCAATAGTTGAGCATGTCTATTGGAGTACTTATTAAAGTTGTGGTAGCATTTTGATTCATATTTCTTAATGTCTAAATATAAGACCATGTCCCGCTACTGGTCTCATTGTAAACTATTTTTTATTATCGATAGTTAGTTAATTGGAAACTTGAAAAATATTACCCTACTATAAAAGTATAGTTAATATTAACGGAATTATCAGGAAACTATTGTGCATTAAGATGACCTTGTATATATTTATAGTACAATATGACCGAACAATTGCTCATATTACGTTGAATTTTACATAATAAGTTATTAAGGAGGATGAATGATGGAAGAAATAATTGAAAAAGCAATACAAGATATCTATCCCGATGATTTCGCTTGGTGTTATGGATGTGGTCGATTAAATAAAGATGGTCATCATCTTCGTACTGGTTGGCAAGGGGATAAAACTGTTACGATCTTTACACCCGAATCAAAGTACATGGGAATTCCAGGTTTTATTTATGGTGGACTAATTGCTTCGTTAGTTGATTGTCACGGGACAGGTTCTGCCTCACTTGCTTTACACCGTAAGAATGGGAACGAAATTGGAGATGGATCAGTACCACCTAGATTTGTAACCGCTGCTCTCAATGTGGAATATCTTAAACCAACTCCACAAGATGTTCCATTAAAAGCAGTTGGAACTGTTGAAGAAATCCATCCTAAAAAATGGAAAGTTCATACAGAATTATTCGCAAATGATATTCTTTGTGCACGTGGAGAGGTAGTACTTGTTGTAATGCCTATCACATTTTTAAAATAAAACAATTCGGGTGGGGTAGCCCTTGAAATGGTTTCAACGTACTCAAAATTGCCCCAAGAAGTATCAATGGTACTATCAAAGCCCCTGCAGGAATACGAAAACGCTTCCCTAACCATGATCCAACTATAGCAATACATAATGAAAAATATTCGAGCACAAGTATTAGCTATTTTGACTGATTTATGTAATACAGAAGAAATAGTAGAAAATCCGGAAGTACTTTTATTTGAAGAAGGTTTGTTAGATTCATTTGGAACTGTTAGTTTACTTGTTGAGATAGAAGATAAATTAGGGATAGATGTAACAATTTCTGATTTTGATCGCGGTGAGTGGTCTACACCAAATAAAATTATAACAATTTTAGAAAATATGGCTGCTTAAAATAAAAAATTTTAGAAAAAGCTTCCGAACACTCAAATGTTGTGTTCGGAAGCTTTTTACTTTGGCCTCTATTCAATTTCATATACATATTTTGTTCATTGTCAATCAGTTAACCACTAAGTTTTGAGATTTTTTCTTAACTTTTTCTTTATTGTGCAAGAAAGATTCCATTGCTTGATCCACATAAACCCATCCCTTTAAACTTAAATGAAGCGAATCTATGAAAAAATATTTATCATATTCATGGTTCGATAAGTCTTCAACTTCAAATCCAGAATCACGAATTTCTTTAGATACTTTTTTATAATACAAAGTACGCTCTTCTTTTTTAAAACCAACGTAATCATAAAAGTACCCATTTACTGGAATAGATATGAAAAGTGGTTTTGCGCCAGCACTTTTTAATAAATCTAATTCCAGTTGTAGGTCCTTATATTCAGGTGATTCTTTATAGGAAAGTGTAGAATTAGAGTTTTTTAATTGATTAATTTTATTAGCAAAATGCAATGTATAAATACTGTTTCTAATATAAAATGGATTATTGGTTGCTGTTTTCTTTCCTTCTTTTTCTGCAATTGCCATCAGCTCTTTATATGATTTATTTTTTGAAGTTGAGTAATTATTTATTTTAAAATTACTGATAAAATTAAATTTTGATGTAAGTACATCTTGTTTATTTATAATTGATAAATAAGGATTGACTAAATTATTAGTAATTAGTTTATTAGTCAGCTTTTCTGTTTTCATTCCAAGTGCTTGCCTCATCAAAGTCACAAGCATTTTATCATTTCTTACTATTGAATAATCAAGTAATCGATTAATTGCTCTTTTTTTTATATCCATAGGGATTTTATTATTATTTGCAAATTCAATTGCTTGTAATTTTGAAAAATTTGGGTTAAAACGTTGTTCATCTAATCCTCTTTTATTAAACCATTGAGGTGAAATTATAAAAATTATCTGTTTCCCTTTTAAACTTGAATAGTTAGCAGATAAACTAAGGAAATGTATTAATGATTGAGTTCCTCCTCTTCCAATTAGGAAAGGTGTATATTTTGGATCATATACCTTAAAATAATTTGAAGGATGAAACTGATCAAATCTTGAAAGTTCAGACGAACCATAAATAGGTATAATAGTAGGATCCTTCATAACTTGTCTTTGTACTGTAATACCTTGGAAGATAGCAGGACTAAGCGAGCTAGATAGATGCCTAGCTGTTCGATTTGTAACTAATGTAGATAACCATTGATTTGGAATGGTAATTATTAAAATAACCACTATAAAAGCCAAAAACATTGGACCGAAAGTAGGTTTTTTCATATATAACTCCTCATTTGATATCTATTTATTTGTTTTAGAATAAAGTTCCTGAAAAAATTAAAAAGCCAAAACAAATAAAGTGAAATGTAATAATTATTGAAAGTATATCTGTGAATTTTGTTCGAGGAATTAATTTCTTTTCTTTATTTTTCCTTTCAAATAGATCGTAGCAAATAATTAAAATAGCATGGTAAATACCATAAACAATGAAATGCAATGCTAGTCCATGCCAAAGACCCATTAAAAAAAATAAGGTAAAGTAAGAAATATACGAGATAACATATCGATTTTTTATTATTTTCTTTTTTTGCAAGAGAAAAACTAGCCTCATATAAACATAATCTCTAAACCAAAATGATAATGTCATATGCCAACGATTCCAAAAATCTTTAATATTTCTACTTAAAAATGGTTTATTAAAGTTCTGTGGTGTTTGAACTCCTAATAAAAAGCTAACTCCGACTGCAAAAGCACTATAACCTGCAAAATCAAAGAACAAATATAAACTATATGCATACATGTATAAAAGTTTTAATACAAATAGGTCTTCTTGTAAGTAGACATTTGAAATAATATACAAATTGATAGCATGAGCAATAATATACTTATAAAGAAACCCTCGAAAAATTAAGTTGATACCATTAAATAAAAACCGTTTATATTCTCCAGCTTCAAAGCTATTCTTAACATCCTTCTCAAATCTTCGATATCGATCAATCGGACCAGACGTAAAAGTCGGGAAGAATAAAAAGAACTGTAGAAACTCAAAGACTGTTAACGATTTGATTAATCCATCCCTTATTTCGATTAGTAATTGAATTGTTTTGAAAGTTACATAGGAAATACCCAAAAATCCAATTATTGATTTTGAAATAAAAAATGGCTGAACCTTTGTTAAAATTAACGGTAATAAGGTTAACGCAATTAAAAAATAAAAAACACGAGGATTATTGTATTTCTCACGATATTTACTATAGTTAATGACCAATACTGATTGGAAAATAGTAAAACATATAAAAAATAGCAACTGTTTTAAATCATCTTTAAAAATAAGTAAAATAAGTGTCCAGCCCACAAGAGTACTGTAAAATGTTATCTTTTTTCCTTTTAACCCATAAATAACAATTGGTAAGAATAATAACATCAATAATATAAAATATAGTAAATTTCCGTATGGTGTCATTTGAATACCTCTATAGATAGTAGATTATAAAATTAAAATTCATTATAAATAAATGAAGATGAGCTAGAGGAATTACAAATGTAAAAATAGATTAGTAATATGATGATCATCAAATAATAACTAGTTTTAAAAAACCATTGAATAAACATCGCATTTTTATAAACTCGATTTGTTTTCTTTTCTTTCATAGTTAATTCCGCCTTTAATCAGGATAATTTTAAGTTTAAAATTGAAGGTTTAATTTGTTTATAAGTACGTGAAATGTATAGCATTGCTATATAATAGCACAGTAAAGAAGCAAAAAAGATTATTTTTTTTTAATCAATTTCACTATAATTTAATGTTTGGCCATTAAACTCATTATTGTTTTTTTATAGGCATCTTTTTGATATGAAGAAGTGTTTAAAAATTAAATTTTTTTAATCAAAATTACAGTGATTATTCATAATAGAATCCGCGAAATTTAATTTTCAAAATATATAATGTTTCCATAATAAGCTTTATAAATTGTGTAACAAAAAGAAGGGTGGCTCATTAAAAGTGATGAAGCAACCAAAAATACTTGTAGTTACTTCTAGTTTCGGAAATGGTCAGGAAGGGAATGGGATTCATCCAAACACCATCCGTTCAAACGAACATTTATATGAATATTACAAGCAACATAGTATAACTCATAAGCAAAAAAATAATAGCAGAAATAGTAAATTTAACTGTTCAATTACCACCGAGGATATTGAATTTCATAAAATAAAACCAAACCGTAATCTGGATGGTCTTCAAAAAAATATATGAAATTATCAAAGAAAGAACTTATCCAAAGACTAATTCTGGCAGAAGAAAATAATACTAAATGGGTTTCGAGTTTCTTTGAATCGTTTAAATAGGTGATACAGGCAGAGTTGTCACCTATTCTTATTCAACTAATGCAGTTTAGTTGAATAAATAATCTTTAAATAAAGGCGATTATATATTTGAAGATGTGATGAAATTCACAAAATATAACCCAATTGACGTGTGTTTCGAAGCAAAAGATAATTAACTTATCAATTTTCGAATTAGGGGTTGTGAAAATGAACAAAATGGATATATTTCTTATTATCATGCTCTTCATTTGCGGAATACTAATCTATACTTTTCTTCATGGTAAAGTAAGTGATAAATTAATTTTTTTTATTGCTTTGTTTTTTGGTAATAGTATAACTATAATTAGTAAGTCGATATCAAGGTCAAAGAAAACAAGTATTAAATAATTGAATTTATTGATTTTGAAATTTTAACCACTCTTATGCAACGAACGCATGCAATAGTTGAAGATCATGAGCTGCTAATATGCGGCTTTTTTTATTAAAGTAAATGGCAGTTTAGTTGAATAAGAATCAAGCTGTTATGCTATGATTAAAATAAGATTATTAACTGTCTGGATGAAATAGAAACGGGGAAAATTGTTTATGAGCAGTTCATCTGAAGAACAAATAATTTTTAATATAAAAAGAGATTATAATGACGTATCTTTATATTTAAAAGAAAATTTAGATGGAAAACCTTTCGCAAAATTTAAAGGTATTTTGAATGGTGATAACATAGAAGTTGAAAGAAGACGCTCATATAGAAATTATAAAGCGATAAAGTTCATTGGGAAAATTGAAAAAAACAATGAAGAATTGCTCATTCAAGGATATTTCAAAAACTATTATTTTAGAAACTTTATGAGCCCTATTATTATGATAATCTTATTTATTTCAATCGGTTCCACAGTAATGAAAGTTAGTCTATATCAACCTTTTTTCTTCATGATGTGTTTAATGGGGCTATTATATCTATTTTTAACTATAAGTATTGCTGCCTTTTTAATTTGGAAAGATAAGAGAGAAATAATTAGTTTCATTTCAAATATTTAAAATAAATCCTTATGCAACTAAACGCATGCGTTAGTTGAAGATAATGATCGACAGTTTAGTCGGTCATTTTTTTTGTTGTCTTAACTGGCAGAATAGTTCAAATAAGAATTTACATTAATACAATAATAAAATAAATAAATATGTTAAAATATGGAAAAAGGGGGTTGTTTTATGAAAGAAGAAAACAAACCATTTAATGATGTAATAGATCACTTTAACAAGATTGAAGGAAATGCTGCTAATGCTTTTAACAAGGAAACCGTAAAAGGGTTGCCTAAACCAATAAAATATATTGGATATTTTTTTGCTGGTTTCTTATCAATATCTATCTTGTTAATATTTATTTTAAATTTATTACACTAACAGATGCATTTTACTGCCACCCTTTGGTGGCATTTTCTTATTAAGCTAACGCATGCTTTAGTTGAACTAAGACACAAGGAGGAAATAGGATGTCACATCCATATGTAAAATTTGAAAATACACCTTTATGGAATGTAATTAGTAAAGGCATTGATGACCTTGTTGAAAATAATGATATCGAAGAAACTACAAAAAGAGAGTATATAGTCGTATTTCTGGATAACAAAGTCCTTTACTGGAGAAAATTCTTGTTTACTAGATTATAAAGTTCTTTACTGAATGTAATATTCTAGTAACAAATTAGTTGACCACTATTACAGACAATTGTAATAGTAGTTTTTATTTTGTCTATTTAAACTTTTTCGGTAGTTTAGTTGAAGAATAAAGTAGGTAAAAATTGGTTTGTTCACGAAATAGCATTTGTTAGGAGTTTTTATACGAAGGAGAATTATATAAAAAGATTAATAATATGCGGTATTTTATCTATTGGATTACTTGCAGGATGTGGAAAAGAACAAAAAAACAAATGCTGAAACTTTAGTTGATTTGGGTGTACCCAAGAAGATTGCCGAGGTAGTTGGTTCAAACATTATCGAACCTGGAAAGTAATCGAGTAGTTTGCATTAGTTGTGGCTAGGCAGATTAACTGAATAGTATAACAGCGGATAAGAAGGAACTCTAGTGATGTTAGCCGAATAGGATAACAAAACTAATGGCATGGGCATAAAGCTATTGTTGGCATAATAAAATTTAAAAACGACGATAAAGAAAGGTGAATCAATGATTAAATTAAATAATAAAGAATATAAAAATATTTTCCCTTTAATTATTTCAATAAATTATACACCTACGTTTGTTTATTCAGTTTTGCAAGAGATAGTAGATGGTGATGTATTTGTTGATCATATCGAAACTCCAAAATCCATTTTTATTGGTACGAAATCAGGATTCTACTGTGTAATTGGAGAAACATCAAATATTTCTTTTAACTATTGGTTAAAGGAATTTTATATTGATAGAGTAGAAGAGAAGGAATTACCTTTTATTTTATATTCTTCATCAGGTTCTTGGAATCAATTAATTAATGACCTTTTAAATAACAAATTAACTAAGTTGGATCGATATTCTTTTACGTTTAAATTTAAAGAAGAAATACTAGATAATTATGAATTACCACAAGACTATTCATTAAAAAAAATTGATGAAAATGTACTTCAGTCAAATGTTGGATTTAAACCAATTTACTATAAGCATTACTGGGATTCTGTTTCAAATTATTTAGAAAATGGTTTTGGAATTTGTGTTTTACATAAAGAAGTGTCTGTATGTGAGTGTACATCTGTATTTGCTAATGAATTATTCTCCGAAATAGACATTGCAACTAAAGAAGAATATAGAGGGAAGGGTTTTGCCTTTATTGCTGCAAAAATGTATATACAAGATTGTATAAATAAAGGTTTAGCTCCTCGTTGGGAATGTGATATTGATAATTTTGGCTCAATACGATTAGCAGAAAAGTTAGGGTTTGAAGAACCTATTCACTATGCAGTATATTTTAAAGAGTAATTTTCACATGCCTTAGTTGAACCTACTTTCAATCAACTCAATTAATACTTGAGTCCAAATTGAAGCAATAAGGAAAGACATCATTGATAACTATTTGGATTCTCGTTTTGTTGTGTCAGAACATTTTAAGAAGGACATTTTTTCTAATAAATGATTCACTAGAAGCCAAGACTTTATTGCAGTTAGAGAAACTTCATCTGAGTACATGAATACCCATAATAGTAAGCTAACATATATCACAGCAGTTTAATTACAATAGATGGGCAGAATTATTACATATATTACAATTAGTAAAGAACTTTTTTATCATTTTCAGCTAATTTATCGACATTTTTAATAAATTCAGTAAAGAACTTTTTTATCAAAAGACAAGTCGGATATCTTTGTAAGTTGATAAATGAATCGGAAAATAAATAAATAAATAAATTCTTATGCAACTGATATGAACGAAACTGTCAAACCACCAAACCAAAAAGGCTTTAATTTAGGGATTTTTCAATTTTTAGACAGACTTAAATTAGGACTACCAACCTAGAATTTAAAAATTAGATTTTCTAAGTCTGTGAATGGCAACTTTATAATAGTAGATATTTTTAGTTTCTAAAGAAAAGATAATGTCTTAAAAGCTTGGCACGAAGGCAAATTAATTAACGGTGATTTACAGTCTGATATGCGTGGGTTGGTTACCACATTTCATTTTATCCGTTACGGAGCTGCCTCGATCTAACGGCGCATGTTCAGTTATTAAACCTAATGCATAGTTGCACAAGAGGGTTCTCCTTACCGAATTTGCCTCCGAGCCAAGATTTCAATATTTATTAGACTCTATTAATTTAATATTTAATGATTAGTGTGGTTTTACTTTTAAGCAACTTTTGATTGGGATAATTGTGTACCTTCGATACTACAACCAATTGCCCATATAAATCCAATTAATTCTCGAGCGACTGCGACTACTGCGAATTTACCTGTTTTCCCTCTAGCAGTAATTCGACTGTATTTTAAATTAAGACGGTGTTGAGCTTTCCAGGCAATTCTTTGTGCTTCGAGTGGTTGACCAATTTGTCTCTTTTTTAATTCACCTTTTAGTGATGGACGATGGCGATAAGACCAAGAAACTTCCACTAAAGAACGTCGGATATGAGAATTTCCAACTTTGGTAATGGAACCTTGCCAACGGTTTGATCCACTGGAATATTCTTTCGGAACAAGTCCTGCATAAGACATTAGTTGCCTTGGATTTGAGAAACGAGAAAATTGCCCAACTTCAGCGACTAGTGTTACTGCCGTAATCTCAGCTATTCCTCTTAATGTCTGAAGTGCTTGAATGACAGGCGCATGTTCGCTTTTTATTGCTTCTTCATGAATCTGTGCTTCAATTCGTTTCATCCTTTCCTCAACTTCGTAAATGGAGTGAAGATATTCTTGGAATACAATACGTAAAGAAGTTTTTTCGAAAGTAAGTGTATTCAACCAAGTACGATATTTGACTGTCCAATTTTTAACACCTTGAGGTGGGCGAATTTCATGACGTAGTAAGAAGTGAACAAGTCTTTGACGTGCTCTTTGTAAATCTTCACGAGTATCAAATCGAGCACGAATTAAATCTCTTAAAGCTTCATGGTTTTCATCAGGTACTCAAACAGAAGTTAGCTCTCCAGCTCGAAGAAGCTGAGCTAGTCTTAGTGCATCACGACGGTCTGTTTTTACTCGATCACCAGCTCTTCTCGGAATTAGAGTAGGTGCAACTACAATACATTCTATATCCATTGATAAAAGCTGACGGTAAATACAATACCCGCATGAACCTGCTTCATAGCAAACTAGTAGCTTTTCTGGATCGCCTAACTTCTTAAAAAGTTTACGAATACTTTCAGGTGTGTTTTGAATATTACCGTGAAATCGTGGTTCACCACGTCCTTCTTCAGCAATACCAACAGAAATAATGTCTTTTGAAACGTCTAAACCAATAAATTTTTGACTATCCTTCATAATATAAACGGCTCCTTTTTGTTTGTAGCTCTACATTTGGAATGGGTAGGCTTTTACTTAACTCCCATTATTGCCAAGTGCAACCTACGCTAAGCAAAAGGAGCCGTTTCGTTCATTATGACTAACGCATGCGATAGTTGAAGATCACGAGTTACGAAAGTGGCTCGTTTTTTATTGAACAAACTGGCAGAATAGTAGAATAAGTAGGGAAATGATTTTATAAATAGAACTTATATATATAAAATAAAGATATAAGATAGGAGGAGTTTTATGGCACGTTGTACGTATTGTAAAACAAAGTGGAGTGCAAAAGATGTATGGTCTCTTTTTATGCAAAGAAATGGAAATGGAAAAGATTGCCTGTATTGCTTACGAACACAATATATGTCTGATAACACATTTCATTTTGCATCGTATGCGTTTCCTATTTTGTTCTTATTTCCTTTCTTCGTTGATTTAAGCGATACAAGTCCATTATTAAAGTTTAGAAAAAAATAATACTGGCATAAACCAAGGGAAGTATCTAATAAGGTACCTCCCTAAATTTTATTTAACATCAAAAAAAGCCAAAGTTTAAAAAAAGAAATTACTATGAAGTGAAGCTTCCGTTTAAGGTTCAAATTATTAGTTTTAGAAAGGTAGTAACTAGATGGGAAAAGCAAGGTTTAGGGATAAAGGAGAATGGATTGGTGATTTTTATAATCATATTCTTGTAGAATGTCCACAATGTAAAAAGGGTACAAAAATAACCTGGGTGGCTGATAAAACGAAACTAAAGTTAGCTTGTCAAAAGTGTGGAATTGTTTCTGAATCGAACTTTTTTAGTAGCATCGGTGGTCAAGAAAGTTTGTGGTTACAGACACATTGTTGTGGCAAAACACTTTGGGCATACAATGAAGAGCATCTAGATTTTTTAGAGAACTATGTTAGTGCAAGTTTAAGAGAACGTGTGCCAAACATTAATAAAAGTATAGCGAGTAGATTGCCTAATTGGATCAAGAGCGCAAAAAATAGAGAAGAGGTTTTAAAAGGTATTAGTAAACTAAGAAAAAAATTGAACGAAATATAAAAAAATATTTAAAATCTTATTCAACTAACTGATGCGATAGTTGAATACAAAGAGTACTTAATTGATGCTCTTTTTTATTGAAGTAAATGGCAGATTAGTTGTATAAGGAATCGTATGAAAATGATAACTTTGGCAAAATCAAAATAGTTTCTGTAACTCAAAAAAATGGAAAATATGTGGTTAAATGGGAGAGAAAGAGTAATTATGAAAGTGGAACAGATTATGTAAATGGTAATAGTGGTAAAATTACAAAGAGTGAACATAGTATCCCATAAAAAAATATATATTAAATTCGTTATGCAACGAACGCATGCGTAAGTTTTTTAATTACGTGCCCATCGTTCGATCATAAATTCAAAATCATTTTAGTTTGAAATAAAAAAAAAGGCATTTTAACTAATGTGCCTTTTTTTTGAATCTGCAACCTTTACATAATACACATGGATATTTTGTTAAATGTATTATTTTTTAAGTTTTTTTATAAATTAGGTCTTGATAACAATTGAGGATTCTTAATGTAGTCGTTATGTAGAACTTATTTTGACTGAGAAAGTACATAATGAAAATACTTTTGTGGTGTACCATAACGCATGAGTTCTTGAATTAATTCTTCATCAGCTTTAGTAATAGTTCTTTTTTCTGCTCCACTACCATCTTGAATTGATACAGGTAATAAACTTCCATTTTGATAATCAAAGTTTATGATTTTTCCTATACCTTCTCCTGTGATGCTTAACGTAACTCCTTCATTTACCATAGCATAACCAACAATGTCATACATTTTCTTAAACAATTCCTCTATCTCAGCAAGAGCAACAAATTCTTCTTCACCATCGTTAAATACGTTATCCTTATCAAATTTTACCCAAATACCAACAGGTTCTTTTTCTGGAACTCTATTTAAATCTTCATAATCGATTTTCGTTATCGTCCCTGAATAATAAATAGGTTCTTCCTCATTAATACAATAAATGTCACTTCTTTTAATAATTTCTACACGATCGCCTTCACCGACTGTTAATTCTCTTTTTGTTCCAAACCTATTGTAGTAAATCATTGATATTTCCTCCTAATAAATTCCTTAGACTTACAAATTATCCCCTAAATTACAAAAGAAATACTTAAAGAGAATGCCGTATTTTAATAGATTTTCATTTGATTTTCTCATTAGTGTTGTTGTATGAATAAGTTCTTTAGCATTCATAATAATTGATAAAAAAGTCCCTTCTAATCAAGAAGGAACTTTTGTTTTTTTATGCTAACAAGTATTACATTTAAGATAGAAAATCAAATTATTTTGAATCTCTACCGTAAATTTAATAATCACATATTGCTGCTATTAAAAAGAAAACTAGACCAAATATTACTATTTGCATATTTTTATCTATGCAGCCAAGCCAAATACAAAATATAGTTAGAGGAAATAAAAGAATCTTTATACAATGATTGATCGTATAGAATTCACCTTTAATGTACTTTTTCCGTATGACGTAGTAGGTTTTTAATGTGAAGTTATCCACTTCCACCTTAATAGTAATATAGGTACAATCATCAAATAATAAAAAATAATAATTATTAGCTCAATTATATTGAGCTAAACTTGTTTTTTAAAAATTTTACCAGTATTAAATTGCCCAAAAATGTCATTTAAATATATCCTTTTGAAAATAAATTAATAATTTTGATGAATAATAAGGAGATTATATGTAATAGAGGAGAAGGTCCTTATTGAAAAAATACATGCGATAGTTGCATAAGGAAAACTGAAATAGGAATAAGTAAATGACATCGTATGTAAGGAAAATAAGCAGCATTCTTCCAAAGGATAAATTTAATGGTAAAATAATACAAAATATGAATGTAAAGGAAAGAAAATTATGCATCGAATTGCTTATGGAGAAGATGAAAATCAATTTGGAGACTTAAGGTTGCCTGCAGGTAATGGTCCTTTTCCAGTTGCAATTATTATTCATGGAGGTTTTTGGAGAGAACAATTTAAGCTAGATCAATTGGATAAATTTGCTGAAGATTTAACGGCTCGAGGTATAGCCACATGGAATATTGAATATCGTCGGGTTGGACAAGAAGGAGGAGGTTGGCCAGGTACTTTTCACGACTGTGGTCAAGCGGTGGATTTTGTTCGAATTCTTGCTGATTCCTATCCACTTGAATTACAGCAGGTTTTTACGATCGGACATTCTGCTGGTGGACATCTAGCCTTATGGACTGCTGCAAGACATCAACTTCCTCAAAATAGCATTGTAAAAAATACCAAAAATCCATTGAGGTTGAAAGGTGCAATTAGTCTTGCGGGAGTAGTCGATTTGGACCTTATGTACGAAATTCATCAACTAAAAGAATTGAAGACAGAAGTTGGAGAAAATCCAACGCGTGATCTAATGGGTGGACCTCCAAATGACTATCAAAGTAGGTATAAAGAAGGCTCACCAATTTCTCTCTTACCCATTAGTCTACCACTTGTCCTTATTCACGGTTCACTTGATATTCATGTGCCGATTCGTATTAGTATGGAGTTTGAAAAAGCTGCAAAAGCAGCAGGGGACAATGTTATTCTTAATACCATCCAAGACGCGGACCACTTTAATATCATTAATCCAAAATCGGATGCATGGCATGTAGTAATAAAATCAATATTAAACCTGTTAAATGAATGATTGGTCTTAAAATAATGTATGGAAAACCAACATAATTTAGATTCAACAAAACTTAAAGTCTTGTACATACAAGACTTTATTATGGTTACAAGAGTGGGACGAATGCATGCTTTAGTTGAACAAGGATTTAGGAGCTAATTGAACGATTAGCTCCTATTTTGCTATTTGGCAGTTTAGTTGTGCGAAATGTTTCTAGTTTAAATGGAGAATGGTCACATTACTCTAGTAAAGGCTAGACAGTTCCTTTCGGAATTGAAGGAT
>NZ_JBHVQN010000009.1:0-92137 GCF_042886615.1 Gottfriedia sp. NPDC057991
AACGCCGTATGCGGTGAAAGTCGCACGTACGGTGTGAACAGGGGGAAAAGGGAGCGATAACTTCAAACCCTTACCTATCTGTATCAATAAGAAATCGTATAAACGTTATTAAATCAAGAATAAAATAACCCGACTTTAAATTAAAGGTATGAGAATATTTATTGTAGAACTCTTTTTAAAGAGGTGTAAACACAAAAACATTACAAAAATATTTCTCCAAAAGGGGGGCTAAAATGAGTGTATCTGTATCACCTTGGTATTTAATTTCAGGTGTAATAGCAATAATACTGATGATAGGGGCTATACCTGCAATAGTTTATGCACTTTATTTGTTACGTAAAATTGCAAATAAATAGAACAGTATTATCAAAGAGATGAATAAGAGAAATAAAAATTTCAATATTCTAAAGTAGATAAAATTTCGTGTTTATAACTTTATAAATAATTTGCTTATGCAACTAACTGATGCAATAGTTGAATAACACAAGCTGCTAATATGCGGCTTTTTTTATTAAAGTAAATGGCAGTTTAGTTACATAAAAATAATTTGTTTTTTCATAAAAAAAGACGAAATTCCCCCAAATTAAAATAAGTATGCACAATGTATAATGACTTTATGGGAGTTACTGGAAACACAGAAATAAGCTAGAATCAATTTCTAATAAAAGTGACTAAATCATGAAGATTAATTATAAATGGAGTGAGATTTTCTTGAAAAAACAAGTTGTGAGTTTAATGTTAGGTTGTTTAGTAGTCGTAAGCGCAGCAGGTTGCAGTCAAACATCGGCAGCTGATGGTCCAAAAGGTGTCACAAAGGAAATGGATGCTTTTATCTCAAATTATGTTGTAGATAAGTACAAAGGTCAATTACAAAATCCAACTGATAAAGGATTTGAGGTACACAAAATTTACGGATCGAAAAAAGAGAATGATGCAACAACTGTCTATCTTGAGTATCTTTACGAAGGTTATTCTTATTCTACAAAAGCAGAATTGGAAACTGGTAGCAGAATACCAGCAACGATTACCCTAAAGGAAAAAGGGGATTCATATGAAGTTGTTGATTACAAAGAACCGCGTGACGGATCGTTCTATGGAGAAGATTTAAAAAAGATGTTCCCGTCTAAGTATGTCAAACAAGAATCTAAAGATGAGGGAAACGCACAAAAATTAGAAGATAAAATACAGAAAAAAGTAAAGCGTTGGGAAAAAGAAAAAAAGAAAGCATAACAATTTTAGGATTAAACACTATGTAACTAACGCATGCATTAGTTGAAGAAAACGAGTTGCTTGCAGCTCGTTTTTTTATTGAAGTAAATGGCAGATTAGTTGAATAAAGATAGGACTTTTTCAATACTATGTTGAATATTAAAGAGTGATATTTAAATTGTATCAATGACTTTATCTAGGAGAAAAATTCGATGAAACAGAATATTAAGGACAAAAAAAATAATCCTCTTGTAGTTTATTTTTTTATTTTAATGGTATTGAACGTCCATAACTTAAGCCCTTTCCGAGAGGGGATAATGGAAAAAGCGTGGTTTATTACTCTTACATTTCTATTAATTTATTTTAGTGTTATTTGTCGGAAAACGAAGTTAATTATAATTTTAAATATTATTTCTATAATAGGTGTAGTTCTGTGGGGAGTTTTTTTATTCGGTAATAAACACTTCTTATACAACTAACGCATGCTTTAGTTGAACAATGAACGACTCCATTCGGCGGTCGTTTTTATTGTACACTGGTAGGATAGTTGCATAAGGAAGAGAACTTCGATATTAAGAAAGTGACATAATTTTAGTTGTCCCTTTCTAATTTCTGAAACTTAGGTATACAAAAGGATATGGAAAGATGCAATATATTGGATATTTGTAAATTTAACAGAAGAAGAAACACCATTTGAATATAGATTACCCCGAATTGCATATCTACTTCCTAGTAATGTTGAACAAGCCAGTCCAACTAAACTTACTGCATTTGAATCTCGCGTTTACAGGATGCTTTGATATTAATCTAACTGATCTCAAAAGCAATCAACATCGTTTTTCCCGAATAAAAGCCGACAAAACATTTATGTATTGCCGGCTTTTACGTTAAACTATAACGATCTATTTAATTAATCAGCTAAAGCGATAAATTCATTTTCATTAGTCGGTAACTCCTGAACATCTCTAAGGCTTCTTTCAATTGTTCTAGTTTTACGTGTCGCAACTTCTATCTCATTAGTAGCTGCTTGAAGTTTTTTCTGTGTTTTCTCTAAGATATCACCAAATTTACCAAACTCAGTTTTCACTTTACCAAGAGTATCCCAAACTTCACTTGAACGCTTTTCAATAGCCAATGTCCTGAATCCCATTTGGAAACTATTCAAAAGTGCAGCCATTGTGGTTGGGCCAGCAACAGTAATACGATAAGTGTTTTGAAGGAATTCTAATAATCCATTAATTTTTAGAACTTCCGCATATAAACTTTCAGTCGGTAAGAACAATACTCCAAAATCAGTTGTAACTGGCGGGCTAATATATTTTTCATTTATTGTTTTTGCCTCAGCTTTAATTCTAGATTCGAGTTGTTTTACTGCCTCTCTAACTAATTCTACATTACCACTTTCTTGTGCATCTACTAGCCTTTCATAGATGTCACTTGGGAACTTCGAATCGATAGGTAAGTAAACGTATTTCTTGGAATCTTGCTTAGACGGGAACTTAATTGCAAATTCTACTCGTTCAGCACTATTCTTCTTAGTAGCAAAGTTTTCAACATATTGGTCTGGTGTCATTGTTTGTTCTAAGATATTCCCGAGTTGTATTTCTCCCCAAATACCTCTGGTTTTCACATTAGAAAGAACTTTTTTCAAATCACCAACACCAGTCGCTAGCGTCTTCATTTCACCAAGACCAGTATGAACTTGCTCTAAACGTTCGCTTACCAATTTGAACTTTTCACCCAGTCTTTGTTCAAGCGTATTATTCAATTTTTCATCTACTGTCATACGCATTTCTTCTAATTTTTTAGAGTTATCTTCTTGCAACTTTGATATATTTACCTCTAAGATACTTCTAACTTCATTTAAGCCCTCGCTGATCGTTTTGCTTGTTTTTTCTTTGTTTTCATCTAGTTTACGAATATTATTCTCTTGAAGTTTTGTAATACTAGATTCTAATGTGTTCCTGATATTATCCATTTGCTTTTCATTTTTATTGATCATTTGTTTAATATTATCATTCGTATCCTTATTGAACGTTTGTTGTAATTGAATACTCTGTGTAATTTGACTTTGAATATTTTCAGAAAAGCTTAAAAGACTTTTACTTAATTCTTCTCGATTCTTACTGGAAATTTCGTAATTTTCTTTTCGACTTTCCTTTAACTCTTCGTTAATTTTCTTTTCTGTCTTCTCATTAGCTTCTGCTATCTGCTTAAATACGATTTCTTTTAAAACTGACGTATCTTGATTCATAGAACCTTGCTTCAGTTTTAAAGATACAAATAGAATTATTATAGTTAATATCAAATTAACTAGTACGCTCCCCGCTAACATATAGCTCAAAATTAAGCCCTCCTTAAATGAAATCATCTCTATTAATTAATTATAGTCTCTTTAAGAAGATTAAGACATCTCAATTTTATTCGAACTAATAATTACCAGATAAATAGAAAAGAGGTATTTGTATGTTACAAAAATTTGAGAAAAGAAATCAGCACAAATTTTGGAAATGGTTTTCTAAACACGAAGAAGAGTTTTTAAATATGAACGAAAACAACTACAATAAATCATTTTATAAGATTCATAAGTATCTCGAAAAATTTAGCCAACATTTAGGATTCGAATATATTAAAGAATCCACTTTAGGAAAAAAAGAGTTTGTCATTACAGCCAATGGTAATATTCATCTTTTTAATACTGTTTATGAGCTTATAAATGGTGCACCAATTAAATTAAAGGATCGTTGGATATTTACAGCTTTGCGACAGCCTATTGCAGATGAAATTTTAATCTATTTTGATGACTTCACGATTAGTTCAAAGATATCTTTTACGAAGTCGAAGAATCAGAAATGGAAAAAGGTAAATGGGATATCTATAAAACGACACAATAATGTTGATAAACCCACCAACATCTCTTGTGTTGCCACATACACTCGACACATACCGTGGTTGTCGCAACTCATCCTCAAAAAAAGCAGCATTCTTTTGAATGCTGTCTTTTTTGACCTTATAATTATCTGCTGCCATAAATAAATTATATTCCATTATGTCCTTATAATACTTTGTTGATTTTCTTTTGCAACTAAAGGCAGTTTAGTGGAATAAGCATACTTAAAGGTGAAGAGTAAAATTTGACGAATAATATAAATTTGAAACAAAATAATTGGGGTGATATTAATGATATTGGAAGCTGTTATGCTATATGTTAAAGATGGAATGGAAGAACAATATGAAGAAGCTTTTCGAGAAGCATCAAAAATTATTTCTTCCATGAAAGGGTATGTATCACATGAATTACAACGATGCATGGAAGTAAAAGGGAAATATTTATTACTAGTGCAGTGGGAGAAATTGGAGGACCATACAATTGGTTTTAGACAATCTAGTGAATACCAAGATTGGAAAAAGCAACTTCATCATTTTTACGACCCTTTTCCAACTGTGGAACATTTTGAAATGGTGAAACTTTTATAGAGATTTCTTCAACTAAAGCAGTGCGTTATCCAGCCATGAATCAATAATTCACTACATTGAATGGTTAAGTTTAATAAAAAAGATTTAATTTCGTGAAAAAAAGACGAAATTCCCCCAAATTACAGTAGTGGATATACGATATATAATAAATTTTGTGGAAGTTACTGTAAGTCGCGAATTACGTGGATGCATAAAAAAGCCTTAGAGTAAATTATTTTAAGAAACATTCTTATAAATTTGAAAAACTTAAAAAAGAAAAAATCAAAGGGAATGGGTATTCCCCTTGATTTTTCTATTTACTATAATACTGTTAAAACTTGAAATGCTTGTCTTAATGCTTCTAATCCATCTTTATAAATCCCATGGAATAGTTCGATTACTTCTTCATCAGTTACATCCACAGGAGTAAAACTACCAGACCACTCAACAATTGATTTATTTCGGTCAGAATGTTCCTGAACATGTATTGTCGATTGATAGTTTGAAACTGGGAATGGTGCTCTCATTATTGAGTACGTATATAAACGCTCTTGATCATTGAATACTACTAGTCGTTCTACAATTGCATCTCCATCCGGGTTTGCTAAACTACGAACGCGTCCGCCTTCTAATAATTCACTACTTGGGATATATGGTAACCAATCTGGTAGCGAATTGAAACCGCCAATTAATTGCCACACTTTTTCAGGATTTGCAGGGATTTCCATTGTAACGATTGTGTTAGCCATTTTATATCGCTCCTTTTACATAGTTATTATTTAATGTCTATTGGTAGTGGTGCATTTTCTGATACTAGTTTTTGTTCTCTCATTACATGCCAGAATGTAGCTGGAATTTCTTCATTTAATGCAGCTTGGTCTTCGGCAATTCGCTCTGGTTTACTTGCACCTGGAATAACTGTTGCAACTGCTGGATTTGATAATGAAAATTGTAGAGCCGCAGCTTTCACACTGATCCCATGTTGCTTTGCAATTCCTTTGATTTTCTCAACTTTCGAGATAATTTCAGGTGAAGCTTTTTGATATTCGAAATGAGTACCACCAGCTAGAATACCTGAGCTATATGGACCACCAACGATAATATCAACATTTTGTTTAGCAGCCTCAGGCATTAATCGTTGAAGCGCACGGTCGTGATCCAATAGTGTATAACGACCAGCTAATAAACTAACATCAGGTTTGTATTCACCTAATTCTAATGCGATTTCGATTGGTTCTACTTTATTTACACCAAGTCCCCAAGATTTAATAACACCTTCATCTCGTAATTGAGAAAGTACGCGGAAAGCACCAGTGCGAGCAATTTCAAACTGTGCTATCCACTCGTCACCATAAAAGTCTTGTGCAATATCGTGAACATAGACAATGTCTAAACGATCTGTTTTCAAACGATTTAAACTTTGTTCGATTGAACGTAAAGTTGCGTCAGCACTATAATCGTTCACAAGCTTATTCTTACGTCCAAATTCAAAAACTCCACCTTTTTCACCTAAGTCTCGTGCAGAAACGTCTTCTAGTTCATCCAAAATTAAACGTCCAACTTTTGTACTTAAAACATAATCATCACGATTGTATCTTGATAATACTTCTCCAAGGCGGATCTCAGCTAGACCTGCACCATAAAGTGGCGCTGTATCAAAGTAGCGAATGCCATTATCCCAAGCTGCTACAACAGTTGCGAATGCTTCCTCATCTGGGATGTTACGGAACATATTTCCGAGTGGGGCAGTTCCGAAACCTAGTTTTCCTTGAAATAAGTTTTTCTCTTTCATATAAATCCTCCTATATATTAATCTTCATGCAAAAATGAAGTTAATTTGAATAATGTTGTTAGAGAGTAGTAATTAGATGAATAAAGATGTCCTCTAAGGAAACTATTCTCTACAGTTGCTATTATGGAATAAATTTATAAAGAAAAGAAGAACGTACTTTTAAGTGCGATAGTAACTTGTATGTTCTATAGGCACATTTTGGTTACATATGTATAGGCAGTTTTTTTGGGATCCAATATCAACATTTAAATTGGTATAATCAATAAAAAACCAACTAATTCCAATATATGGTAATATTAACTTTTTCAATGTGGATTAAAAATGGAGAGGGGATAAATATGAACCTACAAAATTTAAATTTCGAATACAAACAAAAAGAGAAGAAAAATGGTAATCGTTTTGTCTCAGTTAGAGATAAAGGGGAAAATGCTTTACTGGAAGTTGAGAAGAAAGGGAATCTAGTAGAAATTATTACATATTGGAGGAATGAAAAAACAACCAAGTTCACTATTCCATTAGAACTCTTAGAAAAGATATTTAATGATATTCAATAATGCTAATTAATATAAATAGATAAATTGGTAGGTGATTAGGGTGGAATATATGTTTCTTGGATTATTGTTAATCATTGTTTTTGTACTGATTACAACGGTTATTGATAAACTTAATAAATTAGAGAATCGAATGAAAAATTTAAAGATTACTTTAGATCAGATTGCTACGGTAATAAAAGTACCCGAACATCCAATTAATAATGAATTGCGTAAACTTATGAATGAAGGAAAAGAAATTCAAGCAATTAGGGAGGTTAGAACTGTTTTAGGACTTTCATTATTAGAAGCTAAACATTATGTTCATGATTTAAAAATGTGATTTCTTTTCCTACATATAACGAATACATGTTGTTGTATTTTGTTTTTGTTGAAAACATGAATTTAGATTTTTCGAAGATAGTAACGAATAAAAGCAAATTAATTATGTAAAAGTTGTATTAAACGAGATCAGTATGGAGTCTGGCATTATTCAATATTTGGTAAAATTTGATTTCGTTCTAGTAAAATCCATAATTGTTCTGTGATTTCTTCTGCGGTAATTGGCATTGATTGAGTGATCCACCATTCGATCACACCAATTGTTGCAGAAGACCAAAACTGAATAAGGAACTCTTTGTTCATATTTTGATTCAATTCATTTAAATTCAATTGTTCCCTCATTCCATCTTTCATTACACTTAATAATTGATTTCTAAATGTGGGAACACCAGTATTCGTTAATAAAGTATGGTAAAAGAAAGAGTTTTTCTCTAAATAGTTAAATGTCCTTAGTAAAGGTGTTTTAGATGGGAAACTTCCTGAGCCTTCAGGTAAACAAGATATTAATAATTCTTTTATTTCTCTTTCAATACATTGCTCTAATAAATCGAATTTGTCTTTGTAATGCAAATAAATTGTCCCTCTATTGACGTCCGCTTTTTCTGCAATTGAGTTAATTGTGATACTTTCAAAATCATTCTCCGCCATTAAACTAATTAGTGCATCCTCAATCGCTTTTTTAGATTTTCTAATTCTCTTATCCATAAAATACTCCTTTATCTATCATTTCATATAAGAATTGCTTTAGTAGATTAATTATAATGAACAACTGTCCAAAAAGAAACAAATGTACTTTATTAGACTTTTGTTAAACAAATCTATTTAACTTGTTCGTTATTAAACAAAATCAGCTTAATTAACCATTGATACAGCTATAGTCTGTTGCTAAACTTCTAGATAATAGACGTTTGTTGAATAAAAAATAATTGTCCATTATTATATCCGTAAATCTTTAGCAATTAAGATTCGATAGAATAGGAGTATTATGATGAAAGTATTAATTTTTGGTGCTGGCGTTTTGGGAAGTTATCTTGCTCACTCTTTAGTAAGAGGAGGGAATAATGTAACTGTTTTAGCTAGAAGTAAAAGATATGAACAATTGAAACAAGATGGAATTGTTATTCGTCATTATTTCCAACGAAAAAATACCGTTGACTCAGTTAACATTATTGATATACTTGAACCAGATGACTACTATGATCTTATATTTGTCGTAATGAAATATAATCAATTTTCTTCCGTCCTACCGGTATTAGCACAAAATATAAGTAAAAATATCGTGCTTGTTGGGAATAACGCTGATTCGGCAAATATGCAAAGATTCATAAATGAAAATAGCAACGTCAAAAAGAATATTGCCTTTGGTTTTCAACTTAGTGGAGGGAAACGAGAAGAAAGTGGACGTATCATTTCGATTCGTGGTGGGGGCCAAATGGTGATCGGTAGTTTGGAAGGTGACATACCTTTTAAAACAACTTTAGAGAAGGCTTTTAAGGAAGCAAAGTATAAATTAACTTATCATGATCATATTGATGGCTGGCTTAAAAGTCACCTCATACCAATTGTTGCGATGAACTCAATCCACTATCTAAATAACTTTGACTTTAAAAAAATAGCAAATAATAAGAATGCATTACTACAGATGATTTCTGCAATGGATGAGGGCTTTATGGTGTTAGAAAAATTGGGATACAAAATTGATCCAGCTTTTCAAGTGAAATTGGTACGTAAATATCGAAATATTGCATACCATGGATTGAAAATATTTCATAAACTTCCAATGAATAATATGATTGAAGGCTCCTTTAGTGAAATTGAAGCCATTTTTAGAACATTCGATCAGTTACAAAAGGAAGCGAATATTTCAACACCAATATGGGATGACCTTAAAAAGCAATCGATTGATCAGTATAGAGATGAATTTATACACTAAGGTTTACTTCAGTAATAAGGTATATTATATTTATTAAATAGATTCTCTTTAAAGACAACAAAAGTAGGTGAACAAAGTGGGAAAATATCAATTGGATACGAAAGGTCAGCAAGCTGTTGCAAAGTTTCATGAAAAACAGACGCCTGCCAAATTTGATAAAAAGCAGCAACTTGAAAAAATGCGTGCGGAGTATTTAAAAAAGAAGCAAAAACAAACGGATAAATAATATGAATGAAAACATAGGTAGACTAAATTCTCCCTATGTTTTTTTATTCGAAGTTCTTTTTTTTTTTTGATAAAAGAGTTTATTATTCCCATAAATTTCAGATTCGGTGACAAAAAATAGTCATCAGATATCTATTCCTTAATCAATAGAGCAGCCGTTATTTTGGATACAACTGTAATCTCTAACAGAAATTTTTAAAGCATTTGTATACTCGCTTAGCTGGATTTAGAGTGTATAATGAGAATATTATCGAAAAATTCGCTTATACACTTATTAGGCAGAATGTGATTTTAAAATATACTAAAACAGTATTGGAGCATTTATGAATAAACTTAAAAAATTTTATTGGGATATGTTATATAGGTTGTTTGGAATTCAGTCTAAAAATGCAGGATGGACATCATTTTCCCCGTTGAAAATTGTACCAGAATATACAGTTAACTTGGAAAAAGGTCAAGTTACAGGAGAAGTGAAATATAATGAAAAGATATACTTGACTGTTATTGTAGATGTTCCTAATGAAAGAACTGTGGTAAAGGGAGGGCTTAGAAGTATTCATAAACATACAAAACCATTTAAGAAGCATAATTACATAGAAATTATTAAAGATGAGGCTGAATATTTTATTCAAAACAAAATAGCTAATCCAAAGGAACATTATGATAAGCTATTCAACTAAGGCATGCGCTAGTTGAATAACTCTTAAGTTTAATTAAAAGAGATAAAAGCATCATTTTTAA
Source organism: Gottfriedia sp. NPDC057991 (assembly GCF_042886615.1). Taxonomy (NCBI): domain Bacteria; kingdom Bacillati; phylum Bacillota; class Bacilli; order Caryophanales; family Bacillaceae; genus Gottfriedia; species Gottfriedia sp. NPDC057991. The sequence goes on from NZ_JBHVQN010000009.1 coordinate 10,229, forward strand.
AATAGTATAGAAATGCCTCAAATAAATCTAATTCGGAATATTCTGCTCTTTGCAGCTTTACATTGTCTACAATATCCTGAATATCCGCCATATTTAATACATAACAATAATTATTTTGAACAGCAAATTTAGGAATTTCTTCATTGTCATCCAATTCATCTAGATCAAAAAAATAACAAGAAGAATTTAAATCCCATTTCTCTTCAATTGTTAAAAATAGAGAGACGTTTCATTGGTAGTCACTTGCATTAATCAATAAATCTCTTAACTCCACTAAATTTTTCATGTTTTATTACCACGTCATTGACCCTTTAATAAAATTAGATCATTCTTATTCCACTTGCCATTTAGTTCAATAATTTGGCGAATAAATATAATCCGTATCGGTATCAATAACAAAATCGACTTCGATTTTATCATTGAAAGGCAACTGTTCAAAACGGAATAATCGACAAAATACATCTGGTAGATCTCTAATGTCATTTACTATACTTAGTGCACGTAAATATTTTTGTTTCAATTCTTTTTTAGAACATTTCCTTCCTGTAAGTAATGCTTGTGTAAAGTATCCATCAATTTCTACAATCATAATAGTCACGACTGATTGCTAACCAATCAATATAGCTTAAATTTTAGTATTATTTCCTTCATTTTATTATATTCTCTTAGGCAACTATCCTGCCATTTAGCTCAATAAAAAAATCGACTTTTCAGCCGATCATGTTGTTTAACTAATGCATGCGTTAGTTGAACAACTTTTGATTATTTATAGTTGTTTTTATTTTGAATTTAATGCCTTTTTCTTTTGCAATAATCAACATTTCTAAAATTTAATAAAAGTTATTCAATATTCTTTTAAATGGTTATTACTGAAAAAATAAACCCATGATTCATATTTTTCTTTAAGTATTGCTTCGTTAGTATTTCCAATTTCCACCATTTGCTCTGTCAGATTGCTAATTTGATTAGTCGGGTTTATGACCACCTTAGACGAATTACTAATTAGAACAGGACGATTTACATTTATAGAATTCTTGGGTTTTCTAATTCTTCCCCATTTTATTTCTGAATTATTTCTTATTAATACCTCAGCAGTATAAATTGCAATATCCATAGCAAGAATTTGTGTTCCAACACTTAATTCTTGAGTCTCTATTTCAATTATGTTTCGAAGTTGTTCAGGAATATTCAATTTCTCGATGATGATCTCTTCTTGTGTCTTTTCCTTAATTTCAATTTGATCTAAGAACCAACGCCACATTGGTATCAATGATAAAGGACTAAAGTCAAGAAATTCATTTGAATCATCGGTCGTATGTTTTATTGCTTTTTGTAATAAATCTAGACGTACAGGTATTTGACTCACAAACCAATTTAAAAGTGCTTTCGATTCTTTAGCACTTAATTCTCTAAAAGATTTTATTTCAAATGGTGGTTCCATGATTGGATATTCCATAAATTATTTACCTCACTTATTATTTAACTATTTTATATTTAATATGATGAAACTCAAGGTACTCAAGCAAATTTTTTGAAGCTCCAACATTGATTATCTATTAAATTCTACTTAAAAGTCTATTTATCTTTTGATTAAAAATAACCTTCAAATTCAAAACAAAATTCTCATCATATTCATTCCTTATGCAACTAATCTGCCATTATGTTGAATAAAGAAGTGAAGACTATTTTCAAATGTTTAACTTGAAAATGGGACTGTCAATTTAGACAATCCCTTTACGTTCTTATTAAACTCAAGCGTTCAATAGTTGAACAACAAAGTAATTAATAAACCAGAATAATTTATTTTATTCTTGGTATTCTGGATGTTTATGTTGTTTACAACCAAACAAATAGCAGGATCCTGTTGAGGCTGGTTCAAAATTTATTAAAGGTGCATGTCCTTTTGTAATTAATTCGACCATATTCTCAAATGTTGCTTTCTCTTCATTTAAATGTTTAATATATTCTGCTTTATCATTTTCAGTCCAATTTTCTTCAATCTCTTCTTCGGTGGCATCTTTAATTTCCTCAACTTTTTCTTTAATAGCTACATTAACAACTTCATTTATGCGGGTAATATTATTAGTTTTAAAAAGTGAGTAAATAAATCTACTTATCCAATATGGACCTTTTGTGTATTCTAGCCATCCTTTTTCAAAACAAATTACAGCTTCTTCATAACATTCTATTTCAAGATATAATTCAGCAAGTTCAACTACTCCTTCAAATTCAACTGCTTCCTCATCAAATTCATTTAATTTTTCTTTAGCTTCGGATTTTCTTCCAAGCTCAATTAAACATTTCACGTAGCAGTACATCATATGATCTGAATCACCAGCAACTTTAAGGAATAATTCAGCAGCTTTTTCTATGTTTCCTAAATGGTAATTTGCGATTGCATAATTACGCAATGCTTCATAAGATGGTTGAATTGAGATTGATTTATGTAACATGTATGAAGCGAGTTTCCATTGCTTTTGACTAATATAAATTTCGCTTATGATATTATATGGAAAATACGAGGAGGGGTTTAAAGAAATAGTCTCTTTTATCAATTCGAGAGCTTTATCATCATCTTCTTCCTCATAAAGGTAAAACCAAGCGAGGTTATTAAGTGACTGAATATTTTTTTACTCCTTTACTGCTCTCTGAAAAAGTTCAAAGGCTTCCTTATATTCATTTTTTTCAAATAAATCAATAGCCTTTTGATTTGTGTTCAATTATCTTCACTCCAACTTTTTGGAAATTTTATTTAATAATAACATAAAAATGAGCAGCTACTGGCTGCTCATTTTCTTCAACTATCGCATGCGTTCGTATAAGAATTTAAAAATTTATCGTTTTTTTCGGTAACCCCTTCGGATCTTTTATTAGAGATGCAACGTTCTTTCCTTTGTTAAATCTTACATTATTAAGCCAATAGATAAATGCTTCTTCATTAAAACTAACACCCCAGCGCTCTGTACCGTCTTCTTCTAAACCATAAGAAACCCAGTAAGGATGATTGTTTTTACGATCATATAGCCATGTATCAAAATCTCTTTGTAATTGTCGAATGTTTCTTCCTACTTTTGCAGGACATCTAATATAAACTGTATCTTCTTCGTAAGTAAATTCAATTTTAACTATCAATTCTAACTTCTCCCATCGGTTAGTTCTTTCGAGTAATTATAGCATTTCTTTTTGAATTATATTGCTAGAAAGAAAATAGGAGCCTATGTCGGCTCCAAATATTATTCAACTATTGCATCAGTTAGTTGCATAATATTACATCTTGCTAAGCTCGAACCAATATTTATATTAGTGATGCTTTTTTGCAAAAAATGATTTTTTCACAGAAATTGTGTAAAACAAAATGAAAAAGGTAAAAATCATATTTCCAATGTAAGGTTGTTGATTATGTTGTATGGATAAGTACAAACTTATACTTCCGAAAAGTATAGAATACGAAATCATAAACCAAAATCCCCATTTCTTTAGCCTAATATAGCCAAAAATCATCATCAAAGTTATAAAAGCTACTATCACTCTAAATAATGGTTCAGATATATTTGAAACTCCAAACCTTTCAGCTATGCCAATCGAGTTAGTAGATGTATTATAAAAAACGGAACTAATAATTAGAACTATGGCACCAAAAATATAAAAATAGCTAATTACTGAAATACCTAAAGGTTTTTTCATTAAATCCACCACCAATTATTATTTGTAATAATTATAATCCAAATATTGGTAAATTTGCGAAAGAAACTTTATTTTAGCTACATCCTAGGTAATAAAAAAGTGCTGATCCCTCAGCACCTTTTTTTGTTGACCTAATGTATGAGTTAATTGATGTAGATAATTAAATTACTTGTTCAACTTAAAGTAAGTCAGCCAGATTTGAACATAAGGAAAGCTAAGATAGTAAATATTAATCAAACTTCCAAAAATAAATAAATACTTTAAAACTTTTTTATTAATAAAGAAACAAAAAAAGAGTCCTATTAACGGTAATATAATCAGTAGAATTTGTAGAGAAATATTTTTAAAGTTGTGCATCGTCCATGGGCTTACATTTAGACTACCTTTACTATGAATATATAAAAAGCTAATTGAAAACATCCAAGTAAAAATAACTATAATAGTACTGAAAAGAGATTTTGTATTCATATAATTTCCTCCTTAATGCTATCATAGCGAGAACTTCGAATTGTAACAAACGCATGTGTTAGTTGCATAACGAATTTGTTTTATTATTCTATTGGCTAAACTATGATTGATAGTTAATCACTAAAAGAAGGATTAGAATAAGTATACTTAAAATATAAAGAACTTTGATTACCACTTTATTTTGTCGTACAATCTTTATTCTTTGAATAAGAAAAACACATAATAACATTCCGCTTAAAATATTAAATGTCAAACGCACTTCAATTCCTCCATTTATAATTCTTAATTAATTATACACTTCAGACGACTTTGATAATTTGGGGGAATTTCACATTTTTTCATATAAAACTTTAAAGTCGATTTTTTTTGATTAAATGACAAGAGAGTTTCACTAGTTTTTAGTTAGTTAGATAGAGTAAGTGAATTATTTGAGGATAAATCAAATTAATTTATTCAAAGCTCTGCATTAGTCGAAGCTAAACTAATTTACAAAGTGGTTTATAATGAAAGAAATTTGGATTGTAGTAAAAGAGTGTTCATACGAATATTAATAGGTGTAAGTAATAACCTTTATAATGAAGAATAAATATGAACATATACAAAAGAAAATATAGGATTAGTGGAAATGGGGACTGAGCTATGAAAGAAAGGTCAGAAAAAAAACATAATGTTCCAGTTGGCTCAAAAAGTGTTATTACTTTCGGTTCTGCTTTAGCCATTACAATATCTTGGAGTATTCATAAATCAGTCCTCTGGGCAATAATTCACGGGTTTTTTAGTTGGTTTTACGTTATTTATTATCTCTTTACTAAGTAAGGTTTTTGCAATAGTTTACTATATAAGATATTTGTTATTAGAGTAAAAAACTCATTTAAGTTTAATAGATTCAAAAAAATTAAAAAACCTTAATGTAAACCCTTTCAAATTTTTTATTTTTCAAAAGGGATTGACAACTTATATCAAATTCATTAAGATGAATAAAAATAAAACGAAAAAGGAGACATGAACATGTTTTTCGCACGCACGAATAATGGGCTACAACATCATCATCCACCCAGGGTTTGAATCTATGGACAAAAATTGACCGTAGATGCAAGCCCTCTTCGTGTTACGAAAAAGGTGCTTGTGTCGTGCCAGAAGGCCATACAGGCATTTAACCTGTATGGCCTTTTTGTTTTTTCTAGAAGGGGGAATGTTCAATTGGATGGGAAATTAAAGCAGTCATTAGTCAATTATCGATATAAAAGAAAAATGGAAGATTATGCACTAGAGCGAGGGTATATTCCGTTTCATCCTCAACTATTTGAAGAGTATGATTCATTTTCGAGTCGAAACCCAAGATTAGCTAGAGAAGACTTAGTAGTTGTTTTAACAAGGTTACAACAAATTTTATTGTTAAGACCTGATTTAACAAGTGCATTGATGAATGAAATTTATCCGATCGCGCTTAAGGAAGAGAAATGTAAAGTATTTTATCAATCAACAATCTATCGAAATAATGGGGTAGAGCTTGAAGAAATAAATCAATTTGGAATTGAAAATTTAGGGCAAATTACTGAAGCATCTGAAATAGAAGTAGTTATTATGGCAATTGATTTGTTAAGCAATGTTCCTTTTATTTTAGAAATCGGGCATACAGGGTTTATCGAAGGATTATTTAAAGAATGTAATTTAACCGAGTCGCAAAAAAATAAATTGAAAAAGCTAATTTATTTAAAAAACATAGATGAATTAGAACGATTTATTCAGTCAATTAATTTACCATTTCAAGCTAGAAATGTTTTTGAACAGTTATTTAGTTTACAAGGTAAAGGAGAAAAGCTTCATTCATTACTCAGAAGCCTAGTACTAAATAATGAAATGGAAAATGCTGTAGAAAAGGTAATCAAATTTCAAGAAATTAGTCCAAATATTCTTCTCGATTTATCAATCGTAAATGAATTTGATTATTATAACGGAATCGTTTTTAAAGGGTATTATGATCAGTTAAATAAAGAGGTTTTAAGTGGAGGACGCTACCTTTTGGTGTCTGAAGATTCGGAAAACAGTATTGATGCAATCGGATTTTCGATTGATACAAATGCTTGGATAACATGTCAAATGAGGGATGTAAAGTGAGTTGGCTAACAGTTGCAGTTGCAAAAGGAAGACTTGAAGATGAGGTTATTAAAATATTAAGTCAGTCTGGTTACCGAAAAGTAATTGATTCTAAAACAAGAAAACTAATTTTCGAAGATGAATTACATAAAATTAAATATTTAGTAGTGAAACCTGTGGATGTCGCTACCTATGTTGAACGTGGAGTTTGCGATCTTGGTTTTGTAGGAAAAGACATTCTGCTAGAACAAGAGAAAGATGTATATGAGTTGATGGATTTAGAACTTGGAAAATGCATTTTTGCAGCAGCGGGTTTTCCAGGAACGATAATTGATCGAGGCGATGAAACGTTAAGAGTTGCGACAAAATATCCAAATATTACTTCGAAGTATTTTCAGTATAGGCAAAATATTGAACTGATTTATTTAAATGGTTCTGTTGAATTGGCACCTATTGTAGGAATGTCAGATATTATTGTTGATTTAGTAGAAACAGGAAGTACTTTAAAGGCCAATGGATTAGTCATCTTAGAAGAAATGATTCCGATTAGTGCTAGAGTGATTTCAAATCGGGTTAGTTATCGATTTAACTATTTCCGTATTACTGAATTTATAGAAAAAATTAAGAAGGGTAGGAACATATATGTTGGAAATTTTATCGATTAATCATAAAAGCGAAAAACTTGAAAGTATTATAAACCGAACGAATTTACCCACTGTTGAGATCACAAAAAGTGTAGAAAAAATATTATTAAATGTGAAAGAAAACGGAGATGAAGCTGTTCGCAGGTATTCTTTAATTTATGATGAAGTCAAACTAAAAAACTTTGAAGTAAGTGAAGATGAGTTTAATGAGGCTCTAGAACAATCTGATAAAAGTTTAGTAAATGCATTGATTGAAGCTAAGAAAAATATAGAGACATATCATGAAAAGCAACTGCAAGATGGGTATAAAATAAATGATAAAAATTCATATGTTCAACAATTAATTAATCCGATTGAAAGAGTTGGTGTGTATATCCCAGGTGGAAAAGCAGCATACCCATCAACTGTTTTAATGAATGTGATTCCTGCAAAAATAGCAGGAGTGAAGGAAATTGTCATTGTAACGCCACCAAATAAAGAAGGGAAAATTAAGCCCTCAATTTTAGTAGCTGCGAAATTAGCTGGTGTTACAAAAGTATTAAAAATTGGTGGAGCACAAGCAATAGGGGCACTGGCTTATGGAACTGAATCAATTGAAAAAGTAGATAAAATAGTTGGTCCTGGCAATATTTATGTGGCGCTTGCTAAGAAAAGTGTTTCAGGAATAGTTGGAATTGATATGGTTGCAGGTCCAACTGAGGTTGTCATATTAGCAGATGAAACAGCCAATCCAAGATTTATTGCTGCTGACTTAATGGCACAGGCAGAGCATGATGAAATGGCATCTAGTATTGTTATTACGAATTCAGAAGAGTTTGCATTAAAAATACAGGAAGAAATACCAAACTTATTAGAAGAACAACCAAGAAAAGAAATTATTAAAAGCTCATTCGAAAATTATGGAGCAATGATCGTCGTTAAAACAATCGAGGAAGGAATTGAGCTTGTTAATAAGCTAGCGCCTGAACATCTTGAACTAATGATAAAAAATCCAGAGTCGATTGTTCATAAAGTTAAAAATGCTGGTGCTATTTTTTTAGGAGACTATACTCCAGAGCCTGTTGGCGATTACTTTGCGGGAACGAATCATACATTACCGACTAGTGGAACTGCAAGATTTACCTCACCATTAAATGTAAATGATTTTCAAAAGAAAACATCTGTTGTTTATTACAATAAGGCTGCCCTAAGTGAAGCTAGAAAACATATTGAAGTGATCGCAGAAGAAGAAGGTCTATTTGGTCACGGTAAAGCAATTAGTATTCGATTTGAGGAGGATTCCAAGTGAGAACTGCAATGTTATCAAGACAAACAAATGAAACAAATATTCGTTTGAAATTAAATTTAGATGGAGATGGAGAAAGTACGATTCAAACTGGTATTGGTTTTTTAGATCATATGTTAACCTTATTTTCATTTCATAGTGGAATAAACTTAGAAGTATTTTGTGAGGGTGATCTTGAAGTAGATGATCATCACACTACAGAAGATGTTGGTATCGCATTAGGTAAAGCGCTATTAATTGCGTTAGACGAAAAAGTTGGTATTAATCGGTACGGTTCTTGCTATATTCCAATGGATGAAACGTTAGCAAGAGTTGTCGTTGATTTTAGTGGGAGACCGTATCTTGTTTATAATGATCGAACGGTAAGAGAACGAATAGGAAATATTGATACACAAAATTTCAAAGAATTTTTTAAAGCATTAAGCTCTGAAGCTAGAATGAATTGCCATATGGAAGTTTTATATGGAGAAAATGATCATCACAAAATTGAAGCTTTATTTAAAGCATTTGGTAGAGCGGTAAAGCAAGCAGTTGAAGTAACTTCGACTAAGTTACCTTCCACGAAAGGAATGTTATAAGTGAATATTATTATTGATTATGGTGTAGGTAATTTAGATTCATTAAAAAGAGCATGTGAAGAAGTTGATTTTCCTGTAGTCATTACGAATGAAATTGAAGTGATTGAGCAAGCTTCTTCTATTATTCTACCAGGTGTTGGGGCATATGAAGCAGCGATGAACGAATTAAATCGCCTTAATTTAGTAGATTGTATAAAGTCTAAGTCAAAAAGCGGTACTCCGATTTTAGGAATTTGCTTAGGAATGCAATTACTATATGAATTCAGTGAAGAAAACTTCGGGGCAAGTGGGCTTGGCTTAATTAAAGGTCAAGTAAAGCGTATTCCCGACATTGTTAAAGTGCCACATATGGGCTGGAACAAATTGAATTTTACTAAACAGGAATCATTATTAAAATATGTAAATGAAGGTGAGTATGTCTATTTTGTACACTCATTTTATATTAGTTCAACAAATGATGAACTTTTAGCTTATTCAGAATATGGAGTTAAGATACCAGCTATTATTAAATCTGATAATATTTACGGAATGCAATTTCATCCTGAAAAAAGTGCAGAAACAGGTCTAAATTTATTAAAAGCATTTAAGGAGATGTGTTTATATGATTCTATATCCAGCAATTGATTTAAAGGACGGTAATTGCGTTCGCCTTGAGCAAGGAGATTTTAATAAGAAAGTAATTTATAAGAGTTCACCACTTGAAGTTGCGTTAGATTTTGAAAAAGCGGGTGCAAAAGTATTACATATTGTTGATTTAGATGGAGCAAGAACTGGAGAACGGAAAAATGCTTCAATTATAAAAGAAATCGTTCAAAAAACGAATTTAAACATTCAGTTAGGTGGAGGAATAAGATCACTTGATTCGATTTCGTTCTGGTTAGAATTAGGTGTTGAAAAAGTAATTTTAGGTACAGCTGCAATTAATAATAGACAACTTTTAGAACAAGCTGTTTTAAAATACGGTGATCGAATCATTGTAGGAGTAGATGCAAAAAACAGTTTTGTAGCCATAAATGGATGGGAAGAGTCGACAAATCAAGATAGCTTTGAATTTTGTAAACAGCTAGAGCTACTCGGTGTGAAAACAGTCGTATACACTGATATTTCAAAGGACGGCATGTTAAGTGGTCCTAATCTAGAAGCATATAAAAGATTAGCCGACGAAACAAATTTAAATATTATCGCTTCAGGTGGAGTGAGCTCGATCAATGACCTGATGTCACTTAGCAGGTTAAATATTTATGGTGCGATTTCTGGTAAAGCATTATATGAAGGGAAATTTACAGTTGAGGAGGCACTTAAATGCTTGCAAGAAGAATTATACCGTGCTTAGACGTTCGTAATGGACGAGTCGTGAAAGGAAAACAGTTTTCAAGTATTCAAGATGTTGACTCACCTACGAAACTAGGAAAATATTATAGTGATAATGGTGCTGACGAGCTAGTATTTTATGATATTACGGCCTCAAATGAAGAAAGAGATATATCATTGAAATTTGTTTCAGAAGTAGCGAAGGAATTGCGTATTCCTTTCAGTGTTGGAGGTGGAGTACGTTCGATTGATGATTTTACAAAACTATTAAGAAATGGAGCCGATAAAGTATCGATTAATTCTGCCGCAATTTTAAATCCGAATTTAATTAAAGAAGCATCTGATCGTTTTGGATCGCAATGTGTTGTGCTTTCAATTGATGCAAAGTTAAATAAAGATGACAAATATAAAGTGTTTATAAATGGTGGTCGGAAAGAGACTGAATGGGATGCGATTGATTGGGCTAAGAAAGGTGTCGAGCTTGGAGCGGGTGAGATTGTCTTAAATAGTATTGATGAAGATGGCATGAAAAGAGGATTTGATATCAGATTGCTGCAAAAAATTACAAATGCAGTTAATGTACCTGTTATCGCATCTGGTGGCGCTGGCAAAGTAGAACACTTTTATGATGCGATTGAATATGCAAACGTTGATGGAGTTTTAGCTGCATCAGTATTCCATTTTGGAGAAATCAAAATTAGTGAATTAAAAGACTATTTAAATGGAAAAAATATTCCAGTTCGACTATAGGAGGAGAAAACATGTTTTTTGATATCGAAAAAATTCGCTTTAATGAACAAGGGTTAGTACCAGCAATTGTACAAGATATTGATACGAAAGAAGTATTAATGTTGGCATATATGAATAATGAATCAATTAAACTCACAATCGATTCTGGATTTGCGACATTTTATAGTAGAAGTCGTAGGTCAATTTGGAAAAAAGGAGAAACTTCAGGGAATCTTCAATATGTCAAATCGATTTCTTATGATTGTGACCAAGATTCAATTTTACTTCAGGTTGAACAAGTAGGTGTAGCTTGCCACACAGGAAGCTACAGTTGTTTTTCCGAAAAAATAACTTTAAAACAAGAAAAGAATATTGTTCAGAATAAATCATTAAGTTATTTGCCTAATCTCTATGAAACGATACGAGATCGAAAAGAGAATCCAATTGAAGGATCTTATACTACCTATTTATTTAATCAAGGTATTGATAAGATATTGAAAAAAGTAGGCGAAGAGACAAGCGAAGTAATTATTGGAGCTAAAAATGAAGGAACTGAAGAATTAATTTATGAGATTAGTGATCTAGTCTATCACACAATTGTCTTAATGGTGGAAAAAGGAATAAAACTTGAAGAGATAAACAATTGCTTAATAAATAGGAAGGAGAAAGTAAAATCTTGAAAATTGATGGGCACACTCATACACACTATTGTCCGCACGGAAGTGGTGATGACGTACAATTAATGATCGAAAAAGCGATTGAACTTGGGTTCGATGAATACCATATCACTGAGCACACACCAGTACCAACATCATTTCAAAACTGCTTAAAGCCAAATGAAGCAGTTGCTTCGCTTGCAATGTCTGAAAATGAAGTAGACGAATATATTAACGAAATGTATAAAGTAAGAGATCAGTATAAGGATCGAATTCGTATAAAAATTGGATTTGAATACGATTATTTACCGAGTGAATCAGTATGGTTTAAAGACTTTTTAAAAGAATACAGTAAATATTGTGACACTGGGTTATTGTCAGTTCATTACTTAGAAGGAATAAATGGATTGCATTGTATAGATTATAAAGCTGAAGATACTCTTTCCGGTCTAGTAAATTACTATGGTAGTGCTGAAGCGTTTCAACTTGCTTATTACGATGTAGTAAAGCAGTCAATCATTGATGATTTTGGTCCATTTAAACCAAAACGAATAGGACATATGACTATATGCAATAAATTTAAGCAATTTTTGAAATGTGAAGATACGGAAAAGATACTAAATAAACAAATTGAAATATTAAAGCTAGTAAAAGAAAAAAATTATATTTTAGACTATAATACTGCAGGGTTATATAAAGAGTATTGTGGTGAAACATATCCACCAAACCATGTCATTGAAATTGCGAATTCCTTAAATATAGAGTTAATGTATGGCTCGGATTCTCATAGTGTAAAAGATGTTGGAAGAGGGTATGATGTTTATTTTTCAAACAGTAAAAAATCTAGCTGAGGATCAATTGATATTACAGCTTTAAAAAGAGGAAACTGATCTGTCGGGCCTTTTATCTGTAAGTAATTTACAATCGATTTACTATTTAACTAACTCATGTACCCCTCATGAGTAAGTAACATACACCAACTTGCAATTTAACTTACTCATGAGCTTTCTATGAGTAAGTTATTTTCATATTTTTACTTTTTTACATACTCATTTAATCCTTAATATAGTGAAATTCCCCCAAATTAAAATATCAACCGTTGATATATAATTAAGAAAAATAAGAAATCTTTTCTGAATATAGTTTATATAAAGGGAGAATTTGAATGTCAAATATTATTTGGTTGGTATTAGGGGCTTTATTAATGAGTACGATTGATTATTTGATGTTTCATTTTGAACTTGTTATTAACAAGAATCAAAGATGGGACTGGTTTGAAAAACGAACAAAGTTTCAAAAAATTAGTGTACTTTCTGGTGTGTTTTTAGTTTTATTTGTACTTCAATTAACTTCATAGTTAAAGCTACTAAGAGAGTCATGGTTGTGACTCTTTTTGGTTTTTAAAGAAGTATTTTCGGCTAATTTCTAGAAGGTTGATACCAAAGTTCCCAATCTTATAAGAGCATAAAAAAAGAAAAGGTAAAAATGACCATTTGTTGAATAAGTAAACAGTGGTGACCTCAATATGAATCAATCGTTATCATTTAGTTCAAATTTAGTCCTACTTTTTTAATGACAGTTTAATGGTTATGACGAGACTTTACAGATGTAATTTCTAAAAATTATTAGAGTTTAAAAAAGGAGGGAATTTTTTTGAATCGAATAGAAATGTTTTTGAACGTATTAGACAAAACATATGATAAGGAAAGTTGGTTTGCTCCACTAAAAGATTCAATTGCAGGAATTACAGCTGAACAAGCTGGTTGGAGACCATCAGGGGAAGCAACTAAATCAATCTGGGAAAACGTTAATCATCTTCTTTATTACAAAGAGAGGATTGTAGCAAATCTAGAAGGTAGAGAGTGGACACAAAACTTAGACGGTGACCAAACATTCTTTTTAACTGAACCATCGAATGATGTAAATGAATGGGAGAAGGTAGTTGAACGTTTGGAAAATACTAGTTGTAATTTAAGACAGCTATTGAGTAATATGACAGATGAGGAACTGATAAGAAATTCTTTTGAAGTAAAATTAATGGATTTATTACTACATGACGCTTACCATACCGGACAAATTATTCAAATAAGAAAAATGCAAGGATCGTGGACATCACATCGTTGACATAACCTACGTGAGGCAGCTTAAAGCTGTCTTTTTTGTTTAAAACAATCAGGGTTTAAATACGTATAATTAATCGAGTCAGCAATTAGGTTGAAAACAACCAAATTTGGAAGGAGAAATGATCATGTTTAGTTATAAAATTGAAGAAAACTTGCAATTAAAGTTATTAACTCTACAAGATGCAGAAGAGTTATACAATTTAACAATCAATTCTATGGAACATTTAAAAGAATGGTTACCATTAATAGCATACAATAAAAAACTTGAGGATACAGAGAATTTTATTAAATCGACAATGAAACATTTTGCTGAAAACAATGGATTTCAAGCTGGTATTTGGACAAATGCTAAACTTGTTGGCGTAATCGGATTCCATAAAATTGATTGGTCAAATAGGTCGACAAGTATCGGTTATTGGCTAGGAAAAGGGTTTGAAGGATCAGGTATAATGACAAAAGCTTGTCATGCATTTGTTAATTATGCATTAACAGATCTATCGCTAAATCGGGTTGAGATTCGTGCAGCTGTTGAAAATTCAAAAAGCCGTTCTATACCTGAGAGGTTAGGATTTATACAAGAAGGTCGTATCAGGAAAGCTGAATGGTTGTATGATCATTATGTAGATCACATCATTTATGGTATGTTAGCGGAAGATTGGGTTTCTTTAAAGAAATAATGTTAATTTCATATCAATGAACTTTTTTTCTTGCATGAAAAGTATTAATACTTCAAATACTTCATTTGAAAGGATTTACTAATTATTTTGTATAGATATTAATGACTAATTAGTTAAATGAAGAGAAAGTAGAGCTTGTGGGCGGTCATTAAGATAATGAGTTGTCTAGCGTGATGCTATAAACTGCTTGTAAGAAAAGGAGAATATCAATGCATTGGTATGAAAAACTAAATCAGTATTTTCCAGTTGAAGAAATGAAATCTAAGGAACATATGGAAACATTATTGAAAGAGCGGTCAGAAATTTACCATAAAGATGAAGGTCCACATCATGTTTTAATGTATGCGGAACTGGATGATTTTGTATTTATCGATTACTTGTTCGTTTCTAAAGATGCTCGTGGGCAGGGTCTTGGGTATAAACTACTTGATCAGCTAAAGAAGAAGGGCAAACCGATTATTTTAGAAGTTGAACCAGTTAATTATGAAGATACAGATACAGAAAAACGGCTTCGATTTTATAAAAGAGAAGGTTTTGAGCATGCTCAGTCGATTGGATATAACAGACGCTCACTAGCAACTCAAGAAATAAACCCTATGGAGATTTTATACTGGTCTCCAAATAATGAGGGTGAAGAAATGATTTTTAAAGCAATGAAAAAAACATATAATATGATTCATACATATAGGGATACACATTTTTACGGTGAATCTTATCAGCCAGTAGAGGAAGTATTAACCTTTGGTGAAAATAATAGCAATCAAAATCTCTTAGAAGACATTTAAAAATGCAAAATCAAAAACGACTGATTACCTCAGTCGTTTTTTTAAAATTATACACCCATGCGTTTGCGTTGATTGTTCGGCTTTTTAGAAATTTGATTCTTTTTCGTCATATCTTTAACAGTATTTACTCCACTATTTTGATTAGAATTTTGCTGTTTTTTGCTAGCCAACTTTTGTTTCATTAGTTCCTGAAGACTAACTTTTTTTGGTTCATTATTATTTTCGCTCATAAATTTAGTTTCCTCCAATTTTATCATACTTTTATAATGACTTGTTGAAGGAAATTTAGCAAGTACATTTAAAAGAATTAAAAGTTCTATTAGCTGTCTTTTTCTGTATTTTTCTTATGAAACTCTTCCATTTTTTTACTCTTCGAATAGGCAGATTCCTCTGAATGTCCAAATTGATCTACAGAACTTTTCTGTGGACCTTTGTTTGTATGTCCTTTTGCCATGTTTATCCCTCCTTTTTTATTATTATGTGCTTAAATTCCTTGAATAAACTCGTATTTAATATGGGAATCTATTCTTGATAAATGTTATGAGGAGGAAGAAGAATGACAAGTAAAAACGGCAGCAAAGGAAGTAAAAATCAAAACGCACCTGAACTTCATGGTCAAGCACCTACTAGTGGTGACAACACAAAAGGAAACGTTTATCGCTCAAAAAAAGGCAGTAAATCAAAAAATGAATTACACTAAAATTTACAAAATAAAAAGAGCTTGGGATTTACCCAAGCTCTAAATTTTTTCTAATGATGTTCAGTCTTGAACATCAAATCCTTCTTCATCTAAATATTCACAAGCTTCACCGTAGCTATTGAATGTACCATCTAGATTTTCTCCTGCGTAAACATTCCACATGTCCATTTCAGAAACTAGTTTAAGGATTTGTCCGTTCGCATTAACCCAAATCTCTTCTACTTCTTCATCTTCTTCTTCAAAAATCGGCTCGATTGATAGGGTTTCGATTGACTTAGTTAGGATTGTGCGAAGTTCGTCTTCGGTAAAGTCTCTTACATTTACCATACCTTTATCGTTTGTTTTGTAACCTTTAATCCCTTCAGCAAATACAAATCCGTTCCCATTAGGATGTAAATGATAAACAACATTCTTTTTTTCTTTTAAACTTTCTTCATATTGAAAGTTTGTACGCCCAAGTGAGACTGGCTTTTTAGTTAATTCTGGAAATGATTCAATGATTGTAAGTTTTTCTTCGTAAGTTAGCATAATGCCTCCAAATAAATATTCTTTTACCTATGTTTTGTATGTAACGTAACAAATATAACAAAAATCTTTTGAAAATGACATAGAATTGTCACAATTTAGGTTACTCTAATTTGGTAAAATAATAATGCTCTATAAATTTAACATATTCCTTTTGGCATATTTTTGGACTTAATTTGATTTTTAATATACATAGTAGGTGATAACATGACAGTGGAAGTGAAAGTAAAAGTGAAAGAACAATTTATTAAAAAACAATTTTATAAATCTTATTTAAATGAAAATGAAAACAATAACCATCCGATTGCAGTTTTAGCTGACCTTTACAGAGAACAAAATGATGATATGGATCTTTCATCGATTCGATTTGCACAAGGTGAAGTTTATTTTGAAAATAAAGATTTTGAATCTGCAGTTTTCAAATGGGAGAAAGTCGGAAATCAGTTAAGTGATTGGGCAAAGAAAAATATTGCTGATTCTTATTATGAAATTGGTTCATATGAAACAGCAGAAAAGCTATATAAAGAAGTTAAAACAGATAGTAGTACTTTGACATCTGAAATATTCTTAAATTTATTCTCACTTTATATCGATGTTTCGAAATACGAGGAAGCGGATCGTATTATTAAAGAAGCAGTAAAATATAATCCAGATTATCCAAACGTAACAAGAATTGCACGAAATTTTTATGAAAAACATCACGATTGGAATAGTGCTGTAGCTCTAGCTTCAGATGAATCAATTCGTACAGAAGATTTAAAATGGTTTATTGTATTAAGAGAATACATTATAAATGGTGTAACAAATGAAATGGCACCAAGTTATTTTGTGCAACCGTTACTATCATTGGCTAAAGTTGATCTTGAACACTTTGAATTAATGGTAGAAGCACTTTGGAATAGTTACAGAGTACAATCAGTTTATGTAAATTGGTTACAAACATTCAATGATATGTTATTCCAAATTAACGTTGAGACAGGTGTGAAGTGGAATCGTTTGCCATCTATCTATTCGATGACCTACGAAGAATTAGTTGAAGGTGACTATTTTGTAGCTCAGCTTGAAGAAATGATGCCAAGCTTCTTAACAAATTGGTTACGTATTACCGATATTAAAGGTGCAGTTTTAGCAACGACTGCAACACTTGCATGGGACCGATTATTCCCAGGCCGTATCGATTATCAAATTGTTGCTGATGCAGAAAGAGCATTTGAACAGTTAATGAAAACGCCTGATTGCTTTGAAATTGGCAAAGAATTATTTGAAAACATCTTACAATGGTCTGCTTTAAATGAAATAGAAGTTGGGGACCGTTTTGAGTGGTGGACAAGTAAATTAACTCAATTTGAAAATACAACAATGCTTGTTGCAGGTACATCTGGTAACGGTAAATCTTCATTTGTTAACTCACTTTTAGGTGAGAAAATGATGGGTTCTTCTACTTCAATGCCAGTATTATTTGAACAAGATAGTGAATCAAATATTATCGTATTTTCGAAGGAAGGAAATACACAGCTGCCTGAATTTGCAGATTTTTACGATTTAACAACAGTTGAAAATAATCTGCTAAAAGGTGATGAATTAGTATACTATAAATTACCAAATTCATTTTTAGAAAAGCACCGCCTATCCATCATTGATACTCCTGGAATTGATGGAAACCAGGTTAATACAAAAGCATTATTACAATCTGTAAAACTTGCAGATCGTCTTGTTTATGTTTTAAATGCTACTGCACCTTATACAGAAAACGAACGTTCTTTACTAGTTAAAATTCAAAAGGAATTACCAACTCTACCGATTCACTTTATCTTAAATAAGATGGATTCTATTTATAGTAAAGAAGAAATTGATCGAGTTCGCGCTGAAATCCAAGCGAAAGTTCGTTTAGATTTCCCTAGTGCTCAAGTATTACCTTATTCTTCAATTTATAGTAATCAAGATCAATTTAAAGATTTAGAATTATTTATAGAGAATAACGTTCTATCAACTGAAGCAAATTCCAAGCAAACAGAGAAATTATTATTAGCTATTCGCAAATTAATTAATTTCTTATTAGAAAAACGAGTTGAGAATGAAGACGAATTACGTGCTAATGTTGAATGGAATGAAGTTCTTGATGACAAATTAAATGGTCTATTACATTCTTTAAAGGATAAAGAAATGGAACATTTAAATACAATTAAAAGCTCGTATCGTGAATTAAAAGATGAATTAAAATATGACCTGAAACTAAGTATTCCTGGTCTATTAAAAGAATGTAAAGAGTTAATCAAAGAAGATAGTGATTTCGGTACTATTCTTGAAACGTTAAACGAAGAGATGAATCTTCGAATTGGTGAGTATGTAAGAGAGAATACTTTACCAAAACTAAATGAAGCTCTTCAAAACTGGATTAAAGAATCAGGTATTTTATTAGAGGGTACTCAAAGCTATTTAACTGAAATGAGTGATTCTTTAAATGATTACATTGGAAATGAATATTTAAATCTTGAGTGTGATTTTAAAGTATTAGATGACTGGCGCCGTGATGCTGATCGAATGACTAGTATGACTCAGCTAGATGACATGAATATTTTATTAAATTCTTCACCATCTCAATTTATCTTAAAGAGCTCAGGAATCTTATTAGGTTTACTGCCACAAAATAAATCAAAGCTTGTTGCTCAATATCAAAAGTACGTTGATAATGTCAACTATGATGATGTAACATCAGAATTATCTATGAAGTTTTTCCTACAATTTGAAATGTTTGAAAAAACTTTACCAAGAGATTTATCAATGTTCCTACATGCTCCATTTGAGCAAATCCATGAACTAGTTGATGAAACAAGAGTAGCAATTGTTAACTATAATCAAACATTAGAAGATATGAAATCAAATCCAAGTGTTTACTTCGATCCGATTACATTCTTCACAGTAAGATTAAGACAATTAGAATTTTTAACATTGCGTAAATAATAAGAAAAGAGTGTGCTAATTGGCACACTCTTTTTTACATATTTAACAATGTAGTTATTTATAAAGTCAGTATTTCATTCAACTATTCTTCAGTATCTTCTTCAAACGGAATATGTACAACGATTGTTTGGTAACCTTCTTTGATTTTTACATAACCACCCCAAGGGATTTGTAGTATTAAAAAGGCTCCTTTAGTATCAATTGAAAAATGTGCAATTTTTTCATGTTCTTCATCGAGTAAAAGCACTTCCCGCTCATTTCCAACAGTTCTAATACCAGGATGGCAATGAATTTGAATTTTCCAGTTGCCAAGTCTACTTAATAACAAATGACTCATAAAAAAGATCACCTTCTATCATTTAGTTTCTTCAAAACGAATTAATGAAACTTTTTGGGAAAACAGTACGAAAAAACAGGTGAGGCCATCTTTAAATTAATTCTATTCTAAAGAATGGTAACTTAAAACTATTTAGGAATATTCGAAATATATTTCTTACTCATAAAGGATTCATGAGTGAGAAAAAAATGAAAAAATTTGAGATAGAGGAGTTCATGAGTAAGTAAAAATGCAAAAGTATGAGAATTATTAACTCATAGGAGATACGCTGACAAGTTCTTAATCAAAAATACGCTTTTTGAAGAAAATATCTCTGAGAATTTAGGATACAGGGGCTGAGGAGTTAAAAAACATTTTGATAAGAAAAAGTTTAAAAGAGTTGCTAAACTAACTCTTTTTTTCTTTGTTCTTCAACTATCTGGGAGTTTAGTTTCTTTAAGCTTCTTTAAGATTCTTTAAAATTCAATTAAAAAAAATGTGTTTTGCAGGAGATTCTAATTTTTACGTCAAATCAAATCATAAACATTTCCATAACAAAAATAGATCCCAAATGGAAAGTTGTATTATTGAAAGAAGGTGATACATAACCCGAAGCCGATCGCCAAAAGAAATGACTGGAAAATTTAATTTCATGCTAGTTGGTAGCCTCAAATCGTCTTTTGATTTCTAGATTGTTGGTAAGATCTTATTTAGGAACTAAGGAGAGGTGTAAGGATGAAAAAAAGAAAACGAAAATTAATAGTACCGACTGTTGCTTCATTGTTAACATTATCGTTGTATTTCCCAGGAGGCTCAACTTTTGCCGCAGCTTCTAAACATGTACAACTTATTCAGGCAGCTCCAAACGCTGCAAATCACGGTACTTCCATTGGTCACACAAACCGCAACTCCAAAGCTTTTATAACTATTGCCCTTCAGCTAAGAAACAGCGATAAACTGGATAATTATATTGCCAGCTTAAAGAATCCTGACTCCATCAACTACAAGAAATACTTAACTCCCGACGAATTTAAAAATCAATATGGACCAACTGATCCAACTGTTGCCAATGTTAAAAGCTATTTGACAAGTCAAGGCTTTAAAGTCGAAAATGTTTCTTCCAATAACGCCTTTATTACCGTCAGTGGCACCATTGGTCAAATGGAAGATACTTTTGGTGTAACCATAAAAAACTATAAAGATTCAAATGGCGAAACCTATTATGCCAATGATCAAGCTCCTTCCATTCCCGCTGAATTTTCTGGGGTGATTACGAATGTTGAAGGTCTGAATAATGAACCACATTACACACATTCGAAAATTAGTAGTTCACCTATGCAAGTCACTCAACAGAATAAAGCGGTGACACCGAAAGTGGGCAGTGGTCCAGCTGGGGGGTATACACCTGCTGAATTAAAAGGTGCTTACGATATCAACCCACTGGCAACTGCCGGATATACTGGATCCGGCCAAACTGTAGCAGTCATGGAATTGGACGGATATAAAGCAACGAACGTTAGTACCTATAACAGTTACTATGGACTAGGAAGCCCTGCACCAACAAATGTATATATTGATGGTTATAGTGGTGCTGCAGGTCAAGGTGCAATTGAAGTTGAACTTGACATTGAGGTAATTAATGCAATTGCACCAAAAGCACAAGTGATTGTATACGAAGGGCCAAATAGCGCGCAAGGCCTAATTGATACTTATCAAAAAATTGCCTCTGATAATAAGGCAAAATCAATTTCTGTTAGCTGGGGGATCGGTGAGCAGCATGAAGCAAGTGCGACGATGAATAGCTTACATACCATATTCCAACAATTTGCTGCCCAAGGACAAAGTATTTTTGCTGCGTCTGGAGACAATGGTGCCTATGATTCTGGAGGTAGAACTTTAGAGGTCGATAGTCCAGCAAATGACCCGTATGTGACTGGCGTTGGTGGAACTCACCTGAATTTAAGCGGTACTAATTACAGTTCAGAATCCGTTTGGAGTAACAAAACAAACAAATCAGGTGACGGTGGAGGATTATCTAAAGTTTATGCTATGCCATCATTCCAGTCAGGTCCTGGTGTCCAAAATAGTTATTCGAATGGTAAAAGGGAGGTTCCAGATGTATCGGCAGCTGCCGACCCTAGCACCGGATATTCAATCTATACTGGAGGTGCCTGGCACGTAGTCGGAGGAACATCAGCTGCCGCACCATTATGGGCTGGAATCGCTGCACTCAATAATCAATTTGCAACAGCAAATGGCAAGGGCAACCTTGGTCAAGCAAATCCAACTCTTTATCAAGTCTTTAATACAACTCAAAAATATGCAGCATATCATGATATTACGTCTGGAACAAACTTGTACTATCCGGCTACATCTGGCTATGATATGGCTTCAGGTATTGGGACACCAGATGCGTATAATTTAATTCGCGATATAAATGGATTTTAAAGGTAATAAACCGGCAGTTTCCAATTAATGGAGGCTGTCGTTTTTGTTAAAGAGAGAAGTTAAGAGTTGATCTTAAATTCAACCTTTTTCTGTACAAAAAACGAATTTTTGATTTAGAAAATTATGGAAAAAATTGACAACTAAATCTTTAAACAAAAAAGAACATGATGAATTTATTTCACATGTTCTTTTTTACCTCTAAAAGCACTATAAAGCCATTTCTTTTGCTCTAAATTACTGATGTTATAGGAATCCTAAACTGTGATTAGTCCGAAATAATTACTAGAATTCTTAATTGGCGGGAACGTCGTATTAAATTAAATTGCTTGTAATAAATTTTCTATGATATTCAAAATCTATACAAAGTGGAGTGAATTGAAGTAAAAGCGCTTGCATTTTTTAAATTATGTTTTTATAATACTTGTATACAAGTATACTCGTATGGAAATGAAGGTGAACCAATGTCAGAATTAAAGCAGTATCTTTATCCGGAAAAATGGCTATCAAAAGCTTCAGCTGGTGATCGTGTAACATATGAATTAAGGATGCAGATAATTTCTGGTCTAATTGAAAGCGGTACCAAGTTATCAGAAAATAAATTGGCTGCCGATTTTAATGTAAGTCGTTCTCCTATTAGAGAGGCATTAAAAACGCTAGCATCTGAAAATCTGATTCGTTTAGAAAGAATGGGTGCAGTTGTTATTGGATTAACTGATAAAGAAATAGAAGAAATATATGATGTTCGATTACTAATCGAAACATTTGTATTTGAACGGTTGGTAAAATTAGACACGAAAAAATTGGTTATGGAACTGAGTAAAATTCTTGAAATGATGAAAATTGCAATTAAATATCAAGATGCCGATGAGTTTTCATTTCAAGATGTATTATTCCATGAAACGATTATTCGAGCGATTGATCATTCATACATTTTGATGATCTGGAATAATGCTAAACCAGTAATGGAAGCGTTTATACTTTTATCAATGCGAGTACGGTTTAAGGAAAAATACGAAGACTTTCAACGAATAGTCGAAAATCATCAATTATATATAGATGCAATTGGTACGAAGAATAGAGACCTTATGATTCAATCTTTACATCAAAACTTTGATGATGTTCAAGGAAAAGTAGAAGATCTTTGGAGATCTCAACAAATGTTTTCAAAAGGAGTAGAACAAGAATAATGACAAACTATATGTTAGGGTTAGACATCGGTACCACAAGCACAAAAGCCGTTTTATTTACTGAAACAGGTGAAGTCATCCAGCAAGAGAATATCGGATACCCACTCTATACACCTGATATTTCAACAGCTGAACAAGACCCAGAAGAGATCTTTACAGCTTTAGTACAAGCAATATCTAAAATAATGAAACAACATCCTCAAAAAGAGATATTATTTATTTCTTTTAGTAGTGCAATGCATAGTCTAATTGTCATGGATGAAAATGATCAACCATTAACGCCTTGTATTACATGGGCAGATAATCGAAGCGAGTCTTGGACTCATAAAATTAAAGATGAATTAAATGGTCATGAAATATATAAACGAACAGGAACTCCTATTCATCCAATGTCACCTTTAAGCAAGATTACATGGATTGTAAATGAACGACCAGAGATCGCTCAAAAAGCGAAAAAATATATTGGGATTAAAGAATATGTATTTAAAAAATTCTTTGACCAATATGTTGTAGATCATTCGCTTGCTTCAGCCATGGGTATGATGAATCTTAAAACATTAGATTGGGATGAGGAAGCTTTACAGATTGCAGGGATTACAACTGATCAACTATCTAGACTAGTACCTACTACGGAGATTTTTACAAACTGTAATCTTGATTTAGCTAGACAAATGGGAATTGATCCACAAACTCCTTTTGTAATTGGTGCAAGTGATGGTGTACTTTCCAATCTTGGTGTGAATGCGATTCGAAAAGGAGAAATTGCAGTCACAATCGGGACAAGTGGGGCAATTAGAACCATTATTGATAAACCACAAACTGACGAAAAAGGACGAATATTTTGCTACGCATTAACGGAAAAACATTGGGTCATTGGTGGGCCAGTGAACAATGGCGGTATGATATTTCGCTGGATTCGAGATGAATTTGCGGCTTCAGAGGTTGAAACTGCAAAAAGATTAGGTATTGATCCATATGAGGTATTAACAAAGATTGCCGAAGGAGTAAAACCTGGGGCAGATGGCTTGTTATTCCATCCTTATTTAGCGGGTGAACGTGCACCATTATGGAACCCTGATGTTCGAGGATCCTTTTTCGGCTTAACGATGGCGCATAAGAAGGAGCATATGATTCGCTCTGCACTTGAAGGTGTTATATACAACTTATACACAGTATTTTTAGCTTTAATTGAATGTATGGATGGTCCAGTATCTAAAATCCAAGCAACTGGTGGGTTTGCAAGATCAAATGTATGGCGTCAGATGATGTCCGATATTTTTGATTTAGATGTAGTTGTACCAGAAAGCTATGAAAGTTCTTGTCTTGGTGCTTGTATTTTAGGTCTTTATGCAACAGGAAAAATAGAATCCTTTGAAGTAGTATCTGAAATGGTCGGTAATACTTACAAACATACTCCTAATGAAGGTGCAGTAAAAGAATATCGAGAATTATTGCCAATCTTTATTAGCCTATCGAGAGTGTTAGAAAAAGATTATAAGCGGATTGCTAATTATCAAAGAGGATTAATTAATAAAAATAAATAGAATTTCGGGGGGGATTTCCATGCCACTAGTTATAGTAGCAATCGGAATAATAGCATTACTTGTTTTAATCATGAAGTTAAAATTAAATACTTTCCTTTCATTAATTATTGTTTCATTTGGAGTTGCTTTAGCACTTGGAATGAAACCAGACAATATTGGCACAACAATTGAAACTGGATTAGGTGGAACACTTGGTCATTTAGCATTAATCTTCGGACTTGGTGCAATGCTTGGTAAATTGATCGCAGATTCTGGTGGCGCTCAACGTATTGCAATGACTCTTGTTAACAAATTCGGTGAAAAGAACATTCAATGGGCAGTAGTTGCTGCTTCATTTATTATCGGTGTCGCTCTATTCTTCGAAGTAGGATTAGTATTATTGATTCCGATTGTATTTGCCATATCAAAACAATTAAAAGTTTCTATTTTATATCTAGGTATTCCAATGGCGGCTGCTTTATCTGTTACACATGGTTTCTTACCGCCGCATCCAGGTCCGACTGTAATCGCTGGTGAATACCATGCAAATATTGGTGAAGTATTACTTTACGGATTTATTATTGCTTTACCAACTGTATTTATCGCAGGTCCTTTATTTACAAAGCTTGCTAAAAAGCTAGTACCTGCATCCTTCACAAAAACGGGTAATATTGCATCTTTAGGTGAACAAAAAACATTTAAACTTGAAGAAACTCCTGGTTTTGGAATCAGTGTATTTACAGCTTTACTTCCTGTTATTTTAATGTCATTTGCAACAATTGTTAATTTACTACAAAAAACAATTGGATTTGATGATAATAGCCTACTAGTAGCGATTCGCTTTATTGGTAATGCTGGTACTGCAATGGTGATTTCATTATTAGTTGCGATTTATACAATGGGATTGGCTAGAAAAATACCAATTAAAGAAGTTATGAACTCTTGTACAACTGCAATTACACATATTGGGATGATGCTCTTAATCATCGGAGGCGGCGGTGCCTTCAAACAAGTGTTAATTGATGGCGGTGTTGGTGATTATGTAGCTGAGTTATTCAAAGGAACTTCAATGTCACCAATTTTACTTGCTTGGATTATTGCAGCGATCCTACGAATTTCACTAGGTTCTGCTACTGTTGCAGCTTTAACCACTTCTGGTTTAGTTATTCCAATGTTAGGTCATTCTGACGCTAACTTAGCTTTAGTAGTGCTAGCAACTGGAGCTGGTAGTTTAATCGCTTCACACGTTAATGACGCAGGTTTCTGGATGTTTAAAGAATATTTTGGATTGAGTATGAAAGAAACTTTCTTAACATGGACATTATTAGAATCAATTATTTCCGTTTGCGGATTGGTCTTCATTCTTTTATTAAGTTTATTCGTATAATGGAAAAAACCAGCGGGGAGCTGTAATTTTCTCCTACTGTTGGTTAATTAATCAAAAAGGGCAGTATCCTCACTAAAATACTTAGAATCCTCTATGTATTATAGTAGTGGATTACTGCTCTTTATTTTATGATCGTTTTATTCAGTCTTTGAGAACGAACCGACCTTCTAGGAAGAACGTGACAATTTCAACTTGGTAAACGATTGGGTAATGCTACCCTTTTCTAAATGAAGGTTATTAGTTCTGTAAGATTATATGTTTGAGTCTTAGTTCATATTGATGTTTTGGTTAAATAGAACTTAATTTAGTGCTGAGAATTGTACTGGTTATTTCTTTTGTTATTAAATTTGGACTAGTAATAATGTAGGGCAAATGACACAATAAAATCTTTTAATAGGTTTAAAAAAAGATTTTAAAGTTTATAATCTAATTGTTAGATTTCTATCTTTTTAATTGACATAGAACGCCTACCGAGTTATATTGGTTTCAGACAGTTAGAATTCTAATTATTCGGGGGTGAACGATTTGATTGATACACCTTATACGAGACTTCTTAGTACCATTATGCATAAGGTACGAGATCAATTGTCGTATCGTACAAAAGAACTTGAAGTAAATCCACAACAAGGTAGGATGATCAGTTATATCGCTGAGCATCAGGATCGAGGTATTATCCAAAAGGATTTAGCAGATGCATTTAATCGAAGAGGTGCAAGTATAACAAGCATGCTTCAAGGGCTTGAAAAGAATGGATATATTGGAAGAAAAGTCCAAGCTGATAACGAACGCCAGAAACAAATTTTCGTATTAGAAAAAGGTAGAGAAATCGTTAATCAAATTGATGATATGTTTTTGGCAATGGAATCACGATTAACAGAATCATTGACTGAAGAAGAAAAAAATGAATTTTTACGCCTTTTGAAAAAAATTGATTCGAACCTTTAAGTGACTACGGCCATTACGGTCGTATTGATAAATTGATAGAAATCTAAAAGTTAGAATTCTAATTATATAGAAACAAAAACTAAGTTTTTCTTAAACCAAAATAAAAAAGAATAAGATTCGGGGGGATGGAATATTATGGAAGAATTTGAAGTGGATCAATCTAATATTTATTATTTAAAAGAAGCACCGATACGAAAAGCGTTAGCTCGTTTATGTATTCCAATGATGATTGGGATTTCTGCTGGTACAATCTATAACTTAATAAATGTATTTTTTATCGGTTTAGTACATGATACTGCGATGTTAAGCGCCATTACATTAGGTTTACCAATCTTTACAGTGCTAATGGCGATTGGGAATGTATTTGGGGTTGGTGCAGGAACTTTTGTTACTCGTCTCTTAGGTGAAGGAAATCTTCAGAAAGGGAAATCTGTAGCAGGCTATGCTTTTTATATGAGTATTATATGTGGATTGATTATTGCAGTAATTGCTTTATTATTTGTTAATCCAATTGTTCATTTGTTAGGAGCAGATCCTTCAACATTGCTTTATACAAAACAATATACGATCACACTTTTTATTGGTGGCTTTGCATTTATTTTGAACTTTGCATTAGAACAAATTGTGCGTTCTGAGGGTGCTGCAAAAGAATCGATGTATGGAATGTTTATTAGTGTAATTTTTAGCATCTTATTTGATGTGTTATTCATTTTAGTTTTAAACCTTCATGTAATGGGGGCTGCCCTTTCGATGGTTTTAGCAAATATCGCGGCAAGCATATATTACATTTGGTTTTTAGACAGAAAAAGTGAAACTTTAAGAGGTTTCTTAAAGCATTGGAAAGTATCAATAACCGATCAATTAGAAATCTATAAAGTCGGTGTTCCAGAGTTATTTAAAATGTCATTTATGATTGTTACAACTTTACTCTTAAATAATTATTCAATTGAATACGGCGAGCATGTTGTAGCAAGCTTTGGTATTGCTGTAAGGATTGCTCAACTTCCAGAATTTATTACGATGGGCTTATTTATAGGAGCCATTTCTTTAATTGCTTATAACTTTGGTGGGAAAAATAAACCGCGTCTATATGAAACATTAAAAGAGTTAACTTTATGGATTGGCGGGATCTCAATTGTATTTGGTGGAATTGTATATATATTTAAAATTCAAGTACTCGGTTTATTTACAAACGATTCAGCCGTGCTTAGTATTGGAGCACTAATCTTAACAGCTCAACTTATTTCATCTGTTTTTAACGGATTCACAGGTTTATTCACTAGTATCTTCCAATCGTCTGGTGAAGGGCTTGCAACAGGAATAATGTCAATTACACAAGGTGTTCTTTTCATTCCAGTTGTCATCATCTTACATCATTTTTATGGATTAAGTGGCATAATTTGGTCTTTAACACTTACTGAGGGGATTACATTCGTTATGGGAGCTATTCTAATGATTCCTTACTTAAGAAAACTTAAGAAAATGCCAGATAACAGCCTAGTTCATTAAAATCACCAAAATTGTGAATACCATCCAATAGACTAGAAACAAAGCATAAGTATTAAGATACTTATGCTTTATTTATTTGTACTTTGAATTTGCTTATTATTATTCCATGAAAAAGGCTCTTCGCTCAGAAGTAATCCATTGCTCTAAATCGTCTTGACTACGTCGAACAAGTCTATTTACTAGTACATCGTGCCATATATAATCTTCTAATAAGTAAATATGAACTGGATCATTTGTATAAAAAGCAATACTACGCTCCTCAATTGATGGTCCATAAATCATTTCTTTAGAATCAATCGACAAAATAAACCAATGATCTGTAGACTTAGTCTCAGTAAATGGTGTAATGCGATGACTTTCTAGATTTCCTATTGGATTTTCGACGTGAAGAGTAATTCCTTTTATGGTTGCTTTTTCAGCCGCATGAACCAGTTCCTTTTTCAAAACCTCATACATTTCGTCCCACATTGAAATCACTATCCGTTTTTCAGCTTTTTTTATTAGCGTCTCACAATAGTTAATAATCGTTTTATAGTCTTTTAAAGTAATTACACGGTTGTCCACTTTTTCACCAAATGATTCTAGATCTTTTAAAGAGTCACTTATAACAGAATAAGTTGATTGCCACTCTGATTGGGCATTCTGTAAAAAGATTTCAACAGGCAGAGGTGAATATCGTACCGTGTCATTTATTTCCTCTTTCAAGACAATTCCTTTTTCAACAAGATTACCTAACACATCATAAATTCGTGCTCTTGGTATACCTGAGTCCTTGCTAACTTGGTAGGCTGTTACAGGACCTTGTTTAACGAGTGATACATAAGATTTAGATTCATATTCGTTAAAACCTAATTTTTTGAACTGTTGCACTAGATCTCCCATTTTTTCGCACTCCTATTTTTTGTTTATGTAATAAATTTACAATAACTATTTACAGATAGCAATTTGTTAGTTACTATTTCAGTAGTGACTATTCAGAGAGGTTGATCGAAATGCATTTAGACTCATCTTTATTAATTATTTTAATTTGTTTTGGATTTTTAGCATCATTTATTGATTCTGTTGTTGGGGGTGGTGGGTTGATTACACTACCTGCATTATTATTCACTGGGCTTAATCCTGCCGCGGCAGTAGCTACCAATAAATTAGCAGCGACAATTGGCTCACTAACAAGTACATATATGTTTTATCGTTCTGGTAAACTCGAATTAAAATCAGTGGTTAGATTTTTTCCACTCTCATTTGTTGGCTCATTATTGGGTGCATACACTGTACATTTGCTAAACCCTGAATTGCTTAAGCCCTTGATGTTAATTATGCTTGGAGCTGTAGCAATTTTTACTATTTTCAAGAAAGATTGGGGAAGCATGTCAACACAAAAAAACTTACCCAATTATCAATTCATTATTTTTTTAGTTACGATATTTGCGATTGGCTTCTATGATGGGTTCATTGGACCTGGGACAGGATCATTTTTAATTTTTGCATTTTTGATGATTGGGTTTGATTTTTTAAAGTCTGCAGGCAATGCTAAATTTTTAAACTTTAGTAGTAATATTGCTGGGTTGTTAATGTTTATGTTTTTAGGACAAGTAAACTACACTTATGGAATAATAATGGGAATTGCACAAATTGCTGGTGCGATTTGTGGATCGAAATTTGCGATAAAAAAAGGAAGTGGCTATGTTCGTGCTTTGTTTATTGCAGTGACCTGTTTATTATTAGTGAAGAATATTTATGATTATATTCAATAACTTTTTATTATACTGTTCTTTGCAAAAGGCCCTAAAACGAAAGTGAATCTTAAAAAAACAAAACCAAATATATGAGAACTACATAACTAATTCAACTTAAAAATGCAAGATAGAAAAATATGACCAGATACTAAAGCACCCCAGTTTATCGACTGGGGTGCTTTTTCAGAGTGTTGAAATATATAGTAGTCGATATTGAACAATACGAACATTAAATGAATTTTGAATTTCTATGAAAAAAGAGTCTATTTATTATTGTTTTATCTGTCATCTTATTGATAAACAAGTGATTTTGGTGGTATATAAATAATTTAACCAACTTGTGAAAATTAATATATCCTCTTTTTCACAATCAATATTATTATTTTTTATAAAGATCATGATTGGAACGGAAGGGTGCTCGACTCCTATGGGATTAGCGGGAAGGCTGAGACCCCACAGGCGGAGCCGAAGAGGCTCAGGTCTCGCTCCATGGAAAGCGAGCACCCTGCAGAGGAAATCAATAGGACACAACTTATTTATCATTGAGTTCTATAGATTTGAAGAATTTGTGACAAAATATAATCACCCGAAGAAACAACATCTTATTATAATATAATTTTATTGAATTTGATGAAAATGTGAGGTAAGATTGTTTGGTCTGAAAATTAGTCCAATTGGGAACTTTATACAAATTATTAATCGGAGTTGTTGTTTATGTCACCAAGAGTACCTAATACTTTTATAATCATTTTAGGTTTTATGTTATTTGCACTGTTTTTTGGAGCAGGAAATCTAATTTTTCCACCCATACTTGGACAGTTAGCCGGAAAAAACGTATGGATAGCCAATGCAGGCTTTTTAGTTACTGGAGTTGGATTACCATTGTTAGGTGTTACAGCTTTTGTTTTTTCAGGTGAAAAAAATTTGCAATCTTTAGCTAGACGTGTACATCCGTTGTTTGGTATTGTATTTACTACGGTTCTCTATCTAGCAATTGGTCCTTTTTTTGCTATCCCTAGATCAGGGAATGTATCGTTTGAAATTGGCGTTAAACCTTTTTTATCAAATGATGCAAGTCCTGGTGCATTAATCATATTTACCATCTTATTTTTCACAGTTACATGCTTGTTATCACTTAATCCTACAAAGATTATTGATGTAGTTGGAAAATTTCTAACTCCTATTAAATTAACGTTTATCGGAATGCTAGTTGTTATCGCTATTGTTCATCCAATTGGAAGATTTCAAGAGCCATTTAAAGGATACACAACAAATGTGTTTTTTAAAGGTTTTCAAGAAGGCTATTTAACAATGGATGCTCTTGTAGCTTTTGTTTTTGGAATTATTATTGTAAACGCAATTAAAGGAAAAGGAGTTACTACTAAAAAACAGCTTATGATCGTTTGTGGAAAGTCAACAGCAATAGCTGCTTCACTTTTAGCAATAATCTATTCTGCTCTTTCTTATATGGGCGCTTCTAGTGTTGAGAAACTTGGTCGATTAGATAATGGAGCTGAAGTTTTAGCGAAAGTTTCAGACTATTATTTTGGTTCCTATGGATCAATATTATTAGGTTTAATGATTACAGTGGCATGTTTGACTACGAGTGTTGGACTGATCACTGCTTGTTCTACTTTTTTTAATGAATTGTTTCCAAAAATTTCTTACAAAAAAATTGCGATCATTATGACTGTGTTTAGTACTCTTATAGCAAATATAGGATTAACACAACTAATTAAAGTTTCAATTCCTGTATTAATGACACTATATCCTATCGCTATATCCTTAATTTTCTTAACATTCTTACACTATATATTTCAAGGTAGGTCAGAGGTGTATCAAGGCAGTTTGATCTTAACTTTTATCGTGAGTCTATTTGATGGGTTAAACTCGGCTGGAATACATATTGAAGTCATTCATCATTTTTTCACTAAGTACCTCCCGTTATATAGTTTAGGTTTAGGTTGGATTGTTCCAGCTATTATTGGTGGTTTTATTGGTTATTATATTAGTATTTTACGTAAGAAAAATAAGAAAAATATTCCTAGTTCAGTTCGAAAGATCAGTTAATTATAGGAAAATAAAGAAGCTTTTTAACTGTAAATATTCTTAATAAGTTAGTAATGGTTTTAGGGGAGAAGTTTTTAAGATTGATTCAAAAAGTGACACTTGTTTCATCAAAAAGGGGAGGAAATAGAATGGCACAAAAGGAATTGAAAAAAGGATTGAAAGCGCGCCATATTCAGATGATTGCTTTAGGCGGTACAATCGGAGTAGGTTTATTTATGGGTTCAACGAGCACAATTCATTGGACAGGTCCATCAGTAATGCTTGCTTATGCAATTTCGGGGATTTTTATCTTCTTCATTATGCGTGCAATGGGGGAAATGCTATACGTAGAGCCAAGTACAGGTTCATTTGCAACATTTGGCCATAAATATATCCACCCTTTAGCAGGGTATATGACTGCATGGAGTAACTGGTTCCAGTGGGTTATTGTTGGAATGTCAGAAATTATAGCAGTTGGGGCATATATGAAGTACTGGTTTCCAGACCTACCTGCTTGGATACCAGGAATTATTGCAATTGTGATTCTTGGTGCAGCAAATTTAATTTCTGTTAAATCATTTGGTGAATTTGAATTTTGGTTTGCAATGATTAAAGTCGTTACAATTTTATTGATGATTGTTGCAGGGTTTGGTCTTATTTTCTTCGGCTTAGGAAACGGAGGAAATGCGATTGGGATATCTAACCTTTGGAAAAATGGCGGCTTCTTTACAGGAGGTTGGTCAGGTTTCTTCTTTGCACTTTCACTAGTTGTTGG
Organism: Gottfriedia sp. NPDC057991; assembly: GCF_042886615.1. Taxonomy (NCBI): domain Bacteria; kingdom Bacillati; phylum Bacillota; class Bacilli; order Caryophanales; family Bacillaceae; genus Gottfriedia; species Gottfriedia sp. NPDC057991. The sequence continues at coordinate 43,327 of NZ_JBHVQN010000009.1, forward strand.
AGCTTATCAAGGCGTTGAATTAATAGGTATTACAGCTGGAGAAGCTGAAAATCCGAAAAAAACATTAAAAGAAGCGATTCAAAGTCTTATTTGGCGTATTTTAATCTTCTATATTGGTGCTATTTTTGTAATTGTAACAGTTTTCCCGTGGGATCAACTAAATTCGCTTGGTAGCCCGTTTGTTGTAACTTTTGCAAAAGTTGGTATTACAGCTGCGGCTGGAATTATTAACTTTGTAGTAATTACTGCTGCAATGTCTGGTTGTAACAGTGGTATTTATAGTGCAGGACGCATGCTTTATACATTAGGTATAAATGGACAAGCACCAAAATATTTTACAAAAGTCTCAAACAACGGAGTGCCTTTATTCGGTACAATCGGTGTACTAATTGGTTTAGTAGTCGGCGTTATTTTAAATTTTATTGCACCAAAAAACTTATTCGTGTATGTATACAGTGCAAGCGTACTTCCTGGGATGATCCCGTGGTTTGTCATTTTAATTAGTCATATTCGTTTCAGAAAAGTAAAGGGAGATGAAATTAAGAATCATCCTTTTAAAATGCCTTTTGCACCATTTACTAACTACTTAACGTTAGCCTATTTAGTTTTGGTATTAATCGGTATGTGGTTTAATGATGACACACGCATCTCACTTATTGTAGGGATTATTTTCTTGGCAATCCTTGTCATTTGTTTTTATGCTTTCGGTATCGGAAAACGTGTACCATTAGATGCTCAAACAGATGAAAAAGTAGCTAATTGATCAATCACTTAGTTTGATCGTAAGATGTTCATTTGAATTTAGTTATACAATAAAAATATAAATTTTTTTAACAATCAAGGCGTTCGTATTATAAAATCAAACAGTAATTAAACTGGATGAGATTATCATGCGAACGCATTTTTTTATTTGTCCGAATAAAGAATCGACAGTATTTTTTTAACCCTAATAAAATTTTTTTTAAATAAGTACGGAAAATAAAAAATAAATATTTTGACTATTGTTGCATTTTATGACAAAATGATGAAAACTAAATAGTAGGGAATAGGTGTAAATGAAGTTCATTGTTTGAATTCATTTACTTAAAAGGGAAGTTTGGTTTAATTCCAACACGGTCCCGCCACTGTAATAGAGGAGTAAATAAGAAGATGCCACTTATTAATTTAGGAAGGCTTTTATTTACAAAGATTCTTAAGTCAGGAGACCTGCCTATTCTATCGACGCTGTTTGACCTACGAGAGATAGGGAGGTGCCTTATGGAAAGAAAGCTTAAGTTAACGTATTCTAATTATTTATGTTTTCCAACTTAAAGGCATTTTTGTCTCTTATTGAGATAAAAATGCTTTTTTATTTTAGATAAAAGGAGAGGGAAAAAGTGGTACATATAAGTAATCTAGGATATCCGAGAATTGGTGAAAATCGTGAATGGAAAAAAACGTTAGAGAGCTTTTGGCAAAAGAAAATCAATCAAGAACAATTTGAAAAAGAAATGAAATCACTGAGAATAAGCTCAATAAAGAAACAGCATGAATTAGGTGTGGAGCTAGTCCCTGTAAATGATTTTACGTTTTATGATCATGTGCTAGATTTTGCTACGATGTTTGGTTGGATTCCTAGTCGATTTGGTGAAGTAAATGAAAAACCAAGTCTAGAGACATATTTTGCATTAGCAAGGGGTAGTAAAAACATTGTAGCTTGTGAAATGACGAAATGGTTTAATACAAACTATCACTATATCGTTCCTGAATATCAAAAAGACAAGCAATCAAGATTATTTTTCAATAAGCCATTAGAAGCATACAAAGAGGCACTACTTGAGCTTGGTATAAAAACGAAACCTGTCATTCTAGGAATCTATACATTTGTACAGTTAGCAAAAGGTTACCAAGAAGAAGAAAAACGAGAAATAATTAATAATCTAGTAAGCCTTTATATTCAAATGCTTAAAGAGCTTGAGAATGAAGGTGTTGAGTGGATACAAATTGATGAACCATGTTTTGTGTTAGAAGAATCAAGCGAAGATATTCGTTTTATGAAAGAAGTTTATGATCAAATCGCAAAAGCTGTACCATCATTATCAATAATGCTTCAAACTTACTTTGAAGCAGTTGAACAATATAAGGAACTAATTACATTCCCAGTAGAAGGCATTGGACTTGATTTTGTTCATGGTAAAGATGGGAATTTACAGTCAATACTCGAGCACGGATTTCCAAATGACAAAGTACTAGGCGTAGGCATCGTTAATGGACGTAATATTTGGAGAAATGATTTAAATGATTGCATTGATTTTTTGAATTCCCTCAAAGAAGAAATAAGTCCAAAAGATTGGTGGATTCAACCGTCTTGTAGTTTGCTACACGTACCAGTTACAAAAATTGAAGAGAATTTATTAAATGAAACGTTATTCGAGGCATTAGCGTTTGCCGATGAAAAATTGGAAGAGTTAGTTATACTAAAAAGTTTATTCATTAACAAAGCGAGCATGTTTGATAATGAAGTTAAATATGCAAGTAATTGTTTAGTAAATTTAAAACAACTTAGTGAAAAAAATCACTCAACTCGTAATGAATTGGAATCCATTAATGAAGAAGATTTTAGAAGACCAGTACCATTTCATTTAAGATATCCTTTACAAAATAAAGTAATGAATTTACCGATTTTACCAACGACTACTATTGGAAGTTTTCCTCAAACGAAGGAAATTAAACAAGTAAGACAGCAATGGCGAAAAAACACGATCGATGAATCAGAATATATGAATCAAATTAAATTGAAAATTAAAGAATGGATTGAAATTCAAGAAAATATTGAAATGGATGTATTAGTACATGGTGAGTATGAGCGTACGGATATGGTTGAATATTTTGGTGAGAAACTAGAAGGATTTGCATTTACGAAAAAAGCGTGGGTTCAATCTTATGGATCGCGTTGTGTAAAACCGCCAATTATTTTCAGTAAAGTGGAATTTACTAAGCCAATTACTGTAAATGAAACTGAGTATGCACAAAGTATAACAACTAAACCAGTCAAAGGGATGTTAACAGGTCCTGTTACAATATTAAATTGGTCGTTTGTTCGCGAGGATCGTACAAGAGAGGAAATAGCAAATGAGATTGCTTTAGCTTTACGTAAAGAAGTAAAAGCACTTGAAGCTGCTGGTATTTCAATTATTCAAGTTGATGAACCTGCAATTCGAGAAGGTTTACCTTTGAAGCAAAAAGATTGGGATCAATATTTACATTGGGTAACGAGAGCATTTCGTTTAGCTACATCAAGCGTCCGAAATGAAACGCAAATCCATACTCATATGTGTTATAGCAACTTTAGCGATATTATGGACACAATTATTGAATTAGATGCAGATGTTATTTCAATTGAACATGCAAGAAGTCATCAAGAATTTTCTACTTATTTATCTGAGTCCCCTTATCCATTTGGAATTGGTTTAGGCGTGTATGATATTCATAGTCCGAGGGTACCATCGGTTGAGGAAATGGAAGAAAATATTTTAAGTTCTTTAAAAGTGTGTGATGCAAATAGATTTTGGGTTAATCCAGACTGTGGTTTAAAGACACGTAATGAAGCTGAGGTAATTGACGCCTTATCAAATATGGTAAAATCTGCGAAAAAAGTTCGAGAAAAATATTATTCAATTATTTAATGATAGGGTGAAATCGATGAGTGGTAGATATGTAAAAGAATCTAGAGTATTTGATAGTAGTAGAATATTTCCAACTGACTTAAATAACCATGGTACATTATTCGGAGGAAAAATGCTTGCCGCAATGGACTTAATTGCCTCCATTTCAGCTACAAAGCATTCGAGAATGGAATGTGTAACCGCATCGATGGATTCAGTAGAATTTTTATGTCCAGTTCGAGAAAGTGACTGCATATATTATGAATCGTTCGTGATCTTAACAGGCTCAAGCTCAATGGAAGTATTTGTTCGAGCTACTGCTGAAGACCTACTTTCAGGTGGAAAAAGAGTTGCTGCAACATGTTTTGTAACATTTGTTGCACTTAAAGATGGAAAACCACATAAAGTAGTAGAGGTAATACCAGAAACTGAGGAAGAAATTAAATTACAGCAATTAGCATTTAAACGATTAGAAAGTCGCCAATTAAGAAAGAAATTAAGTAAGGAATTGGCATTAATTTGGAAAGAATAAAAAGAAAGCATTGAAATCATACTAAAAGTAAGCTAAGATTAAAATAATATTTTTAAGGAGGCATCAAATTTAGACACTATGTACAATATCCGATAACTTTTTAAGCTAACGAATTTTATAGCAAAAAAGTACTCTGCCTGAAATCAGAGAAATTGGATAACTATGTCTATTTATGAGCCTATACTAATATTAAATTAATCCATTGTCTAAAATACATGGTTTATTTACGATTATATTTCATTTGAAAGATCATCTAACGTATATATTTTTTCATATATACACGGCTTATTAAATCGCATCCAATTTACACACAGGCAGATACTGCTTGTGTGTTTTTTATTTTCTCTCGTTAATAAATACTTTCGAAAACAGATTGAATTTTAAGCAGAGTGATATTTTAAAATCGGATGGAGTGAAGTGTATGTTTATTATAAAAGCATCGAATATAGAAATAGAATTAAATGGAAAAACAATTTTTAAAAATGGAAACCTAGACATTAAAGAAGGTGAAAGGGTAGCATTAATAGGTGAAAATGGAGTTGGAAAATCAACATTTATTAATTCCCTTTTAGGTAATATTCCATTGAAAAAAGGAATGCTGCAAATTCACTATTCTAAAGATGAAATTGGATGGCTTTTAACTGATGAAGAGAATCAGGAAAACTTTTCAGCAAGGGAAGTGATCGAGTCATTTGATCAAGAGAGATATTTCATCAAAAAGAATTTAGAAAAGTATGTACTTGATCTGTCTAATGAAGAAAATCTTGCTAAATATAATGAGAGTTTAAGTAAATATTTAGAATTAGATGGCTATGATTGGGAAACAAAAATAGATCAAGTTTTGAAGAAATTTCAATTACCGAAAGAATTATGGAATAACCCATTTAGTCAGTTAAGTGGTGGCCAAAAAACAAAAGTCAAATTAGCAAAAATCATGATGAAGGAACCAAAATTGTTAATTTTGGATGAACCAACAAATCATTTAGACACTGAGTCTATCCAATGGTTAACGGATTGGTTGCAAAACTTTAAAGGTAGTGTACTTTTTATTTCCCATGAACGACAATTCATTGATGATGTTGCGTCTGTTACTGTTGAATTAACGGAATTTGGTACATTTAAGTATAATGGTGGCTATTCAACATACAAAATACAAAAAGAACATGAGCGAAAAACGCAGCAAGCACAATATGAGAAACAAGAAGCGGAAAAGAAAAAGCTCATTGAAACAATTAATCAATATAAACAATGGTTTACAAGCTCGCATAACGCAGCTAGTGAACGTGATCCTTTTGCGAAGAAACAAGCGGCAAAAAACGCATTAAGATTTAAATCAAAAGAAAAGGATTTAGAGCGATTAGAGAAAAGAAAAGTAGAAAAACCAAAAGAAGCTAAAATAATTTCAGCGAGCTTTGAAAATGATTCATTTTCAGCTAAACAAATGATTTCATTCGAAAAAGTTGATTTTTCATATGATGAAAAATCGTTATTTAACCAAGTTGATTTTATTTTAAATCGAGAAGATCGATTAGCCGTAATCGGAAAAAATGGTTCTGGAAAATCTACATTTTTAAAATTATTAACAGGATTAATGATTCCTAATAGTGGATCTGTAAAACATAATCCTCAATTAAAAATAGGTTATTTTATGCAGGAGCTAGAAGCGTTAAATGAGGATTCAACAATTCTAAATGAAATTTTATCACTTCCAAATATGACTGAAACAGAAGCCAGAACAATTTTAGCCTGTTTCCTTTTTAGAAGAGAGGATGTTTACAAAAATATTGCTCAATTAAGTATGGGTGAGAAATGTAGAGTTGCTTTCGTAAAGTTATACTTTTCAGATGCTAATCTACTAGTACTTGATGAGCCAACAAACTATTTAGATATTCATACGAGAGAAAGAATTGAAGAAGCATTAGCTGCCTATCCTGGAGCAGTAGTTGTCGTGTCGCATGATCCATATTTACTAAAAAAGGTCTCAAATCGTGTAATTCATATTGAAAATGGCAATCTTTATGAATTCAAAGGATCTTTTGCAGAATGGAACGGTAGACAGAACATCTCAAACGATCAGCAAACTTTATTAAATGAACGAATTAGACTACAACTAGAAATAGCTACAATGAATGCAGAAGAAAAAGATACGGATGAAGAAAAGAAGGCTCAAATTTCAAAAATCGTTAAGCTACAAAAGGAACTCGATGGAATAAATGAGAGGTTTTTGACAGAGAGAAGGGAGAAGAAAGGGTAAGTAAGAGCATAAGAATTTAATACAAGAGAAAATAAAAAACAAATCACTTAAGTTGGATTACTTATGGTGATTTGTTTTTTATTATAGATCCGAGTTTTACTTAACTATTTATCCTGCCTTTAGTACATCATTTACATCATGTATAACGACAAATGCTTTCGGATCAATTGTGTGAATTATTTTTTTAAGTTCAAATAGTTCTTTATTATTAAGAATAATGTATAAGGACTCTTTTCTTAGGCCAGAGAAGTGGCCTTTTGCAGGATAAATTGTTACTCCTCGATTCATTTCATTTGATACGATTTGTGCAATTTCATTCGCCTGATCGGAAATAATCGTAATCGCTTTTTTAGGATTTAATCCTTCCATAATAAAATCCAACACTTTAATACCGATATAAATCGAAATGACAGTATATAATGTTTTCTCAAAGCCGATAACAAAATAACCACCTAAAACGACAATTAGATCAAATAATAGTAAAGATTTACTAATACTCCACCCGAAGGATTGATGAACCATTTGAGCAAGAACTGTGGAACCACCTGTTGTACCGCCCGCACGAAAGACAATTCCTAACCCTAGTCCAATTAAAACACCAGCAAAAATAGTACCTAATAAAGTTTCGCTTGTTGGTACGCCATAACCGTCTGTAATACGTAAGAAAAATGAAATCGCTACTATGGAAATAACTGTATATATTATTAGTTGTTTCTTTAAATATTTATATCCAATTATTAACAAGGAAGCATTTAAAACAAAATATACGACATCAGGTGACCAGTTAAATAGATAATAAGTAATCATCGTAATGCCGGTAAAGCCACCCTCAGCTAATTTATTCGGTATTGCAAAGAAGTTAACACCGACTGCAAATATGGCTGATCCAACAAGGAGATATAAAATATCTACGAAGTTTTTACGCACAGTTACCCCTCATTTTCTAACAGATTTTTTTTCACTTCTATCATTCTACCTAATAATGAGTTTCGAATCAAAAAATTTCTATTAAACAAAATATCTATTATTAGTCATAGTTATATACACACTTTCATAGGTTTATAAAGAGACAAGCTATTAAGGGGGAATCATTATGGTATTTGCAACACCTGGAAAATCTGGTTCATTAATTACGTTTAAAAATCGTTATGACAATTTTATTGGTGGGGAATGGGTAAGACCAGTAAGAGAACAGTATTTTGGAAATGTATCGCCTGTAACTGGACAAGTCTTTTGTGAGGTTGCAAGATCGACTTCAGAAGATATCGAAAAAGCACTTGATGCAGCACACAGTGCAAAAGGTAAATGGGGAAGAATGTCAGTAACTGAGAGGGCAAATATTTTACATAAGATTGCTGATCGTATGGAAGAAAATAAAGAATATCTTGCTGTCGCTGAAACTTGGGAAAATGGTAAACCTGTTCGTGAAACATTAGCTGCGGATATTCCATTAGCAATTGACCATTTCCGTTACTTTGCCGGATGTATCAGATCGCAAGAAGGATCACTCGGTGAACTTGATGGTGATACAGTTGCCTATCATTATAAAGAGCCATTAGGGGTTGTCGGTCAGATTATTCCATGGAACTTCCCGATTTTAATGGCTGTATGGAAGCTAGCTCCAGCCCTTGCTGCAGGAAATTGTGTTGTTCTAAAACCGGCTGAGCAAACGCCAACTTCTGTGTTAGTTTTAATGGAACTAATTCAAGATTTATTGCCACCTGGAGTTGTTAACGTTGTAAACGGATTTGGACTTGAAGCAGGTAAACCATTAGCTTCAAGCGATCGAATTGCGAAAATTGCATTTACTGGTGAAACTTCAACTGGGCGACTAATTATGGAATATGCTTCAAAGAATTTAATTCCTGTTACATTAGAATTAGGTGGTAAATCTCCTAATATATTCTTTGAAGATGTAGTAGACAATGAAGAGTTTTTCGATAAAGCACTTGAAGGCTTTACGATGTTTGCTTTAAATCAAGGAGAAGTATGTACATGTCCTTCAAGAGCGCTTATTCATGAATCAATCTATGAGGAATTTATGGATCGAGCAGTAAATCGTGTTAAAGCGATTAAACAAGGAAATCCATTGGATCCTCAAACAATGATCGGTTCTCAAGCTTCCCACGAGCAATTGAATAAGATTTTATCTTATTTTGAAATTGGAAAGAATGAAGGTGCAGAAGTTTTAGTTGGTGGCAGTCGTAATGTTCTTGATGGAGAATTGAAAGATGGTTTTTATGTAAACCCTACAATTTTTAAAGGGAACAATAAAATGAGAGTATTCCAGGAAGAAATTTTTGGTCCTGTTGTTTCGGTTACTACATTTAAAACAAAAGAAGAGGCACTGGAAATCGCTAATGATACATTATATGGATTAGGAGCGGGGGTATGGACTCGTGATATGGATACTGCTTATCGATTCGGACGCAATATCGAAGCAGGTCGAGTTTGGGTAAATTGTTATCACGCTTATCCTGCACATGCAGCTTTTGGTGGGTATAAAAATTCAGGAGTAGGTCGTGAAACGCATAAAATGATGTTGGACCACTATCAAAATACAAAGAATCTGCTAGTTAGTTATTCTCCGAGCAAACTAGGATTCTTTTAAAACTTTTACACTCCAGTATTCATTTACTGGAGTGTTTTGATTTAAATAGAAAGAATACATTAAAATAATAATTTTCTAAAAACCATACATAAAAACTAGTAGCCATTTAATATGTTTAATAAAAAGTATAAATTGGAGGGACTAAATATGTTATTTCTAGTAATCTATGTAATTATCATGATTGTACTGTATGGTTTCATTCAATTATATTTAAACCAGAAGTGGAAGCTAATTTATACTACGTATGGTTATCAAAACTATTTTATGATTATTGGTAAATTGAAGAAGAATGGAATTGAGTATAAGACGAAATTACCGATGAATTTTAGTGGTAGGAGATTTAATGAGAATACTCAATATGATATATATGTAAAAAAAGATTTAGAACATTTGGCATTACAGTCTTTATATCAAAATTAATAGAGTGATTTTGAATTATACTAAAGGTGTCAACTGTAGGATGTTCGCGTACTGAAGACTTTGGTCATTGTCGAGTTGGCTAAAGCATCTTACCCATTAATAGTATTCTTCAATGATTAAGATAATATACTTAACATTTTCTGAAAAAATCAATATAGGAATTAGTGATTTCAAAATAGGAACACCCAAAAAATGGGAATTGAGTTAATATCTAGTTAAGTTCCCTTTTATAGTCCCAATCTATTGTCAAAATGGAATCTTTATAGTTGAGTTTCCCATATTTCCTAAAAAAGAAGAACGTTACTACCACGTTCTTCTTTTTTTTGCCCAAATCCATACCCAAAATTTCCAAGCAACTTTTTAAAGATAAAACACCAGCATGTTGTGAAAGCGTCTAAAATAAAAGTGTATTTTAAATATTATATCAGAAAAATAAGGAGTGATTTTATTTATGAGATTTCAAAATATGCTAGCCTTACAAACGATCGTTAAACGTAAACAAAAGTTGTTGGAAGGTACAGCAGTAGAAAGAAAACAAATGCTTTTAAAAGATAGATCAGATGAAAATATAAGCACTATGAATGCCCTTATGTTAGTCATAATGGATCAACGGAAATTTATATAAATGATAATTAATTAAAATTAATCTACGAGGAGAAACAAACATGAAAAAAATGGTAGCAACTACAATTATTGCAACATCACTTTTAGTTACAGGAATTACAGCACAAGCTGCACCCCCGCAGAAAGATCTTGATGCCTATTTAACAAGTGTTAATATGACACAACAAGAATTAGATAAATATTTAATGGATTATATGGGGTGGTCAATTGATGAATTTGAAAGTATTTCAGAGTTAAAATTCATTAGTGTTTATTTTGTTAGCCATGATAGAAGAATACGCTAAAGAATTTGTTAGTAACGAGTTTGCAATTACAGGATTGAGATTACCTATTTGGTTTATTGCCTATTATCTATTTACTCTATTTAATCGTTCAGTTCAATTTAAGACCAAGTTGCTTATTATGATTCTAGCTCTTATACCTGGTATCTCCCTTGGATTATTCTTAGCTGATGTTTTACGTCTATTAATATAAGGAGCTAATTAATGGTAGAGATTATTTTTCAAGTTTGGGAACAGTAGTATTATTAATTACAGTTACAGCTATTGTCATTAGAATGGTCATTAGAACAGCTAGAAAAAAATAAAACTAAAAGGAAAAAAGCAATTACTTTACTCTAAAGGTTTATTTAATATCATTTAAATAATAAATAAAGTATAAATTCGATTAAAATAATATGTTTTTGAATCAAATTTGACCTCTATATATATATAATTGGAATAATTAACCAACTTATTTCTTGTTATATTTTAAGTATATTGAAATGAAAAGAGGTCATTTTATTGCATAAGATTAAAAGAGTATTTACCTATCTCCTTTCTGTGACTTTATTGGCGAGTTCATTTAGTGGACTTACGTTTTCAACAAAAACGTTTGCGGAAACAAGTCAAGAGAATACGAGTGTAGCAGAGCAGAAGCAAATATTACCTGCACCACCTATTATTCAAGGTAGAGCAGTAAACGAAAAGTATCCTCAAATGTCGATACCAACTGTCGAAGCATTTTCAAATGGAAATGAAACAGGTAAAGGTTATTTTAATGTTTCGTGGGAACCTGTTGATGGTGTAACAAAATATCAAGTCATTTTATTTAATGGCTCTATACATAGCTACTGGAATGTTCCGGCAGACCAAACATCATGGACTACCAAAGATAAGGGAATGTTTCCAACAGAGGGACAAATTGAAGTTGGTCAAGTTGATTTTAGAAGAGATGGAAAAGGAACAGAGTTCTCAATAGATCCATCCTCATTATTTAAAAAAGCGTATGAAAAAAATGTTGGGTTAAATTATTCAGATAGTAACGAATACTATGTACGAGTTACAGCAGTTCATGAAGATGGTGCACGTCCAATTTCCTATGCAACCACTGCATCAATTAAATTAGAACAACCAGAGGTAAAAGCTTATAGTTATAATGATGGTAATGATACGGGATATATTGATGTTAAATGGAATTCTGTATTAGATGTAATTGGATATAAAGTTGCTATATATAATGGTGATAATTACCAATATATAGATGTTGGTAATGTAACAACGTGGACTTCAAAAGAAAAGGGAATTTGGCCAATATCTGAAGAAATTGAAAAAGGAAATTATTTACTTCATTTAGATGAGACTGGCTCTGAGATTGATATGGATCCAACTTCAGTTTACACAAATGCTTATAATGCAACAAATGGAGCAAATGGTGATAATCGAGAGTCACGTAATTTAAAAGTTGGTATTATTGCTATTTATAAAAATGTTGAAAGTCCAATTTCTGATATTGCAACATCAACTATTCCTATAGATGCAATAAGTTTAGAAAATCTATCACAAGATTTAAGTAATGTTACTCCTGTAGGTTTATTAACTTCATCTGAAGTCAATATGATTAATAATAATGCACCAATAGAAGCAGAATCTCGTAATGTGGTTACTGCTATGGCAAAAAAACTTGCAACCAAGGCTTTACGGTATTCAGCAACTTGGTTAGAAGGTAAATTAGCTAAAAAAATTGGAACAAAAAATGCAAAAAAAGTTTCAAAGTCCTTTTATAAAATTGCAGATTATATTGATAAAGTAACAAATGCGGAAGAAAAAGCAATTACTACAATACTAATACAAGGTGGAGTAGCACCAGATGTAGCAGCATCAACTGCTAGATGGATTGTTTTATTTTTTGGAATATAAATTATAAGTTTGAAGGGAATTTATAATGGCAAAGTTATTAGAAATTTGGGTTAAAGTACCTAGAACTATTAAACGTACTTTTCTTATTGTAATAACATTATCTTTTTATATATTTTGGTTAATTACAGGATTCGAAAAAATTTCAATGTTGATAAAAAATCCTAAAAATTACTTTGAATTATTTGGTATAGTTCCATTTAGCCTTTCGATAATTGTAACACTCATTGTTATTATTATATTGAGAAAAAATAAATGAGGGCAGTGTGCCCTCATTTATTATGTGATATATCTGCATCTTGTTTGACACTATTGACTATAAAGGGAAGAATGGATGGGTAAATTTTTAATGTTAAAAAACGTTTATTAGTGGGATGGATATTTTTATTGATGATAGTATTTTATGAAATTATAAAATACAATCTTCATTTAAATATCTGGCAAATTACAATTTTTTCTACTTTGTATTTTTGGTTAACTTGTTATTTAGTTATTTCTATACCCAAAAAATACAAAAAAAATGATATTTTTAAGAAATGTATTCTAATTGATAGACACAACTAACATTGGAAAAGTAATACTAAATGATAAAGAGTAGTTATTAGAGGAAAAAGTTTTCTTTGATCCTCGATAACAAATATATTTAAGGCTGCCTAAAGGTAGTCTTCTTTTTGTTTAATTTGGAGAAGCTCATCATGCTATTAAATAATTAGAAATAAAAAAACGTCATAACTTATCAGTTTTGCGTCGTATTGTTCAACTGAGGAGTGATAAAGTTTTATACAACTCCTTATCGTTAGTATTCCTTAAAGTTAGATTTCTTTTTATGCTTCTTTTAATGTAGTAAAAAGTATGAAATACTAGAGTTACTATGATTGTGTGAAATAGGGGGAGTAACCTTGGAGAAAAAATTAACAGGGGAGATTGCAGCAAAGAAAATAAATAAAGAAAATTTGGAACAATTATTACAATTTGCTGATGAACTTATAGCAAATAGATCTAAGGTTACTTAATACTTGTTTTTTATTCTGATTTGTACATAAGAAGGATGACATGATCGATATTCTATTCTCTTTTTTTTCAAATTTCTCGATCGTTACTTCACAGGTTATTGTATCTCCTGAATAAACTGGTCTTAAAAATTCGAAATTTACTGTTCGTGCTAGTACGTTGTGATCTCCACCTATTTTAGTTGGTAAAGTTGCAGTCAATAAACCTTGAATGACAAGTCTTCCATGTTCATCAGGCGTGATATGGTGTGCGCCTGTATCACCAGAAACCTTCGTAATAAAAGCATTAATTCTCTTAGTTAATTAGTTCAATTTCTTATTGTACTATCCTTCAAAATTACTAAATAAAAAATCGGCTAAATAGCCGATTTGTTGATTGATAACCTTACAAAAGGGTATTAATTACGAGGCGCCCATAAAATAACAGACACACCAATTAAACAGATTGCTGCACCGATCCAATCATATAAATCAGGTGATTTTTTATCAACACCCCAGCCCCATAAGATTGAGAGAACGATAAATACGCCTCCATAGGCAGCATAAACTCTACCAAATGATGGGAAAATTTGGAACGTTGCAATGACACCATAAACTGCCAAAATAATGCCTCCGATTAATCCTAAATAAGCAGATTGTCCTTCTCTTAGCCATAACCAAATAAGGTATCCTCCGCCAATTTCAGCTAAACCAGCTAATAAAAAAATAAATATTGCAGTTATCAAGTTACTACTTCCTTTCAATTAAAAAAACAAATTAGTGAAAAATATGTACAAGTATATGTCCCTTATTTTAACAATAAAGACTAAAAGAAACTATCATTCTATTTGAATCATTAAAAGTTTTTCATCGTTCTCTTAGAAATGAATTTGGGTACTAATAGAGCTATTCCCATCATAATTTTATAGAAGAAAATAATATGAAGGAGTTGTATTAATAGTTGTTAAAAGTTAATTTGCGTCCCGTTGTTAGTAAGATTAATTTACCAACCGTTATGAAAACAACTATTCTTCCAGGTGATTCAGTTGAAAGATTATTTATTGCAACACAGGTAGGGGAGATCTTTTACATAGGAAATGGGGAAATCAGGACTTTTTTAGATATTCGCCCTCGGGTATTAAAATTAGGTGAGGCTGGAGGCTATGATGAACGCGGATTGCTTGGTTTAGCATTTCACCCTAATTTTTATCATAATGGGCTGTTTTATCTTCATTATTCAATTGCTGGTTCTCAGGGGCCAGGTGCTCTTTCTACCCCTTTTAAACCTAATCCATGTGATCCCAAAACATTAAGTTTGAAATGGTTACATAGGGAAACTCAATATAATCATATCGATACAGTTGAGGAATGGGTTCTACAAACAAATGGCCAGCGTCAAAAACGACGGACATTATTGAACATCAGAAGACCCTTCTTAAATCATAATGGGCTTAACACCTTAAATTTTTCACCAGAAACAAGTAAACTTGTTTTAACAACAGGAGATGGTGGATCAGGTTATGATCCGTTTAACTTAAGCCAAGATAATTTGGAAATTGCAGGCAAAATAATTGAAATTGATGTAGAAAAAAACATAAGTGGCAATAATCCCCCTATTGTCACTCGATTTAATGAACTTCCAACAAGTATTCAAGAATCTCTCACGGTAATAGCTAAAGGGGTTCGGAATATAACAGGTATTTCATATCAAAGATTTTATAATCAATATATTAAATATGTTGGAAATGTCGGTCAGGATTTGGTCGAGTCATTATTTTCATTTGTTCATTACAAACCAATACCAGTCTCTCAGTTAGTCCATATGAATTCTGAATCTGAGATGGAAGGATTTATTAACTTCGGCTGGAGGGGGTGGGAAGGTGCTTTTCCTACTTCGACAATAAAAGTATGCACCGAAAATTCGGATTTGGATGAGAAAACAATAGCCTATTACGATCAATCAGTCATACTTTCAGCGAACCGTCTGCAACCTTTAACTAGTTATTTTCATAAAGATCCAAGACCAGATAAATTTGAAGGAACTGCACATACAGGAGTCCAGCCATATATGGGAAATGAAATACCTAGTTTAACTGGTAGCGTTGTGTTTAGCGATTTGGTACGAAAGGGATCACAAGCACAGGTTAAAGGAGTTTTAGCTTATACGAAATTAAGGCCAGATGGTAAACAAAGTGATTTCAGTGTCATACAAACAGATTATGACTTTGGATCTCAATCGGCCTATTATGTAGGTTTGGGAACGAATTTAAATCAAACAAAAATCTATTTAGCGGTTTATGGATCGATGAAAGTGACTGATTTAAACATGGGTACGATTTTTGAAATTGTACCGTGACTTTTAATCGATTTGCTTTTATGTTTTTATTAACAATCACGGAGGAAATTATACACTCCAGTGGTTGTTTTTTTAGGAGATAATTGATGTTTTATTTGAAATGAATAGAGTCCTTACTTAAACATAATAAGATTGTTTGCCAAAGTTAAGTATTCTTAGACTTACAGCTAGTTTTTTTTAAGTAAATGTCAGATAAGTGGAATAAAATGGAATTATTTGATACAGTTGAATTAAACATGATCATCGTATATTGGGGAGAAAACCAATGGGATATATTATGGATTTAAGAAAAGTTGTAGGTAGCCGACCTATCTTAATGGCTGGCTCAAATGTTATACTACTAGATTCACAAAAGAGAGTATTATTACAATTAAGAAAAGATAATAAGACTTGGGGATTACCTGGTGGATCATTAGAGTGGGGAGAAAATTTAGAAGAAGTGGCTAAAAGAGAATTGAAGGAAGAAACTGGTTTAACAGCATTAAACCTTGAGTTTTTTAACATTTTTTCTGGAAAAGAATTTTATTATAAATATCCTCATGGAGATGAGGTATATAATGTAATTTCGACTTATATATGTACTGAATATACTGGTCAATTAGAGAAAGAAGAAAGCGAAGTGCTAGAGCTATGCTTTTTTAGTTTTGATGACCTTCCATCAGAAATTAATCCACCCGAACTTCCTATTTTAAATTCGTTTAAGGATGCTAACTATTGACCTTCAGAATATAGAATGTGAAAGTTTCACCGAATAAAGATAAAAAAGGATCTTCTTATAAGATCCTTTTTTTCATTTTCAGTAATATATTAATTGATATTTGTTAAACCTTTAAAAATTAAGTATTTTTTAGGTATGGTCTTGATAATAAAATTGGCGTGTTGTTTTTGCTAAATGTTATTTTGTAGTTGAAGTTGCTGCTTCGTTTTTGCAGTTTTCGCAAGTTGAATAGATTTTCACAACTTTTTTATACTCCGCGTACTCAATAGTTTCTTCGCATTCTTTACAGATTAAAATTTGCATTAGAAACACCTCCTAAACCCACTATACCACGTTCGATCCACTATTTCTCCAGGGACTTTACCCACCCTGTGGACGCAAAATGTCCCAGCTAAAAAAACGTTGAAATAGCAAGGTTTTCAAGCGGAAATTGTCTTAAAAAAATTTTTTCTTGGTTTTAAAAAAACGAAAAATAGAAGCCTTGTGAATATGTTTCTAGTATCAATTTCATCTATGATAAACTAATAACAATTTTTTATTATTTCATTAAATAAAGCTATTGTAGAATATCTTAATTAAAGATCATTTTAATCGAACATGAGATAAATCAAAAAGACCTCTCTTCAAGCGTTGAGAGGTCTTCTTCAAATTAGTTAACGGGCATACCCCAGGATTCTTGCAATTTTTCAAGGCCGGATGGATTTGTTACCTTAAGGGTGATTTGTTTGTTGGTGAATTTTTTCTCCATCAAACTATACGAATCTCCGTCCCGCAAGCCTGGCCAATAAACGCTTCCCGCACCGATCGTATTAATTTTTTTGCTCATTGCACGAACGTAGTTAATATCATTCTTGCTCTTTTTTACCGAATAATCCAAGCCGCTTTTCATTGGTGCTCCCCATTCGGTAATGATGGCACGATTGGAGTATTTTCCAATTTCGATTGTTAAAATATTGGACCATCCAGTTTCTGTGAGGGAATTAATATGTACATATCCTGCATAAAACGCATAGCAGTGTACGGCAAGCATTGTACCGTTAAGTCGTTTGTCATCACCTAGAGGATTAATATAAAGTGCTGCCAAACCAATTCCATCAAGAATTACATTTTTCGTCGGAACATTGAAACTTTTTAGCCAATCGTTATAGAGATTACGTAAATCTTTTGTTTTATAGCCGTAGGGTTCATTAATAGGTTCAAAATAACAGTTTGGGTTGTTACCGTATTTTTTGATAACAGTGCTCCACATGCTAAAATATTTTTTGAGATCTTCAGGTTTTCCATTTTTTGGTGGCCAATAGCAAAAAATCACTTTACCTCTCTCTAACGCAGCATCAATGGCCCCAGTATAAGTACCCCAATAATTTGCGACAGTAGCTTCATTAATGGGAAGTCTGACTGTGTTAGCACCAGTTTTATCGAACATCTGCCCAATTATTTGTCGGCCTACTACTTTGGCAGAATCGTATGTATCATTTTTGGTCAATCCACTTACATAAATGACTCCATCAACAAAATTATCGCGCTCATCCGCCCAATTCACACCCCTTATTCCTGCTGACAGTGGTGAAGTTGGTTTATTAACATTGATTATAACAAGATTTAAAAATGCGAAAGAAGAGGCAAAAAGTAAAATAATAGATGCTAAAATACATACTACAATTAAAGTTGCTCTTTTTACTATTTTCAAAATTTCCCCCCTCATCTAATTAATCTTTTGTAAAATTTATTTTTAGAACTTTAATATTATTCTATGAATTATTGAAAAAGAATTAATATAGTCATAGTTTTTTTAAAAAGGTTCATCATAGTGAAAGAAAGATTGCTTCCGGTTAGTCTAAATATGATTAAAGGCTTCTTTTAATGCACTAAATGGCAGGAGAGTTAAATAAAGAATGTTATAATTTAATGAAATGGAAATGTTAAAAATTTCTAATTTTAATCATTAGGGGGTAAGGATGAAAAAAATCTTAATTGTAATAGCGATTTTAATAACGGGGATCGTAGGGATAAAAGGTTATTTTCTTTTTCGTAGTGGATTTGATATAAAAATAAAAAATCAAACAAATAGAAATATAACAGGGATATATTTGACCTATCATAATCTCAAATCTGATATAAAGATCCCTAAAATTGCTTCAAATAAGGACTATAAACTAAAAGTAAATCCATCTAAGAATGTTGGAGAGAGTTCAATGAATCTTAAGTATAAAGACAATAAAGGTAAAGTACATACAGAAACAGTTATTGGGTATTTTGAAGGTGGCTATTCTGGCAATCTTTTAATTACAATAAAATCTGTAGATGAAGATGGAATACTTAAATTTAAAATTAAAGAAGATATTTCTTTATATTAAATTGTTCATTTTTTTCATTTGAATACTATTTAGCAGATCAACAAATATATGAAGAATTGAAAGATATGCATAATAATCTAAGTCTTTTCTTGATCAATTCATTGTTTATACAAAATCTCTTTTTTGAGTTATACAACTAGTAATAGAAGTACGATATATTCTTCCATTCACTGTGATGAATCTGAGGGTTCATGGCTGGCTAACACGTGGATTAGTTGTGTAATTCATAAAATTGGAGGCAACATGACAGATTTAGCAGGAAAACCGATAACTTCAATATTAGCTCAACTAACTTATAGCCCTTTATATATCATCACCGTAATATTAGCACTTGGTGTACTTATTTTCCTTAGAAATGAAAAGGGTTGTTTTGTTTTGGTGGGAAAAGTATGGGCTATATGCCATATTATTAATTACATATTAGCTATCTACTATTATATTGCAAATTCTAACTAGTATTAAAACTGCCCATGATATTTTTAATTGATATAGATGGGGAGCCAAAACAAAAAATTAAGCAGTTTTTTAGATTACATAAGCTTTTTTCGGAGGAATATTAATGCAATTATCATCTAGATTTTCGATTCCAAATTATGTAACAAAGAGGTTTTTTGTTCTTTATAGCATCCCTTTTTTATTAAGCGTTCTCTTGATATTTCTTACTGATCCTTTAAAGGTTGTTGATTTGTTCTATCAAACTTTATATTTATCAATCTTCTACTTAGGACTACCTATAGGAATTGTATTTTTACCTTATTTTGGATATTTTTATTTACTTCAGAAATATTTTAAAGTGACTTATGTAATATCAGTAACTGCCTTAATTACAACAATAATCGCACTAATCTTAGTGTTTATAGTCATTCAAAATACATATAAGTCATATGAAACTCGAAGCTACTTTACAAAAGAAACAACAAGTCAGTTGTCAAAAAAGTCTATTGAATTATTTGAAAAAGAAACAGGTGTTAAAGGAAAAGTAAAAAAAGTAAAGATGATTAGCAGATATAACGACGCCGATAATGGGGACTTTACACTTATTCGAAAAAGATACTATGACATTGAAGTTGTCACGAAAAATCCATCAGATTTACAAAAAATTCCAAGGCGCTATAAATATATAAATGTTGATGGGAAATGGATTTTAAAAAAGAAAAATGAAGAATGGTTCTTAAATTAGGATCATGTTTTTAAGTTTTCAACTGAATACATATTTTACTAATTCAACAAACGCATTCAAAATTTCTAAAAGAACTGAACTTGTTTTAGATGAATCAAGAGAATTTCAATTCCCAACAGAAATAGGAAATTATGTATAAGAAGCAGAATTTGATTCATTAAATAAGGGCAGTTTTGATATTAATTAAACGTAGCAACGCTCAGGATAGACTCTGAGCGTTGTTTCTTTTATTGAACTTACTAACTCATGATTTATATTAATAAAATAGTTTAATAATCTTTCAGTTCTATTTCGTTGGCAGCTTTTGCAATCATTCTCGTAATCATTTTAAACATTCCATTCATTAAGATGGGAATACGTAACATTGCATTGCGTAATAAAATTTTGAAGTTTGATTTTTCAATCATACCTCCAGCAGATAAAAGCCCTATTTTTTGATTTTTTTCAACAAAATTTCTCATCTCTTTTTCATAGGAAATAAAGGCTTTTTTGTAATCACCATTATTAGTTTTTAGTTCTCCTGCAAGTACATATGCGCCAACAAGAGCCAAGCTAGTACCTTGACCTGAAAGAGGGGATGGACAATAAGCAGCATCACCTACTAAAGTAATCCGACCATTTGACCATGTCGGCATGTGAATCTGACAAATTTCATCAAAATAAAAGTCTGTAGAATTAATCAATTTTTGAAGCAAGTTCGGTGTTTCCCAACCCTTCAGTTCTTCGAAAGCATTTTTAATTAGATTCTTTTGTTCTTCCATATTATAACGGTCATAACTCAGTGGCTCAGATTGGAACACTAACATGCCCTTTGCTTCCTTGTTGTCATTTGCGCTATACATTCCAACAGTTTTCCCTGGAACCGTATAAAGAATTTGAGAGTGGTCGAGATTAAGATAATTCTCGAATTCGAAAATTGAGATATAACAACCGAGAGTGCGTTTAAATTGATCTTCGTCACCAAATTTCAACGTACGCACGTTGGAATGGATTCCATCAGCCCCTATTATTAGATCGAATGTATCTGGTTTCCCATAAGTATATTGAACTTCTACCCCTGATATAGATTCATGTATAGAGGTAATTGAATCGCCCCAAATATATGTAACTTTATCCTTGGTCAAATCGAACAAAATGTTACTAAGATTCTCACGCATAATTTCGATATCCATCCCGTGCTGATTACCCATACTTGCTTCACTAATTTTACCTTTAATTTTACCTTTATCATTCACGAAGTAAACACCAGTCAAATGAGTATCTAGTGCACGAACTTGATCAAGAATATCCATTCGATCTAGAACAGAAATTGCTGCGCCACGGATATCGACAGCAAATCCCCCTTGGCGTAACGTTGGAGCTCTTTCGACTACAGTCACCTCGAAACCAAAGCGATGAAGCCAGTAAGCAAGTGCTGGCCCTGCAATGCTTGCACCGGAAATAAGGACACGCATCTTTTGTTTCATAATTTCTTAATCACTCCTAAACTAAATAAATTTAAACGACATAACAACAATATATTCAAAGGATTTTTACTTATGTACTGCCGTAAAATATCAAAATGATTCATGGAGCTAAGAAGAATAGGTTGAATTAAATTGTTATTTCCAAAAATCGGTAAATTAAATGAAGGATTTGGGTGAGAATAAAAGTATGTTTTAACGAGTTTAATTCTTCATTAAATCCAAGGAATGTAATGAACTGAAAAACAAGTATTAGTGGTTATCAATATTTTTGTATGATTTTTCTATTTGAAATTGGGTCTACTTCATTAATTGGTATTACACCTAAAGTTAAACAGGGCGCTTGGATTAGCTTACTCATTAGTCTATTTATTGGCTGTATGGTATTATTTGTACATATGCTCTTAATTAGCTAGGTTCAAAAGAAAATTAAAGAAAAAAATGGAAACTGCACTACATAACGAAAAGGTGCTGTTTCCATTTTTTTGTTACAACAAACTATAATAACATTTGAAGGCTTGTAAGGATTGTTTAAATTTCATTGAAAAAAAGGCGAATTACCCCAAGTTACAGAATATGACTATATAGGTATAATTATTTTATTATTTAAAAAAAGATTTCATAGTAAACTAGTTAATTTTTAGGGGGAGTCAAAGTTGGAATTTAGATTTGCAGGATTTTGGATAAGATTATGCGCATATATAATTGATTATTGTATCATTATTTTATTAGGTTTCATTCTAAGTCCGTTACTTCTTAATTTTTTTACTAACACAAATATTACATACAATTTACTCATTGATCTCATCGGTATTATTTACTTAATGCTTTTGCCAGCTACAAAATTGCAAGGGACAATCGGAAAGTTCACTGTTGGTATTAAAGTAATCAATAAAGATGGTAGTAAGTTATCCGTTTTTGAGGCAATTAGTCGTTGGTTAGCTCAAGTTGTTTCCAGTTTCATTTTATTCATTGGTTATATAATGATTGCTTTTTCAAATAAGAAAACAGCATTACATGATAAGTTAGCCAATACTTATGTAGTGTATAAAAAACAACATATCTAAAGTATGTATAATTGAATAATCTGATCAACCTATGATAATCTGATTGGAGCTTTTTAAAGCTTCAATTTTTTTATTAGAGTTTTTTTAAGGAAGGAAAGGTCATTCCTTTATAGAATTATCAAGTATAATTATTTGTGTAAAACAACAGATTTGCCTAAGCTAAAAAAGAGAGGGGATTTTTCATGACAAATAAAGCAAAGTTAAATGATATTATTGAAGAAATGGGAATGCAAATTGATGGTTATCGTTCATTTATTAATATAAGAACTGGTGAAGTTTTTTCGGTTTCTGAAGATGATCTTATTGATGCCGAAGATGAAAAAACTATGGATGATGATTTACAAGATTGGCAGATAGAAAATTTAGAAATCGCAAATGAAATTGTGGAAAATTATGAGGACTATAAGGAATTACCTTCAAAATATGAAATTGATGAATATAAAATGGTTAAAGACTTTTGTTTAACTGTTAAAGATGTGAAAGTACAAAAAATATTATTTATAACAATCGAAGGAAAAGGCGCATTTAGAAGATTTAAAGATGCAGTTATAGAATTTAATATTGAAATGGATTGGTATAGTTATCGTGACAGACGCTATAAAGACTTAGCAATCGCATGGTGTCAAAATAATGATATCGAGTACATAGATTAGAAAGATAAAAAATAAGGGTTGAGAGATTGTGTGACAGTTTGATTTTCTGGCTGCCTTGTAAGAGGTAAGAAACTGTAAATAAAAAACTTAGAAAATTTTAGTCTAACTAAGAAAAGTATTTTAAATTCTCACTTGATGCTGTAGTATCGATAAGGGCACCTTAAATTAGAAAGGGTGTATAAATTTGTACAGTATCAATCATTTTGAAGTATTTTTATTAACAGGAATTTTGTTAAATCTAATTCCTGGTGCAGACACAATGTATATAGTTGGACGAAGTATTTCTCAAGGTAGAAAAGCTGGTGTGTGTTCCGTTTTAGGGATTATTACAGGATCCTTGATTCATACATTGTTCGTTGCGTTTGGGTTATCGATCATACTCATAAAATCTGTTTTCTTATTTAATGCAATTAAGATTTTAGGTGTTATGTATTTAGTCTATTTGGGGATTCGCATGCTATTGGATAAATCAAATACAGCGTTTCAAGCAACTGAAGTCGATAAATTAAATATTCGCAAAGTATATGTGCAAGGAATTTTGACAAGTATTACAAATCCAAAAGTATCTTTATTTTTTCTTTCGTTTCTTCCTCAGTTCATAGATACAAACGCTTCAGGGCCAATTCCTTTTCTAATCTTAGGACTGACATTTACATTTACGGGTTTGTTATGGTGTTTATTTGTTGCGTATTTTTCTTCGTATTTTACAAAAAAACTAAGAGGAAACCAGAAAATTGGAGTGGTTTTAAACAAAATAACAGGAATGATCTTTATTGGCATGGGGATTAAGCTACTTCAAACAAAAGCTCCTAATTAAACTTATCAAAGCTCAAAGCCCCCCTAAATCA
Organism: Gottfriedia sp. NPDC057991; assembly: GCF_042886615.1. Classification (NCBI taxonomy): domain Bacteria; kingdom Bacillati; phylum Bacillota; class Bacilli; order Caryophanales; family Bacillaceae; genus Gottfriedia; species Gottfriedia sp. NPDC057991. Next base: position 67,217 of record NZ_JBHVQN010000009.1, read on the forward strand.
ATTAAGTTTAAGCCGAATCAAAATAAAATAAATCCCTTCAGACTTCGCTGAAGGGATTTTTAACGTTTTCTTATGTAATTAGTTTGAACGAAATGCCAGTTTAGTTTAACAACTCGCCATGATTGTTTAATTAGATTGTTGTTAATTCATCGGAGCCAATCTTTTAAAAATAATTAAAGTAATTTCAACCCATAACCAGCAATAAAGAAATGAAAATAAAAAAATTATTAGAACTGTATAGATTGAAAAAGAATCAGAAAATCCCGGACCTAAGACTGGAAAGTGGAAAAAAAATAATAGACTCATAATACCTAACATTAAAAGAGTCGCTCCAGTTGCAATGATCGATAATCTCTTTTTAAAAAAGTGAAAAGCCAAGCCTAAGCCAAGTCCCAATAATCCTGTTGTAAAAGGAAAGACAATAAGTTCAGTTGGCTGAATGATGAATAACAACATGATTGTTAGAAAATAGGACTTTATTCCATCTGTAATGGAAAACATGGAACATAATAGAATAGGTAAAGTGGCGAGTGGACTTAAAAATAATCCTATACCTGGTAATAGGCCACCAGCAGCTTGAAAAAGTGCAGCAATACAAGCAAAAATAGAGGCTAAAATAAATTTCTTGGTTTTATTTTGTTTAGTGAATTTTAGTTGAAACAATCGGACCTCTTCAGTAATCGGTTTGAAAAGATACACTATTTCACCTCATTTAATATACGATCTACATCATTTATATGAGAATAATCAAATTGCAATACGCCAAACATGTTAATGGAGGATTATGAATTATTGATAACAAACACAAATAAATGTATGATAAGTACGTTGAGAATTGCATGAAAATTTCAAAATTGAAGGGAAAAATCTATGAATATTAAAATTGACAAAGAATATGTGCTACAAACTGCTAAACAATTACTAGAGTTTAATAGCCCAAGTGGTTTTTGCTTTGAAATTATGGAGTTAATTCAGTCTTGGACAAATAGTTTAGGGTATGATTTTGAAACGACGAATAAAGGCTGTGGCGTAATCACAATTCCTGGTAAAAGCAATGAGCAAGTCATCGGATTATCAGCACATGTTGATACATTAGGGGCAATGGTTCGATCAATTACTAGTAAAGGTACTTTAAAATTTACAATTATTGGCGGACCAATCGTACCGACACTTGATAGTGAATATTGTCAAATTAGAACGCGTGAAGGAAAAATTTATACAGGTACATTTTTATCTACAAGTCCATCAATTCACGTATTCGAAGACAGTAAAACAAAAAAACGTGACCCAGAAAACATGGAAGTTCGTATTGATGAATGCGTTAAGTCAAAAGAAGATGTATTAAATCTTGGAATTAGCCCAGGAGACTTTATTTTCTTCGACCCGAAAACGACAATTACTGAAAGCGGATTTATAAAATCAAGATTTATTGATGATAAAGCAAGTGTAGCATGCTTAATTGGCTTACTTGAATTATTTAAAAGGGAAAAAATTGTACCTACATATACAACAAAATTATTTATTTCAACGTATGAAGAAGTTGGACATGGCTCTTCTTATATCCCATCTGATATTACTGAATTAATTTCAGTTGACATGGGTTGTATTGGGGATGATTTAAGCTGTACTGAATACGATGTCTCAATTTGTGCAAAAGACTCTGGTGGACCATATGATTACAATATGACAACTGATTTAGTCAACTTAGCAAAAGAAAATGAGCTTAGCTATGCAGTAGATATCTATCCGATGTACGGTTCTGATACAGTTGCTGCTTTACGCGGGGGACAAGATATTCGTGGAGCTTTAATTGGACCAGGTGTACATGCTTCTCATGGTATGGAAAGAACGCACTATAGTGCAATGGAAAATACGATGAAATTATTGTACTTATATTTAACAAAGTAATAAGTGAAAGGGGCTGTCTCACGGACGCCCCTTTTTGTATGAGGTATTTCAAAAGTGTTTTTTATTTTGATTTGAAAAAATGGCTCTTTATTATTGAAAATTGGCTAATTTTTTTGGAATTTTTATTCTATAGAGCATATTTGCTAGTTTTCCATTAGATTGGCTCTGCTATTGTACTAGTTTAAGGCTATAATACCTTAACTGGTATGGGTAATTTTTAAATTTAATTGCGATTTTTTGGGATTTAATTGCGATTCTCTAAATTTAATTGCAGTTTTGCCGATTTTAATTGCGTATATCAGATTTTATTTGCAGTACACTGTTTATTTGTATAGATGAATTCCTTATTTGCAGCTAAGATTTATTTCAAAGCGTATTTACATTATAAAAAAAACGAGAGCTTTATTAAAAAAGTTTGGACACCCCTAATAATTTAATTTTTGAACCCCATTTAATTGACTATCAAATCGGTCTTCACCATTTGTTTTTATATTTTTCTTTAATGTAAATGTATAAAAATAAGCCGAGACTGACTCACGTTTATTTTCTTGGAGTTTGTCTAATAATAATTTTTTTGTACCAGCACCAACAACTCCATCACTAGTTAATCCATTATCTTGTTGAAATGCTCTTACTGCCTGATCAGTGCCTTCAGCAAAGTAGCCATCTACCCCGTTTGTAGAATAACCTAATTTTGTTAATGTATCCTGCAGCCATTCAACCTCTGAACCTACACTTCCAAGTTGTAAACTAGTAGGAATATCCGTGGGTTTTGTTACAACTACACTTCCTGAATCTTCATCAAATAAATGATTTGCTACGGCGATATCTTGGAACGACTGGTTTGATGAAGTGATTAAAACAGTAGCCCCTTTTTGAACACGATCAAATAACCATTCTACTTCTTCATCATACATCCGTACACAGCCGTGACTAGCATAAGTTCCGATAGAACTTGGATTATTATTCCCGTGGATTGCATAGGTTGTACCCCATGTCCCTCTAGCATTTAATCCTAACCACCTATTACCAAGCGGATTCCTCGGATCACCACCGGGAATATTCTCCTTATAATAAGGGCGATTAACAATTTTAACGACGATTTTAAACTTGCCTTCAGGAGTTAAATCCTGACTCTTACCGGTTGCAACTTTAAAAACTTTTACCAATTTACCATTCTCATAAAAAGCTAATCTATTAATCGACTTATTTATAATGATAAATTGCGAAACAGGTTTTGTTTCTGCGGCGATAGACTGAACAAAAGAAGTGCTCAAAAATAATAGAAGTACTATGAAAAAAATAAAACAGCGCTTTAACAACTTTCTCCCCCCAACAATATATAGAAAATACATAGCTTTATATATTATGAAAGGATTGCTTGTCCTATCTAATAAAAATAGGAAAAAAATAGTTTTATTTTAATTAAGCCAAAGTCTGATATTGGGTTAAAGGTATAATATGTTTTAAACATTATTAATATAGAAAAATGTAAATGTTTGCATTAATGAACAATCTTGATAAAATAGAAAATGTAAGCGGTTAAATAGGGTGTATGAAGAAAAACTAGAGCACTTTTGCTACGAAAATATGCACACGATTGCACATCTTTAGCAAAAAGGTTTGAATGATTTGAAATTTCACATACCAAATTATCATTTTTAGAAGAAATCACAATTAAATTTTTTTAGTTTTTAATATTATACATAATCTAGGAGGCAATTTAAATGGAGAAAAAATGGTGGCATAATAGTGTAGTTTATCAAATATATCCTAGAAGTTTTATGGATAGTAACGCTGATGGAATCGGTGATTTAAAAGGAATAATCGAAAAGCTTGATTATTTAAAGCTTTTAGGAATAGATGTTATTTGGTTGAGTCCTGTATATAAATCTCCTAATGATGATAATGGTTATGATATTAGTGATTATTGTGACATTATGGAAGAGTTCGGTACGATGAATGATATGGATGAATTAATTTCTGAAGCGAATAATCGAGGAATTAAAATCGTAATGGATTTAGTCGTGAACCATACATCTGATGAGCATCCGTGGTTCATTGAATCTAGAAAGAGCAAAGATAACACATATAGAGACTATTATGTTTGGAGAAATCCTGTGAATGGAAGTGAACCAAATGACCTTCCTTCTGTATTCAGTGGCAGTGCTTGGGAATATGATGAACAAACTGGACAATACTTCTTGCATTTATTTAGTAAAAGGCAGCCAGATTTAAACTGGGAGAATCCAAAAGTCCACGAAGAAGTATATAATATGATGAACTTCTGGCTTGATAAAGGAATTGGTGGGTTCCGAATGGATGTAATTGATTTAATTGGGAAGATTCCTGATCAAGAGATTACAGCAAATGGTCCAAAGCTACATGAATTCTTACAAGAGATGAATAAAAAGACGTTTGGAAATCACGATGTACTAACTGTTGGTGAAACTTGGGGAGCAACACCAGAAATTGCAAAGCTTTATTCAGATCCTGCCCGGAATGAATTAAGCATGATCTTTCAATTTGAGCATATCGGTCTTGATCAACAAGAAGGTAAAGAAAAATGGGATTTAAAGCCATTAAATTTGTTAGAGCTAAAAGAAGTTTTTAATAAGTGGCAAACTCAGCTTGATGGAAAGGCTTGGAATAGCTTGTTTTGGAACAATCATGATTTACCACGGATTGTTTCTAGATGGGGTAATGATAAAGAATATCGTATTGAAAGTGCGAAAATGCTTGCTACAATCCTTCATTTAATGCAAGGTACACCTTATATTTATCAAGGTGAAGAAATTGGCATGACAAATATTCGATTTGAAAGCATCGATGAATATGACGATATTGAAACGAAAAATATGTATAATGACCGTATTTCAAAAGGATATAAGCATGAAGACATAATGGAATCGATTTATACAAAAGGAAGAGACAATGCACGTACTCCAATGCAATGGAATGGTGAAAAGCATGGAGGTTTTACAAAAGGAAACCCTTGGTTAACAGTAAATCCGAATTTTACTAAAATAAATGTTGAACAATCGATAAACGACTCAAATTCAATTTTTCATCATTATCGCCAGTTAATCCAATTGCGAAAAGAAAATCCTGCTATTGTTTATGGTTCTTTTGAAATGCTTGCTGAAAAGGATGAAAAAGTATTTGCTTATATAAGACAGTTTAATGATGAAAAATTATTAATTGTAGCTAACTTTACAAATGAGGAATCAAATTTTAGTCATACTGATCAATATGATGAAGTAAGTATACTTTTAAGTAATTATAAAGATTCAAGTTTACCGGGTGTGAATACTAGCTTAAGACCGTATGAAGCAATTGTTTATAAAATTAAATAATTAAATTTATTAAAAATAGTTTGACATTTTAAAGCGCACTCGTATATGATAAGAATATCAAATAAGAAGGAGGTAGGTTAACATGATGATTGTAAGAAAATTAAACTGCGAAACATCACAAAATTTCATAATGATTATGAACCCTATCTCTACGCAGGACGGACCACGTTGAAACTTAGATTTCAATTGACGATCTAGCCATGGGTTTATATTCCCCATGGCTTTTTTGTGCCAAAAATAAACAATTCATTTATGTTTTTTTTGGGCGAAACGTTTCTTTATGGCCATGGGGTATGGAAAATATTCCCATGGCCTTTTTGTTGTCAAAAAAAGTGGAGGGTTGCGTAGAGTTAGGTTAATTGATACAAGGGAGGTATAAATTTGTCTCGAATTTTAAAATATGTCTTTAGGCATAAGCTTTCATTTATTATTGGTTCAATTTCAATGGTTTTAGTAATAGGTGTGGATCATTTAATTCCTTATTTACAAATGATTCTAATAGATGATGGTATTACGAAAGGAAAAGCATCAGTAGTAGTACCAGTTATTGGTGGTATTATAGGTGTCACAATCATTAAATCAATTTTTGGTTATGTAAAAGAATATTTATATGACTTAGTAAGTTCAAAGGTACATGAAGATATTAAAAATGATATGTTCAAGCATATTCAAAGCTTTGAGTTTAAGTATTTTGACTCGATGAATACGGGTGAATTACTTTCGAGAATTAATGAAGATGTGGAAAATATCTGGCAAACAATTGCGTTTGGATTAAGATTGTTTGTTGAAAATATTATTTATTTTACTCTTAGTACAGTTATCTTATTTGTAATTAATTGGAAGTTGGCACTTATCTGTTTAGTAATTATGATCCCAATAGGATATATGGGGACGCGTTTAAATCGCTTACTTAATAAAGGTTACGGTAAAATAAGTGACCATACAGCTGAAATCAATACAACAGCTCAACAAAATATTGCGGGCGTAAGATTGGTTAAAGCATTTGCTAGAGAAAAGCATGAGACGTTGAAATTTTTGAAAATGAATCGTGGATATTATGATTTAAATATGGCTCAAGCGAAAACAATGCGTAAATATTTTCCGAATATTGAATTTTTAACAAATATTGCGCTTGTAGCAATGATTATTATCGGTGGATATTTCGTTTTACAAAATAGTATGACGCTAGGTGAATTAGTTGCATTTAGTGGATATATTTGGAACTTAATTTGGCCGATGAGAATGTTAGGCTGGCTAACAGATGTACTTTCTAAAAACCAAGCTTCTGCGAAGAAGATTTTTGAAATTTTAGATCGTAAAACAGCAATTGAAAACAAAGAAGGTGCATTTACACCTAATCTAGTTGACGGTTCAGTGGAATATAAAAATGTGAGCTTTAAATACAATGATGAAATTGTCTTAAAAGATATTAATTTATATATTCCAAGCGGTAGTAAAGTAGCCATTATGGGAACGACAGGTGCTGGGAAATCTTCAATTCTTCATCTAATTGGTCGCTCATACGATGTGGCTGAAGGAGAAGTTCTAGTAGATGGCGTTAATGTTAAAGATTTTAATCTAACATCTTTACGTCAAAATATGTCTCTAGTTTCTCAGGATACATTCCTTTTCTCAGATACGATTGAAAATAATATTAAACTAGGAAACCAAGATGCTACTATGGATGAAATCCGTGAGGCTTGCCGTATTGCATGTTGTCTAGACTTTATTGAAGAGCTAGAAGAAGGATTCAACACGGAAATTGGTGAACGAGGAATTGGTTTATCTGGTGGCCAAAAACAACGTATATCAATTGCCCGCGCATTACTAAGAAATGCTCCAATCCTAATTTTAGATGATGCAACTTCTGCATTAGATATGGAAACGGAGTATGAATTATTACACAATTTAAATAAACGTTTCTCACATAGTACAACATTTATAATTGCACACCGTATTTCAGCAGTGAAAAATGCCGATGTCATTCTATTTGTTGAAAATGGAGAAATAGTTGAAAAAGGAAATCATAAACAATTACTTGATAAAAAGGGTAGATACTTTGAAGTCTACGAAGAACAGTTCAAAGATTTTGAAACAGTAGAAAGCGGGGTGGTCTAATGGCACAAAATACGATAAATCGTGATGAAGACCAACTAAATCGGAGTAAAACCGAGCTTATTCTTAGGCTTGGGACTTATTTAAAACCTTATAAATTAAAAACATTTACCGTTATTTGTTTAATGTTATTTGTAATGGTAATTGGGATATTAAATCCTTATTTACTAAAGGTAGCGATTGATACAAATATTAAAAATCATGACGTAAAAGGACTAATCGTAATTGGTGTTGTATTATTAGCATTAAACTCCGTAGCCATGATTGCTTCAAAAACACGTTGGACGATGATTAGCTCCGTTACGAATAATATTTTAGTAAATATTCGTCATGAGCTTTACACACATATTCAAAAACTATCATTTACGTTTTTTGATAATCGACCAGTAGGAAAAATTTTGGCTCGAGTAATGGGGGATATTAGTGCCCTCCAAAATTTATTTAACCAAAGTATTCAAACATTAATCCCGGAATTACTAAGTTTAGTTTGCGTTACGATCGTAATGTTTATCTTAAATGTTAAACTCGCTATCGCATCTGTATCTATTCTTCCATTTTTGGCAGCTGCAATGTTTTATATTGAAACACGTGCACGTAAAAGATGGGATGATTACCGAAAGAAACGTTCAAATTTAATTGCGTTTATACATGAAGATTTTTCAGGTATAAAAGTAGTTCAATCCTTTGCAAAAGAAAAGGATAAAGAAAAAGACTTCAAAGAAAAGGTTTCTGAATTAATGGGTTCATTCATGAAAGCAGTAAAAATGAATGACTTCTTTTGGCCATTAGTTGAGCTTTCATGGGGTGTTGGTACTGTAATTGTATTTTATGTTGGTTATAAGCTTGTAACTAGTCAAGAAATTGAAGTTGGAACATTAATCGCATTTTCAATGTATATTGGCATGTTCTGGCGTCCAATTATGAACTTATCAAACTTCTATAATACATTAATATCAAACTTCTCGGCAGCTGATCGTATTTTTGACATTATGGATATTGATCCAGAAATTATTAGCGAAGAAAATGCACCTCCAATCGAACGAATTAATGGTGAAGTTCAATTTAGAAATGTGACTTTTGGTTATGATGAAAACTCTACAGTATTAAAAAATGTTAATTTCACAATAAATCCTGGTGAAAAAATTGCATTGGTAGGCGTAACAGGAGCAGGGAAAACAACGATTGTTTCACTTTTAAGCCGATTCTATGATCCTTTAAAAGGTGAAATTTTAGTTGATGGAAACGATATTAAAAAAGTAGATTTAGAATCCTTTAGAAGTCAAATGGGAATTATGCTACAAGATACATTCCTATTCTCAACATCGATTATGGAAAATATTCGATACGGTAAATTAAATGCTACAGATGAAGAAGTAATTGCTGCAGCTAAAGCAGTCCATGCTCACGACTTTATCATTAAAATGGAAAATGGGTATGATACGGATGTAAATGAGAGGGGCTCAAGACTTTCATTAGGTCAAAGACAATTAATCTCGTTTGCTCGTGCTCTACTAGCTGATCCTAGAATTTTGATATTAGATGAAGCTACTTCAAATATCGATACACATACAGAGAAGCTTGTCCAAAATGGTATAGAAAAGCTATTAGAAGGACGTACTTCATTTGTCATTGCCCACCGATTATCTACAATTCGTGACTGCGACAAAATTATGGTAATCGGAAACGGAAATGTCGAGGAAAGCGGTACACATGAAGAGTTATTAGCATTAAAAGGACATTATTATAAGTTATACATGGCGCAATATAGCTTCATTAATGATGGAGCATAATTGATCTGTGTTGTTTAGATTGTGGCTGTCTCAAAAGTCAGGTTAACTGACTAATGGGCAGCCCTTTTTTATTGTAAAATGTATAAGTGCTAAAGATGGGGGTATTTCAACGGCGTTTTTTCATTTGTGGTCGATCTAATTGATCTTTATTAGATATTTTTGCAGGCTCTTATCAAGTTTTTATTCGATACAAGACATATTACAAGTTTTCTATTTGAAATAATCTGCTTGTGGATGTTTTTAGGTCATAATACCTTAACTGGTATGGGTACTTTTTAATTTTAATTGCGATTATTAATGTTTTAATTGCAGTTTTATCAAGTTTAATTGCGATTCTCAAATTTTAATTGCAGTTTTGCCAATTTTAATTGTGATTCTCAGATTTTATTTGCAGTCCACTGTTTAATTGCGATTTTCTAAGACTTATTTGCACCTCCGAGAGGACAACCATTTTTATGCCAAAAATTTAAATTTAGAACTTTGGAAATGAATTATTACGAATTCTTAATATAAGAATTAATTCTATGAATCTTGAAAAGTCAACTTAATATAAGTAGATAAAATATCTTTATTTTCTATTTTTTTCTAATGTTAAAATAATAGTGAATTAATATTTTTGTGAAAATGGAGGTCAAGTATGAAACTTAATTTTGAAATTAATTTGGATGATTATATTGAATTTAATTTACATCATTTAAAACACTCAAAAACTGTTCAAAAGTCGTTAATTAATCAACGAATTGCTGTGAGTTTAATCTATTTAGTAATACCATTTTTAATTTCCTTTCTTTTCAAACAACCGCTTTTTGGTTATTTACTTGCCTTTTCGTTAGCAGCCATTGTTTGGTTCATTTATTTTCCAAAGTATTTCTACCGTTCATCAAAAAACAAAATGATTAAGCATTTAACTGAAAAGAACGATCAATCTTTATTCGGTGAACATTCTCTAAAGGTAGATGAGAATGGAATCAAAGAAATTACACAATCAAGTGTTCATGAAATAAAGTGGGATGATATCGTTCAAATAAAAGGCACGAAGAATTACTTTTATATTTACTTTACAAGTATGCAAGCCATTGTCGTACCACTAGAAGCAATAAAAGATGACATGGAGAGATTATTACAATTTTACAGAAAATATAATATTCAAGTTTTATATTGCTAGTTGAATATTGCATTCTGATCGCTAAAAGTTCAAGTTATTTTTACTTGAGCTTTTTTATTGTTACTTCTCATTCTTAATCAAGAAAGAAGAATTATGATAAAATGTAAAAAAGGGAGGGTACTCACTTGGAGAATTGTGTAAAGGTTTCAGTTCGAACGCTAGTTGAGTATGCTCATACAGCGGGTAGTATCAATGTAACATATAAAAGTTCGGTTCCATTAATTGAAGGAACAAAGGCACACCAAAAAATCCAAAGAGAATATGGTGAACAGGATGTAAAAGAACGACCTATATCCGGCACCATAACATTGGATCAATTGGTGTTTCAAATAGAAGGCCGTTGTGATGGATTATTGATTAATGATAATCAATATATAATAGAAGAAATTAAATCAACATTGAAGGATTTAAATGAAATAAATGAAAATTCATATCCTGTTCATTGGGCTCAAGCAAAAGTTTATGGATATTTTATTTGTGAAGAATTACAGCTTGAAAAGATTACACTTAGACTTACATATATGAATATTTTAACTGAGCAAAAAATAAGCTTCGATCTTTTGTTTACAAAGGATGAATTAACAAATTACTTATACAAAATGCTGGAAATTTATTATCCTTTTGCTAAATGGAAATACGATCATATTGAGTTAAGGAATCAGACAATAAACGAATTGAATTTTCCCTTTCCTTCTTTCAGAAAAGGTCAAAGAAAGTTAGCGGGTGCGGTATATCAAACGATTCAAGAAGGTAATAATTTATTTGCGGTAGCACCAACCGGAATTGGAAAAACGGTTTCAACTATTTTTCCAACGGTTAAAAGTATTGGTGAAAATAGTATAAATCGAATGTTTTACTTAACTTCTAAGACGATTACTAGGACTGTTGCTGAAGAAGCATTTAAGCGAATGACAGATCAAGGACTTTGTATAAAGTGTACGACGATTACAGCTAAAGATAAAATCTGTTTTAAAGAAGAGACGATGTGTCAAAAGGACTATTGTGAATTTGCCAATGGTTATTATGACCGGATAAATGATGCTGTTCTTGATATTCTTTCATCGGAAAAAGCGCTAACCAGGGAGAAAATAGAAGAATATGCACGCAAACATACGGTATGTCCATTTGAATACTCATTAGATTTATTAAATTCTTCAGATGCGATTATTTGCGATGTAAATTATATTTTCGATCCTAGGGTTTCGTTAAAACGATTATTTGATGAACATAAACGAAGTTCAGTTTTATTAATTGATGAAGCTCATAATCTTGTTGATCGTGCAAGAGAAATGTATTCTGCGAGTCTATTCAAATCTAAATTTTTAGAGTTGAAGAATAGGTATAAAAATTTAAAAGATGAACTTTATGCCATAATAAATGAAATAAATAAGCGATTTATTGAATTGAGAAAAAAATGGAAGGACGTAGTAACCCCAGTTTCAAAGGAAATAGATGAGGATTTACTAGAACTTCTACATACATTTAATGAAATCGTAGAAATAAAATTACAGGAAATGGAAGAGGACGAAAATAAACAACTTCTACTTGAAACATATTTTGAGTCACTCAACTTCGTCAAAATCGCGGAGTTTTTTGATGAAAATTATGTATGCTACTATGAACTATATAAAAGTGAAGTTCATTTAAAGTTATTTTGCCTTGATCCTTCTAAAGTAATAAATGACGTCATAAAAAGATTTCGCTCTACAATTTATTTTTCAGCTACTTTAACGCCAATACAATTTTTTCAAGATATGCTTGGTGATCAAAGTCGCGATTATACAATTTCAATCGATTCTCCTTTTCATAGAGAACAACTGGAAGTAACAATTGATCCGCTATCAACTCGATATCAAGATCGTGAAAGAAATTTAGAAAGATTAATTGATTCCGTGTATAAAGAAATTACGAAAAGAAAAGGTAATTATTTAGTTTTTTATCCGTCATATCAATATTTAATTCAAAGTGTTGATTTATTTAAAGAGAAATACCCTAACATAAAAACAATCGTTCAAGAAAATGGTATGACTGAAATTGAACGAGAGGAGTTCCTTTTACAGTTTGATAGTCTAAATGAGGAAACGTTAGTTGGCTTTGCTGTATTAGGTGGCATATTCTCTGAAGGAATCGATTTAAAGGGTGATCGATTAAACGGTGTCGTAGTAGTTGGTGTAGGATTGCCACAGATTTGTTTAGAAAGAAATATTTTAAAGGAGCATTTTAATTCGGTTGGAAAAAATGGGTATTATTATGCATATGTCTTTCCAGGTATGAATAAAGTAATGCAAGCGGGTGGAAGAGTTATCCGATCTGAATCAGATGAAGGGACTTTATTACTAATTGATGATCGATATAAGAGTTCACTTTATCGAAGTTTAGTACCTGAAGAATGGAAGTAAGAGTTAATAATTAAATAATTCAAAAAAAACGATTGATAATAATCAGAGTTTTTAATATACTTACAATATAATTAAATAATCTTATCAAGAGCGGTGGAGGGACTGGCCCGACGAAACCCGGCAACTCTAGTAAATACTAGAAAGTGCTAAATCCTGCAGGTGAAAAACCTGGAAGATAAGAGCGATATGTTTATTTTACAGACATAACCACTTCTTATTTTTTAGGAAGTGGTTTTTTTATTTGACTAAAATGGGGGATTTATAATGACTAACACAAAAGAGGCTTTAAACACGAATAAAAAATCGATTGAAACGGTAGCTGTGCATGGTAGCAAAGGATATGATCCATTAACTGGTGCAATTAGTTATCCAATTTATCAATCTGCTACATTTAAACATGCAGGACTTCATCAATCGACTGGATATGATTATGCAAGATTACAAAATCCAACTCGAGAAGAAGTCGAAAATACTGTTGCAAAATTAGAAAGTGCAAATTATGGTGTTGCATTCGCAACAGGAAATGCAGCCGTTACTGCAGTATTAAGCTTATTTAAAAAGGGTGATCATCTAATTGTTTCAGATGATTTATACGGGGGTACATATCGCTTATTCGAAGAAATTTATTCGCCATATGGACTTGAGCATAATTTTGTTGATACGACTGAAATTGAAAATATTCTTGATGCACTTAAACCGAACACAAAAGGAATTTTTATTGAAACACCTTCAAATCCAATGATGAAAGTAACTGATTTAAAAAGAGTAGTAGAGATTGCAAAAAAACGAGATATTATTGTAATTGTCGATAATACATTTTTAACTCCTTATTTCTTTAGACCAATTGAATTAGGGGCAGATGTTGTTGTTCATAGTGGAACAAAGTATTTAGGTGGTCATAATGATACACTAGCTGGCTTCGTCGTAACGAATTCAGAAAATACGAATGAACGAATTCGCTATTATCAAAAATCAACAGGTGCAACATTAGCTCCATTTGACTCTTGGTTAATCTTAAGAGGTATTAAAACATTGCATTTACGCATGGAATACAGTCAAAAAAATGCGATTGTACTTGCGAAGTTTTTAGAAAATCATCCAAATGTTACTGAAGTATATTATGTAGGATTACCAACGCATAAGGGATATTCAATTATTAAAGAACAGGCAACTGGATTTGGTGCAATGATTTCATTTAAAGTGAAGGATTTAAGTTTAGTTGAACAAGTTTTAGGAAGTGTAAAAGTCATTACATTCGCAGAAAGCTTAGGTGGTGTTGAATCATTAATTACGTATCCACATACGCAAACTCATTCAGAAATGCCAGAGGAATTTAAACGAAAGCTTGGTCTAGATGACCATACACTACGATTATCAGTTGGAATTGAACATATTGATGATTTATTAAATGACTTAGAAAATGCATTGGGGTGATGAGCATGCAATTTGGAACGAAACTAATTCATAACGGAAATGAAATTGATCAGGTGACAGGTGCATTGAGTATACCAATTTATCAGACATCAACATTTCATCAATTTGATATAGAGAATTTTGGTAAGTACGACTATGCGAGAAGTGGAAATCCAACAAGAGAAGCGTTAGAAAATACAATTGCAAAATTAGAAAATGGTGTACGTGGCTTTGCGTTTTCATCAGGAATGGCTGCAATCTCTTCTGTATTATCTTTGTTCTCAGCTGGAGATCATATTGTCATTTGTGAAGATGTTTATGGAGGGACATTTAGAATAGCGACAAAAGTATTAAATCGTTTCGGAATCGATTTTACCTTTGTAGACGCTTCTAATTTACAAGAGATTGAAGCTGGAATAAAGCCAAATACAAAAGGACTTTATTTAGAAACACCTTCTAACCCTCTTTTGAAAATTACTGACTTAAGTAGTGCAATTAAAATTGCAAAAGAAAATGACATCCTTGTCATTGTAGATAATAGTTTTTTATCACCATATTTACAAAGACCATTAGACTTAGGAGCTGATATTGTCGTTCATAGTGCAACAAAGTTTATTGCAGGTCATAGCGATGTAATCGGAGGATTAGCGGTCGTAAATTCAGAAGAACTTGCAAGTGATTTATACACAATCCAAAATTCATTCGGAGCCATCTTAGGTCCACAGGACTGTTGGCTTACATTAAGAGGATTAAAGACCCTAAAAGTTCGTATGGATGCATATGAACAAACTGCATCAAAATTAGCAAACTGGCTTTTAGAACAAGAAGAAGTTGAGGATGTTTATTACCCAGGACTAAAAGGTCATCCTGGTCACGATGTTCATTTTGAGCAGGCTACTGGAGGAGGAGCAGTCCTTTCATTTACACTAAAAACGATTGAACAAACGACAAGTTTCCTTCAATCAGTCGAAAACGTTGCAGTTGCAGTTTCACTAGGTGGAGTTGAGACAATTGTTTCATATCCTGTAAAAATGTCCCATGCTGCAATACCGCTCGATGTTCGTGAACGATTAGGCGTTAAAGATACATTAATAAGAGTGTCCGTTGGTTTAGAAGATATTGAAGACTTGATTGCAAGCTTCCAAAAAGCATTAAAAGCTGGAGCAATAGTAAAGTGAAAGGAATAGGAAAATCCAATAAATAAAATTGTATTTGGCCGAAAAGAATTGAAAAACGAACAATAATTAGATGAAAACGGTAGAATATCCGTTCAATTCGAGAAAAACATTAATCCCACAATGGAATCATATTTCCTTGTGGGATTAATTCACTTTATATTTTTTGATTTTGCGTTACTTTTTTATTTAGTGTAGAAGACTAAGTAAGGAATATTTCCCCATCACCAATTTCCTCTTGAATTACCTCAGATGCACCAATAAGTGCCAATGCGTTCCCAACTATTTGAACTGAATCGGAAAGAACAATTCTTCTTTGTAACTCAAGTAAATCTAATTTATCTGAAGTGAACAATTGCTTAGAAACGAAAAAAGCTACGGATAATTGACCAGCTGTACCAATCCACATTCCCGATATGATATCTCTTTTCCCTTGAAAGATTGGATCTTTGTCGATTGAATATAATTTTGATAATGTAATCGTTTCATATAATTGTGCAACTGCCTTAACCCAAGATGCAGCAACAATTTTTCTCTCAAGACTCGATTGTAATTCCTCATCTTCTAAATTAGTTTTCTGATAATGATCTTTCCCATCCTTTTCCTTTATATTTTCTTCTAGCATCTTTTCCATCTCCAATATAAAATATCTGTTATTTATATAACTATTCAACTTGGTGTGATTGTGATTCTATCTAATAGGATATTTTCGTATTTCAATCATTAACTTCTAGTTAAATTAGGATGAAATCGACAAATTGTTTAATTATAATAGTCTGATGTCAATTAATTGATTTTTAAGTTTGAATTGTCTAATATTGGATAAATAAAGCTAATTTGCATATGGTAATTTCTAATGAAAAGGTTTCACTTTGTTTATAAACGAATATTTTTTAAAAATAATACAAAAAATGTTCGTGTTTTTACTTGAAACGCATTCTGATTGATGGTATTCTATTTTAGGTTGATCAAATGAAATAATTTAAACCTTATTTGGAGGTATATATAGATGTATGATGTGATCGTTGTTGGAGCAGGACCTGCTGGAATCTTTACATGTTATGAATTAACTTTAAAAATGCCTAATGCTAAAGTACTACTTGTTGATAAAGGACATGATATATTCGCAAGACATTGCCCAATTTTACAAAAGAAAATTGAAAAATGTCCGCCTGCTGCAGGAAAAAAAGATTTTTCAGGTTGCTTACCAGCTTGCTCAATTACAAATGGATTTGGTGGAGCTGGAGCATATTCAGATGGGAAATTTAATATTACAAGCGAATTTGGTGGATGGATGACAGATTACTTATCAGATTCACAAGTAGTTGAATTAATCAAATACGTTGATGAAATTAATTTAGAACATGGTGCGACTGAATCGATTACGGATCCTTTAACAGAAGAAGTTAGAGATATTGAACGTCGTGGTTACGCAGCTGGACTTAAATTATTACGTGCACAAGTTCGTCACTTAGGAACGGAACAAAATTTAGAAATTCTAAAAAGAATTTATGAGTATTTAAAAACGAAAATAGATATGAAGTACAAAACTGAAGTAGAGGACTTAATAACTGAAAAGGTTGAAGGTACTCATATCATAAAAGGAATTAAATTAAAAAAAGGTGAAGAATTACATGCTGAGAAAGTTGTAATTGTACCTGGTCGTGATGGCTCAAAATGGTTAACTGATGTTATGAAAAAACGTCGTTTAAAAATGTCAACAAATCAAGTTGATATTGGTGTTCGTGTTGAAACTTCAAACGTAGTAATGGAAGAAATTAATAAGCACTTATACGAAGGGAAATTCGTATTTAATACTAGCGTGGGTACAAAAGTCAGAACATTCTGTAGTAATCCATCTGGGCACGTAGTAGTTGAAAATCATTCAGGTATTATGACTGCTAATGGACATGCTTATAAAGATCCTAAATTAGGAAGTCCAAATACAAACTTTGCCTTATTAGTATCGCATCAATTCGCAGAACCATTTGACAAACCAAATGAATATGCACATGAGGTTTCACGCCTTGCAAACATGCTTTCACACGGTGGAGTAATCGTGCAAAAATACGGAGATATATTAAAAGGTCGCCGCTCAACTGAAAAACGTATTAAAGAAGGCTTTTTAGAACCAACTTTAAAAGAAGCAGTACCAGGGGACTTAGGACTAGTTTTACCATATAATACAATGAAAAGTTTAATTGAAATGGTAGAAGCATTAAATCATGTGACTCCAGGTATCGCTGCAGAACATACACTTTTCTATGGCGTAGAAGCAAAATTCTATTCGGCTCGACCGAAGCTAAATGTACACTTTGAAAGTGAAATCTCTGGATTATATCTAGGTGGAGATGGAGCGGGCGTTACTCGTGGTTTAGCCCAAGCAAGCGCATGTGGCGTATGGATTGCGCGTGATATCATTACGAAAATTGAAAGCAAAGAAAAAGAATTAGTTACTGTTTAATACTTAATTTAACAAACCTCTAGTGCATTGTTATAGCATTAGAGGTTTGTTTTGTTAGAATAGATAATTTTTTGCCTTTTAGCTGAATAAGGAATTAACGATACTTTTTTGAAGATGTATAATTTAATTAAAAGATTTCTGATGGAAACTTAGTGGAGGAAATATGTTGTTAAAGCTAAAATCTGAAACTGAAATTTATAATATGGCAGATTTATATTATAGAACACATTGGTTCGTAGTTGATTCAAGACTAAAAGGAAAAATATTAAATTCAATTAATGAAGGTTTAGTCATAGAGAGAAGGAAAGTTTTAGAATGGGTTATTAATCCCTCTGTAGACTGGGATGATATTGATTTAAGTACATAAATGGTTGAACAAGCAAGATTAGATCGAAGTGTATTATAAAATAAATTACAAATAAGTTAGGAGTCGTGAACCACTCCCACCACTGAGCTAACGCTTGAAGTGGGGGCTTCTCGATTCCGTGACGAAAGCAACCTTTCATCTCCACGAGCGTTACTTCCCACAGTTCCTGCGGTAGATGTCCAACGAATGAAGGTTCTTTCGTTACCTTAGTTATTTTACGAGTGGAAGGGTGACGGGCTTGGTTTTCGCACTATGCCTTATTTGTCCACACAACCCTATATAACTACTTATCAAAGAACAATTCATAAGAAAATCATAGCATATAACCATATGTTTTTCTATCGAAAAAAGGCAATTCATCTCCCACCTACCGTTGGACTAAAGTCCTTCACACGCTTGAGGAAGGAGACTTCTTGCCTCATTAAGTTAAAATGGAAGCTAAGGAGAAAATTTATTATAAGCGTGGCACAGAAGAATTAAAAGTGAAAACTATACGTGCCCATAAACTTGTTCAAGAGTTTAATAATATTAATGTGGAATCGTTCGAAAGAAAAGAAGAAATATTGAAAGAGCTGTTTGGAACAGTAGGCGTAAATCCAAGTATTGAGCATAATTTTCATTGTGATTTAGGTTATAACATACATGTAGGGGATCATTTCTATGCAGGTTATAATTGTACAATCTTAGATATGGCAGAAGTGAAAATAGGAAATAACTGTATGATTGGTCCGAATGTAGGAATCTATACAGCTGGTCATTCGATTGAACCAAAGGATAGAAATAAGAGCGGATATGCGATTCCAATTCATATTGGAGACGATGTGTGGATTGGTGGCAGTTGTACTATTTTACCTGGTATTTCGATTGGAGATCATTCAATTATAGCTGCAGGTTCTGTCGTTACGAAAGACGTGCCTTCTAATACTGTAGTGGCCGGTAACCCAGCGAAAGTTATTAAAAGTATATAAATGAGGTGAAAACAATGGATACTTGTGCAGATGTTTTAATCGTTATCGATTTGCAAAATGGTGTATGTTACAGTGGTGAGCATTTATTTGAATTGCAAAATTTAATCAGTAAAGTTAATAAAAGAATCTCATTATATAGAGAATTAAGTAAACCAATTATTTTTGTTCAACATTGTGATGAAGAATTAGTTGTTGGAGAAGAACATTGGGCGATTCATGCTAATCTAGATGTACAAGAACAAGATTATTTTATCCATAAAATACATGCCAATTCTTTTTTCAAAACGAACTTAAAGAATCTTTTAGATCAATTAGTAGTACATAATATAGAATTTTGCGGCGCTCAAACTGAATACTGTATGGACGCTACAATTAAATTTGCACATGGGTTAGGTTATGAAAACTTCATGGTAAATGGAGCGACCTCTACATTAAATAATCCATTTATGGCAGCAAAAGAGACAATTGATTTTTATGAAAAAATGTGGAACCATAGATTTTTAAATTTCATCGAACTAAAATATGAGAAAAACTAAAACCTTAGAATAACGGATAAATACCAGGGATTCTTAGCAAAAAATTAAACAACTTCAGCTTAAAGAGACAAAACGGAAATACTCTCTAGGACTATTTAAAAATCTAGTGAATATAATTTAGTAGATTTGAATAGAAGTGGGGGATCTAAATGAAAAGAATTGCATTTTGCATCGTTTGTTTCATTTTGCTGTTTTTATCTAATGTATCAACCTCAAATGCAACATCGCGCTATTTAGATCAAATAGATAAAAGTAATCGTAAGGAAGTTCATTATTATGTTAAGAAATCAACGGAGATTGTCGATCAAAAAGAATTTAGTTTAACAAATAAGGAGAAAAATGCTAACGAAAATGTAGTGGCAATTGCTGTAAAATACGATACAGTAAGAGATCGTTTCTTTAAAACAGTGAATTATGATACGTATTTATTGGATGAACAAACAGGAGAAATAGTAGATCCAGGAAAATTTGTTTCATCGAAAATATATGATGAATTCATAAATCAACATAAAAATGATGGAGAAAATGATTTTAGATGGAAAAATTCATTAATCGTTTTGGCATTAATATTTATTACAATCATAATCATTCCAATTTTTGCTTCAAAATTAAATGATTAATTCGAAGGCTGTTTCGGCAGTCTTTTTATTATGTTAAAAATAGCGGATTGATTGAAAAAGGAATATGATTAGATTGAAATATAGATCAACTAGTAGTACTTTTAAAAGAAAACATGTTAGGAGATAAGAAAATGATTCAGTCAATCGTTCATATAGCATTGGTTGTAAAAGATTATGATGAAGCTATAGAGTTTTATACAAAGAAACTTCATTTTAATTTAATTGAAGATACATATCAGCCTGAACAAGATAAGAGATGGGTAGTTGTAAGTCCACCTGGTTCTTCTGGAACGACTATTCTACTTGCAAAGGCATCGAAACAAGAACAAGAGCCATTCATTGGCAATCAAGCAGGTGGGAGAGTTTTTCTATTTTTAGGAACGGATGATTTCTGGAGAGATTATGATGAAATGATTTCAAAAGGAATTGAGTTTGTAAGAGAACCGAAAGAACAAGATTATGGTACAGTTGCAGTATTTAAGGACTTATACGGAAATTTATGGGACTTAATACAATTCAGTGACAATCATCTGCTTGCAAAAAGAATAAAGTAAAAGTTTACTTGATTAAATAATTAGAGAATTTATCGGTTTAGTAAAAAGTTTGAATAAACAGACAATTATCCATTACAAAAATTATCGCAGTTGATATAATTATTTTACATAAGATTACAGGTTTTTTGAAGTTGTCTAGCTTTTAGTTTACGAAAAAAGGGTATTCATATTAAAAGTAAAGATAATATTTAAAAAAATATAACGGTTTACACTGTCAGTTTGTTCCTTCTCAAAAACAAAGATGGTTTTAAGCCTGTTTAGGGGGCTGAGCCGTGGGTAAGGTTATTATATACATAATGAATTTATTTTGAGCTAAAGAAGCACTATCATAGAAATATTTTGACTGGGCTCGTTAAATAGGGAGAATGATTGAATGTTACCCGTAGGAATTGGTTGTGTGGCATTTATGATCATTTGTGGTTGGATAATTAAAAATCTGGATAAGTGAACCACTCCCACCACTGAGCTAACGCTTGAAGTGGGGGCTTCTCGATTCCGTGACGAAAGCAACCTTTCATCTCCACGAGCGTTACTTCCCACAGTTCCTGCGGTAGATGTCCAACGAATGAAGGTTCTTTCGTTACCTTAGTTATTTTACGAGTGGAAGGGTGACGGGCTTGGTTTTCGCACTATGCCTTATTTGTCCACACAACCCTATATAACTACTTATCAAAGAACAATTCATAAGAAAATCATAGCATATAACCATATGTTTTTCTATCGAAAAAAGGCAATTCATCTCCCACCTACCGTTGGACTAAAGTCCTTCACACGCTTGAGGAAGGAGACTTCTTGCCTCATTATGTTAAAAAATAGAACGGTTTACACTAACAATTTGTTCCTTCTCAAAAACAAAGATGGTTTTAAGCCTGTTTAGGGGGCTGAGCCGTGGGTAAAGTTATTATATACATTTATAGTCAGATTAATATATAAAGAGTAATTGGAGTTTAAAAAACTCCAATTTTTTTTGGTATAGGAATAATTTAATTAGTAATTAGGGGAACCTTCATTTTGTGAGGTTCCCCTAATCTCCATAACTAATTTCTCAAACATTATAAATGGAATAAGTGCATAAATAAAAATACAACAGGAGGAATCAATAATGATGGTAGAAGATTTAAAGTATTACATTTCTTAATCCCCAATATACTTAGGCCTGACGCTATAATTAATATACCTCCTACAATCGTTACTTCATTTAGAAGATCATTACTTAAGGAATTCCTCATTAGTATGGCAATTAAATAGATGGAACCCTGCCATGTAAATAAAGCGACGCCAGCAAATACTATTCCGATCCCAAAAGTGGATGCTAAAACAATCGAAGTAATGCCATCCAACGTACCATTTGCAAGGAGGTATGTATAATCCCCCTTTAATGCTGCTTCTACTGGTCCTAAAATCGATAATGTTCCAATACAAAATAATAAAATGGCGGTTGATAACCCTTCAGCCAAATTACCTTTAGAATATTTATTAACTAAACTATTAAATCTTGATTCTAACTTAAGTTTTTGCCCAATTAATCCACCTATGGCTAAACTTACAATAAAAAGCACTGGATATTTGCTAGAAGGTAAATGTTGAACTAGTGAGTTGATCCCTAAGCCCAATGCTACTAAGCCCATCGCCTGCATAAGGATTTCATGATATTCTTCTTTTATCCCTTTTTTAAAGATACTTCCAATCACACTCCCGGCTATAATCATCAATGTGTTAAAAATCGTGCCAAACATAATTCCATTTCTCCTTTTATTAATAGTATATTAATAAAAAATAAACCCTCTAGTAACTAGAGGGTCAAGTGAGTTTTTATCATAAAGTTTACTCGTAAGGTAATAAAATTTCCGTGACATACTTTTCTATATCGTTGGTCAAGCCATAATCAATAAGTGTAATTTCAAAGGAATCGTCTAACAGTTCATAATTGTGTTTTTTCATATAGGTTAACAATTTTTTATAATAACCAACTGCATCAATGTGTGTACCTTTAAATCGAACTCTCAAATAGTCTCTTGATGGAATAACAATGGAAGTTGGAGGTATCTGATTACCATCTTCAAGTATCATGAAAATGCTAGAATATTTATCAAAAACATTATTATTCAAATTAGAAGCTGAAATCGAGATGCCAATTTTCCCTAAAAAAATTTCCTCCTTTATTCCAAAACTGTTCCTTAATTCAGTAATAGGTAATTCAATATCATCTCCTATAACGTAGTCATGGCGTAAATATGCTACATGCATTTCAGGAAGTGTTATTTCCGATATCTTATCTAAAGGTGCACTAACAGCATCTTCAATTTGCAATAGGCGGCGTGATATTTTTGTTTCAATAATCTCCAATTCTTTCTTTTTTTTGGCAACTTCATCTTTTTGTTTTTTCAACATTTCAACAAGAGCATCGATTTCCCGATAATTAAAAAAATCTATAATTTCGTTTATTGGTAAATCTAGAGCCCTCAAATATTTTATTGAATTCAACCTTTCAAACTGCTGTGTTGAATAATATCTATAGTTGGTTTTTTTATCGATAAATTCTGGACGTAAGAGCCCAATCTGATCATAATACCTTAGAGTCGCAATTTTGACTTGGAATAATTTTGATACTTCACCAATTGTAAAATACTCTTTCATTTCTTAAAAACTCCTCTATTTACCATGAAATTGATATTTCCGATAATATTTACCTTCTGTATGATTGTTGTCATTAAAATAATACATTCAATTTAGATCGTCATCAATAATCTACATTTAGCTTTATATGAAATATATAGAAAACAGAATACTCAATTATCAAAAATAGGATTGTTAATGATAATATAAGAAAATAGAGAGAAAATTTGTTAATTAAATAGATTAATACAAAGTAGGAGCAGAAAAAATGGGAAAAGAGATTTATATAATTCGACACTATGAAGCTGAGGGACAGCCATATGAGGCGAATCTAACTAAGCGTGGATTAATTCAGGCTAATCATCTGGCTGATTTTTTCTCAAAGATTAAAATTGATCAAATAATTTCAAGCCCTTTTTTACGTGCAATTCAATCAATTAAACCGACAAGTAATGAAAAGAAAATAGACATTGTTCTCGAAGAGCGACTGTCTGAACGTAAGCTAAGCTCGATTGATTTACCTGATTGGCTTGAAAAATTAAAAGCCACATTTGAAGATATGGATTTGAAATTCGATGGTGGCGAATCAAGTCAAGAAGCTACTAATCGTGCAATAAGCGTAATAGATGAAATCATCAAAAGTGAAAATCAAATTACAATTGTTGTAACTCATGGAAATTTGATGTCATTAATTTTAAAACAGTTTAACAAAGAATTTGGTTTTGAGAATTGGAAAAAATTAAGCAATCCTGATCTTTATCTTTTGAAGTTTAAGAATAACGAGTTTGATTTTGAGCGTTTGTGGCAAGTTGAATAAGAAAATTGATACCAAAAAAAGAAAATTTACCTAAGCGAACAAATTAATTAAATTAAAGGCTCTGTTAAAGGAGATTGTTGAGTTTCTTATGCGACTAAATGGCAGGTTAGTGCAATAAGATACTGTATAATTAAATTCATAATAGGTGGTGGGATTATGAATTTAAAAGAAAAATTGAAGTTATTACTTAAAGAAACTGTTTTTGATTTAGTAAATAAAGATTTTGTAAAAATTAGTTCCAAACTAATCGAAGAACTTACAATCGAGGACATTAAAGAAGAACTAAATTACTGGGGGACACTTACAATTCCACCTGATTTAGCGTACGAGAATATTAACTATATTGAGTACAATTATGGCGAAGGATATGCAATGGAATTTGAACTTTGGATTGATAATAAGGAAAGTGACTTAACATTGTCTTGTGAAGCAATAATCGACCAATCAGATAACGGTTTATCGTTTTCAATCACAAATTTACACGTTTTATAGTTTATCGTTAAGCAAATAACGCATGGAATAGTTGAACAACATGATCGGCTGTTTAGTCGATTTTTTTATTCAACAAAATGGCAGTTTAGTTGTGCGAAATGTTTCTAGTTTAAATGGAGAATGGTCACATTACTCTAGTAAAGGCTAGACAGTTCCTTTCGGAATT
>NZ_JBHVQN010000010.1:0-67334 GCF_042886615.1 Gottfriedia sp. NPDC057991
CACACCCGTTCCCATACCGAACACGGCAGTTAAGCTCTTTTGCGTCGATGGTAGTTGGGGGTTTCCCCCTGTGAGAGTAGAACGTCGCCTGGTAACCAAAAACATCAGCTATTAGGCTGATGTTTTTTTTTGTTATCTTAAAATGCTGAGAGGATCAAACGAGATAAATCAAGTTAATAATTTTTTTAAAAAAAGTATAAAGGAAAAAAAGCTTCTTAAAAGAATTGTATAACATATATATTTATATACTGATAAAGAAAAATCGCCAATTGACGAGCCTTTAGGCAAAGACAGAGAGGTTATTGCACTTATATTTAATACCCAAGATTGGAAAATATGTCAATTTTTCTTCTAGGCTACCAATTTATACATTTCTTAATGTACAAAAAAAGATTAAGAGCTGTATCGTTTGGAAAAAATGGTAAAGAGATAATAGTTGAAATTTTTCATGAAAGGAATATAATAATAGTCAAAGATAGTCAAAGTCAGTAAAGGTGGTAAATAGATGAAGAATATATCAGATATTATTGAACAATATCTAATGCACTACTTTGACATATCCGATAAAGATTATGTCGAGATAAAAAGAAGTGAAATAGCAAATAAATTTGATTGTGTACCTTCTCAAATAAATTATGTAATTAATACTAGATTCACATTAGAAAGAGGATATGTAGTAGAAAGTAAACGCGGCGGTGGAGGGTATATTCGGATTATTAAAGTGCAATTTCATGATAAAGCGAGCGTAATTGATCAAATATTAAGTAGCTTTACTAATAATATTGCACAGTCTAGCTCGGAGGACTATATTCATCTACTACTTGAAAAAAGTGTAGTTACAGGGCGTGAAGCAAAAATGATGTTAAGTGTATTAGATCGTTCAGTAATAATGGTTAATTTACCTTATCGAGATGAGTTAAGAGCAAGAATGTTCAAGGCAATGCTAAGAAGTTTAAAGTACAAATAGAATATGGAGGTTGCCCATAATGATTTGTCAAGAATGTCAAGAGCGTCCGGCAACAATACACTATTCTAAAATTATTAATGGTGAGAAAATAGATATTCACTTATGTGAGAAATGCGCAAATGAATCGAACAATAAATATATTTTTTCTGAAATAGGTGGGTATTCTGTAAATGATTTGTTAGCTGGATTATTTAAAGGTAATACTGGTATTTATGAAATGAAGAAAAATAAATTTCATCAAGATTCCCATATTGAATGTCCTAGATGTAAGATGACTTTTCATAAGTTTACTAAAATTGGTCGTTTAGGTTGTTCAACTTGTTATGAAATATTTATGGATCAGATGAAACCAATTGTTAAAAGAATTCATAGTGGTAATGTATCGCATACAGGGAAAATACCTCAAAAGATTAATGGGGCAATCTCCTTGAAAAGGAAGCTACAAGACTTGAAATCTCAAATGAAATATTTTATTGATAAGGAAGATTTTGAGCAAGCAATTAAGATTCGGGATGAAATTCGTGAAATTGAAAAAGATTTACAAGCCCTTCAAAAGGAGGTGGAGTAAGTTACATGTCTATTAATCGAATTATAAATGAAGCCATCAGTCCATGGATGAAACAAGAAGGTCCAGACGACGATATCGTTTTAAGTAGTCGTATTAGGTTAGCTAGAAATTTCAGTGCATATTTGTATCCAACATTACTTAGCCAAGACAAGGCTAAAGAAATTTGTCATTTAGTTAAACATTATTTTGAAGGTAGTACAGCTTTACCAAACGGACCTTTTGAATATATTGAAATTAATAAGTTAGAACCAGTAGAGAAAAGAGTATTAATTGAAAAACACTTAATAAGTCCTAATTTAGTTCAAGAGTCGGTACATGGTGCATGTATATTATCTCAGGACGAACAAATTAGCATTATGATCAATGAAGAAGACCATTTAAGAATTCAAGCTCTATTTCCAGGTTTACAACTTAGAGAGGCACTTACTCAAGCGAATCATATTGATAATTATATAGAGAGTCAGCTTGAATATGCTTTTGATGAAACAATTGGTTATTTAACCAGCTGTCCTACTAATGTTGGTACCGGATTAAGGGCCTCGGTGATGATGCATCTTCCAGCACTGGTCATCACGAAACAATTTAACCGTTTAATTCCTACTATTAATCAACTTGGTTTAGTAGTAAGAGGAATTTATGGCGAAGGTAGCGAAGCATTAGGTAATATCTTTCAGATTTCGAATCAAATTACATTAGGGAAATCGGAAGAAGAAATAATAGAAGATTTAACCACAATTGTACAACAACTGATTAAACACGAGAAATCAGCAAGAGATGCACTTGCAAGAACTTCTATAATTCTTTTAGAAGATCGAGTTTTTCGTTCTCTAGGTACATTGAAATACGGAAGAATAATAGAAACAAAGGAAAGTGCTAAGTGTTTATCGGATGTACAATTAGGGATTGATTTAGGTTTGATTGATGGTTTATCTAAAAACTTTTTACATGAATTAATGATATTAACTCAACCAGGTATTTTACAACAGTATGTAGGTGATCAGCTTGCTCCCGAAGAAAGGGATATTAAAAGAGCATCACTAATACGCGAAAGGCTATCTAACAAAAATATCTAATTATATGGGAGGAACCAATTATGATGTTTGGTCGATTTACAGAACGTGCTCAAAAAGTATTAGCTCTTTCTCAAGAAGAGGCAATCCGAATTGGACACTCAAATATAGGTACAGAACATATTTTACTAGGACTTGTTCGTGAGGGAGAAGGTATTGCTGCTAAGGCATTACTTGCACTTGGATTAAGCCCAGAGAAAGTACAACAAGAAGTGGAAACATTAATAGGACGTGGTCAGGGAGTTGCCCAAACTGTACACTACACTCCTAGAGCAAAAAAAGTGATTGAATTATCAATGGATGAGGCTCGCAAATTAGGGCATTCATATGTAGGAACAGAGCACATCCTTTTAGGACTAATTCGAGAAGGAGAAGGCGTAGCAGCAAGAGTATTAAATAATCTTGGTGTTAGCTTAAATAAAGCGCGTCAACAAGTTCTTCAATTATTAGGTAGCAATGAAAGCTCGTCTAATCATCAAAATGGATCTGCTAATCAAGCAAACACACCGACATTAGACAGCTTAGCTCGTGATTTAACAGTATCGGCTAGAGAGGGTCGCTTAGATCCTGTAATCGGACGTGGTAAAGAAATTCAGCGAGTAATTGAAGTGTTAAGCCGACGCACTAAGAATAATCCAGTATTAATTGGGGAGCCTGGTGTAGGTAAAACGGCTATTGCAGAAGGATTAGCTCAACAAATTGTTAATAATGAAGTTCCAGAGATTTTAAGAGATAAACGAGTAATGACACTTGATATGGGTACTGTTGTAGCTGGAACTAAGTACCGTGGTGAATTTGAAGATCGTCTGAAAAAGGTAATGGACGAAATTCGTCAAGCTGGTAATATTATTCTTTTCATTGATGAACTTCATACATTAATTGGTGCAGGTGGGGCGGAAGGTGCAATTGATGCATCTAACATCTTAAAGCCATCATTAGCACGTGGTGAGCTACAATGTATCGGTGCAACAACAATTGATGAATACCGTAAATATATCGAAAAAGATGCTGCGTTAGAGCGTCGTTTCCAACCAATTCAAGTTGATCAGCCGAGTGTAGAGGAGTCAATTCAAATTCTTCAAGGCTTACGTGACCGTTATGAGGCACATCATAGAGTATCAATTTCTGACCAGTCAATTATTGAAGCTGTAAAACTATCAGATCGATACATTACAGACCGTTTCTTACCGGATAAAGCAATCGATGTTATTGATGAGGCAGGTTCTAAAGTACGACTACGTAGCTTTACTACACCGCCAAATTTAAAAGAATTAGAATTAAAATTAGAGGAAGTTCGTAAAGAGAAAGATGCAGCTGTTCAAAGTCAAGAATTTGAAAAAGCGGCATCATTAAGAGACTCAGAACAAAGATTACGTGAACAATTAGAAGATACGAAACGCCAATGGAAAGAGAAACAAGGTAAAGAAAATTCTGAAGTAACTGTAGAGGATATAGCGAATGTTGTATCATCATGGACGAATATTCCAGTTACAAAACTTGCTCAAACAGAGGCAGATAAACTGTTAAATATGGAAAGTGTTCTTCATAAACGAGTAATTGGTCAAGAAGAAGCAGTAGTAGCAGTTTCTAAAGCTGTACGACGTGCAAGAGCCGGATTAAAAGATCCAAAACGCCCAATTGGTTCATTTATTTTCTTAGGTCCTACAGGGGTAGGTAAAACAGAATTGGCTCGAGCATTAGCTGAAACAATTTTTGGCGATGAAGATGCGATGATTCGTATTGATATGTCGGAGTATATGGAAAAACATGCAACGTCTCGTTTAGTAGGGGCGCCTCCAGGATATGTAGGATATGATGAAGGTGGTCAATTGACTGAGAAAGTTAGACGTAAACCTTACTCAGTAATTCTATTAGATGAAATTGAGAAAGCTCATCCAGACGTATTTAATATTCTACTTCAAGTATTAGAAGACGGTCGATTAACCGATTCAAAAGGCCGCACAGTTGACTTTAGAAATACACTTGTTATCATGACATCAAACGTTGGAGCAAGTGCTTTAAAAACAAATAAATATGTTGGATTCAATATTAATGATGGAGAAAAAGATTACAAAGATATGAAAGGAAAAGTATTAGAGGAACTGAAAAAAGCATTCCGTCCCGAATTCCTAAACCGTATCGATGAAACAATCGTTTTCCATGCATTAGAGAAGAAACATATTAAAGAAATTGTTCACTTAATGGTTAATAGCTTAACGAAGCGTTTAAAAGAACAAGAAATTGAACTAGAATTATCAGATGCAGCAATTGATAAAATTTCAGATGAAGGATTCGATGCTGAATACGGAGCTCGTCCATTAAGAAGAGCAATTCAAAAACAAGTAGAGGATCGTTTATCCGAAGAATTATTAAAAGGTAATGTTGAAAAAGGCCGAAAAGTTATTCTTGATGTAAAAGATAACGAATATTTGATAAGATCAGAGGCTGAAACTGTAAATCAATAAGCAATTACAAAGTTCATACCTTTTATGAAGGATAAGTGAACAAATTAATTGTAAAGTTATCTAATTTGTGAAAAAGGGCGTGAAGCCCTTTTTCTTATATCAAAAAAGCGTTAGGATAGACTTAGAATACATACTCTATTAATATAGAAAATCATAGTAACAAAAGAGGTACTATACATATGGCTAAAAAAAATAAAACTAAATTCGTTTGTCAATCTTGTGGATATGAGTCAGTTAAGTGGATTGGAAAGTGTCCTGCATGTAACGAGTGGAATACAATGGTTGAGTTTATAGAACAGCCCGCTAGTTCAAGAAGACTAACATTTAATACAAATGCTACAGTAGAAGGAACGAAACCAATTTCAATCATGGAAGTAGAAATAGGCACTGAAACTCGTATCGAAACTTCCTTCGATGAATTTAATCGGGTTTTAGGTGGCGGGATCGTTTTAGGTTCATTAGTATTAATTGGTGGTGACCCGGGAATAGGTAAGTCGACGATGCTCTTACAGGTTTCCTCACAATTGGCTAAAAAGGATCATAAAGTTTTATATGTTTCAGGTGAAGAATCTCAAAAGCAAATAAAATTAAGAGCAGAACGACTAGGTGTCGCTACACAAAACTTATATGTTCTATCCGAGACAGATTTGTCTTATATTGCTCGATATATGGATGAGATGTCCCCTGATTTTGTTGTAATTGATTCGATTCAAACAATCTATTTACAAGAAGTAACATCTGCTCCTGGTAGTGTTTCACAAGTTCGAGAGTGTACTTCAGAATTAATGAAAATCGCGAAGACAAAAGGCATCCCAATTTTTATAGTAGGGCATGTGACAAAAGAGGGATCAATTGCTGGCCCACGATTACTGGAACATATGGTAGATGCAGTGTTATATTTTGAGGGTGAAAGACATCATACATTTCGAATATTAAGGGCAGTTAAAAATCGTTTTGGATCTACTAATGAAACAGGTATTTTTGAGATGAAAGAATTAGGATTAGTGGAAGTGCTGAATCCATCGGAAATATTCTTGGAAGAGAGACCTTTTGGAGTAGCAGGTTCAACTGTTGTTGCTTCTATGGAAGGTACTAGACCTGTACTTGTTGAATTACAAGCACTTGTCTCTCCAACGAGCTTTGGAAATGCAAGGCGAATGGCAACAGGTATAGATCATAATAGAGTATCGTTAATTATGGCTGTATTAGAAAAGAGAATGGGCCTTTTATTACAAAATCAAGATGCTTATTTAAAAGTTGCCGGAGGACTGAAGTTAGATGAGCCTGCTGTAGACTTAGCTGTTGCAGTAAGTATAGCATCAAGCTTTCAAGACAAACCTACTAATCCAACAGATGTAGTAATTGGTGAGATTGGTTTAACAGGAGAAGTTCGTAGGGTATCTAGAATAGAGCAAAGAGTACAAGAAGCAGCTAAACTTGGATTTAAAAGAGCAATAATTCCATCAAAAAATATTGGAGGATGGAGTTTTCCTGAAGGAATGGAAATAATAGGTATTAATACAGTACATGAAGCATTAAAATACGTGTTAGGAGGGTAGAGATGGAGGATCAAAAACAAAAAGCTAAATCAATGTTGCCAGTTTTAGAAATGATTGCTCCAGGTACACCATTGCGTGATGGCATTGATAATGTACTTAGAGCACAGACTGGTGGACTAATTGTACTTGGCTTTAATGATGAAACAAAAGAAATGGTCGATGGTGGTTTTCATATTAATGACCCTTTCTCTCCAGCTAGCTTATATGAATTAGCAAAAATGGATGGAGCTCTCATTTTAAATGAAACAGGGTCAAAAATCCTGTTGGCAAATGCACAATTGATACCAGATCAATCAATCTTTACAAAAGAAACTGGTATGCGTCATCGAACAGCAGAACGAGTGTCAAGGCAAACAGGAAACTTAGTAATTGCTATTTCGCAAAGACGTAATGTTATTACCTTATATAAAGGTAATTTACGCTATACACTGCGAGATATTGGCGTAATTTTAACAAAGGCTAATCAGGCGATTCAGACCCTTGAAAAATATAAAATTGTATGGAATCAAGGGATTACTTCACTTAGTATTTTAGAATTTGAAGAGCTAGTTACATTATTTGAAGTTGTAAATGTTTTACATAGTGTTGAAATGGTTCTTCGAATTAAAAATGAAATTAATAACTATGTAATTGAGCTTGGTGATGAAGGAAGACTGATTGAATTACAGTTAATTGAGATCATTTCGGACCTTGAGGAGGAGGCATTACTTTTAATAAAGGATTATCATTATAATAAGGAACAAGATCCAAAAAGTATTTTGCAAAAACTCCAAGAACTGGCAAATGAAGAATTGTTAGAGGATCATGCCATTATTAAATTGCTGGGTTATCCGAATAACACAAATCTTGAAGAAATGGTAGAGCCTAGAGGATATCGTATGTTGATGAAAATTTCTAGACTACCGCCACTAGTAATTGAAAATTTAACACAGCGATTTAAGCACCTTAAAGGGATCTACAAAGCTACTCTTGCTGAGTTAGATGATGTTGATGGAATCGGTGAAATTCGTGCAAAAAAAATCAAAGAAGGATTAAAACGAATTCAGGAGCAACTGTATATCAATAGACATAACTAAGTTATTTCGTCTAAGATAGAGTTAATTATTTATTTAAAGGAGGTGGCGAATTGATAAAGAGGATCGTTCAAGTTATTTATATTTTTGTCGGAAGTACTTTAGGTTTAGTACTTTTTCCACTATTAGATAAACTGTTGAAAACAGAGTTACCTAATATATTGCATAACTCTTATGTGCAAGCTTTAAGTGGAGCAGTGATCTTTTTTATTTTATCGCTTTGGTTAGTTGATCCAACAGTAACGTTTATCAAGTATATTGAGGAGAAATTATTAAAAGCTCCTATTTCAATGATTTTGTTTGGTAGTTTAGGACTTGTTTTTGGACTTATTCTGGCATTTCTTATTTCATTGCCAATTGACTCAATTAGATTACAGTATGTTTCATCAATTATTCAAATAGTTGTCACAATTTTATTAGGATATTTAGGTTTTCAAGTTGGGATTAAAAAGAGAGAAGAATTATTGAGTTTATTTACATTATCTTCAAAGGCTAAGAAAAAGGCTGCTGAAGATCAAGATACAGCATTCGATATTCCAGTTAAAATTTTAGATACTAGTGTAATCATTGATGGTCGTATTGCTGATATTTGTCAAACTGGATTCATAGAAGGAACAATTGTGATTCCACAATTTGTATTAGCAGAATTACAATATATAGCTGATTCCTCAGATACGTTAAAACGAAATAGAGGCCGAAGAGGATTAGATATTCTAAATAGAATCCAAAAAGAGCTAGCTATGAAAGTTGAAATCTACGAAGGGGACTTTGAAGATGTTCCCGAAGTAGATGCAAAATTAGTAAAGCTTACTAAATTAAAAAAAGGTATTTTAGTGACAAATGACTTTAATTTAAATAAAGTAAGTGAACTTCAGCAAATTAAAGTTTGGAATATTAACGATCTAGCAAATGCAATTAAACCAGTTGTATTACCTGGGGAAGTATTAACTGCCTTTGTAGTAAAAGAAGGTAAAGAAAAATTACAAGGTGTTGCTTATTTAGACGATGGTACAATGATCGTTGTAGAAGACGGTAAAGAATCAATTGGTAAACGAGTGGATACAGTCGTTACGAGCGTACTACAAACTTCTGCAGGTCGTATGATTTTTGCAAAAGTAAAGTAAGTTAGAGAGGTATACGTAAAATGCAATATAAGGTCATCATTCCAGCAGCGGGTTCTGGCTCACGAATGGGTGCAGGCTATAATAAATTATTTCTAAAAATAATTAGCTCGCCAATTATTGAATTAACTTTAAAAGTATTTGGCGAAGATCATCGTTGCAATGAGATTATCTTACCGATTAAAGAATTTGAAAAACAGTTCTTTGAAACTTTAAATTTGCCAAGCTGTATACAAAATAAAATAACCTATGTAAAAGGTGGAGCAGAAAGGCAAGAAAGTGTTTATAATGGTTTAGTTTCAATTAAGGATACTGAAAGCTTTATTTTAGTACACGATGGGGCGAGACCTTTTGTAACAAATGCAGTGATTGAGCGGATTCTTGAAAAAATGAATGAACATGAGGCAGTCATCTGTGCTGTTCCAATGAAAGATACAATAAAAAAAGTTATTGATCAAGAAGTCGTTGAAACAATCGATCGTTCTACACTTTGGGGAGTACAGACTCCCCAAGCTTTTACATACAAATGTTTAATAGAAGCGCATCAAAAAGCAATTGAAAATGGTTATTTAGGAACTGATGATGCAAGCTTAGTTGAATGGAACGGAAGTAAAGTTTTTGTAGTAAATGGAGATTATAACAATATTAAAGTAACAACTAAAGAAGATTTGTTTTTTGCTGAAACAATCTATGAACAATATAGAGGTTAGAAGGTGTTTACATGTTTAGAATTGGACAAGGGTTTGATGTTCACGCTTTTGCAGAAAATCGCCCATTAATTATTGGTGGAATTGAAATCCCATACGAATTAGGTTTATTAGGTCATTCTGATGCCGATGTTCTTCTTCATACAATATCGGATGCATTGCTAGGGGCTATTGGTGAAGGAGATATAGGTAGACATTTCCCGGATACGGATCCAGCTTTTAAAGATGCTGATTCAGCAAAACTACTTCAACACGTATTTCATATTGTTAAGGATAAAGGTTATGAGCTAGTTAACGCAGATTGTACGATTATTGCTCAAGCGCCTAAAATGGCACCATATATCCAATTAATGAGAGAGCGAATTGCAGAACTGCTTGAAACGACATCTGATTGTATTAATGTAAAAGCAACAACAACTGAAAAATTAGGTTTTACAGGAAGAAAAGAAGGAATTGCATCCCAAGCGGTTGTATTGTTACAAAAGAAGGCTTAAACTAATAAAGTATATTAATTATTCAGTGGAGAGTGTCTATAAATGTCAAATAGAGTAAGAGTTCGTTATGCACCTAGTCCGACAGGTCATTTACATATTGGAAATGCACGTACAGCATTATACGTATATTTATTTGCTAAGCATTTTAATGGTGATATGGTATTACGTATTGAAGATACAGATATAGAACGTAATGTTGAAGGTGGCGAAGAAAGCCAAGCGAAATATTTACACTGGTTAGGTATTGATTGGAATGAAGGTCCAGATAAAGGTGGCGAGTACGGTCCTTATCGTCAGCTAGAAAGACTAGACTTATACAAACAATATGCTAATGAATTAATTGAGAATGGTCATGCATACAAGTGCTATTGTACAGAGGAAGAACTTGCGGTGGAACGTGAAGCACAATTAGCCGCTGGTCATCCAACTACACGTTATAGCGGAAAATGCCGTCATTTAACAGCTGAAGAAAGAGCTGTAAAAGAAGCAGCAGGTGCAGAGTCCACTATTCGTTTTGCAGTACCTGCAAACGATACGTATGAGTGGGAAGATATCGTTCGTGGAAATATTAAATTTGAATCAAAAGATATCGGTGACTGGGTTCTTGTTAAAAAGAACGGAATCGCTACTTATAACTACGCGGTAGTAGTTGACGACGCATTAATGAAAATTAGTCACGTACTGCGTGGGGAAGAGCATATTTCTAATACTCCTAAACAATTAATGGTATATCGTGCATTAAATTGGGATGCTCCAGATTTTGGTCATATGGCAGTAATTGTGAACGAAAACCGTAAAAAGCTTTCAAAACGTGACGAATCTGTATTACAATTTATTGAACAATATCAAAATCTTGGTTACTTACCAGAAGCGTTATTTAACTTTATTGCTCTTCTTGGTTGGTCACCAGTTGGTGAAGAAGAAATTTTCAGCAAGGATGAATTAATTAAAATTTTCGATCCTAGCCGTTTAAGTTCTGCTCCAGCTATGTTTGATAAGCAAAAATTAACTTGGATTAACAATCGCTATATTAAAGAGCAACCATTAGAAAAAGTGGTAGAAATTTCATTGCCACATCTAATTCAAGCTGGTTTTGTAAATGAAGAACGCACTGCAGATGAAAACCTATGGGTTACAAATCTAGTAGCTTTATATCAAGACCAAATGAGCTTTGGTGCTGAAATTGTGGAATTATCAAGCTTATTCTTTAAAGAAGCATTAACATTCGGTGAAGAAGAGCAAGCTGTTATTTCTGAAGAGCATGTGAAGGAAGTACTTTCAGCATTAGTTGAAGAACTTAAAGCTTCTGAAGAATTTACAGTTGATTCGATTAAAGCTGCAATGAAATCAGTTCAAAAGTCAACTGGACAAAAAGGCAAAAAGTTATTTATGCCAATTCGTGTTGCAACAACTGGTCAATGTCATGGTCCAGAATTACCAGCAGCGATGACTTTATTAGGAAAAGAAAAAGTTATTGCTCGTTTACAACAAATTATTGGTTAACATTTTGATTAATTTGTAATATATATAAGTATTATTCATATAGGTAAAATGTTGATAGGGAAAAGTAAATGGTTACTCGTTACCCAGAGAGAATCACGTTGGTGAAAGTGATTTTAACAGTAGTCATGGAAGTGCCCCCTTGAGTCCTTGGCCGAAAAACACGTTTTAGTAGGCTAGGGCGGTGGAAACCGTTACATTACATGAGTTGAGATAATTTATTTTATCTAAACAGAGTGGAACCGCGCAAAAAGCGTCTCTGTGTATTTTAAGTACACAGGGACGCTTTTTATTTTTTATAGAGAAAAAATAAAATGCTTAATAAATTCTTTAAGGGGAAATGAAGATGCTAAAGTACATGAAGGAAGATATAGCGACGATATTTGAACGCGATCCAGCCGCTACTAGCTATTTAGAAGTTATTCTTACGTATGCTGGTTTACATGCTTTATGGCTTTATCGATTTGCTCATTATTTCTATCGGAAAAAATGGCACTTTATTGCAAGAAGTATTTCACAGTTTGCTCGTTTTTTAACAGGAATCGAGATTCACCCAGGAGCGAAAATTGGTAGACGATTTTTTATCGATCATGGAGCAGGAGTTGTAATTGGAGAAACATGTGAAATAGGCGATGATGTTACGATTTATCAGGGAGTAACATTAGGTGGAACTGGGAAGGAAAAAGGTAAGCGACATCCAACCTTATTGAGTGGGGTACTAGTAGCTACGGGTGCAAAAGTTCTAGGATCAATCACAATCGGAGAAAATGCAAAAATCGGTGCAAATTCAGTTGTACTAAAGAATGTTCCAAATAATACTACGGTTGTTGGTATACCTGGTAAGATAGTTGTTCAAGATGGAATTAGAGTAAATAATCAATTTGATCACTGTGATCTACCTGACCCAGTAGCAGATCGATTACTACAACTAGAAGCGGAATTAGAAGAGTTAAGAAGTTTAATGAGAATATCTGAAAGGAAGTAAAACGATGGCAATTCAAATTTATAATACGTTAACAAGGAATAAAGAAGATTTTAAGCCTATAGAAGAAGGTAAGGTCAAAATGTATGTATGTGGACCTACTGTATATAACTATATCCACATTGGTAATGCAAGACCTGCTATTGTTTTTGATTCAGTAAGACGTTATTTTGAATATCGTGGATATGAAGTTAACTTTGTTTCAAATTTCACTGATGTTGATGATAAGTTAATTAAAGCAGCAAATGAATTAGGTTCAGATGTCCCAACTATAGCAGATCGTTTTATTAATGCATATTTTGAAGATGTTCAAGCGTTAGGTTGCAAAACAGCAACGAATCATCCTCGTGTAATGGATAATATGGATATTATTATTGAGTTTATCGATGAACTTGTAAAAAAAGGTTATGCATATGAATCCGAAGGTGATGTTTACTTCAAAACAAAAGAATTTAACGGCTACGGTAAACTTTCACACCAATCAATTGAAGACCTTCGAATTGGTGAAAGAATTGAAGTTGGTGAAAAGAAAGAAGATCCATTAGATTTCGCTCTATGGAAAGCAGCTAAACCAGGTGAAATCTTCTGGGAAAGTCCGTGGGGGAAAGGTAGACCAGGGTGGCATATTGAGTGCTCAGCAATGGCAAAGAAATATCTTGGAGAAACAATTGATATTCATGCAGGTGGTCAAGACTTATCATTCCCACACCATGAGAATGAAATCGCTCAGTCAGAAGCCTTAAGCGGGAAAACTTTTTCAAATTATTGGATGCATAATGGATACATCAATATCGACAACGAAAAAATGTCTAAGTCATTGGGTAACTTTGTATTAGTGCATGATATTATTAAAATCGTTGATCCTATGTTATTACGTTTCTTCATGTTATCGGTGCATTATCGTCACCCAATTAACTATAGCGAGGACCTTTTACAAGAAGCTAAAAATGGTTTTGAACGTATTAAAACGGCTTACCAAAATAGTAAGCACCGTATAGAAAGCAGTACTAATTTAACAGAAGATGACAATAAGTGGTTAAAAGAAATAGCAGATGAAAAAGCTGTCTTCACAAAAGTAATGGATGATGATTTTAATACAGCTAATGCGATTTCAGTTTTATATCAATTAGCTAAATTGACAAATCAATATTTACTAGAGACACATACTTCTACGAATGTATTAAATCAATTAGTTGCAACTTTTGATGAATTATCAAATGTACTAGGCATTACACTTGTTAATGAAGAAGCAATGTTAGATGATGAAATCGAAGCATTAATTCAAAAACGTACAGACGCACGTAAAAACCGTGACTTTGCATTAGCGGACCAAATTCGTGACCAATTAAAAGAAATGAATATAATCATTGAAGATACTCCGCAGGGTATTCGCTGGAAAAGAGGATAACTTCATGATTGAAAGTAACCAAAATATTGATGCTAAACAACTAAACAGTTTAGCACTTGCTTATATAGGTGATGCTGTATATGAAATTTATGTACGTCATCACCTCCTTGAAAAAGGGACAGTGAGACCGAATCAACTTCACCGAGCAGCAACAAGCTTTGTTTCTGCGAAAGGACAAGCTAAAGTAATTAGAGAAATGCTTTCTACTGAGATATTGTCAGATGAAGAAGTTGCAGTTGTTAAAAGAGGCCGTAATGCAAAATCAGGAACTGTGCCAAAAAATACTGATGTACAAACATATCGATACGCAACCGCAATGGAAGCGTTAATTGGATACCATTATTTATTAAAAAATGAAGATAGACTCAATGCAATTGTACATTTTGCGATTCAATTTATTGAGAATGAAAAAGGAGCATAATATGTCTGAGGAATTTATTATTGGACGTAATCCAGTTATGGAAGCAATACGTTCAGGTCGTGATATAAATAAAATTTGGGTTAGCGAAGGAGCAAATAAAGGTCAAATCCATAAACTTTTAGAATTAGCTAACCAAAACAAAGTGATTGTTCAAACAGCGCCAAACAAGAAATTAGATGGAATGGTTAAAGGAAACCACCAAGGTGTAGTAGCACAAGTAGCTGCATATGAATATGTGGAACTTGATGATTTATTTGAAGTTGCGAGTAGTCGAAATGAACAACCGTTCTTCTTAATTCTTGATGAAATCGAAGACCCGCATAATTTAGGCTCAATTATGCGAACTGCAGATGCAGTTGGCGCTCATGGAATCATTATTCCAAAGAGAAGAGCGGTAGGTTTAACTGCAGCGGTTGCTAAAGCTTCTACTGGAGCAATTGAATACATTCCAGTTGCTCGAGTAACGAACTTAGCAAGAACTATAGATGAATTAAAAGAAAGAGGAGTTTGGATTTTTGGTACGGATGCAAAAGGTGCTGATGACTATCGAAACATGGATGGCCAGATTTCTCTTGGTTTAATTATTGGTAGCGAAGGTAAAGGCATGAGCAGGATCTTAAAGGAAAAATGTGATTTCCTAATTAAGTTACCAATGGTCGGTAAAGTTACATCGTTAAATGCGTCTGTTGCGGCTAGTTTATTAATGTATGAAATACATCGTAAGAGACACCCGCTTGGATCATAAAAAGAAAGAGATTCTTATTGTAGATGGTTATAACATGATTGGGGCTTGGCCGAATCTTAGAAAACTTCGAGAAATTGACTTTGATAAATCACGTGATTATCTAATTACTCAACTTGCTGAGTATAAGGCATACACCGGGATGTCTATAATTGTTGTATTTGATGCTCATTTTGTAAATGGAATCGAAAAGGTCGACAAGAATTCAAAGGTCGAAGTGATTTTTACTCGAAAAAACCAGACGGCTGATGAAAAAATTGAAAAACTTGCAATTGAGCTTCGTCATGTTAACCATCATATTTATGTTGCGACTTCTGACTTTACTGAGCAATGGCAAATATTTGGACAAGGTGCACTTCGTATACCTGCAATGGAACTATATCGATCGGTTACTCAAAATAAAAAAATGATAAGTATTCGAATTAGTGAAATACCTGATCAAAGACTGACAATTAGTAAGACTTTAAATTCGAAACAAACAGAAATTTTAGAAAAATGGCGAAGAGGGGAACGATGACTTATTGTTTCCTTCTTCTTTGTGCTGTATAATTTAATTAAATCGTTTGGTCGGAGGTGCTAATTTTGAACGTTGAACAAGAATTGAAGCTAATGATAGAGTATGGCCCTTTAGAAGATGAGGTAATTCTCGAATATGTTCGAGAGGGTGATCAAGAGGCACTAACATTTTTAATTCAAAAGTACCGAAATTTCGTAAAAGCAAAGTCTAGGTCTTATTTCCTAATAGGAGCTGACCGTGAAGACATCATTCAAGAAGGTATGATTGGATTATACAAAGCAATTCGTGATTACAAAGAAGACAAACTTTCGTCCTTCAAGGCGTTTGCAGAATTATGCATTACAAGACAAATTATTACAGCGATTAAAACAGCAACTAGACAAAAGCACATCCCATTAAATTCTTATGTTTCATTGGACAAGCCTATTTATGATGAGGAATCTGATCGTACATTGCTGGATGTTTTAACAGAAACAAAAAACATGGACCCAGAGGAACTTGTGATCAATCAAGAAGAAAATGTGGACATAGAGCTAAAAATGTCTGAATTATTAAGCGATTTAGAAAGAAAAGTATTATCACTCTATTTAGATGGCCGTTCTTACCAAGAAATATCGGAAGAGTTAAATAGACATGTGAAATCGATTGATAATGCTTTACAAAGAGTGAAAAGAAAGCTTGAAAGATATATGGAAATAAGAGAACTGTCAGTTTAAGTAGATCAAAGAAAATCCTTTGTAATTCATGATAATATATAGGAATACAAGGGTATAGAAATGAGTTTGACAGTTTATAGTTCGCATGGTACATTCTAAATGGATAATTATATATGAATTAGGTTGGTGTCACCATGAGAAAAAAAGTTGTCCTGTCGTGCGCTAATTGCAATAATAGAAATTACTCCACGATGAAGAATTCCTCTTCTGTAGAACGTTTGGAGATGAAAAAGTTTTGTAAAACATGCAATGAGCATACCGCACATAAAGAAACAAAATAAATGAAGTAAGATAAATGATAATTGCGAATGTCCTTATTCAGTATATAAACTAAAGATCATGCACTATTTTTTGGACAAGGCGGACGTTTCGTAAATCTCTAAACTAGTATATATGGGGGTTGCATCTGTGGGTCGTATCGGTAAGTTTTTTCGCGAAGTAAAAAGTGAAATGAAAAAAGTTTCATGGCCTAAACGTAAAGAATTAGTTAATTCAACAGTTACAGTATTAGCTACAGTTATATTCTTTGTAGTATTCTTCGCTGTAATTGACACAGGACTTTCTAAACTAATTCGACTTATTCTTGAATAAGTTAAAACTAATTGTGCTATAATGAGTGATAATGTTTTAAAAAAAGCCCGGTGACGGGTTTTTTAATTTGCAAAGAAAGTTGACCGGGGAGGGAAGGACAAGTAGTCCTCTAACATGGAAAAAAGATGGTATGTAGTTCATACTTACTCAGGATATGAGAATAAAGTAAAAGCGAATTTAGAAAAACGAGTAGAAACAATGGGAATGCAGGATAAAATTTTCCGTGTAATAGTTCCAGAAGAAACAGAAGTAGAAATGAAGAACGGTAAAGAGAAAGTAACGAAACGTAAAGTGTTTCCGGGTTATGTGTTAGTTGAACTAGTAATGACTGACGATTCTTGGTATGTAGTTCGAAATACACCGGGAGTAACTGGTTTCGTTGGCTCAGCTGGCTCTGGTTCAAAACCAACCCCACTTTTAGAAGAAGAAATTACGCATATTCTAAAACATATGGGTCTAGATGAACAAACAATCGAATTTGATTTAGATGTAAATGAAGTTGTTCGATTAAAAGAAGGACCATTTGCGAATTATACTGGATCAATTAAAGAAATTGACTTCGAAAAGAAAAAAGTCACTGTGTTAGTAGAATTCTTTAATAAAGAAACACCGGTAGAACTGGATTTACATCTTATTGAAAAATTATAATACAAGACCTTGCATTTTTAATTTGAAAATGTTAGACTTTTAAAGGTCAATATGCATCGAAAAGATGATATTAACTTCTGTATAAGAATATGCATGCAAATGCAAAACGATATGAGTGGGAGGGTGTAAAACCCCATTACCACATCACGGACTTAAGGAGGTGTGTCTCGTGGCTAAAAAAGTAATTAAAATGGTAAAATTGCAAATTCCTGCAGGAAAAGCAAACCCAGCACCACCAGTTGGTCCTGCATTAGGACAAGCAGGTGTTAACATCATGGGATTCTGTAAAGAGTTCAACGCTCGTACAGCTGACCAAGCTGGTCTAATTATTCCTGTTGAAATCACTGTATTCGAAGATCGTTCGTTTACATTTATTACGAAAACTCCTCCTGCTGCTGTACTTCTTAAAGTAGCGGCTGGTATCGAGTCTGGTTCAGGTGAACCAAATCGTAAAAAAGTAGCAACAGTTAAACGCGATAAAGTGCGTGAGATTGCTGAACAAAAAATGCCTGACTTAAAT
This sequence comes from Gottfriedia sp. NPDC057991, assembly GCF_042886615.1. Lineage (NCBI taxonomy): Bacteria > Bacillati > Bacillota > Bacilli > Caryophanales > Bacillaceae > Gottfriedia > Gottfriedia sp. NPDC057991. The sequence goes on from NZ_JBHVQN010000010.1 coordinate 18,070, forward strand.
GCTGCTTCTGTTGAAGCTGCTATGCGTATGGTAGAAGGTACTGCACGTAGTATGGGTATTGTTATTGAAGACTAATCCCATCTTCAATAAGGTGTGATTGAGGAGGTTGCGAACATCATTTGATGTGCTTTATCGCAACCTTTATTCGTGGGAGGAAAATCCGTTAAAACCACATTAGGAGGAATAAAACATGGCTAACAAAGGTAAAAAATACCAAGAAGCTATTAAATTAGTAGATCGTACAGCTGTTTACGCAGTAAACGAAGCTGTTGAACTTGTTAAAAAGACTACAACTGTTAACTTTGATGCAACAGTTGAAGTAGCATTCCGTTTAGGAGTAGATCCAAAGAAAGCTGACCAACAAATTCGTGGTGCAGTAGTTCTTCCACACGGTACTGGTAAAGTACAACGTGTATTAGTATTCGCTAAAGGTGAAAAAGCTAAAGAAGCTGAAGCTGCTGGTGCTGATTTCGTAGGCGATGCTGACATGATTAACAAAATCCAACAAGGTTGGTTCGATTTTGATGTAGTAGTAGCAACTCCAGACATGATGGCTGAAGTTGGTAAATTAGGACGTGTATTAGGACCTAAAGGTTTAATGCCAAACCCGAAAACAGGTACAGTTACATTTGACGTAACAAAAGCTGTTAACGAAATCAAAGCTGGTAAAGTTGAATACCGTGTTGATAAAGCTGGTAACATTCACGTACCAATCGGTAAAGTATCTTTCGAAAACGAAAAGTTAGTAGAAAACTTTACAACGATCTTTGAAACTATGGTAAAAGTTAAACCTGCTGCTGCTAAAGGAACATACATGAAGAACGTAGCAATCACTTCAACTATGGGCCCTGGTATCAAAGTAGATCCAGCTAGTTTCTAAGATAAAAAACAAAGTTGACAATTCGACAAGAACTCTCTATAATGGAGATTGTCTTGCTAATTAAATAGACTACCGTAGACAGTAGGTGCTTAAGCTTAATATCCTACCGAGGTGTATAACTGATAAATTCGTGCATATACAACCTCCATGTCTTTTTTTGAAAAGTTACGTGGAGGTTTTGCTATGGTTACACTTTTGCGGTATATACACTAAAATCCACAGGAGGTGTAATAAATGAGCGCAGTATTAGAAGCTAAAAAACAAGTTGTATCTGAAGTAGCTGCTAAATTACGTGATAGTAAATCAACAGTTGTTGTTGACTACCGTGGTTTAAATGTTGCTGAAGTAACTGAATTACGTAAGCAATTACGTGAAGCTGGCGTTGAGTTCAAAGTTTACAAAAACACTTTAACTCGTCGTGCTGCTGAAGAGGCTGGCTTAGCTGGTTTAAACGAATCATTAACTGGTCCAAACGCAATCGCGTTTAGTATGGAGGATGTAATTGCTCCTGCTAAAGTAATCAACGATTTCGCTAAAAAACATGAAGCTTTAGAAATTAAAGCTGGTGTAATCGAAGGAAACGTTGCTACTGTTGAAGAAGTGAAAGCTCTTGCTGAACTTCCATCTCGCGAAGGTTTACTTTCTATGTTGCTTAGCGTGCTACAAGCACCAATCCGCAACTTCGCTCTTGCAACTAAAGCAGTTGCAGAACAAAAAGAAGAACAAGGCGCTTAATGCCAAGATCGCTTAAAATATATAATTTAAAGGTATAAACAAGGAGGAAATTAACAATGACTAAAGAACAAATCATTGAAGCAGTTAAAAACATGACTGTATTAGAATTAAATGACTTAGTAAAAGCAATCGAAGAAGAGTTCGGCGTAACTGCTGCTGCTCCTATGGTAATGGCTGGTGGAGCTGTTGAAGCTGCTGCTGAGCAAACTGAATTTGATTTAGTATTAACTAGCCCTGGCGACCAAAAAATCAAAGTAATCAAAGTAGTTCGTGAATTAACTGGTTTAGGATTAAAAGAAGCTAAAGAATTAGTTGACAACACTCCTAAAGCAATTAAAGAAGGAATCAGCAAAGAAGAAGCTGAAGAAATGAAAGCTAAACTTGAAGAAGTTGGCGCTAACGTAGAAGTTAAGTAATTTCTAAAAGTTTTTAGAAAAGCTCGCATTTATGCGAGCTTTTTTTGTACATATGGGATTACTTTTGGGAAGACTGTTGATAAGTATATATATGAAAGAAGGATTTTTTTATGGCGGATCATTATTTTACAAATCAACCGAATAGTAAAACTGATAAAAAGGTATTTTTATTTACTCTGAGAGGTAATGATTTGAAATTCCAATCTGATTCAGGTGTTTTTTCTAGAAATGAAGTGGATTTTGGTTCTCGAGTATTAATCGATATATTCACATTCCCTGAAGTTGATGGTGATATTTTAGATGTTGGATGTGGGTACGGTCCAATAGGATTATCAATCGCAAAAGATGATTCTAGTCGAATGGTGGAAATGGTTGATGTAAATTTAAGGGCGATTGAATTAGCAAAAGAAAATGCGAATGTAAATAAAATAGAAAATGTGAAAATCTATGAAAGTAGCATCTATGAAAATGTAACTGGTGAATATGCAGCTATTTTAACAAATCCGCCAATTCGCGCTGGGAAAAGTGTTGTTCATGAAATTTTAAAAGGTGCTCATGATAAATTACTTCCTGGTGGAGAGCTTTGGGTAGTAATAAAAAAGAAGCAAGGAGCACCATCTGCTCTTGATTTATTAAAAGAAACTTTCGACGAGGTTGAGGTAGTAAAAAAAGATAAAGGATATTATATCATAAAAAGTAAAAAAGATTGACTGTAATTTTTGCTTGTGATAGTATTATTAAATGCCAATATATATTTATTTTCAAAAATGATTTTTTGAAAGTGGGTATATTTCTATATTCTTTGGAAATGATAGTAAAATGACTGTCGTTGAGTTTAATAAATGGTTTTCATTTTGAAACCATTTTATTTTTTGTTTAACAAGTAAGGGATATTTTCTGCTTATTTGTTACTATTTTTTTGTTTTAAATACTCTTATTTAAGGGGTGAATATGTTGACAGGTCAACTAGTTCAATATGGACGACACCGCCAACGCAGAAGTTATGCTCGTATCAGTGAAGTTTTAGAGTTACCTAACTTAATTGAAATTCAAACAACGTCTTACCAATGGTTCTTAGATGAAGGTTTGAGAGAAATGTTCCAAGACATTTCACCAATTGAGGATTTCACAGGTAATCTATCATTAGAATTCATTGATTACAGTTTAGGTGAGCCGAAGTATGTTGTAGAAGAATCAAAAGAGCGTGACGTAAACTACGCTGCTCCACTTCGAGTGAAAGTTCGCCTATTAAATAAGGAAACTGGCGAAGTTAAGGAGCAAGACGTTTTCATGGGGGATTTCCCACTGATGACGGACACAGGCACATTCATTATTAATGGTGCTGAACGTGTTATCGTTTCACAATTAGTACGTTCTCCAAGTGTGTACTATAGTGGAAAGATCGACAAAAATGGTAAAAAAGGTTTTACGGCTACTGTTATTCCGAACCGCGGTGCTTGGTTAGAGTACGAAACGGACGCGAAGGATGTAGTTTATGTACGTATTGACCGTACAAGAAAATTACCAGTAACGGTACTACTACGTTCGCTTGGGTTTGGTACAGACCAAGAGATTCTAGACTTATTAGGCGAAAATGAATACCTACGTAATACTCTTGAAAAAGATAACACAGATAGCACTGAAAAGGCGCTTCTTGAAATCTATGAAAGATTACGTCCAGGTGAACCACCTACAGTAGAAAACGCTAAAAACCTATTAATTACTCGCTTCTTTGATCCGAAGCGTTATGACTTAGCTAGCGTTGGACGCTACAAAATAAATAAAAAATTACACATTAAAAATAGACTGTTTAATCAACGTATTGCAGAAACATTAGTGGATCCAGAAACTGGTGAAATTATTGTAGAAAAAGGGACAACTCTTGATCGCCGTACGTTAGACCGTATTCTTCCATTCTTAGAAAAGAATATCGGTGAAAAAGTTGCTCACCCTGCTGCTGGCGTATTAGAAGATGAGATTACTCTACAATCTATTAAAATTTACGCTCCTGTAGAAGATGGTGAACAAGTTATACAAGTTATTGGAAATGCGAATGTGAGCAAAAGTGTGAAAAATATTTCACCTGCGGACATCATCGCTTCAATTTCTTACTTCTTTAACCTGCTACATAACGTAGGTGACACTGACGATATTGACCATTTAGGAAATCGTCGTTTACGTTCAGTTGGTGAATTGCTTCAAAACCAATTCCGTATCGGTCTATCTCGTATGGAACGTGTAGTACGTGAACGTATGTCAATTCAAGATACAAACGCAGTTACTCCACAGGCATTAATTAATATTCGCCCTGTAATTGCTTCAATTAAAGAGTTCTTTGGTAGTTCACAGCTATCTCAATTTATGGACCAAACAAATCCTCTTGCTGAATTAACTCATAAACGAAGACTATCAGCACTAGGTCCAGGTGGTTTAACACGTGAACGTGCAGGATTTGAAGTACGTGACGTTCATTACTCTCACTATGGTCGTATGTGTCCGATTGAAACGCCTGAGGGACCAAACATCGGGTTAATTAACTCACTTTCTTCTTATGCAAAAGTAAATCAATTTGGTTTCATTGAAACTCCATATCGTCGTGTAGACCCTGAAACAGGTCGTCTAACCGATAAAATTGACTATTTAACTGCTGATGAAGAGGATCTATACGTTGTAGCTCAAGCGAATGCTCGTTTAGGTGAAGACGGAAGCTTCTTAGATGAAGATGTAGTAGCTCGTTTCCGTGGAGATAACACAGTTGTTAAACGTGAACGTATTGACTACATGGATGTATCTCCTAAACAAGTAGTATCAGCTGCGACAGCATGTATTCCATTCTTAGAGAACGATGACTCGAACCGTGCCCTAATGGGAGCGAACATGCAACGTCAAGCAGTTCCGTTATTAAACCCTGAATCTCCAATCGTAGGTACAGGTATGGAATACGTTTCAGCAAAAGACTCAGGTGCTGCAGTAATTTGTAAACACCCAGGTATCGTTGAACGTGTTGAAGCAAAAGAAGTTTGGGTACGTCGCTATTTAGATGTAGATGGACAAAAAGTTAAAGGTGACCTTGATAAATATCGTATGTTAAAATTCGTACGTTCTAACCAAGGTACTTGTTATAACCAACGCCCAATCGTAAGTGTTGGTGATGAAGTAGTAAGAGGCGAAATTCTTGCAGATGGACCTTCAATGGAAAAAGGTGAATTAGCTCTAGGACGTAACGTATTAGTAGCATTCATGACATGGGATGGTTACAACTACGAGGATGCGATCATTATGAGTCGCCGACTAGTTAAAGAAGATGTTTACACTTCAGTTCATATTGAAGAATATGAGTCAGAAGCTCGTGATACAAAATTAGGACCTGAAGAAATCACTCGTGATATTCCAAACGTTGGAGAAGATGCACTTAAAAATCTTGATGAGCGTGGAATTATCCGAATTGGTGCAGAAGTAAAAGATGGAGATTTATTAGTTGGTAAAGTAACGCCTAAAGGGGTTACTGAATTAACTGCTGAAGAACGTCTTCTACACGCAATCTTCGGTGAAAAAGCTCGTGAAGTTCGTGATACATCATTACGTGTTCCACACGGTGGAGGCGGGATTATTCTTGATGTGAAAGTATTCACTCGTGAAAACGGAGATGAATTACCACCAGGAGTAAACCAACTTGTTCGTGCTTATATCGTTCAGAAACGTAAAATCTCTGAAGGGGATAAAATGGCTGGACGACATGGTAACAAAGGGGTTATCTCTAGAATTTTACCAGAAGAAGATATGCCATTCTTGCCTGATGGAACGCCAGTTGATATCATGTTAAACCCGTTAGGGGTACCTTCTCGTATGAACATCGGTCAGGTATTAGAGCTACACTTAGGTATGGCTGCTAGATATCTTGGGGTTCATGTTGCTTCTCCAGTATTTGACGGAGCACGTGAGGAAGATGTTTGGGGAACAATTGAAGAAGCTGGTATGGCACGTGATGCAAAAACTGTACTATATGATGGACGTAGTGGTGAGCCTTTCGATAACCGTGTTTCTGTAGGTGTCATGTATATGATCAAACTTGCACACATGGTTGACGATAAGTTACATGCTCGTTCAACAGGACCATACTCACTTGTTACGCAACAACCACTTGGTGGTAAAGCACAATTTGGTGGACAGCGTTTTGGTGAGATGGAGGTTTGGGCACTTGAAGCATACGGTGCTGCTTATACATTACAAGAGATCTTAACAGTTAAATCTGATGACGTTGTTGGCCGTGTGAAAACATATGAAGCAATCGTTAAAGGTGAAAATGTACCAGAACCAGGAGTTCCAGAATCATTCAAAGTATTGATTAAGGAATTACAATCTCTAGGTATGGATGTTAAAATGATGTCTGCTACAGATCAAGAAATCGAAATGCGCGATACTGAAGATGATGATCAAGCATCAGAACATTTAGCGATGGATATGGAATACGTAAAAGAATAAGTATTATATAGGGTAAAACCTTAGGACAGAAAGGGAGGTAGGCCCCTTGATAGATGTAAATAATTTCGAGTATATGAAGATCGGACTTGCATCGCCTGACAAAATTCGCTCGTGGTCATACGGGGAAATTAAAAAACCTGAAACAATTAACTACCGTACATTAAAACCTGAAAAAGATGGTCTTTTCTGTGAACGCATTTTCGGTCCTACGAAAGATTGGGAATGTCATTGCGGAAAATATAAACGTGTACGTTATAAAGGTGTAGTTTGTGATCGTTGTGGAGTTGAAGTAACTCGTGCAAAAGTACGTCGTGAGCGTATGGGTCACATCGAATTAGCTGCACCAGTATCACATATTTGGTATTTCAAAGGTATTCCAAGCCGAATGGGGCTTGTTTTAGACATGTCCCCTCGTGCTCTGGAAGAAGTAATCTACTTTGCTTCTTACGTAGTAACAGAAGCTGGAGATACTCCTTTAGAAAAGAAACAATTGCTTTCTGAGAAAGAGTTCCGTGCTTATCGTGAGCGTTACGGTCAAACTTTCCAAGCGTCTATGGGTGCTGAAGCGATTAAAAAACTATTAAGCGATATTAATCTTGTAAAAGATGTTGATTCATTAAAAGAAGAGTTGAAAACTGCTCAAGGTCAACGTCGTACAAGAGCAATTAAACGTTTAGAGGTTTTAGAAGCATTCCGTAACTCTGGTAATGAGCCTTCTTGGATGATCTTAGATGTGCTACCAGTAATCCCACCTGAATTACGACCAATGGTTCAATTAGATGGTGGACGTTTTGCAACTTCAGATCTAAACGATTTATATCGTCGTGTAATTAACCGTAACAACCGTTTAAAACGTTTATTAGACCTTGGTGCACCAAGCATCATCGTACAAAATGAAAAACGTATGCTTCAAGAAGCAGTTGATGCGTTAATTGACAATGGTCGCCGTGGCCGTCCAGTTACTGGACCAGGTAACCGTCCATTGAAATCTCTTTCTCACATGCTTAAAGGTAAGCAAGGGCGTTTCCGTCAAAACTTACTAGGTAAACGTGTTGACTACTCTGGCCGTTCGGTTATCGTTGTAGGACCAAACTTACAAATGTATCAATGTGGATTACCTAAAGAAATGGCTATTGAATTATTCAAACCATTCGTGATGAAAGAATTAGTAGAACGTGGATTAGCACATAACATTAAGTCTGCGAAACGTAAAATTGAGCGTTTACACCCTGAGATTTGGGATGTTTTAGAATCAGTTATTCGTGAGCATCCGGTGTTACTAAACCGTGCCCCAACTCTGCACAGACTTGGTATCCAAGCGTTCGAACCTACATTAGTAGAAGGCCGCGCAATCCGTCTACATCCACTTGTATGTACTGCATACAATGCCGATTTTGATGGTGACCAAATGGCTGTTCACGTACCGTTATCAAGTGAAGCACAAGCAGAAGCACGTATCCTAATGCTTGCAGCACAAAACATCCTGAACCCTAAAGATGGTAAACCAGTAGTTACACCATCTCAAGATATGGTATTAGGTAACTATTACTTAACTCTTGAGCGTGCAGGCGCTGTCGGTGAAGGTATGGTATTTAAAGATATTAATGAAGCGTTAATTGCATACCAAAATGGTTATGTACATTTACATTCTCGTGTTGCTGTTGCAGCAAATTCATTAAATAACGAAACATTTACTGAAGAACAAAATAATTCATTATTAATCACAACGGTTGGTAAGTTAATCTTCAATGAAATCTTACCTACTTCGTTCCCATATATTAATGAGCCTACTCAGAGTAACCTTGAGAAGGAAACTCCTCAGATGTATTTTGTAGCTAAAGGTTCGAATATTAAAGAAATTATTGAAAGTAGAGAAGAAATTTCTCCTTTCAAAAAGAAAATACTTGGAAATATCATCGCAGAAGTATTTAAACGTTTCAAAATTACTGAAACGTCAAAAATGCTAGACCGCATGAAGGATCTTGGGTTTAGACACTCTACTAAAGCTGGTATTACAGTTGGTGTATCCGATATCATCGTTTTACCTGAAAAGCAATTAATTATTGCTGAAGCTCAAGAAAAAGTAGATAAAGTACTAAAACAATTCCGTCGTGGTTTAATCACAGAAGAAGAGCGTTACGATCGTGTAATCGCAATTTGGAGTGATGCAAAGGATGTAATTCAAGGCAAACTGATGGCTTCCCTAAATAAACGTAACCCAATCTTTATGATGAGTGACTCTGGTGCACGTGGTAACGCATCAAACTTCACTCAGCTTGCAGGTATGCGTGGTCTGATGGCCAATCCGGCTGGTCGTATTATCGAGTTACCAATCAAGTCTTCATTCCGTGAAGGTCTAACGGTACTTGAATACTTCATCTCTACACACGGTGCACGTAAAGGTCTTGCCGATACAGCACTTAAAACAGCCGATTCAGGTTACCTAACTCGTCGTCTTGTTGACGTTGCACAGGATGTAATCGTTCGTCAAGATGATTGTGGTACTGACCGTGGCTTACATGTAAAAGCAATCAAAGAAGGTAACGAAATTATTGAAGGATTATACGATCGTTTAGTTGGTCGTCATTTACGTTCAACTATACGCCACCCAGAAACAGGTGTATTACTTGCTCAAGAGAACGATTTAATTACAGAAGACTTAGCTCGTGAAATTATCGATGCAGGTATTGAAGAAGTTAATATTCGTTCTGCGTTTACATGTAATACTAACCATGGAGTATGTAAAAAATGTTATGGCCGTAACTTAGCTACAGGTGCTGAGGTTGAAGTTGGAGAGGCAGTAGGTATTATCGCTGCACAATCAATCGGTGAACCAGGTACACAGTTAACGATGCGTACATTCCATACAGGTGGGGTAGCAGGAGACGATATCACTCAAGGTTTACCTCGTATTCAAGAGCTATTTGAAGCGCGTAATCCTAAAGGTCAAGCAGTTATTTCTGAAATTGATGGTATTATTTCAATTTCTACTGACGCTAAAGATAAACAAGAAATTATTGTTCAAGGCTCAGTTGAATCTAGAAACTACCCAGTTCCTTATGGCGCAAGACTAAAGGTTCAAGAAGGTGAATCAATTGAACGTGGTCAAGTAATGACAGAAGGTTCAATCGATCCGAAAGAACTGTTAAAAGTAAAAGGTACAAATGCTGTTCAAGAATACTTACTACGTGAAGTACAAAAAGTATACCGTATGCAAGGGGTAGAAATTGGCGATAAGCACGTAGAGGTAATGGTACGTCAAATGCTGAAGAAAGTTCGTGTAATGGATGCAGGTGAGACTACTTTACTACCTGGTACATTATTAGAACTACACCAGTTTACTGAAGCGAATAAAGAAGCTTTATTTGCAGGTAAACAACCAGCTACTGCACGCCCATTATTACTAGGTATTACAAAAGCATCATTAGAAACAGACTCATTCTTGTCTGCTGCATCATTCCAAGAAACAACGCGTGTATTAACAGACGCTGCGATTAAAGGAAAACGTGATGAGTTGCTAGGATTAAAAGAGAATGTTATTATAGGTAAGTTGGTTCCAGCTGGTACGGGTATGAACAGATACCGTAAAGTAGATCTTGTTAAAGGTTTAACTGAATCAGTTGAAATGAACGAAGAAGTATTAGTTGAAAAATAATCTTAAAATAATTTAAAACTTGAGTTGACATCATTTGATGAAAAATGATAAGATATTCAAGGTTGCTCCTAGACAATAGCACTGCTAATCTAAGCAGGTTAGATCCGGGGCTAATTTAGGAATATACAAGTTTAAAACTGTTTTTGTGAGAAGGAAGATTCCTTCCTTCTTGCAAAAACTTTGTTTTCAACTAATAATGAACCACCTGGATGTGTGGTCTTATAAATATTTGAAGGGAGGAAAACTCATGCCTACTATTAACCAGTTAGTGCGTAATGGACGTACTTCTAAAGTATGGAAATCAAAATCACCAGCATTAAATAAAGGTTTCAACTCATTAAAGAAAAAATCAACTGATTTATCAGCTCCACAAAAACGTGGTGTTTGTACTCGTGTTGGTACAATGACTCCAAAGAAACCGAACTCAGCATTACGTAAATATGCTCGTGTACGTTTAACTAACCAAATCGAGGTAACTGCTTATATCCCAGGTATCGGACACAACTTACAAGAGCACAGTGTTGTTCTTATCCGTGGTGGACGTGTAAAAGATTTACCGGGGGTACGTTACCATATCGTTCGTGGTGCATTAGATACTGCAGGTGTTGACAAACGTATGCAAGGTCGTTCTAAATATGGAACTAAGAGACCAAAAGCAGCTAAGAAGTAATAAATAACAACTAGCCGAAAGGAGGAAATAACATGCCACGTAAAGGTCCTGTTGCAAAAAGAGATGTATTGCCAGATCCACTTTATAATTCAAAATTAGTTTCTCGTTTAATCAACAAAATGATGATTGACGGAAAAAGAGGAAAGTCTCAAGCTATCTTATACGGAGCATTTGAATTAATCCAAGAACGTTCTGGTAAAGAACCAATGGAAGTATTCGAAGCAGCTCTTAAAAATATCATGCCAGTTCTAGAAGTTAGAGCTCGTCGTGTGGGTGGTTCAAACTACCAAGTACCAGTTGAGGTTCGCCCTGAACGCCGTACAACTTTAGGTCTTCGCTGGTTAGTTAACTATGCTCGTCTTCGTGGAGAAAAAACGATGGAAGAGCGTTTAGCTAATGAAATTCTTGATGCAGCTAACAACTCAGGTTCTGCAGTTAAGAAACGTGAAGATACACACAAAATGGCAGAAGCGAACAAAGCGTTTGCTCACTACCGTTGGTAAGATTAAAAGCAATTTAGTTATTTCTGCACATAATGAATGTTGGTTAAGTCGTTCACCTATTTCTAATTTAGCATGCTAGATTAAATAGGTGAACGTCGGATTACATAATTTAGGATGACATAATAGTTCCTTGCTTGTAGTGCTTGCTTAACTTAATAACATGAAGTATGTATGGGAATAACTTTTTCTTGTACTAAAAAATCCTAACTAATACTGGAAGGGAGAAAGAACCCTGATGACTAGAGAGTTCTCCTTAAATAACACTCGTAATATCGGGATCATGGCTCACATTGATGCTGGTAAAACAACAACAACAGAGCGTATCCTTTATTACACAGGTCGTATTCACAAAATTGGTGAAACTCATGAAGGAGCTTCACAAATGGACTGGATGGAGCAGGAGCAAGAGCGTGGTATCACAATCACATCTGCTGCTACAACAGCTCAGTGGAATAACCACCGTGTAAATATCATTGATACTCCAGGTCACGTAGACTTCACTGTAGAAGTTGAACGTTCACTACGTGTACTTGATGGCGCAGTAGCAGTACTTGATGCTCAATCTGGTGTTGAGCCTCAAACTGAAACAGTTTGGCGCCAAGCAACTACTTACGGAGTTCCACGTGTAGTATTCGTTAACAAAATGGATAAAATCGGCGCGGATTTCTTATACTCTGTAGGTACGTTACATGACCGTTTACAAGCTAACGCACACCCAATTCAATTAGCGATGGGTGCTGAAGATAACTTCTGGGGTATTGTTGACCTAGTTGAAATGAAAGCAATTAAGTACAATAATGACTTAGGAACTGACATTGAAACTATCGAAATTCCAGAAGAATATCAAGAACTAGCTGAAGAGTACCGTGGTCGTTTAATCGAAGCGGTAGCTGAGCTAGATGAAGAATTAATGATGAAATATCTTGAAGGTGAAGAAATCACACTTGCAGAATTAAAAGCTGCAATTCGTACAGCGACTTGTTCAGTTCAATTCTTCCCAGTAGTATGTGGTTCTGCTTTCAAAAACAAAGGTGTTCAATTAATGCTTGATGCAGTAATTGACTACTTACCATCACCATTAGATGTACCAGCAATTATGGGAACTATTCCTGATACTGATGAAGAAAAGGTTGTTCCTTCAAGTGATGACGAGCCTTTCGCTGCTTTAGCATTCAAAATCATGACTGATCCTTATGTTGGTAAATTAACGTTCTTCCGTGTATACGCTGGTACGTTAGAATCTGGTTCATACGTTCAAAACTCTACAAAAGGTAAGCGTGAGCGTGTAGGACGTATCCTACAAATGCATGCTAACTCTCGTCAAGAGATTTCGAAAGTATTTGCTGGAGATATCGCTGCTGCAGTAGGTCTTAAAGACACTACAACTGGAGATACTCTATGTGATGAAAAGAATTTAGTTATTCTTGAGTCTATGGAATTCCCAGAACCAGTTATTCACATTGCAATCGAACCAAAATCTAAGGCTGACCAAGATAAAATGGGTCAAGCATTAACAAAATTAACAGAAGAAGATCCAACATTCCGTGCACATACAGATCAAGAAACTGGTCAAACAATCATCGGTGGTATGGGTGAACTTCACCTTGACATCATCGTTGACCGTATGCGTCGTGAATTCAAAGTTGAAGCTAACGTAGGTGCTCCTCAAGTAGCATACCGTGAAACTTTCCGTTCTTCTGCACAAGTAGAAGGTAAATTCGTTCGTCAATCAGGTGGACGTGGACAATTCGGTCACGTTTGGATTGAATTCTCACCAAACGAAGAAGGAAAAGGCTTTGAGTTTGAAAACGGTATCGTTGGTGGTGTTGTTCCTCGTGAATACATCCCAGCAGTTGCTGCAGGTCTTGAAGATTCTCTTAAAAATGGTGTATTAGCTGGATTCCCACTAATCGACATTAAAGCTCGTCTTTTTGACGGTTCATACCATGATGTTGACTCGAATGAGATGGCATTTAAAGTAGCAGCATCATTAGCTCTTAAAAATGCTGTTAAGAAATGTAACCCAGTTCTACTTGAACCACTTATGAAAGTAGAAGTTGTTATACCTGAGGAATACTTAGGAGATATCATGGGTGATATCACTTCTCGTCGTGGACGCGTTGAAGGTATGGAAGCTCGCGGAAACGCTCAAGTAGTACGTGCAATGGTACCACTTTCTGAAATGTTTGGTTATGCAACTTCATTACGTTCTAACACTCAAGGTCGTGGAACGTTCTCAATGGTATTTGACCATTACGAAGATGTACCAAAATCAATTTCTGAAGAAATTATCAAAAAATATAAAGGTGAGTAATTGATTATTTAGTTCTCATCATGTATAACTATTTATGTTAGCTATAAAGGGGACTCGCCCCTTTATGGCATAATAATAAAACTAAAAATTAATTTTCTTAATTATAAGGAGGATTTTTACAATGGGTAAAGCTAAATTCGAACGTGTAAAACCACACGTTAACATTGGTACAATCGGACACGTTGACCATGGTAAAACAACATTAACTGCTGCTATTACAACTGTATTAGCTAAAGTAGGTGGAGCTGAAGCTCGTGCTTACGATCAAATCGACGGAGCTCCAGAAGAAAGAGAGCGTGGAATCACAATCTCTACTGCACACGTTGAGTACGAAACAGAAACTCGTCACTATGCACACGTTGACTGCCCAGGTCACGCTGACTATGTTAAAAACATGATCACTGGTGCTGCTCAAATGGACGGCGGTATCTTAGTAGTATCTGCTGCTGATGGTCCAATGCCTCAAACTCGTGAGCACATTCTTTTATCTCGTCAAGTAGGTGTACCTTACATCGTAGTATTCATGAACAAATGTGACATGGTTGACGACGAAGAATTACTTGAATTAGTTGAAATGGAAATCCGTGATCTTTTATCAGAGTACGAATTCCCAGGCGACGATATTCCAGTAATCAAAGGTTCTGCTCTTAAAGCTCTTGAAGGAGATGCTGAGTGGGAAGCTAAAATTCATGAATTAATGGCTGAAGTTGATTCTTACATCCCAACACCAGCTCGTGAAACTGACAAGCCTTTCTTAATGCCAGTTGAGGATGTATTCTCAATCACTGGTCGTGGAACAGTAGCTACTGGTCGTGTTGAGCGTGGAGTAGTTAAAGTTGGTGAAGTAATCGAAATCATCGGTTTCACTGAAGAGCCAAAAACAACTACTGTAACAGGTGTTGAAATGTTCCGTAAACTTCTTGACCAAGCAGAAGCTGGAGATAACATCGGTGCACTTCTTCGTGGGGTTGCTCGTGACGATATCCAACGTGGTCAAGTTTTAGCTAAACCAGGTTCAGTTAAACAACACACTAAGTTCAAAGCTGAAGTTTACGTTTTATCTAAAGAAGAAGGTGGACGTCACACTCCATTCTTCGCTAACTACCGTCCACAATTCTATTTCCGTACAACTGACGTAACTGGAATCATCCAATTACCAGAAGGCGTTGAAATGGTTATGCCTGGCGACAACATCGAAATGACTGTTGAGTTAATCAACGCAATCGCTGTTGAAGAAGGAACTAAGTTCTCTATCCGTGAGGGTGGACGTACTGTAGGCGCTGGTGTAGTTGCTACAATCGTTGAATAATTAAACTTAAAAGCTTAGAAGATCTATTCTTCTAAGCTTTTTTTTTATAAGTAAATTGGAAATATTTAAAATATGCTTTAAAACCGATTCTTGCTTGATTTTAATAATTGAAGATAATATAATAACTAAGTACTGAAGACGACGAGAACATTATTTATTTAAACTTATAACAAATGCTTGCAATAGCATTATTTTTTATGTATAATAGATGATGTTGGTCTTTGACTGCGTAGAAGTGGAAGGTTGCTGATACACCCGGCCGCTTTGCCATGGCGAGTGTAAGGAAATTTCCACGGAGTATGTCTATTATTTAAATAGGCGAAAAAGGAGGGAAAATTATGGCAAAAGAAAAAATTCGTATTCGTTTAAAAGCTTATGATCACCGTATTTTAGATCAATCTGCAGAGAAAATCGTTGAAACAGCGAAACGTTCTGGTGCTTCTGTATCTGGTCCGATTCCGTTACCAACTGAGAAATCAATTTACACGATCCTTCGTGCGGTTCATAAATACAAAGATTCTCGTGAGCAATTCGAAATGCGCACTCACAAACGTTTAATCGATATCGTGAATCCAACTCCACAAACAGTTGATTCATTAATGAGACTAGATTTACCATCTGGCGTTGATATTGAAATCAAACTTTAATAAAATTATATATAAATTCAGGAGGTGTGACTTATGACTAAAGGAATCTTAGGGAAAAAGATCGGTATGACACAAGTATTTGCTGAAAATGGCGAGTTAATTCCAGTAACTGTAATCGAAGCTACTCCAAACGTGGTTTTACAAAAGAAAACTACTGAAACTGATGGCTACGAAGCTATCCAAATCGGTTTCGCTGACAAACGTGAAAAATTAGCTAACAAACCAGAAAAAGGGCACTCTGCTAAGGCAAACACTGCACCTAAGCGCTTCGTTCGTGAACTTCGCAACGCTGATGTATCAGCTTATGAAGTTGGTCAAGAAGTCAAAGTAGATATTTTTGCAAATGGTGACATCGTTGATGTAACTGGAACTTCAAAAGGTAAAGGATTCCAAGGTAGCATTAAGCGCCACGGACAATCTCGTGGACCAATGTCTCACGGTTCTCGTTACCACCGTCGTCCAGGTTCAATGGGTCCTGTTGCTCCGAACCGTGTATTCAAAAACAAAGCTTTACCTGGTCAAATGGGTGGAGAAAAAGTAACTGTACAAAACCTACAAATCGTTAAAGTTGACGTTGAACGTAACTTACTTTTAGTAAAAGGTAACGTACCAGGTTCTAAAAAATCTTACGTAACAATCCGTACTGCGGTTAAATCTAAATAATTAATTTAGAAGAAAGGAGGAAATAAAATGCCTAAAGTTACTATGTTTAATCAAACAGGTGCTCAAGTAGGTGAAATCGAATTAGCTGATGCTGTATTCGGAATCGCTCCGAACGAACACGCTTTATTTGATGCTGTAATGATGCAACGTGCATCTTTACGTCAAGGTACTCACAAAGTTAAAACACGTTCTGAAGTGCGTGGTGGTGGTCGTAAACCATGGAGACAAAAAGGAACTGGCCGTGCTCGTCAAGGTTCAATCCGTTCTCCACAATGGCGTGGTGGTGGTATCGTATTCGGTCCAGCTCCAAGATCATATTCTTATAAATTACCTAAAAAGGTACGTCGCTTAGCGATTAAATCTGCTTTATCTACTAAAGTATTAGAGCAAAGCATGCTAGTTCTTGAAGATTTAGCGTTAAACGCACCAAAAACAAAAGATATGGTTACTGTATTAACTGGCTTATCAGTTGCTAAGAAAGTTTTAATCGTAACAGCTGATTTAAATGAAAACGTAGCTTTATCTGCTCGCAATATTCCTGGAATTACAGTTCTTGCAGCAAATGAAGTAAACGTAATCGACGTTTTACATCATGATACATTAATCATGACTAAAGCTGCGGTGGAAAAAGTAGAGGAGGTGCTTGCGTAATGAAGGATCCTCGTGATATTATCAAACGCCCAGTTATCACTGAAGCTTCTATGGAAGCAATCGCTGAAAAAAAATACACTTTTGAAGTAGATGTAAGAGCTAACAAAACTGAAGTTAAAGATGCTGTTGAAGCAATCTTCGGTGTTAAAGTAGAAAAAGTTAACGTAATGAACTACAAAGGTAAGTTTAAACGTATGGGTAAACATGCTGGTTACACTAACCGTCGTAGAAAAGCAATCGTTAAATTAACTGCTGATAGCCAAGAAATCACATTATTCGAAGGCGTTTAATACTAACTACTAGAAAAGGAGGGAAATTACGATGGGAATCAAAAAGTATAAACCAACCACTAACGGTCGCCGTGGTATGACTACTAATGATTTTGCTGAGATCACTACTGATAAACCAGAAAAATCATTACTAGCTCCACTTAGCAAAAAAGCTGGCCGTAACAACCAAGGTAAAATTACTGTTCGTCACCAAGGTGGTGGACACAAACGTCAATACCGTATCATCGATTTCAAACGAGATAAAGATGGTATACCAGGACGCGTTGCTACAATCGAGTACGATCCAAACCGTTCTGCAAACATTGCGTTAATCAACTACGCTGATGGAGAAAAACGTTACATTCTAGCTCCTAAAAACTTAGTAGTAGGAATGGAAATCGTTTCAGGTCCTGAAGCTGATATTAAAGTAGGTAACGCTTTACCACTTGCAAATATTCCAGTAGGTACTACAATCCACAACATCGAGTTAAAACCAGGTCGTGGAGGACAATTAGTACGTTCAGCTGGTACTTCTGCTCAAGTATTAGGTAAAGAAGATCGTTATGTACTTGTTCGTTTAAACTCTGGTGAAGTACGTATGGTTTTAGCTACTTGCCGCGCGACAGTAGGTCAAGTAGGTAATGAACAACACGAACTTATTAACATCGGTAAAGCTGGTCGTTCTCGTTGGATGGGTAAACGCCCAACTGTACGTGGATCTGTAATGAACCCAGTTGATCACCCACACGGTGGTGGTGAAGGACGCTCTCCAATCGGACGTAAATCACCAATGTCTCCATGGGGTAAACCAACTCTTGGTTACAAAACTCGTAAGAAAAACAAAGCGTCAGACAAGTTTATCGTTCGTCGTCGTAAAAAATAACGCGATTGTGCTACGGTTCACTAGAACCGTAGGTCAATCACGAAGGGAGGTACCACAATGGGACGCAGCCTAAAAAAAGGTCCATTTATTGATGATCACTTATTAGTTAAAGTTGAGAAATTAAACGAAACTGACTCTAAGCAAGTTGTTAAAACTTGGTCACGTCGTTCGACTATTTTCCCACAATTTATCGGACATACTATTGCAGTATACGATGGTCGTAAACACGTACCTGTATATGTATCGGAAGATATGGTAGGTCACAAACTTGGTGAATTTGCTCCAACTCGTACTTACAAAGGTCACGATGCGGATGACAAGAAAACTAGAAGATAATGAGAGGAGGCACTCCAATGCAAGCTAAAGCTGTACTGAGAACAGTTCGTATCGCTCCTCGTAAAGTTCGTCTAGTAGTCGATTTAATCCGAGGTAAACAAGTTGGCGAAGCGATCGCAATCCTTCGACACACACCAAAAACTGCTTCTCCTGTTGTAGAAAAATTATTAAAATCTGCTATTGCTAACGCAGAGCATAACTATGATATGGATGTTAATAACTTATACATCGAAAAAGTATTCGTTGATGAAGGTGCTACTTTAAAACGTTTCCGCCCTCGTGCACAAGGACGTGCTAGCGCAATCAACAAACGCACAAGCCACATTACAATCGTGGTATCAGAGAAGAAGGAGGGATAATCGATGGGACAAAAGGTAAATCCAGTCGGACTTCGTGTTGGTATTATTAAAGATTGGGAATCTAAATGGTACGCTGAAAAAGATTACGCTGATCTTTTACATGAAGACATCAAAATTCGTGAGTACATCAGCACTCGCTTAAAAGATTCTGCTGTTTCTAAAGTAGAAATCGAAAGAGCTGCAAACCGTGTAAACATCACTGTTCACACTGCAAAACCAGGTATGGTAATCGGTAAAGGTGGTTCAGAAGTTGAAGCTCTTCGTAAAGCTTTAAACAACCTTACTGGCAAACGTGTTCATATCAATATCATCGAAATTAAAAGAGCAGATCTTGATGCTAAATTAGTAGCAGAAAACATCGCTCGTCAATTAGAAAACCGTGTTTCTTTCCGTCGTGCTCAAAAGCAAGTACTACAACGTACTATGCGTGCTGGTGCTTTAGGAATCAAAACACAAGTTTCTGGTCGTCTTGGCGGAGCAGATATCGCTCGTTCTGAATCATATAGCGAAGGTACAGTGCCACTTCATACATTACGTGCAGACATCGACTATGCAACTGCAGAAGCAGATACAACATACGGTAAACTTGGCGTAAAAGTATGGATTTACAAAGGTGAAGTTCTTCCTACAAAAAAGAAAGCTTCTGAGGAAGGAGGAAATTAATTATGTTAATGCCTAAACGTGTTAAATATAGAAGAGAGCATCGTGGAAAAATGCGTGGACGTGCCAAAGGTGGTACTGAAATTGCATTCGGTGAATTCGGTTTACAATCAACTGAAGCTTCTTGGATTACTAACCGTCAAATTGAAGCAGCGCGTCGTGCAATGACTCGTTACATGAAACGTGGCGGTAAAGTATGGATTAAGATCTTCCCTTCTAAGCCTTACACAGCTAAACCTCTTGAGGTTCGTATGGGTAGCGGTAAAGGTGCTCCAGAAGGTTGGGTTGCAGTTGTTAAACCTGGCAAAATTATGTTCGAAATCGCTGGTGTATCTGAAGAGGTAGCTCGTGAAGCACTTCGCTTAGCAGCTCACAAATTACCAGTTAAATGTAAATTCGTAAAACGCGAAGACAATGGTGGTGATTCTAATGAAAACTAATGAGATTCGCGATCTTACTACTGCTGAAATTGAATTAAAAGTGAAATCTCTTAAAGAAGAGTTATTCAACCTTCGTTTCCAATTAGCTACAGGACAATTAGAGAACACTGCGCGTATTCGTGAGGTTCGTAAAGGTATTGCTCGTATGAAAACTGTAGTACGTGAAAGAGAAATTAACTCTAATAATTAATAATGAGGGGAGGTTTGCACAGTGAGCGAACGTAACCAACGTAAAGTTTACACAGGACGTGTAGTTTCTGATAAGATGGATAAGACAATTACTGTTGTAGTTGAAACTTATAAAACACATAAACTATACGGAAAACGCGTTAAATATTCTAAAAAATATAAAACGCACGATGAGCTAAACGCTGCAAAAGTTGGCGATATCGTAAAAATCATGGAGACTCGTCCATTATCAGCTACAAAACGTTTCCGTTTAGTTGAAATCGTAGAAGAAGCTGTTATTATCTAATAGATGATCGGATATCATTCTTAATCCGAAAGGAGGTCAATTTGACATGATCCAACAAGAAACTCGTTTAAAAGTTGCTGACAATTCAGGTGCACGTGAATTACTTACTATTAAAGTATTAGGTGGTTCAGGCCGTAAAACTGCAAACATCGGTGATATCATCGTATGTACAGTAAAACAAGCAACACCAGGTGGCGTTGTTAAAAAAGGTGATGTAGTTAAAGCTGTTATCGTTCGTACGAAACGCGGTGTTCGTCGTCCAGACGGTACTTACATCAAATTTGATGAAAACGCAGCTGTTATCATTAAAGATGATAAGAGCCCACGTGGTACTCGTATTTTCGGACCAGTTGCACGTGAATTACGTGATAGCAACTTCATGAAAATCGTATCATTAGCTCCAGAAGTACTTTAATTAATGTACTTTAATAAATACTTCAGAAAGCCTTATTAAGGAGGTGCACGAAGAAGATGCATGTAAAAAAAGGTGATAAAGTTCAAGTTATCTCTGGTAAAGACAAAGGAAAACAAGGTGTTATCCTTGCTGCTTTTCCAAAGAATAACCGCGTACTAGTTGAAGGTGTTAACATCATTAAAAAACACTCAAAACCTACTCAAGCTAACCCACAAGGTGGCATCATCGAGAAAGAAGCACCAATCCATGTTTCTAATGTTATGGCATTAGATCCAAAAACGGGAGTACCTACACGCGTAGGTTACCAATTAGTGGATGGTAAAAAAGTACGTATTGCAAAAAAATCAGGCGAATTACTTGATAAATAATAGAAATTTATGAAAGGAGGTCAACTGAATGAACCGCCTAGTCGAGAAATATCAAAATGAAATCACTCCTGCTCTAGTGAGCAAGTTTAACTATAAATCAGTTATGCAAGTGCCAAAAATTGAAAAGATCGTCATCAACATGGGTGTTGGTGAGGCTGTTTCAAATTCAAAAGCATTAGATACTGCTGTTGAGGAACTAACTTTAATCGCAGGTCAAAAACCTGTTGTAACTAGAGCTAAAAAATCTATCGCTCAATTCCGTCTTCGTGAAGGAATGCCTATCGGTGCTAAGGTAACATTACGTGGTGAGCGTATGTACGAATTCTTTGAAAAATTAGTTGCTGTAACTTTACCTCGTGTACGTGACTTCCGTGGGATCTCTAAAAAGTCATTCGATGGCCGTGGAAACTACACTTTAGGTGTTAAAGAGCAATTAATCTTCCCAGAGATTGATTATGATAAAGTAAACAAAGTACGTGGTATGGACATCGTTATTGTAACTACTGCAAATACTGATGAAGAAGCTCGTGAAATGCTAACATTATTTGGAATGCCTTTTCAAAAATAATGAAAGCCAGCGCTAAAGAAGAGGAGGCGAAAACGTGGCTAAAAAATCAATGATTGCGAAACAAAAGCGTGCTCAGAAATTTAAAGTACAAGAGTATACACGTTGCGAACGTTGCGGACGTCCACACTCAGTATTACGTAAATTTAAACTTTGCCGTATTTGTTTCCGTGAACTTGCTTATAAAGGACAAATCCCTGGCGTTAAAAAAGCTAGTTGGTAATTCTATAGATATTAGGAAGGAGGTTATCTGAACATGGTCATGACAGATCCTATTGCAGATATGCTTACTCGCATTCGTAATGCGAACATGGTACGTCACGAGAAATTAGAATTCCCAGGTTCTAACCTAAAGAAAGAAGTTGCTGAAATTCTAAAACGTGAAGGTTTCATCCGTGACGTTGAGTACATTGAAGATGATAAACAAGGTATCATCCGTATTTTCTTAAAATATGGTGTGAACAACGAACGTGTTATCACTGGATTAAAAAGAATCTCTAAGCCTGGCTTACGTGTATACGCGAAAGCTGACGAAGTACCTCGCGTACTTAACGGTTTAGGTGTTGCTATTGTTTCAACATCTAAAGGTGTAATGACAGATAAAGAAGCTCGTCAAGCAAAAACTGGTGGCGAAATCTTAGCATACATTTGGTAATAAAACACAGAGAGAATGGAGGTGTAGTGAATGTCTCGTGTTGGTAAAAAAGAACTTGTAATTCCTGCTGGAGTTACTCTTACTAATAACAACAATACTATTACTGTAAAAGGACCTAAAGGTGAGTTAACTCGTACTTTTAGCCCTGATATGACAATCGAAGTTAACGAGAACGTATTAACAGTTGCACGTCCAACTGATAACAAAGAGCACCGTGCTCTTCATGGTACAACTCGTGCTATCTTAGGAAACATGGTTGAAGGTGTAACTAATGGTTATGCTCGTAACCTTGAATTAGTTGGGGTTGGTTACCGTGCAACTAAAACAGGTGACAAACTTGTTCTAGCTGTTGGTTATTCTCACCCAGTTGAGATCACTCCTGAAAATGGTGTTGAAATCGAAGTACCTTCAAATACTAAAATCAGTATTAAAGGTATCGACAAAGAACGTGTAGGCGCTCTTGCTGCTTACATCCGTCAAGTACGTCCACCAGAGCCTTACAAAGGTAAAGGTATTCGTTACGAAGGCGAAATGGTTCGTCGTAAAGAAGGTAAAACTGCGAAGTAATCGATAACTAGATAAGAGAAAGGAGTGACCAAGATGATCTTTAAGGCTGATAAAAATGCAGTACGTAAAAAAAGACATGCTCGTGTTCGTACTAAATTATCTGGTACTCAAGAACGTCCACGTTTAAACGTTTACCGTTCAAACAACCATATCTATGCTCAAATCATTGATGATGTTAATGGTGTAACATTAGCAAGTGCATCAACTTTAGATAAAGAATTAACTTTAAATGGTACTGGTAATATCGATGCAGCATCATTAGTGGGTGGTTTAGTTGCTAAACGCGCTACTGAAAAAGGTGTTACAGAAGTTGTATTCGACCGCGGTGGTTACTTATATCATGGTCGCGTAAAAGCTTTAGCTGAAGCTGCTCGTGAAGCTGGTTTACAATTTTAATAAAAGAAGGAGGGACATACATGCGTCGCATTGATCCTAATAAATTAGAGCTTGAAGAACGCTTAGTTACGATCAACCGTGTTGCTAAAGTTGTAAAAGGTGGACGTCGTTTCCGCTTTTCAGCATTAGTAGTTGTTGGTGACAAAAACGGTCATGTAGGTTTTGGTACTGGTAAAGCTCAAGAAGTACCTGATGCTATTCGTAAAGCTGTTGAAGATGCTAAGAAAAATCTAATTAATGTACCAATCGTTGGAACTACAATTCCTCACGTAATTACTGGTCGTTTTGGAGCTGGTGAAGTATTCTTAAAACCTGCTTCTGAAGGTACTGGAGTTATCGCAGGAGGTCCTGTTCGTGCGGTATTAGAACTTGCTGGAGTACATGATATTTTATCTAAATCTCTTGGCTCAAACACACCGGTAAACATTGTACGTGCTACTATCGAAGGATTAAGTAACTTAAAACGTGCGGATGAAGTTGCTAAATTACGTGGTAAATCTGTAGAAGAATTACTAGGTTAATAAGGAGGGATAACGATGGCTAAACAGTTAGAAATTACCCTTACTCGTAGTGTTATTGGTCGTAAACAAGATCAAATCGCAACAGTTCGTGCTTTAGGAATTACTAAAACAAACCAAACTGTTGTTAAAGAAGATAACGCTGCAATGCGTGGGATGATTAACAAAGTTTCTCACCTTGTATCTGTAAAAGAAATTTAATTGAACATGAATAAGTAAGGAGGTGCCCTAATGAAACTTCATGAATTAAAACCTACAGAAGGTTCTCGTAAAGTATCTAAACGTATCGGTCGTGGTATTGGTTCAGGTACTGGTAAAACTGCAGGTAAAGGTCATAAAGGACAAAACGCTCGTTCAGGTGGCGGTGTTCGTCTTGGATTTGAAGGTGGTCAAACTCCTTTATTCCGTCGTTTACCAAAACGTGGTTTCACTAACATCAACCGTAAAGATTACGCAATCGTTAATGTTGAAACGTTAAATCGCTTCGAAAACGGAACTGAAGTAACTCCTGAGTTACTGATCGAAACTGGTATTGTTCGTAAAGAATTAGCTGGTATTAAGATTTTAGGTAAAGGTAAGTTAGAAGTTAAACTTACTGTTAAAGCTCACAAGTTCTCATCTTCTGCAGTAGAGGCAATCGAAGCAGCTGGTGGAAATGCTGAGGTGATCTAAAATGTTCCGGACAATCTCCAACTTTATGCGCATTGCAGATATTAGAAAAAAAATATTCTTTACGTTATTAATGTTAATTGTATTTCGTATTGGAACGTTTATACCTGTTCCAAACGTCAACGCCGATGTATTAGCATCTCAAGATAGTTCAAGCATCTTTGGGGTTCTAAACACATTTGGTGGAGGAGCTCTTAAACAGTTCTCGATTTTTGCAATGGGTATAATGCCGTACATTACTGCTTCAATCATTATTCAGTTACTTCAAATGGACGTTGTTCCGAAGTTAACTGAATGGTCGAAGCAAGGTGAGATTGGTCGACGTAAATTGACTCAACTGACTAGATACATCACAATTATTCTTGGTTTTGTAGAAGCAATTGGATTATCAATCAGTATGAACAATATTACTGGCGGAATGTTAATTGAAAATCCAGGTTGGTCAACCTATCTTTATATAGCAATTGTACTAACAGCTGGAACATCTTTCTTATTGTGGTTAGGTGAGCAGATTACTGCTAAAGGTGTAGGGAACGGTATATCAGTTATCATCTTTGGCGGTATAGTTGCTGCTATACCTAATACAATGAGCCAAGTCTATCAGCAACAATTTAAAGGTGCTGGTGACGCGCTATTCTTAAACATCGTGAAAGTTGGCTTAGTGGTTTTAGTTTTACTATTAGTAATCGTAGCTGTAATTTACATTCAACAAGCTAATCGTAAAATTCCAATTCAATATGCTAAACGAAACAATGGTAATAATAGCTATGTCGGAGGACAATCTACTCACTTGCCATTAAAAGTAAATGGCGCTGGGGTTATTCCGGTAATCTTCGCTGTTTCATTTTTAATTACTCCATCAACAATTGCATCGTTCTTACCAAGTAACAATGTAACTGAATGGATTAAAACACATTTTACGTATAACAATCCATGGGGAATGGCATTTTATTTAATCTTGATCATTGCATTCACATATTTTTATACTTTTGTTCAGGCTAATCCAGAGCAAATGGCTGAAAATCTTCAGAAGCAAGGTGGCTACATCCCGGGTATTCGCCCAGGTAAGAGCACTCAAGAATATATCATTAAAGTCTTATATCGTTTAACTTTCGTAGGAGCAATTTTCTTAGCTGTCATCGCTTTATTACCAATTGTATTTGGTAAAATTGCGAACTTACCACCTTCAGCTCAAATTGGAGGAACAAGTTTACTAATCGTAGTCGGAGTTGCGCTTGAAACAATGAAACAATTAGAAAGTCAGCTTGTTAAGAGAAACTACAAAGGCTTTATTAAAGAACGAGCATAGGGAAATGCATAATTCCCTATTGCTCACCTAATTTTGAGGAGGATTAACCATGAATTTAATTCTTATGGGGCTTCCTGGTGCAGGCAAAGGCACACAAGCTGAGAAAATTGTCGAAAAATACGGCATTCCTCATATATCTACTGGCGATATGTTCCGTGCAGCGATTAAAGACGGCACAGAACTAGGTCTTCAAGCAAAATCGTTTATGGATCAAGGTCATCTTGTACCCGATGAGGTAACAATTGGTATTGTACGTGAACGATTAGCAAAAGATGATTGCCAAAACGGTTTCTTATTGGATGGTTTTCCTAGAACAGTTGCGCAGGCTGAAGCACTAGAAGATACTTTGAAAGTAATGAATCGTAAAATTGACTTCGTGTTAAACATTCATGTAGACCAACAACTTTTAATTGAACGTTTAACAGGTCGTCGTATTTGCAAAGAGTGTGGAGCAACTTATCATTTAATTTTCAATCCACCTGTTGAAGAGGGTGTTTGCCCAAAATGTGGCGGAGAACTTTATCAACGTGCGGATGATAATGAAGAAACAGTTGCAAATCGCCTTGAAGTAAATATCAAACAAACTCAACCTTTACTTGATTTCTACAATAATCTTGGTTATGTAAAAACAATTGAAGGTGAACAAGAGATTAACAAAGTTTTCAATGACATTGATAATCTTTTAAAAGAGTTAGTTTAATAATTGAACGATAAGATCGTCGTTCCATGTGTATGACGTATTGTTGTTTCGTCAAAACTGATACTGTTATAAAAGCTTAAACATAGCTTTGCTTGGAACGATCGATATAAATAGGTCTTTAGTAGGCCAAAAAATCTCCAACATATCAGAGCACTTTGGCTTAATGTTCCTAAGCGTATGTTTGCCTACAAGCAAGCTACTGATTTGAAGAAAGGAGAATGCCCTAATGGCGAAAGATGATGTAATTGAAATTGAAGGTACTGTTACGGAAACACTTCCGAATGCGATGTTCAAAGTTGAATTGGAAAATGGTCATGTCGTTCTTGCACACGTTTCTGGTAAAATTCGTATGAACTTCATTCGTATTCTTCCAGGTGACAAGGTTACTGTAGAACTATCTCCATATGATTTAACTCGTGGCCGTATTACGTACCGTTTTAAATAATAAATATGCACTCCGTAATCTACAAGGAGGTTGAAATCATGAAAGTGAGACCATCAGTAAAACCAATCTGTGAAAAATGTAAAGTTATCCGCAGACGTGGTAAAGTAATGGTAATTTGTGAAAATCCAAAACATAAACAAAAACAAGGTTAATAAAGAAGGAGGTGCACTAGAATGGCTCGTATTGCTGGTGTAGATATTCCTCGCGACAAACGCGTGGTTGTTTCTTTAACTTATGTATACGGAATCGGTCGTGCTACTTCTGAAAAAATCTTAGCTGAAGCTGGTATTTCAGAAGACACTCGTGTACGTGATTTAACAGAAGAAGAATTAGGTAAAATTCGTGAATTAATCGATAAGTTGAAAGTTGAAGGGGATCTTCGTCGTGAAGTTTCTTTAAACATTAAACGTCTAATCGAAATTGGTTCATATCGTGGTATTCGCCACCGTCGTAACTTACCTGTTCGTGGTCAAAACACTAAAAACAATGCTCGTACTCGTAAAGGCCCACGCCGTACAGTAGCGAACAAGAAGAAATAATATTTTTTAAGTAAAGGAGGGTATTCAACATGGCACGTAAAACAAATGTACGTAAACGTCGTGTGAAAAAGAATATTGAAGCTGGTACAGCTCATATTCGTTCAACTTTCAATAACACAATCGTAACAATCACTGATGTTCATGGTAACGCAATTTCATGGTCAAGCGCTGGATCATTAGGTTTCAAAGGATCTCGTAAATCTACTCCATTCGCTGCACAAATGGCTGCTGAAACTGCTGCTAAAACTTCTATGGAACACGGTTTAAAAACTCTTGACGTAACTGTTAAAGGTCCGGGTGCTGGTCGTGAGGCTGCTATCCGTGCTCTTCAAGCTGCTGGTCTTGAAGTAACTGCTATCAGAGACGTTACTCCAGTTCCACATAACGGATGCCGTCCACCAAAACGTCGTCGTGTATAATTTGTCTGTATAAATTTTCAAAAAATGTCTATAATGGATTATGATATATGTTTGGCAAATATTAACAGACATCTCTTGTTGTGCACAATTAGGAACTGCCTAATAGGGACTTTCGGTTAGCATGGTCTAACCGATTGTTTCGACGTTTTGAAGGAGGGTTTAAAAAATGATTGAAATCGAAAAGCCGAAAATCGAAACGGTTGAGATCAGTGACGATTCCAAATATGGTAAATTCGTTATTGAACCACTTGAGCGTGGATATGGTACAACGCTAGGTAACTCCTTACGTCGTATCCTTTTATCCTCACTTCCTGGTGCCGCTGTAACTGCTATTCAAATTGATGGCGTGTTACATGAGTTCTCTACAGTTGAAGGTGTTGTAGAAGACGTTACAACAATTATCCTTAATGTTAAAAAGCTTGCTCTGAAAATTTATTCGGACGAAGAAAAAACATTAGAAATTGATGTGCGCGGTGAGGGGCCAATTACTGCAGCCGATATTACGCATGATAGCGATGTTGAAGTTCTAAATCCAGATCTTCATATTGCAACTCTTGCTAAAGATGCTCATTTACGTATGCGTCTAACTGCTAGACGTGGACGTGGATACATCCCTGCAGATGGTAACAAAAGAGAGGATCAAGCAATAGGTGTTATTCCTATCGACTCGATTTACACTCCAGTGTCTCGTGTCACATACCAAGTTGAAAATACACGTGTGGGACAGGTTTCAAATTTCGATAAGTTAACACTTGATGTTTGGACTGACGGAAGTATTGGACCAAAGGATGCTATCGCACTAGGTTCAAAAATTCTAACTGAACACTTAAACATTTTTGTAGGTTTAACTGACGAAGCTAAAAATGCAGAAATCATGGTCGAAAAAGAAGAAGATCAAAAAGATAAAGTCCTTGAAATGACGATTGAAGAACTTGATCTTTCTGTTCGTTCATATAACTGCTTAAAGCGAGCTGGTATTAATACTGTACAAGAGCTTGCGAATAAGACAGAAGAAGACATGATGAAAGTACGTAACTTAGGTCGTAAGTCTTTAGAAGAAGTAAAACATAAGTTAGAAGAGTTAGGTCTAGGCCTACGTAAAGAAGACTGATTGTAGCTTCGATAAAGGGAGAGGCGTTCTCTTCATGTCTATATGACCCAATTTTGATACTACTTACAAAGGAGGGAACTAGAAATGGGATACAGAAAATTAGGACGTACAAGCTCACAACGTAAAGCTATGTTACGTGACTTAACTACTGATTTAATTATCAACGAACGTATTCAAACAACTGAAACTCGTGCGAAGGAGTTACGTTCAGTTGTTGAAAAAATGATTACTTTAGGTAAACGTGGAGACTTACACGCTCGTCGTCTAGCTGCTGCTTACATCCGTAATGAAGTTGCTAACGCTGAAAACGGTCAAGACGCTTTACAAAAATTATTTGCTGACATCGCTCCTCGTTACACTGAGCGTCAAGGTGGATACACTCGTATCGCAAAAATTGGTCCTCGTCGTGGAGACGCAGCACCAATGGTTGTTATCGAATTAGTTTAATATTCGAATACAAAAGGGCTCGACGTTTCTTGTAAACATGTCGTTGCCCTTTTTTTCTGTTTACTTTTAGACTATTATATATCTATAAACATGAAAAATTATAGGTGAACAAATGAGAAAAGATAGTATTAAAGTAGATAACATATCTTTTAAATACCCACAGGCACAATCAAATGCAGTTCATTCTGTATCATTTAATATAAAAGAAAATGAATGGATCGCTATTGTAGGTCGAAACGGATCAGGAAAGTCAACATTAGCTAAACTTTTAAATGGACTGATATTACCTGAAGAAGGCCAAATCGTGATTGATGAGGAAATTAGCTTATCAGAAGAAACAATTTGGGACGTTCGAAAGAAAATAGCGATGGTATTTCAAAATCCTGATAATCAGTTTGTAGGTACGACAGTAATAGATGATATTGCATTTGGATTAGAAAACCATGGGATTGAGAAAAAAGAAATGGATCGTCGAATTGAGGAAGTTTTAAATATCGTCAATATGAACGAATTTGTACTCCATGAGCCACACTCTCTTTCTGGTGGCCAAAAACAAAGAGTAGCAATAGCAGGAGCATTAGCAATTCAACCAAGTATATTAATATTAGATGAAGCTACATCGATGTTAGATCCCTTCGGTAGAAAAGAAGTAATCGAAACAATTCGTGATTTACATAAAGATATTAATATGACTGTTATTTCAATTACTCATGATATAGAAGAAGCAATACATGCAGACCGTATTTTAATTATGCATGATGGTCATTTAATTCAAAGCGTAACTCCAGAAGAGCTCTTAAAAACAGAGTTTTCTTTAGAGTCGCTTGGATTAGCATCTCCTTTTACAAATAACCTTTCTAGTTTATTAATCGAAAAAGGTTTACCGTTGAGACAAGACCATCTAGAGCAAGAAAGCTTGGTGAGCGAATTATGCAAATTACTTTTGAAAAAGTAGGCTATACTTATCAGCCGAAAACACCTTTCGAGCATCGTGCTCTTTATAATATTGATGTTACGATACCTGATGGGTCATATTATGCTGTAATTGGTCACACAGGCTCAGGTAAATCTACTTTTCTGCAACATTTAAATGGCCTCTTACAACCAACAGAGGGCATCGCTAAAATAGACGATATTACCCTTTTATCAGATAAGAAAAACAAGAATTTAAAATCATTAAGAAAAAAAGTAGGATTAGTTTTTCAGTTTCCTGAGCAGCAATTATTTGAAGAGACTGTAGAGAAAGATATTTGCTTTGGTCCAATGAATTTTGGTGTATCTGAAGATGAAGCAAAAAAAAGAGCTAAAGATTTAATTGAAAAAGTAGGCTTAAGTGAAGAATATTTATTGAAGTCACCATTTGAATTAAGTGGTGGTCAAATGAGAAGGGTTGCTATTGCAGGTGTTTTAGCAATGGAACCAGAAGTTTTAGTATTGGATGAACCAACTGCTGGACTTGATCCTAGTGGTCAAAAGACGTTAATGGATATGTTTTACCAATTGCATAAAGAAAAAGGCCTGACGATCATTTTGGTGACGCATAGCATGGAAGATGCAGCGAGATATGCTGATACGATCCATGTACTTCAAAAAGGGACTACGTATTTAAAAGGAAGCCCTTTAGAGGTGTTCTCTTATGAAAAGGAACTAGAGGAAATTGGATTACAAATTCCACTTTCTTTAAAATTCCATCAAGAACTAAATCAAAAATTAGGCATTAATGAAAAAGCTACAAGTCTAACAATCGAACAACTCGCTAATTATATAGCGAATCTTTATAATGGGGAAACAAAATGAATAGTCTAATTATCGGAAAATATATTCCAATCGATTCACTAATTCATCGTCTAGATGCTAGAGCAAAACTTCTTACAATGTTCATTTTTATTTGTATCGTTTTCTTTGCAAATAACTTTATAACATACGGTATTTTATTTTTATTTTCAATTGTAGCAGTATTGCTATCAAAAGTACCTTTTAATTATTATTTAAAAGGATTAAGAGCTATCTGGCTGATCGCAGTGTTTACGTTTTTATTGCATGTTTTTACAAATAAAGAGGGACCACTAATTTATCATTTTGGATGGGTCGATATTCATAAAGAAGGAATTATTCAAGGTATTTATATATCATTAAGATTTTTTCTTTTAGTTTCAATTACTACTTTACTGACATTAACAACAAATCCGATCGAAATTACCGATGGTCTTGAGTCATTATTTAACCCATTTAAAAGGCTTGGTCTACCTGTGCATGAAATGGCTTTAATGATGTCAATTTCCCTACGATTTATTCCAACGCTTATGGAAGAGACTGAGAAGATTATGAAGGCACAATCGTCCCGAGGAGTGGATTTCTCTTCAGGACCTATAAAAGATAGGTTAAAGGCATTGGTCTCTTTACTTGTGCCATTATTTATTCATTCATTTAAACGGGCCGAAGACTTAGCAGTTGCGATGGAAGCTAGAGGTTACCAAGGTGGAGATGGAAGATCAAAGTTTCGTGTTATGAAGTGGCATTTACGGGATACAGCATGCTTTGTTGTATTACTGATATTATTTTTACTATTATTGTTTTTACGTAAGTAATGGAGATAAGTTATGAATCGAATTAAATGTATAATTTCATATGATGGCACACTATTTAATGGCTACCAAGTTCAACCTAATAAGAGAACAGTCCAAACGGATATTGAGACGGTTCTGACAAAAATGCACAAAGGTAACCCAATAAGAATCCACGCATCTGGTAGAACAGATACAGGGGTACACGCAATAGGACAAGTAATTCATTTTGATAGTGACTATGCGCTTCAGCCAGAGCAATGGAAGAGGGCATTAAATGCACAATTGCCTAAAGATATTAATGTTAAATTTGTAGAGATCGTTGATGATAATTTTCATTCAAGATTTGACGTCGTTCGAAAAGAATACCGTTATTTTATTTGGAATGAAAAAGACGAAAATGTTTTTTCTAGAAACCATCATTATTTTTTCCCTTTTGACCTAAATATTGTTAAAATGCAAGAAGCATTAGATTGTTTACTAGGTACACATGATTTTAGTTCCTTTTGTGCATCAAATACGGATATAAAGGACAAAGTACGAACGATTTATAAAGGAAGTATTAGTAAAACAGATCAAGGGATTGTCATCGCTCTTGAAGGAAATGGTTTTCTTTATAATATGGTTAGAATAATTGTTGGAACATTAATTGAAGTGGGGCAAGGAAAACGCGATGTAAAAAGTGTTAAAAACGCATTATTAGCACATGAACGAGCCAAGGCTGGCAAGACTTCACCGGCTAATGGTCTGTTTTTATGGAAAGTTGATTATAACAACTAATCCTGGTGTAACATTTGCTTGACATTAGAAGGTATAAAGTTTAATATTAAATACGGTATTGTTTTAAGAACCACGATTAGCCCCGGAACCAGTCGTGTTAAAGATAAACAATAAAAACAATTTTACTTTATGTATATTGTATTAGGAGGAAAATAGAATGCGCACAACTTATATGGCAAAAGCTAGCGAAGTTGAACGTAAGTGGTTCGTTGTAGACGCTGAAGGAAAAACTTTAGGTCGTCTTGCAACTGAAGTAGCTACTTTACTTCGCGGTAAGCACAAACCAACTTTCACACCACACGTTGATACAGGTGATAACGTAATCATCATCAATGCTGAGAAAGTTGAATTAACAGGAAACAAATTAAACAATAAAATTTACTACCGTCATACTATGTATGCTGGTGGTTTAAAAGAGCGTACAGCTTTAGAAATGCGTACTAACTATCCAGTTAAAATGCTTGAGTTAGCTGTTAAAGGTATGCTTCCAAAAGGACGTCTTGGACGTGCTCAAAGTAAAAAGTTACACGTGTATGCTGGTAACGAGCATCCACACCAAGCACAAAAACCAGAAGTTTACGAACTTCGCGGATAATTATAAAAGGAGGGCATTCACATGGCACAAGTACAATACTATGGCACAGGACGTCGTAAAAGCTCAGTAGCTCGTGTACGTTTAGTTCCTGGCGAAGGACGCGTTATCATTAACGGTCGTGATTTTGAAGATTACATCCCATTCGCTGCATTAAGAGAAGTTGTTAAACAACCACTTGTTGCAACTGAAACATTAGGTAGCTATGATATTTTAGTAAACGTTAACGGTGGTGGATACACTGGTCAAGCTGGTGCAATTCGTCACGGTATCTCTAGAGCATTATTACAAGTTGATCCTGAATACCGCGGAACTTTAAAACGCGCTGGATTATTAACTCGTGATGCACGTATGAAAGAGCGTAAAAAATACGGTCTTAAAGGTGCACGTAGAGCTCCTCAGTTCTCAAAACGTTAATTTTTATTTATACGTTCAAAACTCCTTTCCACCTTGTGGACAGGAGTTTTTTATTTTGCAGGTTTATTTGATCATATGTAATTTTATATCCACTATTTTCAAACCTTCCCCTTAACTGTTCTTCCTTTACCATTATCTTTCCTTTGTTTATGGACTCTGTAGTAATTTCCAAATGAAGCGGCTTTTTTCTTCATATTTTAAATGCATTTCATTCCTTTGGTCTCCTCTTTGTTCAAAATGCTGATCATTTAGCTTTTTTGAAACTTTTTATAATTATTTTAAAAGTGTTTGTAGGTTTTTGTATTGTTTTGTAGGTTTGCATATAAAATTAGTTAAGTATTTCATTTATATGTTTGAAAGCGTTAACAAGGGGGATTTATATGAAGAAATTTGGATTAGCTACGCAAATCTTTGTTGCTCTTATATTAGGTATTGTTGTAGGAGCTTTAGTATACGGAAATGAAAAGGCAATAACTTATATTCAACCGATTGGTGATATCTTTATTCATTTAATTAAAATGATCGTTATGCCAATTGTAATTTCAGCTCTTGTAGTAGCTGTAGCAGGTGTAGGGGATATAAAGAAGTTGGGAAAACTTGGAGGAAAAACACTTCTTTATTTTGAAATCATTACGACGATTGCGCTTGGAATTGGATTGCTTGCAGCGAATTTATTCCACCCAGGTAAGGGCGTAGATATGAGTCATCTGCAAAAAGGTGATATTTCAGCATATGAACAAACGGCAACGGCAACACAACAAAGTGGTTTTGCAGAGACAATCGTTCACATTTTCCCGAAAAATGTGTTTGAATCAATGGCACAAGGTGATCTATTGCCGATTATTTTCTTCTCTGTTCTATTTGGTTTAGGAGTAGCAGCGATAGGAGAAAAAGGAAAGCCTGTTCTTGGATTTTTTGAAGGCGTATTAGAAGCGATGTTTTGGGTTACAAATCAAGTTATGAAAACTGCTCCATTCGGGGTATTCGCGTTAATTGCTGTAACAGTTGCAAAGTTTGGTGTAAGTACTTTATTACCACTTGGTAAACTTGTTTTAGCTGTTTATATAACTGTGGCATTTTTTGCTATTGTTATTTTAGGTATTAATGCTAAAATGACAGGGACGAATATTTTTACACTTATGAAGATTTTAAAGGAAGAGTTGATTCTTTCATTTACAACAGCAAGTTCGGAAGCAGTACTTCCAAACATTATGAAAAAAATGGAGCAAATGGGTTGTCCAAAAGCAATTGTATCTTTTGTTATACCGACGGGGTACTCGTTTAACTTAACGGGCTCAGCGATCTACCAAGCTCTTGCTGCATTATTTGTTGCTCAGATGTACAATATTCACATGTCATTTATGGAGCAAGTAACATTGTTATTTGTACTAATGCTTACATCAAAAGGTATGGCCGGTGTCCCTGGTGCATCGTTCGTAGTTGTACTGGCTACACTAGGTTCAATGGGATTACCTTTAGAAGGAATCGCATTAATTGCAGGTATTGATCGTATTTTAGATATGGTTCGTTCTGCAGTAAATGTATTAGGAAACTCGTTAGCAGCCATTACGATGGCGAAATGGGAAGGCGAATACGATAAAGAGAAGGCGCAACAATATATTGATTCTATTAAGGAATCAAAAGTTGCGTAAGGATGGGAGAAAAAACAAATGGCGGCTACTGAAATTAAACCAAACATACGCATTGAAAAAGATTTTTTAGGGGAAAAAGAAATTCCAGCAGATGCCTACTATGGTGTCCAAACATTACGCGCAGTTGAGAACTTTCCTATTACTGGTTATAAAATTCACGAAGAGCTTATTAAAGCTTTAGCAATTGTAAAGAAGGCAGCAGCACTTGCTAACGTAGAAACAAAACGCCTTTATGAGGGAAATGGTAAAGCGATTGCAGAGGCAGCTCAAGAAATTATTGAGGGCAAATGGCATGATCAGTTCATTGTTGATCCTATTCAAGGTGGCGCAGGGACATCAATGAATATGAATGCAAATGAGGTTATTGCAAATCGTGCGCTTGAAATACTAGGTAAAGAAAAAGGTGACTATTTCTGCATTAGTCCAAATACCCATGTAAATATGTCGCAGTCTACAAATGATGCATTCCCAACTGCAATTCATATCGCGACTTTAAATATGTTAGATAAATTATTAAATACAATGAATTATATGCGTGATGTATTTGACTTAAAGGCAAAAGAATTTGACCATGTAATTAAAATGGGCCGTACTCACTTACAGGATGCAGTACCAATTCGTTTAGGACAAGAATTCGAAGCATATTCTCGAGTACTTGGACGTGATATAAAACGTATCGAACAATCTCGTCAGCACTTATATGAGGTAAATATGGGAGCTACAGCAGTTGGAACAGGTTTAAATGCAGATCCTCGCTACATTGAACTAGTTGTTAAGCAACTTGCTGAAATTAGTGGCTTATCGCTAGTTGGAGCTGAGCATTTGGTTGATGCTACTCAAAATACTGATGCTTACACAGAGGTATCTGGTGCTCTTAAAGTTTGTATGATGAATATGTCTAAAATAGCAAACGATTTACGTTTAATGGCTTCTGGTCCTCGTGCAGGTCTTGGGGAAATTTCATTACCAGCGCGTCAACCGGGTTCATCTATTATGCCAGGAAAAGTAAATCCTGTAATGGCTGAAGTAATTAACCAAATTGCATTCCAAGTAATCGGTAATGATCATACAATTTGTTTAGCGTCTGAAGCGGGACAATTAGAATTAAACGTTATGGAGCCAGTTCTTGTATTTAATTTACTTCAATCAATTAACATTATGAATAATGGATTCCGTGCATTTACTGATAATTGTTTAAAAGGAATTGAAGCAAATGAAGACAGAATGAAAGAATATGTAGAAAAGAGCGTTGGTCTAATCACAGCGGTTAATCCACATATCGGTTATGAAGTTGCTGCGAGAATAGCGAGAGAAGCAATTCTAACAGGAAAGCCAATTCGTGAACTTTGCTTAAAATATGATGTATTATCAGAAGAAGAACTTGATTTAATTTTAGATCCATTTGAAATGACTCACCCTGGTATTGCTGGTGCAGTTCTTTTAGAACGTCAATAAAATCAGTCAGACAACTGATAAACGCTCACTTTCTATGTTGCTTTGCCTATTTGCGGTGCTTATACCGCCATGTATGTAACTAAAGCGCCGCTTCTGGCCTAGCGCATTGAAAGATCAGTCGCAATCAATCAGTTTGACAATTAATTATTACAAAGTGAAGGGCGAAAAGCCCTTTTTTGCTTAACTAAAAAAGATAAAAATAAAAAGATAGAAAAGGGATGGGATTATATGCATAAATTCAAGGTAGGTTCGAATGGAGAAGTGGAGACTACCTTGCGAGGTGCCGAATTATTAGGTGTGCCAATGCTTAATAAAGGAGTTGCATTTACTCAAGAGGAACGAAAAGAATTAGGTTTAACAGGATTATTACCGCCAGCTGTACTTACGCTGGAGGAGCAAGCTAAACGAGCTTACGCGCAATTCTCGTCACAACCTACTGATTTGCATAAAAATGTTGCATTATCAGCTTTACATGATCGTAATGAAACATTATTTTATCGTGTCCTAACTGATCACTTACCTGAAATGCTTCCGGTTGTTTATACACCAACAGTTGGTTTAGCAATTCAACGTTATAGTAATGAATATAGAAGACCTCGTGGTTTGTATTTATCGATTAATGAAGAAGATGGTATTGAACAAGCATTTGATAATTATGGCGCAAATGCAGATGAAATTGATTTAATCGTTATTACTGACGGTGAAGGAATATTAGGAATTGGTGACTGGGGAGTTGGAGGTATTAATATCGCAATCGGCAAATTAGCGGTATATACAGCTGCCGCAGGTATTGATCCAGCACGAGTATTGCCAGTCGTTTTAGATGTTGGTACTGATCGTGAAGAGTTACTAAATAATCCATTTTATGTTGGAAATCGTCATCCTCGCGTTCGCGATAGTCGATATGATTCGTTCATTGATAAATTTGTTAGAACTGCAGTAGAAAAATTCCCAAATGCTTTACTTCATTGGGAGGATTTTAGCTCTAAAAATGCACGAAACATATTAGATAAGTATCGTCACCATGTTTGTACTTTCAATGATGATATTCAAGGTACAGGAGCAGTATCACTTGCCGCTGTGCTAGCAGCAGTGAATGCATCTGGTATTCCATTAAGTGAACATCGTGTAGTTGTATTCGGATCAGGAGCGGCTGGTATTGGAATCGCAGATCAAGTACGTGATGCAATGGTACGTGAAGGTCTTTCATACGAATTAGCAAACCGCAGATTTTGGTGTATAGACCGAAACGGATTGCTTGCAGAGGATATGGAAGGGTTGTTCGACTTCCAACAACCGTATGCTCGCCCAATTGAGGAAAATAATTCAGGTGCGAGCCTAGCAGAAGTTGTAAGCCAAGTTCATCCTACGATCTTAATTGGGACTTCAACTGTTGCCGGTGCTTTCACAGAAGAGATTGTAAAAGATATGGCAGCACATGTTGAAAGACCTGTAATTTTACCGATGTCAAATCCTACACCACTTGCAGAAGCAAAACCTTCTGATTTAATCAAGTGGACTGAAGGAAGAGCATTGGTAGCAACAGGAAGTCCTTTTGCTCCAGTAACATATAACAAAACGGTTTATGTAATTGGTCAATCAAATAATGCTCTTATTTTCCCAGGCTTAGGACTTGGAACAAATGTTTCACGCGCTAGTATTATTACTGATGGAATGTTTGCAGCGGCTGCAGAAGCTGTAGCGGAAATGATTGATGTAAGTAAATTAGGTGCACCATTACTACCTCAAATCGAGAATCTACGTACTATTTCAGAAGTAGTTGCGATTGAAGTAGCAAAAGCAGCAGTTGCTGATGGGGTAGCTCGAGTTGTACACGACGATATTGAGCAAGCTGTACGAAACGCAATGTGGGAGCCTGCATATCGACCTATTAAAGCTACTAAAGAATTGGTCACTATATAAAAACAAAAAATACAGCTTGTATCATCAAGCTGTATTTTCTTATGAAATTTAGTAGTATGGAGGATCATTGTGTTAATAACAACAAGGCGATATACTAGTAGCAAAAATCAGGAAGTGGCGGATTTGAAATCTAAAGGACTGCAAGGTAAAGATTTCTGGATTGTTATTGCACTTATGGTTATTGTTCCAATAGCGGGTGAACTGAACTTTCATCCATTTGATAATATATTTCGCGTTAGTTTTGGAACCCCAATTTTTTTCTTTTCTTTATTGTATTTTAGGAATTATCATTCTGTTGTAATAGGGCTTTTAATAGGCATATCTGTTTTTATATTCCGTGTTGGACTAGATTGGTTAGTATTGACAGATTTTAATTTTGCTTCATCTTTTTCGGTCAGATTTCCTACTTTTTTATATTATTTTTCATATTCCGTTTTATTTTATTTATTAAAGGTAAATCGGTTTCAGCCCCCTTTGCTAATAGGTATTTTCGGTATTACTATTGAGATCACTTCTAGTTTAATCGAATTAATACTGCAACTATATGGAATGGGATCCTCACTTACTGTAGAAGAGTTAAACAAAATTATTATTATTGCGGTGTTTAGAAGCTTTTTTGTATTAGCATTTATCAATATGATGAAGCTTTACGAGCTAAAACTGAAGGAATCACAAACTCGTAAAGAGAATGAAAATATGCTTATGCACTTATCTAATTTGTATGTAGAGTCTGTTTATTTGAAAAAGACGTTACAAAATGCCGAAACAATAACAAAAGAATCCTACAATTTATATCGAGACATGAGTAAGTATAAACAGGATCTAGGAGTTCCAATTGAAAAATGGGGGAGCAAATCTTTAAGAATCGCAGGAGAGGTACATGAAATAAAAAAGGATAACCAAAGAATTTTCGCTGGACTTTCTAAACTTATTACAAGTGAAAGTTTGCCTGAATATATGAGTGTAAATGATTTAGTTACAATGATTATACGAATTAATCAAAAATATGCAGGCATGCTAGGAAAGAAAATTGAGTTTGTTTCTCATATAAAAGGAGAACATCCGCACTATCATATTTACCTAATGCTATCATTTATTAATAACTTAGTTGCGAACGCAGTTGAAGCTATAGAGCATAAAGGGAGAATTCTCTTATCAATAGAAAAAGTTCAAGATTGGATTGAATGTAAGGTTATTGATAATGGTCCTGGAGTTCCTTCAAAAAATATGAAGCTTATTTTTAAACCCGGGTTTACGTCTAAATATAGTGATGATGGAACACCATCTACAGGAATCGGTTTATCCTATATCAAAGAAATGGCAGAAGAATTGGGAGGAGAAGTTATTCTCTCTCAAAAAGAGAGTGAATGTATTTTTACGATCCGACTACCAATTGGAGCTCTCGTCTTAGAAAGGGTGAATTTATGAATTTTTATATCACAGATGACGATGAAGTCTTCCGATCGATGTTATCACAAATCATAGAAGATGAAGAGTTAGGTGAAGTTGTTGGTGAGGCGCAAGACGGCTTTTTTTTAGATGCAAATACGCTTGAAATAAATCATGTTGATATTTTATTTATCGATTTATTAATGCCTCTCCAGGACGGTATAGAAACAATTCGCAGAATGGGACCTTCATTCAAAGGGAAAATTATTATGATTTCCCAAGTGGAGTCTAAAGAATTAATTGGAGAAGCGTATTCTCTCGGTATTGAATATTACATTACTAAGCCATTGAACAAAATTGAAGTGATATCGGTCGTTAGAAAGGTCTTGGAGCGAATTCGATTAGAGCGATCGATTCTTGATATTCAAAAGTCATTAAGTAATGTTTTTGATGTAAATTCAATAAATCAACATAAACCAATGTCTTCTGATAAAAAGAAAATTACGGATTGGGGACAGGTTCTATTATCGGAACTTGGCATAGCAGGTGAAAACGGGAGCAAGGACTTACTTGATATGCTCAATTACCTATATGAATATGAAACAAATTTTGGTTTAGAAGCAGGATTTCCTACATTAAAGGATATATACATTCACATCAGTTTAAAAAAGCTAGGGATTGTAAATTCTCAAGAAGACGTTGAGCGTGAAAGGAAATCTTCAGAACAACGAGTACGTAGAGCAATTTACCAATCATTAAATCATATGGCATCGATAGGACTGACAGATTTTGCGAACCCCAAATTTGAAAATTATGCTTCAAAATTTTTTGATTTTGAAACAGTTCGTCAAAGAATGAGTGAATTGAAGCAAGTATCCTTGACTCCATCAACACATACTCGTATTAATGCTAAGAAATTTATACAAGTTTTATACTTTGAATCGAAACAACTTTTAGTTGAAAGATATTAAAAATAAATTTTAGTTGGCCCTCAAGCGCTTTTGGTGAGGGTCTTTTCGTATATGATTGCTTTCTGGAATAAGCTAAATAGTATATCCATATTCTAAAATGATAAAAATTAAAAAATTCTAATAATTCAT
This sequence comes from Gottfriedia sp. NPDC057991, assembly GCF_042886615.1. Classification (NCBI taxonomy): domain Bacteria; kingdom Bacillati; phylum Bacillota; class Bacilli; order Caryophanales; family Bacillaceae; genus Gottfriedia; species Gottfriedia sp. NPDC057991. The sequence continues at coordinate 59,412 of NZ_JBHVQN010000010.1, forward strand.
TTGCGAATTGTAGCATAGAAGAGTTTTAAAAGAATAAAATAATATACCTTAATAAATTATACCTTTGGCCATCTACGTTAGGGGTGATGTACATTGGGATTGATCGACTGGATAATGGGCAAAATGAATTTTCAATCAAGTACTAGTTCTTTTGAGTTATTAAATGATGAAGGGGATGGCCAATTAACATTAGGCGATACACTATTTAAGAATGATGTGATCAGGGCATGTATTCGACCTAAAGCCAATGCAATTGGAAAACTAAAAGTAACGCATGTTAGAGAAAATAATAGAGAATGCAAGATTAACCCCGATCCGTGGGTTTTTAATGTACTTCAAGAACCAAATCCATTTATGTCTAGGCAATTACTTCTAGAGAAAATGGTAACTCAGCTTGACTTAAATAGTAACGCGTTTGCATTTATAAAGCGAAATGATTTTGGTTATCCAATCGCTATTTTTCCTATTCCATGTACAAAAGTTGAAGTGCTCGAAAATAATCAGGGTTTGATTTTTTTAAAGTTCACATTCAAAACTAAAAATGTACTAATTTTACCTTATAGCGATATCATTCATTTAAGACAAGATTTTAATAGTAATGATCTATTTGGTACTCCGCCATATGATCCTTTACTTCCGTTATTAGAAGTGATTGATTCGGTTGATGATAGTATCGTCCAAAATGTAAGTAACAATCGCTTTATGAATTGGTTATTGAACTTTAAGGAATTACTAGATGAAGAAGATATGATTAAGAATACGAATGAATTTGTAAATAATTATATGAAGTTTACAGGCGATGGTGTAAAAGCAGGTTTTTCAGAGCCAACGTACACATTACAACAAGTACCCGCAAGTAATTATGCTCCAGAGGCACAAAGAACAAGTGATGCAATCAGACGAATTCATAGTTTCTTTAATACGAACGAAAATATAGTTCAAAGTACATTTAATGAGGATCAGTGGAATTCGTATAATGAAGCTGTTATTAATCCTTTAGTCATCCAGCTAAACAATGAATTTACACGTAAATTCTTCACTCCAGCGGAACGAAAAAATGGTAATCGGATCGTTTTTGAAGCATCTAACTTAGAATTTGCATCGATTGCAACTAAATTAGCATTTTCAATTTTGGTAGAACGAGCTTCCTTAACGCCTAATGAATGGCGTTCCCTATTTGGAATCGGACCAATTCAAAGAGGAGATGTACCACTTCTAAAAACTGATACAGCACCAATCGATCAAAAAGAAAGAGATAGAGAATTTGAATTACGAGTTGAAAGAGAAAAGAGACGCGAAGAAGAAATTGAAAGATGTAGACAAGAATGTATGGAAGAATGCAAAGAGTTTAGAGAATTTTGTATGGAACAACAAAAGAAGCTTTTAGAAAAAACAGAAACCGATGATAAAACTAGTTAATAAAATTAAAGCTTTTAACTATTTATAGTTAGGCTTTTTTTTTCCAGTAGATCGTATAAATCACATAGACAGGATACTTGTCCGAACACTTTTTCCATTGGTTCATATAGTAAAGTAATAGCGAATATTAAACCAATTTATGGAGTTGTTTATATGTTTGAAAAAGATACGATTATTACCCTATTAGGTAGTTCTGGCGGAGTGGCAAAGGCAGTACTTTCTATATTCAATAAAGCGGCAAAGGATCATAATGATCCAATTCATCAGATAATGAAAAATGCCAGGTTTCATTTAATTGATTTGAAACAGAAAGATTTAACTTATTTTGAAAGGATTATTCCTAACTTAACAGCAAACGTTACGTTTCATGAAATGAATGTTAATAATATTGATTTAATGAAAAAACATCTCATAGAGAGTAATACAGTTATTGTAGTTGATGTTTCTAGAGCAGATTCTGTTGAAATGTTGCGCTGTTGTAATGAGTTTGGTGTGAAATATGTCAACACAGCTTTAGAAAGTGAAATAGTAGATGGAGATGAAAGTATTAGTTCCGGTTTCCCGCTTAAAGAACGTTTACGTATCTTCGAGGAAAATAAACGAAAGTTTAAAAATACTACAGCAATTATTGGTTCAGGGATGAATCCTGGTATTGTGCAATGGATGGCAATCGATTTAATGAACCAATTCCCTTCCGAAAAACCTCTTGCATGTTATATTGTTGAACATGATAATTCTTTTTATGAAAACCCTTCAATAGCTCAAAAAGAAACAATTTACACCACTTGGTCCCCAGATTGCTTCCTGGAAGAGGCAGTCACAAGCTTTCCAATGTTTGTTAAACAAAATATTCCAATCTTCTTGTATGATGATGTTTATTCTGTTGAATTTAAAGTAACGTTGGGGGAAAAAGTCTTTTATGGTTGTCTTATGCCACATGAAGAAGTATTTATTATTGGCAAATTGTTCAACTTAGAAAGTGGTTTTGTGTATCGTGTTAATGAGCATACAACAAGTCTAATTAGAAATAATTTAAAATACACTGACGAAATATTGGGTTTTGATAAAAAGCTTCTAGATCCTTCAACAGCTCCATTGGTAGGAGAGGACGTAGTTGGAGTTTTACTTGTGTACGAAGATAAAGAGCGCTATATCTATAATGTTATGAACAATAAGGATTCATTCGCTAATTACGGTACAAATGCAACCTATCTTCAGGTCGCTTGTGGTGTTTATGCAGGAGTTGCAAGTTTATTTTTGGATACAGTAGAAAGTGGTGCCTACTTTGTAGATGAATTAGTATTAAACACGAATAGTAAATATGGACAATATTTAAAATATCATATGCCTCAGTTTGTATATGGAGAAAATGAAAAAAGTGACGGATTACTTTTACAAAGAATGAAATCATTCAATAATTAAAAATATGAAAGAGGGGAGGAAGTGTTTTTGAGACCTCTCTTTTTTATTTTTTAAGAAAGAGTAGACCTTTATAAGTCTTAAAAAATGCATTTTCAATTCAAAATTAATACAATTTTTAAAATCTGTATTTTTTATGAAAATTATTATTTTTTTATGGAAGAAATTAAGTATGTAGTTTTTGAATGAAGCACCCCTTTTCGTCTTAGACTATGGCTACGGGGAGGTTTCATCATGAATCTTATAACAAATTTCCGAGAAAAAAGAAGAGCAAAGCAAATTACATTTGAAAAGAGCTTATTAAGAGAACTAAAAATAATGCAATTAAAAGCCCAATTAAAGGATTCATTTTCCTACTGTATAGACGCAGACATTAACCAAAGAAAAGCAAGAGAAGATTACTGTTTAGAGTTAGCGGTAGAAACATACTTATTGGGTGCGAGATATAGCCGATTTGGTTTTTATGGTGAACCAATCGAGAATGTTAAAAGAAGATCAGCTAAAGAATCTGAATGGTTAGCTTATTTATTTTATTCTTCTGTATTTGGTCGTAAGGATGATATACAAACAGAACCGTTTGATCGATGTAAATCTTTTTTAAATAATTGGTGGTTAGATGGATATGTAAAAGGAGAAAGAAGACACAAACTTCGATTATCAAAGTAAGGCATATTCTTCCTAGTTGTCCCATATATTTTTTATAGGACAATCAGGGGGAGAAAAAATGAAAAGATGGCATTTAATCGTTATCATTGTAACCTTTGTTTTTTTGATTTTGAGTATACCTTTATTACAAAAAACTTCAAAGACCTGGAATTTTAGAGGACTACCTCTAGATGGAAAAGTGATTGTTTTGGATGCTGGACATGGTGGACCAGATGGAGGTGCCTCAGGTGGAGATGTTATTGAAAAAGTTGTTGCTTTATCAATAACAAATAAACTAAGGGATTATTTACAAGGTCAAGGCGCAACGGTTATTATGACAAGAGATGGAGATTACGATCTAGCAGAGGATGGTATGAAAGGATATAGTAGAAGAAAAAGCGTTGATTTAAGGAAAAGGGTAGAAATTATTAATGGATCGAACGCAGACTTATACATATCAATTCATTTAAACTCTTTACCAAGAACATCTTCAAAAGGTGCACAAACATTCTTTTATGGTTCATTAATTGAAAATGAGCGATTTGCAAAATACGTCCAAGCTGAATTAAGAGAAAGTCTAAATAATACTCATCGATTAGCGAAAATTATTAATCATGTTTATTTGATGAAATATGCCAAAGTACCAGGTGCGCTTGTTGAAGTTGGCTTTTTATCAAATTATGAAGAAAGTCAGCAGTTAAGAGATGAAAAATATCAAGATAAACTTGCTGCAGCTATATATAGAGGGGTTATTAGATACTATACAGATAAAAATGAACCGCCGAATTAATCGGTGTTTCAAACTATTGGTAAACGCTCGTTTTCTTCTTTACTTCGTCTGCTTACGGTGCTTACCGTTTAGGGTAACTCCGCTCCGCACAGACCAAACGTTTTCAATTAGCTTGAAAATCATATTTTTGGACTTCGTCTACGATAAGGACCGCCGAATTATTCGGTGGTTTTCATTTTTACTAACTTATTAATGTTACTTAGGACTAACGATGTTACATGTGTTATACTATTTAGTATATTAAGATAACGAGGTGTAAATATGCTTACCAATGAACAAGTATTATCACTTTTAGGTACAATTAATGAGCCATTTATAAATAAATCATTAGTAGAATTAGATGCTGTTAAAGAAATATCGATAAAAGAAGAGAAGAAACATGTAAGCGTTAAAATTGCATTGTTGAAAACGGGCACAGCTGAACAAATGCAAATTCAAACACAAATTGTTCAGTTATTAAAGCAAAATGGTGCTGATACAGTTGGAATTCGATTTACTGAATTCACAGAAGAAGAAAAAAGTCAGTTTAATGAAGACAACCAAGAAAACTCATCACTTTCACTTTTAGATAATAAAAAAGTACAATTTTTAGCAATCGCAAGTGGAAAAGGTGGAGTAGGAAAATCAACTGTTTCTGTGAACTTAGCAGTTGCTTTAGCAAGATTAGGTAAAAAAGTAGGTATAATTGATGCTGATATTTATGGCTTTAGTGTACCGGATATGATGGGAATTACGACTAGACCTGTGATCAGGGGTGAACGCATCATTCCAGTTGATCGTTTTGGAGTAAAGGTCATTTCAATGGGATTCTTTGTAGAAGATAATTCACCAATTATTTGGAGAGGTCCAATGCTTGGTAAAATGCTACAACAGTTTTTCACAGAAGTTGAATGGGGAGATTTAGATTATTTATTACTAGATTTACCACCTGGTACAGGAGATGTAGCGTTAGACGTTCATAGCATGTTACCATCTTGTAAGGAAATAATTGTTACGACACCACATCCTACAGCTTCGATTGTTGCAGCTAGAGCGGGAGTAATGGCATTAAAAACAAATCATGAAATAATTGGTGTTGTAGAAAATATGAGTTATTTTGAAAGTGAAAAAACTGGCGAAAAAGAGTATGTTTTTGGTAAAGGTGGAGGAGAAAGGCTTGCAAAAGAGCTTCAAACAACTCTATTAGGACAATTACCTTTACAGCAGCCTGATTGGGATGAAGAGGATTTTGCTCCTTCAATATACGATAAAGATCACCCAACTGGTAAAATCTATACGTCGATTGCTAAGCAAGTAGTCGAAAAAATCGTATTAAATAAATAATAAACAATACCCTTTTAATTTGTATGCTTGTTTTTTGTTAGTAATGGATATGACCATTGCTAATATTTAGACATGAATTAAAATTATTAGGGTATTTATATTGATTAAATAGTTAATAAAGTTTTATATGAATCGATAATTTTGAAGAAAAGCAGAAGCTTTGTGAAAACGGGGGATTAAGAAACGAATGACGAGTCGGAAATTGGTTCGATTATTTTTAACAACATTACTAGTTGGCGGAATCGCAACAATCATAACGGGTATTCTTTATGGGTATAAAGAGTATTTAAGTTACGTGCAAGATGGCAGATTTATTAAACTATTAGTAGAGGTATCATTTTTATTTATATTGGGATTAGTATTCAGTGCAGTAAGTCAGATGGGATTCTTTGCATATTTGACAATACATAGATTCGGATTAGGCTTATTTAAGTCATTATGGAATACGGTTCAAATTGTATTAATCGTGTTCGCTTTATTTGATTTAGCTTATTTTCGATTTAAAGAGTATGCACATGGAGAGGCTTTTACCGTATATTTAATATTCCCAATAGTGCTTTTAGTAGGTAGTTTGATTGTTTCTTTTATAAAAATGAAAGAAACAAACAAAGGGGCGTTTATTCCAGCATTATTTTTTATGATTGTCGTTACAATCGTTGAATGGGTTCCTGCATTAAGACAGAATGATCTTTCATGGTTAATTCTAATGTTAGTACCGTTATTTGTTTGTAATGCTTATCAGTTATTAACTTTACACAAAATACTAAAAAGCTAAGAGAAATATCTCTTAGCTTTTTTATTTTACAATTTTAATATTTGTTTTAGTATTAGATATCATTTGAGAAACAGTTATGTTTTTATATCCTTCGTCTTTTAAATAGGACCAAATTAATGGCAGTGCTTTTGGTGTTTGAAGTGCCGAATCACTTGCATGAAGCAAAATGATGTCTCCTGGGTCAGTATTTTTTTCTACGCTTTTTACAATTTTATTTGTTCCAGGATTTCTCCAGTCTTCAGTATTAATACTCCAATGAATCACAGAAAGATTGTTCCTTGCAGCAAGCTTTATAATTTCTTTATTATATTCACCATTTGGTGGTCTAAATAACTTAACGTCCTTTACGCCTAGACGATTAAATACTTCTGCTGAATTATTTAAATCTCTTTGCATTTCAACTGGAGTTAGTTGGGTGTAGCTTTTATAACGATACCCTAGTGTCCCAATCTCGTGACCTTGCTTAACGATTGTTTCAACGATCTCTGGATGTCGCTCTGCCCATGATGCGGATAAGAAAAAAGTTGCATTCGTAATTTTTTGATTTCGTAATACGTCCAAAACTTTAAGTACATTTTCATCGCCCCAGCTTATATCAAAAGTAAGAGCTACATTTTTTTGGGAGGCATCGCCTTTGTAAATTGCCATTGGCCCCTTGTTCGTTGAAAAAGTTGAAAATGTTTTAGGTGCTTGTATATAAACTAAGCAAGCTGTGAAAAATGCAATAATAGTAATTAAAGAAAATTGCTTTAATTTTCTTTTTGAAGTGATGTAAAAGTAAAAAAGCATAAAATCGCCTTCTTTCTTGTCCAAGTTCTTATATAAAGGATATGAGATTTAGTAAGCTTGTATGCTATAAAACGAAATGATTAAATGTTTAAAGTATTTGAACAATAAAATTGGGATTTTCTTAAAATCGTATAAAGATGAAAGTACCATGGAGTGGTGTTTATGTTTGGAGTGCTTCTAAATAAGGAGCATGTATTAGAGATCGAATCGCTCATAATACGTTCGCTATATGAATTAGATAAAGAGTTATTATCGCATAACTTAAATGAAAGAGTTAAAAATGAAATGGTCCAAAAGAAGAAAATCTTATATGAAGTGTATGATAGATTACCGCTATGTAAGGATTCACTTAAATAATGGAGTAGAGAGTGAAAGCAGCATTACTCCTTACTTTCGCAATCATATGAGGCTTGTTCACTTAGTCCATGAAAAAGATTTTAAAAAAAATCTAATTTTGTGTTGACGTTATATTTAATTACGTGTTATATTATTTCTTGTCTTCAACGACAACAAAAACTGATTCAACAAATTTAAAAATAATTTTTAAAAAATGTTGACAGGCTATATTACGAAATGGTAATATTAAAAAGTCGCTTACGAGCGATGAAGTGAACTTTGAAAACTAAACAAAACATGAAGTAAACGTCAATTATTAGTTTTTTGAGCATTACAAGATTTAAACTTAACTTTTATGGAGAGTTTGATCCTGGCTCAGGACGAACGCTGGCGGCGTGCCTAATACATGCAAGTCGAGCGGACTAAT
>NZ_JBHVQN010000011.1:0-52539 GCF_042886615.1 Gottfriedia sp. NPDC057991
CTCTTTTGCGTCGATGGTAGTTGGGGGTTTCCCCCTGTGAGAGTAGAACGTCGCCTGGTAACCAAAAACATCAGCTATTAGGCTGATGTTTTTTTGTATTATATAACATAAAAAAATTAAGAATCAAAGTTAAAGAATACGAAACTTGATCAATATGTTCAAACAAAGCTAATTATACTGGTACTTCTCTTAAAGCTATTTATTTAAGTAGCAGTTCTTTCGAGGCACAGAGTTACCCTGTATGATAATGAGCACCGCGCAGTAACGAAGAATATGATCGGTTTAGCCGGTAGTCTGAGACTACAAACTAATTGTAGTCCTTTTTTAGTAGTTAAAAGGAACAAAAATAAGATCAAAGCAGGAAAGTAGTATCATATTTAGAAAAAAAAATTAGAATATAGAGCACAAAATTAGAACTATTTTCATATATTACAAAAAAATAGGCCCTAAATTGTATAAAAAGTTTTTAATTTGCAAAACTAAATAATAAACGAAATTGTTTAATCAATCGTAAATTACACTGGAAGTACACTTAGAGGAGGAATAAAGGTGAATAGTTTATCAAAATGTATAGTTTGTGAAGAGAAAAAGGAACATGGCATTCATATTATTGAGGCATTCGTATGCGAAGAGTGTGAAAAGGAAATCGTAAAAACTGAAACAGATGCACCTATATACAATTCCTTTGTAGAGAAATTAAGATGTATTAGTACGGTGAAAGAAGAAATTGTGAATTAGAGCTTAGTATAAGCGTAATAGACTAATAGTAGTAGTCTAATAAGTTTTTGTAAGTTAAAATAAGATATAAATGAAGGACCGATTTTATATACAGGTACCTCTGCCATAATTTATTACTGTTTGGTCGCCCCTTTAGTGACTGAGCCTTTAAGTAATGGAGAGGACTTGTAAATATAATCGGTTTTTATATTGTCTCTAAATTATTGGATTTTGAATTAGGTAGTTGTATTAAATTATCGAAAAGTATATTAGGTATGTTAAATTAAAAAAGCTAACAAAAAATATACTAGTATAACGACACATGCAAACAATTTGCGGAAATTAAAGGAAGCGTTAATGATGAATAAAATGCCATTACTAAATGCACTGAAACAGTTTGTTAAAGAAGAAACAATATCTTTACATGTTCCAGGTCATAAAAATGGAAAGCACACTTTTATAAATGAATTAGGATTACCAAATATATTAAATTATGATGTGACGGAATTAAACGGCTTAGATGACTTACATTATCCTTCAGAGGTGATCAGTGAGGCTCAAATAATGTTAGCCAAAGTATACAAAGCAGAAGAAAGTTTCTTTTTAGTAAATGGATCAACTGTAGGTAACCTAGCTGCGATTTTATCGTTATGTGGCGAAAATGACGAAGTATTGGTACAACGAAATTGTCATAAGTCGGTTTTTCATGGTCTTTTACTTGCTGGAGCAAAGCCTATATTCTTGCCATTAGATATTGATGAAGAGCTAGGACAGCCACTTGGGGTAAACGCTGAGCAATCTATGAATGTAATAAAAAATTATCCAAAAGCAAAAGCAATCATTTTAACAAATCCTAATTATTTTGGAATGTCTCAGAACTTAAAAAATATAATTGAGGTTGCCCATAATATGGAGATCCCAACGATAGTGGATGAGGCTCATGGAACGCATTTTATAATTGGGGCACCTTTTCCAGAAGATGCGCTCTCTATGGGTGCCGATATTGTCATACAGTCAGCGCATAAAACTTTGCCCGCAATGACGATGGGTTCATACTTACATATAAAATCAAAACTTGTTTGCAAAGATAAAGTAAGAGAAATGCTGAGAATGCTACAAAGCAGCAGTCCTTCTTATCCAATCATGGCTTCCTTAGATTACGCAAGGAGTTTTGTCGAAACATTTTCTATTGATAAAGTGAAAATACTTCAAAAGAAAATTGCCGAATTTATTAAAGAAGTTAATGATTTATCTAGTATACAGATTGTTTCATCAAGTCATATAAGCTATACACAAGATTTACTAAAAGTAATCGTAAAAAGTGTAAAAGGACATACCGGTAAACAATTACAGGAAATATTTGAAAATGAGGGAATCTATTCTGAGCTATCAGATTGGGGACATGTTCTGTTTATCCTTCCGCTAGATGAAGGAATGGATTTTAGTGACCTTATTAATCGTATAAAAAAAGCAACTGAATCTATGGTATATATTGAAAGCAAACAGCCTAAGCTTAACGTACCTAATTTTACGAGTACAGTTTTACATAGTTACGCTGATTTAAAGAAAAAGAGGAAGTTGGTAAAAGATTTGGCAGATTCGGTTGGAGAAATCTCTGCTGAAAATATTGTTCCTTATCCACCAGGAATTCCGATTTTATTAAAAGGTGAACTAGTTACTACTAAGCATGTTGATTATATTCATGATGTATATCAATATGGAATGACGATTCAAAATTTGATTGAAGATAAAAATTTACAAATTGAAGTATTGATTTAGGAGGAAACACACTTGAAATCTTTGTTCATTACATTTGAAGGACCAGAGGGTGCAGGGAAAACAACAATTATAAATATGATCTCGGAGGAACTTCTTAAAAGAAGTGTAAATTTTATATCCACTCGCGAACCAGGTGGTATACGTATCGCTGAAAGTATAAGAAATATTATTTTAGATACAGAGAATATTGAAATGGACAAGCGTACGGAGGCACTACTTTATGCTGCAGCAAGAAGACAGCATTTAGCAGAGAAAGTAATCCCTGCATTGGAAGAAGGGAAAATCGTGCTATGTGATCGTTTTGTAGATAGCTCGCTTGCATACCAAGGTGTCGGTAGAGGGATCGGAATAGATGAAATTTATAATATCAATCAATTTGCGATCGATGGTTTAATGCCTGATTTAACGATTTACTTTGATTTAGACCCTAAAGTTGGGTTAAATAGAGTTCATCAAGCAGATGAGAGAGAAATCAATCGATTGGATTTGGAAGAACTAGATTTTCATTTAAAAGTTCAAAGTGGATATGCTGAAATCATGAAGAGAGAACCATGGCGCTTTAAACGAATTGATGCATCAAACCAGGTCGATCAAGTATTTAATGATACGTTAAAAGTCATTTTAGAAAAAATAGAAGAAATTTAATTATTTACAAAAATTGATTACATGAACAATAACATGACGGAACTGGTATAATAGAAGAAAGAATATTTTCGGAACTTAACTGAAAATTAATTGTACCAATAGATAAAAGTAGGCCAAAAACTAGGTTGGTGTAATTGGTAAAACAATTTTTAAAAAAGAGATACAATTGAAAAAGTATCATTGATTATTTTATAGATATAAGTAGGTGTAAACATGAAAACATCTTGGGAGAAACTTTGCGATCGTCAGCCAGTTGCTACAAAAATGTTAAAAAATGCAGTAATTAAGAACAGGGTAGCTCATGCTTACCTATTTGAGGGTCCAAGAGGAACTGGTAAACGCGAACTTGCATTATACTACACAAAAGTATTACTATGTGAGAATGTAAGTGACGCTAAACCTTGTGGAACTTGTCGTAATTGTAAGCGTGTCGATTCTGGTAATCACCCAAATGTTTATGTAATTGAGCCTGAAGAAGCCTCTATAAAGAAACATCAAATTCAACAATTACAAGAAGAATTCTCTAAAACAGCTGTTGAATCGAATCGAAAAATTTATATAATAGACCATGCTGATCGAATGACGACAAATGCAGCTAATTCTTTATTAAAATTTTTGGAAGAGCCGGTCTCAATTACAACTGCATTTTTATTAACTGAACAAGTACAACAAATTTTGCCGACGATACAATCTCGCTGTCAATCAATCCATTTTAATCCATTACCAACAAAATACTTTGAAGAACATTTAGTTAATATCGAGCTCCAATCAAACTTAGTCCCATTATTAGCAAGGTTAACAAATAGTGAAGCAGTCGCACTTCAAATTGCTGAAGAAGAATGGTTTGCACAAGCTAGAGATTTAGTGATAGAATTATATGAAGCATTATTAACGACAAAAAAAGATAGTCTTCTAGTCATACAACAAAATGTTTCTCGTTATTTTGATACGAAGGAACAGTTACAAATGATGCTTGATATGCTTGTATTAGCCTTTAAAGATATGCTATATATATATGCTGAGCAAAATCAAAACGTTGTTTTTAAAAATGAAGAACCATTAATGACACAAGCATTAAATCGTATTTCATTAGAGAAAATAACCACTTGTTTAGAAATCATCCTTTTTGCTAAAAAGCGATTAACATCCAACGCAAATATGTTAATGGTTTTAGAGCAAATGATTATAGAGCTACAGGAGGGATTGTAGATTGTGTACGAAGTAGTCGGAGTACGTTTTAAAAAAGCTGGTAAAATCTATTATTTCGATCCAAATGGATTAGCAATCCCTAAAGATACTTTTGTCATCGTTGAGACGGTGAGAGGGATTGAATTTGGAAAAGTAGTTGTACCAAATAAAAAGGTCGGAGAAAATGACGTAGTCCTTCCGTTAAAAAAAGTTATGCGATTAGCTGATGAGCATGATCGTATGATTGTTGAAGAGAATAGACAATCAGCTAAAGAAGCTTATGAAGTTTGTTCTAGTAAAGTTATGCAACATGAACTAGATATGAAATTAGTTGATGTCGAATATACGTTTGACCGAAATAAAGTCATCTTTTATTTTACAGCAGATGGTAGAATAGACTTTAGGGAATTAGTAAAGGATTTAGCTGCTGTATTCCGTACTCGAATTGAATTAAGACAAATAGGCGTACGTGATGAAGCTAAAATGCTTGGTGGGATTGGGCCTTGCGGTAGAATGTTGTGTTGTTCAACGTTCTTAGGTGATTTTGAACCAGTATCCATTAAAATGGCTAAAGATCAAAACCTTTCTCTTAACCCGGCGAAAATTTCAGGACTTTGTGGCCGATTAATGTGCTGCTTAAAATATGAAAATGACGAGTATGAGGCTGCAAAAGAACAACTTCCAGACTTAGAGGATATCATCAAAACAGCAGAAGGTCCTGGAAGAGTAGTAGGATTAAACATCTTAGAACGAGTTATTCAGGTAGAATTGATCAAAAAAGAACGCGTTGTGGAGTATACCCTAGATGATTTAATTCACGAGGGAGTCGTGTCAATACAAACCACAGATTAAGAGGTGGTAAGATTGGACAAGAAGAATATATTCTTATCTCTTTCCAATATGGAAGAACAAATTCAAGATTTATCAACACAGCTTAGTGAATTAAAACAATATATTGCTGAGCTACTAGAAGAAAACCACTATACGAAAATTGAGAATGATCATTTACGAGAAAGATTAGGTCTAAATAAACGTATAGAAGAAAAAGAGCAAATAAAAGACTCAAAGAAGAAAAAGGTACAAAAGGATAAGGATCTTGGGGAAGGCTATGATAATTTAGCAAGATTGTACCAAGAAGGTTTCCATATTTGTAATCTCCATTATGGAAGCGTACGTCATGGCGAGGACTGTCTGTTTTGTTTATCCTTCTTTGATAAAAAGTAATGGTAGGCTATTCCGGAAGAAGCGAGCAATTACCTTTTTAAAAAACAGCTATTAAATAAGCTGGTTAAAAAGGTAATCGCGCGCAGGTTCCAAATGGAATAGCTTCTTTTTATGCATTGCTAGTTAATTATTAGACGATTAGGTAATGCTAAATGATAATATTGGTGTGAATTTGAAAGGAACTAATTATGCTTATAGGTGACGAACGTTTAGATTACTTATTAACCGATGATATGAGGATTATTCAAAGTCCATCTGTTTTTTCATTTTCATTAGATGCAGTTCTTTTATCCAATTTTACATATGTCCCGATCCAAAAAGGTACAATTGTTGATTTATGCTCTGGAAATGGAGTTATTCCATTGATGCTACACCGAAGATCTAAAGCAAATATAATAGGTGTAGAAATACAAGAGCGTTTATATGATATGGCTAAAAGAAGCATTGAATATAACAAGTTAGATGAAAAAGTATCAATGATTCATGACGATTTAAAAAATGCACCAGATAAAATAGGTAGAGAGTTTGTAGATGTTGTTACATGTAATCCACCATACTTTCAAGATATTCCGACTTCTGAACAGAATATGAATGAGCATTATGCAATAGCGAGACATGAGATTAAAACGAATTTAGAAGAAGTAATCAATGCAAGTAAACAACTTTTGAAGCACGGTGGAAAATTGGCGATGGTTCATCGTCCAGGACGTATGTTGGATATTGTTACAACAATGCGTAAACATGGCATTGAGCCGAAAAGAATTCAGTTTGTCTATCCAAAAATGGGTAAGGAAGCAAATACACTTCTAATTGAAGGTATTAAAGGTGGTAAGGCAGACCTTAAAATTTTGCCTCCGATTTACGTATATGAGGAAAATAACGAGTATACGACTGAGCTAAAGGAAATTCTATATGGAAGACCATAAACACTATTTATATGTACTAGAATGTTCTGATGCAACTTTCTATGCAGGGTATACAACTAATATTGAGCGTAGAGTAAAACAACACAATGATGGAAAGGGTGCAAAATATACGAGAGGTAGAACACCTGTAAATTGTATATTTTTTGAGGAGTACCCAACTAAAAGAGAAGCGATGCAAGCGGAATACGCTTTTAAGCAATTATCAAGAGAAAACAAAGAACGATATATGAGAGGAGGAGCAAGCAATGATTAAAAGTCAAAAGAGCTTCTTAAATGAAGAATTAGGCTGTCTTTATTTAATACCAACACCTATTGGCAACTTAGAAGATATGACGTTTAGAGCGGTAAGAATACTAAAAGAAGTCGATTATATTGCAGCAGAGGATACTCGTAACACGAAAAAGCTTTGTAATCACTTCGAAATACCAACACCTTTAGTGAGTTACCATGAGCATAATAAAGAAAAAGCAGGATTAAAGCTTTTAGAAGACTTGAAACAAGGATTAAAAATTGGATTAGTAAGTGATGCAGGAATGCCATGCATAAATGACCCAGGTTATGAACTTGTAAAACTTTGTTTAGAAGAAGGTATTTCTGTCATCCCTTTACCAGGTGCAAATGCTGCCTTAACATCTTTAATATCATCTGGGCTACCTACCGATTCATTTTTATACATAGGATTCTTGTCACGTCAAAAGAAAGATAAGAAGAAGCAATTGGAACCGTTAAAGGGGCAACGTAGTACAGTCATTTTATATGAGTCTCCACACCGTTTAAAAGAAACTTTACACGTTATTCTTGAAGTATTAGGTGACAGAAAAATTGTACTTTGTAGAGAATTAACAAAGAAGTTCGAAGAGTTTTTACGAGGGACAGTTAGTGATGCAATAGACTGGGCAACGAATGAAGAAGTACGTGGAGAGTTTGTAGTTGTATTAGAAGGGGCATCTGAAGAAGATGTAAAAAACAATGAGGAGTGTTGGTGGCAGGAACTATCAATTAACCAACATGTCGATTTGTACATAAATGAAAAAAATGAAAAAAGTAAAGATGCAATAAAACTTGTTGCGAAGGATCGTTCATTAAATAAAAGGGACGTCTACGCGGAATATCACGAAATTTAATATGGTTTAAAAATGAAGTTAGGCTGTCTTATTTATTTGTAATTCTCTACTCATTTTTACTTGCTTTTTATTTAGAGAATGCAATTAAAATAGGCAGCCTCTTCAATTTAATTATTATTAGCTATAAATTGTTCAATCTCGAATTTTAGAAGCTCTGCGCCTTTTTTACTTAAAACAATTTTGCCATCAGCAACCTCAAGATTATTTTGAGAAATTTCTCCCGTCATCATACAAGTCATATTTGGTTCATACTTTTTTAGGATAATTCGATCATCCTGAACAAATATTTCAAGTGTGTCTCTTTCAGTGATATTTAGTGTTCTTCTAAGTTCAATGGGAATTACTACACGGCCAAGCTCGTCTACCTTACGGACAATTCCTGTAGATTTCATAATTAATCCTCCTATATAAAGTTTTTATGAAAATAAATGTACTATGTAGTCCAAAAAAACAGAGCTACATCATGCTACTGTGCCAAAATGGGTTAATTAAAGAGAAAAAGTATGTATATTTATGAGAAATAATAGAAATAGATGTTACTATTGTGTAAAATTTAACTTATAAAATAAGTATGAAGTTGTAATAGTAGATGGGGATATGCAGATAACTCATTTTTCATTTTATAATGAAATGCAAAATCATGCGAATAATTTAGTGTCAATATTTAGAAATTTTTGAAGGAGGATTTTTGGTCAATGAGTAATAAAACTTTTTATATTACAACCCCAATATATTATCCGAGCGGAAAATTACATATAGGTCATGCTTATACGACTGTTGCTGGGGATGCAATGGCTAGATATAAAAGACTTCAAGGTTTTGATGTTTTTTATTTAACGGGTACAGATGAACATGGTCAAAAAATTCAACGAAAAGCTGAGGAATTAAATATCTCGCCTCAAGAATACCTAGACGATATCGTTGTTGGAATTAAGGACCTATGGACAAAATTAGATATTTCATATGATGACTTTATCCGTACGACAGAAAACAGACATAAAGAAATTGTTGAAAAGATTTTCAAGCAATTACTTGATCAAGGTGATATTTATTTGGACGAGTATGAGGGTTGGTATTCTGTTCCGGATGAAACATATTATACTGAAACGCAAATTGTAGATCCTCTATATAATGAAGAAGGAAAAATTATTGGTGGAAAGAGTCCGGACAGCGGTCATCCAGTAGAGCTAGTTAAAGAAGAGTCATATTTCTTTAAAATGAGTAAATATGCTGACCGATTACTGAAGTATTATGAAGAAAACCCAGAATTTATTCAACCTGAATCAAGAAAAAATGAAATGATTAACAATTTCATTAAACCAGGTTTAGAGGATTTAGCTGTCTCACGTACTTCATTCGACTGGGGTGTAAAAGTACCTGGTAATGCTAAACACGTTATTTATGTTTGGATTGACGCTTTATCTAATTATATTACAGCGTTAGGATATGGTTCAGATAATGAAGAGAACTATAAAAAATATTGGCCAGCGAATGTTCATTTAGTTGGTAAAGAAATTGTACGTTTCCATACGATTTATTGGCCGATTATGTTAATGGCATTAGACTTACCATTACCTAAAAAGGTCTTTGCTCATGGATGGTTATTAATGAAAGACGGCAAGATGAGTAAATCAAAAGGAAATGTAGTAGATCCAGTAGTATTAATCGATCGATATGGCTTAGATGCTCTAAGATACTACTTACTACGTGAAGTTCCTTTTGGATCAGATGGAATTTTTACGCCAGAGGGATTCGTTGACCGCATTAATTTTGATTTAGCGAATGATCTAGGTAATTTATTAAATCGAACAATTGCAATGATCCAAAAATATTTTGATGGTAATATTCCTGCAGTTAATGGAACAGTAACAGATTTTGATGAAAACCTTCAACAAGTGGCAAAAAACACGAAAGAAACTGTGGAAGCAGCAATGGAAAATATGGAGTTTTCAGTTGCATTAACAAATATTTGGCAGTTCGTTAGTCGTACAAACAAATACATTGATGAAACACAGCCGTGGGTACTTGCTAAAGACGAAAGCCGTGTAAAAGAACTAGCTTCGGTAATGGCACATTTAGCTGAATCTTTACGTCAAGTTGGGATTTTACTAAAACCTTTCTTAACTCAGACTCCAGCGAAAATTTTCACTCAGTTAGGACTAGTTGATGAGAAGATTCTTTCATGGGACAGCTTGAATGAGTTTGGAGCAATTCAAGAGGATACGAGAGTACAAAAAGGTGAACCAATTTTCCCTCGTTTAGAGACAGAAGTTGAAGTTGCTTATATTAAAGAACAAATGCAAGATACTGTAAAACCAGTGGTAGAAGAGAAAGTGGAAGAAACTGTTCCTGAAATTACAATTGATGACTTCTTTAAAGTTCAACTAAAGGTAGCTGAAGTAAAAGAAGCTGGTGCAGTAAAAGGGGCAAAAAAACTTCTAAAACTTCAATTAGATTTAGGGAATGAATCAAGACAAGTTGTATCGGGTATAGCGGAATACTATAAACCAGAAGACTTAATTGGTAGAAAAGTGATCTGTGTAACGAATTTAAAACCTGTTAAGCTTAGAGGGGAACTATCCGAAGGGATGATCCTTGCAGGAAGTATTGAAGGTAAGCTATCACTTGCAACAATTGATCAATCATTACCAAACGGTACTATTATTAAATAATGTTACTAGGAAAAGTATTTCGTGTAAAAACTAACATGAAATACTTTTCTTTTTTAATTTATTTTACTGAAATAATTGTTGTATTGTGCAGAAAATTGTAAAAATATCGTAAGAATCACAAATATGATAATAATTTGTTGATTTATGGCAGTTGTTAACAAGTTATTGTTAGAAAATGTCATTATATGAAGAAAATATTACAGATTGATTACAATGGTAAACTAAAAAAATTATCTGAATTTAGTTACAAAAAGTAAGAAAGTCTTGATATAACATGGAATTAATTTAAAAAATCTTTAAAAATTTATTAGAAATTGCTTAATTTTGACCGTTTCTTTTTGTAACGGAATTGTTAACTGTGCGTTAGGTAAGAAATTTTACGGTATGCTAGACTAAATCTCAGATGAGCAAAGGGGAAGTAAAAATGCTTTTTGATACACATGTACATTTAAATGCAGATCAATACAAGGAAGACCTTGAAGAAGTAATTAGTAGAGCACTAGAAGCAGGAGTTGTTCATCAAGTAGTTGTTGGCTTTGATCGACCAACAATTACGAAGGCTATGGAATTAATTGAGAAATATGATTTTCTTTATGCAGCTATTGGCTGGCATCCAGTTGATGCAATTGACGCAACTGAAGAAGATTTTGAATGGATTAAGGAATTATCAAAACATCCTAAAGTAGTAGCAATTGGTGAAACTGGATTAGATTACTACTGGGATAAATCTCCAAAGGAAATCCAACAAGAAGTATTTCGCAAACAAATTCAATTAGCAAAAGAATGCGGACTACCGATTGTCATTCACAATCGAGACGCAACAGAAGACATTGTAACCATTTTAAAAGAAGAAAATGCATCAGAAGTAGGTGGCATCATGCACTGCTTCGGCGGAAGTGTGGAAACTGCAAAAGAATGTATTAAAATGAACTTCTATATTTCATTAGGAGGACCAGTTACATTTAAGAATGCAAAAAAACCAAAAGAAGTGGCGACAGAGATTCCGTTAGAAAATCTATTAATCGAAACGGATTGTCCATACTTAACACCACATCCGTATAGAGGAAAAAGAAACGAACCTAGCTATGTATCACTTGTTGCTGATGAAATTGCACGTTTAAAAAACATATCAGTTGAGGAAGTTCAAAAACGAACTTTCGAAAATGCGTGTAATATTTTTCAGATTAACAAATGATCTCATGAACTAGTACGAATACATAAAATTCGTCACAGTTCACGTATGAAGAGTTGAAGAATTTGTCGAAAGAAAACTCTTCTACTTCTAAATCTAGTAAACATACATTCAGTAGAGTAGAAGCACTAGTTAATAGGTTTGGAGCTAGTCAATCTTTTTTCTCAGGCGAAAAGGAGGAGTAAAATCGTGATAGACGCGAATAGGTTACTTTCTAGACTTGGGAGTAGTAAAAAACTAGCAGTACAACTTGCAGGAGCTTTAGTTTTCACTGGATCAGTAGGTACAGGAGCATATGAGGGACTTAAAGAACAAGTAACTCTTGAGGTAGACGGGAAGGAACAGGTTATTCAAACACATGCAAATACTGTGGC
The DNA here is from genome assembly GCF_042886615.1 of Gottfriedia sp. NPDC057991. Lineage (NCBI taxonomy): Bacteria > Bacillati > Bacillota > Bacilli > Caryophanales > Bacillaceae > Gottfriedia > Gottfriedia sp. NPDC057991. Next base: position 11,842 of record NZ_JBHVQN010000011.1, read on the forward strand.
TGAATTATTAAAAGAACAAAATATTAATATTACGAATGCAGATGAGATATATCCGTCAGCCAAAACGAAAATATCAGATGATATGGATATTACGGTTCATTTAGCGAAACCTGTTAAACTTACGATCGATGGGCAAGAAAAAGTCATTATGACAACTGCTCAAACGGTAAAGGAATTATTAAAGGAACAAAATATTAATATCAACCCTGATGATGTTATAATGCCTGCACTGTCAACACCGTTAGAGGAAAATGGTAACGTATCTTACGAAAAAGCATTCCCTATGGTATTAAATGACGGAGGAGTTTCTAAAAAAGTATTTGCAACTTCGACTACTGTCGCTGACTTTTTAGAAAAGCAGAACATTACATTAAACGAATTTGACCGAGTTGAACCAGGTGCCGGCGAAATGATCAAACAAAATGATACAGTTCGAGTTATCCGTGTCGAAAAAGTCAACGATGTGGTGGAAGAGCCTGTAGATTTTAAAGAAAAAGAGCAAAAAGATTCTTCTATGTATAAAGATGAATCTTCGGTCATTTCAGAAGGTGTAAAAGGACTTGTTAAACGTAACTTTGAACTGATTAAAGAAAATGGTAAAGTAGTTTCTAAAACGCTAGTTGATGAAACGATATTAAAAGAACCAATTGATCGAGTAGTTGCAGTTGGAACAAAGTCTGTACCAACTTCAAGTGCATTAGTAAAATCTAGTGCGCCAAAATCAAGTAGTAAGGTAAAAGAAATGTATGTTGAAGCTACTGCATATTCACCTTATGATGCTGGGATGTCTGGTGTAACAGCATTAGGTATTAATGTACGTAAAAATCCTAACACGAAACTGATTGCAGTTGATCCAAAAGTTATTCCTTTAGGATCTAAGGTTTGGGTTGAAGGATATGGCGTTGCTATTGCTGGTGACACTGGTGGAGCAATTAAAGGCAGAAGAATCGATATTTTAATGCCTACAAAAGACGATTGTTATGATTTTGGTCGTCGTACTGTAAAAATTCGTATTATTAGTTAATATATTTAAAATAGATCGTTGTTTGAAAAAAAGTAGAAGGATAAGTCCTTCTGCTTTTTTTTATACTACTTTTAAGAGAGTATGAAGTTTTATTATCCATATGGTATGATTACATATACTTGTATTGGTTGGAGGAACAAATGAAAATTAAAGAAATCATTGTTGTTGAAGGTAAAGATGATACGGCAGCAATTAAAAGAGCTGTAGATGCAGATACAATTGAAACAAGTGGTTCTGCTATAAATAAGAATACTCTAAAATTAATAAAGCATGCTCAGGAGACTCGAGGAGTAATCGTATTTACAGATCCTGATTATCCAGGTCAACGTATACGCTCGATTATTAAAGAGCATGTACCAGGATGTAAGCATGCGTTTTTACCAAAGGAAGAAGCTGTTCGTTCAGGAAAAAAGGGATTAGGGATTGAGCATGCTACTAGAGAATCTATTCGAAATGCTTTAATTCATGTTAAGCAGGAATTTATCGAAGTTGAATCCGAAATTACAAAGGAAGATTTAATAGATGCGGGATTAATTGGACATCCCTCATCAAGTGAAAGACGAGATAAACTTGGTAAAATTCTTAATATAGGTTATACAAACGGTAAGCAACTAGAGAAAAGACTGCAAATGTTTCAAATATCAAAAGATGAATTTGGGCAAGCAGTAAAAAAAGTTTTAATGGAGGAAAAATAATGAAGGATATCGCGACACCTAGTCGAACGAAAGAAATATTAGCCAAGTACGATTTCTTCTTTAAAAAAAGCTTTGGTCAAAATTTCTTAATTGATACAAATATACTAGAAAACATTGTAAGTTATGCAGATTTAACTGAAGAAAGTTGTGCAATTGAAATTGGCCCGGGAATTGGGGCATTAACTGAGCAAATTGCTAAGCGTGCTAAGAAGGTATTAGCTTTTGAAATTGATAATAGACTCATCCCAATCTTAGAAGATACACTTTCTCCGTATGATAATATACAAATCGTTAATGAAGACGTACTAAAGGCAGATGTTGAAAAAGCGATTAATGAGTATTTGCCAAATGAGTCGGATATAATGGTAGTCGCAAACTTACCATATTATGTAACGACACCAATTATCATGAAGCTATTAACTGAAAGTTTACCAATCAGAGGAATTGTTTGTATGTTGCAAAAAGAAGTAGCTGACCGTATCGCCGCAAAGCCGGGAACAAAGGATTATGGTTCACTATCAATAGCAATACAGTTTTATACACATGCTTCAACGGTTATGACTGTACCTAGAACGGTCTTCATGCCACAGCCAAACGTTGATTCTGCTGTTATAAAGCTAGTAAAACGAGAAGAACCAGCAGCAGAGGTAATTGATGAATCATTCTTTTTTGAAGTAGTTAGAGCTAGCTTTGCTCAAAGAAGAAAAACATTAAATAATAATTTATTAAATCATTTTTCTCAACTGAAAAAGGACAAGACAATCCTTGAAGCTTGTCTTTTAGAAGCAGGTATTGAAGGAACAAGAAGAGGAGAAACTTTATCAATTCAAGAATTTGGAACTTTAAGTAATAGTCTATATAGAAGAATGAAATAACAAAAAGATGATTATAAACTAATTTACCAACTAGTTTGTAATCATCTTTTTTATTTGCTGCCTCATTTTAGTTCCGATGCCCTACAAAAGTTCAATAAACCTTCTTTTCACCCTTTTTTTTGTCCATACATAATCTAAGAAAAGAGAGCGAACTCGTAGTGTACTTAAGCAATTTTGGAGGGGAAGGCATGTGAATATTAATGTAGGGGATATAGTAGAAAGAGCATCTTATAAATATGACCTAGTTTTTCGAGTAGTGGAGGTAAAACAAATCGGGGATGAAGTCATTGCTGTTTTATATGGTGACGATTTTCGTTTAATTGCTGATGCGCCTTTATCCGACCTGCGAGTAATCATTGAATCAGAGTATCGAGAAAAAGGTAAAAGATCATCTGTTCAAATTGAGGAAAACTACAAACTATTTAAAAGAGAAGCCATGGAGCAAAAAGAAAAAAGAAGATTTCAAGCAACAAATGGATTTAGAACAGATGTAAATCTTTTTCAAATACCAGGTCGGGTTCTTCACATCGATGGAGATCCAATTTATTTAAAAAAATGTCTTGAAATGTATAATAAGATGGGTGTCCCCGTTGAGGGAATCTATTGTAAGGAAACAGAATTACCAACGAAAATTGGTTATTATTTAGATCATTATCGCCCCGATATCCTAGTTATAACTGGCCATGATGCATACACAAAGGCAAAAGGGGTCGTTACTGATCTAGAAGCTTACAGACATTCAAGATACTTTGTCGAAGCTGTAAAAGAAGCGAGAAAAAAGGTTCCATCTTTAGACCACCTTGTCATTTTTGCTGGGGCATGTCAATCTCACTTTGAAGCGATTATACGTGCGGGAGCAAACTTTGCAAGCTCACCAACTAGAGTAAACATACATGCATTGGATCCCGTTTATGTAGTTGGGAAGATAAGCTTCACATCCTTTATGGATCGAGTAAATGTTTATGAAGTGGTTCGTAATACAATTACAGGTGAAAAAGGACTAGGCGGAGTAGAAACAAAAGGAATTTTAAGAACAGGGCTACCTTTCCAATCGATGGAAGAGGAGTAAGGAAAAGATTTTCTACATTAACGAGAAAACTCGTTTGTAGAAAATCTTTTTTTTATTTTCATACATAAATTTTCTGATTTTCACAAATAATAATCGGGTGTTGCAAAAAAATATTGACAGGTAACCTGTATCGTTGGTATAATTTTATCTTTTTTTGACTTAGTTTACATAAGATGGTATACTTGTCATAGTGAGGTGGTATGAAATGGCAAAAAAATTATCTGAAATAAAGGATACTTTAGATAGTCATGTTGGACAACGACTTACATTGAAAGCAAACAGCGGACGTAGAAAGACTGTGGAACGCTCCGGTGTATTAGCAGAAACATATCCATCCATATTCGTAGTACAATTAGATCAAGAAGAGAACACATTTGAACGCTTATCTTTTAGTTATGCAGATATTTTAACAGAAACAGTTGAATTGTTTTTCTGTGATGACCATACAAGTGGACTAATGGCGAATGGGCAGTAGAATTTTCTACTGTCCCTTTTCTTTTTATTATTCATGAAATTAAACAGATTTACACATACTAATAATGTCGAAGTGGAAAAAGGGGGTTGCTTTTTTTGGGTAGAAGAAAAAGAGGTATAATGTCACAGAGCTTTAAAGAGGAACTTGCAAAAGAACTTGGTTTCTATGACGTCGTTCAAAAAGAAGGCTGGGGAGGCATTCGAGCGAAGGATGCCGGCAACATGGTTAAAAGAGCAATCGAATTAGCTGAGTTACAATTATCTAATAAGCAACAATAAACAATCTTCACTTCGACAAGCGAATTTGTCTACACATCAAACCGAAGCAATTTGCTTCGGTTTTTGTGAATCTTCCTAAAGAAAATTTACTGTTCAAGCTCACTTTCATTGGGGTACATTTTTCTTATGAGTTAATTATGATACAATAGCAAAAAAGTAAGTGTTCATAAGAAGGTGAGAATAGTGAAATTAATGGTGAAGGCTCCTGCGAAAATAAATCTTTCATTAGACGTAGTAGGGAAAAGAGGCGACGGTTATCATGATGTAAAAATGATTATGACAACAATCGATTTAGCCGATCGAATTGAATTAGAGCTTATTCAAGAAGATAAGATTGTAGTTACATCACATAATCGTTATGTACCAGATGATCAACGTAATTTAGCTTATCAGGCTGCGATGCTACTCAAAGAAATGTTCGGAGTTAAATTAGGAGCGCATATTTTTATTACAAAAAATATTCCTGTAGCTGCTGGTTTAGCTGGAGGTAGTTCAGATGCTGCGGCAGTACTAAGAGGTCTAAATAAGCTTTGGAATTTAAATTGTTCGTTAGATGAATTAGCGGTAATTGGTTCTAAAATCGGGTCGGACGTATCATTTTGTGTTTATGGTGGAACAGCTATAGCTACAGGTCGTGGTGAAAAGATTGAACATATCGATACACCGCCACCTTGTTGGGTTATTTTAGCGAAACCAACACAGGGCGTTTCAACAGCAACCGTTTATCAAAAGCTTAAATTAGATAATATTCAACATCCTGATGTAGATCGTATGGTTAATGCCATTTCGAATAAAAATTACGACGATATTTGTCTGTCATTAGGAAATGTATTAGAAACAGTTACATTGCAATTACACCCTGAGGTTGCAATGATTAAGGATCAAATGAAACGTTTTGGTGCTGATGCCGTTTTAATGAGCGGAAGTGGTCCTACAGTATTCGGATTAGTTCGCCATGATTCTAGGATGAATCGTGTTTATAACGGTCTAAAAGGTTTCTGCGATCAAGTATACGCCGTTCGGATGTTAGGCGAAAGGGAAAAACTTGATTAAAAACGAATATTATTATAAAATTTTTATAAAATATTCGTGATTTGAGGTGCTGCATGAAAATTAGAAGAAGCTCTCGTCTTGTAGGTATGACACACTATTTGTTGCATCATCCACAACAATTAGTATCATTAACATTTTTTGCTGATTTATATGCGTCTGCTAAATCATCAGTAAGTGAAGATTTAGGTATTATAAAACAGACGTTCGAACAGCAAGGAATTGGGACACTATTGACTGTGCCAGGAGCAGCTGGTGGTGTAAAGTATATTCCTAGTATTAGTAATCAAGAAGTAAATACAGTAATTGAAGAATTATGTGATTTACTTCAAAAACCAGACCGAGTGTTGCCGGGTGGATACTTATACATGACTGATATATTAAGCAATCCTAACTATGTTAATAGTGTAGGCCGTATGTTTGCATCTATATTCAGTAATCAAAAAATAGATATCGTTATGACGATCGCAACGAAAGGAATTCCTTTAGCGTATGCTGTTGCAAACTTTTTAAATGTACCAGTTGTAATTGTTCGTCAAGATAACAAGGTTACGGAAGGGTCAACTGTAAGTATTAACTACGTATCTGGTTCTTCAAAACGTATACAAACAATGTCATTGGCAAAAAGAAGCATCGAGGCAGGTTCAAATGTTTTAATTATCGATGATTTCATGAAAGCTGGTGGAACGGTTACTGGTATGAAAAATTTGCTTAAGGAATTTCAAGCAAATGTTGCGGGAATTGGTGTATTAGTTGAGGCAGTAAACATTGAAGAAAGATTAGTTGAAGATTATATATCACTTGTAAAGTTATCTGAGGTAAATGAAAGAGAACAACTTATTCGAGTTGAAAGAGGTAATTTCCAAGAAGAATCATTTATTAAAACTGAAAGCTTATTGTCGTTAGATAGATAAGCTACTTGTATATAATGAAGAAGGGGAAGATACATAATGCAATTAATTCATACTGATCATGCACCAAAAGCAATTGGACCATATTCTCAAGCGATAATCGCTAATGGACTATTATACACTTCTGGACAAATTCCGTTAACTGTAGAAGGAAATATTGTAGAAGGTGGAATTGAGGAACAAACAAAGCAAGTGTTTGCGAACCTTAAGGCAGTTCTAGAAGAAGCTGGAACAGACTTATCAAAAGTTATTAAAACAACTGTATTTTTAAAAGATTTAACAACTTTTGTTGATTTTAATGCTATTTATGAAGAGTTTTTCAATGGACACAAGCCTGCAAGAAGCTGTGTGGAAGTTGCAAGACTACCTAAGGACGTTTTAGTAGAGATCGAGTGTATCGCAGTTATATAAAACCAAAACCTGAAATTATTTTCAGGTTTTTTTTATTTTCACTGAAATTCAATTGAAAAATTCCGATAAATAAGTTGAGGCCTCTTATTTCGTAAACTTTTGTAAAAATTAAATAATTTAAATAAAAAATTTTCCAAAAAGAAGGAAATTATTGATAATTGTTGAAACTTACTAATTATGGTTTAAGTTGATAAAGGTGGTGAACAAGATGGAAGTGACAGACGTAAGACTACGCCGCGTAAACACGGAGGGTCGTATGAGAGCTATTGCATCAATTACATTAGATCATGAATTTGTTGTTCATGATATTCGCGTAATCGATGGTAATAACGGTTTATTTGTAGCAATGCCAAGTAAACGTACTCCGGATGGAGAGTTCCGTGATATCGCTCATCCGATTAACTCTTCAACTCGTAGCAAAATACAGGATTCTGTACTAGCTGAATATCACCGTGTAGGTGAGTTGGAAGAAGACTTTGAAGAAGCAGGTGCTTCTTAAAAATATGACCAAAAAGAACCCATTAATGTATAATGGGTTCTTTTTTTATGGTATAATAAAATGGATGTATTTTGTGGAAAAATATTAAAATTAGCACTTTGAGCTACCAGGTATAGGTATTTAGATTGATGGAGGATGACTATGTCAAATAAATATGCGATTGTTCTAGCTGCAGGAAAAGGTACTAGAATGAAATCAAAATTATATAAAGTACTTCACCCTGTTTGTGGGAAGCCTATGGTTCAACATGTTGTAGACCACGTAATATCAGTTGGTGTACAAAATATTGTAACCGTTGTAGGTCACGGAGCGGAATTAGTTAAAACACAAATAGGTGATCATAGCGAATATGCTCTACAAGCTGAGCAATTAGGTACTGCACATGCTGTTATTCAAGCAGCGCCAATGTTAAAAGATAAAGAAGGAACTACTTTAGTAATCTGTGGCGACACACCTTTAATTTCACCAAAGACAATTCAAGCTTTATTCGATGAGCATGAAAGATTACAGGCAAAAGCTACCATTTTAACAGCCCATCTTGAGGATTCAACTGGTTATGGTAGAATAATTAGGGGCGAAAATGGGTCCGTATTAAAAATTGTTGAGCATAAGGATGCGAGTCCAGAAGAGCTAACAGTTCAAGAAATAAATACAGGTACATATTGCTTTGATAATAAAGCATTATTTGAAGCATTAAATGAAGTAAACAATAATAACGCTCAAGGTGAGTACTACTTACCAGATGTTATTGAGATACTAAAAGCAAAAGGCGAAATAGTAGCTGCATATAAAACAGCAAATTTCGATGAAACATTAGGCGTAAATGATCGATATGCATTATCTATTGCAGAATCAATCATGCGCAAAAATATAAACAAAAAGCATATGTTGAACGGTGTAACGATTATTGATTCAGCTAGCACATACATCTCTGCAGATGCAAAAATAGGTTCGGATACAATTATTTACCCTGGTACAATGGTCTATGGAAATAGTATAATTGGAACGGGTAGTACAATTGGCCCAAACACTGAAATTATCGATAGTGAAATTGGTAATGATACAGTGATTAAACAATCAGTTGTACATGAAAGTAAAATCGGTCATTCAACTTCAGTTGGACCATTTGCTCATATTCGCCCAGCGTCAACATTAGGTGATGAAGTTCGAATTGGAAATTTTGTTGAAACTAAGAAAGTTACTTTTGGTAACGGAAGTAAAGCATCTCATTTAAGCTATATTGGTGATGCGGAAATCGGTCAAGGTGTTAATCTTGGTTGTGGCTCAATCACTGTGAACTATGACGGTAAAAACAAGTTTAAAACAACGATTGAGGACAATGTCTTTGTTGGTTGTAATTCAAATTTAATTGCACCTGTAACTGTGAAAAAAGGTTCATACATTGCAGCTGGTTCAACAATTACTGATGAAGTTCCAGAAGATTCACTAGCAATTGCAAGAGCAAGACAAGTGAACAAAGAAGGTTACTATAAAAATTAATTATAGATAAAAAGAAAAGAAAAAAAGCGGAGGGTACACGAAACATGCCTAATCATTATCCAGACAAGCATTTAAAAGTATTTACTCTAAACTCAAATCCTAAATTAGCTGAAGAAATTGCAAAACACATTGGTGTAGAGCTTGGTAAATGCTCGGTTTCTCGTTTTAGCGATGGAGAAGTGCAAATTAACATAGAGGAAAGTATCCGTGGTTGTGATGTATTTATCATTCAATCAACAAGTTTCCCTGTAAATGAAAGTATTATGGAATTATTAATTATGATTGATGCTTTAAAACGCGCATCTGCAAAAACAATTAACATTGTAATTCCATACTATGGCTATGCTCGTCAAGATCGAAAAGCTCGTTCACGTGAGCCAATTACATCTAAGTTAGTTGCAAATCTTCTTGAAACTGCTGGTTCAACTCGAGTGATTACACTTGATTTACATGCACCACAAATTCAAGGATTCTTTGATATTCCGATTGACCACTTATTAGGTGTACCTATCCTTTCAGATTACTTTAGAAAAAAACAGCTTGAAGATATCGTAATTGTTTCTCCTGACCATGGTGGAGTAACAAGAGCTCGTAAAATGGCAGATCGTCTAAAAGCTCCGATTGCTATCATTGATAAACGTCGTCCAAAACCAAATGTTTCTGAAGTTATGAACATCATCGGTAATATTGAAGGTAAAACGGCTATCTTAATTGATGATATTATTGATACAGCTGGTACAATTACACTTGCTGCTAATGCATTAGTAGAACATGGTGCAAAAGAAGTATATGCATGTTGTACACACCCTGTATTGTCTGGACCGGCAATTGATCGTATCGAAAACTCTTGTATTAAAGAATTAGTTGTAACAAATTCAATTTGTCTTACTGAAGATAAAAAGACTGATAAACTTGTTGAATTGTCAGTTGCTGGCCTATTAGGTGAAGCGATTATCCGTGTATATGAAGAGCAATCAGTAAGTACTTTATTTGATTAATATAAAAATTACATCTTTGCTTTAAAACTTATAAGAGGACGTAACCAGAAGTGGTTACGTCTTTTCGTAATATAACCAAGATTAGAATGGAGGATAATAAAATGAAGTTGTTTGTAGGATTAGGCAACCCAGGTAGAGAGTATGAAAGAACGCGACACAATATTGGTTTCATTGCGATTGATGAATTAGCTCACCGATGGGGCTTTTCATTAACCCAACAAAAATTTAATGGTATTTATACTTCAGGAATTGTGAACGGAGAAAAAGTTTTCTTATTAAAACCTTTAACATATATGAACTTATCAGGTGAATGTGTAAGACCATTTATGGATTATTTTAATATTGATCTAGAAGACCTTGTCGTCCTTTATGATGAAATGGATATTCCAACCGGAAAGCTACGTCTGCGTACAAAAGGAAGTGCTGGGGGGCATAATGGTATAAAGTCATTAATTCAGCATTTAGGAACACAAGAATTCCAACGTGTACGAATTGGTGTAGATCGTCCGTCCAATGGAATGAGTGTCGTAAATCATGTATTATCAAACTTCTTTGAAGAAGAAATTGCGGAAGTAGTTGATGGTGTGAAAAGAGCCGCAGATGCATGTGAATATTTTTTAAAGCATTCTTTCTTGGATGTAATGAATCAATATAATAAAAAATAAAAAAACAGGAATTTAAGCTTTCACATTGAATAAGTATAGTTAGTACAATCCATACTGTATATATGAATTTTTTGTAGTATGGAGGAAGTAATGGAATTATTAGATTGTCAGTGTCGGTATTGTAGTAAACAAATGGGTAGTATTGAAAAGCAACAGTTGTTACAAGTTTCATCTTCGTATTGTCATTCTTTCAATGAAGAATTGAGCGATTTTGTAAATTTTATTCAATCTCCTAATCAAGTAATTTATATTGTGTGCGAGGATTGCGAAATGACTCTATCTGAGTTTCCACATTACCATGAATATAAGAATTTCATAAATTAAATTGCCTTTGGTTTATAACTGAGGCGTTTTTCTGTTTTTTTCTAGACTCTGTTAAGATGAAGTGTGTTTATCTATACAAATGACACTTAAAATGGAGCAAATTACTAAAAAACTATAAATATAAACTTCAACTAAGATTATTGTTGCTTAGATTGACTGTTAGGGGAGATTGACTTCGTGATTGGTTTAATTGAACAATTTAACCAGTATAAAGATATTAAAAAAATAATTAATGGCCTAAAAAATGGGCTAAGAGAACAATTGGTTACAAACTTAGCGGGGTCTGCGAAAACGTTGCTATCTGGAGCTGTTTTTAGAGAAACTGGACAAACGCAGTTAATCGTGACAAATAATCTTCTTCAAGCTCAAAAAGTATCAGAAGACCTAAAATCAGTAGTTGGGGAAGATAAAGTATTTTTATATCCCGCAAACGAATTGATTGCTTCAGAGATTGCAGTATCAAGTCCAGAGCTTAGATCGCAAAGACTAATCGCGTTAAACAGTCTGATGTCAAAAAAACCGTCGGTAGTGGTTACACCTGTATCGGGATTAATTGGCTATTTGCCATCTCCAGAATTATGGTCTAACTATCAGATCAATTTTGAAATTGGTGAAGATATCGACTTATCGAGTTTGGTTTCAAAGTTTGTCCAAATGGGCTATGAACGTGTTGGGATGGTCGAAAGTAAAGGAGAGTTTAGCGTACGCGGAGGAATTCTTGATATTTACCCGCTAACGTATGAAGATCCTATTCGAATTGAACTCTTCGATACAGAAATCGATTCAATCCGTTCATTTTCTCCTGATTCTCAAAGATCTATTACAAAATATGAGAGTGTCCAAATTGGTCCAGCGACGGAAAGAATTATTTCCAAGACTGATTTGCAATTAGGAGTTCAACGAATCGAACAAGCTTTTAAAGAAACTCTATCAAAAATAAGTGATCAACAAGTAAAAGAGTTATTGGTTGAAAAGGTAACCTATGATCTTGAGCAATTAAAGCAAGGGCAATTGATTGATCAAATATATAAATATTTTGGTCTAATCTATGAAAACCAATTTAGTTTACTAGATTACGTTCCTAAGGAAACTGTTGTCGTTATTGATGAGATTTCGAGGGTTCATGAAATCGTAGAGCAGCTTAAAAAGGATGAAGCAGAGTGGTATACGTCATTACTAGCTGAGGGAAATGCATTACATGGAGTAAGTTTTTCACATGAATTTTTTGAATTACTACATTCGAGAAAGCGCCAACAAATTCATACGAGTCTTTTTCCGAGAAGAGTACCTCATACGCATCCTGAACAGGTAGTTTCGATTCAATGTAAATCGATGCAAGAGTTTCATGGTCAAATGAGCTTGTTAAAAAATGAATTAGACCGTTGGAAGAAAAATAAATATACAATTGTTATGCTCGGCGAAAGTGACGAAAGAACAAATAAAATTGAAAATATATTAGAAGATTACAACATTGAAGGGAAAATTGTCTCTTCTTTAGAGCAAATAAAAAATGGTGAAGTATACATCATGAAAGGTGATCTTCGTTCAGGATTCGAACTTCCTTTAGAAAAATTTGTTCTAATAACAGAACGTGAGTTATTCACGAAAAAAGCTAAGAAGAAAAAAAGAATCAATACAAAATTATCAAATGCAGAACGAATAAAAAATTACTCAGAATTAAAAGTTGGAGATTATGTTGTTCATGTAAATCATGGTATTGGTAAGTTTTTGGGAATTGAAACATTAGAGATTAATGGTATTCATAAAGATTATTTACATATTCGATATCATGGCGACGACAAATTATTTGTACCGATTGAACAAATTGATCAAGTACAAAAGTATGTTGGATCTGAAGGTAAAGAGCCAAAGATTTATAAGCTTGGTGGAACTGATTGGAAAAAGGTTAAGAAGAAGGTTGAAGGCTCCGTTCAGGATATAGCTGATGACTTAATTAAGCTTTATGCAGAACGCGAAGCATCAAAAGGCTACGCTTTTTCACCTGATGGCCTGGAACAACAAGAATTCGAATCTTCATTTCCTTATCAGGAAACCGACGATCAACTTAGATCAATTCATGAAATTAAAAAGGATATGGAAAGAGAACGTCCAATGGATCGACTGCTTTGTGGTGACGTAGGATACGGAAAAACTGAAGTAGCTATTCGAGCGGCTTTTAAAGCAATTGTGGAAGGTAAGCAAGTTGCTATTTTAGTTCCTACTACAATTTTGGCACAGCAGCATTTCGAAACATTAAGGGAAAGGTTTCAAGATCATCCAATTAATATCGGTTTGTTAAATCGTTTCCGATCTCGCAAACAGCAGCTTGAAACGATGAAAGGCTTAAAAGAGGGCTCTGTCGATATAGTAGTTGGAACACATCGCCTATTATCGAAGGATATTCTATATAAAGATTTAGGACTTTTAGTTATTGATGAAGAGCAAAGATTCGGTGTATCTCATAAAGAAAAAATAAAGCAATTAAAAGCAAATATAGATGTTTTAACGTTAACTGCAACTCCGATCCCTCGTACATTGCATATGTCGATGCTAGGAGTAAGAGATTTATCAGTTATTGAGACACCGCCAGAAAATCGTTTTCCAGTTCAAACATATGTAGTTGAATATAATGCTGCATTAGTGAGAGAAGCGATTGAAAGAGAGCTTGCTCGAGATGGACAAATATATTTCTTATATAATCGAGTAGAAGATATTGAACGTATGGCTGAACAGATTTCGATGCTTGTACCAGATGCAAAAGTAGCTGTAGCACATGGTCGAATGAATGAAGGCGAACTAGAATCAGTTATGTATGCCTTTTTAGATGGACAATATGACGTATTAGTAAGCACGACGATTATCGAAACGGGCGTGGATATTCCAAATGTTAATACATTGATTGTATATGATGCAGATCGAATGGGTCTATCAACACTTTATCAATTAAGAGGGCGTGTAGGACGTTCGAATAGAGTGGCATATGCTTACTTCACATATAAACAGGATAAAGTATTGACTGAGGTTGCCGAGAAGCGCCTGCAAGCAATTAAAGAATTTACAGAGCTAGGTTCAGGTTTCAAAATTGCCATGCGTGACTTGTCAATACGAGGTGCAGGAAATCTACTTGGAGCACAACAACATGGATTTATTGATTCGGTTGGATTTGATTTATATTCTCAAATGTTAAAAGATGCAATCGAACAGCGTAGAGGAGTTAAGAAAGAAGATATCATTTCAATTGAAATTGACATTGAAGTAGATGCTTATTTACCTGATACGTATATTCAAGATAGTAAGCAAAAAATTGAGATGTACAAGCAATTTAGACGTGTTGAAACGTTTGAAGAGTTAAATGATTTACAAGAAGAATTAATGGATCGGTTTGGCGATTTCCCGTTAGAAGTAGGCTATCTATGTCAGGTTGCTCATATTAAACTTTTAGCGATTGCAGAGAAGATTGAACTGATTAAACAAGTTAAGTCAGAAGTAAGTGTTTATTTCTCTGAGGTGGCAAGTGCTAATATCGACGGTGGGAAGTTATTCCAGTTATGTAATTCATTCGGTAGAGGCATTGGCTTAGGAATGGATGGATCGAAACTAAAAGTAACGCTAGACGTAAAAGGAAAAAATCCAGCAGACTGGCTTACAACGCTAGAAGGTTTAATTAATGGATTAAAGAACGTGAAAAAAGAGAGTGTAAATGCCTAGGGAAGTAATACGAATGGCTGTTTTAATTTGGCGATAAAGTCATTAAAAGTTACCAAAAAGTGCTTACACTACTATATTTTTAGTAAAGGTGTTAAAAAATCTCACTTATTTTGTATAGAACTTTCGTTGTGTAGGATACTATCATTAATTAAGGGTGACCCTACCTCATTGTCACTCGGTTATCTTTCATCAACGTAGACATGCAAGTAAGTGAGGAGGCGCTTTACAAGTATGAAAGCAACAGGTATTGTCCGTCGAATTGACGATTTAGGTCGAGTAGTAATACCAAAAGAAATTAGGAGAACTTTACGGATTCGTGAAGGTGATCCATTAGAAATATTTGTGGACCGAGATGGAGAAGTCATTTTAAAGAAATATTCACCAATTAGTGAATTAAGTGATTTTGCGAAGGAATACGCTGATGCACTTTACGACACACTTGGACATACAATCATTATAAGTGACCGAGATTCAGTTGTAGCAGTTGCAGGAGTTTCCAAAAAAGAATACTTAAACAAAAACATTGGTGATATTATCGAAAAAACCATGACTGAGCGTAACTCAAAAGTAGTTAGCGAGCCTGGGGAAGCTTCATTTATCGAAAGTGTAATTGAAAAATATCAATCCTATGCAGTAGGAGCAGTCATCGCAAGTGGGGATCCAATTGGAGCCGTTGTTATCTTTTCAAAAGATAAAACAATTTCTGAAGTTGAAAAGAAAGCAATCGATACTGCTACTAACTTCTTAGCTAGACAAATGGAGCAATAATCATATATGTAATATACATGGGCCAGTAAAGGAATATTACCTTAACTGGTCTTTGTTTTTTCGTTTCTTCCCTTTGGCATAAACTACCAGATTAACATTTAAACAAAACCATTACTTTCTAAAATTGGAAAAGAGAGGGTTTTTCTTTTGGCAACTCTTTACATAAGCCCTAATAATGTAATACATTAAAGGGTGAACCGTCTAACAAAGGAGTTGTTATCCTTTTGCAAAAAGCCAAGCAAAAAGCAGCCCTTCAAGGGGCTTTGTTCATAACAATAGCATCATTATTATCGAAAGTACTAAGTGCGTTTTATAAAATTCCTTATCAAAATATTGCCGGCGATTTAGGTTACTATATTTACCAACAGGTATATCCTGTCTACGCAATTGCTTTAGCTTTTTCTACATATGGCTTTCCTTTAGTTTTATCATCTTATGTGGCTGAAAGATTGGCGAAAAAAGATGATAAAGGGGCTAAAGATTTGGTTTATGCAACATTTATGATGTTGTTAGTCATTGGTATATTGTGTTTCTTTACTTTATACGTAGGAAGTAATAGTATAGCGAAATTTATGCGTGATGATCATCTAGCGATGTTAATTCGTGTTGTTAGTGTTGGCTTTTTATTTGTTCCAATCACTTCAGCATTTCGAGGATATTATCAAGGTTTAGGGGATATGGGACCTACTTCAGTCAGTCAGGTAATTGAGCAATTAATTCGAGTTATTACGATTTTAGTGCTATCACTTTATTTAATGCAAACGACCGACAATCTTTATATTGTAGGTGCAGGGGCAGTTTCAGGTTCGATACTGGGTAGTATAGCAGCGATACTGTACTTCTTTTATTGGGTTTCTTTTCGTGGCTCTGGTTTGACCATACCATCATTTGGTTTACTTAAAACCTATCGCTTAGAATTAAAAACAATTTTGTATCAAGGGATCTTACTAAGCTTAAGTAGTTTAGTACTTGTATTCATTCAGTTTATCGATTCCCTCTCTTTTTATCCGTTATTAGTACAATATGGATATCATGTTGAAGGTGCTAAGCTAGTAAAGGGTATTTATGACCGTGGATTTCCGCTAATTCAATTAGGCTCTGTCATTGCTTCATCGTTTTCACTGGCCCTAATTCCGTACTTATCTAGTGAATTAGCTCGTAAAGAACATCATTCTATTAATAATCGAATATCAGGTGCCATTAGAGTAAGCATTGTAGCGGGAGCAGCAGCCACAATTGGTTTAATTTCAATTATCCATCCGACCAATATAATGCTTTATCGAAATGATTTAGGAACGGATGTCCTAACTGTTTTATGTATATCGATCTTCTTTGCTGGGGTATCGATTACGACATCTTCAATCGCACAAGGATTAGGTAAAAGTTTAATTCCGGCTTTAAATGTAATTGCTGGAGGATGTGTTAAATTTATTGGAAATGTTATTTTAATGGAGCAAATCGGATCTAAAGGAGCAGCTTATTCAACGGTATCTGCTTTAATCATTGTTACGATTTTGAATTTAGCTTATATATATAAATTGTCAAAAGTAACATTTTTTGACTTTAAGTTTATTTTGAAATTACTAGTATCTTTAGCCATTATGTATGGTTGTGTATATGGTTATGAATATTTTTATGAAAAATATGCAATGTTTATTAATCCGCTTCGTTTAAGAATGTTAGTTGAGGCGTTATCTTCAGCGGTTGTAGGTGCAATCGTATTTGCGGTTGTATTAATAAAAATTAAGTTATTTACAGTAGAAGAGCTAAGCTCAATCGTTAAAAGCGAAAAATTACAGAAATGGCTTTCTTAAAAGAACAGGAGGATCAAAATGAACAAGATTACAGTTTTAGGTTTAGGTGCAGGTGACCTTAATCAGCTTCCGTTTGGTATCTATAAAGTGTTACAAAAAACTGACAATCTATATTTACGTACAAAAGACCACCCTGTTATAAGTGAATTAGAAACAGAAGGATTAACGTTCCAATCATTCGATGAAATTTATGAAAAACATGATCGCTTTGAAGAGGTATATCAAGAAATTGTTCAACTATTAGTGAAAGCTTCTGAAGAAAGGGCAATTACATATGCTGTACCAGGCCATCCTCTTGTAGCGGAAAAAACTGTTCAGCTATTAATAGAGCTTGCAGATAAAGGAAATATCCAGCTAGACATCATAGGTGGGCAAAGCTTTTTAGATGCAATGTTTACTAGTTTGAAGATTGATCCAATCGAAGGCTTCCAGTTTGTTGATGCAACGGATTTAGAGGCGGAATCAATTACGTTTAGACAGCATTTGATCATCTGCCAGGTATACGATCAAATGACTGCCTCTCATGCGAAATTAAAGCTAATGGAGCAGCTTCCCGATGATTATGAGGTCATAATCGTTACGGCAGCGGGTAGTGCAAATGAGCAAATAAGAAGAGTACCATTGTTTGAGTTAGATCGCGATACATCAATCAATAATTTGACAAGTGTTTATGTACCGCCAGTTAAAAATGAAGAGGATCTCTATCATCAATTTGAAACACTTCGTTCTGTCATTGCTACTTTAAGAGGTCCTAATGGGTGCCCGTGGGATCAAAAGCAAACCCATGAATCATTAAAGAAGTACTTACTAGAAGAGGCTTATGAGCTTCTTGAAGCAATCGATGAAGAAGATGATGATCATATTATTGAAGAACTTGGAGATGTATTACTTCAAGTCATGTTACATGCTCAAATTGGAGAAGATGAAGGCTACTTCTCAATCCAAGATGTAATTCAAGGATTAGTAAGTAAGCTAATCTATCGTCACCCGCATGTATTTTCAACAGTTCATGTGAAAGATGAGGAAGACGTATTAAAAAATTGGCAAGAATTAAAACAAGCTGAAAAGGGACACGTCGTTGAATCCGTTCTTTCAGGCATACCAAAGGATCTGTCAGGATTATTAAAAGCAGAGAAACTTCAAAGTAAAGCTGCGAAAGTAGGGTTTGACTGGAAAGAACTACCGCCAGTGGTAGACAAAGTTAATGAAGAGTTAACTGAAGTTCTTGATGCCATTAAATTGAATGATCAATCTAAAGTTGAAGCGGAACTTGGAGATCTATTATTTAGTATTGTTAATTTAGCACGTTTTATCGATGTAAATCCTGAAGAAGCGATTTTAAAAACAAATATGAAATTTACAAAACGTTTTCAATATATTGAATCAAGACTTCGTGAAATAAATAAGACATTTTCTGATGTATCTCTTGAAGAAATGGATGAGATATGGAATGAAGCTAAAAAATACGAATAATGTCTAATTGAATGAGAATTGAGGAGAATAAATTATGAGACTTGATAAATTTTTAAAAGTATCGAGAATTATTAAGCGTCGTACACTTGCTAAAGAAGTAGCTGATCAAGGAAGAATAATGATCAACGGAACAGTTGCAAAAGCATCTACAGAAGTCAAAGTAAATGACGAATTAAAAATACGTTTCGGACAGAAAATTGTTACAGCAAAAATTAATTTACTTAAAGAGACTGTTCGAAAAGAAGAAGCAGATGCAATGTATACGATCATAAGTGAGGAAAAACTGTCAGATAGCTTGTTCTAAAAAAGTTGTCCCTTCATATACTTGTACAAATAACACTGTATTAGGAATCGATTTACAAGAGGTACAGTTTATGTAAATGGAGGGACTAGTATGAATAATCCGTATGAGTTAAATGCGAAAAATACAAGCCAAATAATCGAGCAGGATTTATCGTTAAAAAGTAGAAGATATCTTGAAATTACTGGAGTAAAACAGGTTGAGAGCTTTGATAGTGAAGAGTTCCTATTAGAAACAGCACTAGGCTTTTTGCATATTAAAGGTCATAATTTACAAATGAAAAACCTCGATGTAGAAAAAGGTCATGTAGCAATCAAGGGAAAGATTAATGAACTTTGTTATATTGACGAATACAATTCGGGGAAAGCTAAAGGAATCTTTAGCAAGCTATTTAAATGAGCTTAAACGTTCAGTTCTACTCAATGATAGCGATGGTCGGTATGGGTGCTTATCTTGGTATGGCACTAGATACATACCATCGTTTTTTATATCGAGGTACTCGTAATCGATTGATTGTATTTGCAACAGATATATTATTTTGGGTTTTTCAAGCTCTATTAGTTTTTTATGTATTATACTTAGTTAATGAAGGTGCACTCAGGTTTTATTTACTATTAGCTTTACTATGTGGTTATGCGGCCTATCAAAGTCTTTTTCGAACTATTTATAAAAAAATATTAGAACTTGTTATTCAGCTGGTTATTAGCATTTATCGCATTATAGTAAAGTTAATGGTAATATTTATTGTAAAACCTATAAAGTGGATTATTCAGGTAATAATCGTCATTCTTTTGTTTATTTATGGACTCCTTATTCGACTAATCCGTTTAGTTTACAACGTTCTACTAGCAATTCTTTTGTTTTTCGGCAGAGTATGTTGGTTTTTTGTGCCAAAACGAGTCAAAAACTATTTAATACAATTTAAAGGAGTTTTCGGAAAATTCAAGAATATCTTCCTTACTACTATTAAAAAAGTAAAGGACCTTTTAGATAGGAGGAAGAAATAGGTGGAACATGCGAGAAAGTTGGATTTAACTAGTCAAGTTCAAGATAAACAAAATATTACTTTAGTTGAGGAACAAGGTGTTAAGCCTAGGAGAAGGAGTTTTAAAAAGTTTTTAGTGCGCATTTCATTATTCTGCTTTTTAACTGTCCCCCTATTTTTTTTATTACAATCTCATTATGAAACACAAAAACATGTGTATTCATCTAAAGTAAAACAATTAAAACTAGCAAAGGTTGATTTAAAGAAAACAAAGAGTACGGTAGAGGATTCGAAGCGCATGATTGACCAATTGAACGATGATCAATACATTATTGAGTTAGCTAGAAAAAATTTATTTTTTTCTAAAAAGGGAGAAATAATTTTTCCTAATATCAAGTAATTATCGTTTCATTGACACTTGTTTTTATAATTTTATATAATATAGTAAATCCAGTTAAACATTTTTAAGGAGGAGCATTTTTTTTATGTCAATTGAGGTAGGCAGCAAAGTTAGTGGGAAAGTTACAGGGATTACAAATTTTGGTGCTTTTGTAGAGTTACCAGAAGGAGTAACTGGACTTGTTCACATTAGTGAAGTAGCTGACAACTATGTTAAAGATATTAACGAACATTTAAAAGTTGGCGATGAAGTAGAAGTAAAAGTAATCAATGTTGAAAAAGATGGTAAAATCGGTCTTTCAATCAAAAAAGCGAAAGAACGTCCACCAGTAAAAGAGGGAGAGCGTGAGCAAAGACCTCGTCAAAGCAGACCTTCATATGGAGGCGGCGGTGGTGGAAACCGTGGCAAAAATCAAAACCGTTCGGATCAACGTCCGGTTAAAGAAACATTTGATCAAAAAATGAGTAAATTTTTAAAAGACAGTGAAGACCGTCTAGCTTCATTAAAACGCAACACAGAATCTAAACGTGGTGGCCGTGGAGCACGTCGAGGCTAATTTCCTACCTTGTCAGGACATAAATAGGCATATAGAACACGCACTCTTTAATGGGTGCGTTTTTTGTATGGAAAAAATAATAAAATAACATTTTTAAAAACTATTGACGGCTATTTAGTACCATGATATTATAAATCTTGTCGTTTAAAGATAATGGCGGTGTAGCTCAGCTGGCTAGAGCGTACGGTTCATACCCGTGAGGTCGTGGGTTCGACTCCCTCCGCCGCTACCATTCCCTTTAACGGCCCGTTGGTCAAGTGGTTAAGACACCGCCCTTTCACGGCGGTAACACGGGTTCGAATCCCGTACGGGTCATACAACAACAAAAACGTTTGGTCTCTATAAGAGAGGCTAGGCGTTTTTTTCTTTTCCAGGAACAAGCGTCCTCATCTCTTAATCGCATTCTTCATTCCATACTTTCTCCCTTTATTCTGAATTTCGATTGACATAAAATTTAATAATTGCGTTTCTTTTACCCTATTAGAGAAATTATGCTGCAAGCTTTTCTCATATTTTGTAAAACAGTTGTACGTAAAAGCTTTTTCCGTCGAAGAAAACTTTTATTTGCCTTTGTCATTTTGACATATTCCTTCAATTGGACAAGTTAAAATATGTTCAATAAACCAAATCGGATGAGGTGGAAATATGACGAAACTGCAAAGAGGGTCTTCTAATTCTTCAGCAAGCTTAGTCCCTACTAATGGATTTCAATCAGTATTTCGGCAATCTTCTAAATCAATTAAATCCAAATTAGAGAGAGCATTCTTTGACTTTGGGCTACTAATCTTTTTAACGGGATTTTTATTAGGACGAGCGTTGATACTATCGCATATTCTCCCGTTTGTATTACCGTTTTTTGCCTCAGTTTATATGATGAAACGTGAGCGTACAGGAATAGCCTTTGTTGCTCTTATGATCGGTTCATTAACTGTGTCGATTGAAACGGTTAGTTATGCATTTGCCACGATTATCCTATTTTTTATCCTTAATATTTTCTTCGCTAGAGTTAAACGACATTATATAGGTCTAGTACCTTTTCAAGTTTTTTTATCAGTATTTATTAGTCATCTATTAATTACTTATGCTTTTCAACAAGAAGTTCTGATGTATGATGTTTTGATGGCATCAGTTGAAGCGGGATTAAGTTTTATTTTAACGATGATCTTTTTCCAAAGTGTACCTCTACTCGCGATTCCTAAAAGAAAACAGCTTTTAGGTGTTGAAGAAATCGTATGTTTAGTTATTCTTTTAGCTTCAGTTGTGACGGGGACAACTGATTGGTATATTCAAGATTTATCTATTCAGCATATTGTTACTAGATATATTGTCTTACTATTTGCCTTCGTAGCTGGAGGAACGATCGGTTGTACAGTAGGGGTTGTAACGGGTCTTATACTAAGTCTAGCGAGTGTTTCAAGTCTATATCAAATGAGCTTATTAGCATTCTCTGGATTACTTGGTGGCCTCCTTAAAGAGGGAAAAAGATTAGGTGCGGCAGCGGGACTATTAATTGGGACATGCCTAATCAGCTTTTATGCTGAGAAACAGTCTGATATTATCTTTTCCATTATTGAATCAGTGATTGCGATTGTATTATTCTTATTAACGCCGAATTTCTTGCTAAAACAATTAGCTAAACTAGTACCTGGGACAGAGGAACACTCTACTGACCAACAGCAGTACTTACGTAAAATAAGAGATTTGACGGCGAATCGAATTACTCAATTCTCTAATGTGTTTGAAGCGTTATCGGCAAGCTTCTCACAGCCTAGTCAGTTTGCGCAGATTGAAGACGAATTAACTGATGAAGAGCTTTTCATTTGTAGTATTTCAAATAAATGCTGTAATAGCTGTATGAAAAAGGATCATTGCTGGTCAGACAACGGTGACCGGACATATCGATATATGGAAAATATGATGCAATTAGTTGAAAAGGACCAGCTTATTAAGAATGGCCAATTTATGAGAGAGTGGGAAAAATATTGCCAACGTTCTTCAAAAATGGCAGATTTAATGAAGCAAGAGGTTTTCTACTTCCGTGCAAATCAAAGACTTAAAAAACAAGTTCAAGAAAGTAGAAGATTAGTGGCAGAGCAATTGCGCGGGGTTTCAAAAGTAATGGTCGATTTTGCAAAAGAGATTCAACGAGAAAAAGAAAATCATCAATTACAGGAAGACCAAATCCTACAAGCTTTATTAAACTTTGGAATTGACGTTAGCCAAGTAGAAATTTATAACTTAGAGCAAGGTAATATTGATATAGATATCTTAATTCCATTTGAAAACGAGCATGGTGAGTGTCAAAAATTAATTGCGCCGATCCTATCAGATATTTTAAAAGAGACGATTGTCGTATTAAAAGAAGAGGCAGCGACAATACCAAATGGAGGTAATTACTTAGTTACATTTGGATCAGACAAGGCATTTGTTATTGAAACCGGAGTTGCGACTGCAGCTAAAGGTGGAGGCTTTATTTCGGGTGATGCATTTAAAATAATGGATGTTGGAGCAGGAAAGCACGCTATTGCGATTAGTGATGGAATGGGAAATGGCGAGCGAGCTCATATTGAAAGTAATGAGACACTAAAACTACTTCAAAAAATTTTAAATTCAGGAATTGAAGAAACAGTCGCTATTAAATCGATTAATTCGATTCTATCTTTACGTACTACTGAAGAGGTTTTTGCTACATTGGATCTAGCGATGGTCGATTTACACGATGCTTCAGCAAAATTCTTAAAAATTGGTTCATCGCCAAGCTTTGTTAAACGAGGCAAGCAAGTTATTAAAATTGAAGGTAGTAATTTACCAATCGGGATCATTGATGAATTTGATGTAGAAGTCGTAAGTGAGCAGTTAAAAGCTGGAGATTTATTAATTATGATGAGTGATGGTATTTTTGAAGGTCCTAAACATGTTGAAAATTACGAAATGTGGATGAAACGTAAAATAAGTGAATTTGAAACAGATGATCCACAAACAGTAGCAGAATTGTTACTGGAGGAAGTAATTCGTTCGAATACAGGTGATATTAATGATGATATGACGGTTGTGGTTGCTGTCGTTAAACGAAACTTGCCAGAGTGGTCGTCAATCTCATCATATAGTGCGATGGCTTAGTAAAATTAAATAAATAAAGGTTTATCCCCTCCCGTAATTGGACAAAATGGTAACAACTTTTACGCGGAGGGGATTTTGTATGTATAAGGGAAAGTTAAAACAAATTCTATTAATAACTGATGGTTATTCAAACCATGGTGAAGATCCGTTAGCAGTTTCAAGCCTGGCACAAGAATACGGTATTACAGTAAATGTAATTGGAATTTTAGATGAAAATGTACAGAGTGGTGACGGTTTAAAGGAAATCGAGGAAATTGCTAGAGCAGGTGGAGGGATTAGTCAAGTCGTTTACACAAAGCAACTTTCTCAAACTGTCCAAATGGTTACTAGAAAAGCGATGACACAAACAATTCAAGGATTTGTTAATAAAGAATTAAAGCAAATTTTAGGCGATAGCAATTCGATTGAATCACTTCCTCCTTCAAAGCGAGAAGAGGTATATGAGGTTGTAGAGGATATTGGTGAAACTGTAGGTTTAGAAGTTATTATTTTAGTAGATACGAGTGCTAGTATGAAAGACAAACTAGAAACTGTTAAGGAATCATTATTTGATTTACAAATTAGTTTAAACTCAAGAACAGGAGAAAATGCCTACTCATTATTTATATTTCCTGGGAAACATGACGATGTAGACAAATTACTAGATTGGACACCTAAATTAGAAAAACTAAACACAATTTTTCCTAAGTTAACGATGGGTGGTATGACACCAACCGGTCCTGCTCTACGTGAGGCTTTAAACTATTTTAACGACCAAAACTACAATAGAGGTAATAATGGTGATGATGAACAATCAATTGAATGGGCAGATTAATTTAGCGCCTGGGACTCTCATTACTGGAAAGTGGAATAAAAACAAATACGAAATAAAGAGTTTACTTGGAAATGGAGCAAACGGAACCGTTTATCTAGCTTCTGGAAAATCTGGAGATGTTGCTATTAAGCTGAGTAAAGATTCTACTAATATCACGAACGAAGTAAATGTTTTAAAAAAAATCACACAGGTCCAGGATTCATTCCTTGGGCCTTCTTTTATCGATGTAGATGACTATATAAATCCAGGAACAAATGAATGCTGCTATTACTATGTTATGGAATACGTAAATGGTGTAAGTTTGCCAAAATTTATTGAAAGAAATGGAATGGAATGGAGTAGTATTTTTATCATACAAGTTTTATCATTGTTAGATAAATTGCACCATAAAGGCTTTATTTTTGGAGATTTAAAAACAGATAACCTACTAGTTATGAAAGAACCAAATAAAATCCAGTGGATCGATTTTGGAGGGGTTACTCAAATTGGACGTGCAGTTAAAGAGTTTACCGAGTTCTTTGACCGTGGCTACTGGGGCTTAGGTTCTAGAAAAGCAGAAGTTTCCTATGACTTATTTGCAGTTACGATGATTTTTATCCATTTGCATTGTAAAAAGCAGTTTTTAAAAAATGGGCTGGGAATAAATCAGATTGAACAAGTAATAACTCAAACACAAACCCTTAATCCATATAAAGAATTTCTAATGAAGGGATTAAAAGGGGAATATGTTAGTGCAAGTGCTATGAAACAGGCTCTATTAATGTATGAACAAAAGATAAATGCTACAAATAAGAAGAAGAGTAAAAAAGTTCAAACTACTACAGCACAAACAAATTCGTTGAATCAAACAAGGCAATCAAAAAAACAAAATCAAAATCAGACTGGTAATCAAACAACACAATCAAAAAAACATAGTCAGCCTACAAATCAATCTAGAAATTCAAATAGTCAGAATCAAAAACCTAACCAATCAACACAGACAAGAGCAGGGAACAATGTCCAAGTGAAGCAAAAGAAAAAAAGAATTCACTGGTTCGAAACATCGACCATTCTCTTGTTAATGGGCTTGGCCTATGCATTATATTTTTATTATCAGATGTAAATTATAGTACTCCAAGTGTGTGAATGGTAACATATAGATATGAATTTTACTTTCATTAGGAGTCTAGGTAAATGGTAATTAATCAATTAAAGGAATTTATAAAACAAAACAATATTATCAGAAATAGTGTAATTGTGATCGGTGTTTCTGGAGGCCCAGATTCAATGGCGTTAGCTCACTCTTTTTTATCGATCAGAGAGGACTACGGGTTCTCGATTATTATCGCACATGTAGATCATATGTTTAGGGGACAGGAATCTTTAGATGATTTGGAATATGTTAAGAACTGGTGCCTCCAACATAACGTTCAATATGAAGGTAAGAGCATAAATGTGAATCAGTATATCGAGGAAACGGGATTAAGTAGTCAATTGGCGGCAAGGGAATGTCGCTATCGTTTTTTTGACGAAATGATGAAGAAATATGAAGCGAATTATTTAGCGTTAGGTCATCACGGGGAAGACCAAGTTGAAACGATTTTGATGCGGTTAGTAAGAGGTAGCTCGCAGGTCGGTTACGCTGGCATTAGGGAAAAGAGGTCTTTTAGTACAGGCGAAATTATTCGTCCATTTTTAGATTTAAGAAAACAAGCATTAACTACATATTGTCACGAACAAAGTATTATCCCTCGAAAAGATCCAAGTAATGATAAAGATGTTTACACTAGAAATCGATTTAGACATCATATTCTACCTTTTATTTTTGAAGAAAATCCAACTGCACAAAAAAGATTCCAGCAGTTTAGTAGACAGCAATTGGAAGATGAACTATATTTAATGGAATTAACTGAAGACGCAATGAATACAGTTATAAAAAATAAAGAAAAGCAAGCAGTCACTATTGACGTTAAACAGTTTTTAAATGTGCCTATATCTTTACAAAGAAGATGTATTCAACTAATATTAGATTATGTCTACCTATCTATCCCTAAAGGCTTGACACAAGGGCATCTTAATTCAATTCTGACTTTATTACGAAATGAAAAATCCACATGGGAGCAGCATTTGCCTGAAGGACTTTTTGTCACACGCTCATATAATGAATGCACCTTTACATTCGAACAAATGAATGTGAAGGATTATACTATTTCTATTAATGAGCCTGGCGTATACGAACTACCAAATGGCTTTTCAATAAAAGTTGAATTAAACAATCAAAGTTTTGAACCGAAAAACGACACGTTTATTTGTTCTGTCAAGGATGTTTCTTTTCCACTCATTGTTCGGAATCGAAAGAATGGTGATCGAATGTCATTAAAGGGTATGAATGGGTCAAAAAAGTTAAAAGATATATTTATTGATGAAAAAATGAAACAATCAATACGTGATGAATGGCCAATAATTACGGATAGTCAAAATAAAATATTATGGGTACCTTTCGTAAAGAAATCTGCATTTGAAAGAAATTTTTCGACAGATGAGTCACTCATTGCAATACAGGTGGTTTCTAAGAGTTTCTAGGAGGAAAAGATGAAACAAGACATTCAACAAGTATTAGTAAGTGAAGAGGCAATTCAACAAAAAGTAGTAGAATTAGGTGCAGTACTAACTGAAGAGTACAAAGACCGCTTTCCACTAGTAGTGGGTGTTTTAAAAGGAGCTCTTCCGTTCATGTCTGACCTTATCAAGCATATTGATACATATATCGAAATTGATTTTATGGATGTTTCTAGTTATGGACATAGTACAGTTTCTTCTGGTGAAGTAAAAATTGTAAAAGATTTAAATACTTCAGTAGAAGGAAGAGATGTAATCATTCTAGAAGATATTATTGATAGTGGTCTAACTTTAAATTATTTAGTTGAACTATTTAAACATCGCAAAGCTAATACAGTTAAAATCGTTACTTTATTAGATAAGCCAAGCGGACGTAAAGCAAATATTGAGGCTGATTTAGTTGGTTTCGAAGTACCAGATGCTTTCGTAGTAGGATATGGTTTAGACTATATTGAACGTTATCGAAATCTGCCATATGTTGGCGTTTTAAAGCCTGAAGTTTACACGAAATAAGTCAAGTTTTATTCGTTTGTTTACATGGTATAACTATGCTACTATATAAAGTAATTAAATTGAAAGAGAGGAGGTTTGGAATTGAATCGAATTTTCCGTAATACAGTCTTTTACATATTAATCTTCTTAGTTGTGATTGGTGTTGTTACATATTTCAATGGGCCAGAATCTCAAGTTAAGAAAGTAAGTTACGATACATTTTATACTAAGTTACAAAAAGGTGATGTTAGCAGTTTAACATCTATCCAACCTAAAAATGGAGTGTACATAGTAAGAGGTCATTTTACAGATGTAAAAAAAGGCGAATCTTTCCAAACTCAAGTACCAATTAGTGACGAAACGACAAAAATAGTTAACAAAGCAGTTGCTGACTATAAAATAAAGGCTAATTGGAATCCAGCTGAAACAACAAGTGCATGGGTGCAAATCTTCACTTCACTCATTCCATTTGTCATTATTTTCATTCTTTTCTTCTTCCTAATGAATAATGCACAAGGTGGCGGAAGCCGTGTTATGAACTTTGGGAAGAGCAAAGCTCGTCTTTATAATGACGAGAAAAAGAAAGTACGATTTAAAGATGTTGCAGGGGCAGATGAAGAGAAGCAAGAGCTTGTTGAGGTAGTAGAGTTCTTGAAGGATCCTCGTAAATTTTCTGAACTAGGTGCAAGAATTCCTAAAGGGGTACTATTAGTAGGACCTCCAGGAACAGGTAAAACATTATTAGCGAGAGCTGTTGCAGGAGAAGCTGGAGTTCCATTCTTCTCAATCAGTGGTTCTGATTTCGTTGAAATGTTTGTAGGGGTCGGTGCTTCTCGTGTTCGTGATTTATTTGAAAACGCGAAGAAAAACGCTCCTTGTATCATATTTATAGATGAAATCGATGCTGTAGGTCGTCAACGTGGTGCTGGATTAGGTGGAGGTCACGATGAGCGTGAACAAACATTAAACCAGTTACTTGTTGAAATGGATGGTTTTGGTGCTAACGAAGGTATTATCATCATCGCTGCAACAAACCGTGCAGATGTTCTAGATCCAGCGTTATTACGTCCAGGTCGATTTGACAGACAGATTACGGTAGATCGTCCAGATGTAATAGGACGTGAAGCGGTATTAAAAGTTCATTCAAGAAATAAACCATTGGCGCAAGATGTAGACTTAAAAGCTATTGCTCAAAGAACTCCTGGATTCTCTGGTGCAGATTTAGAGAATTTATTAAACGAAGCGGCATTAGTTGCGGCTCGTCGTGATAAAAAGAAAATCGATATGCTTGATATTGACGAAGCAACTGACCGTGTAATTGCGGGACCTGCTAAGAAAAATAAAGTTATATCTGTAAAAGAGCGAAAAATTGTTGCGTTCCATGAAGCTGGACATACGGTTATTGGTCAAGTATTAGATGATGCTGAAGTGGTGCACAAAGTAACAATTGTACCTCGTGGTCAAGCTGGTGGTTATGCAGTAATGCTTCCAAAAGAAGATCGTTACTTTATGACAAAACCAGAATTACTTGATAAAATTACAGGTCTACTTGGTGGACGTGTTGCTGAAGAAGTGGTATTTGGTGAAGTAAGTACAGGAGCTCATAATGACTTCCAACGTGCAACAGGTATTGCTCGTCGTATGGTTACTGAGTTCGGTATGAGCGATAAACTAGGTCCATTACAGTTTGGTCAATCTCAAGGAGGAAATGTATTCCTTGGTAGAGACTTTAATAATGAACAAAATTATAGTGATAAAATTGCTTATGAAATCGACGTAGAGATTCAAACAATCATTAAAGAATGTTATGCAAAAGCAACTGATATTATTAAGACGCAGCGCGAAAAATTAGACTTGCTTGCTAACACATTATTAGAAGTGGAAACTTTAGATGCAAAAGCAATTAAGAGTCTTTGGGAACAAGGTACACTTCCTACATCTCCAACTTCAAATGATGAGATTAAAGTCAACATTTCTAAAAAGAATGATGAACCAACTGAGCCTAAAATCACTGAATAAAAAATTAAGAGTGTCTTTATAGACACTCTTTCTTTTGTTTATTGGTGAAAAGAGATAAAGGGCAATACCATGAAAAAAATCAGTTTAATGATGCGTTTAAAAAGACCAATACGAACCATGCCCACAGCAGAAAGCATCTATTTTTAAACTACTATCAACTTGTGTTATCATTATTTTTATAGTGATTAAAAAATGTACTTGAAACTAAAAATATAAAATAAAAGTTTTATTTTTGAAATGGAGAGACGGTGGATTATATGTTATTTGTAATCGATGTAGGAAATACAAATACTGTTTTAGGTGTTTACCAAGAAGACGAGTTGATACATCATTGGAGAATTGAGACGAATCGTTATAAAACTGAAGATGAGTACGGTATGGTCATAGGATCATTACTTGAGTATGCAGGCATTGGGTTTGATGAGTTTCATGCAGTTATTATTTCATCAGTTGTCCCACCGATTATGTTTTCATTGGAAAGAATGGCAACAAAATACTTTAAACAAAAGCCACTAATCGTTGGTCCTGGTATAAAAACAGGTTTAAACATAAAATATGATAATCCGAAAGAAGTGGGCGCAGACCGAATTGTTAATGCAGTTGCTGGAATTGCACAATACGGAAGTCCGCTGATTATTGTAGATTTCGGAACGGCTACTACATATTGTTATATAGATGAAAATAAAAATTACATCGGTGGAGCTATCGCACCAGGCATCAATATTTCAACAGAGGCACTATATACAAAGGCTTCAAAACTGCCTCGTATTGAGCTTTCAAGACCTTCTAATATTGTCGGTCGTACAACTGTAGAGGCTATGCAGGTTGGAATCCTATATGGTTATGTAGGTCAAGTTGAAGGTATAGTAAAACGAATGAAAGCTCAAGCAAAGGTAGAACCTACTGTTATAGCAACAGGCGGACTTGCATCATTAATATCTAAGGAATCGGATATCATTGATGTCATGGATCCATATTTAACATTAAAAGGTCTACATTTAATTTATAAACGAAATTCATAAAAAGGGGTAAAACATGAAAGATTATTTAGTAAAAGCATTAGCTTTTAACGGTGAAGTCCGTGCATATAGCGTTAGATCAACAAATATTGTAAAAGAAGCTCAAGAACGTCATGACACTTGGTCAAACGCTTCTGCTGCATTAGGTCGTACACTAACAGCTGGAACAATGATGGGTGCTATGTTAAAAGGCGATGAAAAGTTAACTTTAAAGGTTGAAGGTAATGGCCCAATTGGCCATATTTTAGTCGATAGTAATGCAAAAGGTGAAGTCCGAGGATATGTACAGAATCCGCATGTACAAACTGAACTTAACAAACATGGAAAAATAGATGTAGCTAAAGCAATTGGTACTGTAGGTACAATCTCAGTTGTTAAAGATATTGGTATGAGAGAACCTTTCACAGGCTCAGTACCTATTGTGTCAGGTGAACTAGGTGAAGACTTCACTTACTATTTTGCTGTCTCTGAACAAACACCTTCATCTGTAGGTGTCGGCGTATTAGTAAACCCAGATCATTCTATTTTAGCAAGTGGAGGATTTATAATTCAAATGTTACCTGGCGCTAGTGAAGAATGTATTACGCAAATTGAAAATCGTTTAAAAACGATTAAACCAGTTTCTAAACTAATTGAAGAAGGCCTTACTCCAGAAGAGATTTTATATGAAGTGTTAGGAAAAGAAGAAGTTAAAGTTTTAGAAACAATGGATGTAAAGTTCCAATGTCAATGCTCAAGAGAGAGAATTGAGGGTGCTCTTTTAAGTATTGGTAAACAAGAATTACAATTAATATTAGAAGAAGATGGAGAAGCAGAAGTAACATGTCATTTCTGTAATCAACCTTATCATTATTCTGAAGAACAATTAAAAGAATTAATTTACAAATTGTAGGTGAAAATTGAAGGAATTTGTCGAGCTTTCTTTTCATAATTTATTATGAATATCATACAAGTTATGTATAGGAGAAAGTAATTGACAGATTCTTTCGTTTTTTACATAATGTATATTAAACAGGTCAACATACTAGGGATTAGGAGTGGATGAAATGAAAGTTGCAAATTCAGTTTACGAATTAATCGGTAGAACTCCAATTGTAAAACTTAACAGATTAGTAGACGAGGACAGCGCGGAAATTTACTTAAAACTAGAGTTTATGAATCCTGGTAGCAGTGTAAAAGATCGTATTGCTCTTGCGATGATTGAGGATTCGGAGAAAAAAGGTTTAATAAAACCGGGTGATACAATTATTGAACCAACTAGTGGGAATACTGGTATTGGATTAGCAATGGTAGCAGCTGCTAAAGGCTATAAATCAATTCTAGTAATGCCAGAAACAATGAGTATTGAGAGACGAAACTTATTACGTGCATATGGTGCAGAATTAGTTCTAACTCCGGGCCCTGAAGGAATGGGAGGAGCAATTCGTAAAGCGGATGAATTAGCAAAAGAAAATGGATATTTCGTTCCACAACAGTTTAATAATATTGCAAATCCTGAAGTACATCGTTTAACAACTGGTCCTGAAATTGTTGAACAAATGGGAGACCAACTTGATGCATTTATTTCAGGAGTAGGTACAGGAGGAACAATCTCTGGTGCTGGAGCAGTGTTAAAAGAAGCTTACCCTGGAATTAATATTGTCGCAGTTGAACCTGAAGACTCTCCAGTTTTATCAGGTGGTAAACCAGGTCCGCATAAAATTCAAGGTATTGGAGCAGGGTTTATACCTGAAACATTGAACACGGATATTTATGATGAAATCGTTCAAATCAAAAATGACGATGCAATGGAGACGGCTAGAAGAGTAGCAAAAGAAGAAGGTTTACTTGTAGGTATCTCTTCTGGTGCTGCAATTAGTGCTGCATTACAAGTTGCAAAAAAACTTGGAAAAGGTAAAAAAGTACTTGCGATCATTCCAAGTAATGGAGAGCGTTATTTAAGTACAGCTTTATACCAATTTGAGTAATTTTTTAATGGATTAAATGATAAATTTAAAAATCCCTTTGCAAGTGAGCAAAGGGGTTTTTTGTTTTTCCATAAAATGCTTTGATGTATACTTCTTACTTTTTGTGTAAAATGAAAAATAAGCGCTATCAGAGGGGGATATTCACATGAATTATGAAATCTTTTCAAAAGTTATCAATTATACTACACCTTTCTTTAAACACTTTGTAGAAACGGCAAAAGAGAAAAAGAATGCCGTACTTCTTGAAAGTGGTCGTGACGGAAGATATTCAATTATGGCATCAAATCCTGTTGCGAAGTTATATGGGAAGGATAATAAATTAACGGTAGAAGTAGGGATTGAAGAATGCTCAGGAAAAGTGGAGTATGAAGGAAATCCAATTGATTTAGCAAAGGAATATCTATCTAAATACACTGCAGAAAAAAGAGATGACTTACCACCATTTCAAGGTGGAGCAATCGGTTATTTCACATATGACTGTAACCATTATATCGAAGACCTACCATCAATGGCTGAGGATGTCTACAATATTCCAGATGTTTATTTATTAATCTTCCATGAGATGGTTATTTATGACCATCAAGAAAAACAATTATATTTTATTGTTATAGATGAAATGAAAAATGCTGATAAGGCACAAGAACGACTAGACTCTTTAGAAGAGTTCTTCATTAGTGAAATAAAGCAAATCGATTTATCTAGAAGAACTTCTACGGAAGAGATTGAAAAAACAATTTATATGTCTGAACAAAAATTTACGGATGCTGTTGGAAATGTTAAAGAATATATCAGTGCGGGAGATGTATTCCAGGTGAATTTATCTGTGCTACAATCCGAGACGCTGGTA
Source organism: Gottfriedia sp. NPDC057991 (assembly GCF_042886615.1). Taxonomy (NCBI): domain Bacteria; kingdom Bacillati; phylum Bacillota; class Bacilli; order Caryophanales; family Bacillaceae; genus Gottfriedia; species Gottfriedia sp. NPDC057991. The sequence continues at coordinate 45,497 of NZ_JBHVQN010000011.1, forward strand.
ACAGATCCACTATATATATATGAGCAGCTTAGAGAAATAAATCCGTCACCATATATGTCCTATCTAGATTTTGACGAGTTTCAAATTGTTAGTTGCTCACCAGAGCTATTAGTAGCTAAACGTGATCAAGAAGTTTGGACAAGACCAATAGCAGGTACAAGGTCTCGTGGTAAAACAGTTGAAGAAGAACAACAACTGATGGAAGAACTACGTTCAAATGAAAAAGAACAAGCTGAGCATATTATGCTAGTTGATTTAGAGCGCAATGATTTAGGAAGAGTATGTGAATATGGAACTGTTGAAGTAGACGAACTATTAGTAATCGAAAAGTATTCGCATGTAATGCACCTTGTTTCAAATGTTAGAGGTGAGTTACAAAAAGATAAGGATTCCTTTGACTTATTAAAGGCAGTATTTCCCGGGGGAACAATTACAGGGGCTCCAAAAATCCGTACGATGGAAATTATTGAAGAACTAGAGCCAACCAAGCGTGGTATTTATACGGGTTCTGTTGGATGGATTAGCTTCACTGGAGATATGGAGTTAAACATTACGATTCGAACAATGATTACAAAAGACCAGCAAGCATTTGTACAAGCTGGTGCTGGTATTGTTATTGATTCTAATCCAAAACATGAGTATTTAGAAAGCCTTAAGAAAGCTCAAGCTTTATGGACAGCTAAGAAAGTAAGTGAAGAAAAAGCAAAGTTGGGTGGGAATGTAAAATGATATTAATGATTGATAATTATGATTCATTTACCTATAATCTAGTTCAATATTTAGGCGAATTAGGTGAAGAGTTAATTGTAAAACGAAATGATGAAATTACTTTAGAAGAAATCGAAGCATTAGCCCCATCTTATTTGATGATTTCACCAGGTCCTTGTACACCAAACGAAGCTGGAATCAGTTTAAAAGCCATTGAACACTTTGCTGGGAAAATCCCAATTTTGGGCGTATGCTTAGGGCACCAATCAATCGCTCAAGTATTTGGAGGTGACGTAGTACGTGCAGAACGCTTAATGCACGGAAAAACATCGGCAATTACACATGAAGGTTTAGGATTATTTAATGATTTGCCATCACCAATTGACGTTACACGATATCACTCCTTAATCGTAAAAAAAGAAACTTTCCCTGAGGAGCTAGAAATAACAGCTTGGACGAATGAGGGAGAAATTATGGCTTTAAAACATAAGACATTACCGATTGAAGGAGTACAATTTCATCCGGAATCGATTATGTCACAATTCGGTAAAGAAATGCTTAGAAACTTTTTACAAGCATATAAACCGTCTAGGAGTACAATATGAAACTATATTGTAATGGAGAATTCTTGAACGATCATGAAGTGAAAATATCTCCATTTGATCATGGCTTTTTATATGGCTTAGGAGTATTTGAAACATTTCGAATCTATAATGGGCATCCATTTTTATTGTTTGATCATTTAAATCGTATAAGAAAGTCGTTATTAAACCTGAATATCGAGTGGAATTTGCTAGATGAGGAAATACAAACGATTTTAAATAGGTTAATTGAATTAAATGAGTTACAAGATGCGTATATACGTTTGAATGTTTCAGCGGGTGTTGGAGAAATAGGTTTATACACTGGTAAGTATACGGATCCAAATACAATCATTTTTATTAAACCTATGCATGAAAGTAATATCTTAGAGAAAGAAGGGGTAATACTAAATACCCCTCGAAACTCTCCTGAAGGAAAAGAGCGATTAAAGTCTCATCACTATTTAAATAATATTATCGGGAAAAAAGAGATCGGTAGCTCACCAAGTATAGAAGGAATCTTTTTAAACAAAGATGGGTTTCTTTCAGAAGGTATCGTTTCAAATCTTTTTTTTATTAAACAAGATCGATTATATACACCACACATTGATACGGGAATCTTGAATGGGATAACGAGGCAGTTTGTAATTCATTGGGCTAAATTAAAAGGGATTACAGTTGAAGAGGACTTCTACACGGAGGAAGAGCTGTTAAAAGCGGATGAAATATTTATTTCAAACTCAATTCAAGAAATTATTCCCGTTACAGTAATTGGCGAGCGGTTCTTTAATGTTAGTGAAAATAGCGTAATAAAGGATTTGCAAAAGGATTATAGACTTCATCGAAAATCCTTATTAAGCATGAAAGAAATGGAAAGAAGTGAACAAGCGTGAGAAGAGCAACAAAACCTTTGATTTGTGGGAATTACTCATTACCAATTCAGAACGAAACAATTGTGATGGGGATTTTAAACGTAACTCCGGATTCATTTTCTGATGGTGGTCGATACAACGAAATTGAATTAGCAATACAACATGCAAAAAAGTTAATTGCTGATGGAGCAAAAATTATTGATGTAGGTGGAGAATCGACAAGGCCTGGAGCTGCCACAGTTGATGTAGACGAAGAGTTAAGAAGGGTAGTTCCAATTATTTCAGCATTATCTAAAGAAATTGATGTCCCAATTTCTATTGATACATATAAATCTGAAGTGGCAAAGCAAGCTGTTGAAGCAGGAGCTACAATCATTAATGATGTTTGGGGAGCTAAGAAAGATCCTAAAATCGCTGAAGTGGCTGCAGCGTATAATGTTCCAATTTGTTTAATGCACAATCGAACAGATGAAAACTATTATAGTTTAATGAGTGATCTTGTCTGTGATTTAGTAGAAAGTATTAATATTGCAAAACGCGCAGGTGTAAAGGATGAAATGATTATTTTGGATCCGGGTGTTGGTTTTGCAAAATCAGCTGGGCAGAATTTGGAAGTTTTAAACCAAATGGAGCAAATCAAAGCATTGGATTATCCAGTGTTACTCGGTACTTCTCGAAAAAGGTTTATAGGGGAAGTTCTTGGTACTGAAGTACATGAGCGAATGGAAGGTACAGGGGCTACAGTCTGTTTAGGTATTACGAAAGGCTGCGAAATTGTACGAGTACATGATGTATTAGCGATTTCCCGTATGACTAAAATGATGGATGCGATGTTAAAGATTGGAGTAAAAAATGGATAAAATTTATGTAACAGGTATGAGATTTTATGGATACCATGGTGTATTTAAAGAAGAGAAAACATTAGGGCAACGATTTAATGTTGATTTAATTGTCGAATTAGATACAAAAAAAGCAGGAGAAACAGATGATTTGGCGTATTCAGTAAGTTACGCAGACTTATTTAAAACCTGCGAAGAAGTAGTTCAAGGTCAGTCTTATGATTTAGTTGAATCAGTGGCTGAAGAGATTGCCAAACAAATATTAAATACATATGATTTAATTCAACAATGTACTGTAAAAGTCATAAAACCAGATCCGCCAATACCAGGACATTATGATTTTGTAGCAGTTGAAATAACAAGAGGTCGCATATGAAAAATGAATCATATTTAAGTTTAGGAACGAATATTGGCGACCGAGAAGGTTTTCTTACAAAGGCTATTAGGGATTTAGTGAATCATCCCGACATTCAAGTAGAACAAATCTCTTCTATATATGAAACAGACCCAGTTGGTTACGTAGATCAAGATCCATTTTTAAATCTCGTTATTAAAATTTCTACCAATTTGACACCTCTTCAATTACTTGATGTTACGCAAGGAATTGAACAAAATCTTGGTAGAAAAAGGGAATTGCGTTGGGGTCCAAGAACAATAGACCTTGACATTTTACTCTATAATCACGAAGATATAGAAGTTGAGCACCTAAGAATACCGCACCCGAGAATGTTTGAAAGAAGCTTTGTATTAATCCCCTTAAAAGAAATTAACCAATCAATTAAGGTTGAAACTAAATTTTTAGAGGATAAAGGAGTTCGATTATGGAAGCTGAAAAGTGGGGTAGACGGATTAGGGCTTTTAGAAAATTAAAAGGTTTTACCCAAGAAGGCTTTGCAAAAAACCTTGGAGTTTCTGTTTCAGTGTTAGGTGAAGTTGAGCGAGGGAATCGTATGCCGACTGAACAGTTTTTGCATGATTGTGCAAAACAATTAAAAGTAAGTGTAGAGGAATTATCGATATAGATTTTTATTGTAATTGAAGGAGGATGGGATGTGCTAAAAATTGGTGACATCGAGATGAAAAATCCCGTCGTATTAGCACCGATGGCAGGAGTTTGTAACTCTGCTTTCCGTTTAACAGTAAAAGAATTTGGTGCAGGTTTAGTATGCGCAGAAATGGTAAGTGATAAAGCTATTCTTCACAATAATAAAAGGACATTAGATATGCTTTATATGGATGAACGTGAAAAGCCATTAAGCTTACAAATTTTTGGTGGTGAAAAAGCAACATTAGTTGAAGCTGCTAAGTACGTTGACGAAAATACGAATGCAGATATTATTGATATTAATATGGGGTGTCCTGTTCCTAAGATTACAAAAGTAGACGCAGGAGCTAAATGGCTTTTAGATCCTAACAAAATTCATGAAATGGTATATGCTGTAGCACAGAATGTAAGTAAACCAGTTACAGTTAAAATGCGTCTTGGATGGGATGACGATCATATTTATGTAGTAGAAAATGCAAAAGCAGTTGAAGCAGCGGGTGGAAAAGCAGTTGCGATCCATGGTCGAACTCGTTATCAAATGTATGAAGGGAAATCTGATTGGAGCTGGATTAAAGAAGTTAAAAATCAGGTTTCGATTCCGGTAATCGGTAATGGTGATGTAGAGACTCCTCAAGATGCCAAGCGTATGTTAGATGAAACAGGCTGTGATGGCGTAATGATTGGTCGTGCTGCTTTAGGGAACCCGTGGATGATTTATCGTACAGTTAAATATTTGGAATCTGGTGTATTAATGCCAGAGCCAGAACCACGTGAAAAAATTGATGTATGTTTATTGCATTTAGACAGATTAATTGATTTGAAAAATGAACATGTTGCTGTAATGGAAATGAGAAAACATGCTGCATGGTATTTAAAAGGTTTGAAAGGTAATGCAATAGTTCGTAATCAAATTAACGAGGTTAGTACTCGTGCTCAAATGGTTGAAGTATTAACAACATACGTTAATGAAGTGGAAGAAAAAATGAAAGCTGCTCAAGCTTTGTAAGTTTGACAGGTTTCGCTTGACAAAATATAATAAGTTATAGTAAACAAAACTGCCAGATCGAATTACTGGCAGTTTTTCTATTAAAATCATATTGTATTTAAATATTTATTGAATAATTACGTGGAGTTGAGAAAATGAGTCACGAAGAATTAAATGATCAAGCCCTTATACGTAGGGAGAAATTAAAAACACTTGAAGGAAAAGGTATCGATCCATTCGGTAAGAAGTTTGTGCGCACACATTCTTCAAATGATTTATTAGCACAATTTGACCAATTTTCTAAGGAAGAATTAGAAGAAAAAGCGATTGTTGTTTCATTTGCAGGTCGAGTAATGACTAAACGTGGTAAAGGTAAGGCTGGATTTGCACATGTTCAAGATTTAAATGGACAAGTTCAAATCTATGTACGTAAAGATGCTGTAGGCGAAGAACAATATGAAATCTTTGATATTACTGATTTAGGTGATATTGTAGGTGTTTCTGGTGTGGTATTTAAAACGAATGTAGGGGAATTATCTATTAAAGTTAAAGAATATACATTCCTTTCAAAAGCGTTATTACCACTACCTGATAAATTCCATGGTTTACAAGATGTTGAACAACGTTACCGTCAAAGATATTTAGATTTAATGAATATGGATAGCCGACAAACATTTATTGCTCGCAGTAAAATTATCCAATCTATGAGACGTTATTTAGATAGCCAAGGTTATTTAGAAGTTGAAACTCCTATGCTACATGCAATTGCAGGTGGAGCTTCTGCAAGACCATTTATCACTCATCATAACGCGCTTGATATGGAATTATATATGCGTATTGCAATTGAGCTACACTTAAAACGACTAATTGTAGGTGGACTTGAAAAAGTTTATGAAATTGGTCGCGTATTCCGTAATGAAGGTATTTCTACTCGTCATAACCCAGAGTTTACGATGATTGAATTATATGAAGCTTATGCTGATTATGCTGACATTATGGAACTTACTGAGAATCTAATTGCTCATATCGCTAAAGAAGTTTTAGGTACTACTACTATTCCTTACGGTGAGTACACGGTAAACCTTGAGCCAAAATGGACTAGACTTCATATGGTAGATGCGATTAAAGAAGCTTGTGGAGTAGATTTCTGGCCAGAGATGTCAGTTGAGCAAGCAAGAGAATATGCTAAAGAACATAATGTTGAAATTAATGCGAATATGTCTGTTGGCCATATTATTAATGAATTCTTTGAACAAAAAGTTGAGGAAACGCTAATTCAACCTACATTTATTTATGGTCACCCTGTTGAAATTTCACCACTAGCGAAAAAGAATGCTGACGATCCACGTTTTACTGATCGTTTTGAGTTATTTATTGTGGCGCGTGAACATGCTAATGCATTTACAGAGTTAAATGACCCAATTGACCAAAAGGAACGTTTTGAAGCACAGCTTAAAGAACGTGAGCTTGGTAATGACGAAGCACATATGATGGATGATGATTACATCGAAGCATTAGAGCATGGTATGCCACCAACTGGTGGTCTAGGAATAGGTATTGATCGATTAGTTATGTTGTTAACTAATTCTCCTTCAATCCGTGACGTTCTATTGTTCCCATTAATGAGACATAAATAAGATCTAACTGGCTAAAGGAGTACTTTTAGCCAGTTTTTTTTATGATTGGACGTATCTTTTTAAAGGAATAGGGACATCATTTATTTATTGGAATCTGGTATAAACTATCTGAATAAAAAGAATTTAAAATTAGGTATTGTATTTTGTTTTTATAGATGTTATATTATTAAACGTTGTCACGTTAATTCGAAACAACAACGAAAAAACTTTTTAAAAAAACATTGACAACATTTGAAAGAAAATGTTAAGATGTTTAAGTCGCCTCAGAGCGATGAAGTGATCTTTGAAAACTAAACAAAACATGAAGTAAACGTCAATTATTAGTTTTTTTGAGCAATACAAGATTTAAACTTAACTTTTATGGAGAGTTTGATCC
>NZ_JBHVQN010000012.1:0-51625 GCF_042886615.1 Gottfriedia sp. NPDC057991
CACACCCGTTCCCATACCGAACACGGCAGTTAAGCTCTTCAGCGTCGATGGTAGTTGGGGGTTTCCCCCTGTGAGAGTAGAACGTCGCTTGGTTTTAAGATTATTCCGCAGTAGCTCAGTGGTAGAGCACTCGGCTGTTAACCGAGTGGTCGTAGGTTCGAACCCTACCTGCGGAGCCATTTTTAACTTAATGCTTCCATAGCTCAGCAGGCAGAGTACTTCCATGGTAAGGAAGAGGTCACCGGTTCGAGCCCGGTTGGAAGCTTAGGAAAAGTTGTACTGGCCCGTTGGTCAAGCGGTTAAGACACCGCCCTTTCACGGCGGTAACACGGGTTCGAGTCCCGTACGGGTCACCATTTATATTACGGAGGATTAGCTCAGCTGGGAGAGCACCTGCCTTACAAGCAGGGGGTCGGCGGTTCGAGCCCGTCATCCTCCACCATCTAATTTAATAAATACCGGAGGGGTAGCGAAGTGGCTAAACGCGGCGGACTGTAAATCCGCTCCCTGTGGGTTCGGCGGTTCGAATCCGTCCCCCTCCACCATTTATTGTTGGGCTATAGCCAAGCGGTAAGGCAACGGATTTTGATTCCGTCATGCCCTGGTTCGAATCCAGGTAGCCCAGCCATTTTTTATTTAATCGTAATTTATTACGAGCCATTAGCTCAGTAGGTAGAGCATCTGACTTTTAATCAGAGGGTCGAAGGTTCGAATCCTTCATGGCTCACTCTTTTTTTTTATGTGCGGAAGTAGTTCAGTGGTAGAATACAACCTTGCCAAGGTTGGGGTCGCGGGTTCGAGCCCCGTCTTCCGCTCCATTCGCATATATTTAAATAGTGGGGCCTTAGCTCAGCTGGGAGAGCGCCTGCCTTGCACGCAGGAGGTCAGCGGTTCGATCCCGCTAGGCTCCACCAATATACATAAAGTTAAACCTTAGTCATTTGACTAAGGTTTTTTGTTATATATAATCATATGATATAGCATTTAATAAGCTCAAAATGCATATGTATACAAAAAAATGTCGAGTTGACCCATTTGTTTCAAAAGATTTAAACTATTAATATAATTAATAACTTTAACAGTCAAAAAATTATATTTTTTCAAAAACAAGTAAGCGTTTTCTTTTATGAATTCAGTCGATGGGGGAAATAAAAATGTTAAAAGATATTTCAATTATTGGAGTACCATTAGATTTAGGACAAACTAGACGTGGGGTAGATATGGGGCCAAGTGCAATTAGATATGCACAGTTGCACGAACGTATTGAAAGAATGTCTTATCAAGTAGAAGACTTAGGCGATATTTTAGTAGAACGTACACCAGTTAAAGAAGATGATTCAGAACATAATTTAAAGAACTTAAAATCTGTAAAAGAAACATGTGAAAAGCTTGCTGCTGAAGTTGATGAAGTTATTAAAAGAAACAGAATGCCACTAGTACTTGGCGGTGATCATAGTATTGCAATCGGTACATTAGCAGGTGTATCAAAACATTATAATAATCTTGGATTAATTTGGTTTGATGCACATGGAGATTTAAATACTGCTGAAACATCTCCTTCTGGTAACATTCATGGTATGTCTTTAGCTGTGTCATTAGGTCATGGTCACGACTTATTAACGAAAATAGGTGGTTACTTCCCTAAAGTAAAACCAGAGAACGTAATCATTATTGGCGCACGTGATCTTGATGAAGGCGAAAGAGCAATTATTAAAGAATTAGGAATTAAAGTTTATACAATGCATGAAATTGACAAATTAGGAATGACAAAAGTAATGGAAGAAAGCATTGACCACTTGAAAGGGTGTGACGGTGTACACTTATCATTAGATCTTGATGGCCTAGATCCAATTCACGTTCCTGGTGTTGGTACACCTGTTCCTGGAGGAATCACTTATAGAGAAGGTCACTTAGCGATGGAAATGTTATCTGATGCTGATATTATTACTTCAATTGAATTCGTAGAAGTTAATCCAATATTAGATGAAAGAAATCGAACAGCAATCGTAGCCGTTGCATTAATAGGCTCATTATTAGGTGAGAAGTTACTATAATTATTTCAACAACAAAAAGCTAGCATTCGCTAGCTTTTTTTGTTTTTATCAAAAAAAGGTGGGGAACTGTCCTTCAAAAAGAATTAATTGTTGGTTATTCTTCTACGAAATTAGAGAACCAATATATATAATTCATAACTCACAAATTTTGTGTATTGCAAAAATATGGTATAATACTCAAGATACAGTTTTATTCTATAGAATTTGGAGGGTAAAAGATGCCTTCTTTACATATAAATTTTTTACAGTACTTACAGAATGGATTAGACATACTAATAGTTTGGTTTGTTATTTATAGATTAATTATCATTATTCAAGGGACGAAGGCAGTCCAACTCTTAAAGGGTGTAACAATCATTATTGTCGTAAAAGTATTAAGCAGCCTATTTGGCTTGCATACTTTACAATTTTTAATGGATCAAGCATTAACATGGGGATTCTTGGCGGTTATTATTATCTTCCAACCAGAATTAAGGAGAGCACTAGAACAGCTTGGACGTGGTCGTTTCTTCTCTAGGACGACAGGTAGTGGGATTAATGACCGAAATGATATTGTTGAGAACATTGCGAAAGCCACTGAATACATGGCTAAACGAAGAATAGGTGCACTTATATCATTTGAGAGACAAACAGGTATGGGTGACTATATAGAGTCCGGTATTCGAATGAATGCTAATTTATCATCAGAGTTATTGATTAATATCTTTATACCAAATACACCTCTACATGACGGAGCGGTAATTATACAAGGTGAAAAGATTACAGCGGCAGCCTGTTACTTACCTTTATCTGAAAGTGCATTTATATCAAAGGAATTAGGAACGAGACATCGAGCTGCAGTTGGGATTAGTGAAGTTACTGACAGTATTACGATTGTAGTTTCCGAGGAAACAGGTGCAGTTTCAGTAGCAAGGAACGGAAATCTCTACAGAGAATTATCAAAAGACGAGCTTATAAATTTATTGAATACTGAACTAAAATCACCAGAAGAGTCCACTACATCTAAATGGAATTGGAAGGTGAAACGTAATGGATAATTTTATGGATAATCGTTGGATATTAAGAGGAATCGCCTTATTAGTAACATTATTACTTTTTATGTCTGTCAATCTAGTCCCACAATCAAGTACATCGGGCTTAGGAGACATACCGTTTGTTAATAATAAAGAATTAGTACGAAATGTACCAGTAACGCCTATTTATGATCAGCACAATCTAATTGTAACTGGAATTCCAAAGAATGTTTCAGTGCAATTAGATGGACCTAATAGCATTGTAAAAACAGCTGAAATGAAGAAGGATTTTGAAGTATATTTGGATTTAACTTCTTATGCTTTAGGTACATATGAGGTTCCTTTAAAAATTAGAAATATTTCAGATAAAATAAAAGCAACTATTAAACCAAGAACAGTTAGAGTAACAATTAATGAAAAAATTGAAAAGAAAGTTTCAGTTAAAGTTGATTATCTAAATGAAAAAAAGATTAAACATGGCTATAAGGCAGAAAATGCAATTGTTAAACCAGGTTTAGTTACAATAGTAGGATCAAGATATGAAGTGTCACAAGTGGCATATGCAAGTGTTGGTGTAGATGTTACTGATGCGAATCAGACATTTAGTCAGGTGTTACCTGTTAAATTATACAATAAAAAAGGTGTTCAACTTCCGTTCATTACAAGTCCAAGAAGAGTTGAAGTAACTGTCCCTATTGTTTCTGAAAGTGCTAGCTACCCGATCAAGTTAGTGCAAACAGGAACACTTAAGGATGGTTTAAAACTAAGTAGTCTTGCTAGTGATGTTAATGCAGTAAGAATTTATGCGTCTAAAGACTGGTTGGACAAGTTTAATGGACCAATAGAAGTGCCAGTAGACATATCTTCATTTGATCAAAGTGGTACATATGAAGTTAATGTACCTACTCCAAATGGAGCATTTAGAGTTGACTCAAGCACAATTAATGTAGACGTTAATTTTGATCAAGAAATGGAAAAGAAATTTAGCAATATCCCTATTAATTTAGTGGGTGAAAATAATCAATTTGAATATAAGTTTACTAAGCCTCCTTTAGGAAAAGTAGTAGTTACTGCTAAGGGATTTAAGGAAGACTTGGATGCGATTAATCCAAGCGATTTAAATATTACAGCAAAAGTTAATGGACTAGAACCAGGAACTAGAGATGTAGCGCTTACTATTACCGGCCCAAAAGGAGCTATATATAGTTTAGAGTTTGATACAATAACGATTGAAATTACTGATAAAAAATCTGCTCAAACTGATGAAAATGAGAATTCAGGCGATGTAGGACAGTCATCGAATTAGAAGGAGAGTTAAAATGGGTAAATATTTTGGTACTGATGGTGTACGAGGAGTTGCAAATAAAGAGTTAACTCCAGAATTAGCATATAAAATTGGACGCTGTGGCGGTTATGTATTAACAAAAAATAATGTCAAACCTAAAATTATTGTTGGGCGTGACACACGTGTATCAGGACATATGCTTGAAGGAGCACTAGTTGCAGGTTTATTATCAATTGGTGCTGAAGTTATGAGATTAGGGGTTATTTCTACTCCAGGTGTTGCCTATTTAACAAAGGCACTTGGTGCACAAGCTGGTGTTATGATTTCAGCTTCGCATAATCCTGTTGCAGATAATGGGATTAAGTTTTTTGGTCCAGACGGTTTTAAATTGTTGGATGAGCAAGAAGATGAAATTGAAGAACTAATGGATGCAGAAGTTGACCGTTTACCAAGACCAACTGGAAATGATTTATGTCAAGTTAGTGATTACTTTGAAGGTGGTCAAAAATACCTACATTTCCTTAAAAACACAATTGATGAAGATTTCTCAGGCCTATTAGTTGCTCTAGATTGTGCACACGGTGCTACTTCTTCATTAGCGCCATATTTATTCGCAGATTTAGAAGCAGATATTGTTACAATGGGAACGAATCCTAATGGATTTAATATAAATGATGGCGTAGGTTCTACACATCCTGAAGCTTTAGCATCTCTTGTAAAGGAAAAAGGTGCTGACATCGGTTTATCATTTGATGGAGATGGAGATCGTCTAATTGCAATCGATGAAAATGGTGAAATCGTTGATGGTGACCAAATAATGTATATTTGTGCAAAATATTTAAATGAAAAAGGTCGTCTAAAACAAAACACAATCGTATCAACTGTTATGAGTAACTTAGGCTTCTACAAAGCAGTAGAAACGAATGGCATGAAAAGTGCAGTTACAGGTGTTGGAGACCGTTATGTAATGGAAGAGATGAGAAAGAATGGCTTCAATCTTGGCGGTGAGCAATCTGGACACATCATCTTTTTAGATCATATTACGACTGGTGATGGTATGTTAAGTGCGATTCAGCTCGTAAGTATTGTTAAAGAAACAGGTAAAACTTTATCACAATTAGCTGGAGAAATGAAAAAGTATCCACAATTATTAATTAATGTTCGTGTTACAGATAAAAATGAAGCACTTAATAATGAGCGCATTAAAGCAATCATTTCAGAAGTAGAAGAAGAAATGAACGGCAATGGTCGTATTTTAGTTCGTCCTTCTGGTACTGAACCACTTATTCGTGTAATGGCTGAGGCTCCTTCTGAGGCAGAATGTAAACAATATGTAGAACGTATTGTTGCTGTTGTAAAAGAGGAAGTTGGAGAATAATATAAATTTAAAAAATATGCATTGATGAGCACTTTTGTGTAAGTCTATGCATATTTTTATTATATACAGCTATTCTATAATTTTTTTCAACATATTTTTGTTGACCACTTTTAATACAGTATAGTATAGTTGTTTTATTGTTTTCCTAACGGGGAAGGAGTATAGAAATAATAAAGTATTAAAAAAGCGCCAGAACTACACTAGACGAGAATGTGTAGTTGACGAGGTGGAGTTTTATCGAAGTTTCGGCGGATGACTCCCGGTTGCTGTATCACAACCGAAATTATTTATGTAAAACACATAGGTGACTGTGTGCACAAACGTAAATAATCTGATACACCGTTTAAAACAAAAAAATGAACTCGCTAATGAGCGGAATATGAAAGGTAGGTGGATATTGCTTGTAAGTCCTCTACCATTATTAAACATGACGAGGGAATAGAAAATTAAATAGTTAAACGGTTAGGAAAACAGTGTTCCATTCCTATACATTTTTGTATGTCTTGTTTTAGGACTTACTAAGCAATAGTTATTATGTGTGGAATCGTTGGATATATTGGAAATGATAATGCGAAAGAAATTTTATTAAAAGGTTTAGAGAAATTAGAGTATCGTGGTTACGATTCTGCTGGGATTTCTCTTTTAACTGACAATGGTGTAGAAGTTTATAAAGAAAAAGGTAGAATTGCAGTTTTACGTAAATCAATCCCTACAAAAACGGACGGAAACGTTGGAATTGGTCACACAAGATGGGCAACACATGGTGCTCCAAGTAAACGTAATGCGCATCCTCACCAAAGCTCTACTGAACGTTTTACACTTGTTCATAACGGCGTTATCGAGAACGATGTACAATTAAAAAACGATTATTTAAATGATATTGAATTTACAAGTGATACAGATACTGAAGTAATTGTTCAGTTAGTTGAACTTCATATTAAAAAAGGTTTATCTGTTCTTGATGCTTTTAGAGAAACACTTAAGCTTCTAAAAGGTTCTTATGCAATTGCATTATTAGATAAACAAAACGATGACGTAATTTATGTAGCAAAAAACAAAAGTCCATTACTAGTTGGTGTTGGTGAAGAATTTAATGTTATTGCATCTGATGCGATGGCAATGTTACAAATTACTGATCGATTTATTGAATTAATGGATAAAGAGGTTATTACAGTTACTAAAGATCACGTTCAATTAATGGATCTTAACGGAAATGTTAAAGAACGTTCTCCATATACTGCAGAAATTGATGCTAGCGATATCGAAAAAGGTACTTACCCTCACTTCATGTTAAAAGAAACAGATGAGCAACCTTTAGTAATCCGTAATATTATCCAAAAGTACCAAGATGAAAATGGCGAGCTTGTAATCAACTCAGAAATTAAAGCAGCTTTAGCAGAAGCTGATAGATTATATATTGTTGCTTGTGGAACTAGTTATCATGCTGGACTTGTTGGAAAACAATTTATTGAAAAAATGGCGGGAGTACCTGTAGAAGTACATGTTGCAAGTGAATTCTCTTACAATATGCCACTGCTTTCAGAAAAACCATTATTCATTTACATTTCACAAAGCGGTGAAACTGCTGATAGTAGAGCATGTCTAGTACAAACAAATAAATTAGGTCATAAAGCAATTACACTTACAAACGTTCCAGGATCAACATTATCACGTGAGGCTGATTTCACTCTTCCTTTACACGCAGGTCCTGAAATCGCTGTTGCATCAACGAAAGCTTACACTGCACAATTAGCAGTACTTGCAGTTGTTGCAAATGCTCTTGCAAAAGAAAAAGGAAAAACGGTTAACTTTAACCTAGTTAAAGAACTTGGAATTGTAGCAAATGCAATGGAATCAATTACAAACCAAAAAGAAGAGTTTGAAAAAATTGCTACAGAATATTTAGCTACAACTCGTAATGCATTCTTCATTGGTCGAAACGTAGATTACTTCGTTTGCTTAGAAGGCGCATTAAAACTAAAAGAAATTTCTTACATCCAAGCAGAAGGATTTGCTGGTGGAGAGTTAAAACACGGAACAATTGCTCTAATCGAAGAAGGGACTCCAATCTTCGCATTAGCAACACAAGAATCAGTAAACTTAAACATTCGTGGAAATGTAAAAGAGGTTGTTGCTCGTGGAGCTAACCCTTGTATCATTTCAATGGAAGGATTAAATATGGAAGGCGATCGCTTCATTTTACCTAAAGTACAAGAAGAATTATCACCAATCCTTTCAGTCGTACCATTACAATTAATCTCTTACTATGCTGCTTTACATCGTGGTTGTGATGTTGATAAACCACGTAATCTAGCAAAATCAGTTACAGTTGAATAATCAAATTAGTAATCTTAAAGTTTATTAAAACCAGATTTGAAAATAAAAACTGAGCAGGGAGTGGAAAATGATGATCAAGTTTAATGATGAAAATATCATTCCTACAAAAGACGATTTTCACGTTAGTGAAGTTGATGAGCGTGTTGTAATAAGAAAACCAATTAAATAACTTTATATATAAAATACTCAGGACTAGTGGTGATGACCATTAGTCCTTTTTTATTTGAACATGACGACACATCCAAGCTTCTCCACTTCTGAAGTTTGATAATAGCAAAAATTTTAAAAAACTAAGAATAAACCTATACCAATCAATCCATCTTAAGGATATGGAAAAATTCACTATTAAATAATGAGCAGGAGTGAAAAATGATGATAAAAATTTACGATGAAAACTTCATTCCAACAAAAGATGATTTTCATGTTAGTGAAGTTGATGAGCGAGTTGTAATAAGAAAACCGGATCTGGTTGAATTTTAATATCAAAAGAGGCTACTCAAAATTTACAGTAGCCTCTTTTTTATTGCTTCCTTAATCGCTTCATCCATCATCTAAAATATGACTTTCAGATGCTAATCATAATTCCGTTACCTGACCAAATGATGATATTTATAAATTTGATTTTCATACATAGTTTTACTTAATGCCAATTATTTACGAATATCCACATGATATTCGTACAAATTAGTAAAGAGGTGATGTATATGAAGTTTAAATCAATTCAAAATAATATTGATTTTCAAAAACGTAGCCTAAAAAAATATAATAAAACGATCACTCTTTTCTATTTAAATTCAGTATGTGATGGGAATAAAATTACTGAACTTCTAATTACACCTTTTTATGAATTTGAATCATTTGTTTTATATAAAAACTACCTTAAAACATTGAATGATTGGGAGATCGTTTCCGAAGAATCAGTCATGATTGAAAAGATTCTAAACGGAAATATTATTATAAATTTAGATGAAATAAACTACTCAATTACGATTAGCGAATTTAGTGCAAGTTCCGTTGGAGTATCAACTGAAGAAAATGTGTTGCAGGGTCCAAAGGACGGTTTAAATGAAAAAATTGATGTATCTTTAAACTTGATTCGCAATCGATATAGAAAGAGCACTTTAAAGGTTGAAAACTACATTGTAGGAAATCTATCAAAAACAAAAGTACTTGTATTATATGATGAGAACTTAATAGATAGTAATGTATACAAACATCTCATAGAAAAAGTTAAAGGCATAAATATTGATGTATTGCAATCTTGCGGTCAACTTCAAAAATTACTAATGAATAATAAGTGGAGTTTATTTCCTCTTTTTCTAACTACAGAGCGGCCAGACCGAGTCGTATTTAATCTATCGACAGGAAAAATAATTTTACTTGTTGAGGGAACGCCATGGGCGCTAATTGGACCTGCGACTTTCTCCGACTTTTTTAAATCGATGGATGATACAGTGGAACTAACTGTTGTGTCGAAGTTTTTTATTTCAATCCGTTATATAGCTTTAATGATTACGGTGTTTTTGCCAGCTATTTATGTCGCAGTTATTTCTTATTCTCCAGAAGTTTTACAAGTCCAATTCGCTTTACTCGTTGCCGGAAGTAGAATGTCAGAAGAGATAGGAAAGCAGATGAAAATCTGTTACCTATCTTTTTTTGATGAACAAAATTAATTTTTCGTTTTCACCATAATTTCACCATACACTATTAGAATTCAATTTATTAAGAAATGAGAGGAGGGAAATAACATGAATAAAAGAGTAAAGAGAATATTTACATGGGTCTCTATAACGGCAGTTTTTGTTTTAGGGGTACAGTTTTTTCTTAGATTACTAGGTGGTTTTCATGAAAAACGTTTTTCTGATTATCAACATTCCATGTTCATGGATAGAGGCGGTCGAGACGAATTTAGATCACATCAGATGATGCATGGTCCACACCATTTTCATGATTTTTCTTGGATTGGTTTAGTATTATTCCTTTTAATCGCATTTGCGGTTGTGGCTTTTATCTTTAAAAAGTTAGTTAAAAGGGGACAAGCTAGACCTGTTAATCAAATTTCATTAGATACAACTAGTTTTAACACACCTGTAAACAGAACAAACGCAGATTTATTGGATAAATGGGAAAAAAATCTATTATCAAAAAAGGAGCATAAATAAAATGGGCATTTTTAAAAGAATGAAATCAATATCGTTGGCTAAAGTGAATGGAGCATTGGATGGTTTAGAAGATCCAATCTCAATGTTGAATCAATATATTAGAGAAATGGAAGAAGATCTGTTGAAAGGTCAAGAAGCACTCTCTCGTCAAATCTATCTCGAGAATAAGCAAAAAGCATTGATTTTGGAGACAGAAGGGCTGGTAAACAAAAGAAGTGGACAAGCTAAGCTAGCAGTTGAAAATGGAGAAGATTCCATTGCAAAACTGGCAATACAGGAAAAACTTGTTCATGAAAAACAATTAAGCCTCTATACAGAGCAGCTAAATACAATTCAAAATCAAACTCAGTCACTTTATGAAAAATTAGATGAACTGAAAGGTAAATATGATGAATATCTGCATAAGAGACTATTACTAGTTTCTAGAGCAAATATTGCAAAATCAATAAAACAAATTCAACAAACATCCGTTTCATTTAATTCAGAAACTATCGCAAATGGAATCTCGCGTGCAGAGGATCGAATACTTATGATGGAGGCAGACGTACAAGCTCAAAATAAATTTGCATATCATAATAACCTATCTAATGGATATACAGATAACGTAATGAGCGAAGAAATAGAAAAAGAGCTACAAAAGCTAAAACAGCACGCTGTTGAAACTGCCTAAGGTCATGATCTAAAAGAAATATCGGGGAGCACCGTATTAATTAACGGGTGCTTCCTTTTATTTTATAATTGATTTGAAAATGGAAAAGATGAAGAAGACAAGGGAAAAATATAGAGATACTTATATAAAACGAGGGAGTATTTTTCATGATGAATATACTAGTAGCTGAAGATGATTTGAAACTTGGTGAGCTAATCAGTTATATGCTTAAGAAAAAAGCAGGTTATAAAGTGGAGTGGGTTACAGAAGGAGAAGAAGCTTACTATTACGCTACGAACACCCATTATGATGTCTTAATATTAGATTGGATGATGCCAGGAGGAACAGGAATAGAAGTGTGTCATAGGTTACGAAAAGAGGGATATTCAGGAGCGATTCTAATCCTTACAGCTAAAGACGCCTTAGAGGATCGCATTGTAGGACTGGATTCAGGAGCTGATGATTATTTAGTTAAACCTTTCGAAATTGATGAGCTACTAGCTCGATTAAGAGCACTTTCTAGGCGTAATTATGCTCCTATATTAGAGGAAGAAATTCTTATTAGTGATATGATTCTAAATCGTACAAGCCAATCAATCAGAGGTGGAGATACTGAAATACAATTAAGCCCACGAGAATTTCAATTAGTTGATTTTTTAATACAGAATAAAGGTCAAGTATTACCTCGTGAAATTATTTTGGAGCGTGTATGGGGATTTGATTCAGATGTTGCAATGAAAACGATTGATGCCACTGTTAAACTTCTTCGAAAGAAACTAGATTTGCTTGGTAAACAAGATTTGCTACAAAGCATTAGAGGGGTAGGATATAAATTTGATCACTAATCTTATATCTTATTTACGTGATTTTCGAAATCGCGGAGGAAGGGATGTTTTTAAGCGTACGCAAAATCGCTTAACAGTTCTATATAGCGGACTTGTCATGCTTTTTCTAATTATATTCATCTTCATAGTCTTTGCAGTGTTATATGTAGTCATAATGAATGATCAAAGACGTACAGTGGAATCATTGGCTAGCCAAGAAGCAAAAATTATCGAAAATTATATGACTCAAAATCAACAAGGAAACCTAAGCGACGATAACCAAGAAGTAGTTTTAGCAGGTGTGGACCAATTTTTTTATTATGTAGTTAATCCAAATGGCGAATTAATAATGGGACAGGAAGATATCCCGCAAATAAGGACTAGGCTGTTTGGGCAAATAAAAAGTTGGATTCCTAAAGGGAATGAAACCCGAAAGGTAAAAATTAAAATAGAGCATGAAGAGTTTGAAAAGGACATGAGAAAATTCCATGATCATGAAATACATGTTCCTTCAGATCGAAAAGAGATTAGTTTGATGGTTTCAGGTAAACCACTATTTTATAAAGGTGATTTCATCGGTACAATCTATGTTGGAAAAGATATTTCGGATGTTTATCATTTATTCAAATTTGTGGCCATCATACTAGTTGGCTTAACAATCGTATTTTCTGGAGTTGCACTATATATCAGTTTTTTTATGTCAAAAAAAGCGATGATCCCTATCTTTAAATCATTTAATCGACAGCGCGAATTTGTTGCAGATGCTTCTCATGAATTAAGGACACCATTAAGCGTTTTGTTATCGTCGATTGATGCAATGGAAATGACGATCGATACAGAGAAAGATGATTTTTCTCGAAAGCTTTTATTTAATATGAAAGACGAAGTAAAAAGGATGACAAACTTAGTAAGCGGATTATTAACTTTAGCTCGTTCAGATTCGGATCAAGTTGAGATTAAATTAGAAAAGTTCGAGTTTCGCGCCATTGCAGAAAAGGCGATTGTCTCTTTACAACCGTTAGCAGCATCGAAACAAATCAATTTAAACTTAACTGCTCCAGAGAATGTAATTGCTAGGGGAGACTCTGAAAAATTATCACAGCTCTTATATATATTAATAGATAATGGGATTAAGTATACACCTATTGGGGGAGAGGTCCGGTTAGTTCTTTCGGATAAAGAAAATGAACTATGCATACAAGTAATAGATACTGGTATTGGGATTAAACCGGAAGACCATGCTCGAATATTTGACCGTTTTTATCGATCTGATAAATCAAGATCTAGACAAATTGGAAGCCATGGTTTAGGCTTGGCAATTGCAAAATGGATCGTGGAAATTCATAATGGAACTATTCAAGTAAATAGTGAAGTTGGAAAAGGAAGTACGTTTACTATTCGGATTCCATCTTCTAATATGAATAGTAAAAAGGCATAAGCCGGATTTTATCAAACTAAATTGCAAGAGCAGAATAACCGATACAAAGAAGTAAAAAAATATAAAAGGTTAAATTTGAATGGAGTCGTTTCAAATTGTTTAATACGAAACAATTGCTGAAATTGGAAATCCATTTTTTCTAAAAGAGAGGAATGTTGACGTTGAAAATTGCTTTCATTGCACACGATCAAAAGAAAAAAGAATTAGTAAATTTTGCAATGGCATATGAGTCTATTTTATCTAAACATGAATTATATTCAACAGGAACAACTGGAACAAAAATAATGGAAAATACAAATTTAAAAATACATCGATTTAACTCTGGACCACTTGGGGGAGATCAAGAAATCGGTGCTTTAATAGCTAAGAATTTGATGGATATTGTTATCTTCTTTCGCGATCCACTTACAGCGCAACCGCATGAACCAGATATTTTGGCATTAATACGTTTATGCGATGTATACTCAATTCCTTTAGCAACGAACATGGGTACTGCAGAAATTTTAATACATGGTCTAGAACGAGGTGACTTAAAGTGGAGAAACATCGTACATGATAAACAAATTCGTGAAAGATAAGCAAAAATCTTAAAAAAGATGAAGGAATCGAATAATTAACTTTGATGAAGGAAAAAGTAATTCTAGTTCAGTTGAAAAGGAGGTTTATGATGGATAATCAAGGATTTGGACATACACATGATACAGGTGAAACAGTAAAGATCTCGGGCTATTATACTGATAAAGACGGGGAACATATTGAATTACAAGCAGGACAAAAGTTCCCTAACTGCCCTTCATCAGGAAAGCCAACTAAATGGAGACACGGAAGTTAAAACTAGATACTAAAGTAAAAAAGATTGTAATAAAATACATAGTTCAATCTTTTTTTAGAGTGTTGAAATATAAAACTTCAATAGAGAAAACGGACATTAAATGAACATTTATTAATGATGAAATGAATTTTTTGGATGATTTATCTATTAATGGTTTTAAATTTTATTATGTATGAGCAATTTTATGATTCAAATAACACCAGTAATTGTTTTTTTCAGAAGTAAAAAATATTATGAGCTAATTTTTTTGATTAGTTTATTAATTAATTCGATATTAATTGACCTACAAACTGATCAATAAACAACTGTTAGGTTTTTCTAAGTAAGGCTATTTGATTTGGATTTATTGCATACTTTTTTTTGATGAATAAGTTGATTGGAACGGAGGGGTGCTCGACTCCTATGGGATAAGCGGGAAGGCTGAGACCCCGCAGGCTTGCCGAGGAGGCTCAGGTCTCGCCCCATGGAAAGCGAGCATCCTGTAGTGGAAATCAACATCACTCTACTCCTTTTACGAAAATTTGGTCATTTAATTGACAAGGTTGTTTTTCAACAGCGTGAAAAAAGATTGTACATAGTACAATCTTTTTTACTGTATAGATACGCTAAACATTAGACCAAGATACATTGTAATCACAAAGCAAAGACTAAATGCAATTGGTAGCATGATTGTTGTTTTTTTAATAAAGCTGATGACTAATAACACTAGGAAAATGATCGACATACTCATTAACATTGTACCTTCTACCGTAAAAGTAAAAGCTATTCTAATAGGTAAGGTAATATCAATCCCCATAATCCATTCAATCCATTTAGACGGACCCTCATTTTGTAAAGTCAAACTAATATTATGTGGCGGTGATTTAGTACCCATTACAGCCGTAAAAAAGAACACAAGTGTAATGGTAATATACTCTGCCTTTAACCAGCTACGAATGCCATTTGAAGAATCTTCAACGGATTTTCTCATTAGTACGCCATTAAAAAGAGCAAAAAACAATACAGGAATGATACTAATGTGCTTCAATATTAACATTTGTCCATATGGCAGTAACCAAGCATTCGTATAATCTTTTAAATTAACCACTTCTAGCATTAAAACTACACCACTAATAAAAATAATTAACACGCAGATGATGGCTAAAGGTGTAAACCATTTTAAGAATTTACCATAATTATTTGTATCTTTAGCTAGCCAAGTGACATTAAATAGAATTCCACTCCAAATAGAAACCATTAGAAAATGACTACTTTGAAAAATAAAACCCGTCCAAAAATTCATAGAGGTAATATGACCTGCATAACCGATACTTAAAATCATCATGAATAACCAAAAGAAATTAAAAAACTTTTTCCCATCGCTAAAAATATTAATGACAAGCATAATGGCAAACATACTCGAGTAGATCCATGCATTCCCCACAGCTGTTTTTATGAAAACAGAATAAATGGCTGATTTAAGTTGAACATCATCTAGGAAAAAAGTAATAATTCGTAGAGCAGGAAATAGTGAAAAGAACAATATGCTGACAATAACCAAATAAACAGTACTTTTCGAAATGCTGATCGTTGGTTTTTTATCTGATGGTACAAAATCTAATACAAACTTTCCTGCTAATATCGAATAAAGGATATAGGTTATGAACTCAGTGATTGGAACGATATAACTCATTTTCTATTCCAAAGAACAACTCCACCAACCATTAATGCAATTCCAGATAGCCCGATTGCAATTAATGGAATAAGATATTTAGATCTTTCTTTTTTAGGAGTAGCCTCTTTTTGTTTTTCTTTAGTTGGCGTTTGATCCTTAACTGCCTTGTCAGTTGTTTTAGTTTCAGTTGTCGTTTTAGTTTCAACTTGCTTTAATTGCACTTTGAAAGGAATTTGACCTGTTACCGGATGACCATCTTCACTGACTACTTTCCACTCGATCTTATAATCACCATTTTCTAAACCGATTGGTAGATCAGCAATTAATTTATTATCTTTAATAGAAACATTAGTAACAGCTGAAGCAGTTCCAGCTTTATATAATTTGATTGTACCTAATTGCTCAAGAGCCTCTTCAAATTCAAGTGTAATTTGTTTAATTGGTTCGGTGATCACTTGCCCATTTGATGGATTAGAAGAAACAAGCTTCGTATGCGCACTCGCCATTGTTGGGAATAAAAATAGCAGTAAAATAACGATTGATAAACCTTTTTTCATATAAATCTCCTTCTTTATGTAAATATTTGTGCTTAATTTAATATAAGGTAAAAACTTGTAATTATGAACTATTATTATCTTAGTTAAATTAAACACTTTATTCCATTAGACATTTTAGTATAAAATTGTGAGATATTTGTGAAGTGGTTGTAACTTCTCAGTTTAATTAAGAAAATTAATTTTTTTAAAACAATTCTTTATACTCAGTTTACAGAATCTCTAAAGTAAATTAATAAAATTTCATTAAAATTAAGAAGTTGAATCTAATGAAATTTTAATTTACGGGAGGTTTTTTTTATGTTTAGAAACAAATTTAAGAAAAAGTTAATTCCAGTGGCTGTGCTTTCAACGATGGCATTTGGTTCGTTTATTGGTTCATTTGCAAATCACACAGTACAAGCTAAGGAACCAAACAAGAATGAAATTAGAAATGTGATCTTTTTAATAGGGGATGGAATGGGTGTTTCATACACAACAGCATATCGTTATTTAAAAGATAATCCAAAAACAAAGGAAGTTGAACAAACGGAATTCGATCATTACTTAGTAGGGCAACAAATGACATACCCTGAGGATCCAATGCAAAACATTACTGACTCAGCGGCAGCGGCAACAGCTATGTCAGCGGGAGTTAAAACATATAATGCAGCAATTGGCGTAGATAATGATGGCTCAAGAGTAAAAACAGTTCTTGAGGCTGCAAAAGAAAAAGGTAAAGCGACTGGACTTGTAGCAACTTCAGAAATTACACATGCCACACCAGCGTCTTATGGAGCTCATGATGTAAGTCGTAAAAATATGAATGCAATTGCGGACGATTACTATGATGAACTAATTAAAGGTGGACATAAAATAGATGTCATGCTTGGTGGTGGATTAAGTAACTTTGTAAGAGAAGATCGTGATTTAACAAAGTTATTTAAAAAAGATGGCTACTCTTATGTAACGAATAAAAACCAAATGTTAAAGGATAAAAACGATAAAGTATTAGGCTTATTTGCTTCTGGCGGAATGCCAAAGATGATCGATCGTGATGATTCAATGCCATCATTAAGCGATATGACTAATACAGCAATTGAGAAATTAAACAGAGATAAAGATGGATTCTTTTTAATGGTAGAAGGTAGTCAAATTGATTGGGCTGGACATGATAACGATATCGTTGCAGCAATGAGTGAAATGGAAGATTTTGAAAAAGCTTTTAAAGCTGCAATCGCATTTGCTAAAAAGGACAAGCATACATTAGTCGTTGCAACTGCAGACCACTCAACAGGTGGCTATTCTATTGGTGCAAAAGGTGATTACAATTGGTACGGGGCACCGATTGCTGCAGCTAAACGCACTCCTGATTTCATGGCTGAACAAATTAGTAAAGGTGCGGATGTAGAAAAAACATTAAAATCGAATATTAACTTAGAATTGAAGCCTGAAGAAATTCAATCTGTTATAAAAGTGGCAGATTCAAAAAATATGTTAGAGATCGATAATGCAATCGAAGCAATCTTTGATAATCGTTCAGTAACTGGTTGGACGACAGGTGGTCACACAGGTGAAGACGTAAATGTGTATGCGTATGGCCCTGGTAGCCAACTATTTGCAGGGAAAATTGATAATACTGACCAAGCGAAAAACATCTTTAGAATTTTAAAGAATGGTAAATAAGTAAAAAATCAGATCCCGTTAAATGAACTTTATTTAACGGGATTTAAGGATGAAAGGGGATTTAAATGAAAAAGTTGATTCCATTTATTTTACTTTCTTTAATGCTTTCAGGATGTAGCTTAGATCAGAAGGAGAAAACAACTGTTTCAGCAGAAAACATAAAAAAAGTCTCTACAATAACCAAAAGTAAAGCAAAGTCATTAAACGATATATATGTGCCAAATCCACAGGTTTCAGATGATACAAGACTACGCCTTAAAGGTCAAACACTCAAAGATGAGAAAGGTGAAGTAACTTTAGAGGGGATTGCTTCATTAAATAAGTCTTACTCAATTGGTCCGATCGAAATGAAAATTAAACAGATTAAGTTGATCAAAAACTTACCGACGTATTCTTTAATGGATTATTTCCATTATTATACTGAAAGCTATGAAAGCTTTCGATTCATTAAGGTTGAAGTAGAAATCATTAACCACTTAGATAAACAATTACACTTTGGTCCAGTTGCCCATTTGATGACAAGTAATAATGAAGTAAAGGAATTTAAAGATGA
Organism: Gottfriedia sp. NPDC057991; assembly: GCF_042886615.1. Classification (NCBI taxonomy): domain Bacteria; kingdom Bacillati; phylum Bacillota; class Bacilli; order Caryophanales; family Bacillaceae; genus Gottfriedia; species Gottfriedia sp. NPDC057991. The sequence goes on from NZ_JBHVQN010000012.1 coordinate 18,399, forward strand.
CTTCTATATTGAATATTTAGGTGGGGAAATCAATCCTAATAGTTCAAAGAAAGGTGCAATGGGATTTATAGTCGATCATACTGATCCTAGCCTAAAATGGATCGAACTAACAACTAGTGATGTATTAGATGATCAACATAAAGTAATTGCGAAAGCACAAAAAATAAAAGTAGATTTTAATTAGATTGCAGAAAAAAACTCCTTTCTTAAAAAGGAGTTTTTTATTTTATAAGGTTATCTCATCCTCTACTGGTGGAAGAAGAACGTCATTTTTGTCAGGATACATATGTTCAATATGATTTTCTCCCCAAGAGCACAGTAAGTCTAATACCTCTTTTAAAGACCATCCGTAATCAGTTAAGGAATATTCCACTTTCGGAGGAACCTGATTAAATACTTTTCGGTGAACGATATTATCTTCCTGTAATTCCTTTAGCTGCTGAGTTAACATTTTTTGAGTAATGTTCGGCATTAATTTTTTTAATTGAGAAGTTCTTTTTGTACCTTTTGTCAAATGACAAAGAATTACAACCTTCCATTTACCACCGATCACATCTAAGGAAGCCTCAACTGGGATATTGTATTTTTTCATTTTCTCCTCTCCTTCATTCACTTTAATCAAAACCTGCGCAACATATTTTTAATGATTAAAATATCATAACATTCTCTAGGCAAACTGTGTAGTTTCTAGTTCGGCAAAAAAAAATGTAAATTTTTCTCTGTTTTAATCCTTTATTCACTTAAATGTTACTAAAAAGTAACTATGTCACTTCAAAGTACATACTTCTTTTAATCAATCCTATCGCGCATAATGACAATAGTTAATTGATTAACAAACATTTATAAAAAGTAAATGTATAGATGAAGACGTTAATCTTTTACAAATTCATTTCATTTATGTTTTGAATGACGAAGAGACTTTATTCAGGCGCCATGTCTCTTTGTATTCAAACTAATAATAAAAATAACTATAACACAAGGAGGAGTTATATGAGTTCGACTGCTGCTTCGATTAAAATACAAGAGAAAAAAAGTGGCACACCTGCGTTAATGGCTCTAGCCATTAGTGCATTTGGTATCGGAACAACTGAATTTGTTCCCGTTGGTTTATTATCAACTCTAGCTGGTGATTTGAAAATTTCAATTACATTAGCAGGATTATTAATTTCTGGATATGCTATGGGTGTTGCTTTTGGAGCACCAATTTTAACGGCATTAACAAATAAGATTGGTCGAAAATCGTTATTAATGCTTTTAATGATTATTTTTATAGTAGGTAATAGTGTTGCTGCCTTTTCAACTAGTTTTGGCCTATTGTTAGTTGCTCGAATCATTACTTCATTTTCACATGGGGTGTTCTTTTCAATTGGTTCAACAATTGCAGCGGATGTAGTTCCTGAAAACAAACGTGCAAGTGCGATTGCATTTATGTTTACGGGCTTAACTGTTGCAACTGTAACAGGTGTTCCATTAGGCACTTTTATTGGTCAGCATTTTGGTTGGAGATCTACTTTTGGAGCTGTGGCATTATTAGGTGTGATTGCAATCATTGCAATTGCAATATTAGTTCCGAAAACAATTAAACAACCGCCAGCATCAAAATTAAGTGATAACCTGAAAGTTTTAAAAAATAGACCACTACTATTGGCTTTTGCTATTACAGCATTAGGATATGGAGGTACGTTTGTAGCATTCACTTACTTGTCACCAATCCTTGAAAAAATTACCGGCTTTGCTCCAAACTCTATAAGTATTATCTTACTTGTTTATGGAATTGCAGTAGCACTTGGTAATACGATCGGTGGGAAGGCTGCTAATAAAAATCCTTTAAAAGCATTAACGTGGATGTTTGCCTTTCAAGCAATTGTGCTCATCATCCTATCATTTACAGCACCATTTAAACTAGTAGGAATTGTAACGATTTTCTTCTTAGGCTTACTTGCTTTTATGAATGTACCTGGTCTTCAAATTTATGTTGTGAAATTAGCAGAGAAGCATGTCCCATCAGCTGTAGATATTGCATCAGCGCTAAATATAGCAGCATTTAACGTAGGTATTGCAATTGGAGCATTTATTGGCGGTTTAGTTGTAGATACAATCGGCTTGATTCATACACCGTGGATTGGTGGAATCATGGTCTTTGGGGCGGTTCTGCTAAGTATTTGGAGCGCTTCTTTAGAAAAGAAAAAGTAAATTTTTAAAAATATTATAAATAACAGGGGAAATAAAAAATGAATAAATTAGTTAAATTAAATAATGGCTTAGAAATGCCAGTAATCGGGTTAGGAGTTTTCCAAGTAGAAGACGGACAAGTTGTAATTGATTCTGTAAAAGCGGCAATACGAAATGGTTACCGTAGTATCGATACTGCAGCAATCTACCAAAACGAAGAAGGTGTAGGGCAAGGAATTAGAGAAGCCCTTGAAGAAAATGGTCTTAAACGTGAAGACTTATTTATTACATCAAAAGTATGGAATGCTGACCTAGGCTACCAATCAACTATTGATGCTTTCGAATTAAGTTTGAAAAAACTAGGTCTTGATTATTTAGATCTATATTTAATCCACTGGCCAGTAGAAGGTAAGTATGTTGAATCATGGAAAGCACTTGAAACACTATACAAAAACGGTAAAGTAAAAGCAATTGGAATGAGTAACTTCCAAATTCACCACTTGAAAGAAGTAATGGCGAATGCTGAAATAATGCCTATGATCAATCAAGTTGAATTACATCCAATGTTAAGTCAAGTTGAACTAAGAGAATTTTTAAAAGAAAATTCAATTCAAGTAGAAGCATGGGCTCCATTAATGCAAGGACAATTATTTGAAAATGAAACCTTATCACAAATAGCAAACAAACATAATAAATCAATTGCTCAAGTTGTATTACGTTGGCATTTACAAAACGGTATTGTAATCATTCCAAAATCAATCAAAGAACATCGCATTCAAGAAAACGCAAATATTTTCGACTTTGAACTAACAGAAGAAGATATGAACCAAATCAACTCTCTGAACCAAAACCACCGCGTTGGTCCAGACCCTGACAATTTTGATTTTTAATCAAATAACAAAAGTAAACGACTGTCATATCTTTGACAGTCGTTTTTATTTCTAATCAATGAGGTGCGTTTGTACATCTAATCTTACAAAAAAATAATAAATTCTATCTAAATCATAGAGGCATTTTGTATTAAGAGTCGAATATTCGAATATAACAATTTTCATTTACAAAAACTTCCTCACTGTAAGACTTAAGACTTACTAAGTTTAATACTTAAGTTCGTTTCGAATTACATACCGTTTCATTACTATAAACATAGAAGCGAAAAATATTGGAGAACGGTCAAGCTGTAGTAGAGGAGTTGTTTACTTTGAAGAAAGAGAATAAACAGTTTAATACGATGAAAGAACTTACGTTACATATCGTATTAGCTACAATATCGATCTTAATAGTAGTCATTAGTTTACCTACTGTCGTAACGATCTATAAAATATCATTTATTTTTGCAATCATGGGAATTCTGTTACTAGATTTTTATCTGGTTGTATCGAATCATAAAAAGTTTTTAAAGGTTACAAAAATAGCGCTAATTAGTTTACTACTTTGTATATCGGTAGTTGGAATTCTATTTTATGCCAGTCAATTTCTAGTATTCGTAGATAAGTACGGAGTTGAGAGAATATTAACCAATCATATTACAACTGCAAAATTATTATTTTTCTTAATCTGTTTATTTCAACCAATTTTTTTACCTTTACCAGAAGCACTTACTATTCCTGCAGGTAGTGCTGTAATCGGATCGTTTTCAGGAGCGTTAATTGGATTTTTAGGTTCAACTTTAGGAATTGTCATTATGTATTTCTTAGCAAGAATAGGTGGACTTAAATTAGTTTCCAAGTTTGTAAAAGAAAGACAGTTAAAAAAATATCAGGAATATGTCCAAAAAAATGAAACAATTATTTTAACTTTAATGTTTATCATTCCGATTTTACCAGATGAAATTATTTGTGTCGGAGCAGGAATTAGCAAAGTATCTTTCAAAAAGTTTCTATTAATTGCCTCCATTTCAAAATTAATTACATCATCTCTCCTATCATACTCAGTATATTTGGCTAAATTTTTCTCTTTAACAACATCGCAAATCGCTTTAACTAGCTCCATAATAATTGCCTGCATCTTATCTTTATCATTAATAATTAAGAAATCAATTAAACGAACTAATTCAAAAGAAGCTTACGTAACACAAAGTGAATAATAAAAAAGGCAATGTAATGGTTAAACCTTACATTGCCTTTTTACGCATTAAGAAGTATTAAATTGCTTTTGTCGAAATTCAAAATTTCCTGAGAAATAATGTAGAAAACATGACGAATTTACATCAATACTTTAATACCTTGAACAATATTCCATATAAACACAATTAAATTAACAATGAATGCTAATACAAATCCACCAATAAGAGCAAAACCTGCACCGTCACCAAAAGTATTAAAAGTGAAAAGGGAAATAAACGCTAAAATAATAATTGTTAGAAATGGGAGTATATGTGAAAAAAAAGCTCGTTTAGAATGCGATTTTAGATGGTGATCCTTTGCGACAAAATAAACAATTATAGGGAATAAGAAAGGTGCGAAGAATACACTAAAATAACATAATGAGGACAAAATCTTATTTGTTTCCATCTTTTTACCTCGGTTTCTTAAAGAATTTTAATTAATCTTAGTATAGTTTAATTTATATATAAAAATCGATTTATTTATTAATAATTTTTGAAAATATTTAGTTTGAAATAGTTTAGGCTGAGTAATGTGTATCCTTTTTTTGTCTCTTTTTTAAAGAAATGTAAATAAAAAATCCAACTAAGATTGTAGCAGTAATACAGATTGTAATCCATGGCGAGCCAAGCAAGAAATTTCCGTATAAAGTATAAAGAACTGCAATCGGAATATTACCAGCAAAAACGATTGCAATATAGGACAAGTATTTCATATTAGTGGAGGCTGCGATAAAGCATGCGCCATCTGTCGGAGCTAGGGGAGTTGCAACTGTTAAGAATAAGAATCTCTTTCGGTTCAAAATAATCTCTTCAAATAGAGATGGATATTTATTCTCCATGAATTGCTGGATTGAATCACTTAAAATACTTTTACTTAATAAGTAAATAATTGTTTCTGTGATGGCCATTCCGATTAATGATAAGAGAATGGTTTCAAACGGGTGAAAAAACAAGCTTCCTACTACAATTAATACAGAGCTAGGAATGAATAGAAAGATTCTTGCACAAAAAATAGCGACAAATAATAGCATTGGATTGATGGAAGAATTAGTAATAAAATGTTTTATATCTTGCAATGATAAATGAAATAAATGATATCGAATAGCGAGTAGTAGCATTAAAATCCAAAAGCCGATTACAGTTAGTGGAACGACTTTTTTCATGATTTATGCTCTCCTTTTAAGTTAGAAAATCTTCTGTTATAGTATTCTATTCCTCAAGTACAAGAAAACTGATTCATTTTTAAAAATTAATAATAAAGGTCATAAACATGTCAAAAAATGAATAAAAATAATTATGCACTTAATATCTCAAATTAAAGAGAATTGAGGTGGAGATATGCTTGATGAAGGCCTATTAGTTATTAGACTAGTTTTAGGTATTATTTTATTAGGTCACGGGGTGCAGAAAGTATTTGGGTGGTTTGGTGGTTATGGCATTAAAGGAACTGGACAATGGTTAGAGTCGATTGGAATCAAACCTGGTGCATTTTTTGCTTTTATAACAGGAGTGGCAGAAATCGTAGGTGGATTCTTTGTAGCGGCTGGTGTATATACAGAAATAGGTGCATGGTTGATAATAGTAGTGATGGCAGTAGCAGTAATAAAGGTTCATATAAAGAACGGATTCTGGAATACTTCGAACGGATTTGAGTTTAATCTATTAATTATTGCGGCTGCAGTAGGGTTATTGCTCACTGGTCCAGGTTCAATGGTTTTATTTTAAGAGGTTGATAGATTTTCACATTTAATAAGACTGGAGGGAGTCTCATCTATTGGGGCTTCTTTTTTGTTTCTCAAAAAAGCTTATCTGTGTATAGAGAGATAACATCTTTTTTATGAAAAATCTCCCTCATTCATGATACGATAGTATTAATAATGACATTATTTGGAGGGATCAAGATGGCAGATGCTATTTTTGAACAACTTAGGTTTACAAGGGTTTATACTTTGAAAGTTCTTAGTTCTGTTTCAAAAGAAGTTGTAGATGTAGTACCAGCAGGATTCAATAATAATATTCTTTGGAATGCCGGTCATATAGTAGGTGCATATGAGCAATTACTTTATGCTAACACTGGTGATGCTGGCCAACTTTCAAAGGAATTCATTGATTTTTTCAAGGGTGGGACTAAACCAAGTGACTGGCAAGAGGAGCCACCATCATATGAGGAAATTATTACATTATTGGAACAACAAGTTGAACAAGTTATTTCTACATATGAAGGACGTTTAGATGAAATCATTCCAAAAGAGATTAAGCTAGGTAGTTTTGAAATTAAGACTGTTCGAGACATGATTAGCTTTAACATTTTCCATGAAGGGCTACATGCCGGATTAATAAATGGTTTAAAAAAATCACTTGGCCAATAGAGTTATTTTTTTACTTTTGCCCACACACTAAATCTAGGAGTTTATGCTCTTAGATTTTTTTGTTATAATCATGTTTAACAATTTGTTAGTTTGAAAGTTTGAAAATTGTGTTAATTCAAAATAAAATTTGGCTTTTTCTAATTGATTTTTGTTTTTAGTAACATTGATCATACTATTAAATAGCAACGATTATGACGAAAACAGCCTAAAAAACGAGGTTATATAAATGAAGAAAGAAAGTAATTTAATTATTTACGATCTAATTTTGTATTTAGTATTTCCGCTTGTTTTATATAAAGTATTACAACACTATTTTAGTGACTATTGGGCGATGCTCTTACCGACGGTTCCTGGGATCTTATATACTTTATTTCGTTTTTGGTATACTAAACAGTTTAATGTTACTGGTATTTTTATTATCTCAACATTAACTGTTAGTACTGCCGTTGATTTAATGGCATTAGGTTCTGCAAAAAACTTAATTTTGTACAATGTGTATTATCACTTTGGGGTTGTAGTGGTATTTTTAATTTTAATGGCTATGAGAAAGCCATTACCATATTATTTTATGATTGATATCGCTGCAATACAGGGGCAAGATCGTGAAGAAAGTAAAAAATTATATAAACATCCTTCACTATTTAAAGTGTTTCAGTACTTGTTTGTCGCATGGATTATTAAAGATATACTATTTGCTATTGCACAATGGTGGATGGTTGATACGTATGGATTAAAAGCATATTACTCACGTACAATTATCTTTACAGTTGGTGGATATGTTTTTGGCATAATTATGGCGATTGGCTATGCAATGGTTACGATGAGAGCTCAAAAATTAAAAGGAGACGACTCAGAGCAACCTTCCGATGAAATTATTATTTAGTAAAAGTCCTTAAATAGAAAGAACCCCACAAAGTATAAAAAATCCTTGTGGGGTTTTTTAATTTCTGGTTTCAAATTATCCTTTTAATGAATTGCCTACTCCTTGTAATTCCTGCTCTTCTCTAGATGAAGCATTTAAGAAATCAATTTTTTGTATTCTTTCATTTTCTGGTTCGACATGAATTAATATTTTAGGATCTACTAAAACCTTTTTTATTTCATCTTCTATTTTGTCACATAGTAAATGGGCTTCTTCAATGCTTAAGTATGATGGTAATACTAAATGAAAATCTATATGCTCCTCTGCACCCGAACGTCTCGTGCGTAAGTCATGGTATTCGATAAATTGGGATTTAAAAGAATTTAATACATTTTCGATTTGTTTTAATTCATCTGTAGAAAGTCCAGTGTCTAGTAGGGGGGTAAACGACTTACGTCCAAGTTCGATTGATTCCTTCATTATATAAATTGCGATTCCAATTCCAATCAATGCATCTAGAAATTCCCAACCAGTAAGACTAACTAAAATTAAACTTACTGCAACTCCGAGTGATGAATAAACGTCTGTTAATAAATGCAAAGCGTTTGATTGCATTGCAACAGAATGAGTTTCATTTCCTACTTTTTGAACGATTTTTCCTACTCTCCAATTGATTAACGCTCCAATTAACATGACCACTACACCGATTATTGGCATTTTAATTGGGGTAGGATGAAGTAGCTTTTCAACAGATTCAATGATAATCCAAATACCAGCTACAAATATTAAGATTGTTTCGACTGTACCTGAAATATTTTCAAACTTACCATGACCATAAGGATGTTCCTTATCGGGCGGTCTGTTTGAAATCCTTACAGAGAAAAATGCAATGACTGAAGCAACTAAGTCCAATAAAGAATGAATTGCTTCAGAGATAATTGCTACGGAACCAGTAAAAATCCCGACAATTAATTTTAATAAAACGATGAATGTGTTGCTACATATTGAAAGTACTGCTATTTTGCTTGAACGCAATCTATTCACCCCTGTCCAATTTTTTCTACTTAAGTTAAGAGTTTTGTAATAAGGCAACAAAAAAGAAAAACCACTAACAGTTTGTTAGTGGTTTGTTTTTTTTAGATTTAATTTATATTTATTTAAATGATTTTTCATTTTTGAATCACCTTTTCTCTCGCATAAAACATATTCTATATTATAGATATTATTTTGAAAAGGAAAAGCTGTGTGTATGAAGTGAATATAAATCGACAATATTATTCAAAAATGGTTTGACATCTATTTTTAGACTGTGTTATACATAGACTAATATAAAAAAAAACAGTCTATTCGTAGAGGTTGCATTGTATATGAGTATCATTTTAGAGAACTGTGGGTTCTATGACGAAATGAGAAAGGATCCTATGCCGAAGAAATAAATTGCCACACATTTTATTTCTGGGACTACATTTAATAAATGTAGTACTGTCACATGTGTTTGTGAAGAGCTATTGAAGAGATGTGATTGGCTAAGTCCTTTTTTAAAAGCGATAGGCACATGAACATATCCTTCATGTGTCTTTTTTAATACACTAATACATTGAAGGAAGCTTCTTAGAATGATCTTACATTTGATTTGAAGGGAGAATACGAATGTATTTACATGGTAATAGTCGAATTAATAATGAAGGACATTTAGAAATCGGAGGTTGTGATACTGTAGATTTAGTAAAAAATTACGGTACACCTCTATACATTTATGACGAAGCATTAATTGAATCAAAATGTAGGGAATTCCACGAAGCTTTAAGAGAAACGGGAATGAAATATCAGGTTGCTTACGCGAGTAAAGCGTTCCTATGTGTTGAACAAGCCCGCTTAATCGAAAGAGAAGGTCTATGTCTAGACGTTGTTTCTGGTGGAGAGTTATATACAGCTTTGCAAGCAGGTTATCCAGCTGAGAAAATTCATTTTCACGGAAACAACAAAACAATTGAAGAAATTGAAGAAGCTTTAAATGCAAAAATCGGTTGTTTTGTAGTCGATAATTTCTTTGAACTAGAAGTCTTACAGGCCTTAGCTGAACAACGTAATGAAGAAGTATCAATCTTATTACGTGTTACGCCAGGCGTTGAAGCACATACACATGAATATGTAATGACGGGCCAAGAAGACTCTAAATTCGGATTCGATATTATGTCTGGTCAAGCTAATGAAGCAGTTGAAGTTTCATTAAATTCAAATAACCTAAAATTATTAGGAGTACATTCACATATAGGATCTCAAATTTTCGAACCAGACGGATTTGTTCATGCAATCAATGTATTAATGAGTTTTTTAAATGGACTTAAAAACGATTTAGGCTTTACAGCTGAAATATTAAATGTAGGTGGAGGCTTCGGTATTCGCTATACTTCAGAAGATGAGCCTTTAGCTGTTGCTATTCATATAGAAAAAATTACTACTATTATTAAACAGCAATGTGAAGAGCTAGACTACAAATTACCAGAATTATGGTTAGAACCTGGACGTAGTATTGTAGGTGAAGCTGGAACAACACTTTATACGATTGGCTCAACAAAAACTCTTCCTTCAATTCGTAAATATGTATCTGTTGATGGGGGAATGACTGATAATATTCGTCCTGCATTATACGGATCAAAATACGAAGCGATGCTTGCAAATCGAGCAAATGATGAGAATAAAGAAGTTGTATCGATTGCTGGTAAATGCTGTGAAAGTGGCGATATGCTAATTTGGGATTGTAACTTACCTGTTGTACAAAACAATGATCTATTAGCCGTATCTTGCACTGGTGCTTATGGCTATTCAATGGCTAATAATTATAACCGTATCCGTCGCCCAGCAGTAGTCTTTGTTAAAGGTGGTGTTTCAAGAGAAGTAGTTCGTCGCGAAACATATGAAGATTTAGTTCGAAATGACAGAGTTTACATCGAAAACTCTCGTAGATAGATAATTAACGTTTTTGTGTTATTTGTATCAATACTGACACTTCTATATAATATAGAAGTGTTTTATTTCGTTTCCTTTAATAAAAGATGATAATTTATCGACATATAAAGACATATTTATCATTTATATTACAATATTGTAACAATTGCGACTCTCTTCGGGAATCTATGGTATAAATATTTACGTAGATTAGCGAGAGGAGAAACGCTGAAATGTTAAGAAAAAAACTAGCAGTGCTGGCGATGGCAAGTACAATAGTATTATCATTAGCGCCAAATGCTTCAGTATTAGCTGATAGCAAAGTTGAAAAAAAGCAAGCTGAAGTAGATAAGTTCCAATCACAATTTAAAGAATTAAGCAACGAGATAGAGAAAATAGATCAACAAATTAAAACAACTAAGCAAAACATAGAAGGAAAAAAAGCAGAAATTTCTGAAACAGAAGAAATTATTAAAGATAAAAAAGCAAGAATTACATATTTACAAGACAGAATTCAAAAACGTAACGATTTATTAGAGGATCGTTTAGTTGCAATGCAAAAGCAACCAAAAGTTAATCTAGTAACAGACGTTTTATTTAATTCGGACTCAATCGTAGATTTCTTTAATCGAGTAAACTCAATTTCAACACTTTTTGATGCTGATGAAAATATCATTAAAGAACAAAAGTCTGAACAAGCAGAAGTAGTAAAAGAAAAACTACTTGTCGATGAGAAGAAAGAATCTTTAGTAACAGCTAAAGAAGATTTAGTTGCTCAACAAAGTGAACTTTCAAAATCACAAGCTGAAAAACAAAAATCATTAAATACTGCTGAAGCTAACTTAAAGTTAGCAGTTAAAGAATTAGAGAATGCAAAAGAAGATGAGAGAGTTCAACGTCTTGAGCAACAATCTCTTGAACTAGCTGCTTTATCTAGCGATGATGATGAAGATGACAGCGTTAGCAGCACTCCAGCCGCTAAATCTAGTTCAAATTCAGATTCGAAATCGAATTCAAATTCTAGTTCAAATTCAGATTCAAATTCAGATTCAAAACCTAAATCAGATTCAAATAATGATGGTCCAGCAGCAACTGGAAACTCACTTGTAGATTATGCTTTACAATTCCAAGGTGTACCTTATGTATTTGGTGGAACGTCTCCAAGCGGTTTCGATTGCAGTGGTTTCATCTGGTATGTATATTCACATAATGGATATGGCATCTCACGTGGTAATGTAAAAACATATTGGAGTAATGCAACAAAAATCAGCTCTCCACAACCTGGTGACCTAGTATTCTTACAAAATACTTATATTAATGGTCCTTCACATATGGGTATTTACATTGGTGGAAATAAAATGGTTCATGCTGGAAGTAAAGGTATCAGCGTAATCAGCTTAAGTAATAGCTGGGTTCGTTCTCACTTCTTAGGCTATGGAAAATTCTAATAGTTTATTAACCTCGTATTATAATTAGTATAGTACGAGGTTTTTTATATTGTCTTACGAGAAAATCAAAAAGGTATAAGCTTTTAGCTTATACCTTTTTGATTTGAAACCTGTTCTTTTAGTAAATCACGTATTTCAATTAGTAGAGCTTCTTCTTTAGTAGGAACAACTGGTTTTGCTTCTTCTGCTTCTTTCTTTCTAAATGAAAGTCTATTAATTAATCGAACAAAGAAAAATACTGAGATTGAAATGATAAGGAAGTCGACTACTGTTTGGATGAATGAGCCATATTTAATTTGAGTATCATTGTATGTGTACATTAATTTCTTGAAATCTACACCACCAGAGATCAATCCGATTAGAGGCATCATAATATCTCCAACTAAAGAAGATACGATTTTACCAAACGCACCACCAATAATTACCCCGACTGCTAAATCAAGTACATTTCCTTTTAAAGCAAACTTCTTAAATTCTTCTAACATTTTTTAATTTCCTCCTGTGTAATGATCGTATAAGTTTACATACAAATCTTAATTCTTTCAAGTTAGCAATTGGTCTTTTTAAGCAAAAATATTTATATCGGCTATTAGATATGGTAAATATAATTAATGACAATTTTTAGGAGGAGTAAAGGTATGGGCACAGAATTGGCTACATTTGCTGGTGGATGTTTTTGGTGTATGGTAAAACCGTTTGATCAACAGGACGGAATTAAAAAAGTTGTGTCTGGCTATACAGGTGGGGAAAAAGAAAACCCAACATATGAAGAAGTATGCACGCATTTAACAGGTCATTATGAAGCTGTTCAAATTACATTTGATCCGGAAGTCTATCCGTATGAAAAATTATTGGATTTATTTTGGCAGCAAATTGACCCAACAGATGTAGGTGGGCAATTTAATGATCGAGGTAGTTCATACAAAACTGCAATTTTTTATCATAATGAAAATCAAAAAGAGCAAGCTTTAGCTTCAAAAGATAAACTAGAGAAAAGTGGCGTTTTCAAGAAATCAATTGTGACAGAAATTTTATCTGCAAAACCATTTTATGAAGCAGAAGAATATCATCAACATTATTATAAAAAGCACCCGATTCGTTACCAGCTTTACTTTAAAGGATCTGGTCGTCAAAAATTTTTAAAGGAATACTGGAAAACGGGCCAAGAGGAGTTAAAGAAAAAACTAACACCAATTCAGTATGCTGTTACTCAAGAAGATGCAACTGAACCACCATTTAGAAATGAGTTCTGGAATCATAAAGAAAAAGGAATTTATGTTGATATCGTATCAGGTCTTCCTTTATTTAGTTCATTAGACAAATTTGATTCAGGCTGTGGATGGCCAAGTTTTACAAAGCCGATTTTAAAAGGTGAAATTGAAGAGAAGAAGGATTATAGCCATGGGATGTTGCGTATTGAAGTCAGAAGTTCTGAAGCTGACTCGCATCTAGGACATGTTTTTGATGATGGACCTGGACCCGAGGGCCTTCGCTACTGCATAAACTCTGCTGCATTACGATTTATTCCATATGAAAAAATGGATGAAGAGGGATTTGGTAATTATAAGAGTATCTTTCTTAAATAGACTCTAAGTTTATTTAACTAAATTGAAATAATTTAAATTTAAACCGAGATGGCTTTCGTCTCGGTTTTTTATTTATCTATTTAGTAAGGGGGAGGTTGTTTATCTAACTCATTAGTTTTAAAATATTGTCCTAAATATTTCCGAAAAAGTTTTCTGAAAATATTTACAATTTCCAAATAAGTGTGTTAATATAAAAGTGTCACAAAGTTGTCACAAATTAGGTATTGCAATTCACAAAAAAGAAGTAACGGGAGGTTAATCATTATGAAGCGCACTGATTCTGAAATCGTTGAAACATATACTCAATATTCTGGTATTGCCTTTTTTATCGGTCTTATTCTTTTTTTACTATATTTCACTGGAAGCGGTTTCTTGCATACGGGCATAAGCTTAACGGTGAGCATAGTATTGATGGGCTCTTGTTCAACCTTATTTCTATTAGGTACTTTTTTGGGATTGATGTTCTCAGTTTCTTCAAAAGAACAAGTTTAAAAGTTTAAAAAAAGAGTGGGTGTTCAGCTGACAAAAAGTCAATCTGAACGCCCTTTTGTTTTGTATAACATATTTGATCGGATACGTGTATAAAGTAATTTGTAACTTGAAATTCTTCCGATACGATTTAAATATGGAAGTTATGATGCACTAGGAGGTGTAGCTTAAGGATGAATTTTTTTAAAAAGTTAAAAGGTATGGATCGTAATGTGTGGGTTCGAGTGATTGGAGAAACGATTACGAGTAGTGCGATGATGATGCTTATGCCATTTTTTGCTCTATACCTAGAAGGAAAAGTTGATTCAATGCTAAAGGTAGGATTTATTATGTCAATTTCACCTATAGCATCTTTATTTGGTTCGATGGCTGGTGGTAGACTCGCCGATTTATATGGTCGAAAACGTATGATGGTTTTTTCGACGCTTGGAACATCACTTATCTTAGTATCCTTTGCTTTAGCAGAAGGCTATACAGCATTTTTAATTTTATCGATTTTACTAGGTATTAGTAACTCGTTTTTTAGCCCAGCAGCTTCTGCAATGGTAGCTGATGTAACTGAACCAGAAGAGAGAACTGAAGCATATGGTTTATTAAGGGTTGGAAGTAATGTAGGAACTGTGATCGGTCCTTTATTAGGAAGTTCAGTTGTTTATTTTTCTAAAGACAGTTTATTTTATATTGCAGCAATCACTTTAGGACTTTATAGTATTGCCCAATTAATTCTATTAAAAGAAACACTTCCTGCAGAAAAGAATAATGAAGGAAGGAATGATGTAACGAAAATACCGTTTAAAAAGGTTATGAAAATCATTGGATCTGATAAATTATTACTTTTTTATGTAGCAACAGGTGTGATTATTTCAATGGGTTTCTCTCAAATTGAGGGAATGCTGCCACTTTATTTTAAACAAACCTTTCAATCACAATTTGGTAAGTGGAATCCTTATCCATTTTTAATGTCACTTAATGGAATGTTAGTTGTTCTTTTGCAATTTCCAATTTCAAGTTATTTATCGAATCGTTCAATTGGAAAAACGATGTTTTATGGAACCATCTTATTTGGCCTAGGTATTTTATCGATCGGCCTTGCACCTCCATTTTTCCTCTCAGTTGGGTTAGGTAAGTGGATGATTCTATTTTTGCTGGCGGTTATCTTCATATATTACACCTTTGGAGAAATGGTGATGTCGCCAGTTCAAATGACATTTGTGGCGAATATTGCACCTGAAGAATTAAGAGCGACCTATATGGCAGTTGGTAGTATGAAATGGACGATTGGTGGATTTCTTGGACCTTTATTAGGTGGATATTTATTTGATTTAAAACTTGGGATTTGGCTTTTTATAATTCTTGGAACAGGAGTTGTACTATCAGGAATAATGTATCGCTCACTTGATGAAAAAGTAGCGATTAGAGATAATCAACAGGGTATAGCGCAATAGTTCTCATGACACTTGCTTTCTTTGATGCTTCGTCAACTAATGTGATGGTTATTACTCTTGTCCACACACTAAGTATAGTTCAAGTAGAGCTATGCTTTTTTTAGTTGTCAAGAAATCACAAAACAGCTATCATTGCATATGTTGTAAAGAAAATAGGTTTCTACCCATAAAAGCTTATACACATTTGTATAAAGTGGTACAATAGGGAGAGCAAAAAATAGTAGGGGGAACATCATGAAGATTAAGTTAGGATTATTATATGGCGGTAAATCTGCTGAACACAAAGTATCATTACAAACAGCTTTTGCCGTTATTTCTGCTTTAGATCACACAAAATTTGATGTGTATCCAATTTATATAACAGAACAAGGCGAATGGTTACAAGGGAAACAAATTGAGGGGAAAGTAGAAAGTGTTGCAGCTTTAAAATTCTCAAATGAAGATCAACATGTAAATGAAATCGCTCCTGTCGCGTTAACTTCATCAATTATTCCTGCATCTTCAAATCAAGATTCAACTGGCCCAGTTGACGTTATTTTCCCATTATTACATGGACCGAATGGTGAAGATGGAACAGTTCAGGGTTTACTTGAACTATTAAATATTCCTTATGTAGGAAATGGTGTATTAGCTTCAGCGGCTGGTATGGATAAAGTGATTATGAAAAACTTGTTTGCTCAAGCTGGAATTCCTCAAGCTAAATATGTACATTTCTTAAAAACAGAGTGGAAAGCAAATGCAGAGTCTTGCTATGAAGTAGTCGAGAAAGAATTAGGCTATCCTGTATTTGTTAAACCTGCAAACTTAGGTTCAAGTGTTGGTATTACGAAGGCTAAGAATCGTGAAGCATTAATGGCTTCATTTGAAGAAGCATTCCAATTTGACCGTAAAATAATTATTGAAGAAAACATTGTTGGACGTGAAATTGAAATTGCTGTATTAGGTAATGATCAAGTTGAATGTTCTGTTGTTGGGGAAATCAAACCATCAGTAGAATTTTATGATTATACTGCAAAATATGAGAGTGGCGATACTGGTCTAATTATCCCAGCTCCTGTAGAAACTGAAACATATGAAAAAATTAAGCATTATGCAGAAGTTGCGTTTAAAGCAATCGATGGCTCAGGCTTAACTCGTGCTGATTTCTTCGTAACAGAAGATGGTGGCGTATTAATGAATGAAGTTAATACAATGCCTGGATTTACTCCGTTCAGTATGTATCCTCAATTATGGCAGGCTACTGGATTAACATATCCAAAATTAATTGAAAAATTAATAGACCTAGCGATCGAACGTTACGAACAAAAACAACAAATTAAATATAATATTTAACAATTGAAAACACTATTCATGGTTGAATAGTGTTTTCATGTGAATAGAAGAAAAATGCTATAGAAGAGGAGTTGGTGACAATGTCAATCGTACGTACTTTATCTCAAATCGTTAATATGATCCCTGGTAGCCAATTAAAAGGTGAAGATTTAACAATCAACGGAGTTTCAACAGACTCTCGTGTAGATTTAAATGGAAAATTATTTATACCGCTGATCGGTGAAAAATTCGATGCACATCAATTTTTACCTCAAGCAATTGAAAATGGTGCTAGCGCAGTACTTTGTTCTAGAAAGTTTTCAGATGTACCAACAGACGACGCGTCTGTCATCTTAGTTGATGATACATTAGAAGCTTTACAAAAGCTGTCTAAATCATATTTAAGTGAGTGGAATGGTAAAATAGTTGGTATAACAGGTAGTAATGGGAAAACATCGACAAAAGATATTTTAACTAGCATTCTTTCAGCAAAATATAAAGTACATAAAACACAAGGGAACTATAATAATCATATTGGACTTCCGTTAACAGTATTAGCGATGGCAGAAGATACAGAGGTTGCTGTCTTAGAAATGGGTATGAGTAATTTTGGAGAAATTGAATTTTTATCTAATTTAGCTGAGCCTGACGCAGCAATAATTACGAACATTGGTGAGTCTCATATGCAAGAACTAGGCTCAAGAGCTGGTATCGCAAAGGCGAAACTTGAAATTGCTAGCGGATTATCAAAAAACGGATTACTTGTCATTAATGGCGATGAACCATTGTTAATTGAAGGAACAAAAGACAAAAACTTAATCTATACAATCGAAACTTTTGGTTTTAGCGAAAGTAATGATGTATATCCAACATTTATTGAAATGAATGAATCTGGTAGTGAATTTGAAATAAATAAAGCTAAGGATGTCCGTTTTAAATTGGGTGTACTAGGCAAACATAATATTAGTAATACCTTAGCAGCTATTGCAGTTGCGAGAAAGTTTTCATTAACATGGGATGAAATTAGTTCTGGTATGCAGAATTTAGAAATGACAAAAATGCGTATGGAACTATTAAAGAATGAAAATGGAATAACAATTATTAATGATGCCTATAATGCAAGTGTTACATCTATGAAAGCGGCTCTTTTATTTGCTTCAGAACTAAAGGGTTATAATCGAAAATTTGTTGTATTTGGCGACATGCTAGAATTAGGTGATCAAGAAATTGCTTTTCATGAAGAAATTGGTGAAGAAGTTGTAAATCTTCATTTTGATTTTCTTTATACGTTTGGACCATTAAGTAAATTTGCAGCAACGTCAGCTTTTGAACAAATGGACTCTTCAAGAGTAAAAAGCTTTGAAGATAAAAATAAGTTAACTGAAGATTTATTACAACAGGTAGGACCAAATGACCTAGTATTAGTTAAAGCTTCTAGGGGAATGAAATTAGAAGAAGTTGTAAATGCATTAGTAAATCAGGGGTAAGCATATAATCAGGAAGGGGAAGGTAGGAGAAATAGGAATAAAAGTTTTCCTTATTCACTTAGTTTTGCTCTTAGCTTATTGTGTGTAAAAATATACGAAGTGAAAACTTTATACAAGTTATTTAACAAATGAAAACTGTTCGTAATATAAGGGATGAAGATGGCTATAAATATGATCTTATGGCGAATTTAACTATAATTTAAGGGTAAAATATAGTTTGGAAACCAAATTGTTAGAATATAACTTCATTTGCTTTTTAGATAGAATGTCCGTATAATGGGTAGATATTGTTTCCTTTTCATGAAACTTCGGACTATTGTTTTCCACTAAAAACGAACCTTCCATATGAAACAGTCACGAAACATATAATTTTTTAAATTTTTATAGATCAATTGAGATACAAAGGAGATTAACTAAATTGACAACATTTCAAGAATTAGGATTAAGTAGTAAAATCCTGTTTGCGATTGAAAAATTAGGCTTCGAGGAAGCTACACCAATTCAAGCGCAGACTATTCCATTAGCAAAACAAGGCCATGATGTAATTGGTCAAGCGCAAACTGGTACTGGTAAAACAGCCGCTTTTGGTATTCCATTACTAGAAAAAATTGATGTAGATAGTAACAATGTCCAAGGACTTGTTATCGCTCCTACACGAGAACTAGCTATTCAAGTTGGCGAAGAATTACACAAAATCGGTATGAATAAAGGTGTAAAAATCCTTCCGATATACGGTGGACAAGATATTAATCGTCAAATGCGTTCTTTAAAAAAATTCCCACATATTATTGTAGGAACTCCTGGTCGTATTCAAGACCATATTAACCGTCGTACAATTCGCCTAAACAATGTAAATACAGTTGTATTAGATGAAGCGGATGAAATGTTAAACATGGGATTCATTGAAGACATTGAAGCGATCTTAAAAGAAGTTCCAGAAAACAAACAAACACTTCTTTTCTCTGCAACTATGCCTGACCCAATTCGTCGCATTGCAGAAACTTTCATGACAAATCCACAAATCGTAAAAGTACAAGCAAAAGAAGTTACAATGCCTAACATTGAACAACATTTTATTGAAGTTCAAGAAAAGAAAAAATTTGACGTTCTTACACGTTTATTAGATATTCAAACACCAGAATTAGCTATTATTTTTGGTCGTACAAAACGTCGTGTTGATGAATTATCAGAAGCATTAAACTTACGTGGATATGCTGCAGAAGGTATTCATGGTGATTTATCACAAGCGAAACGTGAGCAAGTACTTCGTAAATTTAAAGCTGGTTCAATTGATGTTTTAGTTGCAACTGATGTAGCAGCTCGTGGATTAGATATTTCTGGAGTTACACATGTATACAACTTTGATATTCCACAAGATCCTGAAAGCTATGTTCATCGTATTGGACGTACTGGTCGTGCTGGAAAATCAGGTATAGCGATGTTATTTATTACTCCTCGTGAGTTTAATCAATTAAAAAATATCGAACGTACAACTAAGCGTCGTATGGAACGTATGACTGCACCTACATTAGACGAAGCAATTGAAAGTCAACAACGTATCATTGCAGAAAAATTAACTTCGACTATGGAAAGTGATAATTTAGCGTTCTACAAACGTATTGCAGAAGAATTACTTGAAGAGCATGATTCTGTAAGTGTTGTAGCTGCAGCTTTAAAAATGTTAACAAAAGAGCCAAATGAAACACCAATTCGTTTAACTGACGAGCCACCAATGGTCAAACGTGACCGTGGCGGACGCGGAGGAAACGGTGGAAACGGTGGCGGCGGTGGATACCGTCGTGGCGAAAATAGACGTGGCGGTGGAGATGGACGTCGTAGCGATAATCGTCGTGGAGATGGACGTCGTGGAGACCGTGATAACCGCGGCGGAGGAAACTTCCGTGGCAAACGTAACGAAGGTTCTCGTGATAACAACCGTGGTGGACAACGCAAACCACAAGACAGCAGTAAATAAGTAACTAGTTAAGGTACATGGTTAAATCCATGTACCTTTTTTGTTTATAATATTATTTTCTCGTAATGTGTGAATTTGGACAGATTCCATACACTAACTAAAAACATATGAGAGTTGGAATGATAATGTTAGTAAGACTTGGATATGTCGCAATGAGTATGAATTTACAAAACGCCTCGCCATCAAAGACAATGACGGTTGCTCAGTTTTTAAAACAAAAGGATAAAGATGCGGCTATTCGTAAGCTAGAGCAAATTGCTAATACTAATATAAATAACTGTCTAAGACTACTAAAGCACAACAAAGCACATGATATATCTTTTTTTCGCCTGAGTAGTAAATTAATCCCTTTAGCAAATCATGAAGAAGTAGCAGATTGGAATTATATAAAGCCATTAAAGGAAAGTTTACTTGAGTTAGGTAAATTTGCAATTGCGAATGAAATGAGGATCGATTTTCATCCGGATCATTTCGTTATCTTGAACTCAACTGATGAAGAGTTATTAAAAACATCAGTAAAAACCTTGAAAATGCATTATCAGCTATTAAAAGCGATGAAGATTAATACAGAACAACGATGTGTATTACATATTGGCGGAGGGTATGATGATAAGGAAAAATCACTGGAACAATTAATAGAGAATTTCAGCCTTGTTCCTGCGCAAATTCAAAAAATGCTAATGTTTGAAAATGATGATACTACCTTTACGTTTGATGAAACATTATTTGCCTGTGAAAAATTAGGAGTACCGCTTGTATTTGACTATCATCATCATCTAGTTAATCACACAAATGAAGATTGGGTTAAAAATTGGAGTTATGCAGTCGATACATGGAAAGCTTCGAGTTTGCCCATGAAAATGCATATATCAAGTCCAAGAGATGAGAAAGACATACGTGCTCATGCTGATTTTGTGGACCCTAACATGTTTATTACATTTTTAAATGAAATTTATGGCTCGGTTAGGCAAATTGATTGTATGATTGAAGCAAAACAAAAAGATAATGCATTATTTCAATTAATGGATGATATGAAAATTCATCCGTCTATTGAAATTATTAATGATTCAAGTTTTTATTTTAAACCGTAGTACTCGAAAGTTAGGGTGAGGAAATATGATCATAGGTATTGGATTAGATTTAGTAGAAATTGAACGAATGAAAGAAATTACTAGCTCGCAGCCCCGGTTTGCGAAAAGGATTTTAACTGAAGTAGAATATGAAATATACGAAAACTTATCAGAACGAAGAAAACTTGAATTTTTATCAGGAAGATTCGCCGCAAAAGAAGCTTGTTCAAAAGCTTTTGGTACAGGAATTGGGAAAGAATTAGGATTTCATGATATTGAAATCTTAAATGACGAAAAAGGTAAGCCTGTTTTAACCGTTGATTTGCCGTTTATACCGTTTTTATCAATTACGCATACTGAACATTATGCTGCTGCTCAAGTGGTCTTACAGCAAATATAATACCCTTTTAAACAGTCACTCATTTGAGTGACTTTTCTTTTTTGTACTCGACGTAGTAGTTAAACTTTAAGGGTTAATTAAAAAATGTAACTACACCATTGTCTTCACCAACAGGCTCGCCAATCAGGGAGTTTTCTTTAAATTTTTTAAATTAGCTTGTCATGCTAGTCTGCATATTTTAGAGCTTGACCTCATATAGTTTCATGAGGATATAAGAAGCAAGGTTGCAACGTGCATGAATAAATCTAGATTTTACTTCTAAGCTACTCGCGCACATTTATTCATAAGCCTTTGCATAAAATTCTCTTTTTTACAATTTAAGAGGAATAAAGGAGCTGGGGAGATGAAGAAAAAGCTTGTAGCGATGCTTTTGACAATCATGTTAGTACTATCATTGGCTGCATGTGGCAAGAAATCGAAAGATGATGTTGTAGGTTCTCTTAGCAATCAGATGGAAAAAATGAATGGCTATAAGGCCGATGCAACATTAACAATTAATAACGGTAATGATCCTCAAAAGTATGAAGTAGTTATTTGGCATAAAAAGCCTTCTTACTACCGTGTACAACTAAAAAATGCTAAGAGTGATCAAAACCAAATTATTTTAAGAAACAAAGAGGGTGTGTTTGTTTTAACACCAGCATTAAATAAAAGCTATCGCTTCCAAAGTGATTGGCCATCAAACAGCAGTCAGCCATATTTACCGGAATCATTGGTTAATGACTTAGTACAAGATAAGAATGCAACGTTTAAAACAACTAAGCAAGGATATGTATTTGAAACAAAAACAAATTACACAAATAGACAATTGCTCCCAACACAAGAAATTACTTTTAATAAAAAGGGACTGACACCTGAATCAGTAAAACTATTAGATACAGATAAAAATGTTGTGTTGGATGTTAAATTCGATAAAGTACAATACAATGCGAAATTTGATAATGATGCTTTTGATGTGAAGAAAAATATGACAAGCGCTCGTTTAAGTGTACCTACTTCTACAAATCCAAACAATGATCCTGATTTATTAGTTACACTTTACCCTAATTATTTAATGAAGGGTGTAGTGTTAGATGATCAACAAGAAGTAAAAACAGAAAATGGTGTTCAGGTTATACTTTCATATAAAGGCGATAAAAAATCGTTTACTTTAATAGAGCAAAAAGCACGTATTTCAGAGTCTGGAACAACGATGGAAATCACTGGTGAACCAGTCGATTTAGGTAAAACAGTAGGAGCATTATCAGATAAGATGATCACATGGTCATACGGTGGAACAGATTTTACGATTGTTTCTAAAAACTTAACTCAAGGTGAGTTAATTCAAGTTGCCCAATCAGTCGGAGATACAGGCACAAAATAATATTTTTTTTCAAACTTAAAAGGGCGTGATGATGCTTTATCACGCCTTTTTAAATTTTAAATAAACTATAATTGAGTAGTATATTGGTTGACATTTATAGTAAAATAAGCAAATAATTTTACACATATAAAAAAAGAGTAATGGGTAAATCGATAAGGAAGTGTAGATCATGACAGAAACATCATTTTATCGCGACACATGGGTAGAAGTAGATTTAGATGCTATTGAAGAAAACATCAAAAATATTGTATCGCTTTACCCTAATCATCAAGAAATATATGTAGCTTTAAAAGCGAATGCATATGGACATGGTTATGTTGAAGTAGCGAAACAAGCATTAAAGTCTGGCGCAACAAGATTATTAGTTGCTTTTATTGATGAAGGGATTTTTCTGCGTAACGCAGGAATAGAGGCGCCGATTTTAGTGTTAGGAGCAACTAGACCTGAGGATATTAACGTTGCAATAAAGAATAAATTAACTTTAACAGCATATAATGTTGATTGGTTAGAAGGTATTTCTAAAAATCTAAAAAGCACAGATCGTACAATGATTCATATTAAATTTGATACTGGGATGGGTAGATTAGGCCTGAAAACAAAATCTGAATGGGAGCAAGCTGCATCGATCTTACGGAAAAATCCATCAATTATACTGGAAGGTTTGTTTACACATTTTGCTACTGCTGATGAGCTAAATAGATCCTATTTTAATGAACAAGTAGACAAATTTTATGAATGTATAGAATGGGTTAAAGGCAGTGGATTCTCTCCTGAGCTAATTCATTGTGCAAATAGTGCAGCGGCCGCTTTAGAAACTAACTTATTTAATACTGTACGTGTTGGTATTATCATGTATGGTTTAACTCCATCTTTAGAAATAAAACCAATGCTACCATTTACATTAAAGCCAGCATTATCGCTTTATACGAAAATCTCACATATTAAGCAATTACCAGCAAATAGTGGTGTAAGTTATGGTGCAACATATTTCACTTCTGATTCAGAGTGGATTGCGACGTTACCAGTTGGGTATGCAGATGGCTGGCTTAGAGATATGCAAGGATTTTCTGTGTTGGTTGAAGGTGAAAGGGCAGAAATCGTTGGTAGAGTTTGTATGGATCAGTGTATGATCAAACTTTCTAAACATTATCCTGTTGGTACAAAAGTGACTTTAATAGGAGAAAGTAAGGATGGAGCTGTAACGGCTGAGGAAGTCGCTAAACATATGAATACAATCAATTATGAAGTAACTTGCCTTATAAATCATAGGGTACCAAGAGTATATAAAAAGAATGGAAATATTAAGTCCATAAGTAATTATCTAGTATCAGATTAATTGTAATTTGATGTATTAAAGTATGAAACACTGTATTTTGGTTAAGATAAGCGAAGATATGTGTCTTTCCAATCACTGAAAATAATGGTATGATGTAGTATAGGGAGATATATGGGTAATAGTTGATTCTGGAGGTGCTGAAACTTGTCCGAACTAAATGCGACAACAGAAATAACAGTACGTTTACCAAAACACGTAGTAAGCGAACTAGATGGATTAGTAAAGCAAGAAAACGGTAATCGAAATGAGTATATTTATCAAGCGACTAAGATGTTTTTAAAAGATCGTAAAAGACGCCAAAGTCGCGAACAAATGCGACGTGGATACATGGAAATGGCTAAAATCAACTTATTAATATCTTCTGAGTCATTCTATGCTGAGTCTGAAGCGGATTCTAAAGTGGAGCGCTTAGTTAGCGGGGGGTAATCACTTGATAGTAAAACGTGGCGACGTATATTTTGCAGACCTTTCCCCTGTAGTTGGCTCAGAACAAGGTGGAGTTCGTCCGGTTCTCATAATACAAAATGATATCGGTAATCGTTTTAGTCCTACCGTTATAGTCGCTGCGATTACAGCACAAATCCAAAAAGCAAAGCTTCCAACACATGTTGAAATCGATGCTAAAAAATATGGATTTGAACGTGATTCGGTTATACTACTAGAACAAATTCGAACGATTGACAAACAACGATTAACCGATAAGATAACACATCTTGATGATGAGATGATGGATCAGGTTGACGAAGCGTTGCAAATCAGTTTAGGACTTGTTGATTTTTAAAGTTGCTTTTATAGCAGCTTTACCTACATAGATTATAATAAATGTTTTGTAACCCTTTCGTCTTGAAAGGGTTATTTTAGGTCTTATAAAATTCCCAAAAATTGGAGGCGTTATTTTTGTCACAACAATTGATTAATAAAATTGCATCTGATTTATCGATTACTTCAAAACAAGTAGCTACCGTAATTGAATTGAAGGAAGAAGGAAATACGATTCCCTTTATTGCCAGGTATCGAAAAGAAAAAACGGGTTCTCTTGATGAGGTGCAAATTCATTCCATTTTAGAAAAATATGAGTATGCTGTGAATCTTCAAACGAGAAAAGATGAAGTAATCCGTTTAATTGAGGAAAAAGGGAAACTGACTGATGACTTACGTAAAAGTATTACATTAGCTACAAAACTACAAGAAGTTGAAGACTTATACCGACCATATAAAGAAAAAAGAAGAACTCGCGCTACCGTTGCAAAAGATAAAGGGTTAGAACCTTTTGCAGAATGGTTATTTTCAATGCCAAATGAAGGTTCACTTGCGGATGAAGCGTTAAAATACATAAATGTTGAACTGGAAGTTAATACAGTTGATGAAGTGATCCAAGGTGGAAAAGATATTATTGCGGAATGGATTGCAGATGATGCTACTTATCGAAAGTGGATTCGTGAAGTTACCTTCAAAAAGGGAACGATTGACAGTACTGTAAAAAACTCCGAAAAGGACGAGAAAAAAGTATACGAAATGTATTACGAATACTCTGAACCAATTTCAAAGATTGTTCCACATAGAATATTAGCAATGAATCGTGCAGAAAAAGAAGAAATTTTAAAGGTAGCAATTCAATCTCCTTTTGATGAGATTATTTTATATTTAGAAAAAAGGGTTATTACAAAGGACACTTTTGTACGACCAATCCTAATGGAAGTCGTTGAGGACGCATATAAAAGACTGATTCAGCCTTCAATTGAAAGAGAGATTCGTAAAGAATTATCCGAAAAAGCTGATTCACACGCGATTAATATTTTCTCAGAAAACTTGCGTTCATTATTACTGCAACCACCGTTAAAAGGGAAAATCGTGCTAGGAGTAGATCCTGCATTCCGTACAGGTTGTAAATTAGCAGTAGTAGATGAGACGGGGAAAGTCCTAAAAATAGATGTGATTTACCCACATCCTTTCAGAGGTGAAAGGGAAGAGGTTCAAAGAAATAAAAGAGAACAAGCAGTTGCAAAAATTAAAGATATTCTTATCAAATATAAAATAGAAATGATCGCAATTGGAAATGGTACAGCTTCTAGAGAAACAGAGCTGTTTATATCTGGAATTTTAAAAGAAATGAAAAATAATACTTACTATGTAATCGTAAATGAAGCTGGCGCAAGTGTTTATTCAGCATCTGAGTTAGCAAGGGAAGAGTTCCCAAATTTCCAAGTTGAGGAACGAAGCGCAGTATCAATTGCAAGACGACTACAAGATCCGTTAGCAGAACTAGTAAAAATTGATCCTAAATCTGTTGGGGTAGGATTGTATCAACACGATGTATCTCAAAAGAGCTTAAATGAATCATTATCATTTGTCGTTGAAACATCTGTTAACCAAGTTGGTGTAAATGTAAATACAGCATCAGTTTCACTACTTCAATACGTATCGGGCTTGTCCAAAACAGTAGCGAAAAATATTGTTAATTACCGTGACGAAAAAGGGAAAATTACAAACCGAAAAGAGCTTAAAACAATACCGAGATTAGGCTCTAAAACATTTGAGCAATGTATTGGATTTTTACGTGTACTTGAAGGAGATGAGCCTTTAGACCGTACAAGTATTCACCCGGAGAGCTACGTACAAGTAAAAAAATTATTAAAGCAATTAAAATTCTCTACGAGTCAAATTGGTTCAAATGAATTGAAAGAAAAGTTAAAGACGATTAATTTAAAAGAAGTATCAGAGCAACTAGATATTGGTGAAATTACGCTAAAGGATATTTTAGCATCATTAATGCAACCTGAAAGAGATCTACGAGATGAATTAGCAGCACCAATCCTTCGCCAGGATGTTCTTCAAATTGATGACCTAAAAATAGGAATGGAACTTGAAGGAACAGTAAGAAATGTAGTCGACTTTGGTGCGTTTGTTGATATTGGGCTAAAGAACGATGGCCTTGTTCATATTTCTAGAATGAGTAGCAAATTTATTAAGCATCCTCTTGATGTTGTATCGGTTGGTCAAGTAGTAAAGGTATGGATTGCTGAAGTAGACCAAAAGAAACAAAGAGTAGGTTTATCTATGCTACCAATTGAATCGAAAGAAATCGTCAAAGCTTAATTTTTTGATAATAAAACCAACATTGATTTAATAATTTAATTTGATAACGGTTTTTTTCATAAAATGCTTTTTGAATTTGTGATTTAAGCCAACTAGGCATTACCATGATGAAAACCTCCAACTTAAAAATCTTCGCCCATCTTTTTTTGAGGATGGGCGATGAAATAAATGAGTGAGGGGTAACCTTCCGATACGTTGTATAAAAAGGATAACTGTATTGTTCATTTTGGATAGGAAAAATTACGCCGTTGTAGAGAGATTTACTAAGAGCAGCCCATTTAGCATAAATCGTACTAATAAGATCTTTTGAAATTCTCATTTGTAAGTTTAATGTATGCGCATACCCAAGAATTTGTGAGTTGTTCTGTTATAATAAAGTAGAAAAAAGGATGGCGATTCATAAATGGATAATGAGGAGATACAAAAACTGGTTGAAGAACTATCAATCACTTATTTCGAGCGACCATTTCGCCACCAAGCATCTTTCAATACTAGATTAAGGACAACTGGTGGTAGGTATTTATTAAAAACAAGTAATATCGAATTAAATAAATTTTATTTAGAAGAACATGGAATTGAAGAGCTTAGGGGAATCATACTACACGAGCTGTGTCATTATCATCTTCATATTATGAAGAAAGGATATAAGCACGAGGATAGAGATTTTAAAGAACTATTAAAAAAGGTAGGAGCTCCTAGGTATTGCAAACCACTAAATTCAATAAAAAGAAGAACGCATTCCTATAAGTATAAATATAGATGTTCAGGGTGTGGGCATGCTTTCTTAAGAAAAAGGAAAGTGGACATAAGCCGCTATGTATGTGGATTATGCAAAAGTCCATTAAAACTATTATAAATAGTGTTGACATCTAATATGCATTTAGTTTATATTAATATTTGTCATCACGTTACAAAACTTGATGAAAAGATTAGTATTTTTCCGCAGTAGCTCAGTGGTAGAGCACTCGGCTGTTAACCGAGTGGTCGTAGGTTCGAATCCTACCTGCGGAGCCATTATTTTAGAGAAGTACCCAAGTGGCTCAAGGGGCGCCCCTGCTAAGGGTGTAGATCGTTTACGCGGTGCGAGGGTTCGAATCCCTTCTTCTCTGCCATATATACGGCCCGTTGGTCAAGCGGTTAAGACACCGCCCTTTCACGGCGGTAACACGGGTTCGAGTCCCGTACGGGTCACCATTTTATCCTGGAGGATTAGCTCAGCTGGGAGAGCACCTGCCTTACAAGCAGGGGGTCGGCGGTTCGAGCCCGTCATCCTCCACCATTAACTTCATATGGTCCCGTGGTGTAGCGGTTAACATGCCTGCCTGTCACGCAGGAGATCGCCGGTTCGATCCCGGTCGGGACCGCCATTAATTACTACAAATTGTAGTATTTTTTTCTTTATTTGGAGAAAAATAGTAAGAGTGGATATTTGGAGTTTGATTGTTTCTATTTTGAATGGTAGATTCAAAGGATAGGGCAATACAACTTATAAAAATCCTGCGGTGGAACTTCATGTAGCAAATTCGTACTTTAGGTAAAGATGAATTTCGAAATTGTCGGATTGTTTTTTATCTTGAGAGGCTGATTCAAGAGGTAGAGGCAATACAACATAAAAAAAATCCTGCGGTGTAGGTTCATGATGTTAATTCGCATTCTACTATAAGAAGTGTAGTGAAATGTCGGATTGTTTTTTATCTTGAGAGGTTGATTCGAGAGGTTGAAACAATACAACATAAAAAAAATCCTGCGGTGGAACTTCATGCAGCAAATTCGCAGAAGTGGACCATGCAGCTTATTCATTGGGCTATAGCCAAGCGGTAAGGCAACGGATTTTGATTCCGTCATGCCCTGGTTCGAATCCAGGTAGCCCAGCCATTTTAGTTTTTTATAAGTATGTTTAAGGTAAGGGGATTTGCTATTATCTTAGACGCGATCGTGTAAACAGTAAGTTGGTTTAAAAATATATGGTTTTTAGTTATAATTGTAATATCTTTATATTATGAAAGTGTAATTGCTCTCTAGGGCAAGAACGTGTTTTAGAAACAGGCTATATTTTATAAACTTTGTTATTACGAGCCATTAGCTCAGTAGGTAGAGCATCTGACTTTTAATCAGAGGGTCGAAGGTTCGAATCCTTCATGGCTCACTTTTGTTTATACGCGGTCGTGGCGGAATGGCAGACGCGCTAGGTTGAGGGCCTAGTGGAGGTTTCTCCGTGGAGGTTCAAGTCCTCTCGGCCGCATCTTAATATGACTTATCAAGGTATCGTACAATTGTAGGATGCCTTTTTTGTATTGTTTGGCATTCTTAGAAGAGAATCAATAGGGTGTAATTTTGAAATCTCTTTTTTTAACTCTACTGATCTGTAGGGTTTTTATTTTTATTAGTCTATATTTGTAAATAAAAAACCCACTTTTGATATTTTCAAAAGTGGGTAATACACTAATAGTTAGCAGGATTTACCTGGATAGCTTTAAAGTTTTGATTATTATCCGAGTAATGCCACCATTCTTTAGAATAGCCTACAAAACCTGCTTGTCTCATTGCTTGATCCATAAATTGATAATTCTTTTCTTGTGCACTGCTCCGTTTATAACTTCGCGATGCACGTGAAGAAAAATCATCGAATTTAGATTGCATTTGTATCTCTTTTCCATCTAATGTACATAAAGTAATATCTAACGTTGCGCCAAGTTGGTGTCCACGGATATTTTTGGGATTAGGTTTAGCCACATAATTCGAATTAGGATATGCGTTCCAAAGTGTTTGTTGTGCAGATAAAGGACGATAAGCATCCCATACTTTAATTGTATATCCTTGTTCTTTAAGTAGTGCGTTTGCTTTAGCTAATTTTTTTGCTGTGCTTGTTCTAAGTATTGCTTGACTAAAATTATAAATACGTTTGCCAGTAAAGTTATTAGTTGTGTTATATTTCAAATCAACAATAATACTTTTATCTAATGATTTAACGTTAGTGAACTCCGCCGTTACATATTTTCCACTTATATATGCTGTTGTTTTTTTAAATTTAATTTTATACCATCCATTGGATTGTTTATTAATAACCGTTAAAAATTGGCCTTTTTTAACAGCACCGATCAACTTATATGATGTACTAGGTCCACTACGGACATTTAGTTTACTTGCAGTTACAGTATAAATTGTATTTGCTGCATAAGTAGAGGTAGGAGTTGTAAAGAAACTTATCGATAGAAATAAAAGAGTTAAAAAAACTACAAATATCTTCTTAATAATATTCATATTTCACCTTCTTTAATTTTTTAATAATCTGTTAACAATAACCATTATTCTACAGAAAAGCTCCTATCACCTTTCATTTTGAAATTATAAAGATAAAATAAAAAAACATTACAGTTAAAAGTAATGTTTTTTTATTTACAATATTGGAGATAAGAGGCGCGAGATCGCTTCTTTTAACTTGATTATGACTGATCGCTCTTGATATTTTTCAATAGTAAGCTCACTACTATGATTACTATCAAGTAAAAAAAGATTTTGTAGCTCAGAAGCTTTTTCTTTTGAATAGGTAATCGCGTTTATTTCAAAATTTAATTTAAAACTACGTGTATCAATATTAGTAGTTCCTACCGAAGCTACTTCATGATCAACAACGATTGTTTTAGCATGTAAAAAACCATTCTCGTAAAGTAATATTTTTGCGCCATACGATAAAAGTTCTCCAGCGTACGATAGAGATGCCCAATACACGAATGGATGATCAGGTTTACTTGGAATCATTATCCTTACATCGATACCGGATAAAATTGCGATTTTGCACGCGTCCATAATGCTTGCATCTGGGATAAAATACGGTGTTTGGATATAAACACTTTTCTTGGCAGACATAATTAACTTAACGTACATGTTTTTTAAGTGCTCTGTTTCTGAATTTGGTCCACTTGCAACTATTTGGATAGGGGTGCTTCCGATATTTTTTTCATTATTAAATGAGAATTCTTCTATATTATGTATAGGCTGATTAGTAGCTTGTTGCCAATCTAAAATAAATCTACCTTGAATTTGGTTTACTGATTCTCCCTTTATACGAAAATGAGTGTCTCTCCAATATCCAAATTTCTGATCAATACCAAGATATTCATTTCCAATATTGAACCCTCCAATATAAGCAATTCTTCCATCAATAATACACAGTTTTCTGTGATTCCTATTATTTAATCGGAAATTGATGAGTCTTAAGAATGAAGGGAAGAAAGCTTTTACCTCTCCACCATGTTTAACAAGTTCTTTGAAAAAAGAAGGAGTAATTCTTTTAGAACCTATGTCATCATACAGGACTCGTACTTTTACACCTTCTTCTGCTTTTTTTGAAAGTTCATCTCTAAGTTTTTTTCCTAACGAATCACGCTGGATGATATAGTACTGAATATTAATCTCTTTTTGGGCAAGTTGTATGTCTTTGAATAGAGAATTAAATTTTTCGTGTCCATCTCGAAACGTTTGAATCTCATTATCTGTCGTTAATAAAGCGTTAGCCGACTTTAAATTCATCATAATTAAATGTGAATGTTTTGATAGTAGCTCATCTTGACGAAAGCTTTGATCATTATGAATTTTATTAGCTTGCTCGGTAACCGCCAATTGGAGATAACTTCTCTCTTTATTAGATAGATGATAGAAGTTCTTTTGTTTTAACTGTCTGCCTAAAAATAAATATAGTAGAAACCCTACTATAGGGATAAAAAGCAAAATCATTAGCCAAGCCCATGTAGCGGCAACATCTCTTTTTTCGATAAATACGAGTACTCCTGCTAGAAGTATATTGACGATAAGGAGGATTGTAAGAAAATTAATATCCATTTTTTCACACTTTCTATTAGTTAGATTACCTTATTAATTTTAATACCTTTATTTTTTATTTATATAGTATAAAGTATACGAATACACTTCATGTTCATTCTAAAATAAAGGAATAGTATGATTTACTCCAATCCAATTTCACAATACGTTATTAAAAAGTCGGAAACAATGAACTTGACGTGTATAGTAATAGGAAAGAATAATTACTTCTATAAGGATTTGTCTTTAAATAGTACTATAGTAATTCAAATTATGCTGAGTAGTTTTATGTCAAAAATGATAAATATGGACTGACTAAAGCTTCATTCATAACTAAAAAATGTCGAGAAAGATTGATTAGTTCAATTAAAATTGAGTGTGTAGATAAAAAGTAAAACTAATCGTGATTTTTTTGTTTAAAAAGTGTTGACATTGATTGTCCAATACTTTAATATAGTTTAAGTCACGTCAGACAAGTTAACGAAGTCAACGAGAGCTTATCGTAGTAAGCTTTTAAAGTTTAAAAAAACTTTTAAAAAAGTGTTGACATAAACAGTTGGATGTTATAAACTGTAAAAGTCGCTAACGAAGACGACACACTTTGCAATATGCGCCCGTAGCTCAATTGGATAGAGCGTTTGACTACGGATCAAAAGGTTATGGGTTCGAGTCCTTTCGGGCGCGCCATATTACGGGAAGTGGCTCAGCTTGGTAGAGCACCTGGTTTGGGACCAGGGGGTCGCAGGTTCAAATCCTGTCTTCCCGACCATTTCGCGGGTGTAGTTTAATGGTAAAATAGAAGCCTTCCAAGCTTCGGTC
Organism: Gottfriedia sp. NPDC057991; assembly: GCF_042886615.1. Taxonomy (NCBI): domain Bacteria; kingdom Bacillati; phylum Bacillota; class Bacilli; order Caryophanales; family Bacillaceae; genus Gottfriedia; species Gottfriedia sp. NPDC057991. The sequence continues at coordinate 51,501 of NZ_JBHVQN010000012.1, forward strand.
GTGGGTTCGATTCCCATCACCCGCTCCATTATGAACTTTGAAAACTAAACAAAACATGAAGTAAACGTCAATTATTAGTTTTTTGAGCAATACAAGATTTAAACTTAACTTTTATGGAGAGTTTG
>NZ_JBHVQN010000013.1:0-18846 GCF_042886615.1 Gottfriedia sp. NPDC057991
CAAACTCTCCATAAAAGTTAAGTTTAAATCTTGTATTGCTCAAAAAAACTAATAATTGACGTTTACTTCATGTTTTGTTTAGTTTTCAAAGATCATCTTGTTTTTTAACAACTTAATCAGTTTATCACCTTCGACAAAATCTGTCAACAGTTGTTTTTTTCTTTTTTTGTTATCGCCATCAGCGACGTATATAAATATAACATCCCCTCGATAAATGGTCAACAGTTTTTTAAAACTTTTTTTATATATTTTTTATACTATATAAATACCAATTACACTTAACGCTACAATACCTGGAATACCTAATACACTTAAGAACGCACAAGTAACAGCATTAATCGGAATGTGAAAATTATTAGAAGCTAAAGCATAGTTTAGTATAAATACGATCATGACACATACAATACCTCTTAGTACATACTTGCTAATTAGTTTTAAAGCTTTAACTGGCAGACCTACTAATAATAGAAATAAGATTACAAATAATACAACTGAAATCATAATAATACTATTCACCACAAAAAAACTCCCCTCATATAACTTGTACACCTTTTACTAAGATTGTATGAGACCGGGAACTAATCAATGACAAAAAACATTAATAAAAAAGAGTCTATTGCCTAAACAATAAACTCTTTTAACTATTTCATTTTTGTTATCAAAACATTTCTTGCCTTTGCTTCTTTTAATAAGAAGAAATATTTAGCTTGATACAGCTTAATATGGATTAACAAATCATCAGGTGGATCCACACTTCTTTCCATTAACTCGACCTGACTTAAGTAAATATCTTTGTAATCATGTAGTCTATCAACTAACTTTTCATCAAATTCTTTGCGAATCTTTCCTTTTTTTCGAAAAAAACCCATGGTCTCTCTCCATTAATCAGTTTCTAAAGTTCTCTTCTACCTTCCATAGCCTTTGAAAGTGTAACTTCATCTGCATATTCTAAGTCTCCGCCTACTGGTAGACCATGTGCGATTCGAGTAATTTTTATACCCGTAGATTTTAATAGCCTAGAAATATACATAGCAGTTGCTTCACCCTCTATATTCGGGTTGGTAGCTAAAATAATTTCTTGAACTACATCATCTTTTAGTCTGCTCAATAATTCCATTATTTTTATGTCTTCCGGTCCAACTCCCTCCATAGGAGAAATTGCACCATGAAGTACATGATATAAACCTTGATATTCTCTCATTTTTTCCATAGCAATAACATCTTTCGTATCTTGAACTACACATATCGTAGATCGGTCTCGATGTTGATCACTACAAATATAACAAGGGTCTTGGTCAGTTATATGGCCACATTCTGAACAGTAAAGTAGTTTTCTTTTTGCATCTATCATTGATTTTGCAAAATCTAATACGTCATCTTGCTTCATATCTAACATAAAAAATGCCAGTCGAACGGCCGTTTTGGGTCCAACCCCTGGCAATTTCATAAAACTATCTATTAATTTGGATATCGGTTCAGGGTAATGCATCTGTCTTATCCCCTAAAATAATCCTGGAATATTCATTCCTTTAGTAAATTGCCCCATTGTTTTAGCAGTTTCATCTTCAATTTGCTTAATAGCATCATTCGTTGCAGTTAAAACTAAGTCTTGTAGCATTTCGATATCTTCTGGATCTACTACTTCTTCCTTAATATTTACTTCTACAATTTGTTTTAATCCATTAGCTGTAACAGTTACCATTCCGCCGCCAGCTGTACCAACAAATGTACGCTCGTTTAATTCGTTTTGAGCTTGCTCCATTTGTTTTTGCATTTTTTGCATTTGTTTCATCATGTTATTCATATTGCCCATTCCGCCACGCATCATTTTCATTTCCTCCAATATAGTTAGTTATTCTTTAACAATCACTAAATCTTCACCAACAAGATTGATCGCCTCTTGTACGATTGGTGCAACTTCTGTTGAAGTCTCTTTTTGTTTCGTTGTATTTAAAAATGAATCCCTAGTCGATCTCCAATCTTCTTCGGGAATTGCTAATACGCTCATATCTGCACCTAATAAATTAGATAAGGTTTGATTGATTGTTGTTAAATGCTCCTGTTCACCATTATTATTGATTAAATCACAAATTGTCTCTGATTTAAAAGCAACAACACTCTGTTCAGAAGAAGCAGCCACAACTTCACCATACGATACTAATGTCGCAGTAGAAACCTTATTTTGTTGCCTTAATTGATCTTGAAGCGATGTCCAAACCGCTAAAACTTTATTTTTTTCTGGTTTAGAAGCCGCTCTCAATACACCTGTTATTAAACTACTTGGTATTTTGGAACGAGCTGTAGTCGATTTTGGTTTTGGACTAGCAGAGGACTCATTTGTTCCACTTACTGTAACTCCATTTTCCTTTAAGGATTTTACTTCTTTCTCAAGAGCATTAATTTTATTAATTAATGGTGTCAGCTCGTCCTGTTTTTGTCCGATACTGCTCACAGAAGCTTTTTGACAAAGTTGTACAATTGCCACCTCAAGTAAAACTCTCGGATGATTAGTCCATTTCATTTCTTGCTGACTATTACTTAACGAAGCGATGATTTGATAGACTAGCTCATCATTATATGAATCACAGATCTCTTTAAATTGATCATTTACTGTCGCTCTCTCAAGTAATTCAACTGTACTTGGTGAGTGTCTATACAATAGAATATCTCGAAAATAAACTGTTAAATCTTCTATAAATCGAACTGGATCTTTACCTTGGTTTAATAGTTCTTCAATATTAGTTAAACAAACTGACACATTACCATCTATTATTGCTGAAACAACAGATAATAAACGTTCTTGTGCTACTGTGCCGGTTACGGCTAGAACATCCTCTAATGAAATTGATTCATCGCTATATGAAATAACCTGATCAAGAATACTTAATGCGTCCCTCATTCCCCCCTCAGCAGCACGGGATAACATCGTTAACGCTTCAGATTCTATTTCAATTTGCAAATGTCTTAATACTACTAGAAGACGTGCTGATATAGTTTGTATGCTTATTTTATGCAAATCAAATCGCTGACATCTTGAAAGTATAGTTAATGGAACCTTATGAGCTTCAGTTGTAGCTAATATAAAAATTACATGTTCAGGAGGTTCTTCTAATGTTTTTAATAATGCATTAAATGCTGATGTAGATAACATATGAACTTCATCGATTATGTACACTTTATACTTCCCTACGGAAGGAGCATATTTTACTTTTTCAAGAATTTCTCGCATTTCTTCTACTTTAGAATGAGAAGCAGCATCGAATTCAATTACATCTGAAATTGATCCATCAGTAATTCCTTTACAAATGGCACACTCATTACAAGGTTCATTAGTTGGTGCGTGTTCACAATTTAAAGCTTTTGCAAAGATTTTTGCTGTACTCGTTTTACCTGTTCCACGCGGACCTGTAAACAAATAAGCATGAGATACTTTTTGCTGAAGAAGGGAATTTTGTAACGTTCGTATAATATGATTTTGACCTACAACGTCTTTAAATTGCTGCGGCCTCCACAAACGATATAATGCTTGATATGTCAATTGGTTTCCTCCTTCTTACAAAGTCATCATTATTATACCCTATGTAATGATTTCATGGAAAATATTTTAAAGAAAACAAAAAAACTCACTCAAAATTGAGTGAGTTTTTATAAAGTTACTGCCGTGCACCACTCTTTGATGCACTACCCCAGGCGTTACTTAAACAGTTAGCTCGGCCCAGGCACCCCTACGGCACACGAGATGGCTCACTTATTGCTGCTTCCTTCCGGACCTGACAAGGTTCATGAGTTCTCGTTGCGTAGGACCCAGACGTCAACACCACTTATTTAAGGCAGACCCTGAAATAGATACACCTCGGAGTGGAATTCAGTCTCGCTAGAGCGGATTGCGAGTACAGGGCACCGCTACCTCCCCACCTAGCACGGCAAAGTTACAACCTAATTTTAAACCGCTATTTGAAGCGGTAGTTAAAGTATATACGAACCTAATTAAAAAATCAATCCTTGTCCTTATGAAGGTAAATTTTTCTTTCTAGACCGCAATTCTCTAAAGAAATTCGTTAATAATTTACCACATTCTTCTTCTAATATACCTGAACTAACTTCACAGCGATGGTTAAATCGATCTTCTTGCAAGAGATTATAAATTGATCCTCCACAACCTGCCTTCGGATCTTTTGCACCGAAAACGACTCTTGGAATTCTTGATTGAATTATAGCGCCAGCACACATCGGACAAGGTTCCAGCGTTACATATAGAGTTGTTTCCTCTAATCGCCAAGAATCAATAACTTTACACGCATCTTCTATTGTACTCATTTCTGCGTGACCTAAAGCTGTTTGTTTTGTTTCACGTAAATTATACCCACTTGCAATGACTTGATCGTTGTAAACCAACACAGCTCCAATAGGTACTTCCCCTATTTGCTCTGCTTTTAGTGCTTCCTCTATTGCCAACTTCATATAAAACTCATCTTTATTCAAACTTTACACCTCTTTATTTCTTTAACAAACAAATATTCTTTTTACGAGTAGATAAACTAAACATAGATTGGAGTGAAGCCGATTGAATTCTTCATATCAAAAAGACAAGCAGTTGCCTGCATTATTAATTGTCGATTTAATCAACTCATTTACTTTTAAGCATGGAAGTGTTCTTGCGGAAAAATCAATCCATATGGTTCCGAAAATAAATTACATAAGAGACATTTTTAAAAACAAAAAACTTCCTACTATATACGTTAATGATCACTATAAAATCGAAAACCCGACTCAAAAGAAACTTATTAAGCATTGTCTAAATCCTTTAAGCAACGACTTAATAAAACAAATACAACCAAACGAAGAAGATTATTTTATCTTTAAGCCTAACTACTCAGGTTTTTACTTAACAGATTTAGATGAATTACTTAAAAAATTAAAAATTACCCATTTGGTTATTGTAGGTGTTGCTGGAAATCGTTGTGTACTTTTTACAGCAAATGATGCATTTATGCGGGATTATAACTTAATTATACCTCAAGATGCAATTTCCTCGGTTACTGATTATGATGAGAAGGTTGCAATATATATGATGAAAGACATTTTAAATGCAACAGTTATTCAAACTCAGGAAATAGAAGAAATGATCGATCATTTAGTGAACAAGAATTATCAGTAATTGGAAAAATTTTAAAATGGTATTCCGTCTGACTACAGTATGTTAAAATAGTTTCTGTATGTTTTTTGAGTATGATACGGAATTTGACTAGTAAGGAGGACAAGAGATGATACGCGTACCTTTTATAACAGTAGAAGGACCAATTGGTGTCGGAAAAACATCTCTATCCAAAGCGATCTCTGAACACTTTCATTATGAGCTATTAAAAGAAATTGTAGATGAAAATCCTTTTTTGGGTAAGTTTTATACGGACATTGAAGAGTGGAGTTTCCAAACAGAAATGTTTTTCCTTTGTAATCGATTTAAACAATTAGAAGATATAGACCGAATGTTTCTTAAAAAATCGATTCCAGTGGTTGCAGACTATCACATCCTTAAGAATTTAATTTTTGCTAGCAGAACATTAAAAGACAAGCAGCATGATAAATATTTAAAAATATATCAAATATTAACTGAGGATATGCCAAAGCCTAATGTGGTTATTTACTTAACGGCAAGCCTTGAGACTCTACAAAAGCGTATTCAACTTCGTGGTAGAGAATTCGAACAATTAATCGAGGACCATTACCTACTTCAGTTAATTGAAGATTACGAGTCACACATGAAAGAATTTCAAGCTAAATACCCTGAAATTCCAGTACTAAAATTTGATGGTGATCAAATTGACTTCGTTAATAACCCGAGAGATTTAACGATGCTACTAGAATCGTTAGAAAACACCTTACAAAAGGAGCTAAGAAGTATATGAATTTACGTGAAAAATACGGAATACGAAATGATGCAGTTATTACAATTGCTGGGACAGTAGGTGTAGGAAAATCTACTATGACCAATGCACTTGCAGATGCATTAAACTTTCGTACATCATTTGAAAAAGTAGATACAAACCCATACCTAGATAAATTTTATCAAGATTTTGCTCGTTGGAGCTTCCATTTACAAATATACTTCTTAGCAGAGCGATTCAAAGAACAAAAAAGAATGTTTGAATACGGCGGTGGATTTATACAAGACCGTTCAATTTATGAGGATACTGGCATTTTCGCGAAAATGCATTACGAAAAAGGAACGATGAGTGAAGTAGACTACGAAACATATACTAGCCTTTTTGATGCTATGGTTATGTCACCTTATTTCCCTGCTCCTGATTTATTAATTTACTTAGAAGGAACATTCGATGAAGTCGTTGAGCGAATTAAAGAGCGTGGACGTCCAATGGAGCAACAAACTCCGATTGAATATTGGAAAGAAATGAATACACGTTACGAAAACTGGATTAATAACTTTAACGCTTGTCCTGTACTTCGTTTAAGTATTAGCGAGTACGATCTAATTAAAAATGATTCTTCTGTAGAAGAAATCGTTAAGAAGATTGGAAACGTACTAAATCATTCACAAAAATATATGAAATCTAGATAATAGTTGTCTTCCAAATAGATAAAAGAAAAAGCTGCGAATTTTACATAGTACTGTACGCAGCTTTTTCTTTTTCGATTCATTTTATAAACAAACAAAAAACTCGTTACACAAATGTAACGAGCTGTCTAATATATATGCACTCTTTTAATTATAAAAAAAATGGAGGAGTAAGAGGGATTCGAACCCCCGCGGGCTGTTACACCCCTGTCGGTTTTCAAGACCGATCCCTTCAGCCAGACTTGGGTATTACTCCGTATTGACAAGATTTATAATACCATACGAAAAAAACAAGGTCAAGCATTCTTTTTAAAAAAATATAACTTTTTTTCAGAAACTAAAACGCCTCTTTTAACGTCAGGTATTATTGTCATCTTATTATTAAAATAGATACCTTTTATATAAGTAGAAAAAATATACAGAAAATTCATTTGTATTTATAATGGTACTACCATTTAAAAACATTAGAAATTTTTAAGGAGAAAGAAATGTTTGAATTAATACCGCTGATGCTGGAACGAGTGGGTATTCTCGTTATACTTGCCTTTTTACTTTCAAGGATGAAATCATTTAGACAAATCATTCAAAATGAACACTCCTTTGGTGCAAAAGTAATCCTAATTATTATATTTGGTGCCTTTGGTGTAATTAGTAATTATACTGGTGTTCATATTTATCATGAGTCAATTATGTCTCAGTCATGGCACTTCAATGTAGCAAGTAATAATGCAATTGCAAATACAAGAATTATGGGTGTAGCCATTGGCGGTCTAATCGGCGGTCCGATTGTTGGCTTAGGAGTCGGGTTAATAGCAGGCTTACACAGACTAACATTAGGTGGGTTTACTGCATATGCGTGTGCCATTTCGACAATCGTTGCGGGAGTTGTTACAGGCCTACTTAGAAAAAGATTCGGGATACAGAAAAACAAATCCCTTTGGAGTGTAGTTTCAATTGGAATTATTATGGAATGTGTTCAAATGGGGATTATTCTTTTAATCGCAAAACCATTTTGGGCCGCTCTTCATCTTGTCGAAGTAATTGCTCTTCCAATGATTCTAATAAATGGATTTGGTACGCTTATCTTTATATTAATCATCCAAAACATTTTACAGGAAGAAGAAAAAACGCGAGCGCTTCAAACAAACAAAGCCTTATATATTGCAGAGCAAACATTACCGTTTTTTAGGCAGGGACTAACCCCGCATTCATGTAATGAAGCGGCAAAAATCATTTTTAAATTAACTAAGGCAGATGCAATCTCGATTACTGATCACAAAAGCGTACTTGCTCATGTAGGTGCAGGTTCGGATCACCATGAACCAATGAATAGCTTAGCAACAAAACTAACTAAAAAGGCATTAGAAGAGGGAAAAGTTATTATTGCTACTTCAAAAGATGAAATTCAGTGCTTCCAAATGGATTGCCCTTTAAGTGCGGCTATCGTATTGCCGTTAAAGGCTTTAAATAAAACAGTTGGCTCTTTAAAGCTATATTACACGGATTCCAACAAGTTAGGAAAAGTTGAAAAAGAATTAGCCGACGGATTATCTAAACTTTTTTCTACCCAATTGGAATTAGCAGAAGCTGAACTGCAGCGGAAGTTAGTGAAAGATGCTGAAATAAAAGCTTTACAAGCACAAATGCATCCCCACTTCCTGTTTAACTCTTTAAATACAATTTCAAGTTTAATTAGAACAGATGCTGATCAAGCTAGAAAATTACTAATCCATTTAAGTACTTTTTTTCGAAATAATTTACAAGGATCAAGGCAGACCTTAGTCACTTTAGAAAAGGAATTAGAACATGTGGAAGCATATTTAACCATTGAACAAACTAGGTTTCCTACTAAATTCCTTGTTGAGTTCCAAATAGAACCTCATTTAAAAACAGTTCAAATCCCCCCTTTTACGCTTCAACCACTTATAGAGAACTCGATTCGCCATGCATTTTTAAAGGAAAAAAAATTAAAGGTAACTGTGCAAGCATATGAGTTCAATAATGATATGATTCTCATTACTGAAGATAATGGCAAGGGGATTTCGCCAGAGCTACTAAATACAATTGGGAATGAAACAATACAGTCTAAAGAAGGAACTGGAACAGCCTTATGGAATATAAAAAAACGAATTGAAGAAATTTACGGGGAAAAAGAATATTTTCAAATAAAATCCGACATGAACACGGGAACGAAAGTATCGATAAGAATCCCATTAACGCAAGAAGTAATGGAGGGATAAATAATGTTAAAGGCACTAATTGTAGATGATGAACCATTAGCAAGAGACGAACTAGCTTATTTACTAAAAAGAAGCAAGGAAGTTGAAATAGTTGGTGAAGCGGACTCAATTAGAAGTACATTGGAACTCATACAAATAGAAGAAGTCGATGTTGTATTTTTAGATATCCAATTAGCTGATGAAAGTGGATTAGAATTAGCCCAAAAAATGCAGGACCTTAGCCATCAACCAGCAATCGTCTTTGCAACAGCTTTTGACGAGTACGCTTTAAATGCATTCGATTTACACGCGATTGATTATATTTTAAAACCATTTGATGAAATAAGAATTCAGAAGACTATTGAAAAATTAGCAAAGCTAAGTATGAAGTCTATTAAAACTGAGGTGAAAAAGAATCCCCCACATTTAAAACAAGATAAATTAGCTATTTCGGTTGATGAGAGAATTCTTTTAATAACGTTCGAAGAGATCACCTACATTTTTACACAAGAAGGGAAAACAAGGGTCGTTACTGATAAGATGACATATCGATTAAATGAACCTTTAATCAATTTAGAACGAAAGCTACAAAATACATCATTTACTCGTGTCCATCGGAGCTATATTGTCAATTTGGATAAAATCATTGAAATTCAGCCTTGGTTTAATTCCACATATAATTTAATTATGAATGATGGTGAAAAAGTACCTGTTAGTCGAACGTACACAAAGGAGCTTAAACAACTTTTTAATTTATAAGCTTGTATTTCAATAATCCATTCATGCTTCTCAACCTGTTTTTATTGCAGTTTACGCTGAAAATTCAAAATTTTAATTTTCATAAAGTAAAATGAATGTATATAAAAAGAAACAGGGGAGGCTTATTAAATAAAATGAATGCGGTTACAATTGTTATTGCTTCTATGTGTATTTTGATGATTGCATATCGTCTATACGGAACATTTATGGCTGTGAAGGTACTTAAGTTAAATGATTCTATCCCTACTCCAGCTCATGAGTTAAATGATGGTAAGGACTATGTTCCTACTAACAAATGGGTAACATTTGGTCATCACTTTGCTGCAATCGCAGCAGCTGGCCCTCTAGTAGGTCCAATTTTGGCCGCTCAATTTGGTTACCTTCCAGGCCTGCTATGGCTTTTAATTGGTGCTGTAATCGGTGGAGCAGTACATGATGCAGTCGTTTTATATGCTTCAATGAGAAAGAAAGGAAAGTCGCTATCAGAAGTAGCAAAGGAAGAACTTGGACCAGTTGCAGGCTTCTGTACGGGACTAGCTATGCTTTTTATTATTACAATTACGATGGCCGGCCTTTCAATGGTTGTTCTGCATGCGCTTGAAAATAATCCATGGGGGACATTTGCAGTTGGAATCACAATACCAATTGCTATGGGTGTAGGACTACTTTATAAAAAAACCGGCAATTTAAAATTAGCTTCAACGATTGGATTTATTTTGTTAATGGTTGGAGTTTTTATGGGTCCGACAATTCAAGAAACTGCTATAGGTGATTTTTTAACATTCGATACACGGACATTAGCTATTATACTACCAATCTATGCTTTTTTTGCCGCTGCTTTACCAGTATGGCTTTTACTAGCACCTCGTGATTATCTAAGTAGTTTTATGAAAATCGGTGTATTTATTGCACTCATTATTGGGGTATTTATTATTAATCCATCCATACAATTTCCGACTGTAACAAAATTTGTTAACGGCGGGGGACCCATTTTAGCTGGTCCAGTTTGGCCATTTATTTCAATTACAATAGCATGTGGAGCAATCTCAGGATTCCATGCATTTGTGGGTTCTGGTACAACTCCAAAAATGCTTGATCGATGGAGCGATATAAAGGTCGTAGGGTTTGGTGCAATGCTAGTTGAATGTTTAGTAGGTATAATGGCTTTAATCGCTGCTACTGCACTTCAGCCAGCAGACTACTTTGCAATTAACTCTACTCCAGAAGTTTTTAAAACTTTAGGAATGAATGTTGTCCACTTACCGGAACTAAGTAAAGAAATCGGATTAAGTCTAGAAGGGCGTACTGGTGGAGCCGTTACATTGGCAGTTGGTATGACGTACATATTTACATCGATCCCTTGGTTTAGCCATTTAGCATCATATTTCTTCCAGTTTGTTGTTATGTTCGAAGCCGTATTTATTTTAACAGCAATTGATGCTGGAACTCGAGTGGCACGATATTTAATTCAAGACTTCTTTGGTGAATATTATAAACCATTGAAGAAAACTGATTGGATACCAGGTTCCATTTTTGCCAGTGCGCTAGCATGCTTCATGTGGGGATATCTCTTATTTTCAGGGGATATTGGATCAATCTGGGCATTATTTGGAGTATCTAATCAATTAATGGCTTCGATCGGATTAATCATTGGTGCAACAGTGCTATTAAAGATAGCTGATCAACGTTGGTATATGCTTACATGTTTGATTCCCCTAGCTTATCTATTTATCACTGTTAATTATGCAGGATATTGGATGATTAAAAATGTTTATCTTAACCATGATGCAGCCGGATATAGTATGTTAAACGGCGTCTTATCGATCATCATGTTAGTCTTAGGCGTTGTGATTTTAATTTCTGCTATTAAAAAATGGATGGAATTGTGGAACACACCTAATTATAAAATTGATGTTAAAACAATCTAAATAAAAAGCAGATGTGTCCGAGAACAATTTCTCGATACATCTGCTTTTTTAGTTATTTAATTACTTCTTTTCCACCCATATACGGACGAAGAACTTCAGGAATAATAACTGAACCATCTGCTTGTTGGTAGTTTTCTAAAATTGCAGAAACCGTACGTCCAATTGCAAGGCCAGAGCCGTTTAATGTATGAAGAAATTCTGGTTTTCCTTTTGGATCACGTCTGAAGCGTATATTCGCTCTTCTTGCTTGGAACGCCTCAAAGTTACTACAAGAAGAAATTTCTTTGTATGCATCATAGCTTGGTAACCAAACTTCAATGTCATACGTTTTTGCAGAAGAAAATCCAATATCTCCAGCACATAATGTAATGACACGGTATGGTAATCCTAATAATTGAAGAACTTTTTCAGCGTGAGCTGTTAATTTTTCTAACTCAATATAAGAATCCTCAGGTTTTACAAAGCGGACTAGTTCAACTTTATTAAATTGATGTTGGCGGATTAATCCACGTGTATCACGACCAGCAGAACCTGCCTCAGAGCGGAAACACGCGCTATATGCAGTATATGCGATTGGTAATTGAGCAACATCAAGAATTTCGTCACGGTGATAGTTTGTTACAGGTACTTCTGCTGTTGGTACTAAGAAAAAGTCTTCTTTTTCGATACGGAACGCGTCTTCTTCAAATTTTGGTAGTTGTCCTGTACCAATCATGCTAGCACGATTTACAAGGTTAGGAGGTAGCATTTCAGTATATCCATGCTCCTCTGTATGAAGATCTAACATGAAGCTGATTAGGGCACGCTCAAGTTTAGCTCCTAAACCTTTATAAAAAGTAAAACGGCTACCAGTAACTTTAGCACCACGTTCAAAATCCAAAATCTCTAAGTCAACACCTAAATCCCAGTGTGCCTTTGGTTCGAAATCAAATGTACGAACCTCGCCTATTCTACGAATTTCAACATTATCCTCTTCTGTTAACCCAACTGGTACTGAATCGCTAACTAAGTTTGGAATTGTAAATAGGATAGCGTCTAATTGCTCTTCTAAAGTTCTAATCTCTTCATCTAGAGCCTTAATTTTATCTCCAACTTCTCTCATTTCAATAATTAGTGCTTCAGCATCTTTTTTCTCACGCTTTAATACACTAATTTCTTGGCTAACCTCATTGCGTCGGCTCTTTAAGCCTTCAACCTGAACAAGTAATTCTCTACGATTTAAATCTAAGTCTTCAAATTTTTCGATATAGCTTATGTCCCCACCACGTAATTGAAGTTTTGCTTTTACATCTTCAAAATTGCTACGTAATAATTTAATGTCTAACATTTCAATTCCTCCTATTCATTTATTGTCTAAAGAATAAAAATGAATACAAAAAAGCCCTCATCCCATAAAAGGGACGAGAGCTACCCGCGTTGCCACCCTAATTGAAGAATTAATAAATAATCCTTCCACCTTAGTATAGTTAACGGACTATAGTACCGGAGTTACTTACTAGCTAAAAGCATTCCGCAACTCGCTCAAGAATGGATTCACAAGTCTTCATTATCGGTTTGCACCAACCACCGACTCTCTATAAATTTAGAACTTGCTACTATTTTCTTTCATCGCTTTAGACAATTTAAATTATATAATAATTTACTATAAGCTTTTACTTTTTTCAATAGTTACATACTTAAATTTGCACTTTTTTCCTTAACCATCTCTACAAAGTAATTCATAAAACGGTAATCATTCGTTAATTCCGGATGGAAAGACGCTGCTAACATGTGTTTATGTCTAACCGCTACAATATTACCATCATGTTCTGCAATAACCTCTGCATCACCTGATACTGAACGAATAAATGGTGCTCTGATAAATACAGCTGGGTAGTCTTCACAAACACCTTTAATTGGGATGTTTACTTCAAAACTATCCACTTGTCTACCATAAGCATTACGTTCAGCTACCATATCCATAACTCCTAGATGCACCGTGTCATCATTTGCAATCTCTTTTGAAAGTAAGATCATGCCTGCACATGTACCGAATGCTGGTAGACCATTTTCAATTTTCTCTTTTAAAGGTTCTAATAACCCGACATGATCAAGCAACTTACGCATTGCAGTGCTCTCTCCACCAGGTAATACAATCCCATCAAGTCCATCTAAATGTTCTACACGTTTCACGATAACAGTTTCAGCACCACATGCTTTAATTGCATTTATATGTTCTTGAACTGCACCTTGTAATGCTAATACACCTATTTTCATAAATTCACCAACTTAAATGCTACGATCTTGCATACGATCTGCTGCAGCAAGTTGTCTCATATCGATCCCTTTCATAGCAGGACCTAAGTTTTTAGAAAGGTTAGCGATTAATTCGTAATCTTGATAGTGAGTAGTAGCTTGTACAATCGCACGAGCAAATTTCTCAGGGTTTTCTGATTTAAAGATACCAGAACCTACGAATACACCATCAGCACCTAATTCCATCATTAAAGCTGCGTCCGCAGGAGTTGCTACTCCACCAGCTGCAAAGTTAACAACAGGTAAACGACCAAGTTCTTTAATTTGAAGTAATAATTCGAATGGAGCGCCAAGGTTTTTAGCTTCAACCATTAATTCATCACGAGATAAACCAACTACTTTACGGATTTCTCCATTGATTTGGCGTAAGTGACGTACTGCTTCTACAATGTTTCCAGTACCAGGCTCACCTTTTGTACGTAGCATAGATGCGCCTTCACCAATACGACGAAGTGCTTCACCTAAGTTACGGCAACCACAAACGAATGGAACAGTGTAATCTGATTTGTTAATATGGAAGATATCATCTGCTGGAGATAATACTTCACTCTCATCGATGTAATCTACTCCCATTGCTTCTAAAACACGCGCTTCAACGATATGTCCAATACGAGCTTTAGCCATTACAGGAATACTAACAGCGTTAAGAATTTCCTCAGTAATACTTGTATCAGCCATACGAGCTACTCCACCAGCAGCACGAATATCAGATGGTACCTTTTCCAATGCCATTACTGCTACTGCACCAGCAGCTTCCGCTATTTTGGCTTGCTCAGCATTTACTACGTCCATAATAACGCCGCCTTTTTGCATTTCTGCCATGCCGCGTTTTACACGTTCTGTTCCTGTTAAATTCATTGTTATGCCCCTCCATTATTAAAGCTTACTTGGTAACATTTTAGTATTTATTATCCCCTAGTTAAAGTTACCCTACTTTTATTTTACTGAAAAAATGACAACTTAACAATTACTGATATATTTATATAGAAATTTATTTAAATAAACCACCAATTCCGCTTACGATGCTATCCCATAAATTCCCGAAAAATGAACCAATTCCTCTGAATGATAGAACTAACCAATTTGCTTTATCAACACTTTTATCAACTACTAAATCAAATGACTGATTATTAGTATTGATAAATCCTAGATCTTCATTCTTTGAAGATTTAACCACAATTTGTCCAACCTTTGTTCCTTTTTTAATTGGAGCTTTAATATTGCCATCCTTATCGATTGACTTACCTGATAATTGGACAGTTGCTTTATAATTTTTAGCTTCACCGCGTTTTATAGCTAAAGTAACATCGTCTTTTGCTACTACTTTTACTTCTTTATCTTTACCTTTAACTACTTTTACTGTTTTATTACCTTTTACTGTTTGACCTTTTGACACCAATGTAACTTTTTCGAAGTTACTGAACCCGTAATCCATTAATTTAGCCGTTTCACTAAATCTAGAGTTATAAGAATCTGCCCCCATTACAACTGTTATATAACGTTGACCATCTCTTTTAGCAGTTCCAGTAAAACAGAATCCAGCTGAATCCGTTGAACCTGTTTTTAATCCATCCATACCTGGGTACTGAAATACTAATCCTGGTAACATCCAGTTCCAGTTATCCATTTTTACTGGATACTTTCCACCTTCTTGGAATGTTTTCTTTGGAATTGAAGAAGTTTGAAGTACTTCAGGATATGTTTTAATTAGATTATAAGCTAATTTTGCAACACCGTTTGCTGACATAATATTTTCATCAGTAAGGGCAGTTCCCTCTGGTTGCATACCTTGTAAGTCTTTATTTACTAAACCAGTAGCATTAACAAATTTAACGTCTCCTAGGCCTAGTTTCTTTGCTTTATCGTTCATTAATTGTACGAAGTTTTTCTCTGATCCACCAATTTTTTCTGCTAGTGCAATTGTTGCACCGTTTGCTGAATAAATAGCAGCTGCTTCATATAGTTCTTTTACTGTATATTGACCACCTAATTCAAGTGGTACATTAGATAATCCTGTGTTTTGAGAGATTTTATGAGCATAATCAGAAACAGTTACTTTATCGTCCCAAGAGATTTTCCCATTTTTTACTGCTTCATTAACTAGATACTCTGTCATCATTTTAGACATACTTGCAATCGGTAATGGAGCTTTTGAATTTTTTTCATATAATATTTTCCCTGAATTTGCATCAACTAAAATCGCAGCTTTAGCTTTAATGTCTAAAACGTCCTCTGCCGCAGCTGGTCTTAAATTCATAGGGATGATTATTGTTATCGCTAATGCTATTACTATCAATTTTGTTAGTATTTTCTTTCCAATCACTTTTTTACCTCCAACCATTAATTTCACTTGTTCATTTTAACACAATTATTTCCCAAAAAATAGGCAACTACAATTTCTTGTAATTGCCCTAGGTAAATTGCTTAAATTATTATAGTGAGTAATTTGGTGCCTCTTTTGTAATATGAACATCATGCGGATGACTTTCACGTAATCCTGCACCTGACATACGAATAAATTGTGCGTTATCTCTTAATTCATTTAGTGTAGCAGTACCACAGTAACCCATACCAGCTCTAATTCCACCGATTAATTGGTGAACTGTATCAGCTAATGGGCCTTTATATGGAACACGTCCTTCAATACCTTCAGGAACTAGTTTTTTATTACCTTCTTGGAAATAACGATCTTTACTTCCTCTTTCCATTGCTCCAACAGAACCCATACCACGATATACTTTAAATTGTCTACCTTGGAAGATTTCTGTTTCACCAGGACTTTCTTGTACACCAGCAAACATGCTTCCTAACATAACTACATGCCCACCAGCTGCAAGAGCTTTAACGATATCTCCAGAGTACTTAATACCGCCATCTGCAATAATAGGAACTCCGTACTCTCTAGCAACAGAAGCACAGTCATAAACTGCAGTTAGTTGAGGAACACCTACTCCAGCAACAACTCGAGTAGTACAGATCGAACCTGGTCCAATACCAACTTTTACGATATCTGCTCCAGCTTCAATAAGTTCTTTAGTTGCTTCACCTGTTGCAACATTACCAGCGATTATTGCTAATTCTGGGAATCTACTTCTAATTTCTTTTACTTTTTCAATAACGCCTTTAGAGTGACCATGTGCTGTATCAATTACAATTACATCGACATTAGCTTTCACTAAAAACTCTACTCTTTGAAGTGCATCTTTTGTTACTCCTACAGCTGCACCTACAAGTAATCGTCCTTGTTGATCTTTCGCTGAGTTTGGAAACTCAATTACTTTTTCAATATCCTTAATTGTAATTAGGCCCTTTAAAGTACCGTCTTCATTAACTAGGGGTAGCTTTTCAATTTTATGTTTTTGAAGAATTTTTTCTGCTTCTGCAAGTGTAGTTCCAACAGGAGCAGTAACTAGATTTTCTTTTGTCATAACATCTGAAATAACAATTGAATAATCTTGAATAAAACGTAAATCACGATTTGTTAAAATACCTACTAATTTTCTATTCTCTGTATCGTTTACGATCGGCACACCTGAAATACGATATTTACCCATTAAATATTCAGCGTCTGCTACTTTATGAGATGGTGTTAAGAAGAATGGATCATCAATTACACCACTTTCAGAACGCTTTACTTTGTCTACCTGTTCAGCTTGATCTTCAATAGACATATTTTTGTGGATGATACCTAGTCCACCTTGTCTAGCCATTGCAATAGCCATATCTGCTTCTGTAACTGTATCCATTCCTGCGCTGATTAATGGAATATTTAATTGAATTTTCTCAGTTAATCTCACACTTACATCAACTTGATTTGGAAGTACTTCAGATTTCGCTGGAACTAGTAAAACATCATCAAAAGTAAGTCCTTCTTTTACGAATTTTGATTCCCACATAAAAAAGCCCCCCTATACACGTATAAATATTATTAGTAGATTAACAATAGGATAAAACACTGTCAAGGAAGTCAAATTATGTTTAAATATTCAGTTAATAAGGAGTTCCTCTCTTATGTTATATTCGTATAGTAATGTATGGGATGAGCTATGTTATTTTAGCTCTGCACAATATTCAAAAAACTATCTTCAAACAAAATATGAACGAACTAATTCCAAGGAACAAAAAACAAAGGCTTTCCGTAATGCTTATCCATTTTTATATTATATTGAGCATGGGAAAAGTTATTTTCATGCAGCTCAAAATTCTCAAATTAATGTAAAACCTACATTACTGTTTTATGGGCTTGTACAATTATTAAAGGCTTGCATCCTTACCGTAGATCCTGATTATCCGAGTACCACTTCAATCTTGGCCCATGGCGTTACCTCGAGAAAAATAAAAAAAGTAGGATACTCTTTTGTTGATGACGAAGTTAAAATCCAAAAAAATGGATTATTTACACATGCTTCTAAAGTATTATTTAATCTTAATAATTTAGAAAGTGAAAAGTTTACAATGCTTCAGCTTTTACAATCAATACCAGAATTAAATAAGATCCTTAAAATTACCAAAAAAGGAAATTTATTTCTTCCAATTACTGTTGATAATGATGTAATCACTATGCCTGAACAAATTTTGTCATCCTATCATTTTACTTCAGAACGTTTTATTTCATTTCTTCAATCAAAACAAGCTTCAATAGATATTGTAATTGTTGAACAGAATCAAAAGCAAATTAAAATTAAATCAAATTTTCCTGATAAAATTTTAAATAAAGCGCCATTTTATTTTAATATATTAAATCAAAGTTATTTTTTAAAATCACAAAAGGAAGCGCTTTTACTATTACCTGAAATTCTTTACCACTATCTACTTTTATATAACTTGAGTATGATTTGTCGCTATGAAACTGACTGGTGGTGTGAACTTTTACAGACTTATTCTACTGATGATTATCCTTTAATAAACCAATTTTTAACAACAACAGAACAAAAAATTCCTTATTTAATTCATCGATTTTTAACTACATAATAAACAAAAAAAACATCAGCCTAATAGCTGATGTTTTTGGTTACCAGGCGACGTTCTACTCTCACAGGGGGAAACCCCCAACTACCATCGACGCAAAAGA
>NZ_JBHVQN010000014.1:0-17950 GCF_042886615.1 Gottfriedia sp. NPDC057991
CACACCCGTTCCCATACCGAACACGGCAGTTAAGCTCTTCAGCGTCGATGGTAGTTGGGGGTTTCCCCCTGTGAGAGTAGAACGTCGCTTGGTTTATGATTATTCCGCAGTAGCTCAGTGGTAGAGCACTCGGCTGTTAACCGAGTGGTCGTAGGTTCGAACCCTACCTGCGGAGCCATTTTGGAGAGCTGTCCGAGTGGCCGAAGGAGCACGATTGGAAATCGTGTAGGCGGGTAACCCTGTCTCAAGGGTTCAAATCCCTTGCTCTCCGCCACATGTTTTCAGCACTATTATACTGGCCCGTTGGTCAAGCGGTTAAGACACCGCCCTTTCACGGCGGTAACACGGGTTCGAGTCCCGTACGGGTCACCATTTTATTACGGAGGATTAGCTCAGCTGGGAGAGCACCTGCCTTACAAGCAGGGGGTCGGCGGTTCGAGCCCGTCATCCTCCACCATCTAATTAAATTTAATAAATATCTCTTATTATCGTGGGGTGGAGCACGAACGAATATGCTTCGAAGAAATTACTTCAGCATACCAATCGAGCTGCAACTTGCAATAACATCCTGAGATTGGGATGGTCTTAACGAAATACAGTTCATGGATCTAAAAAAATAGTATCCACATTATCGCGGGGTGGAGCAGTCTGGTAGCTCGTCGGGCTCATAACCCGAAGGTCGCAGGTTCAAATCCTGTCCCCGCAACCAAATGGTCCCGTGGTGTAGCGGTTAACATGCCTGCCTGTCACGCAGGAGATCGCCGGTTCGATCCCGGTCGGGACCGCCATTTAAGATGGCTCGGTAGCTCAGTCGGTAGAGCAGAGGACTGAAAATCCTCGTGTCGGCGGTTCGATTCCGTCCCGAGCCACCATCTTAAAATAATTATTAAGCCGACTTAGCTCAATTGGTAGAGCACGAACGAATAAGCTTCGTAGCGAAACATCAGCGTACTTGTCGAAAAACACCTTGAATTATCTATATGAGACAAGGACGACTTTATGAAGATTACTACACAAAACCTAAGTTTGAGTAGGATAAATGATATATAAGTAACTAAACAAAGTGATTTAATTAATAATATGCCGACTTAGCTCAATTGGTAGAGCAACTGACTTGTAATCAGTAGGTTGGGGGTTCAAGTCCTCTAGTCGGCACTCTTTAACCGGAGGGGTAGCGAAGTGGCTAAACGCGGCGGACTGTAAATCCGCTCCCTGTGGGTTCGGCGGTTCGAATCCGTCCCCCTCCACCATTTTATAGGGGCATAGTTTAACGGTAGAATAGAGGTCTCCAAAACCTTTGGTGTGGGTTCGATTCCTACTGCCCCTGCCAAATAATACAATAATGGCGGTCGTGGCGAAGTGGTTAACGCATCGGATTGTGGTTCCGACACTCGTGGGTTCGATTCCCATCGGTCGCCCCATTTAAATTATTGTAACGTTTACTCGAGTGAGTAATATTATTTATAATAAATTGAATATAATATATAAAGTTCTTAATTAATGGGCTATAGCCAAGCGGTAAGGCAACGGATTTTGATTCCGTCATGCCCTGGTTCGAATCCAGGTAGCCCAGCCATTTATGCGGAAGTAGTTCAGTGGTAGAATACAACCTTGCCAAGGTTGGGGTCGCGGGTTCGAACCCCGTCTTCCGCTCCAAATATGGCGGTATAGCCAAGTGGTAAGGCAGAGGTCTGCAAAACCTTTATCATCGGTTCAAATCCGGTTACCGCCTTTTAATTTACTTCTGCCGGGGTGGTGGAATGGCAGACACACAGGACTTAAAATCCTGCGGGGGTTGACCCCGTGCCGGTTCGAGTCCGGCCCTCGGTATCATTAAACCTCTTACTTTTGTAAGAGGTTTTTAATTACAGATTTGAATGGACAATTTGTCTTTCATATATTATAATTATTTTATAACTTTTTGGCGGTGTGGTGGAATGGCAGACACGCCTGACTCAAAATCAGGTATCTTCACGGATGTGCAAGTTCGAGTCTTGTCACCGCTATATTGAAATCAGAGAAGAGGATTTTGCAGAGATGCAGAATCCTTTTTTGTTTAGATCGTAAAGGGTAAGGAAAAGAATAGGATTTTTATATTCTTCATCTTTCATACAGCATTAAATAATGGTCCTCATTTTATATTAACAATTATCATAAAGAAAGGCAGCGACTATAACAATGGTCGCTGCCTTTCTTTATATGGCTATTCTCCATTTAGAAATGCTCTTCGTTACATTTTTACATATTTACGTTTCTGCTTAGCAGCAAGCCAATCAAATTGTTTTGGTTTTCTTTTATTTGCTAAAGTAACGACTAAGCCTGTTGTTGCTATTAGTAGGCTTGCAGCAGCTACTTTAATAGTAAATTGTTTTGCATCTTTTAATTTCTCATTATTGTATCGATCAAGTTCTTTAAGTGTATCCTGTGTAAAATCAATTCTGTCGTTTGTTTCTTCAATCAAACTACAGACACCTTCAAAACTTTCGACCAAAGGATTTTTTTCTTCATTTACTAAAGGATCTGTCATAGTTACTCTCCTCCTATATTTAACCTATAAAGAAGAATTCTATGGGAAAATTAGTTATACCTTTATTCAAATTTCTACAAATCTTTCAATATCCTCTGCTATTAGCTAATTAATAATATTTATCTTTTCCTTACTCACGTCTTCTGCTATTTTTAAATTGCTGTAAAGATTATCTATTCTCGACCCTTTCATAATTCATGCTAAAACTCTTTCGACAAAAATTGATTTTATTCTTGAATTTATGACATGATTATGATAAATTTAATTACAAGTTCATTAAAAACCTACTAAATACAGATAACATTTGTATTAGTAGTTTAGCACTTATAACTTGATAACAACGCAGTGTATTGATTCATTCGAAGAACGATACATTGCGTTTTTTTATATTAAAAAGTCTATTATTAAAGGCTTTTGTGACATAATTATATAAAGAAATAATTTTCTGACTAGAATAGAAAATATAATTTGTAAATTAACAGGCAGTTAGGTGATTCTTGTGAATATAAAAGAATTTCAAAAAGAATTGATTTCATATAGTAAAGAAATTGGAATAGATAAGATTGGATTTACGACTGTTGATCCATTTTTAACATTAAAAAATCGTTTATATAGGCAGCAGGAATTAAATTATCAATCGGGGTTTGAGACAAAGGATATTGAGCGAAGAGTAGATGCAAGAAAAATTATGACTGAATCTAATTCAATAATTGCAATTGCACTAGCTTATCCATCTAAATTGAAAAATCCTCCTAAAAGTAAAAAAGGATCCACAAGGGGTATCTTTTGTAGGGCCTCATGGGGGGAAGATTACCATGTAGTTGTAAAAAAGAAATTACTTCAGCTTGAGTCATTTATTTTATTACATTATCCAAATGCAAAGGTTCAGTCGATGGTCGATACTGGGGAGCTCGTAGATCGAGCTGTAGCTGAGCGAGCAGGTATAGGTTGGAGTGCTAAAAATTGTTCAATTATTACGCCAGAATTCGGTTCTTATGTGTATTTAGGGGAAATGATTACCTCATTACCTTTTGAACCAGATTCGCCTATTGAGGAACAGTGTGGAGAGTGTACAAAATGCCTTGATGTTTGTCCGACAAGTGCGATTGTTTCTCCAGGTCAATTAAATGCTAAAAATTGTATTGCTTTTTTAACACAATCAAAAGAGATGATTCCTGTTGAGTTTCGAAAAGAGCTGGGAAATCGTATATATGGATGCGATACATGTCAGACTGTTTGTCCTAAAAACAAAGGAATTAATTTTACTCATCATACTGAGATGGAACCTGATCCGGAAACTGTAAAACCTTTATTACGCGCTGTATTAAAGGTAAGTAACAGAGAGTTTAAAAGTCAGTTTGGCCAAATGTCTGGGTCATGGAGAGGAAAGAACCCTATTCAGCGAAATGCCATCATTGCTTTAGCACATTTTAAAGATGAATCGGCATTAGATGATTTAAAGGAATTAGCGAAAAAAGATGCAAGACCAGTAATTAGAGGTACAGCTATTTGGGCTATTTTTGAGATTGAAGGAATGAGCAGTACACCATTTATTGAAAGTTGTTTGCAAAAAGAGCAAGACGAGATTGTATTAAATGAAATTAATGCTGTTCTTTCAAAGTAATCAATATTGAGTGGTATAATCTCTTATTTTTCAACATCGTATAGAATAGGAATATATGTTGAAAAGGGGGATTATCTTGTTTAATCGTGAACTTTTAGAGCGTTATTTAAAAGAACGATTACATCTTTATTTTGGTGAAGGACATCGAGGTCATCCTATTCAAGAAAAAGAATATCAGGCAATCAGGCGTAAAGTTGAATTATATAATAAGCGTAATGTTTCATTAGTGAAAGTATATGGAAATCTTGATGTAAACAATATTTGGACTGAACAGGCCGTAACGTATATAAATTATACATTCCATACGCGATATTTTTTAAAGCAAACCGATTTATATTTTGAAGAGGATCAACATGAAAGACAGATCGCGATTGAAAATGATGAAATCTTATATGATATAGCTTTCCCGATTGATAATCAAGTTGAAAATTTTGAACTCGAAGAAGATGATTTAGGTGAAAATGAATCATTAGATCGAAATAACAGATATAACCGATTTAATGCTGTTAAATATGCTGAAACCTGGTGGGATGGCCATAATAAAGAATATCCATTGTATGCAAATGATTGTACTAATTTTATATCTCAATGTTTAAGGGCTGGAGGTATTCGAATGGTTGGAATGCCAAAACCAGGGACAGGGTGGTGGTATAAAAATCATTCGAATAGTAGTTATAGCTGGAGAGTTGCTCATGCATTAAGAAGATTTTTACCTGCGCCTAAAACTGGAATTAAAGCAGAAGAGGTGCCTTCTCCAAAAGACCTTACATTGGGGGATATTATCGTATATGATTTCGAAGGTGATGGAGTATGGAATCATTGTACAATCGTTGTTGCTAAGGATGAAAATGGTGAACCGTTAGTGAATGCACATACTGTAAATAGCCGTAAAAGATATTGGTCATATTATGATTCTTCTGCTTTTACAGAGAATATTAAGTATAAGTTTTATCACTTCGTTGATGACTTTTCTAACCCTCCAATGGAATAATACCTTATTAATTACGAATTTGGTATAATATAAAGCATTGAAACAATATAGAGGTGAAAAAGATGGGAATACACGTTGTATTATATCAACCACAAATTCCAGCAAATACAGGAAATATTGCACGTACTTGTGCAGGAACAGATACAAGTTTGCATTTAATCCGTCCGTTAGGTTTTTCAACTGATGATAAAATGTTAAAAAGAGCTGGTCTTGATTATTGGGAGCATGTAGATATACATTATCATGATTCTTTGGACGATTTATTTGATCAGTATAAAGTCGGGAAATTTTACTTTATAACTAAATTTGGGGAAAAAACATATTCAAACTTTGACTATACAAATTTAGATGAAGAGATTTTCTTTGTATTTGGTAGAGAAACAACAGGGCTTCCGAAAGAGTTAATTGACAAAAATATGGAAACTTGCTTACGTATACCAATGACTGATCATATTAGGTCACTAAATTTATCAAATACAGCTGCAATTTTAATTTACGAAGCTTTACGTCAGCAAGATTTCCGTGAGTTGTTAAAGGTAAAGGATTATTCTAAATAATAAAAGTCACCATATAATGGTGATTTTTTTTGTATTAATTTAAGAGTTTATCAAAGAGTACAAAAATAAAAAAGATGCTTCCATTAAAACGGTCTAAATAAAATTAAGATCCGCGTTTAGAAGCATCCTTTAAAAAATATTATCTGTTTTTCAGTCCAGGTTTGTCATTATAGCCGCCTGTGAAAATTGCTGCTATGAATGATGCTGTTACTAATAAAATTAATGCTAGTCTCATCAGTATGTATCCTCCCAATTGAAAAATTCCCAACACCCTAAACCTTATTATACAAAAAAAACATAGAAATATGAAAGTAAAATTATGAGAATTGGATTTCGATAAAATATATTTTCCTACTCAAAGATATAGCATGAGTACGGACATCCTTGCATATCCTTTAATAATCTCTCTTACAGATGAGAAGAAGGAGGTACTTGTCCATGGATATTTTAAAGAAACTTGAGCAGCATCGGGACATGGAACAAAGATTGAAATGGGAAGGCACTTTTGCTGAGTATCTTGAAATGTTAAAAGAGGAGCCATTGGTTGCACAAACTGCACATTCTAGAATTTATAATATGATTAAAGACGCAGGTATTGAAGAAGTGAATGGTAAAAAAACCTACAGTTTCTTTAATAACAACCTATATGGATTAGAAGAAGCATTAGAGAGACTCGTGGAAGAATATTTCCATCCTGCTGCCAAGAGATTAGATGTAAAAAAACGTATTTTATTGTTAATGGGTCCTGTAAGTGGTGGTAAATCTACACTGGTAACGATGTTAAAAAGAGGCTTAGAAAATTATTCAAGGTCTGATCAAGGAGCAATCTATGCTATTAAAGGTTGCCCAATGCATGAAGATCCATTGCATTTAATTCCTAACCATTTAAGAGATGATTTTTTCAATGAATATGGAGTTCGAATTGAAGGAAATCTTTCACCTTTAAACTTAATGAGACTTGAACAAGAGTTTGGTGGAAGAATAGAAGATGTTATGGTAGAAAGAGTATTTTTATCAGAGGATCGTCGAGTTGGTATTGGTACTTTTAGCCCATCTGATCCAAAATCCCAAGATATTGCAGATTTAACAGGAAGTATTGATTTTTCAACAATTGCTCAATTTGGATCAGAGTCAGATCCGCGTGCCTACCGGTTTGATGGTGAGTTGAATAAAGCAAACCGTGGAATGATGGAATTCCAAGAGATGTTAAAATGTGATGAAAAGTTTTTATGGCACTTATTATCCCTGACACAGGAAGGAAACTTTAAGGCAGGGCGTTTTGCATTGATTTCTGCGGATGAATTAATCATCGCACATACGAATGAAACAGAGTACAGATCCTTTATTAATAATAAGAAGAATGAAGCACTTCATTCTCGAATAATCGTAATGCCAATTCCGTATAACTTAAGAGTAAGTGAAGAAGAGAGAATTTATCAAAAAATGATCTCTGAAAGTGATGTTTCAAATGTTCATATTGCTCCACATACTTTACGTGTTGCAGCAATGTTTACAATTCTTACTCGTTTAAAAGAACCAAAACGAGGAGATATTGATTTAGTTAAGAAGATGCGTCTATATGATGGTGAAATGGTAGAAGGCTATAACACTGTTGATTTAGAGGAGCTGAAGAAAGAATATTTAGATGAAGGTATGCATGGTATCGATCCACGATATGTCATTAACCGTATTTCATCTACAATTATTCGAAAAGAGATTCCTTCAATTAATGCTTTGGATGTATTACGCTCATTAAAAGATGGTTTAGATCAACATCCATCTATTTCTAATGAAGATCGTGAGCGTTATATGAATTTTATCTCAATCGCAAGAAAAGAATACGATGATATTGCCAAACAAGAAGTTCAAAAAGCTTTTGTTTATTCATATGAAGAGTCTGCAAAAACACTTATGGATAATTATCTTGATAATGTAGAAGCGTATTGCAATAAGAATAAGCTTCGTGATCCTTTAACAGGTGAAGAGATGAATCCAGATGAGAAGTTGATGCGTTCGATTGAAGAACAAATTGGTATCTCTGAGAATGCAAAGAAAGCATTCCGTGAAGAAATACTAATCAGAATCTCTGCATATGCAAGGAAAGGCAAACGTTTTGATTACAATTCACATGAAAGATTAAAAGAAGCTATCCAAAAGAAACTTTTTTCGGATTTGAAGGATGTTGTGAAGATTACGACGTCCACAAAAACTCCTGACGAGCGTCAATTAAAGAAAATCAATGACGTTGTCAGCAGATTAGTTGATGAATATGGTTATAACTCAACATCAGCAAATGAATTATTACGCTATGTAGGCTCATTACTTAACCGATAAATTGTTTAAGCGGCTATCTATTAGATAGCCGTTTTCTTTTGCAATTAATAATGTTTATCCTATAATGATGATAATGATTAAAAAGAAAGGTGAGATAGTGTAGATGAAAAGAATTCAAATAGCTGAAAATCTTGAGTTTTCACAAATTATTCACGGTTTATGGCGTTTATCTGAATGGAAAATGACATCAGAACAATTAGTCACATTTATAGAAGAATGCATTGATTTAGGAATTACAACATTTGATCATGCCGATATTTACGGTGGCTATACATGTGAAGAAATTTTTGGAAAGGCTTTAGCGCTAAAACCGGAACTTCGTGAAAAAATCCAAATCGTTACTAAATGTGGAATAAAGTTAAAGTCATCAAAGTTTCCTGAACTTAAAATGAATCATTATGATACTAGTAAAGAGCATATCCTTATGAGTGTAAATAATTCTCTGGAAAATCTACAAACAGATTATATCGATTTACTTTTAATACATAGACCAAATCCTTTTATGAATCCAAAGGAAATCGCAGAGGCGTTTAATCAACTTCATTCGGAAGGAAAAGTACGCCACTTTGGGGTATCAAACTTTTTACCATCTCAATTTAACGCATTACAAGCATATCTAAACATGCCTTTAGTAACAAATCAAATTGAAGTTTCTCCAATGCAATTAGAGCATTTTGAAAAGGGGACAATTGATTTATTACTTGAAAAAGATATTGCTCCAATGATCTGGTCCCCATTAGCTGGCGGACAAATTTTTACTAGTCAATCTGAATCAGCGGTACGAGTTCGAGCAATGCTTGAAGAGATTTCTAGTGAAATTGGCGCAAATTCAATCGACGAAGTAATGTACGCATGGTTATTAGCTCATCCTGCTAAAATGATGCCAATCGTAGGGTCTGGTAAAATTGAACGTGTTAAAACAGCAGTTGAGTCTACAAAGATAAGTATGTCAGCGGAACAATGGTTACGAATTTACGTAGCTGGAATGGGGCATAATTTACCTTAAATAAAAAAAGTGGAGAACTTTTTACTAGTTTTCCACTTATTTTTTTGTTCTTTTTTAAGTATTGTTACATATAGTTAAAGGCAAAAGTTTATTGGATTTTTTATAAAAATATATTTATTTTTTAGGACTCGTCCAATTTTCTGAAAAAATGGGTGTAAAATTTAGAAGAAACATTGTCAATTATTGTGTCCTTCTGCATATGATAGAGTAATCCATAAAAAAGGGTAGAAAATCACCTACCGAATTAGTTTATGCAATTGTGTATTACTGTGTGACGATTTTTTTATTTTTACAAATAAATCAAAACAAGTAAGGGAGGGAAAGAAAATGAGTAATGAAAATAATGAACATGATCAAAAGCATAATTTTACCATTTCACAGGAAGACTGGACCCTCCATCGTAAAGGACACGACGACCAACAGCGCCACCAAGAGAAGGTACAAGAGGCGATTAAAAAGAATTTAGCAGATTTGATCACAGAAGAAAGCATCATCATGTCAAATGGGCGCGATGTAGTAAAAATCCCAATTCGGTCACTAGATGAGTATAAGATTAGATACAACTACGATAAAAATAAACACGTTGGTCAGGGTACTGGAGACAGTAAAGTTGGCGATGTAGTGGCAAGAGATGGTTCACAAGGAGGCCAGCCACAAAAAGGTGCTGGTAAAGGGCAAGGAGCAGGTAAGGAATCAGGCGAAGATTATTATGAGGCAGAGGTTTCACTAATGGAATTAGAGGAAGCTCTTTTTAGTCAATTAGAATTACCTGATCTAAAAAGAAAAGAACAAGATTTAAATACTGTAGAAAACATTGAATTTAATGACGTTAGAAAAACTGGGTTAATGGGTAACATTGATAAAAAACGTACGATGATGTCAGCGTTTAAACGCAACGCTATGAGTGGTACGCCATCATTCTATCCAATATCTCCAGAAGACTTAAAGTTCCGTACATGGAATGAAATTAGAAAACCGGAATCTAAAGCCGTCGTACTCGCAATGATGGATACGAGCGGAAGTATGGGCTTATGGGAAAAGTATATGGCACGAAGCTTCTTCTTTTGGATGACTAGATTTTTAAGAACAAAATATGAATCAGTTGATATCGAGTTTATTGCACACCATACAGAAGCAAAAGTAGTTACAGAAGAAGAATTCTTCACAAAAGGAGAAAGCGGAGGAACGATCTGTTCATCTGCTTATCGAAAAGCCTTAGAAGTGATTGAATACAAATATTCTCCTGAAAGATATAATATCTATCCATTCCACTTCTCTGATGGAGATAATTTAACATCTGATAATGCTCGCTGCGTAAAGTTAGTTCAAGAATTAATGAAAGTGAGCAATATGTTCGGATACGGAGAAGTAAACCAATACAATCGACACAGTACGCTAATGTCCGCGTATAAAAACATAAATGACGAGAAATTTCGCTATTATATTTTGAAGCAGAAGTCAGATGTGTTCCATTCGATGAAGAGCTTTTTCAAGCAGGAGTATGAGAAAGCAGCGAAATAGAGAGCGGTTATGGAGAATTAAATGGCGTGCGAAATTAGTAGAAAGTGAGAAACAGAGAGACCCTAATGAGGGTTTTTCTG
The DNA here is from genome assembly GCF_042886615.1 of Gottfriedia sp. NPDC057991. Classification (NCBI taxonomy): domain Bacteria; kingdom Bacillati; phylum Bacillota; class Bacilli; order Caryophanales; family Bacillaceae; genus Gottfriedia; species Gottfriedia sp. NPDC057991. The sequence goes on from NZ_JBHVQN010000014.1 coordinate 10,641, forward strand.
TTTTTTTTGTCATAAATACTTAAAGTTTACTAATGGCATAGAGAGGATCCTTATTCAACATAATGGCAGTTTAGTTGAATAAGGTTGAGAATTAAATAGGATAATTTACCTTAGAAATATGATGGACATTTTTGTTAAAATTTAGATAAATAAAAAGAATATTTTTAAATACTAATTGTAAAAGAATAAGGGGTATTTGTGTTGGAAGAAAAGAAAAAATATAAGATAGAATTAAGTTTAATAGTTTATTTTTGTTCCTTTTTAGTCGTATTTCCTATAAGTATACCGTTGTATTTTGTGTTAGGCATGATGTCAGGTAGTGCTTCGGCATCCACTACTGATTTATTATTTTATGGTTTTATAATTGGTATAAGTATTTTAGGTGCCATTTTATTAAATATAATATTTAAATCTGGTAAGCCAAACAATAAAACAAAGTGGGGAATTTTTATTGCTCATTTATTCTTAATACCATTGAGCGTCATATTTTATAATTATTTATTTTTCTATTAAAATAGATACTCATTAATGCAACTAACGCATGCGTTTAGTTGAAGAACAAAAGGGATGATCATAAATCAATCATCCTCTTTTTCACTATATAGTAGGATGGTCGGCAAAGAAGATTTGTTTAATATATACAATACAATTAATAAAATTTCATACTGAAAATATTCACTGTTAAGCGCTAACGCATTATTAGTGTGTTTTTCCAGAAGTAAACAACTAATTTATATTGTATTCCCATAAACCTAATTTTCCTTTAGCTGGTATAAAATCGATTAACATTTCTTTATTGGAAACTTCCCAAATATAATTCCCTACTCTAAAATCTCCTAAGAAGTAGTCATTTCCTGAAACAATACGTCCATCTTCTAATACTGCACTTTCTTGATTATCTTCTATTACTTTTAAACAATTAATAAGATTACAGACACCAATAATCATGCCGGTTGGTAGATTGCTCCTATTCAACTCGTGCTTACTAAGCAAATGCTGAATTGCATTGTTATTACAAACATTACTATCTATTTTTTTACTTGTGTGAATCGCCAATGGACCACGATATTTAGTTTTCCATGTTCTTGTTTCGTATTGTGCTTCATTAAAAAGAAAAAGGCTGGCCCAAGGTTGAATCATTGAAAGTACCTTCATATATGTAATTACACTTCCTTATATATATATCATATGGAAAAAGCCGTATTCCGAAGAGTACGGCTTTTCTTCTTGTTTTTAATTATGGTTTTAGAATGACCTTGGTACGTGACTGCTTTCATGTGTTACCTCCTGAATTTATGATACTTCCATAAAATATCCAAATGAAATAATCGTTATTCAATGCAATTTTTAAAAATTCTTTTGCTTTTCTTAATGCAAATGTGTAAAGGAAAATACCTTTTTGTAGAATCAAGTCGCCGCAGTCAACTCAAAAAAGTTCTGATGAATCAATTACTAGAAAAAGACATTTAGGCTTACGTATAATACAGTACGAAGAGAGTAAACAAGAGTTCACCCAAGTGTTAGTTTTCCAAAAGTACAATAAACTAAAAAAAGCAATAGTTTGTAGATTGAATCTCCTATATACCTAACTGGCGCGTTAGTTGATTAGCATTATAAGTAAGTTTAAGGGTGCAAAAATAATGGCTAATAATCAATATCAGCAAGTAATGAATGATAAAAAGTGGGAAGAAATTAGATTATCGATGTGTGACTACCCTAATAATAATCAATGGAGAACAAAAGACATTGAAACACGCTTTATTAGCACTTGGGATGGGGAATGGTTTTATCATTTTAGGATAGGTGGATATAAGTGTATTGAATGGTTGGAGATTAAGGTAGAAACCCAGGAAATAAGGAAGGGTGTTTTAAATATTCTAAAAAATATTCACGTTTCTGGAGATGTATTTGATAATGTGATTAGGGTGTATGGGTATGTTTAACTCAGTAAATCTGTTAACTACTTTTAAAAGTTCTTATGTAACTAACTCATTGCACTAGTTGAACAACAAGATCGGCTGTTTAGTCGATTTTTTTATGTCACTAAATGGCAGATTAATTAAATAAGAAATTTCGCTTTGAACTTTTGTGAAAAATAAAATTCTACTTCAGTTAGAAATAGAATAACGTTTAAAGATATTCTATTTTTCGTAAGATGGGGTGGTATTTTTTGGTTCAAGAAATCCTCTCAATGGAACAAATGATTTATATAATTCAAAATGGATTGAATAAAACGAATTCACCAAAGAAAATAACTATTTTAGGTGGAGGTATATCTGGTTTAGTTGCAGCTTCACTTTTAAAAGAAGCAGGCCATCAGGTTATTGTTGTCGAAGCAAATAGAAGAATAGGTGGACGGATTTACACAAGAAGAGAACCGTTTCTAGATTTCCAATATATTGACCTAGGAGCTATGCGAATCCCTTCAATCCATAAGTTAACATTTGCATTAATAAATAAATTTAATTTACAAGTAAATGAATTTATTAATAGTACTCCTAATGATTTAATATTCGTTAATAATGTACTAACAAACCAAAAAAGTTACGATTCAAATCCAGATATATTAAAATATCCTGTTGCTCCACATGAAAAAGGAAAAACTGCAACAGAACTACTTTTATCAGCAGTTGGTCCAGTGGTTGAGTTCATAAATCAAGATCCAATAAAAAACTGGGAATCCGTTATTATTAAGTATGACCAATACTCCATGGAAAATTTTTTAAAATATAATCCTGTAGGACCTTCTTTATCGACTGGGGCTGTCGATATGATAAAAACAATTATTGGTTTGGAAGGATTTCCAGAACTTGCATTTACGGCAATTTTAAGAGAGGTTATTGTACTTTTAACACCAAACCTAAAACTATACGAAATTACAGGTGGAACTGACCATCTTGTTAGAGCATTCTTACCTCAACTGAGGGACAATATATTGCTTAATGAAAGAGTAAAAAGAATTAAGCAAGGGAATTCCAAACTAACAATCTATACAGAAAACAGAGTACTTACAAAAGAAGATCATTTTGAATGTGATTATGTTATTTCAACCATTCCTTTTTCTTTATTTAACTTTGTAGATGTGACACCTATCGAATCTATTTCTTATAATAAATGGAAAGTTATAAGAGAATTACACTATGCTGATTCAACAAAAATTGCACTACAGTTCAGAACAAAGTTTTGGGAAAAATTAGGTTTATTTGGTGGAAAACTAACAACAGACTTACCTATAAAATTTTCCTATTTCCCGAGTCATGACTTTGGTTACGAAACAGGAGTGATACTAGCAAGTTATACATGGGAAGACGACGCACAAATTTGGGATCATATGAAAAATAATGATCGTATTGATAAGGCATTAGATGATCTTTCTGTTATCTTTGGAGATATTGTGTATAAAGAATTTTTAGCAGGATTCTCACATAGTTGGACTAGATATCCATTTTCTGGTGGAGCATTTATTATGTATAAACCTAATCAACAAAGAGAACTCGGCCCATTTATTGGGACACCAGAAGGTAGAATTCATTTTGGGGGTTCTCACGCATCATCTACACCTGGATGGATACAAGGGGCAATAGAATCAGGCATCCGTACTGCTAATGAAGTTAATAATTTATAAGTTTTATATAAAACCTTATACAACTACTATGGAAGTAAGATATAACCTTCCATTCACAGTGGTGAATCTAATGATTCATGGTTGGCTAACGCATGCTTTAGTTCAATAACAAATACACAATTTTGAGTTGGACCATGAAAGAGATTTGGATCAAAGCAGAAGAATGGTCAAGCGATTATGACATTTTTGATGAGAATACAGATGTAATTGTTAAATTCGAGGATGAAACTAAATGGGTAGCTTCATTTTTTACATTTAAGAATATATTAAGCTTAAAAAATAAGAACGAAACTACCAGTGAATGTCTTAATGGTAAATGTTTTTGGGCAAGTGATAAGCTATTGATAGAAGAAATAAGTCGTAAAACAATAACAAAAGTGTTCACTCAATTATTGACTAATGGAGAATTTTGGAGAGTATTTAAAAAGAATGAATTAGAATAATCCTTATGTAACTAACGCATTGCGTGTGCGGCCGAGCCAAGGTCGTATCATATAGCGGGTGGGATTCCCGTCGAGAAAGAACTAGCCATTCACTTGTAGCGAGTCTTGAAGGATTAAAGGTAACTTTAATCTTTAAGCGTAGACAGCTAGGTTGCGGGCCGAAAGCCAAATGGTTGAAGGGATTGAGCTTCGAAATGTTAGTAAATCGAGAGGGCTGATGCCTTACGCATAGCAGAAAGCAACATTTTACCTTTCGTTAAGGCAAGAAGGGTAAAGCCTCTCCGGAGTCAGAGACCTTGGCACGTAACACATTGATATGATACGGCAACTCGGGAGACCCTACCGGTCTTTTCATTTAATAGAAGAGTATGGTGTACAAGCGATAATAAGTAAGGAAACCAAATGCCGATGTAGGGAGTCGGATAGCAGCGTAGTACCTATGAAGTTGGGGAATGCCGATGGAGGAAAGGCTGCTACCAAAGTATCACCCTTAATAGGGACACATTTACTACACACAGAGGTAGAATAAATGGAAACAAAACTACTAAGGATAGCAGAATAAAGTCTGATAGAAATTAGTTAAGTTCTGTGAATGATAAGTTGGAGGAGCCGTGTGAGTTAATAGCGCAAGCACGGTTCTGGGAGGGGATGGAGTTCGATTTACCGTAAGGTAAAAAGACTCCTTTCTACTCGACTAGTTGAACAACAAAAAGAGTTGCCGAATAAAACCGATTTCGTTGTTTGATTTTATAAAGGAACTTTGACCGTAAAAGTAAAAAAAGCCACATTAACCAAAATGTAGAGTTCGTCATTCATTTCAATTGTGTTAAAAATCATCATCTAAAGTTGTTTCTTTTGTAAAAACGGCTATACAAACCGATGAAGGCAGAAAGAGAAGGAATAAAGATAAAAAGACTGTTGATCCACATAGAATAGTTCTTAAAATTCCACGCCCATTTGACTGGAATAATAAATACATAGACTATAAATTTTACTAAGTGGTTGTTCATATAATAGTATTTTTCACTTACAAAGAGAATTAAACAAAAACTGATTACAAATGTTAACAGAACCGACCCTACATTTTTAATCCAATGATCTTGTTGAGTCAACTTAGTCTTTCTAACCCAAAAGAATACAAACACGTAGACAACAAGATTGAGCCAGCTGGTGACCGTTTCTGTTTGAGGACGATCTCCCATGTTAATGCCGATTATAAGATCAACGGTTAAACAAACAATTGACAACGCAATCTGCACGAGTAGTTTGTAACTGAATTGAATTTACAGGAGAAAACCTCTATTGTGTCGAATTAATTTAATTTAGAAGGGAGATTGGAAAATGAGTAAAGAAAATCTATTAAAGAGCCTTCGACTTGCAACAAGAGGAAATTTCTTTTTAATCAATATTAAAAATTCCTTGGAAAATGATACAAATATGATTGAAAAACTGGCTAAGGAACTAGAACTAGATGGATTAATAAAACTAAAAGAGTGCACACAACTAGAAGATTCACTCTTTTTAAGTGGAATACTTAAATATGCATCCAATTAAATTGGATGCTTTTCGTCGTTGAACAAATCGCTAATGTTCTTAATTTGAAAAGTGATTTCCACTTCCAGGTGCCGCATATTTTCTTATGTCTGTTTCTTGTTTGATTTTATATAAAAGGGGTAACCTTAAACGGGGCTTTACTATTTTCTTAATATAAAAAGTTTCGTTTCATACACGATTTGAAAATTTGAAATTCTATAATCTTCATTAATGTGGGTTTAAATGATAATTTTTTATCCGAATAATAGTTCTTTGGCTTGAATTTCTGTAATCCCTTTAACTAATCCAAGTTCGCTGATAAATATTTTACTTGCGTTACCTAACATCTGTTTTTCACTTGAATTAAGAGATTTTTCTTTATCTATACGCATTAAATCACGTACTACTTCTGCGTCTTCCTCAATATTACCTGTTTTCATTTTTTCAGTATTTAGCTTAAATCTTTGTTTGTATGAAAGAGAACGATCAGATTCTCCATTATGAAAATTATTTAATATATTGTCGAGCGTATGTGAATCAACGACCATTCGAATTCTTGAATTATCCATTTTCGAAATTGGAATCATTACTTCCATCTGTTTAATTAGTAATCTTATAATAAAATACTGCTGTATTTCACCTTGTACCTCTTTTTCTTCTATAGATTCGATTACACCTGCACCTTGCATCGGATAAAAAATATTATCAATCACTAATAAATAAACCAAGTCAATAAATAAGTGTTTTTTTAGTAAGTGCTTTCTTTTTTCAAAATTAATGACTAAGGACAAAAAAAGAGTCAAGTAGTTGGCACAGGTTGTTCAACTACCCTGAAAATATAATTCGGCAATATTGTAAAAATGAAGCCTCTTAAGTAATCAGAAATTTAGTATTGGTCATAAAAATATGTAATGTCATTTATATTTCATTAGGTGAATTTGATTATCTTTACTTTTAATGTTAATATTGAAATATTATAATGTGTGTAAATCGCACTAGGAGGAAACAAAAATGGAACATGGTAAAGTAAAATGGTTTAATGCAGAAAAAGGGTTTGGATTTATTGAACGTGAAAATGGTGATGATGTATTCGTTCACTTCTCAGCAATTCAAACTGATGGATTCAAATCATTAGATGAAGGTCAAGCAGTTACATTTGAAGTAGGACAAGGGCAACGCGGTCCACAAGCAACTAATGTAAAAAAAGCATAGTTAACTAAAAGAAGTCGGATTCTATCAAGTAGAATCCGACTTCTTTTATAACTTATAATATAAAAAACCCTTATTCATAAATAGAATAAGGGTAAAATCTAACGTGGATCTCGGTAAAGAAAATGGTTTAATGTATTATATCTCAAATAAAATGAAGATACAAATAACTAATAAATTTCTTCTGAAAAAGACAGATTGGATAAAGTTGTTTCTTTTTTTTAGAAGAGTATGGTGTACAAGCGATAACAAGTGAGGAAAACCAATGCCGATGGAAGAAAGGCTACTACCAGTTATCACCCTTAAAATGTTGTCACGACAAACAAGTCGAACAACAAAATAAAATAGTGAAAACATGTTGACAGATACTTCAGCAAAATGCTATTATATTAAAGTTGCTTCTGAGCGACGAAGTGAACTTTGAAAACTAAACAAAACATGAAGTAAACGTCAATTATTAGTTTTTTGAGCAATACAAGATTTAAACTTAACTTTTATGG
>NZ_JBHVQN010000015.1:0-17897 GCF_042886615.1 Gottfriedia sp. NPDC057991
ACTCTCCATAAAAGTTAAGTTTAAATCTTGTATTGCTCAAAAAACTAATAATTGACGTTTACTTCATGTTTTGTTTAGTTTTCAAAGTTCATTTTTCGCCGCTTCAGAAGCGACTTATAAATCATATCATTTAAAGCTTGTTTTAGTCAACAACTTTTTAAATGTTTTTTGATTTTTTATTTCGTTTGTTTTCCCTCGTTTGGGACAACATAGAATAATATATCAGCTATTTGAATTAATTACAATACTAAAATAAAAATACTACTATTCAGAATTATTAAGATGAAGTGGTATATCCACATTACTTCTATCTATTAGATAAAAATAAAACCAGCCTCCTAATTATGGTGGCTGGTTTTTAACGTTCTATTTATTTACCTAGTCTCTAAAAAATGCTAGGAATAATAGGAAGACTACAAACAATATATACATTACTGGATGGATTTTTTTCGCTTTTCCAGCAGCAATCATTGAAATTGGATAGAAAATGAAACCAACCGCAATACCTGTTGCAATACTATATGTTAATGGCATTGCAATAATTGTAAAGAATGCTGGAACAGCAATTTCGAACTTTTTCCAGTCAATTTGACCAATTGATGAAACCATTAAAACTCCGACTACAATTAAAGCAGGTGAAGTTACCGCTGCAGTTACAACCCCTAAAAGTGGTGCAAAGAATAATGCTAGTAAGAATAAGATACCAGTAACTACTGCAGAGAATCCAGTGCGTCCACCCGCAGCTACACCAGCAGTTGACTCAATATAAGAGGTAGTAGTACTTGTACCTAAAGTTGAACCAACTACTACAGCTGTTGCATCAACCATTAATGCTTTACCTGCTCTTTCAAGCTTGTTCTCTTTTAATAAACCAGCTTGGTTAGCTACCGCTACTAATGTTCCAGTTGCATCAAAGAAATCTACAATAAAGAAAGTTAATACTACAGCAAACATTTTACCTGAAGAGAAAACATCTGGAATATGTTTAATTGCTTGACCGAATGTTGGAGCAATACTTGGTACTGGACCAACAACTGAAGATGGTAAGTCGATAATTCCAAAAATCATACCTACGATTGCTGTGATGATCATTCCTAAAAATACACCAGCTTTTACTTTTCTTGCCATTAAAACTACTGTAATAACTAAACCAAAAATCGTTAATAAAACAGCTGGTTCATTTAATTTACCAAGTGAAACGAATGTCGCCGGGTTACTTACGATAATACCTGAGTTTTTTAAACCGACAAATGTAACAAAGAATCCAATACCGCTACCAATTGCTAATTTTAATTCAATTGGGATTGCATTTATAATTTGTTCACGAAGACCAGTTAATGAAAGAATGATAAAGATGATACCTGATACGAATACGCCAGCTAATGCCGTTTGCCAAGGAATACCCATTCCAAGAACTACGTTAAAAGCAAAAAATGCATTTAATCCCATACCTGGTGCTAAAGCAATTGGATATTTCGCATAAATACCCATTAAAATTGATCCATATGCTGCAGCTAAAGATGTAGCTACAAAGATTGCCTCTTTATTCATTCTTAAAGCTTCTGGAAAATCCTTTATATCTGATAATGATAAAATCGATGGATTTACAAATAGAATATAAGCCATTGCTAAGAATGTAGTTAAACCAGCAATTGTTTCTTGACGATATGATGTGCCTAACTTGTTGAACTCAAAATAATTACTGATACGTTCTTTCATGTGATCCTCCTAAGTTTTAGTCTTAAAAGTCGGTCTCTATTGTTTAAAATAGAAAAGGCACTTTTACACAATGGTAAAAGCGCCTATCACGAGCAGTTTCATTCTGAGCTTATTAACCCTAGAGTAGTAGAATAATAGCAAAATAGTAGGTTAATAACATTCAGAAATCATTACTTCGTAGTCCGCCATTTTACGGTGGCGGGTAGAGACGCTAGTCCATATTTACTAGCCTATACGACAAGTTATGACAAATAATTTATTTAATTTATATCCTTATATTACATTCAGTTTTAATTAGTGTCAACAAAAAAAGCGAACATTTTTTATAAAATATCCACTTTCGTTCGCTTTTACCATATTTTAGTTATTAAATTAAACTTCATCATTTGGAAATACACATTTTAGTCAAATAAAACGTTTAATTAACAGTAAATTCTAATAACTATTGTACTATAACTGGTCAATTAATGACAAGTTTCAACAAAAAAAACCATACCCCTTACTAAAGAAGAGATTTAGCTATATTTACTATTTTTAATATTTATTTTGTTTTCTTTTCGTCTTTTAAGAACATATACAATAACGATGCAATTACAAAACTAATAATTATTACGACTATCTATAGTAAATTTATATTATAAAATAATTGAATTACTCTCTTACTTCCTAATACACTACAAATATGAGTATAATACTTGATAAAAAAGTTTGTTTTACTAACCTAGGGATACAAATCCATATTTCTAAAAATTTATGCAATTTCCATCCCTCCCTAGTATAGATCAATTAGATCCCCTTCTGCTACTCTGCAACTACAATAGAAAATTATCACAGAATACGATAATAAGTTCCGTCTATTTGTTACAAGATGGAGTCAAATCGCTGTCAATTTAAAATAAAAATAGCCATAAACCCTAAAACAAGGGTTTATGGCTGAATCTTATTATTCCCACTCAATCGTTGCAGGTGGCTTACTAGTTACATCATAAACTATACGGTTTACATGTTTAACTTCGTTTACAATACGAGTTGAAATTTTTTGAAGTACATCCCAATCAATACGTGCCCAGTCAGCAGTCATTCCATCGATAGACGTAACTGCACGAATACCTACAGTGTAATCATACGTACGTTCATCACCCATTACACCAACACTACGGATGTCAGGTAATACCGTGAAATATTGCCAAATTTCTTTATCTAAACCAGCTAAAGCAATTTCTTCACGTAAAATTGCATCTGATTCACGAACGATTTCAAGTTTTTGATCAGTAATTTCGCCTAATACACGAATTCCTAGACCTGGTCCTGGGAACGGTTGTCTCCAAACGATTGCATCTGGAATTCCTAGTTCAGTTCCAACTGCACGAACTTCGTCTTTAAATAATGTATTTAAAGGCTCGATTAACGTGAATTGCATGTCTTCAGGTAATCCACCTACATTATGATGTGATTTGATTGTTTGAGCTGTAGCCGTACCGCTCTCGATAATATCTGTATAAAGAGTTCCTTGAGCTAAGAAATCCATACCTTCTAAATTAGCTGCCTCATCATCAAACACATAGATGAATTCATTACCGATAATTTTACGTTTTTCTTCTGGATCAGAAACGCCAGCAAGTTTACTTAAGAAGCGCTCTCTAGCATCTACTTTAATTACGTTCATGTTGAAGCCTTCGCTAAACGTCTTCATAACGCCTTCAGCTTCATCTTTACGTAATAAACCATGGTCAACGAAGATACATGTTAATTGATCACCAATTGCTTCGTGAATTAATACTGCAACTACTGAAGAATCAACACCACCACTAAGTGCACATAGTACTTTTTTGTCGCCAACAGTATTACGAATATTTTCAAGTTGAACTTCAATGTAGTTTTTCATTGACCAGTTTGATTCACATTCGCAAATATTGAATACGAAGTTCTTTAATAGATCATTTCCGTATTCAGAGTGACGAACTTCTGGATGGAATTGTACACCATACATTTTTTTAGCTTCGTTACTCATTGCTGCAATTGGGCAAGAAGCACTAGTTGCATCTACAACGAATCCTTCTGGTTGTTGAATTACTTTATCACCATGGCTCATCCAAACTACATGGTCTGATGGTAGGCCTTTTAATAAAGCAGACGGATTTTGAATATTTAATTCAGCTTTACCATATTCACGTTGGTCAGCTCTTGCTACCGTTCCACCAAAATGTTGCGTCATTAACTGCATTCCGTAACAAATACCTAAGATTGGAATTTCTAAATCAAAAATTGCTTCATCACAGAAAAAAGCATTTTCACCATATACGCTATTTGGTCCGCCAGAGAAAACGATCCCTTTAGCGCCCATTTGCTTAATTTCCTCTGCAGTTATTGTATGAGGACGTAATTCACTATAAACGCCAAACTCACGGATACGTCGTGCTATAAGTTGGTTATATTGACTTCCAAAATCTAGTACTACAATTGTGTCATGTTGTTGCAAAACGGTCACCCCATCTATATATATTGAATTAACGTATCAGTTAAACTGATACTATTTTTCCCAAAAAAAATAAAAAAAGCCGACTTTCTCCTCTTTTTACATACGAAAAAATACGTATAAGAAGGCAGAAAATCAGACTTAAATTAAACAAAGTCAGACTGCCTTCATAGTCAGGGCATGTTACGGCGCCCCGGTAGAGACTCTCGACCCATATTGTCGAGGATATATGAAGAATAATGACGAATATTGTATTATTGTCTCATTCTAACAATGTATAATTTTTCGGTCAAGGTATTTCATTGCATAAAAAAAATAAATTTTTGTGTAAACGTTCCAACTTGTCATGAATAAGATTATAGTGTATCTTTTAACTAACGAACGGTAGGTAGTTCACCGAAACAAAATCATTTATTTAGTCTGCTATAGGGGAGAGATTTATTATGAGCTGGATTTACTTAGTTATAGCGGGAATTTCCGAAATTGCTTGGGCATTTGGACTAAAATACTCAGAAGGGTTTACAAATTTGTTGCCAACAATTTTAACGATAGCTGGGATCTTGTTCAGCTTTTATTTATTTTCAAAAGCAATAAGAGAAATTCCAATAGGTACCGCCTACGCAGTGTTCACAGGAATCGGAGCCGCTGGGACAGTTATTATAGGAATGCTATTTTTAAATGAATCAGCCTCTATATTAAAAGTTATTCTGGTAATTACATTATTATCTGGAATTATTGGCTTAAAATTAACTTCAGGTGATAAAAAAGCAGAAAAAGGAGATGCAGCATAAAATGGCTTGGTTATTTTTATTTATTGCGGGTTTGGGTGAAGTTGGCTTTGTCATTTTTATGAAGCTATCAAATAATTTTAAAAAACTTAACTACTCCATTTTGTGTATTCTATCTGGGTGGACTAGTTTTTACTTATTATCAAAGGCCTTAAAGGTTATACCTGTCGGAACAGGTTATACAATCTGGACTGGTATAGGCGCCGCTGGTTCTGTTTTAATCGGTATGTTGTTCTTTAATGAATCACGTGAATGGAAGAGACTGTTATTTATCACGTTAGTAATTGGATCTGTTGTTGGTTTAAAACTCATCTCACCTCATTAAAAAAATCCCTATTCGAAAAAGAAATAGGGATTTTTTCTTTAGAAATTATGTGATATCGTCTTTTAAAACAGCTTGCCCCAAGTGTTTTTTCCTACAATTCCATCGACAACTAGTCCATTACTTGCTTGAAATTTTTTAACTGCATTTTCAGTAACTGGTCCAAAAATTCCATCTGACGTTACATTAAGTTTTTGTTGAACCTTTTTTACAGATTCACCTCTTGATCCTTCCTTTAAAATACTAGGGTATGGAATTGAATCTGTATGGGTTTTCGGGGGATTTAAGATCGCGTTCACTTGTGCTTTAAACTCGTTAAATTGATCGGGGTAGTCTATGAAGGTTTTCGGACATGGCTTATGTGTTATGTCATAATGTCTTACAATGTCATTTGCATTTAATTTAAACATCTTACACAATTCAGTAATTACTCTGATAGTACGTGTTATTGTATATTGTGAAATAGTACCATCCTTTTCGACACACATTTCAACACCGATTGAAAGCTTATTTGCATTCGGAGCGAGTTCATCCACTCCTCTGTATACACCACCATTACTATTTCTTTCATAATGATCATTTGCATGATAAGCTACTTCATCAAGTGGAATAATACAGATTGCCTCTTTCGAATCAACAAATATATGAGCAGATGCATATGTTTTATTTCTTATCGCTATTCCGTTAAAATACCTTTGGTGACTTTGTGCACTTGCCCCCGGATTGGCTGTCCAGTGTAGCACAATTTTTTTAACTTCTTTCAATTTTATTGACGGCCTCGTATACTTGTTCATCGAAATAAAATCATTTCTCCAAGTTGCCAAAATTAGCACTCCTTTTCAATATTGGCATGTCTAAACAAACTTCTTTCGAATACTTGGACATGTATATTAATACAGTATTCTGAAAGATAAAATTCGTTACATATAAAAAAGAGAGTATTAGATACTCTCCAGAATGTTGAAATAAAAATGATACTACTTACTTTTTTAGTGGTTTAACATAAATTGCTTGTGCTGAATTAACAGATATACAGCCATCTAAATCCTTCTCTTTTAACAACCCCAAATTAATAGCAGACCTAATTTTATCTCCATCTGGTTTTCTTACAATTTGTATTAAATCAGTTAGCTTTAGTTCTTCTAATTTATTTATTGTCTTCTCCTCATTAAATTTCTCTTTTTTTCTTATGATTCGTTCAAGTTTTAAATTATTAATAATTAGCTCACCTTTTTCATTCATTCCAACTTGATGATCAAAGTATCCATGAAAAATCTTTTGTAATTCTTCTAACTGATTTTCAATATCCTTCTTTTTTTGACTCAAATCATAGTACTCGTTCAACATCGGTTCAGTAATTTTGAAATTATTTTTCCTCCCCATTTCATAACACCACTTTTCATAAGAAGATAATTTATCTTATTGTGAAATTAGACGAGTTATGACTTGAAATACATAAGAAATAAAAGTACATTAACAAGTGGAAGACAAAAAATAGATTGAATTATTGCTATATAAGAAAACAAAAATATTTAGGTTATTTATATATTTCAAATGAAAAAGAAAGGAATCTTGATTATGTTGAAAAGCAACAATCATGATAGCGAAATGAAAAATGTTTATTGAGCCAATGCTATTACAGAATGCTGATAAACCATTTGACTCTGATCAACATTATTATGAATTGAAATCAAATGGTGTTCGAATGATGCTTGAAAGGCAAAATGGAAAGAATAAACTTTTTAATCGAAATGGTACCGAGATTACGGAGAGAATCCCTGAACTCGAAAATATCGACTTAGATGATTGTTACTTAGACGGTGTTTTAGTTTGTTATAATGAAGGCCGAGAGGATTTTGAAGCGGTTACCAATCGAGTAAGTTTTATTCAAGAATACAAAATATTACAAGGAAGCAAACAATTTCCATTAACATATATCGTTTTTGATATTTTACGTCTTAAAAATAATAACTTAATGAAAGAACCTTTATCTTATCGAAAAAAGATTCTATCAGAAACTCTAGTTGATCAAGAATCGATTAAAAAAAGTTTTTATATCGAGTCGGAAGGTAAGATGTTTTTTGAGGAAATTAAAACTCTTGGACTCGAAGGTATAGTAGCTAAATCAAAAGATTCTACTTATATACCAGCACATCGATCACTAAATTGGTTAAAAATTATTAACTGGAGATATAGTAATTACTATATAACTGGCTATAAAAAACAAGGAATGGGATTATTAATCTCGGAATTAAAAAATGGTGAGTATGTAAATGTAGGGATAGTAGAGTTCGGGATGAATACTGGACAAAAAACAGCTTTTTTTAGTCTAACCAAGCATATAAAAACTGGAGAAGATAAAAATTATATTTATGTAGAGCCATTAGTTCAATGTGTGATAAAAAGTAGAGGTCAATTAAATAGTGGAGAATTAATTGAACCTATATTCCATGACTTTATCGTTTAAAAAATACCTTCTTTAAAATACTGATCTCCCCTTTAATGTAGAAAGTATTAGTAGCTTTTTACTTACATGAAGGGGTTTTTTATTTTCTATCTAAATATAAGCCATAATATGATCAACCAAAATGGTATAGAAAATAAGAGACCAAAAAGGCATCCTCTATATAAACCAAAATTCATCTAAATCATCCTTAAAAAATTATTTGATCTATTCGTAATATCGCATCATAGGTTTTCTGCTTTTATCAAATTTACTATACATAGTTAAACGATCTATAGTCAATAAAGCCTGAGACTTATTTAAACCAATTTCTCCATTCTATTACCAGTTTAAAAGGATTAGTTTAGTTATTCTCATTATCGACTACTCCAATAGTAAATAATCGAATCATAAAAATAAAAAACCTAAAAAATTCCCAGGTTTTTTACTTTATTTCACTATCTTTGCTAGCGATATTACTGTGAAATGAAGTCTAATAAAAGTAGTGTCTTTTGTAATAAAACTCTTAAATGGCACCTTTTAGAATGATTCTTATAACTGCATAAATAATTGCACCAATAATTAATCGTACAGTCCAACTTGTATTACTTTCAATTCTCTCAATTTTTTCTTCAACCTTTACAATAGTACTCTCTGCTACTGCCAATCGTTCTTTAATTTCTGCTATTTTTTCCTGTAATTCTTTTATTTCGTTTATCCATATCCCCTAATTTCTTTATAGCTTGTCCTTTACTTAATATATTCAGAAATTATTAAATTTGTTAAGTAAGAAGGTAATAAAAAACTTTCATTAGAAAACGTAAATACAGAATCACGAATTAAATTGGCTTTTAATTACTTACATTTTTTACAAGACCAGGTCTATTTTGATTAAGTTTTTAAGATTTTAGACGAAAAAAAACCCTTGATTTCTCAAGGGTTTTTTCTTTATTACATCATGCCGCCCATGCCGCCCATACCCATGTCAGGCATTGATGGAGCATTTTTCTCAGGGATGTCAGCTACTACTGCTTCAGTTGTTAAGAACATTGCTGAAACAGATGCTGCGTTTTGAAGTGCAGAACGTGTAACTTTAGTTGGGTCAACGATCCCTTCTTCGATCATGTTTACCCATTGTCCGTTAGCAGCATTGAAACCAACGCCAACTTCCGCACTTTTTAATTTCTCAATAATTACTGATCCTTCTAGACCAGCATTTGTAGCGATTTGACGAACTGGAGATTCAAGTGCACGTAATACGATATTGATGCCTGTTGCTATGTCACCTTCTGCTTCGATTGCAGCTACTTTATTATATACGCTCATTAATGCAGTACCACCACCAGCTACAATACCTTCTTCAACTGCAGCACGTGTAGAGTTTAATGCATCTTCAATACGTAATTTACGCTCTTTTAATTCAGTTTCAGTTGCAGCACCAACTTTAATTACTGCTACACCACCAGCTAATTTAGCTAAACGCTCTTGTAATTTTTCGCGATCAAATTCAGAAGTAGTTTCTTCTAATTGAGCACGGATTACGCCGATACGTCTTTGGATTGCTTCAGTTTCACCAGCACCTTCAACGATTGTAGTGTTTTCTTTTGTTACTACAACTTTTGAAGCACGACCTAATTGAGTGATGTTAGTTGTTTTAAGATCTAATCCTAATTCTTCTGTAATCACTTCACCGCCAGTTAAGATTGCGATATCTTCTAACATTGCTTTACGACGGTCACCGAAGCCAGGAGCTTTAACAGTAACTGCATTGAAAGTACCACGTAATTTATTTACGATGATTGTTGCTTGTGCTTCACCTTCAACATCCTCAGCAATGATTAATAGTGGTTTACCTTGTTGAACAACTTGCTCAAGTACTGGTAAGATTTCTTGAATGTTTGTTACTTTTTTATCTGTGATTAAAATATATGGGTTTTCTAATTCAGCAACCATTTTCTCTGAATTTGTAACCATGTATGGAGAAGAGTATCCACGGTCAAATTGCATACCTTCTACTACTTCTAACTCAGTTGTGAAACCTTTTGATTCTTCAAGAGTGATAACTCCATCGTTACCAACGCGCTCCATTGCTTCAGCAATTAATTGTCCAACTTCTGGATCCGCTGAAGAAATTGCAGCAACTTGTGCGATTGACTCTTTACCTTCAATTGGTTTTGAGATTGTTTTTAATTCTTCGATTGCTACAGCAACTGCTTTTTCGATACCTTTACGGATACCCATTGGGTTTGCACCAGCAGTTACGTTTTTAAGACCTTCACGAATCATAGCTTGCGCTAAAACTGTCGCAGTTGTTGTACCGTCCCCAGCAACATCATTCGTTTTGCTAGCAACTTCTGCAACTAATTTTGCACCCATATTTTCAAATGCATCTTCTAATTCGATTTCTTTAGCGATTGTAACACCATCATTTGTGATTAATGGAGAACCGAATTTTTTCTCAAGAACTACGTTACGTCCTTTTGGTCCTAAAGTTACTTTTACAGCATCAGCTAAAGCGTCTACACCACGTAACATTGCTCGACGTGCTTCTTCACCAAATCTAATGTCCTTTGCCATGAAAATGACCTCCTTATAATATAAAAACTATATTTTTTAATTTAAGTATCTTTATTTTATTAACCTATGATTGCAAGTATATCGTTTTCGCGAAGTACTAAGTATTCAGTACCACCGTACTTAACTTCTGTTCCTGAATATTTAGAGAAGATAATGCGGTCACCTACAGATACTTCTAAAGCAACGCGCTCACCATTTTCAAGTACTCGGCCAGTACCTACTGCAACAACTTTGCCTTCTTGTGGCTTTTCTTGTGCACTACCTGGTAACACGATACCACTAGCAGTTTTTTCTTCAGACTCAACAAGCTCAATTACAACACGATCACCTAATGGCTTTAACATGCGTAATACCTCCTCAATAATCAAATCATTATTTTTTAGCACTCATGTATATTGAGTGCTAACACAATTATTAGTTTAAATAATATCAAAAAATTTTGCAAGCCCGAAGCAGGCACTTTTCTTGTCGAAATTTAATAAGTTTTTTTCTTTACAATCAAAAGTAAAATAAAAAGTGAAAATTTCTTTTAAGAAACAAGAGAAACGAGTAAAATAATGTACGTGTTGTTATAAACCTTTGGGTTATGAAAAATATCAACACAAAGGAGCTATCGTATTGAAAACTAGAGATTTATGGATTTTATTAACGTATGTCGTTCTTCAGTATTCAGCGGTTTTTGGGGTGCCCTATTTATTAAAAAGTAACTTATACGTTGGAGTGGATCAGAAAACAGCTTCTCTTGAAGCGGTGGCATTATGGGGTTGTATTAGTTTCGTAACCGGATTAATTATTATACTTATCTTATTACATAAGCCCATTTATGAAGGAATAAAGAATCTAAAAACTAATTATCGTACAATAATAAATTGGGTTATTTTAGGTTACTTCATAACCATGCTAACTCAAATTGTTTGTAATTTAATTTTAATTTATGTATTTAATTTACATAAGGGCTCAGAAAATACTCAGAATATCATAAACATTGCTAAGCTTAACCCGGCTTTTATTATCATCCCAAGTCTAGTTGCACCAATTTTAGAAGAGATTATTTTTCGTCGAATCATTTTTAAAAGGCTTTATAATCGTTTACCATTTATTATTTCTGCTGGGATTAGTTCAGCGATTTTTTCGCTTATGCACGGAGACTTGCCCTTCTTTTTATCTTACTTTCTAATCGGTTTTGTATTTTGTTACCTATATAAACGAACAAACTCAATTATGGTTCCAATCTTAACACATATGTTAATGAACTCTTTTGTAGTTTTTCAGCAGATCAATTTACATTAAAAACCCCCAATCTTTTGGGGGTTTTTATTTTAATATAAATTTATTGTTGTAAAAAATATGCCAATGTTTGTAGTTCAACTGCTAGGTCTATATGATGAATGCGAATATGTTCTGGTACGCTAATTCGAGCAGGTGTGAAATTTAAGATTCCTCTAATATTTTTTCCATTTAATCGATCAGCTATTGATTGTGCCACAGGTGCAGGAACAGTTAATATAACGATTTGAATATCTTCATTCATAACATCCTCTAGATTATCTAGATTATAAACGGGTACTCCACCTATTTCAGTACCAATTTTATTTGGATCAATATCAAAGGCCATCTCAATTTTTGTATTATTATTTTTTATAAAATTATAGTGTAAGAATGCAGTTCCTAAATTACCAACACCAATTAATGCAACTTTCATAACTTCATGTTGGTTAAGCGCTTTCGAGAAAAAAGTTAATAAATAATTTACGTTATAGCCATAACCCTTTTTACCAAGTGCTCCAAAATAAGAAAAATCTCTTCTGATTGTAGCGGAATCTACCTTTACTGCTTCACTTAACTCTGCTGAAGAAACTCTTTGTTTACCTGATAAAGACAAATTCTTTATAAAACGGTAATATAAAGGTAGACGTTTAGCAGTAGCTTGTGGAATTTTAATTTGTTCCGAATCCATTTTTTAATCCCCCACTTACTGTAATTCTTTTTACTATGGTGTGTAATTTGACTTTATTTTAGTAATAAAGTACTTGTTCTAATGTAAAATATACACTATATTTAAGAATTTTGACAGTCTACAGTTACATAGATAAAAAATTTTGCAATGAGGTGCTATCCATGATTCTTTTACAAGTAAATAATGTCTCAAAGTATTTTGGTAGTGACATTATACTTTCAAATATAAAATTAGAAGTTCAAACGAGTGATCGAGTTGCCATTGTTGGACGTAATGGTGCTGGAAAATCTACATTACTGAAAATCATAGCAGGTGAAATATCCTATGATGGCGGTGAAATAAATAAACCTAAAGATGTTACTGTAGGCTACCTAGCCCAAAACTCTGGTTTACAAAGCGATCAAACGATATGGCAAGAATATTATACTGTTTTCAATCATTTAGTAGAGATGCAAGACAATATGAGAAAATTAGAAGTTAAAATGACTAGGGAGGATGTCTATTCTAACCAAGCGGTTTATGACAAGGTTATGAATGAATATGATCATCTTCAATATACATTCAAAGAAAACGGTGGTTACCAGTTTGAAGCAGATATTCGTTCAATTATTAGTGGTCTAGGTTTTAGTAATGAAGACTACGAAACAAAAATTTCTTCGTTAAGCGGTGGACAAAAGACAAGACTGGCATTAGGTAAGCTATTATTGACGAAGCCTGATTTGTTAATTCTGGATGAGCCTACTAACC
Organism: Gottfriedia sp. NPDC057991; assembly: GCF_042886615.1. Lineage (NCBI taxonomy): Bacteria > Bacillati > Bacillota > Bacilli > Caryophanales > Bacillaceae > Gottfriedia > Gottfriedia sp. NPDC057991. Next base: position 13,030 of record NZ_JBHVQN010000015.1, read on the forward strand.
ATTTGGATATCGACACTCTTAGTTGGTTAGAGCGTTACTTACAGTCATATCCTGGTGCAGTATTAATCGTTTCCCACGATCGATATTTCCTTGATCAAGTTGTTAATATTGTTTATGAAATATCTAATCATAAGCATCAACGATTTGTTGGTAATTATAGTAAGTACCTTGATCTAAAGGCAGCTCAATATGACCAAGAGCTAAAGCAGTTCGAAAAACAACAAGAGGAAATCTCTAAACTTGAAGATTTTGTGCAGCGTAATATTGCACGTGCTTCAACTACAAAAAGAGCGCAAAGTCGAAGGAAACAATTAGATCGAATGGTACGATTAGACCGGCCACTTGGAGACGAGTCTTCAGCTAATTTTTCATTTACAATTGAAAAACAAAGCGGTAATGATGTGTTGTCTGTACAAGATTTATTTATTGGCTATGATCGTATCCCAACAATTGATCAGCCAATGAAATTCGTATTGAATCGAGGCGATAGTGTCGCATTAGTCGGTCCAAATGGTGTTGGTAAATCGACATTACTTAAAACGATTATTGGAGATTTAGAAAAATTACAGGGAACGATTGATTTCGGTGCAAATGTTTCGGTAGGCTACTACGATCAAGAGCAAGCAAAACTAACTTCTAATAAGAGAGTATTAGAAGAACTTTGGGATGATTATCCATTAAAGGCCGAACAAGAAATTCGAACAATATTAGGGAACTTTTTATTTTCTGGAGATGATGTGACAAAAATTGTTACTTCTTTAAGTGGTGGAGAAAAGGCAAGATTAGCTTTGGCTAAACTTATGATGAAAAAAGCTAATTTCCTAATTCTTGATGAGCCTACTAACCACTTAGATTTAGATAGTAAAGAAGTGTTAGAAAATGCTTTATTAGATTACCCTGGAACAATTTTATTTGTTTCTCATGATCGTTACTTTATGAACAGATTATCCACAAAAACTTTTGAACTAGCAAAAGCAGGATTATCAATTTATTTGGGTGATTATGACTATTACCAATTTAAGAAAAACGAAGCATTTGAAAAAGAACAAGCAGAAAAAGAAGCTACATTAACTCAAGTTAAACAATCCTCTCAGCCAGTTTCTGATTATCAACAAGACAAAGAATTAAAGAAAAAGCTCCGCCAAACTCAGCGCCGTATAGAGGAAATTGAAAGTAATATATCTCAATCTGAGCTTGATATAGAGACGATCGAACTAGAATTATGTAAGCCAGAAGTTTACGGTGATTTTCAATTAGTACAGGAATTAACAAATAAGAAAAATGATTTAGAAGCTAAGTTAATAGACCTAATGGAAGAATGGGAGAACTTACAAGAATAATTGACTAAACGGATATGCTTTTTGCTATCCGTTTTTTCTTATCTACATATTTATCCACATATTTTCAATTATAATTTAGCTTTTACACAGGTTTATACACATTATCCACAGAAATACAGCAATGTTATTCACATTTTTGTGCACATAGTTTAATAAGTTTTTAACAAATAAAAAGTACTTATCCACATTTCATAAAAAAATTGTGAATAAGTACCTCTTACATATTCTCTAAATCCAAGCCTGGATTCCCGTTTAATGCCAAATTACCTAGTTTCCTTTGTTTTAAACGGATAAATGCAGCAGCGCCAATCATAGCAGCATTATCAGTACAAAGTGATAGTGGTGGTATAACTAATTCTATATTACTCAAAGCATTCATCTCTTTTTGTAATGTAGCTCTCAACCCTTTATTAGCTGCTACTCCGCCGGCTAATAAAACTTGTTTAACTTCATATTCTTTTGAAGCTTGTATTGTTTTTGAAACAATTACTTCAATTACACTCTCTTGGAAGCTTGCTGCGACATCAGCTGGTGATACTTCCTCGCCTCTTTGCTCAGCATTATGCATATAGTTAATAACTGCTGACTTTAATCCACTAAAACTAAAATCATAGCTACCCTCTTCTAACCATGCTCTAGGAAAAGGAATAGTTGCAGTTCCTTCTTGCGCTAGACGATCAATGTGAGGACCACCTGGATAAGGTAATTTAAGTGTTCTAGCGACCTTATCATAAGCTTCTCCTGCTGCATCATCCCTTGTTTCACCTATAACCTCAAAAATGCCATCTTCCTTCATGTAGACAAGCTCCGTATGTCCACCAGAAACTACTAAGGCTAATAGCGGATATTGCAGGGGCTGTACTAGTTGATTAGCATAAATATGACCAGCAATGTGGTGAACTCCTATAAGCGGTAAACCCTGTGCAAATGCAATTGCTTTTGCCGCATTTACCCCAATTAGTAACGCTCCTACAAGTCCTGGACCTTCTGTAACAGCAACGGCAGCTAGATCTTCATATTCTACCTGCGCTTGCTTCATTGCTTCTTCAATTACCAAAGTTATTTGCTCAACATGTAATCGTGATGCAACTTCAGGTACAACTCCACCAAAACGTTTATGAATATCTATCTGAGTAGCTACTACGTTACTTAAAATTTCATTTCCATTTTTAACAACTGCTGCTGATGTTTCATCGCAGCTTGTCTCAATAGCAAGAATTAAACAATTTTCATTTATCATTTCAAATTCACCCACATAACTAATGCATCCTCAAAATTATCTGTATAATAGCTTTTTCGAATACCACCATCTTGGAATCCTAGCTTTCGATACAGTCCTTTTGCTACATGATTCGATACCCTTACTTCTAATGTTAATGTATCAGCTCCAAGATTTTTAGCAGTTTCCATTACCGCTCGAAGTAACTTTTCACCAAGACCTACTCCCCTATAATCTGGCAAAATAGCTATATTTGTAATATGTCCCTCGTCAATGACCACCCATAATCCACAATAGCCAATTATTTTCTCGTCAACTTCAGCCACTATATAATTGGCAAATTGATTTGAATATAATTCATTATAAAAAGCGTCATATGTCCAGGGTGTTGGGAATGATTGATTTTCAATTTCTACTATTTGATCTAAATCTTCTTCTTCCATTTTACGAAAAGCAACCGATGAGATCATGATATCCTCCTACTTTTCTTGGCTTGCTAGCCAATTAGCTTCTGCTTCTGATAATCTTAAATATTCTGGTACAAAATTATGAACTGATTCTTCTTTTTCTTCTAAGCTACAAGTAAACAGCTCACTTGGTCTCTGGTTATTCAAACTTTCTTTTGCAAAGACAGCTTTATCCTTTAAATGCTCAATAATAAACTCTTTATGTATTGATACATCATTACCAATAAATAAGATTTGTTCATTATAAGATTTAAGCTTTTCTATCCAGATACCTCGGTCAATATTGCAGTCTTCTAATACATCATTAGTAACCTGCCCTCTAAAATCATAAAGACCTGTAAATAATAAATTACGTCTTGCGTCAAATAATGGGCAAACTAATCCATTAAAATATCGCCCGTTAGCAGCCAATACCTTCAAACTTGATACACCGATAATTGGAATATTTAAAGTGAAAGCTAATGATTTAGCCACAGTGACACCAATACGTACACCAGTATAAGAGCCTGGCCCTTTTGCAACTACTATTTTAGATAGTTCTTTTGGTTTTATATTGCATTCTTCCATTAAAGTACTAATTGCTGGCATTAATCGTACAGAATGGTTTTTATTAATAAATGTTATCGTTTCTCCAATAACTGATTGATCTTTTATTAGACTAATCCCCATAACATTTGTCGATGTATCAATTGCTAAAACGGTCATTGTTTATTAACTCCTTACAAATAAATTCATACCTAGATCCACTTGGAATAAAAGTAATCATTCTACCATTTTCTTCATGAGTTATTATGATTTTTAAGAATTCATTTGGTAAGTAATCTGAAATTAAATGAGCCCATTCTACAACACAAACACCTTCACCCATAAAATACTCATCAAAGCCTAAATCTTCACTACTACCTTCTAAACGATAAACATCCATGTGATATAGAGGAATTCTCCCTTTATACTCTTTAATAATATTAAAAGTTGGGCTATTAACCGTTCTTTTTACATCAAGACCTTTAGCAAATCCTTTTGTAAAGGTTGTCTTTCCAGCACCAAGGTCTCCTTCTAATAATATTACATCTTTTTGTTGCACTAGTTGCCCGAGAAAAAATGCAATTTCTTGAGTTTCTTCCTCAGTATTTGTATGTAAAACAATTTCCAATTACTTCACCACCAAAATTCTAACTCGTCTATTTCTAACTTTGCCATATTATATCATTTCAAAACATTAAGCGGATGTCAAACAGTAATATTCTTTTGAATAGTTAAAATTAATTATTGAAATTTATATTTAGGTTGTATTCGTCTATTTTGTTACTTCTCTCTTTTCGCAGGTCGTACCAGTGTCTTCTTGTCGCATAAGCTCCTTGTGATTTCTACCTTGCCACGTTTCCCAATTAAGGTTGAGTTGAGCAGTCTTTACTTGTGTCTGCTTCTGTCTAAAACATTTATAATAGTTAAAAGTAATAATCTTACAAATAAGGTCTAATTATATGTTACTCATTTCAAAAATAATAAAAAAAACGAAACAATTTTTTGTTTCGTTTTAAGAATCGTATGTATGGCGGTCCCGACCGGGATCGAACCGGCGATCTCCTGCGTGACAGGCAGGCATGTTAACCGCTACACCACGGGACCATATTGGTTGCGGGGACAGGATTTGAACCTGCGACCTTCGGGTTATGAGCCCGACGAGCTACCAGACTGCTCCACCCCGCGATAATGTGGAAATAATTTATTTCCATAAAAAATCCAAACCAGGCGACGTTCTACTCTCACAGGGGGAAACCCCCAACTACCATCGACGCAAAAGAGCTTAACTGCCGTGTTCGGTATGGGAACGGGTGTGAC
>NZ_JBHVQN010000016.1:0-7529 GCF_042886615.1 Gottfriedia sp. NPDC057991
CACACCCGTTCCCATACCGAACACGGCAGTTAAGCTCTTTTGCGTCGATGGTAGTTGGGGGTTTCCCCCTGTGAGAGTAGAACGTCGCCTGGTTTACCAAAGTATCAGCTAATCAGCTGGTGCTTTTTTTATTTTGGATCCGTTAATTGTTGATATTTAATAAATATTAAAGGACTGTCAATTTTTGATAGTCCTTTAAAGTCCTTTGTACAAAATTTGAATACCAAGTACTTGAAGCAACCGAATCTAGTCATTCAGAATTATCTATAATATAAGGAATTGTATCAAGCTGTTTAAAAACATAAGTTTCATTATCAATTTTTATTTTAAAGGTTCTTCTTTTTTTATCATATATGATTTTCAAATTATGAAACTTAGAACTATTTATTACATACGTCGTATCTGTTTTCTGTGAATAAATTCCTTTATCTACTTCAGAACGATTATAATAGTAAAATGTATGATGGTCATCTTCATCAAATACTAATGTTGCAAATGGAAGTTTTTTGCTATGGTAAGTCCCTATTAAAGTTGACTCATCTAAATTCTGTATTTTAGGCATGTTTATAGCTAAAATAATAAATACAAAAACCAATAATAGAATAATACTTTTATCAACCCAATTTTTCTTTTCAACCTCAGGCATTACACTCTACACTCCTTCCTTAATTTAAAAATATTTAAAGAAATGAAGAACTATTCTAAATACAAACCAATTAATCAATTCAATACCGAGTTATTTAATCTTTGAATTAATCTTAAGTATCTAGCTCATTGATGTAATAATCCTAGTTGATCAACTAAAACTAACACAAAAAACGAACTGTTCATAACAGTTCGTTTCATGCTGTTGAAAAAAGTATTTGTCAATAGAGTTTGGAATGATCATTGATAAGTAAGTAGTGTGATATTGATTTCCACTACAGGGTGCTCGCTTTCCATGGGGCGAGACCTGAGCCTGCGGGGTCTCAGCCTTCCCGCTAATCCCATAGGAGTCGAGCATCCCTCCATTCCGATCAACTTATTCATCAAAAAAAGTCTGCAATAAATCCTAATCAAATAGCCTTTACTTAGGGTAACCTAACTGTTGTATATTAATCAGCTTGTAGGTCAATTAATATCGAACATTAATTAAACTAATCGACTGAATTTGTTTTTCTAAAAATTAGCTCATAATATTTTTAACTTCTGAAATAGCCATTACTAGTGTTATTGGAATCTGGAATCATAAAATCGCTCAAACCTATTAACATTTAAAAACATTAATAGATAGATCATCCAAAAAATGATAATTTCATCATTAATAAATGATCATGTAATGTCCGTTTTCTCTATTGACCATTTTATATTTCAACACTCTGAAACGAACTATTCATAACAGTTCGTTTTCAGTAACAATCACATGCTTTAGTACTTAATAAAGAAGTTAATTACTTGGTTTATCCACTTTTTTTAAAATAACTCTACTTATAGTATCTTTCCAGTAAATTTCATAATATACTTCTTTTTCCTTATCAATAAATTCACATCCGCCGCACTCTCTTTTTTTACCATGAAATTCACCAGATTGATTTAATAAAAACTTCTCTCCTCCGATCGTTGCATTATTATAACTAATCAAATAGTGTGAGTATGACTTAATTAAATCTTTATCATATTTTCCTTTATATTTTAAAGTTGTTTGAAATAAGATATCAGTTCCGACCAAAGTCATTTTGTGTGAAACTTCCCAATTATTATCGGTTCCTTTAAAACTAACAGACTTAGTACTAAATAAATGATTTACAATTTCTCCGTGAACTGTAGTAATTGAGTTAAATAAGAACAATAAACTGAAAGTAAGATGAGCTATTGTATTTTTCATTTTAAATCTCCAGTTTTTTATATTTAATATTCAATTAAATGATGTGTTTTTATACAATGATAAATCCTTATTAAACTAAATTTCTATTTGCTATAAATTTGGATGGTACATTTATTACTTTTTACAATTGACTTACAGAGAGTATGAAACTTAAGGTAGAGTGCTTAACTGAAGGGTAAAAAGTTGTAGAAAATTTTTATTAAACACATATAGTAAATAATGTAGACATCTTTACTTTTTAATTTACACATAGTATGATGATTTCAATAAGTTAGATTTCAACGAACATAATAATAAATGAGGTGCATTTTGTGAGTGCAGTAGGTTCTAAATAGGAAAAAAATAAATGAAATAAATAGGATGAAAAAAAGGGGAATTGTAGAAATCGTACCCTTAATTTTGTCATGTATTTATTTCAAACCTATGAAGATACCTACAATACTTTATAATGCGGATAATGAAATTAGTATGGCTATTCTGTAATAGCTTATTTAACTATATTTCAATTATGATTGCCTTGTAATGTGATTAAAGCTGCGGTATCTACGCAGCTTTTTTATATTTTTTCGGGCAAAAACAGCTCTTTATTTCTACAAATAATTTCATTGGAATCTAACTAGTAGGTATCTCCATTTATGATCGATAAAATCATATTAAAGAGGAGAATTAAAATTGAATAATATAACATTTGAAAAGTTACAATATAACGAATTAAAAGAAATAGTAAAATCTTATTGTATAAGTGGATTAGGTAAAAAGTTGATAAATCAGTTAGAACCTAGTACCAATATAAAAGTAGTTAAAAATAGATTAAATGAGACAACTGAAGCTCAGGCAATATTAGATGCAGAAGGACATGTACCATTTTTAGGTGTTTCTAACATTGAAAATATTATTCAAAATCTTGAAAAGGGTTTGATATTAGATCCAAGTGATTTAATCAGTATTTCGGACTTTTTAAGAGGATGTAGAAGAATTAAAAAGTTTATGCAAGATAACGTATTTTTTGCCCCAATTCTCGCTTCTTACGCAAACTCAATGAGTGAATTTATAAGTATTGAAGATGAGATTAACTTCTCAATTAAAGGAAGTAGTGTTGATTCTGCGGCTAGTAAGGATCTTAAACGTATACGAAATAATATTGAATCAGTTGAAGAGAAAATTAAAGATCGTTTAAATAAATTTCTAAGTAGTAGTTCAAATAAAATGTATATTCAAGATTTTTTTATAAGTAAGAAAGATGACAGATATACAATACCAATTAAAGCTTCCTTTAAGAAGCAAGTTCCTGGATCAATTATAGAAGTTTCTTCTAAAGGGTCAACAGTCTTTATCGAACCGAATACAGTAACTAAATTAAACAGTGAGTTAGCAAGCCTAAAAGCTGAAGAGGCAATGGAAGAATATCAAATACTAGCTACCCTTTCAGGAATGATTTTAGAAAAAATTTATGAAATAAATATAAATATGGAGTTAATTAGCCAATATGATATGGTGTTTGCTAAAGCTAAATTTAGCAAACATATTGGTGGAGTTGAGCCGAAATTAAATGACTTCGGATTTATAAAGTTAGTTGATTGTAAACATCCACTATTAGCCGGTAATGTAGTTCCACTTAATTTTGAGATAGGGGAAAGTTATCGAAGTTTAATCATTACGGGACCAAATGCTGGTGGAAAGACAATCGTTCTGAAAACAATTGGCTTACTAACTTTAGCAACAATGTCAGGTTTCCATATTATCGGAGACGCGGGGACTGAAATTGCAGTATTTGAAAAGGTTTTTGTTGATATTGGTGATAATCAAAGTATAGAAAATGCACTAAGCACATTTTCATCACATATGAAAAACCTTTCAGATATTATGGGGGTTTCTAATAATAATACACTTTTACTATTTGATGAAATAGGAAGTGGTACTGAACCGAATGAAGGGTCAGCACTAGCAATCTCTATATTGGAAGAATTTTATCTGATGGGATGTATTACAATTGCAACTACCCATTATGGTGAAATTAAGCGTTTTTCAGAAATGCATAGTGACTTTATGAATGCAGCAATGCGATTTAATAGTGAAACACTAGAGCCAATGTATAAGTTAATAATCGGGAAATCAGGGGAAAGTAATGCTCTATGGATATCTAAGAAAATGAATATTCGCGAAAATGTACTTCAAAGAGCGAAAGAATATATGGAAAATAAAGAATATCAATTTGAAAGAGTAAAAGAAAGTGCAATAAGGAAACCAAAGATTGTCAAATTGAAAGCAGAAGAAAAGGTTAGCTACCAAAAAGGTGATCGAGTAAAATTATTAGATTTTGATAACTTTGGAATTGTTTATAAAGAAATCGATAATTTCTATAATCTCATTGTTTTTTACAATGGTGAATTTTTGGAAGTGAATGAAAAACGAATATCTTTAGAAGTAAAAGCTGCTGAACTTTATCCAGAAGGATATGAGTTAGATACGTTATTTGTTGATTATGAGACAAGGAAATTGCAGCACGATATTGAACGAGGTTCGAAAAAGGCACTTAAAAAGATTCAAAAAGGAATGAGAAGTAACGGGGAGTAATATTTACTGTATATATTCGACAAATTATTGTACTTTGTATACAAACTAAAACATCAGCCTAAAAGCTGATGTTTTTGATTTAAGGGAAAATTCATTTTCAAGAAAACAAAACAAATTTAAGCTTAAATGAATAGACTATACCAAACTACATGATTGGGGTCTTGATATGAGGAAATTTTCTTATATAGATTTAATCGCCACGTTAAATATAGAAGATGCACATCCAGGTGGGTTTGATTTAACAAAAAAAACATTAAGATTTCTTCCACTGACATCAGATAGCCAAGTTTTAGAAGTTGGATGCGGTTCAGGTAAAACTGCTAGCTATTTATATGAAAGTTACAATTGTTCAATCACAACAATCGATATAAACAGCCGGATGCTGGCCAATGCAAGAAAACGATTTAACAAAAAGAAAATTCCAGTTACTCTGCATCAAGCAAGTGCAGAAAACCTTCCTTTTAAGGATAATTCATTTGATATTATAATTTCAGAATCAGTAACAAGTTTCACAAATGTAGAGAAATCATTACATGAATATGTAAGAGTGTTAAAAAAAGGTGGTTATTTTCTTGCCATAGAAATGACATCTGAGAGATCACTAACACTAAAAGAAGAAAGTGAAATAAAGGATGTTTATGGTATTTCAAAAGTAAAAACGGTAAGAGAGTGGGAACAAGCATTAATCAAAGGGGGGTTTAGAGACTATAAAATCCTCAAAGGAAATACAATAATGAATACATCAACAAACCCAATTGATTCACTACCATTTCAAAAGTTACCACCAGAGGGAATTGAATTGCTTCATAGATTTCAAGAAATACTAGTGCGTTATAAAGATGTGTTAGGATATAGAGTATTTTTATGTAGAAAAAGATAGGCATAATAGCTTATCTTTTTTATTTGATTTACAAATGTTTACCAGGATTGGATTAATACATAGGTATCAGACTATTATATCCAAAAAAATTTATGTGGATTTAACCAAGCTAGTCCAATAATTCCAAGCTATTAAATATTCATCTAAATCATTTGGGTGATGTCTTATACATGTAGCTAACCTAAAGTATAATCCAACTAATACGTTTCTATATATTATGTGAGAATCATTATTTTGTAAAAATTTCAAATGACTGACTGCAGTAGAAATTGTTTCTTTAGTTAGATTATCTGGAGAAGAACAAAACGCATAGATTAAATCATAAAGTGGATCACCGAACACTGGAGTAGGATCAATAATTCCACTTAACTTTCCTTTATTAAAAATAAAATTGTGTATACCACAGTCACCATGTAATAAAAAAGGTTCACCTTGATAAGTGATTTGATTTGAATTATTTATAATAGAAAAGATAAGTGTATGATCTTTCTTATCTAAATACGAATCTAAAGTTTTATAAGACTCTGCTATTCTACTCATAAGAAAATCTGACCATGAATTTGATAAATCATCTGCCCATCCCCAATCAGTAGCATTAGGGGAGGATACGTAATTATTTATTAACTGTTCAACAATAGTTACTAGTAATTCCGTTTTAGTATTTCTAACATAATTTGTGCTACCTGGAATGAATGGATAAACTATGTATTTAAATGTTTTTTCTGCAAATAGTAAATTGGGTAATAAATCTATTTTGTTATAGAAATTAAGAAAATATGCTTCTGATTCTAGTACACGAGGATCATTTAACTTAATAATATATTTACTCTCGTTTTTTCTGTTACTTAGTAGATATATACTGCTTGATGTTCCACCGGTTAGTTTAGTGTACTTAATTTCTTTTTTGCTAATTAAATTCATGCTTGATAAATCATTAATTAATGATTCTATTTGCATAGGATCCTCACCCTCATTATTAATAATGTATTTATCTAAGTATACTCTTATAAATCACCGGTCACCATGAGGATAGATTGGAAAATGCTTATTAATCGCCACTTTATTTATTCTTAAAAATGTTTTGGCAATTGTATAGGTATATGTACATAAGCAAAGTATGTAAATAATTATAATGACTTGAATGAATTTTTTCATAATAACTCCTATTCATATATTTGATGCTTTTATTCTTTATCTAATGAGAGGGAGTTATTTTCGTATTAGTAATTAAAAGTATAATGATGGTGTTTTAGGACCCCTTTTCACCCATAAAATAAAGGGTGTCTCAAAAGTCAGCAAATGACCAAAGAGACATACCCACAGTAATTGAATATAAGATTTTATTGAGCTATTAAAAAAAGAATAGTGCAGCTAATGCGACTCCTGCAACAAAACCAAGTGCAATTGAAATACCAAATCCGCAACCGAAGAATCCGCATCTAAATCCATCTCTGTCAAAATCTCTATCGTCTCTTCTGTCGTCTCTTCTATCAAATCTTCTATCAAATCTTCTGTCGAATCGATCATCAACTCGATCATCGAATCGATCGTCAAAGCGATTACCAAACATATTATCAAAACGATTTTCATTGCGGTTACTTCTATTTGAAAAGTTTCTTTCTGAGAATGCTCTATTTGATTGGTTTCTGTTCATGTTACTTCTATTACGATTGGATGATCTATTAGAATTCTGACGATTTTGATTGACTGGTTCAATAAACACTCGATCTTCAGATACTCTAGTAATACGGCCAACATGCTCGTTTCCTTCTTTATCGAAAATGCGTACAACCTGCCCTCTAAAATTATTACATAATTGATGGGCTTCATTACATTGCATAACAATTCCTCCTTTTCTTGTACTAATCTATGGGAGAGGAATAGTTTGTGCTTGTACTTATACCTAGTTGTACAAATAACTAATTAATTTATTTGAAATTTACGTAAATTATTTTTGTTAACTTTTGTAAAAGAAATGCTTGCAATCAATTGGACGAGATGGTATATTTGTTTATGTTGTCACGACAAACCAAGTGAGAACAACAAAAAATAATAATAAGTTGTTGACAAATGATTCGACAAAATGTTATTATATTAAAGTCGCTTCTGAGCGACAAAGTGAACTTTGAAAACTAAACAAAACATGAAGTAAACGTCAATTATTAGTTTTTTGAGCATTACAAGATTTAAACTTAACTTTTATGGAGAGTT
>NZ_JBHVQN010000017.1:0-5353 GCF_042886615.1 Gottfriedia sp. NPDC057991
GAACACGGCAGTTAAGCTCTTTTGCGTCGATGGTAGTTGGGGGTTTCCCCCTGTGAGAGTAGAACGTCGCCTGGTTTACCAAAGTATCAGCTAATAGCTGGTGCTTTTTTTATTTAGGCTCTGTTCGTGGGCGTCCTTAGTTCCTCGACACAACGAGAGTGCAGGTAAAAGGAAATCTAGCAAGTCTAAAAAAAGGAAATAAATATTTAAAATCGGGATTAACAGAAGCAGCTCATTCAATAAGAGGGTCCAAAAACTATCTAGGTGCACTATATAGGCGTACAGCTGGACGAAAAGGAAAGAAAAAGGCTGCAATCTTGGTCGCACATGCGATGTTGAGAATCGCATATTACCTTCTAACCCGAAAAGAAATGTATGTTGACCTAGGCGAAGATTATTTTGATAAACAAAGACAAGTATCTATTATTCGCCATTCAGTTCGAAGACTAGAAAACTTAGGTTATACAGTAACAATAACAGAAGCCTCCTAATCTATTAACCAGTCCATAAACACCAATGATGCCAGGCGCGCCTCTAATTTTTAAAAAACGAATGAGCTGCGTCTAATTTAGTATTGCCTTTTTTCGAGATTAAAGAAGTTTATTTTCATAGTAGTTGTAGAAGAGTTTCTAAAGGTTGTCTAATTAGACAACCTTTTTTAGTTCAAAAATCATCAATTAAATTTAACAGAGCCTTGCGTAAATGGAAAATATTATTCGAGGGTACATTTGGAAATAGAAGAGAATGTTCTCTTGCGTAATGGGTTTAGAATTATGTGTTGTTATAATAATGAACCTTTAGGTAAAACCATTTTTGTGGCATAGTACAAAAAAGAGTTTCAAGATCCGTTTTCACTGTGATTTTATACCAATGATCTGTTGAATTTTTTATTTCGCTTAATCGAATCCTTAACATGGAATGTACTTCTATTGGAAAGGTTGTTAATAATTCTAAAGGTTGTTGATAATTCTCCATTTAATATAGCAGACACTTTCTCACAAAAAATTCCTGTATTGATGGTAAATTCCACTTGATTTTTTGTATTCCATTTATTCAATTGAATGTTGACGGACCATGAAATATGTGAATTTTTCATCCATCGCTTGCAATTTATTTTCCATTGACTGCATTCTTTGGTCTAATGATTTGATTGCCATTAAAATCACTTGCGTTGATTCATCATTCATTTTGACTTCATCCTTTCGATTCGATTCGAACGATAATCGATCAGTCATTTCTGGTTTGTGTAAAAAAGGAAAGATATCATTTTAGTTTGGTTGAATGTGTAAAAATGTTACCATTCAAAAATGAAAAAGTCATGACTTAAAATATGGATGGACTGGTTGACCTAATGGATAGCGTCCGGGTAGTTACGAGTAGAGGGCGATAAGATAAAAAAGCATCCTTACTGGATGCTCTTGATTTGTGTCACAATTTCGTTGTGTTCGGTGATTAATCTTTTCAACTGTTCTTCGAGATGAGGGTCGTTTTTCTTCGCTAAGATGATCTTGACGATGTCGATCGCTTCGCGCGTCTTCATTAATTCTTTTTGCAATTTTTCGACTGCATTCAATTTTCCCATGTTTTACCCTCTTCTTCATTCAGTTTAGTGGATCCGGTCCATAACTGTCCGTTAAGCATACCAAATAAAGCGGATAAATGCACACTTTAATAGTCATGAGTTATTAATTCGAAAAGAAAAAGTATCGAACGATGGTTAGAATAACTGGAATGAAGATGATCCAGCAAATGGATACGTTGATACCAGCTCTTGCAATGGATTTGATGTTTGCTTGTAATAATTCGTTGGTGTGCTCGTCGAGAACAATTGCTTTGTTCTTTTCAACGAGTGAACGAAGAAGTTGACTGAGATGCCACTTCGAACGGTTTACTATTTATTTTGATATTGTTTGTACTGTTGGCAATGACGAGCGTATACAGTCCCTTTTGTTGATACAAGTGGGTTTGAAAGAATGGCTAGACAAAATGCTCACAAAAGTAATGCCAACTAATCCGCAAAGAATGATGTAAATCGGTAGGGCACCTTTCCATGTTGGGGAAAATTTCATCTTAATCACCTCATCTTGTTACTAACGGATGTGAAGTTAAATCACTAGAAAAATGATAGGGAAAGTTTTGCAATAGAATGCCTCCTTCTCTTGCGGAATGTAATGAAAAGATTCCTAAATTGAGCGGCTACTTTAATTGGTACGGATTTTCGCATCCTTTGTTGAGCTCGTAAAAAAAGGTCCATAGCTAGTGACCTTTTTTGTTCTTTTAAACGTACGATGGAAATACACTGGAGTCGGAAAATGTCGGACAGTATTTGACCAGTTCGAAAAAAATCGACCTATTCCCATGCAAACGATGATAAAATGAAAAACGAGTTGAGGCTTTACATAAAAAGATAGATGAAACGGGGAGAGAAGATGAAGAAAGGCTTATTAACGGGAGCTGTATTTGGACTTGGTTTTGGCTTACTTCAGCCATCTGCTTCTGCTGAAGAAAAATGGAGCGAAAAATGCACGAACTATGAACCACTTGTTTCAAATCAAAATCAATCCTTTTAGCACCTGAATTGTTTAGTGACAGTAACAAAGGCTTTCAGTGATCGCCTATGCATATCATATTTAAAATAAAACGACGATTAATCGTCGTTTTGTTGTTCTAATTCGCTTTTCGTTCTCATTGATTTCAACAGTTCCTTGACGCTTTGTTTGTCTGGTCGAACCGTCAGACCGACAAAAGCAGCGATCGCCGGTATAAAAACAAACAAACTTCTGAATGCTAATGGGTTATGCTTCACGTCCTGTGCCCAACCGACGGGTAAAATCAGTACCCAGGTCATCAAACTGATCAAGTGATTCATCTGATCGAAATGGTTACTAAGTAGGAGCATCAGGAAAAAACTAACTCCACTGATGAATAAAACGGAACCAGCGTTTTTCAGTGGATGACCTTGAGGGTCTAATTTCGTCTTTCCGAGCAAAAAGAAGAAAAATACGTAGACAACAAGATTGAGCCAGCTTACGACGGTATCTGTAAGTGGACGGTCTCCTAGATTGACTGCGATGATCAAGTCGACGGTTAAACAAATGATGGACAACGCAATTTGCACAAATAACATGGTTATATTATTTTTAATCAATTTATTCACCCCTTTTTATCTTATTACTGATGATTCGAGTTGTTTATTCCTTTCACCTGCACAAAAAAATAACGACGATTGCTCGTCGTTGAAATTTACTTTACTAACCATCTTTTTAAGTCGCTACCCAGTATTTGATAATGATTTTTTGTGAGAGATGGAAGTTGACCGTTTCGAACCCATCGTCTGACGGTTTCTACTTGAACACCTAGTAAGTTCGATACTTCTCTGACTGAATAAGTTTTCAGCTCATCCAACAGTTCGATCAAGTCTGTCGCACCAACTCTGTTCATTCCTGTTACTTCCATTTGTTCAACACGTTCGGACAACCCTTCGATAATAACCTCCATTTCTCTCATTCTTTTTTCATTCTGTGTGAAATAGTTTTTTAATACATCGATTTCCTTTGGTTTTCGTTTACCCACTTCGTCTCTGTTTTTAATCTTTCGTCAGATTCCTGATCCAGTTCATAAAAACTTCAAATGTATAAACTTGAGGCAAATGGTTGTCTTGTAAAAGGGTGTATTCTGAATCGAGCGCGTTTACTTGGAAAGCGAATCGATTTCCTGGGTGACATTCGATGCCATAGGGAAATTTGTGAAACATGAACAGCTGGATGTCTTTTTCAACGAGCACATTTTTGATGAGGTACAAATTCACATAAAAAAGTGGATCAATCGAGCTGCGGTTTTTCTTTTTGATGTTCATGATGCACTCTCCCGTTGACATTTTTAATATTTTGAGCATGAGCAACTGGAAAATACGAAGTAGATATTTCCAAACAAAAACCCACGTGAAATAACATTTAATAATTTCTAGTACTAATCCACCTATTTTAATTATGATTTTGGTCAATAATGCCTGGTGAAACACCAATTATGGGAGGGGATTCACTAATGTTATTATCTAAAGCATGGAAAAGTTACTATAATGATAAATTAATTGAAGGATACTCAGCAACTACTCTAAAAGCATATAAAATACAGGTAATACTTTTAATTAAACATTTCGGGGATATTGAGATTGCTCAAATCACTACTGATACTTTGAAAGAGTATCTTGTATTTGTTGGAGAGAAGTTAAAACCTGCTAGTCTAGCACATCGAGTCCGTTTTATAAAATCCTTATTCCGTTGGGCTCATGAAGAGGGTGAAATTCATAGCAACCCTTCCTCAAAGCTAAAAGAACCAAAAACTGGAACTAGAATCCCTATATTCTTAACTGTTAAAGAAATTGAACTCCTTCGTGAAGCCTGCAATACTCCAAGAGAACATGCGATAATTGAGTTTATGTATTCAACAGGATGTCGTATCGGAGAAATTGTCTTAATAAATAAAAATGATATAAATTGGACGAATCACTCGGTAATAGCACGAGGAAAAGGTGATAAAGAAAGAGAAGTTAATTTCAATATTCGAGCTGAAATTTGGTTGTTGAGATACTTAAACGAACGACACGATGAAGATCCTGCATTATTTGTAACCGAAAGAGCACCTCGTCGGATAAGCATTGCTCAAACGCGCCATATAATTAAGGAGGTTTCTTTACAGGCAGCGTTTAAAAAAAGATTTCACCCCACCAATTAAGGCACAGTTACGCAACTCATTTAATGGATAACGGAGCCCCAATTGAAGTAATCCAAAGTTTATTAGGTCACGAAAAGAGTGAAACAACACGAATATATGCGAAACTAAGTGGAAAGCAACGCCAAGAGCAATATTGTAAATACTTTTAATAGATTCTTATAAAGCTGATGCATTCGTTGTGTTAGTGAATTTAGTAGCAAAAGGATCTTCCAATTAGGGATCAAATCAACCTCACGCTCTTTGATTAAAAAAATCAAGCTGGTGAATTTCATGGTAAATAAAAACATTAACGATGAAAAATTCTGCTACTATATCCTTAAACAAAAATCAGATGTATTCCATTCAATGAAGAGTTTCGTTAAACAAGAGCATGAGAAGGCAGCGAATTAATCGCTGTACAATAGAATAAAATAAAGTACGAATTGAATAGCAAGTGAAAAACAGAAAAGCCCATTATAAGGTTTTTCTGTTTTTTTAATGGTTAGAGTTTAATCAATAGTGAAGAAAGCGTTTTTATTCACCATAATGGCAGTTTAGTTGTGCGAAATGTTTCTAGTTTAAATGGAGAATGGTCACATTACTCTAGTAAAGGCTAGACAGTTCCTTTCGGAATTGAAGG
>NZ_JBHVQN010000018.1:0-4060 GCF_042886615.1 Gottfriedia sp. NPDC057991
CTCTCCATAAAAGTTAAGTTTAAATCTTGTATTGCTCAAAAAAACTAATAATTGACGTTTACTTCATGTTTTGTTTAGTTTTCAAAGTTCACTTTGTCGCTTTATCTCTTAGCGACTTATATAATAATAACATATACAAGTCTGTTTGGTCAACAACTTTTTTATATTATTTTTTTGCCTCATTTATTCGTTTAATGTGACAACGTTTAATAATATACCATTATTCTTTTATGATTGCAATAACTTTATAATAAAAAAAGATAATATTTTTCATTATAGCAAAAAAATAGTTAACTTTACTAAACTCTATTTACTATAATGAAAAACCACTACTCCGCTATTACAGGTAATTCAACTGCAAATAGTGAACCTTTACCGATCTCACTTTCTACATAAACAATTCCGTTGTGCATATCAACAATTTTCTTTACGATTGATAAACCTAATCCATTTCCACCAGTTGTTCTGTCTCTTGATTTATCTGCTTTATAAAATCTTTCAAATATATGCACTTGATCTTCTTCAGAAATACCTATTCCAGTATCTCGAATTTGTATAACCACCTTGTCATAATCTTGTATAGCAGATATAAATATATCACCATTGTTAGAAGTAAACTTTATACTGTTTGTAATTAAATTCATCCAAACCTGATTTAAAAGAGCCTCGTCTCCTATAAAGTCAATTTTACCAAGGGCAACATGCATGTTGATATTTTTTTCTAATATTTGAGGTTCGCAACTTAACAATGAGTACATAAGTTGGCTATTTAACGAAAAACTGTTCTTTTCTATTGGCTGGTTTTGTGATTCTAGTGAAGTTAGCTTTAGAAGATTATCGCTAAGCTTCGATAACCTTGTACTTTCGTACTCAATTATATTTAAATACTGCTTTCGCTCTTCTAACGGTAAATTTTCATTTTGTAATACTTTAGCAAAACCTTTAATAGATGTTAAGGGCGATTGAATTTCATGTGAAACGTTAGAAATAAACTCCTGTCGCATGTATTCCATTTGATCTAAATTTTTTGCCATATGGTTAAAGCTATCTATTATCTGGCCTATTTCACCACCAAATGCATTCCTGAATTTTTCAAGATCTACTGATACGTTAAACTCTCCCCTTGAAATACTTCGAATTGCCTGCATTATTTCTTTTACCATTTTCATTTGCTTTGGATGATGAAACATTCTACCAAATACAGCTCCCCCGAGCATTAATAATAGAAAGGTTAAAAAAGTATTTATGATTTGTTTCGTTAAATCTGATAAATTAGTGAGATACTGTTCATAAAAGTAATTAGTCGAATAGTGAACAATTACGCTTCCTATTGTTATTGCAGTCGTTAATAGTAATATAGCTCCGATAACGTCTCTAATCTTTTTTAATACCTTCATTTTAATAACTCCATTCGATACCCTAGTCCCCATACAGTAGAAATTTTAAAACCGAATTCTTTCTCGGGAAATCTTTCCCTCAATCGCTTTATATGAACATCAACAGTTCTTTCATCCCCTGCATAATCGAATCCCCAAATGTTTTCAATTAATTGTTCCCTAGAATAAGTTCTTCCTAAAGAGCTCGCTAAAGTAAATAAAAGCTCTAACTCTTTCAATGGCATATTGATTACTTGGTTTTCATTTAGAACTTTGAAATTACCGTGATCTATTGTTAAATTTCCTATTTGAACAATTTTAGATGAAGATATTTTTGATCTTCTTAACAAAGCTTTTACTCGAACAACCAATTCGACTGGTTCAAATGGTTTTACGATATAGTCGTCGGTCCCTAATTTAAACCCTCTAACTTTCTGTTCGGTTTCACCTTTTGCAGTTAACATAATTATAGGAAGATCAAATTCGTTACGTATTTCTCGACAAAGCTCGAATCCGTCCATTTTAGGCATCATTAAATCTATCATTAACATATCTATTTTGTTATCTTCAAAAACACTAATTGCTTCAATACCATTTGTGGCCTCAAAAACAGTAAAGCCCTCATCACGAAGTAAAACATTTAATAGTTTTCGAATATGTGGATCATCGTCTACGATTAAAATACTAGCCATAAAGACACCTTCCCTCAATTTAATTACACTGCACTATTTACCCTTAATTGCTGATCTGCAAATTCTCTGTACATTAAATGGTTACTATATAATTCATCATGTGTCCCAATACCAGTTATTTTCCCTTTATCTAAAAATACAATTTGATCCGCATCTATAACTGTGGAAAGACGATGAGCAATAATTAAAGTAGTTCTCCCTTTCATTAAATTGGAAAGTGCATTTTGTACAACTAATTCCGACCTACTATCAAGATTCGAAGTTGCCTCATCCAACATTAATAATTTAGGGTTTCTTAATAAAGCCCTCGCAATACCTATTCGTTGTCTTTGACCACCAGATAGTTTTATACCTCTTTCTCCGACCTCTGTATTAAAACCTTCAGGTAAGTCATTAACAAATTGATCTACATATGCCATACCCGATACATAAGCCAGTTCTTGATCAGATATCTCTCTTTTAATTCCATAGCAAATGTTATCTCTAATTGTACCGACAATTAGGGGACTTTCTTGTGCAACATAACCTATTTGTTTTCTCCAGCTCTCTAAATTGAAACTATTAATTGGATTATTTCCAATTGTTATTTCTCCATTTTTGGGAGGATAAAATCGTTCAATGAGTGAAAATAAAGTTGTCTTCCCACTGCCACTTGGCCCTACAATAGCCGATACTTTACCTGGTGGAATTACGAAATTAAGATTTGTTAACATCTCTTCTTCCTTATATGCAAAATGTAACTTATTAATATTAATCGGTAAATTCATATCAACTTCATCTTTTCCAGTTTGATAATCTTCTTCTTCTAGTTCTAATATACTTATCATTCTTTCAGTGGCACCTTTTGTTTTTTGAAGCTCAGTAAAGAACTGTGTAATTTGTGTTACTGGGAAAATAATTTGAAATAAATATAGTATATAAGCAACTAAAGCCCCTGCAGTTATTGCACCTGATGAGACCCTAACCCCGCCATATCCAATAATAACTACTAAAATAAGCATCAATACAAAGGAAACAATTGGTCCAGTGAAAGAATGTATTTTCCCTTCCTTAATACCGAAAGATAATAAATTATTAATTCCCTTGTTTCCATTTGTAATTTCAGTAGTTTCTGCATTCGAAACTTTTACTAACCTAATCTCCGAAAAAACTTGGCTTATTAATGAAGTGAATTTTGCTGTCTCATCTTGAGTTGCTTTTGATAATTTAGACATTTGTTTTCCGATAGGGAAAAATATTAGTGCAATAACAGGGATAATACTAAAAGTTATTAATGTCATTCTCCAATCTAATACTAGTAGTAATATAAAAGATCCAATAATTGAAATGATTCCTGTTAAAAAGTTTGTTATATGTTCTGTTATTAACCCTTTTAAAATTGCAGTATCATTCGTAACACGACTTACATTATCTCCAGTCTGAGTCTCATCGAAATAAGATATTGGAAGTACAATCATTTTCTTCCACAATCGGTGTCTTACATTGGCAACAACTGTATTCCCGACTCGACTAAGCAGATAGATAGAAGCTGCTGATGAAATAGCCTGTATTATTAGTACCGCAACAAAAACCGCTATTTGTCCTGTACTTAAGGATGCTAATGAAAAACCATCTACAAATTTCTTTGTTAGTAAAGGTAATAGTAACCCGAATAAAGTAGTGGCTACACTTAATAGTACGCCTATTGCAAACAACCATTTAGGTGGGTTTGCATTCTTTATTAAAGAGATAAAATTTCTCCAGTCCCTTTTTTTATTTGAATTAGTTTCTTCTTTCATATCTCTACTCCTTACACTTACTATTTTTTATCTACATTACCATTAAAATTTACAACTAAAATATGAATAAAGAATGAACTAAATTATTTTATTTCTCATAAATATTATCTTTTATAACGCAAAAAAAACATCAGCCTAATAGCTGATGTTTTTGGTTACCAGGCGACGTTCTACTCTCACAGGGGGAAACCCCCAACTACCATCGACGCAAAAG
>NZ_JBHVQN010000019.1:0-2832 GCF_042886615.1 Gottfriedia sp. NPDC057991
CCCAGCTCGCGTGCCGCTTTAATGGGCGAACAGCCCAACCCTTGGGACCGACTCCAGCCCCAGGATGCGACGAGCCGACATCGAGGTGCCAAACCATCCCGTCGATATGGACTCTTGGGGAAGATCAGCCTGTTATCCCCGGGGTACCTTTTATCCGTTGAGCGACGGCGCTTCCACAAGCCACCGCCGGATCACTAGTCCCGACTTTCGTCCCTGCTCGACCCGTCGGTCTCACAGTCAAGCTCCCTTGTGCACTTACACTCAACACCTGATTGCCAACCAGGCTGAGGGAACCTTTGGGCGCCTCCGTTACTCTTTAGGAGGCAACCGCCCCAGTTAAACTACCCATCAGACACTGTCCCTGATCCGGATCACGGACCCAGGTTAGACATCCAGCACGACCAGAGTGGTATTTCAACGACGACTCCACAACAACTGGCGTTGCTGCTTCAAAGTCTCCCACCTATCCTACACAAGCCGAACCGAACACCAATATCAAACTGTAGTAAAGGTCCCGGGGTCTTTCCGTCCTGCTGCGCGAAACGAGCATCTTTACTCGTAGTGCAATTTCACCGGGCCTATGGTTGAGACAGTCGAGAAGTCGTTACGCCATTCGTGCAGGTCGGAACTTACCCGACAAGGAATTTCGCTACCTTAGGATGGTTATAGTTACCACCGCCGTTTACTGGCGCTTAAGTTCTCAGCTTCGCACACCCGAAAGTGCACTAACCGGTCCCCTTAACGTTCCAGCACCGGGCAGGCGTCAGTCCGTATACATCGCCTTACGGCTTCGCACGGACCTGTGTTTTTAGTAAACAGTCGCTTCTCGCTGGTCTCTGCGGCCACCCCCAGCTCACGGAGTAAATCCGATCACCAGACGTGGCCCCCCTTCTCCCGAAGTTACGGGGGCATTTTGCCGAGTTCCTTAACCATAGTTCACCCGAACGCCTCGGTATTCTCTACCTGACCACCTGAGTCGGTTTAGGGTACGGGCCGCCATGAAACTCGCTAGAGGCTTTTCTCGACAGCATAGGATCATCCACTTCACCACAATCGGCTCGGCATCAGGTCTCAGACTATATGCACGACGGATTTGCCTACCGTGCGTCCTACACCCTTACCCCGGGACAACCACCGCCCGGGCTGGACTACCTTCCTGCGTCACCCCATCACTCACCTACTACAAGTCTGGTCCGTCGGCTCCACCACTCCCCTTTGCCCGAAGGCTCCAGGGCGGCTTCACGGACTTAGCATCGCCTGGTTCGATGTTGGCGCTTCAAAGCGGGTACCGGAATATCAACCGGTTGTCCATCGACTACGCCTGTCGGCCTCGCCTTAGGTCCCGACTTACCCTGGGCAGATCAGCTTGACCCAGGAACCCTTAGTCAATCGGCGCACACGTTTCTCACGTGTGTATCGCTACTCATGCCTGCATTCTCACTCGTGAACCGTCCACAACTCGCTTCCGCGGCTGCTTCACCCGGCACACGACGCTCCCCTACCCATCACAGCAGGCGTTGGCCCTATATGCTGCAATGACACGACTTCGGCGGTACGCTTGAGCCCCGCTACATTGTCGGCGCGGAATCACTTGACCAGTGAGCTATTACGCACTCTTTCAAGGGTGGCTGCTTCTAAGCCAACCTCCTGGTTGTCTCTGCGACTCCACATCCTTTCCCACTTAGCGTACGCTTAGGGGCCTTAGTCGATGCTCTGGGCTGTTTCCCTCTCGACCATGGAGCTTATCCCCCACAGTCTCACTGCCGTGCTCTCACTTACCGGCATTCGGAGTTTGGCTAAGGTCAGTAACCCGGTAGGGCCCATCGCCTATCCAGTGCTCTACCTCCGGCAAGAAACACACGACGCTGCACCTAAATGCATTTCGGGGAGAACCAGCTATCACGGAGTTTGATTGGCCTTTCACCCCTAACCACAGGTCATCCCCCAGGTTTTCAACCCTGGTGGGTTCGGTCCTCCACGAAGTCTTACCTCCGCTTCAACCTGCCCATGGCTAGATCACTCCGCTTCGGGTCTAGAGCGTGCAACTCAATCGCCCTATTCGGACTCGCTTTCGCTACGGCTTCCCCACACGGGTTAACCTCGCAACACACCGCAAACTCGCAGGCTCATTCTTCAAAAGGCACGCAGTCACGACTGATGTCAAGCACATACAGCGACGCTCCCACGGCTTGTAGGCACACGGTTTCAGGTACTATTTCACTCCGCTCCCGCGGTACTTTTCACCATTCCCTCACGGTACTATCCGCTATCGGTCACCAGGGAATATTTAGGCTTAGCGGGTGGTCCCGCCAGATTCACACGGGATTTCTCGGGCCCCGTGCTACTTGGGTGTCTCTCAAACGAGCCGTCAATGTTTCAGCTACGGGGGTCTTACCCTCTACGCCGGACCTTTCGCATGTCCTTCGCCTACCTGTACGGTTTCTGACTCTCCGACCAGCCGGCAGACCAGTCAAGTGCACTCCCACAACCCCGCATGCGCAACCCCTGCCGGGTATCACACGCATACGGTTTGGCCTCATCCGGTTTCGCTCGCCACTACTCCCGGAATCACGGTTGTTTTCTCTTCCTGAGGGTACTGAGATGTTTCACTTCCCCTCGTTCCCTCCACACTGCCTATGTGTTCAGCAGTGGGTGACAGCCCATGACGACTGCCGGGTTTCCCCATTCGGACACCCCCGGATCAAAGCTCAGTTGGCAGCTCCCCGGGGCCTATCGCGGCCTCTCACGTCCTTCATCGGTTCCTGGTGCCAAGGCATCCACCGTGCGCCCTTAAAAACTTGGCCACAGATGCTCGCGTCCACTGTGCAGTTC
>NZ_JBHVQN010000020.1:0-1331 GCF_042886615.1 Gottfriedia sp. NPDC057991
AGGTGGTACAGGAATATCAACCTGTTGTCCATCGCCTACGCCTTTCGGCCTCGGCTTAGGTCCTGACTAACCCTGGGAGGACGAGCCTTCCCCAGGAAACCTTAGGCATACGGTGGACGGGATTCTCACCCGTCTTTCGCTACTCATACCGGCATTCTCACTTCTAAGCGCTCCACCAGTCCTTACGATCTAGCTTCAACGCCCTTAGAACGCTCCCCTACCACTGATACCATACGGTATCAATCCGCAGCTTCGGTGATACGTTTAGCCCCGTTACATTTTCGGCGCAGAGTCACTCGACCAGTGAGCTATTACGCACTCTTTAAATGGTGGCTGCTTCTAAGCCAACATCCTGGTTGTCTAAGCAACTCCACATCCTTTTCCACTTAACGTATACTTTGGGACCTTAGCTGGCGGTCTGGGCTGTTTCCCTCTTGACCACGGATCTTATCACTCGTAGTCTGACTCCTATGGATAAGTCATTGGCATTCGGAGTTTGACTGAATTCGGTAACCCGTTGGGGGCCCCTAGTCCAATCAGTGCTCTACCTCCAAGACTCTAACACATAAGGCTAGCCCTAAAGCTATTTCGGGGAGAACCAGCTATCTCCGAGTTCGATTGGAATTTCTCCGCTACCCACACCTCATCCCCGCACTTTTCAACGTGCGTGGGTTCGGACCTCCATTCAGTGTTACCTGAACTTCATCCTGGACATGGGTAGATCACTCGGTTTCGGGTCTACGACCACGTACTATATCGCCCTATTCAGACTCGCTTTCGCTGCGGCTCCGTCTCTTCAACTTAACCTTGCACGGGATCGTAACTCGCCGGTTCATTCTACAAAAGGCACGCCATCACTCGTTAACGAGCTCTGACTATTTGTAAGCACACGGTTTCAGGTTCTCTTTCACTCCCCTTCCGGGGTGCTTTTCACCTTTCCCTCACGGTACTGGTTCACTATCGGTCACTAGGTAGTATTTAGCCTTGGGAGATGGTCCTCCCAGATTCCGACGGAATTTCACGTGTTCCGCCGTACTCAGGATCCACTCAAGAGGGAACGAGGTTTCAACTACAGGGTTTTTACCTTCTTTGACGGACCTTTCCAGGTCGCTTCATTTACCCCGTTCCTTTGTAACTCCGTATAGAGTGTCCTACAACCCCAAGAGGCAAGCCTCTTGGTTTGGGCTATCTTCCGTTTCGCTCGCCGCTACTCAGGAAATCGCTATTGCTTTCTATTCCTCCAGGTACTTAGATGTTTCAGTTCCCTGGGTCTGTCCTCAGTACCCTATGTATTCAGGTAAAGATACTACTCCATTACGAGTAGTGGGTTC
>NZ_JBHVQN010000021.1:0-2291 GCF_042886615.1 Gottfriedia sp. NPDC057991
CACCCGTTCCCATACCGAACACGGCAGTTAAGCTCTTTTGCGTCGATGGTAGTTGGGGGTTTCCCCCTGTGAGAGTAGAACGTCGCCTGGTAAACGAAAAGCATCAGCTATTAAGTTGATACTTTTTTTTGTTGGAATTTAAAAATGAGGTTCCATGTCAATTTACGGGTGATCTAGCTGGCACCTATAAATTGACATGGTTCTTTTTTATTATTGCATTTAAAACTTTATTTTTTAAACGATTCAAGCTTACAAAACGTTTATGGTCTTCATTCACGTTTGGAACAATTGATAAACCGATTTAAAGGTATAACAACAAAGTATCTCGACAATTACCTTATTTGGTTCTTGTTTGTGGATGTTCGTAACAATGAAAGTTACAAATCATAATATTAAGGAATTCCTTTTATTGTCTTTTGTTTTCGAAATGACAGCTACATACGGTAATTTACGCTAGTCAAAATTCGCTGTATAGTGCTTATTTAGCTATTAGCAGTATAGAGTGATAAGACAAAATTATGAGTTTGCATAAATAATTCATATTTTTCTTTATGAACCATCTTTGATAAGTTAATGAAAAGAGAGGGGAAATGAAATGAGAATTTTTGATGCACATTTTCATATTATTAATTTTAATTTTCCAATTATCGAAAACCAAGGATATTTGCCACCCAACTATGTTGTAAAAGATTACCAGAATGAAACTACTGATTTAAATGTACTAGGTGGGATTGTATCTGGCTCTTTCCAAGGATTTCACCAAGAATATTTATTAAACGCACTTAAACAAATGGGCACAACATTTTGCGGCGTAACTCAATTACCTTTTACTGTAACAAACGAAGAGATTATAAACTTAAATGAAAAAGGGGTAAAGGCATTACGTTTTAATATAAAACGAGGTGGTTCAGAAGATTTATCAAAGCTCGATTACTTTGCAAGAAGAGTTTATGATTTAGTCGGATGGCATAGTGAACTTTATATTGATGCAAAAGAGTTACCTGAAATTACATCAATTATTGAAAAGTTACCTGCTATTTCAATTGATCATTTAGGATTATCAGAAGAAGGACTACCACATTTATTAAAATTAATTGATAAGGGCATACACGTAAAAGCAACAGGTTTTGGGCGTGTGGAACTGAATGTTGAAAAAACTTTAAGATCCATTTATGAGACAAATCCTGATGCACTTATGTTTGGTACAGATTTGCCATCTACAAGAGCAAAAAGACCTTTTGAGTATACAGATATTGAATTAATTCAACAGCTATTTGATGAACAGGCTACCGATAAAATTCTGTACACGAATGCATTAAAATGGTATTTCAAGTAATTTAGCTTTAATCAGGTGTAGCTTCATAGAGAAAGTTAAGAATTACTTCGTCGTGATCAATAGTCTAATAGTCCACATTTAGCCTAAATCCTTTTTTGAACTTTTAGGGGCCATTCCTAGTTGCATTTCCAGCTCTGCAAAGTTGATGAGTGGATTATATAAAAATATTCATTCATTAAGAGTTCTATATATTGCTGTATAAGTTGTATCAGTAATAGATCCATTCGTGTAGAAGAAAAAGAATTGAATAATGCTAATTCCCTATATTTTAATGTTCTCATCTTGAAGTAGCACTCTTTTAGTTCTGGTTAGTTTATTTGAACATAAAGCTTAAGTGAACTATACTGGTGATTTCTTATTTACGGGTAGCTGATTCCCATATAAGACACAATGATATCCGTTTTGCGTAATACTTTAAAAACATTAAGTTAATTGTCAACATTCTAGGAAGAGTAGTGTTCCTATATGGATAGTCCTGGTCAAACAAACGAATAGTTTTTGAATGCACCAAACACAATTTTTTTCAGCTACCTGTTTAAAATAAAATTGTATTTACGAATTGTAATATAAAATTGTTGATTTCATTTAAGGAATAATTTAAGAACAGTTGATACATATAAGAAATTGTAGCTGTATAAAGCGGAATACAATCAACTTATTTAAATAAATGTACTATAAAAGAACATACATAACTTTTTATTAATTTTTTGTAAAGAAATGCTTGCAATCAATTGGACGAGATGGTATATTTGTTTATGTTGTCACGACAAACCAAGTGAGAACAACAAAAAAAATAATAAGTTGTTGACAAATGATTCGACAAAATGTTATTATATTAAAGTCGCTTCTGAAGCGACAAGATGAACTTTGAAAACTAAACAAAACATGAAGTAAACGTCAATTATTAGTTTTTTGAGCAATACAAGATTTAAACTTAACTTTTATGGAGAGTTTG
>NZ_JBHVQN010000022.1:0-2139 GCF_042886615.1 Gottfriedia sp. NPDC057991
CTCTAGTAAAGGCTAGACAGTTCCTTTCGGAATTGAAGGATTATATCGAAGAATCAAATGATTGGGTAACGCCTTGAAGGGTTCTCTCTTAGTCGGATAGCACTGGATTAAGTAAGAATGATCGTGTTATAAGCTCGGCGAAAAGGCGTGAGAAATTACCGTACCGGTTCGGCTGGCGAAAGCCTACTCGATGGAGTGGTGTGATTCATGATGCTTGAGTTGAATGAATATGGTGAGTATGCAAATAAACCTACCAAAAAAGGTTAAGCTGACGAACTTCTGAATGTACGGGTCTATAACTGCGATACATAGAAATGTGTATATCACCAAATTGTGAGGTTAGATGTGGATGAGTAAAACTAACTAATATGAAAATCCATGATGCGTTACAGGCGTATGAATGCTAACAGGCTTAGAGGAAGCACCTAAGTTCATTCTATAATAGATATAATTCAACATTGTAAGCTGATAACGTAGAGGGCTTACTTCCTATGAAACGTTGGCAAGGAAAACATTAACGACACTAGTTACTGTATAACTTGTTTTTATATCAGTGAAAGTGGTGGCACAGTACCAATGAAATGTCTAATCCACATGGAGGGATAGCCACTAGACTAATATAGATTTATTCAACCATGTAAGGCAGTTCTTTATCGATTAATAAGGTTCTTGTGAGACTAAAAGAGGTTTAACTTCGAAAGGAGCAACCGACTTATTGAAACGGGAGAAACTGAGACACAGTGAATATTACAGTATGCAAACTTGTTTTGACATACTTTATGCCCAAAGTGTCAGTGGTCATCACTTCTATGATTTAACAGAGTTAATGTGCTCTGAAGATAATATTCGACTTGCCTACCGAAACATTAAAAGAAATACAGGTAGTAAAACTGCGGGAACAGATAAATTAACGATTGATGATATTATAAATCTGTCAGTTACAGAGGTAATAGAAAAGGTTCAAGCAATGTTCAGACGTTACGAGCCCCAAACAGTAAGGCGTGTTTTTATTCCGAAAGGAAAAGGAAAAACCAGACCTTTGGGGATTCCAACAATTTGGGACCGAATCTTTCAACAATGTATACTTCAAATCTTAGAGCCAATATGTGAAGCGAAATTCCATAAACATAGTTATGGATTCAGACCAAATCGAAGCACACACAATGCGAAAGCTAGATTCGAGTTTCTTATAAATCGAGTTGGACTCTACCATTGTATAGATGTAGATATAAAAGGATTCTTTGACAACGTTAATCATAGTAAATTACTAAAACAAATGTGGTCGTTAGGTATAAGGGATAAACCACTTCTTTCTATTATATCTAAACTGTTAAAAGCAGAGATTGAAGGTGAAGGTATTCCTACAAGAGGTACCCCACAAGGAGGAATATTATCTCCTTTACTTTCCAACATTGTATTAAATGAGTTGGATTGGTGGATAAGTGACCAATGGGAAACGTTTAAAAGTAGCCATACTTATTTAAACAATGGCAGCAAATATAAGTCCTTAAAGAAAACAACTTTGAAAGAGTGCTTTATCGTCCGTTATGCGGACGATTTTAAGATATTGTGTAGGACAAGGTCACAGGCAATAAAAATGAATTACGCATTGAAAGACTTCCTAAAAAACAGACTACATCTTGAAACCAGTGAAGAGAAATCCAAAATTATCAACTTAAAGAAGAACTCTTCCGAGTTTCTTGGCTTTTCAGTAAAAGCCATGAGAAAAGGAAAAACGTATGTAGCAAGGTCCGATATGTCAAAGAAGGCACAAGCCAACGCCTTCCAAAAGATAAAGGAAGCTATAAAATTGGTTAAGAAAAAACCTAGTACTCAGACTGTCTGGAATTTTAATACTGTGGTAATGGGAATCCAAAACTATTATTCTGTTGCCTCTCAAATTACTATTAATCTAAATAAGTTAAACTATCATCTACGCAAAACGTTATACAATCAACTAAAGAATATTAGAACAGAGGCAAGTTTTCATGATATGACTAAGACCTTACAGAAAAGGTACAAAGGTTATGGAAGTAAATTATTCAAGATACAGCAAATGGTATTTGTCCCTATCCATGCCCAACGGTGGAAATTACCACACTGTTTTACACAAACGATATGTAACTTCACTGCCGAAGG
>NZ_JBHVQN010000023.1:0-1952 GCF_042886615.1 Gottfriedia sp. NPDC057991
GTGACGCGGTTTTCATAGCTCCAAATGATGTTGTAAAAGTGACCACTATGAATCACGTCATTGAAGTTCAGCATATGGAGAAGATGAACCGGAAAAATAATATCAAAAAATTGGACAAGGATAGGTTTGTAGACCTCTCTACTGGGGAGATCCGGGAGTTCGAGCATTCGGAAAATCGGCAGGAAAATTATAATTCTTTGAGACAAACCTTTAAGAAGCTGCGTTATTTGATAAATAACAATTTTATAGGACGGCCAAATGAATTACATATAACTTTGACATACAAGAAAAATATGACGGACACGAAAAAACTTTATAGTGATTTTCAAAATTTTATCGACAGGTTGCGTTATAAATACAAGAAAGAAAGTTCGATAGATTATTTATCGGTGGTAGAGCCACAAGGACGTGGAGCCTGGCATTGTCATGTTTTAATGCGCTTTAATGATTTGGATAAGATTTATATTAAAAATGCTGAATTAAGGAGTCTATGGGGTTTAGGATTTGTAACAATCAAGTCATTAAAGGATATAGACAACATAGGAGCCTATTTGAGCGCTTATTTGACTGATATAGACCTAGAAGATGTCCAAGACAGGGAAACAGCCTTAAAAGTGGCTTCAGAGGGCTGTGAGGTGCAAACAAAGATCGTAGAAGGTCGGGAAAAGAAATTTTTAAAAGGCGGACGGCTGCACATGTATCCTTCCGGAATGAATATGTATCGAAAATCAAAAGGGATTGTTAAGCCGGAACGGGAAGAAATGAAGTTCGGAGACATAAAAAAAGTAGTGGGTTCGGCAAAACCACACTACGAGAAAAGTTATCATGTCGAAAATGACAATTTTGAAAACACAATTTCGTTTCTCCAGTATAACACAAAACGTGATTTTTGAAGCAAAACGGTTCCTCTTTATGGAGCCGTTTTTTTTATTTCCCGAAGGGTTATTTGTCAGAATGACAAACCGATTTCGAGCCGGCGAGAACCCATTGTCACACCACGATTTAGGGGGTGTGTATAAATGGGCACTCTCTGTGAAATTTGAAGCTTTGAAATTCCGAATGGCGCACTTATACACTCTGTCGAGTGAGTGCTAAAATGCTGAAGCATTTCCGTCAAGCGTGTGGAGGAATCTTGTAGAGAGATATAGCATAGATACCCGTATCTCTAGAGATATTTTGGTATATCCCTGCTATATCTATGGGGTATCTATGCTATATCTTTGGCTTCAAAAACGGCACCTGTTCTAAGAGCATAGAAACTCAACAGGCACAGCCTGTTTGACACCCTTTTTTTTAGGGTGGCACCGAGTTTCCTTATGCTCTTTTTCTCTGAAGCTAAACCTGTTTTATATGTCGTAGTCTTTTTATTGGGAGTGACCCCTTGCTGTACAATTTCCGGAGGTGCCGATAAGGGACGAATTTTCCCTTGTCGGTTGCCTTTGGGGATTGTAAGGGGTGGAGGCTCGGAATCAAAAGGAAACGAAATATCATTCCGAGTGTGCTTCTTTTTTCTGTTCTTGAATTCTATTATTTCCAATGTTAGAATTATGTTAACAACTTGTTAGGAGTGTGTTTGGATGGAAGAGAAAAAACAAATTGGACCTCGAATTACTGTTGAAACATTTAAAAAGCTAGAGTTATTAGCCGAACATTTTACAAAACACAATGAATTTGGAAGAGTTTCAAAAGATGCTGTAATTGAGTTTGCTATTAAGGAATTGTATAGGGACTATTTGGGAAAAGGACGCTAATTTTTGTTGAAAAACTGACTTCGGATTTGGGGTTCTTTATTATTAACTTGATTTTAATTAAACATTACAGGAAAAATTGAGGGGAAATGGATGGATAAACGCAATGGTGACGCGGTTTTCATAGCTCCAAATGATGTTGTAAAAGTGACCACTATGAATCACGTCATTGAAGTTCAGCATATGGAGAAGATGAACCGGAAA
>NZ_JBHVQN010000024.1:0-1262 GCF_042886615.1 Gottfriedia sp. NPDC057991
CCCAGCTCGCGTACCGCTTTAATGGGCGAACAGCCCAACCCTTGGGACCGACTACAGCCCCAGGATGCGATGAGCCGACATCGAGGTGCCAAACCTCCCCGTCGATGTGGACTCTTGGGGGAGATAAGCCTGTTATCCCCGGGGTAGCTTTTATCCGTTGAGCGATGGCCCTTCCATGCGGAACCACCGGATCACTAAGCCCGACTTTCGTCCCTGCTCGACTTGTAGGTCTCGCAGTCAAGCTCCCTTATGCCTTTACACTCTTCGAATGATTTCCAACCATTCTGAGGGAACCTTTGGGCGCCTCCGTTACTCTTTAGGAGGCGACCGCCCCAGTCAAACTGCCCACCTGACACTGTCTCCGAGCCGGATCACGGCTCTAGGTTAGAATTTCAATACAGCCAGGGTAGTATCCCACCGACGCCTCCACCGAAGCTAGCGCTCCGGCTTCTCAGGCTCCTACCTATCCTGTACAAGCTGTACCAAAATTCAATATCAAGCTGCAGTAAAGCTCCACGGGGTCTTTCCGTCCTGTCGCGGGTAACCTGCATCTTCACAGGTACTATAATTTCACCGAGTCTATGGTTGAGACAGTGCCCAAATCGTTACGCCTTTCGTGCGGGTCGGAACTTACCCGACAAGGAATTTCGCTACCTTAGGACCGTTATAGTTACGGCCGCCGTTTACTGGGGCTTCAATTCAGAGCTTCTCCCGTAAGGGATAACCCCTCCTCTTAACCTTCCAGCACCGGGCAGGCGTCAGCCCCTATACTTCGCCTTGCGGCTTCGCAGAGACCTGTGTTTTTGCTAAACAGTCGCTTGGGCCTTTTCACTGCGGCTCTCCCGGGCATACACCCAAAAGAGCACCCCTTCTCCCGAAGTTACGGGGTCATTTTGCCGAGTTCCTTAACCATAGTTCTCTCGCTCACCTTAGGATTCTCTCCTCGCCTACCTGTGTCGGTTTGCGGTACAGGCACCTATTTCCTCGCTAGAAGCTTTTCTTGGCAGCGTAGAATCAGGAACTTCGGTACTATATTTCCCTCGCCATCACAACTCAGCCTTATGATGTGCGGATTTGCCTACACATCAGCCTAATTGCTTGGACGCGCATATCCAGCAGCGCGCTTACCCTATCTTTCTGCGTCCCTCCATCGCTCAAACGGAAATGAGGTGGTACAGGAATATCAACCTGTTGTCCATCGCCTACGCCTTTCGGCCTCGGCTTAGGTCCTGACTAACCCTGGGAGGACGAGCCTTCCCCAG